>CAVRHY010000021.1:0-234692 GCA_963721105.1 uncultured Alphaproteobacteria bacterium | reverse complement strand
CGCGACACCGACCACCTCCTGCCATTGATGAGCTGATCCGGCGATTCTTCGCGCGCATGAGCGGCGGAGGTGTTGGACTTGGAGAGAGACGGCAAAGTGGGCGTCCATTTGGGCGGCTCGGTGGGTGTTGGGGTTTCCCGGCTGGAGGTGATCGAGGGGCCGAGCGGGTGGCGGCGGCGGACGAAGGCGGAGCGGGGGCGGATCGCGGCGGAGAGCCTGATGCCGGGGCCTGTGTGGCGGATGTTGCGCGCAAGTATGGCACGACGCGCTGGCAGGTTTACGACTGGCGCAAGAAGCTTCGGACGGGGGAACTGGTGTGCCCGAGAGCGTGGCGGCGTTGCCGATGTTCGCGGAACTCTGGTCGAGGGCGCCGCGGCGGAGGCGCCGTCGGCCCATGCCGGCTCCGACGAGATCGTCGTGGGCGACGTCGTATCCGCGCGGGGCCGGCGTCGATGAGGGCCAGCTGACACGGGCGATCCGCGCGGTCCGGGTGCGACGTCAGATGCTCGGCCGGGTGGGGCGGTGAAGGTCTTCGTGGCGACCCAGCCCGTCGACTTCCGCAAGGGCATCGATGGCCTGGCGCTGGCGGTGCAGGAGATGTTCGGGCTGGATCCGTTCTGTGGGGCGGTCTTCGTGTTCCGGGCGAAGCGGGCGGACCGGATCAAGCTGCTGGTCTGGGATCAGACCGGCATGGTGCTGGTGCACAAGCGGCTTGAGGACGGCAAGTTCGTCTGGCCTCAGGTGCAGAACGGGGTGATGCGGCTGTCGTCCGCACAGCTGGCAGCGTTGTTCGAAGGGCTGGACTGGCGACTGGTCCGGCCTGAGCGGGCGCGCCGTCCTCTGGTGGCGGGGTGAACGTGGAAAGGCGCGGGAAGCTCCTGTTTTTGCTGGCCACAATGGGGGGGCCGTGATTCACTTCCTCTCATGGACGCCGATGCTCTCACCCGCGAGAATGCACATCTGAAGGCGCGCCTGGCCGAGGTCGAGGCGGCGCTGGCCGAGGTACAGGAGACCAATCGTCGGCTCGAAGGCATCCTGCGCATGGCGCAGCGCGAGAAGTTCGGCAAGAGCTCCGAGAAGCTGTCGCCCGACCAGTTCAACCTGCCGCTGGAGGATGCCGAGCTGGCCCAAGGCGTGCTCGAGGCCGCGCAGGAAAAGGCCGAGGCGGCGCTGCGGGGCGCGGGTGCGGATACACCCCGCAAGCCCAGGCGCAACCGTGGGCATCTCCGCCACATCTTCCTTGGGTCGAGCGGGTCATCGAGCCCGCCAACATTCTCTGCCCCTGCGGCTGCGGCGAGATGGCGAAGATCGGCGAGGACGTGTCCGAACGGCTCGACGTGATCCCGGCCCAGTTCCGGGTGCTGGTCACGCGGCGGCCCAGATACGCCTGTCGTCGCTGTTCGCAAGCCGTGGCGCAAGCGCACGCCCCCGAGCATGTCGTGCCCGGCGGGCTGCCCACGGAGCTGTTCATCGCCTCGATCATCGTGTCGAAGTTCGGCGACCACCTTCCGTTTTCGCCAGGCCCAGATCTTCAAGCGGCAGGGGATCGATCTGGATCGCGGCACGCTCGGTAACTGGGTCGGTCGCGCCTGCTTCCACCTGATGCCGGTCATCGATCACATGCGGGCCCATCTGCGCGGGGCGGATCGCATCTTCGTCGACGAGACCCGCGCGCCGGTGCTCGACCCGGGCCGCAAGGCCACCAAGAACGGCTTCTTCTGGGCTGTCGTGTCCGACGATCGCGGCCATGGTGGTGCCGGACCGCCCATCGTGCTGTTCCACTACGCGCCTGGCCGCGGCCAGGTGCATCCGCTGAGGTTCCTCGGCGGATACCGCGGCCGATTCCTGCAGTGCGATGCCTATCAATCGCTACAACGCGCTCACCGAGATCGCGCGCGACAATGGCCCGTGGCAGCTGGTCTACTGCTGGACCCATGTCCGCCGTCGCTTCGTCAAGCGCTTCGAAAACGACGGCTCGCCAATCGCCGAGGAAATGCTGCGCCAGATCGCGCTGCTCTATCACGTCGAGAAGACCGTGCGCGGCAAGGAGGCGGCCATCCGATTGGCCGCCCGGCGTGAGCACGCTGCCCCGATCATCGCCGCGCTCAAGCCCTGGCTGGAGGCCCAGCTCTCCCGCATTCCGCAGAAATCCCAGCTGGCCGAGGACATCCGCTATACCCTCGCACAATGGCCCGGTCTGATCCGCTTTCTCGAAAACGGCACCCTCGAGCTGGACACCAACCCGGTCGAGAACCAGATCCGCCCGATCGCGCTTACGAGGAAGAATGCACTATTTGCCGGTAATGAAATCGGCGCCGAGAACTGGGCGATGCTGGCCTCGCTGGTTGCCACCTGCAAGATGTCCGGCGTGAACCCGGTCGACTACATCGCCGACACCCTCCGCGCCATCCTCGACGGCCACCCGAAATCCCGCATCGAGGAACTCATGCCCTGGAGCTTCAAGCAGCCGTCAAGCCTCGCCGCATAGGGTGACGCCATAGCGCTTACGAATTTTGCCTTGGTCAACCGAACCTTTCGCTGGCTGCGACGCCTGCCGGCGCTTCGAGAGGGGGCTTCGCGAAGAGGAAAGGCGATCCCGTCATCCGGCGTGACGGGGGCCGGCCAGTGGGCGCCCTGGGTCACGCCATCAGGTTCGGCAGGAACGTCACGATCGACGGGAAGGCGATCAGCAGCCCCAGCGTGATCACGTCCATCGCCAGGAACGGCATCACCCCCGCGAACACCTGCTCCAGCGTCAGCGGCACCGGCGAGGACGAGCGCACGACGTAGACGTTCAGCCCGACCGGCGGCGTCATCAGCGACATCTCGGCCAGCTTGATCGAGATGACGCCCAGCCAGATCGGGTCCCAGCCGACGCCGACCATGATCGGGAACATCACCGGCAGCGTCATCACCATGATGGCGATCGGCTCGATGAACATGCCGAGGATCAGGTAGAGCACGGCGAAGGCCAGCAGGTACATGATCGCCGGCAGGCCCAGCGACAGCAGCCAGTCCGAGATCTCGCTGACGAGCCCGGCATAGGTCAGGAACCGCGCCAGCAGCATGCCGCCGATGACGATGATGAAGATCGACGAGGTCGTGACGCCCGCGTCCTTGAAGGTCTCGAGCAGGGTGCGCAGGCCCAGTTGCCGCTTTGCCGCGACGATCACGAAGGCGCCGAAGGCGCCGACGGCGCCGGCATAGGTCGGCACGAAGAAGCCCGTGTAGATGCCGCCGATGACCAGCGTGAACAGGAGCCCGATGCCCCAGATGCCGCTCATCGCGCGGAACCGGTCGGCCAGCGTCAGCTTCAGGTCGACGACCGGCGCGATGTGCGGCGAGCGGGCGACCCAGAGGCGGATGCCGAGCAGGTACATGCCGGCCGAGATCAGCCCCGGCACCAGGCCCGCGATCAGCAGCTTGCCGATCGACTGCTCGGTGATCAGCCCGTAGATCACCATCAGGATCGAGGGCGGGATCAGCGATGCCAGCGTGCCCGAGGCGGCGATGCAGCCGGCGCTCAGCCGCTTGTCGTAGCCGAACTTGGTCATCTCGGGCATCGCCATCTTGGTGAAGACGGCGGCGTTGACCAGCGTCGAGCCGCTGGCCGCCCCGAAGGCCGCCGAGGCCAGCGTCGTCGCCATCGCCAGCCCGCCCGGCAGCCGCCCCAGCCATGCATGCGCCGCCCGGTAGAGGTCGGTCGTCAGCCCCGCCTGCGTCGCGAGCGCGCCCATCAGGATGAACAGCGGGATCGTCGCCAGGTCGAAATTGTTCGTCGTCGAGAACGGGATCGTCGCCAGCTGCGCCCAGGCGGCGCGCGGCCCGATCGTCAGGTAGATGCCGAGCGATGCCGCCGAGACCGAGCGACACGCCGATATGCACGCCCGCGGTCAGCAGGACGAACAGCAGCACCGTCACGACGATCCCGGCCGTGCCTGCGTCCAGCATCCGCCCCGCCCCCTCGCCCGGTCCCTAGGCCACGTCGCCGCCGGCCCGGCCGGTCTCGCGAGACCGGAGAGTCGGGCATCGAGGGGTCCGAGATCTCGGGCGGCGCGCCGGTGCGGATGCGGGGGATGTCCTGGATCACGTCCAGCGCCAGCCGGATCACCAGCAGCCCCGTCCCCGCCGCCAGCACGATCCGCGCCGGCCAGAGCGGAAAGCGGATCAGCCCGACCGTCGCTTCGCCGATCTTCATGCTGAAGCGCGCCTCGGCGATCGCCTGCCACAGCAGCAGCCCGAAGAACAGCATGCCGCAGAGAGCCGCGAACACGTCCAGCGCCGCCTGCACCCGCGGCCCCATGCGGAGGTAGACCAGCTCGACCCGGATATGCGCCCGCCGGACCTGCGCGTAGGTCAGCGCGCCGAAGACGATGACGACCATCGTGCTCTCGGTCAGCTCCTTCGGGCCGGGCACGGCGACGTGGAGGATCTGCGTGCCGACGACGTCGGCGACGCCCAGGAACATCGAGGCCAGCATGCCGACGCCGCCGACCAGCAGGACGATCAGCGCCAGCCGCTCGACGATGCGGACGATCAGTCTCACGTCCGGTCAGCCCCCCGCCGGTCCGGTGCGATGCGATCGCCCGGCGCCGCGGCGCCGGGCGGGATGCGACCGGCCACAGGGCCGGTCGAGCTTGCGGTCAACGCCGGCTCACTTGCCCGTCTTCTCGCGGATGTAGCCTGCGACCTCCTCGGCCTGGTCGCCCTGGCCGCGCTCCTTCATCGAGTCGACCCATGCCTGCAGCAGGTCGGGCGTCTGCTGCTGCCACTTGTCCAGCTCCGCCTTCGGGAAGTCCTTGATGACGCCGCCCTGGGCCTCGATCTCCTTGCCGGACTCGTCCTCGAGCGGTCTCGATCGAGTCGATGTACTTCTTGCCGGCCTTCTCGGCCTCTTCCTCGAAGATCTTCTGGATGTCGGGCGGCAGGCTGTTCCAGGTGTCGTTGCCGATGACGATCAGGTGGCCGGCGATCGCCATCACGGGGCCGCAGCTGTACTTGCCGACCTCGTAGAGCTTGTTCGACAGCACGTTGCCGCGGTTCAGGAACGAGTAGTCCAGCGTGCCGCGCTGCAGCGCCTCGTAGATGTCGCCGACGCCGACGCTGACCGGCACCGCGCCGATCGCCTCGACCGCCTTCGGGATGTCGGCGCCGAAGGTGCGGATCTTCTTGCCCTTCAGGGCGTCGACGGTGTCGCAGTTCTCGTCCGGCCCGGTCAGGTAGTAGGAGCCGAGCGGCTGGTGGAACAGGAAGTGGACGTTCTGCTTGTCCAGCTCGTCCTTGAACTCGGGCAGGTCCTTGTAGGCCGCGGCCGAGGTCTCCATCGCCTGGCGCGGCGAGTCGAAGATGAACGGGATCTGGTAGACCTTCCAGAACAGCAGCTGGTCCGGGTAGTAGCCCGGCACGACCGAGGCCATGTCGATGGCGCCGCGACCGGCAAGCGTCATGATCTCGTTGCCCTTGCCGAGGCCGCCGGAATAGGTCGTGTCGATCTCGACGCGGCCGTCCGTGCGCTCCTTGATCGCGTCGGCGAAGTCCTTCTCGACCTGGACGTATTTCGTGTCGGGCAGGTAGTGGCCCCAGCGCAGCTTGAACTCGGGCTCGGCCGCCGCCCCCGTTGCGGCGGCGCCGAGTACGGCCGCCGCGAGAAGCCCAAAGATCGGCTTGGTCATGTGTCTCTCCCTTATCCGGCCCGGAAAGACGCATACCTGGCCCCGGGCCGGCGGTCGGCCCCAGCGCGGCGGCGCTCCTCCGGAGCGAGCCGACCTTGACAGCCCCCGACCCGTTTGGGAAGCCCGTGAAAGCAGGGTTTTCAGCGATCGCGGGACCGTCGGCGCAGGCCGCGCCTCGCCGCGCGGGAGTGACATGGACAGCACGGATCGCGATCACCCGACCTCCCACGCCGATGGGGCCGACCACGGGGCCGAGGCTGGCGCGGCCCCGGACTGGCGGGACATCCTGGACCGGCTGGCCCGGCGCCATTCGTGCCGCGACTTCGACGGGTCGGCCATCGACCGCGACGTGCTCGAGGCGATCGTGCGCGACGGCACCGAGGCGCCGTCCTCGTGCAACCAGCAGAACTGGCATTTCATCATCGTCACCGACCGCGACCGGCTGCGCCGAGCGCGCGATATCTCCGGCGGCAACCACCACTTCGCCGAGTGCTCGGCGCTGGTCTACCTGTGCTTCCAGAAGGGTTGGACGCACGGCAACTTCTCGATCGTCCAGTCGGTCGCCGGCGCCTGCTACCACATGATGCTGAGCGCCCACCTGCGCGGCTTCCAGTGCATCTGGAACGCCGGCATCGGCGACCACGCGGCGCTTGCGCGAGATGCTGGCGCTGCCGCCGATCTTCGAGCTGCAGGGCGCGCTGGCGATCGGCCGGGCGAAACCCTCGGCGCCGCCGATGAAGGCGCCGCGCCGGCCCTTCGACGAGGTCCATTCCTGGGAGGCGTTCGACCGCCCGGCCCGCACGGTCTACCCGGTGAAGCCGGCGGAACTCGTACCCGTTCTTCCGGATCCGCAACGACGACAACCCCTTCGCCGAGTGGGATCCGCGGCGCTGGACCTGGGAGCAGATCGGCGATTTCCGCGGCTATTCCGTCTGGGCGAAATCGCCGCTGGCCGGGGTCTACGTCTCGCGCCGGCAGGGCGATGCGACGGCGGTCGAGCTGGGCCTGCTTCCCGACCTGCCCGCCGGCGCGCGGTGCTGGAGATCATGCCCTGGGGCGGCACCTACACGGTCGAGCTCTGCCGTATGCTCGACCCCGCAACCGAGCTGCACCTGGCCGAGCTCTCCGACCACAACCTGACCTTCATCGCCGAGCGCCTGCGGCAGTCCGGGCTGCCGACCGACCGGGTGCGCATGGCGCTTATGCCGGGTGGCGCGCTGCCGCACGCCGATGGCAGCCTCGATGCGGTCGTCATGCCACAGGTGCTGGAGCATTGCCCGGAGCCCGAGCGCCTGCTGGACGAGGCGCGGCGGGTGCTGCGGCCCGGCGGCGCGCTGGTGCTCAGCGCGCCG
The DNA here is from genome assembly GCA_963721105.1 of uncultured Alphaproteobacteria bacterium. Lineage (GTDB taxonomy): Bacteria > Pseudomonadota > Alphaproteobacteria > Rhodobacterales > Rhodobacteraceae > Thermohalobaculum. Next base: position 227,668 of record CAVRHY010000021.1, on the reverse strand, counting down.
CAACATGGACTCCGCCTATGGCCGGCTCTGGCGGGAGGTGGAGAGCCGCGCGCAGGTGCCGAACCAGGGGCCGTTCACGCCTTTGCCGGCGGCGACGGTCCGCGACTGGCTGGCGGCGCGCTTCCGCATCGGGGACGAGATCGGCATCGGCCGCGAGCCGGTCGAGGACGCCGAGGTCCTGCGCGGCGCCGACAGCCTCGCCGGCCGCCTCTACGCCGCGCGCTGCGTGCGCGAGGGATGAGCCGGCTGGCGCACTGGCGATCGTGCCGATGCGTCGCCGCCGTGCCGGCCCTGCGCGGGCCTTCCCGCTGGCCGGACCGCTCGCACGGAAAAGCGCCGTTCCGTAGGGCGGGTTTTCACCCCGCCGCGGCGGGGTGGAACCTCGCCCTACAGGGTGGCCACGCACCGGCGACCCGGGACGGAGGGGCGCTCAGCCGCCGCCCTCCAGCCGTCGCGGCACGAACCGCCCCTTGCCGACGGCGTCCTCCTGCAGCGCGCCGTCGCGCAGCGCGAAGCGGCCGCGCGACAGCGTGTGCACCACCCGGCAGGCCATCTCGTGGCCCTCGTAGATCGAGAAGCCGGCATCGGTCGCCAGCGCGCGCCTTGTCGACGACCCAGCGGGCGTTCATGTCGAGGATCGCCAGGTCGGCATCCGCTCCCGGGACGATCGCCCCCTTGCGCGACGCCAGCCCCATGACGCGGGCGGGGTTGCGGCTGGCCAGCGGCACCAGCACCTCCGGCCCGATGCCGCGTTTCCGCCCCTCGGTCAGCAGCGCCGGCAGGAAGGCGTCGAGGCCGGGAAAGCCGGGCTGCGCCTGCCAGATGTTGCCGTCCTTCGAGGAGATCGGCCGGTGGATGTGGTCGGTGCCGATCGTGTCGATCTGCCCGGCGGCGATGCCGCGCCACAGCGCCTCGCGGTCCTGCGGCGCGCGCAGCGGCGGGTTGACCTTGCCGATCGTGCCGATGTCGCTGTCGGTGTCGTGCGTCAGGTAGTGGATGCAGGTCTCGATCGAGACCCGCGCGCCCGCCTCGCGCTGGCGCACCGCCGCGGCCAGCGCCTCGGCCGACGAGGTGTGGACGCCGTGCACCGGCGTGCCGGTGATCCGGCCGAAATGGCAGGCCCGGGCCAGCGCGTCGGCCTCGACAAAGCCCGGCCGCGTCGCGTTCCACGTGGCCAGCCCGCCCCGGCCCTCCGGGTCGGCCGCCATCATGCGGTCGCGCAGCACCCAGGCGACCTCGATGTTCTCCGGGTGCGGGCACAGCATGCCGCCATGCTCGGCCAGTACCTCCAGCAGCCGGAACAGGAACCCGTCATCGGCGCCCGGCAGGCCCAGCCGCTTTCCCTCGTCGCCGCGGATGTTCATGAAGAGCTTGGCCGTCGGCACGCCGCGCGCGACGTAGCCCGGCAGTTCGGCCAGCTGCGCGTCGGTGGCGATGACGAAGTGCAGGCCGAAGTCGATCCGCGCCCCGGCCTCGGCCACCTGCACGAGCTCGTCGAAGACGGCGGCGTAGGGCTCGGCGCTCATGACGTAGGGGATGACGCAGGTGACGCCGCCGAGCGCCGCCGCCCCGGTCTCGCTGGCCGCGTCCGATGGCACGCGCGGGCGCGAGATGTCCGATCCGTGGCCGAGGTGGATGTGCGCGTCGACCGCGCCCGGCAGCACCGTCAGCCCGTCCAGCCGCACGGTCTCGGCCGCCGCCGCGCCGGCGCCGGGGGCGGTCACGGCGGCGATCCGGCCGCCGGCGACCAGGATGTCGGCCTCGGTCATGCCGGTGCCGGGCAGCAGCACCGTGCCGCCCGCAAGCCTCAGGTCGATTTCTGGCAACGTCTTCTCTCCACAGTTCGAATTGGATCACGCCGATGATAACGGATCGCGTCCCCTACAGCCCGATCACCGAACGCCCGCGCCTGACCTGGCCGAACGACGCCCGCGTTGCCGTCTGGGTCGTGCCGAACGTCGAGCACTACGAGTACCTGCCCGACCCCGTCCGCTCGCGCGACCCCTGGCCGCGCATGCCGCACCCGGACGTGCTGGGCTACGGGCTCCGCGACTACGGCAACCGCGTCGGTCTCTGGCGCATGGCCGAGGTGACGGATGCCCTCGGCATCCCCTGCACGCTGTCGCTGAACATGGCGAACTGGGAGCACTATCCGGAGATCCTCGAGGCCTCGCTGGCGCGTGGCTGGGACGTGATGTGCCACGGCGTCTACAACACGCAGTACCACTGGGACATGCCCGAGGACGAGGAGCGGGCCGTCATCGCCGACTGCGTCGAGACCTATCGCCGCTTCACCGGGCAGCAGCTGGCCGGCTGGTTCTCACCGGCCGCGACCTTCACCTGGAACACACCAGATCTGGTGGCCGAGGCGGGCATAACCTACTACTGCGACTGGTATCATGACGATCAGCCGACGCCGATGCGGACGCGGACGGGGCGGCTGGTCACCATCCCGTATTCGATGGACATCAACGATGCGATGGTGTTCCGGCATGCCGTCGAGGCGGAGGATTTCGCGCGGATGGTCGTCGATCATTTTGACACGCTCTGGCGCGAGGGGGCGGAGCAGGGGCGGGTCGTCTGCGTGGCGCTGCACCCGTACATCATGGGCCAGCCGCACCGCATCCGGGCGCTCGAGCGGGCGCTGGCGCATATCGCCGGGCACGAGGGGGTGTGGCTGGCGACCGGGCGCGAGATCGCCGAGTGGTACCTGGCGCAGCAGCCCGTGCCGGAGGCCGGGGCATGACCGCCTATCGCGCGCCGGGGATGGACCATGATCTCTATCCCTTCTCGGCGCTGCCCTCCCGGCCGCCGCTGCGCTGGCCCGGGGGCGCGCGCGTCGCGGTCGTGCCGGTCGTCTACCTCGAGCACTGGGAGCTCGACCCGCCAGAGGGGTCGCAGCGCGATCCGCGCTTTCGCGACCCCTATGGCGACTTCCGGCCGGACTATCGCAGCTACACCTGGCGCGAGTACGGGGCGCGCTGCGGCATCTTCCGGATCTTCGAGGTGCTCGACCGGCACGGGCTGACGGCGACGGTCGCGGCCAACACCGGGGCGCTGGAGCGGTACCCGCAGATCGTCGATCAATGCCTTGATCGCAAATGGGAATTCGCCGCGCATGGGCGCCACGCGACGCGGATGGTCTCGAGCGCCATGGACGAGGACGCCGAGCGGGCGCTGATCGCGGACTGCGCCGAAGCGCTCGAGCGGACGACCGGGCGGCGGCCGGCCGGCTGGGTCGCGCAGGACTTTGGCGAGAGCGCCCGGACGCCGCAGCTGCTGGCCGAGGCGGGGTTCAGATACCTGGCCGACTGGCCGAACGACGACCAGCCCTATGCCATGACGACCGAGCCGCCGATCCTGTCGATCCCCTGCCAGTCCGAGCTGGACGACGTGCAGCTGCTCTGGCACCGGCGGGTGCTGACGCCGCGCTATCCGCGGCTTGTCGGCGAGGCGATGCGGGTGCTGCACGACGAGGGCGCCGCCTCGGGCCGCAGCCTCGTGCTGGGCATCCATCCCTGGCTGTTCGGCATGCCCCACCGCATCCGCTATCTCGACGAGGCGCTGGCCTGCCTCGGCCGCTTCGATGGCGTCTGGCGCACGACGCTGGAGGCCGTCGCCCGGCATCTGCACCCTGTTTCACCCGTCCCGTGACCTGATCGCTGCGTCCGGCGGTCCGCCCGTCAGCTTTCGGAAGAGTTCGGCAACCAGTTCGTAAATCCGATGCAAAATCAGTTCGGCGACGATCTTTCGATAACTTGTCGCTAATGGGATGTGCTGGGCTGCGGGGAGTGTCCCTAGGCCGTTTGCCCGCCGCCACTTTTCCGGCCACTGCCGCTCTGTTGCGATGCGGGCGGGTGGGCGAGGCGCCCACCCTACGGGTGACGCGCCGGATCCTGCCGTCCGGCCCGCATCAGCCCAGTTCGGCCAGCACCTCGTCGGTCGAGCGCACCCGTCCGAACAGGCGGGCGAAGTTCCGCACCGTGCCCTCGTGCAGGTCGGCGTGGGTGGTGGCGCAGGCGTCCTCGACCAGCGTCACGGCGTAGCCGCGGTCGGCCGCCTCGCGCGCCGTCGTCTCGACGCACATGTTGGTCGAGATGCCGGTGACGTAGAGCGCCTCGCGGCCGAGCGAGCGCAGCAGGTGGTCGATGCCGGTCGAGGCGAAGGCGCCGATCGAGCGCTTGTTGACGATCCAGTCGGTCGTCTCGGGCTTGAGCTCGTCGATTATGTCGTGCTCGCGGCTGCCGACATGGTTGGCCGTCGAGGCGTAGAACCGGCGCATGTGCGGGGGCGCGTCGGCGCAGTCGGGGCGCTCGGAGCCCTGCGTGATGTAGACGACCTCGCCGCCGCGATTGCGAAAGACGGGCGCGAGGCGGCGGATGTTCGGGACGACAAGCTGCTCGATCCGGTCGAAGCGGTAGTCGGTGAGGTTCGAGCGTTCGTCGCGCATCCGCCGCCCGAGCGCGCCGTCGCGGCTGCCGCTGGCGTACTGCATGTCGACGATGACCAGCGCCGAGCGGTCGGGCGCCGGGCGGCGCTCGGTCATGTATTCGCGGATGTAGTCGGCTTCCGTGGACATGGCTCCTCCGTCCCGGCCCAGCCTTCGCATGGCCGCCGCGCGGCGGCAAGCCGGTGGCGGCTGGACCTCTGGCCCCGTCCTCGCCTAACCAGAGGGGCGAGTGAGCCGGAGGAACGGATGGGATTGCGGGAACGGCTGCGCGAGGACCGGATCCTGGTCGCGCCCGGCATCTTCGACGCGCTGACCGGCATGGTTGCGACCAGCGCCGGCGCCGAGGCGGTGTACCTGTCGGGCGCGTCGATTGCCTACACGCGCTTTGGCCGGCCGGATATCGGGCTGGTCGGCATGGCCGAGGTCGCCGAGACGGTCTCGGTCATCCGCGAGCGCATCGAGACGCCGCTGATCGTCGACGCCGACACCGGCTTCGGCAACGCGCTGAACGTGCAGCGGACGGTGCGGCTGTTCGAGCGGATGGGGGCGAGCGCCATCCAGCTGGAGGACCAGACGCTGCCCAAGCGCTGCGGGCACCTGGCGGGCAAGACGCTGGTCAGCCCGGGCGAGATGCGCGGCAAGATCCGCGCGGCGCTGGACGCGCGGGCGAGCGAGGCGACGCTGGTCATCGCGCGGACCGACGCCATCGCCGTCGAGGGGATCGAGGCGGCGCTGGACCGGGCCGAGAGCTATGCCGAGGCCGGGGCCGACGTGCTGTTCGTCGAGGCGCCGCAGGACGCGGGCCAGATCGACGCGATCATGGCGCGGCTGAAGGGCAGGGCGCCGCTGATGGCGAACATGGTCGAGGGCGGCAAGACGCCGCTGATGGCGGCGGACGAGCTGCAGGGCTTGGGCTATTCGCTGGTGATCTTCCCCGGCGGCGCGGTGCGGGCGCTGGCGGCGACGGCGGTGCGCTATTACGGCAGCCTGGTGAAGACCGGCTCGAACGCGGCAATGGGCGACGCGATGTTCCAGTTCGACGGGCTGCAGGACGCTGATCGGCACCGAGGGGATGCTGGCGGCCGGCCGGGCCTACGACCCGGAGGCGAACTGATGGCGCCGGGCGGCCTCGACCCGGTGACGCTGGCGATCCTGAAGGGGCGGCTGGAGCAGATCGCCGACGAGATGGACGCGACGCTGTTCCGCGAGCGCCTTCAACCCGATCATCGCCGAGGCGCACGACGCGTCGCACGGCATCTACGATGCCGCCACCGGCGACACGCTGGTGCAGGGCAAGTCGGGGCTGCCGATCTTCGTCGGCGTCATGGCCTTCGGCGTGAGGGCGGTGATCGACAAGGCGGCGGCGCAGGGCGGGCCGCGCGACGGCGACGTCTGGATCTTCAACGAGCCCTATGACGGCGGCACGCATCTGAGCGACGTGCGGCTGGTGCGGCCGTATTTCCGCGAGGGCCGGCGTGTTCTGCTGGCTGGCCTCGGTCGGGCACTGGCACGATGTCGGCGGCAACGTGCCGGGCAACTACAACCCCGCCGCGACCGAGTGCTTCCAGGAGGGCGTGCTGATCCCGCCGGTGAAGCTGTTCGACCGGGGCGAGATGCGCCAGGACGTGGTCGACATCCTGATGGCGAACTCGCGCCTGCCGGGCAGCGCCTATGGCGACCTGAACGGCCAGATCAACGCGCTGGAGCTCGGCGCGAAGCCGGCTGGACGCGCTGCTGGCGGACTATGGCGACGCGACGGTCGCCGAGGGCGCTGGCCGAGCTGAAGGCGCGCGCCGCGCAGCTGATGCGGGCCGAGATCGCGGCGCTGCCGGACGGCACCGTCTCGGCCGAGGACTGGCTCGACAATGACGGCATCGGTCGACCAGCCGCTGAAGGTGGCGCTGGACCTGACGATCCGGGGCGACCGGATGGTGATGGACTTCTCGCGCTCGGCGCCTGCCTGCCGGGGGCCGGTGAACATCTCGCGCTCGACGACGATCGCCGCCTGCTATGTCGCGCTGAAGCACGTCTTCGGCGACGTGCCGGCCAATGCCGGGGTGCTGGAGCCGATCGAGTTCGTCATCGCCGAGGGCTCGATCCTGGCGGCGCGCGCGCCGAAGCCGGTCGGCGGCTATACCGAGACGATCCTGCGGCTGATCGACCTGGTCTTCCAGGCCGTGGCGCAGATCGCGCCGGAGCGGTCGAACGGCTGCGCCTACGGCACGATCAACGCGCTGTCGATCGCCGGGCACCGGCAGGACGGCCGGCGCTGGGTGATGTTCAGCTTCTTCGGCGGCGGGCATGGCGGGCATCCGGAGGGCGACGGGCTGAACCACGGCAACGCGCCGATCTCGACGGCGACGATCCCGCCGCTGGAGATCCTGGAGGCCGCCTATCCGGTGAAGTTCACCGCAATGGGCGCTGCGGCCGGATTCGGGCGGGCCGGGGCGGCATCGCGGCGGGCTGGGCGCGATCTACGAGATCGAGCTGCTGGAGGAGGAGGCGACGGCCTTCCTGTTCGGCGACCGCGGCCGGTTCCCGCCGCGGGGCGTGGCCGGCGGCGGCGACGCGGCGATGACGCGCTTCACCTATCCCGCGGGCGGCGGCGCCGGCGCACCCGCCGCTGGCCTCGAAGATCGTCGACGTGCCGCTGAAGCGCGGCGACCGGGTGCGGCTGGAGACGCCGGGCGGCGGCGGCTATGGCGACCCGGCGGCGCGCGACCCGGCCGCGATCCGCCGCGACATCGCGCTCGGCTTCGTCAGCGAGGAGGCCGCGCGGCGCGACTACGGGTGGCAGGGATGAGCCGCTACGTGGTCGGCGTCGACGTCGGCGGCACCTTCACCGACGTCTTCGTCTGGGACGAGGCCGGGCGGGTCGTGACGACCGCCAAGGTGCCCTCGACGCGCGGCGACCAGTCGCGCGGCTTCGTCGAGGGCATCCGGCAGCGGGTCGGCGACTTCGCCGAGCTCGCGACCGTGGTGCACGGCACGACGGTCGGCACCAACGCGCTGCTCGAGCGCAAGGGCGCGCGGACCGGGATCATCACCACGCGCGGGCTTCCGCGACGTGCTGGAGATGCGCCGCCGCGACCGGCCGCGCACCTGGGGCCTGTGGGGCACCTTCGAGCCGGTCGTGCCGCGCGACCTGCGCCGCGAGGTCGCCGAGCGCGTGCTGGCCGACGGCACGGTCGAGACGCCGGTGGCGCTGGACGAGGTCGAGGCGCAGGCGCGCGCGCTGGTCGAGGCGGGGTGCGCAGTCGGTCTGCGTCTTCTTCATCAACGGCTACGCCAACGCCGGCAACGAGCGGCAGGCGGTCGAGGCGGTGCGCAGCCTCTGGCCCGACGGCCTATGTCACCGCGGCGACCGAGATCATGCCCGAGATCCGCGAGTTCGAGCGGCTGTCGACGGCGACGCTGAACGCCTATCTGCAGCCCGTCGTCTCGGCCTATCTGGACCGGCTGGAGGGGGCGCTGGCCGAGGGCGGCTTCGCGCGGCGACGTGCTGATCGTCCAGTCGAACGGCGGCGTGATGACGGTCGAGACGGCGAAGCGGTTTCCCGTGCGCACGGCGCTGTCCGGCCCGGCGGCCGGCGTCATCGCGGCGCGCGCCATCGCGCGGGCGGCGGGGTTCGAGAACGTCATCACCTGCGACATGGGCGGCACCTCCTTCGACGTCTCGCTGATCGCCGGACGGCGAGGCGGCGCTGGCGGCGCAGACCGCCATCGACTTCGGCATGGTGGTGCGCACGCCGATGATCGAGATCACCACCATCGGCGCCGGCGGCGGCTCGATCGCCGGGGTCGATGCCGGCGGCATCCTGCAGGTCGGGCCGGAATCGGCGGGCTCGGACCCGGGGCCGGCCTGCTACGGCCTGGGCAACGAGCGGCCGACGGTGACGGACGCCAACCTGGTGCTCGGGCGGATCAACCCCGACCGGCCGATCGGCGGCAAGCTTGGCCGGCTGGACGTCGAGGCGGCGCGCGAGGCCGATCGGCGCGCATGTCGGCGGAGCCGCTGGGGCTCGGCATCGAGGAGGCGGCCGAGGCGATCCTGAAGGTCGCCAATGCGAAGATGGCGGGCGCCATCCGGCTGGTCTCGATCGAGCGCGGGCACGATCCGGCGCGGTTCGCCGCCATGCCCTTCGGCGGCGGCGGCGCGCTGCACACGGGCGCGCTGATGCGCGAGGTCGGGCTCGGCTCGGCCATCGTGCCGCGCTTTCCGGGCGTGACCTCGGCGCTGGGCTGCGTCGTCGCCGACATGCGCCACGACCGCGTGCAGACGGTGAACCGGCTGCTGGCCGAGCTCGACTGCGCCGCGCTGGAGGCCGAGATGCGCGGCGTCGCCGACGAGGCCGAGGCGCTGCTGGCCCGCGCCGGGGTCGGCTTCGAGCGCATCGACCGGCAGGTCGAGCTCGACATGCTCTATCTCGGCCAGACGCACACCGTGGCGGTGCCGCTGCCGATGGAGGGCCGGCTGACGCGCGGACGGCGATGCAGGCGCGCCTTCGACGCCGCCTACCTGGCCGCCTACGGGCGGCTGCTGCACGGCGATCCCGGTGCGCGTGCTGAACTACCGCATCGCCGTGACCGGGCCGCCGGCCGCAGTTCGACATGGCTGTCTTCGCGCCGCCCGCCGGCCGCGGCCGAGGACTGCCGGCGCGGCGACGCGGCGGGTGCGCGTCGACGGCGGCGACCTGGAGGCGCCGGTCTGGGAGCGGCTGGACCTGCCGGAGGGCGCCGAGATCCCGGGGCCGGCGATCCTGGAGCAGCCGGACACGACGATCTTCGTCGACCCCGGCCTGACCGGCCGGGTCGACCGCTTCGGCAACCTGATCATCACGCGGGCGGACGATGGAACGCTTTGACCCTGCGACCACGGCGCTGGTGCTGGTCGACCTGCAGAACGACTTCCTGCACCCGGAGGGCGCCTATGGCCGGGCCGGGCAGGGCGCCGGAGGCGATCGCCGCGCTGCCGGCCCGGCTGGCGCCGCTGGCCGAGGCGGTGCGCGGGGCCGGGGGGTGGATCGTCTCGACGCATTTCACGCTGGTGCCGGGCAGGGGCGGCGAGCCCCTGATCTCGCCGCACCTGCGCCGGCTGCGGCCGTTCCTGGGGCGCGGCGACTTCGCTGCCCGGCGGCTGGGGGCACGCGCTGGTCGACGACGCTGCCGCCGCGCGGACTTCGCGGTCGAGAAGGTCGCGTTCTCGGCCTTCTACATGAGCCGGCTGGAATTCGTGCTGCGCCGCGCCGGCATCGAGACGCTGGTCTTCGGCGGCATCGTGACGAATGGCGGCGTCGCCTCGACGCTGCGCGACGCGCATGTCCGCGACTTTCACCCGCGTCGTGCTGTCGGATGGCTGCGCCGCCTTCCGGCCGCGAGGTGCACGAGACCGCCATCGCCGATCTTTCCACCGTCGCCACCGTCGCGACCTGCGCCGAGGCGCTGGCCTGGGTCCGGGGCAGCTGATGGTCTCGGTCGCGCCGCCGCCGGCGCGCTTCGACGTCGAGACGGGGGTCGTCGTCATCGGCGCTGGCGCCTGCGGTCTGACCGCCGGGCTGCGGGCGCTGGGCGCGGGCGCCGAGGTCATCGTGCTGGAGCGCGACGCGCGGCCGACCGGCTCGACGTCGATGTCGTCGGGCTTCGTCCCGGCCCCCGCGACGCGCTTCCAGCGCGCAATCGGCGTGGAGGAGACGCCGGCGGATTTCGCGGCCGACATCCAGAGGAAGGCGAAGAACGGCGCCGACCCGGCGATCGTCCGGATCGTGACCGAGGCAATCGGCCCCGCGCTGGAATGGCTCGCCGACGCGCACGGGCTGGAATGGCACGTGCTGGACGATTTCCTCTACCCGGGACACTCGGCGCACCGGATGCACGCCGTGCCGGAAAGGACGGGCGCGGCCCTGATGGCGCGGCTGCTCGCGGCCGCCGAGGCGGCCGGCCTGCCCGTTGTCACCAGCGCCCGGGCGACCGTGCTGCACGTGGCGGACGATGGCCGGGTCGCCGGCGTCACCGTCACCCGCCCCGACGGCGCGACCGAGGGGATCGGCTGCCGGGCGGTCGTCCTCGCCTGCAACGGCTATGGCGGAAACCCCGCCCTGATCGCCGAGACCATCCCCGAGATCGCCGCCGCCCCCTATTTCGGCCATCCGGGAAACACCGGCGACGCCGTGCTCTGGGGGCGCGCGCTGGGCGCGGCCACCGGGGACCTCGGCGCCTACCAGGGGCATGGCTCGCTGGCCCATCCGCACGGGCATCCTGATCACCTGGGCGCTGATGATGGAAGGCGGCATCCAGGTGAATGCCGAGGGACGCCGCTTCTCGAACGAGCACGAGGGCTACTCCGAGCAGGCCGTCCGGGTCCTGGCCCAGCCGGGCGGCGTCGCCTGGGACGTCTACGACGACCGGCTGCACGAGATCGGGATGGGCTTCCCGGACTACCGCGAGGCGGTTGCCGCCGGCGCGATGGCGGTCGCGGCCGACGCCGCCGCGCTGGCCGAGCGGATCGGCGTCCCGGCGGCCGCTCTCGAGGAGACGCTGGAGCAGGTCTCGGCCTGCCGGGCCGGGCGCGCGGCCGACCCGTTCGGCCGCGATTTCACGCGCAAGCCCGCGCTCGCCGGCCGCTTCCACGCGATCCGCGTCACGGGCGCGCTCTTCCACACGCAGGGCGGCCTGGTCGTCGACCAGGACGCCAGGGTGGTCAGAGCGGGCGGCCGCCCGTTCCCGAACCTCTTCGCCGCCGGCGGCGCGGCGCGTGGCGTGTCGGGGTCGCGTGTCGAGGGATACCTGTCCGGCAACGGCCTCCTGACCGCGATCGGGCTGGGCGCCGTCGCAGGGGACCGCTCTGCAATGATGATCCGGGCGCCGCACGCAGCCGGGTCGCGCCCGGCGCCGGGCTGAGCGCAGGGCGCCCCGCCGGCCGCCCGGGCGGTGTCGGCATCGTCCCCCGCCAACCCCGAGCCGCGTCTTCCCCCAGCCATCGCACCCGCCATTCCCGACGCGTTGCAACGACCGGTCGAGACCACCCGATACTGCTCCCTCGGCAGCGCGACAGCCCTCCGAGCCGGCCGGCGCGACCCGCCACCGCGAGCACCTTCTCGGAGAACTGGCGCGCGCTGGCCTGCAGCCCGGTTTCGCGGCCGTCGAGCGAAAGATCCATCAGCCTTCACCCTCGCCCGCCACGCCCGGACGCCGGCGCACGACCAAAGCGTCGACGGCCACGATACCCGATGGGCCGACGATGACGGGGTTCACGTCGACCTCGGCGATCAGCTCGGCGAAGTCCGCGGCCAGGTGCGAGAGGCGCCGGAGCGCCCCGGCCAGCGCCGCTGCATCGGCGGGCGGGGCGCCGCGCACGCCGGAAAGCAGGCGTGACAGCTTCAGCCGGCCGATCATGCGCTCCGCCGTGCCGGCGGCCAGGGGCGCGAGCGAGACGGCACGGTCCTCCAGCAGCTCGATCAGCACGCCGCCCGAGGCTACCATCGCATAGGGGCCGAAGTCCGGGTCGACAACGGCGCCCAAGGCCGCCTCGACGCCGCGGCCGGCCATCGCCTGGACCAGCACCCGGGGGCCGAGCCGGCCGGCGACGGAGTCCCATGCCTCCGCAACCTCGGCCGCATCGCGGAGGCCGAGCCGGACGCCCCCGGCCTCGGTCTTGTGCGCGATGCCGGGCGCGGCCGTCTTCAGCGCAACCGGGTAGCCGATCGCCGCGGCCGCCGCGATCGCGTCGGCGCGGCTTTCGGCGTGGTGGCGTGCGGGGGTGCTGATGCCATAGGCGTCGAGCAGGTCGAGCGCGCCGCTCTCGTCCAGGTCGCCGCCCGCCAGCCGCTCGCGCCAGCGCGCACGGTCGGCGTCGCTCAGCGGGCTGGGCCCGGCCGGTCCGCGCACGGCCTGCGAGTCGCGGAAGGCCAGCAGGTGACGGACGGCCCGCAGCGCGTTCGCCGTGCCGTCGAGAACGGGCACCCCTGCCTCCGTCAGCCGCAACGCAATCGCCTCGTGCCGGACCAGCGAGTAATTCGTGGCAATGGCGATCGGCTTCTGCGTGCGCCGGGCGGCAGCCAGCATTGCGGCGGCGTATTTCTCGGACAGGTAGTAGCCGTCGCGGATGTCGGCGAAGAGGACGCCCAGCGCCGCGTCCGGGTCCTCGACGAGCGCCTCCATCAGGGCCGCGAAGCTGTCGATCACGTCTGCGCCGGTTCCCCAGGCGTCCAGAGGGTTCACGGGGGCCAGGCCCGGGTCGAGGTGCGCTGCCAGGCGATCTGCCGTGACTGGCCCGATCCGGGCGAATGGCACGCCGACGCGCGTGTTGATGTCGACCATCAGCTCGCGCTCGCCGCCTGAATCATGCATGGCGGCCAAGCCGCCGGCGGCCGGGCGCCGGGGGTGCGAGAGCAGGAGGAGCGTCGCCGCCAGTTCGTCCTCGTCATCGACCCGGATAACGCCGTAGCGGTCGAAGAGCGCCTCGTAAGCGGCGTCGCTGCCGGCCAGCGCGCCAGTGTGGCTCAGCGCCATTGCCGCGCTTTCGGGCGTGCGGCCGACCTTGAGGACGACGACGGGAACACTGCGCGCAGCCGCCTTCTCCAACCCCGCGACAAACCCAGCCGGGTCCCGCACGGTCTCCAGGAAGAGGCCGACGACGCCGGTCGTCTCCTGCTCCAGCGCCCAGTCCAGGTAGTCGGCGGCCGTGGTCGCCCACTCGCTGCCCGAGGAGACCGCGAGGTTGAACCCCAGCCGCCTGTCGTTGTGCGCCAGCGCGCCAAAGGCCGATCCCGACTGCGCGATAAAGGCGACCGGCCCGCGCCGCATGTCCAGCGGAGCGTCGAAGGCGCTGATGCGAAGTTGCCGGTCGAGGTTGTAGAATCCCATCCCGTTGCCGCCGCAAAGCGCGACGCCCGCGGCGCGGGCCCGGTCGCCCAGACGGCGACCCAGCCCCGTGTCTCCGTCCACATAGCCGCTGGCGAAGATCGTGACCGCCCGCGCGCCATGTGCGATCGCCTCCGCGAGACCCGCCTCCAGCTTCGAGTTGGCGAGGCCGAGGACGACATGGTCGACCGTCTCGGGCAGGCAGGACAGCGAGGGATGGCAGGGAAGGCCCTCGACCTCGGCATAGGCCGGGTTGACGGGGTAGAGCCGTCCGGCAAAGCCCGCCAGGCGCGGCATCCGGACCATTGCGTTGCCAGCGCTCTCCGGCCGTGTCGAGGCGCCGACGAGCGCCACGGAATCGGGCGCCAGCAGCGGGTCCAGGCGGTGCCCGTGTCCGCTGGCATCCGCTGCCCGGCGCCGGCTCGTCTCCGCCCCGCTCGCCGCGGGCCGGTCCGTGGTGAAGGTCGTCGGCGCCGCCATCGCGGGAGGGTCCTGCACCACGGTCAGGCCGACGCCCGGCCGAACCGCGCGTCGCGCCAGGCGATGGCGGCCTTCAGGCCCTGCTCGCGGCGGATGCGGTTGAACTCGGCGCGCTCGGGGCCGCCGCTCGAACTCGATCATGATGTCCGCCTCCAGCGCCTGCAGCAGCGCCTGGCGCATCCCCATGATCTCATAGCTGCGATTGATGGCGCGCTTGGTCGCCAGGACAGACGCTGGCGCGGCGGCGACGATGTCGCGCGCCAGCGCCTCGGCTCGGGCCAGCACCTCGCCGTCCGGCACGACGTGGTTGACCAGCCCCAGCCGCTCGGCGCGCGCGGCGGAAATCCGGTCCTGCCCGGTCAGCAGCAACTCCTTGGCCGCCTTCGGGCCGGTCATCCAGGGCAGCAGCATGGCGACGATGCCCGAACCGAAGCGGACCTCCGGCTCGCCGAACAGGGCGGCCTCGCCGGCGACCGTGATGTCGCAGGCCAGCATCACCTCGAAGGCGCCCGCAAGGCAGTAGCCGTGCACCGCCGCGATCGTTGGCTTCGGGCAGTCCCAGAACTGCATGATGAAGTCGAAATCGGCTTCCAGCACCTCGCGCCACTCGGCCACGGTGCGGTCGGCGGCATTGGCCGAGGCCTTGATGTCGAAGCCGGCCGAGAAGGCCCGGCCGGCGCCGTGCACGATGATGGTGTTCACCGCGTCGTCACGCGTCAGCTCGGCCATCGCCCTGCCAAACTCCTCGATCAGCTGCGGATCGAACGCGTTCAACGCTTTCGGGCGGTTGAAGCAGAGCCAACCGATGCCGTCCTCGATCCGCAGATCGATCGTCTCGTGGTCCATTGTGTCACCTCTGAGGGAGGGGTGCCGGGCCTGGCGGCCCGGCCGGGCTGTCACTCGATCTGGAATTTCCTGCAGCGTCGTCTTGCCCGAGCCGCCGAGGCCCGGCAGCGTGACGAATTCGCCCGCCGTGATCTCCAGCGACAGCAGACGCAGCGCCTGGACGTTGCCGAAGGCGCGAGCGGTCTCGCGAAAGCCGACCGGCCGTGCCTATGCCATCGCCGGCCACCTCGCCGCCGCGGCCGCCCGAGGCGGCCTTTACCAGCAGGACTGCCATGTTTGCCGCGATCCGCGTCACGCCGTTCATCGCGCCGTCACCGTCGAGGTGACCTTCACGAAACGGCTGGCCAATCCGATCAGCAGCAGCACCACCGCGAGCAGGGAAAACGACTCTCATCCGACTGCTACCTTGAGCAGTCGACCCGGAGCCACGCAACGGTAGAACTACAGCCGGCTATCAAGCAGATGATGGCCTACTCGGATCCTGCGTCAGCACGCCCATCCCGTTCAGCACTTCGCTAGCCGCTTCCGCTCGGCTTTCGCCGTCGGCGAGAGGTGCGCCGGCGCTCTGCTGTGAGGCATGGAACACGCTCACCGAGCAGCCCTGGTGCGCCGTGTCCCTCGGCCTTCGCGACCGGGCGGACGGTTCCGATCGACGAGCATTCGTATGAAGGATCAGTGGAGCCGGCGTGGGCGAGGGCAAACTGCCTCACCACCTCAGGAATCGCGCGCCAAAAGCGCCGCCCAATGCTCCTACGAGAGCGATGGCCACGCTGTATGCGATCGTCACCAGGGCTGGATCGTCCATCGGGCAATACATCGTGAACCCCGCGGCGGCGACACCGCCGGCGAGGAGCCCGGCCGCTGCTCCGGCAGCGCAAGGCCGCGTCGGCGCGCCGATCCGCAATGCTGCGAGCGAGACGGCGAGCGGCACCATGCCGAGTACGAAAATCGTTGCAGCGCACTCGGAAACGCCGAACAGCCGGGGTCCGATGGCCGGCGCGGACCCGGGCAGTGCCGCGATCGAGCCTGCGGCCAGCAGCACCAATACCACCGGGCTCAAGGCCCTGATCGCCGGAGTGCCCGGCCGGGCGAGCAGGCAGGCCGCGTGAAAGCCCGCTGCAATGACGGCGATCGAAACGGTGACCTTCAGCGCCCCCGCTGGCGTGATCAGACTGTCCGCGAGGTCGGGGCGGATGCCGAGCATGGCCAGGACGAGGGCCAATACGCTCGCGAGGCCGATGCCCGAGGCGACGGCCAGGCGGGTTTCGATCGAATTCCGCCGACGCGGCGGGGCGTCGGCCGCCAGATGTCTGATCAGGTCGTCCGTTCTCATCCTGTCACCTCCGCGACTGTGGCGCGGTGTCGTCCGATCCGGCGATCCGCGAGAGCCGCGCGAGTCCGCGATGAAAGGCGACGCGAACGGCGACTTCGCTGATCGCGAGACGTGCGGCCGCGCCGCGCACCGAAAGACCCTCGATCCCGAGCGCCGCGACGACGCTGCGCTCGCGCTCCGGCAGAGCTTCGATAGCCCGCGCCGGATCGGTGTCCGCGAGCGTCGGCTCCCGCGGCGGAGCCGACAGGCGCTCGGCCATCTCGTCGACGGGCTGGTCCACGGTGCGCCTGCGGGCGCGGCCGATGCGGCGCATGGCGTCGATCATCTTGTACTCCGCGATCGCATTCAGCCAGGGCAGGAACGGGCGCGCATCGTCCCAGGTATCGCGCTTTCGATGCACCGCCAGAAGCACCTCCTGAACGACGTCCTCGGTCTCGCCGGGCCCCAATCCGGACCGGCACAGCCTGGCGCGCGCGAGTCCTCGCAGCATCGCCGCCAGCTCGGCGAGCAGACGCTCGTAGGCAGCCGAGTCGCCGTCCATGGCTGCGCGCATCGCAGCGGCCCAGCGTTCCTCCCGTGCCTCCATGATGTATCCTTCGCTGAAAGGATGCCGATCGTTACGCGACACGCTCGCTCGATCTCCGAACCGTCCGGGTGCATTGACGATCGGTCAATTCACGACAGCGCGATGTTTCGGCCGTCCCGGCGCCGCTTCTAGTTCCGATCACGCCTGTGTGAGGGGCGTAACGCCGCCGGCACTGACGACGAATACTCAAGCATCGGAGGATGAGAGCATGCCTTCGTGCGCCGGTGAGAAACGCGCCGGCACCGAACTGACATGATGGAAGGGAAACAACCTGATGAACACGTATCGGATCGTCACCGCCGCCGCGCTGGCATCTGCCGTGGCGGCTGCCGCGGCCAGCGCCCCTGCGGCCGCCGCCGACCAGTCGAAGGTGAAATGCTACGGCGTTGCGCTCGCCGGCCAGAATGACTGCAAGGCGGGACCCGGCACGACCTGCGCCGGCACGTCGAAAGTCGACTACCAGGGCAATTCCTTCAAGCTGCTGCCGGCCGGTAGCTGCCTGAAATACGGCGTCGAGGAGACGGACGCGAAATTCGAACTGCCCGGCGACCGCAAGGGCTCGCTCGAGCCGCTCGATCGCGACCTGCCCTCCTGAGAACGTCGAAGGGGCCGCGGACCGGCGGGCGGCGCGGCCCCGAACGCGACTGACGGAGGATCGCATGAACATCGCGCACCGCTTCCCGACCGACCTCCTGCCCGCGGCGGCAGGGCTGCCCTTCAAGCACGAGCACTGGCCGGAAATCGAGGCGCTGGGCGGCGGCGCCGCCTGGTTCGAGGTGCACGCCGAGAACTATATGGGCGCGGGCGGACCGCCGCACAGAATGCTGGAGGCTCTCCGCGCGCTGCGCCCGCTCTCGCTGCACGGGGTCGGGCTTTCGATCGGCGGCGAGGGGCGGCTGGATCGCGGGCACCTTGCGCGGCTCCGCGGGCTCGTCGACAAGTACGAGCCGGCGAGCTTCTCGGAACATCTCGCCTGGTCGTCGCACGGCGGCATCTATTTCAACGATCTCCTGCCGCTGCCCTACAATCCCGCGACGCTCGCTCGCGTCGCCGACCACATCGACGAGGCGCAGGAGGCGCTGTCCCGGCCGCTGCTGCTCGAGAACCCCTCCGCCTATCTCGCCCTCGATGGTGCGACGATCGAGGAGGTGGACTTTCTCGCCGAGACCGCCCGGCGCACCGGCTGCGGTCTGCTCCTCGACGTGAACAATGTCTGGATCTCCGCGGTGAACCGCGGTTTCGATCCGGCGGGATATATCGATCGGTTTCCGCTCCATCTCGTCGGCGAAATCCATCTCGCCGGGCACGCGGCGCAGACCGACGCAGATGGCCGACCGCTGTTGATCGACACGCATGACCGCCGGGTCGACCATGCCGTCTGGACGCTCTACGATCGCGTCATCGCGCGCGCCGGCCCGATCCCGACCCTGATCGAATGGGACTCCGAGATCCCGGAGTTTTCTGTCCTGCTGGACGAAGCGGCCGCCGCCGAGCGCGTCTTGAATCGGGTGGCCGTGCGATGAGGGCCGTCGGCGCCGAGGCGGCATTTGCCGCCGCGCTGCTCGACCCGTCGCTCCCCGACCCGTCGCTCCCCGACCCGTCGCTCCCTGGGCCATCGTCCCCCGGGCCGGACATGCGGGGTGGCGGCCGGTTCTCGGTGTACCGCAACAACGTGGTGGTCGGGCTCGTCGACGCGCTCGCCGCCACCTATCCTGCGGTTCGCGCGCTGGTCGGAGAGGAGTTCTTCCGTGCGGCCGCGCGCGAGTTCGTCCGCGCCCATCCGCCTTGCTCGCCCGTGCTGATCGACTATGGCGGCGCCTTCCCCGGCTGGATCGCCCACTTCCCGCCTGCGGCGGGCGTGCCGTATCTCGATGATGTCGCGCGGCTCGAATGGGCGTGGAGCCGGGCCTACAACGCCGCCGACGTGACGCCGCTCGTGGTGGATGCTCTCGTGAATGTGCCGCCCGAGCAACTCGCCGAGGCACGGGTGATCTTGCACCCGTCCGCGACGGTCGTCATCTCGCGCAACCCGGTCGTTTCGCTCTGGGCCGAGGCGACGGGACGGGAGGCGCGAAGCCGTCTCGACCTGCGGAGCGCGGAAACGGCTCTGGTCGCCCGCCCATGGGACAGGGTCGAGGTCCGGCGGATCGACGCCGCGACATCGGTTTTCCTGACCGGCCTGGGTTGTCGCATGGCGTTCGGCGCCTCGGTCGAGCGAGCGTCCGCCTGCGAGAGCTTCGATCTCGCCACCCAGATCTCCGGATTGTTCGCCAACGGCCTCGTCGCCGCTGTCGAGCACCCCGGGAAATGCTGCGGTCGACCGGGAGGGAAGGAATGAACAGGCTGGCCGGCATCGCGGCGCATATCGAGAGCCGTGGCACGATGTGGTCGAAGGCGGCGGAAGGGATGCTCGACGGCTGGTTCATCGGATTTCTCGCCCGCCTGACCTTCGCCGCGGTGCTGTCCGGCTATTACTGGAGCTCGGCTCTGACGAAGATCGGCGATGGACCGCTCGGATTCCTCCACATCACCGACGGGGCCTATTTCCAGATCGTGCCGCCGGTGTTCGAGGCGGCCGGCTACGACGCTTCCGCCGTCCCGTTCCTGCCCTGGGGCCTCGTCGTCGCGTTCGGCACCTATGCCGAGCTCCTGGCGCCGATCCTGATCGTCGCCGGCCTCTTCACCCGCCTCGCCGCCCTCGGCATGGTCGTCTTCATTGCCGTGCAGAGCTACGTCGATATCGTCTTTCACGGAGTCGACGACCAGACGATTGGCGCGCTCTTCGACCGGATGCCGTCTTCGGCAATTGCCGACCAGCGGACACTCTGGGCATTCCTGCTCGTCACTCTCGTCGTCAAGGGAGGGGGTGCGCTCTCGCTCGACGCCGTCATCGGCCGCGCCCTCCGCGCTCGCGGTCCCGGCGGCCGTCGGGCATCGGCCCCGGCCGAGGCGCCGCCATCAGGAGAACCCGGGAAGTCCTCCTGACGCACCAGCGCCCGCCGCATGGACCCTTCCCGCGCCCGACGGAGAGCCGCGCTGACAGGCTTCCGCACTCGCCCGGTCTGCGATCGTGATCGCCTCATGCGGCAAGTGACTTCGCCCACGTCCCTTTCCGTGCCAGTTGCCGACATGCGGTGAGTCGGGCAATGATCCCGCTCTCGTTGAGAAATGTTCCGCGAACTCAACCAGCGGAATTTGGGAGGAGCGCATGAAAAATCTTATCGGAGCGACGTCGCTTTTCGCCCTTGTGGCATCCGGTGTCGCGGCACAAATGCCCCAGACGACGGATGAAGTCGCGCAACCCGGCGGCACGCTGCCGGGCAGTCCGCAGATCGCGCTGGTCAAGGTCGCCGACGGGTTCAAGGACCCGGTCAACGTGACCAATGCCGGCGACGGCTCCGGCCGGCTGTTCGTCGTCGAGCGCATCGGGCGCATCAAGATCGTCGACAAGGACGGCAAGGTGAAACCCGATCCCTTCCTCGATCTCACCACGATCAACCCGCTCGGCAACGACGTGCAGACCGGGTTCGTCGAGCAGGGGCTCTACTCGGTCGCCTTCGACCCTGACTTCAAGACGAACGGCTACTTCTATGTCCACTACGCCTCGCTGCCCTTCAACGGCGACGGCGTGATCGTGCGCTTCACGGTCGATCCTGGCAGCCCCGACGTCGTCACGGCCGATCGCGCCAACGAGACCGCCAAGGTCATCCTGCGGATCGAGCAGCCCTACTACAACCACAACGGCGGCACGATCGAGTTCGGCCCCGACGGCTATCTCTACATCGGCTCGGGCGATGGCGGATGGGAGGGCGACCCCCTGCAGGCCGGGTCGGACCTGACGACGCTGCTCGGCAAGATCCTGCGCATCGACGTGCACGTCCCCGACGACCAGGTGGCGCCCTACGCGATCCCGGCCGACAACCCGTTCGCCGAGGCCCAGAAGGAGCGGCTGATGTCGCTGTTCGGCATCACCGAGGAGCAGTTCGCCACGATCCGCACGAAGGCAAGGCCCGAGATCTGGGCCTGGGGCGTGCGCAACCCCTACGAGATGTCCTTCGACCGCGACACCGGCGACCTCTGGATCGCCGATGTCGGCCAGAACCACTGGGAGGAGGTCGACTTCCAGCCGGCCGAACTCGAAGGGCGGTGAGTTCTACGGCTGGCCGCAGATGGAGGCCGCCTACTGCCACCCGATGACCGGCGACCCGGCAAAGGCGGACTGCGCGGCCACGGGCGTCCTGCCGGTCTCGATGTACCCGCACACCAGCGCCTATCCCGGCGCGCCCGACAACGACCTCGGCGGATGCTCGATACAGGGGCTCGGCGTCGCGAATTACGGTGGCATGGAGCATGTCTACCTGACCGGCGACTGGTGCTCGGGCCGCCTGTTCGGCACGGGCTGGGACGGCTCGAAATGGCAGATGCAGGAGCTTGGCCAGTACGGGCTGCAGTTCACCGCCGGCGGCTATGACGAGGACGGCAAGGTGCTGGCCGTCGATGCCCACAACTTCTACATCGGCGAGCAGGGGGCCGAGCAGAACCCGCCGGGCGCGCTCTGGCGCATCGTCCCGGCGAACGAGGTGCCGGATGGCGCCGAGGTGGCCGAGCCCGCCAAGAAGTAGCCGGGCTTCGATGACACGGGCGCGCCGGGAACCCTCCCGGCGCGCTTTCCGTTTCCAGCCGGCCGCGACCCGCCAGTCTTCCGGAGAACCCGATGCGCCTGCTCGTCCTCTCGCTCGTACTCGCCGCCGCCCCGTCCCTGGCGCTTGCCCAGACCGGCGGCACCGACCAGTCCGCCACCCAGGCCACCGGGACCGATCAGCCTCCCGCGCCGGCGACCGGGGCCGCCACCGGCACGGACCAGGCCGCGCCGGCTACGACCGACAGCGAACCGGCGGCCGGCGCATCTGGCGACGCGGCGCCGGCCGGCGACGCCCAGGCGCTGCCGCCGGGCACCGAGATGGCCGACGGCGAGATCGTCTTCCGCAGCGCGCTGACCGACAAGCCCCTCGACATGACCTACCGGCCCGACCAGGAGATCACCGAGGCCGTGACGGCGTTCCACAAGACCGGGCAGAACCCCTATGTCGGGGACGAGGCCGCGACCGCCGACGGCAAGAAGACCTACGCCAAGCTCTGTGCGCCCTGCCACCTGCCCAGCGGCGCCGGGCGAATCGGCCCCAGCCTGCTGGACGACGAGTGGCGCCACCCGCGCCTCGACACGGAAGTCGGCCGGTTCGAGATCATTTACGGCGGCGGCGCCGGCGCCATGCAGGCCTTCGGCAAGCGCATCCCGCAGGACGAGATCCTGAGGGTCATGGCCTATGTCGACGCGCTGCGCGCGGGCGCCGCGAAGAAGTGACCCGGCGACAGGCCCCGCCATAATCCCCGGCAACCGGCGCTCCGCCAGCGACCACCCCGCGACGTCCCTCGGCGCGCCGGCCGGCATCGGCCGGCGCGGGGGCGCCGCGAACCTCGCCGCAGCCCTCGATTTTACCCAGGCACGGCCGCGAAATCTGGACAGGTTTTCAACCGGAGGTTACCGTTATGTCATGGTCGGCCGGAACGGTCGCGGACCGCCCCCCGGCACGGCCGAAGAGGGAGGAAAGAATGCTGAAGTGCATTTCCGGACTGATGGCGGGTACCGCCATCGTTGCCTGCGCATGGGCCGCCGAGGCGGCGCCGAAGATCAAGCTCGAGCCTTTCGTCACCGGCCTGAACCAGCCTCTCGCCATGGTCGAGATGCCGGACGGGCGCTTCCTCGTCATCGAGCAGTGGGGCCGTGTCATGCTGGTCGAGGACGGCGAGCTCTCGGGCACGCCCTTCCTCGACATCCGCAACCTGATCCACGACCGCTATCCCGACTTCGACGAGCGCGGCCTGCTCGGCCTCGCGCTGCACCCGGACTTCGCCGACAACGGCAAGTTCTACGTCGCGTATTCCGGCCAGCTCGACTGGCAGGGCGACCTGGCGCAGCGGTTGTGGTGGGACCACAACAACATCCTGGCCGAGTACACGGTCTCCAAGGACGACCCGAACACCGCCGACCGCTACTCGGGCCGCGTCCTCGACAGCCAGCCCTGGCCGCAGTTCAATCACAACGGGCACTGGATCGGCTTCGGCCCCGACAAGATGCTCTACATGACGATGGGCGACGGCGGCTATGCCAACGACTGGGGCATCGGGCACAACGTCGAGACCGGCAACGGCCAGGACCTGACGGTGGCGCTCGGCAAGGTGCTGCGCATCGACCCCGAGACCGGCGAGGCGCCGCCCGACAACCCGTTCGTCGACAACGAGGACGCCGACCCGCGCATCTGGGCCTACGGCGTTCGCAACCCGTGGCGCTGCAGCTTCGACATGGGCGGCGAGCACCAGCTGTTCTGCGCCGACGTGCAGCAGAACTCGTTCGAGGAAGTCGACATCATCGAGAAGGGCGGCAACTACGGCTGGCGCCGCATGGAGGCGAGCCACTGCTTCGACTTCATGCACCCGGACGAGCACCCGGAAAGCTGCGACAAGGACGGGCTGACGCTGCCGATCATGGAGTACAACAACTGCACGGCCCAGCCCGAGGGCTGCCAGGGCATCTCGGTGACCGGTGGCTACGTCTACCGCGGCGAGCACAAGGACTGGGACGGCAAGTACATCTACGGCGACTGGTCGCGCCAGTTCGGCAGCCGCGACGGTGTCATCAAGTTCGGCACCAAGGGCGACGACGGCAAGTGGACGCGCGAGGAGGTCGAGGTGGCAGACTTGGACGGCCCGCTGCCCTACATCGTCGCCTTCGCGCAGGACAGCAAGGGCGAGGTCTACGCGCTGACCTCGCAGACAACCGGTCCTGTCGGCTCGCTCGACACGATCTACAAGATCGTCCCGGCCGAGTGACCCACCCGCGCCCCGGCGGCCGCCGCCGGGGCGCACCCCATCATAGCGAGAGACCTGTCCATGCGCTTTACCGCCCTTGCCCTCTGCCTTTGCGTCTCCGGCGCGGCGCTGGCCGCCGACCCGCCGAAGGGGTCCGAGCCGCCCGTGCCCTTCAGCGAGGAATACCTGCACGACGACACCAACATCGCCGCCGGCCAGGCCGTCTGGCAGGAACAGTGCCGCCACTGCCACGGCCGCTCGGCCTATCCGGGCAAGGCGCCCAAGCTGCGGCCGCGCCACTACAAGCCGGAATTCGTCTATCGCCGCGTCACCGACGGCTTCCGCAAGATGCCGTCATGGAAAGAGGTCTTCACCGACGAGGAGCGCATGGCGGTCACGGCCTACGTGCTGTCGCCGAAATTCTCGCCCTGACCGGCGCGGCGCCGTCATCCGCGCCTCGCAACGTCGTCGAGAGCGGACCGGCAGCGCCAATCCACAACCTCTGCGGGAAATGTGACACAGGCTACAGCCTCCGCGCGTGATTCGCGGGGATCGTGGACGCCAGTTGCAACCAGGCTGGAGTCCACATCCCAGGAGGTCGACATGAACACGACCAGACGCACGACGATCCTCGCCGTGGCCGCGATGGCCCTCGCCCCTCTCGCCGCAGGGCCGGCCCTTGCCACCGACTGCATGACGCAAAGCTGCGCCGCCGCCGATCCGCATGCGCGCGACCACCGCACGCGCGTCCGTGACCACCGCACGCGGGACCAACGGCCCAACACGCGGGTGAACGCCGAGCGGGGCAGGGTCCGCTACACGCTGTGGAACGATTCCGGGCAGGATGTCAGCTTCCGGTTGCCGACCGGCCGGTCCTACCGCCTGCGACCGGGGCAGCGCGGCGAGTATACCAGCTCCGGCGACGGGCCGCTGACGATCCTCGTCCACAACAGCGGGCGGAAATACACGCTGAAGAGCGGCAACCACCGCTTCTGGTGGATGGCGAGCGAGACCAGGGTCGGCCTCGACCTGAACTACAGGTAGCGGGCGTCGCCCGGGGGCCGTTCCGCCGGGGGCGGCTCCCTCTCAGGCCCGGCGCAGCCCGAACGTCGCCGCGATCGCCACCGAGACGGCGAGGATCATCATCCCCATCCCCTCGCGCGAGGTCTCGCCCGAGACCTGCGGCCACCAGACGTCGACGGACCACCAGCGGTCGACATCCGGCCAGAAAACCACGACGCCGACGCCCGCCAGCGCCACCGAGGCGGCCAGCAGCCAGCGCGCCGGCCCGCGCCGCAGCAGCGCCGGGCGCAGCGCCGCCAGCCCGCACCAGGCCGCCCCGGCGCCATAGGCCGAGGCCCAGAACAGCGCGTCCGGATCGTTGTATTGCACCGCGGCAAAGCCGATCAGCACGACGCACAGGATTCCACAGAGCACCCGCATGGATATTCCCCCCGGCAGCCTTTCCGGCCGATTTACGCGGCCGCAAGTCCAGTCTATTCTGAACGCCGCGGAATGGAAGCCGCCTCGGGGGTCAGCATGAACGCCGGAACGGCAACTGTCGCCCAGATCGCCTGGCAGCGCTTCAGCGTCCCCTACGACTACCCGGTCGCCTTCACGCGCGGCCTGTTCGCGCCGGCGAATCCGCTCTTCGCCGACATGCTGGCCCGGCGCGAGCCCGCCAAGCGCCACCGCTGCATGGTCTGCCTCGACGACAGCCTTGCCCGCGCCCGGCCGGCGCTGGCCGGCGAAATCGCCGCCTATGCCGACGCGCACGCCGACCGCATGGTGCTGGCCGCCCCGGTCGAGACCGTGCCCGGCGGAGAGAAGATCAAGACCGAGCTCACCTGGATCGAGGGCATCCAGGACCGCATCCACGCGCTCGGCATCGACCGGCACTCGTTCGTCGTCGCCATCGGCGGCGGCGCCATGCTCGACGCCGTCGGCCTGGCCGCCGCCACCGCGCATCGCGGCGTGCGCCATGTCCGCGTGCCGACGACGGTGCTGTCGCAGAACGATTCGGGCGTCGGCGTGAAGAACGCCGTCAACCTCAAGGGCTACAAGAACTTCGTCGGCACCTTCGCGCCGCCCTGGGCGGTGCTGAACGATTTCGACTTCCTCGACTCGCTGCCCCGGCGCGAGCGCATCGCGGGGCTCGCCGAGGCGGTGAAGGTCGCCCTGATTCGCGACCGCACCTTCTTCGAGTGGATCGAGGCGAACGCCGACGATCTCGTCGCCTTCCGGCCCGCCGCCGAGGAGCACATGATCCGCGAGTGCGCGCGGCTGCACATGCGCCAGATCGCGCATGGCGGCGACCCGTTCGAGATGGGCTCGGCCCGGCCGCTCGACTTCGGCCACTGGTCGGCGCACCGGCTCGAGGCGCTGACGCACCACCACGTCCGGCACGGCGAGGCGGTCGCCATCGGCATCGCGCTCGATTCGCGCTACGCGGTGCTGGCCGGCCTGCTGCCCGCCGGCGAGGACGAGCGCATCGCAGCCCTGCTGGAACATCTCGGCTTCCGCATCTGGCACCCGGCGCTGGCGCGTCTCGACGCCGAGGGCCGCCCCGCCATCCTGCGCGGCCTCGCGGAGTTCCGCGAGCACCTCGGCGGCGAGCTGACCGTCACCCTCCTGACCGGCATCGGCACCGGCCACGAGGTGCACGAGATCGACACCGGGCTGATGATGCAGGCCGCCGACTGGCTCCGCGCCCGCGAGGGCGCCGACGACGGCGCGCAGGACGGCACGATCAGGCGAGCGGACGACGCGCCGCCCGACAACACGCCCGACGCGACGCCCGACAACACGTCCGGCGGGACCCGCGACGGGGCGCACGGGGCCGGATGAAACTGCCCGGCGGCCTCGGCCAGCTCACCTACTGCCTGAACATCCACCCGACCCGCGACTGGGCCGAGTGCCGTGCCGCGCTGACCGGCCCCGTCGCCGAGGTCGCCCGCGCGCTCCGCGCGGCCGGGCCGGACGCCCCGGCCCCCTTCGCGGTCGGCCTCCGCTTCGCCGCCCGGGCGCTCGACGACCTCGCCGACCCCGCCGCCCGCGCCGAGCTCGGGGCCATCATCGCCGGGCACGGCTACGCCCCCGTCACCGTCAACGGCTTCCCCTACGGCCCCTTTCACGGCGAGCGCGTCAAGGAGGAGGTCTACCAGCCCGACTGGACCCGACCCGAACGCCTCGCCTACACGACCGCGCTCGCCGAGCTGATGGCCGAGATCAACCCGGAGGGCGCCTTCGTCAGCCTCTCGACCGTCCCCGGCACCTTCAAGCCGCTGGCCGCCGGCAAAGAGCAGGCGATGGCCGACATGATGCTCCGCGCCGCCGCGCACTGCCACGACCTGCGCGAGCGGACCGGGCGCACCGTCGCGCTGGCCATCGAGCCCGAGCCCTTCTGCTTCCTCGAGACCATCGAGGAAGCCGTCGCCTTCTTCGACCGCCACCTCTTCTCCGACGCCGCCGCCGCGACGCTCGCCCGCCTGACCGGCCTGCCGCGCGGCGAGGCCGCCGCGGCGCTGCCGCGCCATCTCGGCCTCTGCTACGACGTCTGCCACGCCGCCGTCGAATTCGAGGACCCGGCCGGCTCGCTCGCCGCCCTCCGCGCCGCCGGCGTGCCCGTCCACAAGCTCCAGCTCTCGGCGGCGCTCCGCATCCCCTCGGTCGACGCCGCCGCGCGCGCCCGCCTCGCCGCCTTCGACGAGCCGACCTACCTGCACCAGGTCGTTAGCCGCCGCGGCGCCGGCCCGCTGCGCCGCGAGCCCGACCTCGGCCCGGCGCTGGCCCGCCCGGACAGCGACGGCGAGGAATGGCGCGTCCATTTCCACGTGCCGCTCTTCGTCGACAGCATCCCGCCCTTCGACACGACCCAGGATTTCCTGGCCGAGATCCTCCGCCTGCACCGCGCCGACCCGATCTCGCCGCACCTCGAGGTCGAGACCTACACCTGGTCCGTCCTGCCCGAGGGCCTGCGCGGCGACAACATCGCCGCCGACATCGCCCGCGAGCTCCGCTGGGTGCTGGACCGGCTCGCATGACCCGGCCCTGCCTCCCGCCGCCTGCCGCGGCCGTCACCGCCGGGCCGGCCGCCCGATGGTCAGGGCGCATCGCCGCCGCCAGCGTCGCCTCTCCCTCCGCGGGAGGGCCTCGGTGGGGGCGTCGCCGGTGAGCGCCGATCTCCGCACGCACCTCGTCCTCGGCCGCGTCTCGAACCTGCCGACCGTCTGGACGAACGCGCTGGCCGGTGCCGCGCTGGCCGGCTTCCTGGCGCCCGGCGCGCTCCTCGTCTCCATGCTGGCGCTCTCGCTCTTCTACACCGGCGGCATGTACCTGAACGACGCCTTCGACGCCGAGATCGACGCGCGCGAGCGCGCCGCCCGCCCCATCCCGTCGGGCCAGATCGGGCGGCGCACCGTCTTCGCCATCGGCGCCGCGCTGCTCGCCGCCGGCGTCTTGCTGGCCTTTACCCTCGGCCCGGGCCCCGGCCTCGCCGGGCTGGCGCTGGCTGGCGCCGTCGTCCTCTACGACTGGCTGCACAAGCGCACACCCCTGGCGCCGCTCCTGATGGGCGCCTGCCGTTTCCTCAGCTACGCGCTCGCGGCGCTGGCCGCCGCCGGGCTGACGAGCGCCCTGCTGGTCGGCGGCGGCGGCCTCTTCGCGCACACGGTCGGGCTGACCTACGCCGCCCGGCAGGAGGCCTATGATCGGCTCGACCGCGCCTGGCCGCTCGCCGTCCTGGCGCTGCCGCTCCTGGTCGGACTGGGCTTCGCCATCGCCGCGGCGAGCCCCGCCGCCTTCCTGACGCTAGCCGCCTACGCGGCCTGGGGCGGCCGCTGCCTCCGCCTGCTCTTCCGCCGCGCGCGCGGCGACGTGCCGCGCGCCGTCGTCGGCCTGATCGCCGGCATCGCGCTCTACGACGCGGTCCTGGTCGCCGCCGCCGGGGCGCCCTGGCTCGCCGGCCTCGCGGCGCTCGGCTTCCTCGCCACGCTGGCGCTGCAGCGGGTCGCGCCCGGCACCTGATCTCGCCGAAGGGTTCGGGGGCATCTGCCCCCCAACCGGGACGACTCCCGAATCAGCCGTGCAGCTTGCCCCCGCCAGAGGAACGATTCTCTTGCAAGACTCTCCCTCGCAGGGACGTCCACCCAGTTGCGAGAGATGTTCGGCGAGATCGTTCCCACCCGAGGCGGCACCGAAGCGGGCCGACAGGCGGCCTCAGGCGCCAAAGACGTGGCGCAGCACCAGGGCCTTGAAGTCCACCGCCCGGACCGCCCCCTCGGGCATCAGCTCCGGCTCGGACGAGATCACCAGCGGCCCGTCCGCCGCATCGTCCGTCGGACGCCCGTGCGTGCCACGCACCAGGTCCGTCCGGCTGCACGAGATGACGTCGAGCAGCCCGCGGAATCCGGCCTTCCGCCGCGCCAGCTTCCAGCCGGCCGCCAGCTTGGGGCTGCGCAACGCCGGGTCGAAGAACAGCTCGACCGGGTCATAGCCGGGCTTCCTGTGGATATCGACGGTCCGCGCATAATCCGGCGCCCGCGCGTCATCCAGCCACCAGTAGTAGCTGAACCATCGGTCGGCCCTCGCGACCGCCACGAGATCGCCCGAGCGCGGATGGTCCAAGCCGTTGATTTTCTTCTCTTCCTCGCCCCAGACCGCCTCCACGCCGTCCAGCCCCTCCAGCAGCGCGCGCACCTCGGGCACACGGGCCGGGTCGCGGACGTAGACATGCGCCACCTGGTGGTCGGCCAGGGCGAACGCCTCGGAGGCGCCGGCGTCGAAGGCCTCGCGCCCCATCTCCATCCGCCAGGCGATCAGCCCCTCGCGCCGCAACGCCCGGTTGATGTGGACGGCATCCGTGGCCGGCGTGATTCCGTACTCGCTAACCACGACCACGCGCTGGCCGGTTTTCTCTGCATGATCAAGAAGTTGGCCGCAGAGGCTGTCAACCTCCTGCAGGTCCTTCTGCAGCCGCGGATGGCCCAGGTCCGGCCCCAGCCGCTGCAGGTTATAGTCGAGATGCGGCAGGTAGCAGAGCGTCAGCGTCGGCCGCCGCGTCTCCATGACGTGCAGCGTCGCCCGCGTGATCCAGTCCGATGAGGTGATATCGGCCAGCGGCCCCCAGAACTTGAACAGCGGGAACTGCCCGAGGCGCGCGTCCAGCTCGTCGCGCAGCTCCATCGGCTGCGTCCAGTGGTCGGGGATCTTGCGCCCGTCCGCCGGGTACATCGGCCGGGGCGTCGCCGTCCAGTCGGCGCTGGAGTACATGTTGTACCACCAGAACATCTGCGCGCAAGTAAAGGCAGAATCGCGCTTTTTCCCTGCATCCCAGACCTTCCCCCCGGCCACCAGCCGGTTCGACTGCCGCCACAGCAGCACCTCGGCCTGGTCCTTGAAATACCACCCGTTCGCGACCGCGCCGTGCCCCGACGGCGGCAGCCCTGTCAGCAGCGTCGACTGCACCGTGCAGGTGACGGCGGGCGTGACGGTGGCGAGCGGCCGCAGACCGCCCCGCGCCGCCAAGCGTGCCAGGTGGGGCGTGTGCTCGCCGACCAGCGAGGGCGCCAGTCCGACGACCAGGATCACGAGCGTCCGCTGCATCAGGGCACCAGCTTCAGCAGCTTCCCGGTGCTGCCGAACGGCCCCATGTTGTCATTTGTCAGCACGTAGAGCTCTCCCGCGCGATCCTCGGCCAGCCCGACGACTCGCCCGCGTCCAGCGTCAATACCCGCTCGAAGGCCCGGGGGTCGCCCCAGACGGGCACGGGCGTGGCGACGAAAATCTGTCCCGACGGCCGCCCGAATGCCTCGCTCCAGTCCGAGAAGATCAGCTTGCCGTAAAGCTCGGGAAGGGCCGACCCGCGATAGATGCGGGCGCCGGTCACCGCCGTGCCGACCCCTGCGACCTTGACCCGGCTCTCAGGGGACATGACCTGCATGTTGGGATATTCGACGACCGGCCTCTCCAGCCGGAAGCCATTCAGCGCCGCGCCCAGCGGCTCGCAGGGAACCTCCTCGTACGGCCGGGTGCGGTCCATGCAGTGCGTCCCCTCGCGCACCGTCCAGCCGAAATTCGCAGGTCCGCGAACGAGATAGATCGCCTCCCACAGCGTCTCGGCGGGTGTTGTGACCAGCAGGTCGCCCGTCACGCGGTCGAGCGCGATGCGGTGCGGGTTGCGAAAGCCCCAGGCATAGATCTCGTCGCGCCCGCGGCCGCCGACGAAGGGGTTCCCCTCCGGGCTGGCATAGCCCGGGAAGCCGTGGTCGGGATCGATGCGCAGTATCGAGCCGAAGAGCGAGTCGGTGTCCTGCGCCAGGCGGTCCCAGTGCGTCTGCTGCGGCGGCACGTCAAAGGCCGACCACGAGATGTCCGGGCCGCGCCCGTGCACCCCGCCGCCGTCGCCGAGGCCGATGGAGAGATAGCCGTCCGCCCCGAAAACCAGCCCGCTGCCATTGTGCTTGCGGCTCGGCCAGTCGAGGCTGATCAGAACCCGCTCCGATGCCGGGTCGGCGCGGCCCGTCTTCGCGTCGATGCCGATCTCGGAGATGCGGCGTGTGCAGTTCCACCCCTTCGGCGCCTCCGGGCCGAGCTGCGAGTAGCTGACGAAGAGGCGCGGGTTCTCGGCGAAATCCGGTGGCAGCGCGATGCCGAGCAACCCGCGCTCCTCGAAATCCTCCTTCAGCGGCAGCAGCCGGCCGCGCAGGTCCAGCAAAGTCTCCTCGGCCAGCGCGCCGTCGGCGCCGATGACGCTGACCAACCCGTGCTGCTCGAGCACGAACAGCCGTCCCGAGCCGTCCTGCGGGTCGACGAGGTCGATCGGCGCTGTCAGCCCCCCGGCTACCGGTTCCAGTTCCAGCGCCATCGCCGGCGGGGCGGCAAGCGCCAGGCAGGCCGCAACGACGGACGCGGCGACCGGCCGCGCGACGGCCGGAGAACCGGCGGCCCGTCGTGCGGCGATCGGGCGGGTGGCAGTCGAGAAAGCGATCATCGGCGACCCTCGGCTGGCGCGTGCCCCGTTCTAGCCCCGGCAGGCCGCGCGTCACAATGCGCTGCCGCCACACCCGCCACAATGGCATTTGCCGCGACCTCACGCATCGCCGCAAGGCCATTGGAGGCGCCCCCGGCCCTGCGCTATGCTCGCCGAAAACGGGAGGACGGGATGCCGGCACAACCGCTGGACCTGCTGCGCGCCTGGGTGGCGCGCCAGGCGGGCGATCAGGCGCCATGGTTCGACGAATCGCTGATGGCGCTCGGCCGCAGACCCGTCGAGCGCGACCTGCACATCGTCATGGGCCTCGCCCCGCGCCGGCTGGGCAAGGCCGATCTGTCCTTGTCGGACAAGGACATCGCCGACGCCGACGCCGCCCGGCCCGGCTGGGACCCGCGCGGCTGGAGCCTCGACGGCGCGGCGCGGGTCGCGGCGCTGCTGGCGTTCCGCGGCCAGCGCGCCTTCGTCGAGACCTTCAAGGACCTGCGCCGCACGGCTGACGTCGCCGAGCTGATCGCGCTCTACCGCGGCCTGCCGCTCTACCCCGACCCCGACAGCCTCCATTTCGAGGCCGGCGAGGGCCTGCGCTCGAACCTGCGCCCCGTCTTCGAGGCGATCGCGCACCGAAACCCGTTCCCGCGCGACCATTTCGACGACCACCGCTGGAATCACATGGTGCTGAAGGCGCTGTTCGTCGGCTCGGCGCTCGGCCCGATCACCGGGCTGGACGCGCGCGCCAACCCCGAGCTCGCCCGCATCCTGATCGACTACGCCCGCGAGCGCTGGGCCGCCGGGCGCCCAGTCACGCCCGAGCTCTGGCGGCCCGTCCTGCCGTTCGCCGACGACCCGGAGATCCGGGCCGAGCTCGACCGCGTCCCCGCCGAGCACCGCAAGGAGATCGCGGCATGATGTTCATCGACCCGCACGCCCACATGATCAGCCGCACCACCGACGACTACGAGGCAATGGCGGCGGCCGGCATCGTCGCGCTGATCGAGCCGGCGTTCTGGATCGGTCAGCCGCGCACCTTCGTCGGCACCTACGTCGATTACCTCTCGACCATTGTCGGCTGGGAGCGCTTCCGCGCCGGCCAGTTCGGCATCCGCCACTACTGCACGGTCGGCCTGAACTCGAAGGAGGCGAACAACGAGGAGCTGGCCGAGGGCGTCATGGAGTGGCTGCCCCGGTTCGCGCTGAAAGAGGGCGTCGTTGCCATCGGCGAGATCGGCTACGACGAGCAGACGCCTTGGAAGACAAGTACTTCCGGGCACAGCTTGAACTTGCGAAGGAGCTGGACCTGCCGGTGATGATCCACACGCCGCACCGCGACAAGAAGCGCGGCACCTCGCGCAGCATGGACGTCTGCGACGAGCACGGAATGGACCCTGGCAAGGTCATCGTCGACCACAACAACGAGGAGACGGTCGCCGAGACGCTGCAGCGCGGCTACTGGGCCGGGTTCTCGATCTACCCGTCGACCAAGATGGGCAACCGCCGCATGGTGGAGATCCTGCGCCAGTACGGCGCCGAGCGGATCATCGTCGACAGCGCCTGCGACTGGGGCATTTCGGACCCGCTGGGCGTGCCGAAGACGGCGAAGCTGGCGCTGGAGAGCGGCCTGTCCGAGGAGACGGTGCGGAAGGCGTGCTACGGAAACGCGCTGGCCGCCTACGGCCAGTCGGGCCAGATGGCCGAGGGTGACTGGCTGGACCCGCCCGGTATCGACCAGCGCACACTCTACGAGGGCAACTCCATCCTGCGCGGCGGCCGTGATCCCAAGATCGAGGCACCAGGCAGCGGGCGTGCGGGGCTACTGATCGAATAGCTCGCTGATTACGCGACGCTGGAACGCACCCGCCGTCTCGCCGACGGGTGCGGCGCCGCGGCGGGTCAGTGACTGTCACACCAATGTTTGACGGGGGGAGGCATCGAGGCGTAGTCGCCCGACACCCTGCAGTCGAATATCAGCGTCAAGATCAGGCCGGTGTCGCCGTTTGCGACGTTGGTCCTGTAGTTCTTCTTTACATCTACAGAACTACTCGCGCGATACTCACACCATCGTACAACAAACCCTCCTTCTATGTAGAGCGACCCGATCTGCGGTTCGTTCGTTTTGCAAGCCTCTGGCGGGATGGGATAGAATAGAGGTGATCTGAACTGGCTTGCCGGGTCGAGCCGGAGGTCGAAGTTGAACTGCTGCTCGCCAGACTGGGCGGTGCCAACGATCGAGAGGGTCTGCAGGTCCGGGTCGGCCAGACCGTAATTTTCCGAGAGGCGGGCCTTCAGCGCGTCGATGTCGACCAGCTGATCGGCGGCAGCCGCAGGCAGTGCGATAGCTGCCCCGAGCAGGCACGCCATGCCGAGGCAACTCCGGATCGCGCGACGTGACATTCCAACCTCCCTCTAGAGTTTCAGTTGCACGTTGAACAGGATGGTCAGGTCCGGCATGTATCGCGGCGTCACCAGAAGATCGCGCCGAAGGCTCCGGTCCTTGAAGCCGAAGTCCTGGTCGAGGAGGTTCAACGCCTGAACGCTTACCGCGCCGCGGTTGTTGGGCAGGCGCCATCCGGCTGCGGCGTCCATGTAGACGAAGTTCTCGTTCGCCGCCGTGACCTGGACGGGATCAAGGTTCGGAAGACTGCGGAATTCGTGCCAGACATGCTCGACGCCCACCGTTCCAAAGAAGCCGCTGGGGTGGAAATAGCGCAGGTCCGCGCGCACGCTGCTGACCGCGAATTCGGGCAGGTCAAACTGGAACGTCGACTCCGCCTGCTCGTGCTCGAAGGAGAGACGTGCCGCCCAGCGGTCGCCGATCAGCGCGCTGAAATAGGCGTCGACGAAAAGATCCTTCGTGTTCGCAAAGGAGTTTCGGTCCGTCTGGATGTCGAACCAGCGCCTTTTCGCGGCCGCGCCGACCCGCAGCGCGGGATTGATCTCGTAGTCGACGCCGATTCCGACCTGGTCGATCACCGCCGTGTTGACGTTCTCGACGAACTGGGAGAAGCCGGCGACGGTCGTCGGCTCCAGCCGCTGCTCCGAGACGAGTCTGGGATTCAGCGCCCGCGTGTAGGCCATTCGCACGATCAGATCGTCCGTGACGGATATCTCTGCGCCGACATGGGGCGTTATCGCAGAGCGGCGGAAATCGGTGGCGCCGTCGCTCTCGTAGACCCGGTAACCGACGCCGGCCGTCCAGTCGATCCAGGATGGAAATTCCAATCCGAAATATGAGTAGACTCCATATTCCGTTACGACCGAATTCCTGCCGCAGGGGAGGCAACGGGACCGGACCAAAGGAGGCGAGTCGCGCGATATCGACGTCCGTTCGCGCCCAGTCGGCGCCCATCGTCAGTGACATATTGCCGAGATCGTAGATCGCCTGGCCTTCCACCACGTAGGTTCGGTCATCCGACCGTATGTCGGTGTTCAGGCCGATCGGCAGCGTCTCCGTGGCTCCTCGTTTCGAGGTCAATGGCCGAAGCGAGGCCGAGGACAGTGAGGCTGTCGGTCGGCTCGTACCGGAATCCGACCCGCCCGAGTTCGCGCTGAAAGGAATTGCGCTGCGTCGCGCTGAGCGGCGCAGAAACGACGAAGTTCAGCGGCCGGTCGCCACCCTCGGTGTCGCGCGAACGGAACTCCGAGAACAGCATCAGTTCCGGCGTCACCTGCGCCTTCGCCTGTACGGCGGCTACATCGTGGCTGAGGTCATTGTTCAGCCGGAAGCCCTCGGTCTCGTAGTGAAGCTGCGAGACGGCCAGCGAGACGCCCTTGTACAGAACGGCAGCCGAGGCCTCGCTGGCCAATGTCTGCTGGGTCCCGACCGTGGCAGAGCCCTCGAACTGGAAAGGCTCGAAGGCGAAGACCGGCGCGAACTCGGAGAAGGTAACCCGCGCCGGACCACCGGCCGGGAGAAGCTCGAGATCGGCCTCGGCGAGCTGAAGTTGCAGGGGCGTGCTCGAAGGTGGGCCAAGCAGATCCGCCTTCAGCAGCTCGCTGGTCTGGGCGATCCCGGCGCCGCGCCGGCCGCTGTAGACCTCGGCGAGGAACCGGTGCGCCTCGGCGCTGTCCGGATCGGCCTCCACGGCCCGCGCCCCCTCGGCGATCGCCAACTGATCGAGCCCCAGCACGTTGTAAATCCGGCCGAGAGCCGCGCCCTGCACGGCGCGATCCTCTCCCAGCCCTTGCGGTGAGCGCACCACGGACCGGTTCTCGTTCCGCTCCTGCGCGGCCTCGACGGCCTTCAGTGCCTCGATTGGGCGGTTGCCACCGAACAACGCCAGGGCCTCGAACAAATTGGGGTTCGGATCGTCCGGGTCTCGCTCTTTCGCCAGCCCGAACTGCCTCAGGGCCTTTTCCGGACGTCCCTCCGCCAGGTAGGCCCTGCCAAGCCAGGTTCGAAGACTGGCGCGGCGCGGGTCGAGCGCGACCGCCGTCTCCATCTCCAGCCGGCCCTCGGCGACCCGTCCCTGCCGAATGTTGGCCAGGCCAAGTCCGAGCCTTGGCAGGGGCGCTTCGCTGTCGATCTCAATCGCCCGGCGGAACGCGGCTTCGGCGTTCCGGCTGTCGCCGGACGCAAGCTCGGCGTACCCTTCGATGGACCGCCCCAGCGCTGTCTCTGCCAGTGCCAGGGACCGAGCGATGGCATCGGATGCCGCCCGGCGGTTGCCGATCGTCAGCTGCAACTCGGCCAACCGTGCCCAGGCGTAGGCGTCCTGCGGGGTTGCAGTGACGGCCGCCTCGGCCGCGTCGCGAGCCGCACCGAGGCGGCCGTCGGCCTGAAGCGCATAGCTCCGCGCGATGTGCCCGGCGCCGAGCCCCGGGTCGAGCGCGACCGCCTCGTCGGCCAGGGCAGCGCCGGCGGCGAGATCGTTCCGAGCGACAGCGGCCACCGCCCGGAGCGCGAGCCCCGCCGCGGCGGCGGGCCCCACGAGCCGCGTCCCGGCCAGCAGTGCAGCCGCTCCGGCCGGGTCGCCAGCATCGAGCAGGGCCGCCGCCCGGGCGACCGTCGGGTCGTCGACCTGGGTTCCGAGCAGTATCGGCGGATAGTAGATCGCCCAGTCGGTCGCCCCGTCCGGGTCGAGGAGCAGGTCGCGGAACTTCGCCGGCACGTTCTCAGGCGTCGCGACCGTCAGCGGTCGCAACGACGTCGCAAAGGCCGCGGTCCCGGCAATGGCCCCGGCGGAGCCGGATCCGAGCGCCAGCCGCTCGCGGGGCTCGCGTCGGTCCACTGCCTCCACGACACCGCTCCGGACCAGGACAAAGGAGTCACCGCTCGTAGCGTCGACGGCGACGATTGCCTCGGTGCCTTCGATGCCGGCATCTATGAAAGGCGTCCGCACGCAGTGCCGACCCCTCACCGAGCTGATGAACGAGAGGATCCCGCCAAGCAGGGTCAGACACTCGGAATCCGGTTCCGGAATCACTGTGACGGCGTTGCTCGAGGTACCGGTCGTCGTATCCCTGCCCACCAGGCGAAACTCGACGCGCGAGCGCGTACCTGTGCGGATCTGGTCTAGGGGGCAGAGGACGCTACCAACCGTGATGACGAACGGCGCTCCGGTCCCGCCCCTTGCCGTCACGTCGCCATCGAGCGCCACGACCACGCCCTGCGGCTCCTCTCCGGCGGGACACGCAGGCCGGCCCTGCGCCAGTGATGAAGAGGCGAAGACAGTCAGCGCCAAGACGGAAAGAAGTCTGACGAGAAGCTGATGTTCGCGCATCCTCACCTCCCATACGGAAGGTTACGCTAGGTCAGGCAGGCCCACAATCGCTTTGTTCAACCTCCGCTTGCCTCGACAAGAGGCGATACACCTTTATTCGAGCCCTTCGGCCGCGCAGCCTGGCGCTGCCCAGCGGGTGCAGAAGCTCGTCCGGGATGTCGGCCAGGACCCGAGTATCGTGGCTGAGCAGGATGATGTCGGTGCCGTCCGGGCGAAGCCGTTTACCGTGCTCCTCCAGCCGCGCGGCGACGTTCACGCTATCCCCCAGCGCGTTGAAGTTGTACCTGTTCTCGACACCGGTCGGGCCCGTCACCACGGTTCCGGAATGAATGCCGATCCGCAGAAGGAAGCTGTCGCCTTCGGCGAAGCCTGGATCATTATTTCGGCGCCGCGCGCTTGTCGAAAACTCCCTTGCTGTTCGACACGCCTTGGTCGCATGATGCGGTCCGGCCAGTTCTGCGGTGAACAGGGCGAGGACGCCGTCTCCCGTGTATTCCACGATCATGCCGTCATTGGCGTCTACCGCCGTCGTCGCGATGCCGTAATATTTGTCCATGACCCTCCTGAACCCTTGGGTTCCAAGGCGTTCAGCGAGCGCCGTCGAGCCGATCATGTCGGCGAACAGGATGGTGGCTTCCTCGAGACGTCCTGCTCTGCGATCGAGATCGGGGTGCTTGAGCAACTCGCGCGCAAAAGCGCGCGGAGCCAGCTTTTCGATCAGGCCGCGAGCGATCGACCAACGCGTCGAGAGTGTCGCAAGCACGGCCATCGGTGTGACCAGGATCACTGGAACGAACACGGGCATCCAGAATCGAGCCATCGTGAAAACGAGAATGGTGAGAGCTGTGTAGGTCGCAGACAGAAAAAAAATCAAAAGTATATCCCAAGGACTGCCGATGAGGCGCGGGAAAATCAACACTGCCAGCGTGAAGCAGAAGACGAAGAGGGCGGCAACGATCGGTGAAGGCGCGGACATGACCTGGCCGTGCAGGAGGTTGAGGAAGGCTGTTGCCGCGATCTCGACACCTCCCATCCATTTCGACCCGGAAAGCGAGACCGGAACCTTGTAATGGTCGAATACTTCCGTGTCGGATGAATTGGAGGCTCCAACGAACACGGAAGTCCGCGAAAGATCGGCCGGCAGCCCGACCGGTTGGTCCGCCTCGAACACGCGACGAAGCGAAACTGTCGGAATGGTTCCTGCAGGTCCGTAAAACCAGACGAGCTGAAAATCCGGTAGCGGTTCGGCCGTGTGCGCCTGGGCTCCGACATGATGTCGCCAGACCTCGACCGGCATCGCCGGGGCCGCCGAGAGAACGGGATATCGCGTCGGGTATCCGGTCACGGTGGCGCCCGGTGCGCCGTCGGTCTGGAACGAGACCGATCCCATCGACGCCTGCACCAGCAGAGCGCTCGGCCGCAGGCGGCGCATCGCGCCGTCATGGACCAGACGCTCGAACAACAGGACGTTCCCGGCGCTGCGGATCGCGTCGGCCAGCGCAGCATCGTCGGGGGTATCAGCATTGAAGTTTATGTCGAAAGCGATCACGCGCGGATGGCGCGATGCCAGCCGGCGGATCAGGCAGGTATGCAGCGCACGCGGGATCTGGTTGACGTTACGCGCCTGGCGCAACGCTTCCCGCGCCCGAGGCGTGAGGCAGTCATCCAGGCCTTCCGCGACGCGGTCGAGGTGATCGACATTGCGCTGCAGCCAACCAACGGAGTCCCGGTCCAGAGCCACGATCAGGGCCCCATCCGGCGCCTCCATCTCCCCGCGCGCCGCATAAAGCAGTTCGAGCCCGACCTGGCGTTCGAGTTGCCGCCCAAGCAACGACAGCGACAACACCGCCACCGCGATTGCGCTCGAGCCGCGGAGAAGCAGGCTTCCGACCATGAAAGGAGACTACATCCTGACGGGCGGCATCACACTCCGATTCAGTTCTCCGGGATCGACCTCGCGTCTGGCATGAGTGCACAAGCTGAGGTGAGGACCTGGAAGGCGGACTTATTGTCCGGCCAGCCAGATGCGGGGCGTGACCAGCTTCAGGGAGGCGAGGAGGTTGTCCGGGCGGCCGTCCTGTCGGGTGGCGATCCCCCCGGAAATGCTTGATACGGTTGAAGAAGCGTTCATTGAGGTTTCGCTGCCGGCAGACACGGACTTAGGTAGCAAATGCACCAGTCTGGACCTAACCCGCTGAGGGGAGGGGCCATTTTGCGCTGTTGCGTCAAACGTCGGAGCAGAACATAATGTGAACTCTGAGGTAGCCTGACACAGGTGCCGATCATGGCGCAGCACTTCCTGCTCTCCGCCGCCGCGCGGACGCTGTCGCTGAAGGCGATCTTCTCCGAGGGCGAGGAGGCGGCCTATCGGCGATTCTGCCGGCTGCGCTGGCCGGAAACGGATGGGGCGCCGATCTGCCCGGTTTGCGGCTGCCTGGAGATCTACGATCTCTCGACGCGGCGCCGGTTCAAATGCGCCGCCTGCCACCGCCAGTTCAGCGTCACCTCCGGCACGATCTTCGCCTCGCGCAAGCTTTCCTTCGTCGACCTGCTCGGGGCAATCTGCCTGTTCGTGAATGCCTCCAAAGGGCTATCAGCGGTGCAGCTCTCCCGCGATCTCGACGTCCAGCACAAGACCGCCTTCGTGCTGATGCACAAGCTGCGCGAGGCGCTTGCCACGGAAATCCGGGACATTCAGCTCGCCGGTCATATCGAGGTGGACGGCGCCGCCTTCGGCGGCCACGTCCGCCCAGCCAATGCCCGCGAGGACAGGGTCGATCGCCGGCTGCTCGCGAACCGCAGCGGCAAGCGACGCGTCGTCGTCGTGCTGCGCCAGCGCGGCGGACGCACGCTCACCCGTACATTCCTGCGCGAGGCCGCGGGCGTAGAGTTCGCCCGCGAGAGGATCGCACCGGGATCGGTGCTCTCGGCCGACGAGGTCGCCCACTGGGACCTCCTCGAACCGCGCTTCGACATTCGGCGGATCAACCATTCCGACGCCTACAGCCGCGACGGCGTGCATACCAACCTCGCCGAGAGCTTCTTCTCTCGGCTGCGGCGCATGATCGGCGGCCAGCACCACAAGGTCGGCACCAGGCATCTCGACGCCTATGCCGCCCACGCTGCCTGGCTCGAGGATCACTGCGCCGAGAGCAACGGCAGGCTCGCCGACCGGCTGGTGCGCCAGGCGCTCGCAGCCCCCGTCAGCCGGACGTGGAAAGGCTATTGGCAAAGACGCGCAGCGTGATCGCCTCGCCCGCTGCCCAGACGCACATCCCCTTCCGCTTCTCGACCATCCGGACGAGCTTGCGGCGCCTGGCGTGACGGAGCGCCTGGACGACCTTGAAGACGACCGAGTTCCTCAGCGTCGCGTCGGAGGCATCGAGCTTGCGCTCGACCATCACGCGCTCGGCGAGCTCGCGGGTGGTCATCTCCCCGTCCACCTCGAGATGGCGAGCGCAGATGTCGGCGATCTCGCCCTTCTTGAAGAAGCCGTGGCTCACCATGTAGCGCGCCCGCTGCTTCTCGGGCTCGGTGAACAGCCGGATCGTCGCGTTGATGTGCGCCAGGTCGTGCTTGGCGGCGGCGATCTGCGCCTCGTAGGCCGCGACCCGCCCGAGAATCTCGGCGCGCTTCTCCTTCAGGGTCTGGATCACCAGCGGCTCGGCCATGCGAGCATTGAACCGGCCGGAGAGCAGACCGAACAGACCTCAAAATGGTGCATCTGCTACCTAAGTCCGGGCAGACACACCGGTTGAAGCTGAACGCACCCTTGGGGGTGCTGCGGAGCGGGATGTTGGCCCAGGCGCCGCGCGCGGCGGTGAAGCGCGGATCGCGTTCGTTTCGTAGGCCCGGTCGGCGACCATTACTGGGGAGAGCGCGGCGGGCAGTCCCTCGGCGGTGGCGCGTCGCCCGCCTGTCCGGCGATCAGCGCGAGGCGAAGGCAGAACCGGC
The DNA here is from genome assembly GCA_963721105.1 of uncultured Alphaproteobacteria bacterium. Classification (GTDB taxonomy): domain Bacteria; phylum Pseudomonadota; class Alphaproteobacteria; order Rhodobacterales; family Rhodobacteraceae; genus Thermohalobaculum. The sequence goes on along the minus strand of CAVRHY010000021.1, from coordinate 186,583 downwards.
CCTCCTGTAGAAGAAGGACGCGAGAGGAGGCGATGTCGGTGGTCCGCGCGCAGGTCGGGCGGTGGTGCCGACGTCAGACGGGCGAACTCAGATGTCGACCTCGAGGGTGACCTCACGGCGATTCCCTGGGATCGGGGCGTTTTCTTGCGCGCGGATCCAATTCGCCACCGCTTCGTCTGAGGTGGTGTCATGAACCTGCACGGCGCACTCGCTCGCTTGGAGCAGCATCCGTACACGATGAGAATTCCCCCGTCCTCCGTTCCGCCAGAGAGTACAAGAGTTGCGGACTCATGCGCCGCCCGCCACGAAAACCGCTAGCGTGGCCGACTTTCTTGCCGGCATTCTCATTGTCGCGGCGCAGACGAGGCCGAAAAAATCGGCAGAGGGCCGAAGCTGGTGACGGAGGATTGAGAGCGGCGATAAGGACGTCCCGGGACGGGCATTGCTTGACGCTCGGGTGAACATATGCACCGCTTGGGTCAGCACTTCGGAGGTCGAGCCATAATGACGACACGCCGCGGACCGTCGCTCTGCGCAATCACACTGGGCGCGGCGGCCCTGGTTGCCCTGGCCGGACAGGTGCAGGCGGGGTCACAGGCGGAGATGCCCGAGACGGGGCCGCCGCCGCCGCTTCACGGCTATGGGGTCGATATCCACCAGACCTCGGTGTCTGGGGTATCCTCGGGCGGGGCCATGGCGATCCAGATGCACGTGGCGCACTCGTCGATCATGCGCGGCATCGGCGTCACCGGCGGGATCGCCTATGACTGCGCCAATTCGGACGAACCCTTCGAACTCCAGGCGCATCGCGAACGTCGCCGACTGCATGGACGGGGAGGTACCCGTGACGCGCTCGAAGACGCTGACCGATGAGGCCGCGAGCAGCGGAGACATCGATCCGGTGGTCAACCTGAAAAATCAGAAGGTCTGGCTGCTGCACGGGGCGCAGGACGTTCCGGGTGGATGGCGAGGCGATGGATACCGTCGCGCAGTACTATACGGCCTATTCGGGGCCGAACAACGTCGTCTACAAGTGCTGCCCAACGCCTCACACGCCCAGATCACCGACGATTTCGGCGCACACTGCCCGGCCCCGGGGCGGACTACATCAGCGACTGCGACTACGACAGTGCGGGCGAATTGCTGCAGCTACGTCTACGACGACGTTGCGCCGAAATCGCGCAATGACGGCGCGCTGACCGGGACCTTCAAGGATTTTGACCAGGCGCCGTTCATCAGGGGGGTGATCCCAAGCCTTACGGACTGGCGCAGACGGGCTACCTTTACGTGCCGGCCTCGTGCGAGGGGGCGGGGACCGGAGGGGGGCGACCCTGCCGGGTCCACGTCGCGTTTCACGGCTGCAAGCAATCCGCCGAATTCGTCGGCGATGCGTTCTACAAGCATGCGGGCTACGACCAATGGGCCGATAAGAACGATATCATCGTGCTGTATCCGCAGACCAGGAGCATCACGGTGCTGGGCCTGATCAACATGCCGGAACTGAAAACGGGATGCTGGGACTGGTTCGGCTATAGCGGGTTTGATAAGACCAGCCGCTACGACAAGAACTTCGCCAACAAGAAGGGATTCCAGATCGCCGCGATCCGGCGGATGCTGGATTGCCTCGCGAAGGACGGAAATTCCGCCTGTTAGGCGTGGGGGCGGCGGCTTGATGGTGATACGCTGGGTCGGCTTTGAGTGTTCACGGCGTGGGCCGTGCGGGATTGGCCGCTGCGGTTTCGGCAGTCTCCGTCGCCCGGCAGCCAGCGTTAGTTTCAAGTTCTGACACTCTCCGGGGCGCCTTCCAGCAATCCTGCGCTCGCTGAACAAGCGCGATTTGGAGATCGGAATGCCGCACAAGGACTTGATACTCTCGGAGATAAGGGACGATATCGGCACCGTCCTGAGCCCGGAGAACCTGAGCACGATGGCTTTGCCCTGGTTGTCCTTTGCCCGGACGATGGTGCGGATCGCCAAGGAAGACACCAAGAACTACACCTACGTCAATCCGGTCAACAAGCTGATCATCAACAACTATCTCGGCGCATCGATGGTGCTTGCGGCAGACCAATTTGGGCAAGAAGATCTATCGAGAAGTTGGAATCAGCCCGGGGGCAGGCAAGAAGATCTTCGAGTCTGTGACCGAAAGCTGGGTGAAATCGGTCTCGGGCGCCGGGAAGCCTCTTGGAGGCCAAGGAAATCATGCTGACGGCCGTGATCGACGAGCTTCAAGCCGTGCGGAAGCGCGCGGGCGACGCGACTGCGCCGGACGACGCGCCCGGCACTGGCGGGTCCGGCGGGGCGAGCGGGCCTGAGGGTGCGGCCGGGGCATGAAGGGGCAACCGGGCGTGGCAGCGTGACCGGGGGCACGGCCGACCCCGGGGGCGGGCCGCGCAGGCGGAAGAAGTAGCCGGCAGGAGCGTCGGGTCGGCCGGCCGCAGGCGGTCGGCGATGCGGGGCGGCGCCGGGGGCAGTGGCGGGCGGCGGGGCTTGGCCGGACCGGCCCGAAGGAGCCATGGGGGCTGAGATGGCGGATCGACGCACGAACATCGACATTGCCATCGTTGGACTGTCCTGCCGGTTCCCCGGTGCGGCCTCCGCCGACGAATACTGGCGCAACCTGTGCGACGGCGTCGAATCGGTCACGTTCTTCTCGGACGATGAACTGCGCGAGGCTGGCGTCGACGACGCGCTGATCGCCAATCCGAACTACGTCAAGGCCGCCCCGATGCTGCCGGACGTCGAGGGCTTCGACGCGGCGTTCTTTGGCTATGCGCCCAAGGACGCGGCGCTGATGGACCCGCAGCAGCGGCTGTTCCTGGAGGTATGCTGGGAGGCGGTCGAGGGCGCGGGCTACGACCCGGCGCGCTACCCCGGCCGGGTTGGCGTGATCTCGACCGGCGGTGGCGTGGTGAGCAGCTACCTGCTGGCCAAGCTGAACCATGCCGAGCTGCCCGGCCAGACGGCCAGCATCTCGCACATCAACAACGACAAGGATTTCCTCAGCACCCGCGTCTCGTTCAAGCTGAACCTGACCGGCCCCAGCTTCACGGTGCAGTCGGCGTGCTCGTCCTCTCTGCTGGCGGTCCACCAGGCCTGCCAGACCCTGCGGTTCGGCGAGTGCGACGCGATGCTGGTCGGCGGCTCGGTCGTGCGCGTGCCGCAAGTCGAGGGCTACCTGGCCGAGAAGCGCAACCTGCATTCGCTGGACGGGCACTGCCGCCCCTTCGACGCCGAGGGGCAGGGCACGATCTTTGGCAGCGGCGTCGGCGCAGTGCTGATCAAGCCGCTGGAGCGCGCGATCGCCGACCGTGACCACGTCTACGCGGTGATCAAGGGAACGGCGGCGAACAATGACGGCTCGAACAAGGGCAGCTACACTGCGCCCAGCCTGGGGCCGCAGGCCCAGGCGGTGACCGATGCGCTGGCGCTGGCCGGCGTCGGCGCCGAAAGCATCGGCTATCTCGAATGTCATTCCACCGGCACGGTCGTCGGCGATCCGCTGGAGATCGAGGCGCTGTCGCGGGCGTTCTCCGGGCAAGGCGCAGGCCGGCAGTATTGCGCCGTCGGCTCGGTCAAGGCGAATATCGGCCATCCCGAACAGGCGGCGGGGATCGCGGGGCTTATCAAGACTTCGCTGGTGCTGCACCACAAGACGATCCCGCCCAGCATCAACTACGAAACGCCGAACCCCGAGATCGACTTCGCCGCGTCGCCGTTCTTCGTCAACGACCGACTGAGCGAGTTTGCCGGGGGGCAGACGCCGCGCCGCGTCGGGCTGAACAGCCTCGGGATCGGCGGCACCAACGTGTTCGCCGTGCTGGAGGAAGCGCCGGAGGCGGATGCGGGCACGGCCGAGGACGCCTCGCTGGCGCCTGCCGTGCTGACCCTGTCGGCGAAGAGCCCCGAGGCGCTGGTCGCCCGCGTCGGGCAGTTCGCGCAGTGGCTGGATGCCAACCCGCAGGCGGATCTTGGCGACCTGTGCCACACGACGAATGTCAGCCGCAGCGCCTTCGCCTTCCGCTTCGCCACGGCTGCCGCATCGGTCGCGGAGCTGAAGGAGAGCCTTGCGGCCTGGCTGCGCACGACGGGGCGCGAACCGGCGACGATTACCCGCTGCGGGGCGCCACGGATGGCGTTCCTTTTCCCCGGACAGGGTGCGCAATCTGCCGGGATGGCCGGCGATCTCTACCGCGCCTGGCCGGTCTTCCGCCAGGCGCTTGACCGATGCGACGCGCTGGCCCGGCCCCATCTGGAGCATGGACTCGTTGCCGCGATCCTGGACGGCGAGGGCGCCGAGGGGCTGATCGACCGCACGGACTACACGCAGCCCGCGCTGTTCGCGGTCGAGTATGCGCTGGCGGAACTGCTGGGCTCGTGGGGCATCCGGCCGGCCGCCGTGATTGGCCACAGCCTGGGCGAATTCACCGCTGCGTGCGTCGCCGGGGCGATGACGGTCGAGGACGCGATGCGGCTGGTCTGCGTGCGCGGCGCGCTGACGCGCGACCTGCCGGTCGGCGGCGCGATGGCGGCGGTCATTGCCGACGAAGCCACCACGCAGGCGGTCGTCGACGCGGTCGCGCCCGAACTGTGCCTGGCCGCGATGAACGGGCCGTTCAGTACGGTGGTCTCGGGCGAGGTCGGGCCGCTGGGGCAGTTGCTGGAGGAACTCGACCGGCGGGGCATCCCCTATCGCAGGCTGCGCATTTCGAGCGGATTTCACTCCCCGCTGGTCGACCCGGTGCTGGACGCGTTCGAGGAGGCGGCGGGGGCGGCGGTCTATCGCGCGCCGGATCTGCCGGTGATCTCGAACCTGACCGGCTCCGTGATGGAGGCGGCGCCCGACGCGGCCTACTGGCGCGCGCATCTGCGGCAGGGGGTGCGGTTCGCCGACGGAATGCGCGCGCTGGCAGGGCTGGGCTGCGGGACGTACCTGGAGGTCGGGCCTCACCCGGTGCTGCTGCCGATGGCGCAGGCGTGCCTTGGTGGTGATGCGGGGACGGCCGCCTGGGCCTCGGTGCTGAACCGGGACGAGACGGACGGGCAGGCGATCTCGGCGATGCTGGCCACCCTCTATGCCTCCGGACACGACATCGACTGGGACGCTGTGAGCGCGCCGTTTCGCCGGCGGCGCATCCCGCTGCCGACCTATCCGTTCCAGCGCAAGCGACACTGGATCGATGCCCCCGCAGGCGTGCGCGCGATGGCGCCGCGGGTGGTCGAGCGGCCCCATCCGCTGCTGGGCGAGGCGGTGGAGGCACCGGGCAGCGCGGTGGATGGCGCGGTCTGCTACGAGGTGCGCTATGGCGCGCGGCGGCTGGGCTATCTGGCCGACCACAGCCTGATGGGCACGATGGTCCTGCCGACCACGGCCGAGCTGGAGGCCGCGACCGCGGCGGGGCGGCGCCATTTCGGAACCTCGAGGATCGTCTTCGCGGACGCGCTGCACCACCGGCCGGTGGTGCTGGCCGATGGCGAGGACGTGGCGGTGCAGCTTCGGCTGCGGCCACTGGGCGCAGACGCCGCGCGCTTCGAGGTGCTCAGCGCAGAACCGGGGCAGGGCGACGGGACGTCGCGCGGGTGGCGCACCCACATGACCGGCACGCTGCGCAAGTCGGCGAGGCCGCGATGGCCCGAATTCTCGGCGCGGCGGGTCGTGGCGCGCTGCGCCCGGTCGATGGGGCGCTGACGCGCTCTACGAGCGGCTTGCCACGAACGGGATGGACTACGGGCCCGGCTTCCGTGGTGTGCAGGAGCTGCACTGCGGGCAGGGCGAAACGCTCGGCAGGGTCCGGCTGCCGGCTGGCATCGCGGCCGGTGACTACCTGATGCACCCGGCTTTTCTGGACGCCTGTCTGCACGTCTATCCGCTGTTGATCGAGGGGGCGGACGAGGCGCGGCGAACCGGGCATGGCTGGCTGCCGGTCTCGGTGGAATCGTATTCCTGCCTGCGCGACGGGATCGACGAGGCTTGGGTCCACGTGACGGCGCGCGATGTCGGGACGGACGGCACGCGGATCTTCGATATTCGCGTCTACGATCTCGACGAGCGGCCCGTGGCCGAGATCGCCGGACTGGCCGTGCGCCGGCTATCGCTGGGCGAGGTGCTGCCCGCAACCTCGGTGCGCCCCGAGCCGCTTTACGCGGTGACGTGGCGTGAGAGCGCGCGGCCGGCCTTGCCGACCAGCGCGGTCGCGCCGGCCCGCTGGGTCGTGTTCGCGGACGGCGACGCGGCGGACGCGCGCGGCGGGAACTCTGGCGGACGCGGGCGCCGGCATCGGGACCGCGCTTGCGGCGCGGCTGGAGGCGGCGGGACACCGGTGCCACCTTGTCCACCGGGGCGAGGGGCTGGCCGCCCTGGCGCCACGCCGGTGGACGGTGAACGAGCGGCGGCCGGAGGAATTTCGCGCGCTCTTGGAGCGGATCGACGGTTCGGACGAGCTCCCGGCCGGGGGCGTCGTCTATCTCTGGGCGGTGGATGCGCCCTCGGCCGACGCGATGGACCTGCCTGCGCTGAAGGAGTTCTGCGAGGCGACCGTGCGCGGCGGGGTAGCGGTCCTGCACGCTCTCGCGGCCAAGCGGATGACCGGCCGGCGGTTGTGGGTCGTGACAGCGGGCGCCCAGCAGCCCGGCGGCGCTGCCGGCCGAGTTCGAGCCGGTCCAGGCGCCGTTGTGGGGGCTGGGGCGCACGGCGGCGCTGGAATATCCCGGCCTGTGGGGCGGGCTGATCGATTTGCGGCCCGACGATCTCCAGCCCGACGCGGACCCCGCGCAGGCGGTGGAAGCGCTGGCGGCGGAACTGACCGCGCCGGACGGCGAGACCCAGATCATCATCGCGGGCGGCCGGCGGCATGGCGCGCGGCTTGTCCACCAGCCGCTCGACAGCCTGCCGCCGCAGGCGCCGCCGGTGCGGGGGGATGCGACCTACCTGGTGACGGGCGGTCTGGGGATGCTTGGTCGGAGCATCGCCGGGTGGCTGATCGCGCGCGGAGCGCGTCATCTGGTGCTGGCCGGCCGCAATGCGGGGGCGGTGCAGGTCGACGCGCTGTTCGACCCCTCCGAGACCGAGGGCGCGGATATCCGCCTGGTCCCGGCGGACATCGGCAGCGAGGACGGCGTGCGCCGGGTCATGCAAGCGATCGCCGACGACATGCCGCCGCTGAAGGGCGTCGTGCATTCGGCCGGGGTGCTGGACGACGGCATCCTCGCACAGCTTGACTGGGACCGGTTCGACGCGGTGTTCGCGCCCAGGGTCTATGGTGGCTGGCTGCTGCACGAGGCGACCCGGTCGCTGGAGCTGGATTTCTTCGTGCTGAACTCGTCGCTGCTGAGCCTTCTGGGGTCGGCAGGGCAGGGCAACTACACCGCGAGCAGCGCCTTTCTGGACGCGCTGGCGGCGCATCGCCGCGCCTGCGGCCTGCCAGCGATGGCGATCAACTGGTGCGCGTGGTCCGAGGGCGGGCTGGCGACCGTTTCGGGTGCGCGCGGCGAGGCGATGTGGGCATCGCTGGGCGTCGAGTTCATGGCGCCCGGCGAGGCGATGCGGATCTTCGACGGCGTGATGCACCGCGAGGCCGGGCAGATCGCCGTCGCGGTCGCCGACTGGCCCGACCTACGCGGCAAAGACCGGCAATCCGCCGCTGCTGCGCGAGCTGGTGGAGGGCGCCGGTGCGCCGGCATCGGTGCCGGTGGCGGCACCCGCCGCAGGGTCGGCAGGGCCGGCGACCGGAGACGCGCGCGGCCAGCTCTTCGCCGCCGTGCGGCAGTGCGTCGTGGACGCCCTGGGCTTCGATGACGCGTTGGACCCGGATGCGCCGCTGAACGATGCCGGGCTGGACTCGCTGATGTCGGTGAGCCTGTCGAATCAGCTGGAAGAACGGTTCGGCGTGTCTGTCCCGGTGGCGGCGCTGATCGACGGGCCGAGCGTCAACCGCATTGTTGCGGAATATTTCGAGAACGTCGCATGGACGCCGCCTGAGGCCGAGGCGGGCTCGGAGCCTGGCGGTACGGTAGACGACGCGAGGGCGGGCCAAGCGAGCGCATCTTCGGGCGGCGCGCAGTCGAGCGGCACGCCGTCGAGCCGAGATTGGGCGAACTTTGCTGGGCGCCCCGTCCGGGACCGCGCGGATTCCGGCGCAGATGTCGGCGAAGATGTCGGCGCGGGTGGTGTCGGCCTCCGTGCCGCAGGTGCTGTCCGAGAGCCCGGCGCAGCGGGGCAGTCCGGTCACGGATAGGTCCGAGGGTGACCGGCGCGGGCGCGTGCTGGCAACCGTGCAGGGCGTCGTGCGGTCCGAGCTGGGCTTTGACGAGGATCTCGATCCCGCCATGCCTTTGAGCGATGCGGGGCTGGATTCGCTGCTGTCCGTGCGGCTGTCGAACCGGCTGGAGGAAGTCGGCCTGCTGGTGCCCGTCGCCGAGCTGATCGACGGGCCCAGCATCGACGCGCTGGTCGGCCGGCTGATGGAGGAGCCGGGCGTGGGGACCGAGCCTGAAGAGGCGCCTCGCCAGCCCGCCGCGGCGCTGAGCATGGTTGCCGCGGGCAAGCCGGCGACGGACGAACGGCCGCGCGTCGTGCCGTTCGGCGTGCCGGGATCGCCGGGTTTCGGGCGCCGGACGGCGGCAGCGCCTTTCCGGGACGTCCACCGCGGCGGCGGGGTCGTGGCGGCGCCCGTGGCGCGACGGCGGGAAGGGCCCGTCGCGCGGCAGGCCGACGCGGACGGCGCGGAACTCGCAACCAGCGCAGACGGGCTCGACGCGCCGGCATATGCCCGGCGAGACGAGCCGCGTCCCGAGCTGGCCGGCGCAGCGGACGTCCGGATCGGCACCGGGCAGTGGCTGATCGCGCCAAGGCCGAACCCGGCCGCGACGGCGCGGTTGTTCTGCTTTCCCTATGCCGGGGGCGGCCTGGTGTCGTTCCGAAGCTGGCCCGATTTTGTCGATCCGTCTATCGAGGTCGTCGCCATCGAGCCGCCGGGGCGCGGAACACGGATCAGGGAAACCGCGGTCGCGCGGCTGGACGCCTTCGTCGAGGAGCTGCTGCCGGAGCTGGAGGCGTGGCTCGACAGGCCGGCGGCGTTCTTCGGGCATTGCCTGGGCGGGCTGACCATGTTCGCGACGCTGTGCGCGCTGCGCAGCCGGGACGCCGCGCGCTTCGTCGAGCACGCGTTCGCCTGCGGGATCCGGGCGCCGCACCTGCTGGCCGAGCGGGGGGCGTTCGAGGACAATCTGCTCTACGAACTGCTGATGCACCCCGACTACGACATCGCGCGGCCGTTGCTGGGGCAGCCGGACGAGGTCATCGCCGAGCTGATCCGTCATTTCGACACGCCCGCCGCCGAGGAGATGCTGGCGATCCCCAAGCTTCGGACGCTGCTGCTGCCGACTATCCGCGCCGAGTTCGGGATGGCGAACGACTACCGGTACCGGCCCGTCAGGCCGTTCGCCTTTCCGATCACCAGTTTCGTCGGCAATCTCGACCCGTTCGTCTCGGCCGGGCAGTCGGCCGGCTGGGGCCGTTTCACGAGCGACCGCTTCGAGAACCACGTGCGCCCGGGGTCGCACTTCCTGATGGCGGAGGACCGGGCGTTCATCACGGCGACGATCAGCCAAGCACTCGCGGGGGCGACCGCATGAGCGCGGGCGTGCAGCGGAACGCAGCCCGGTTGCGCCCCGGTTGCGCCCCGGTTGCGCGGCGTCACACCGTGAATTCGCGCCTGGCGGCAAGCCGTTTCTTCGCCCTGAGCAGGTCGGCAGTGTCGAATCCCTCGTCGAACGCGGCATAGACCTTCTCGAGCGCCGCTGCGGACCTGACGGCCTCGCCGTTCGCGCCTTCGTCGTTCGCCACGTGAAGGTCGAGGAGGCTGATGCAGCTTCGCAGTTCCAGTGAGCGGGCCTTCTGCTTTCGGGCGATCTCGAGGCTGCGCTCGATGTGCCGCCGCGCCGCAACCGGATCGCCCTGCATCCGCCAGCTCAGCTCGCCGGATAGCCGGTGGATCTCGGCCTCGTAGAAGCGTTCGGACCGACCCTCCGTCAGCCTCGCGGTCGCGTTGGCGAGGATGTCGGATGCCTGCTGGAAGTCTCCGCTCTTGATGCAGATCTCCGCCAGAAGCCCCATGACGTAGGATTCGTAGATCTGTGCGCCCGTCGAGCGCTCCTTCTCGAAGCCGTCCCAGATTTCGGCGATGCCGCGTTCGACGTCGCCCTTCTGCGCCCTCGCCCATCCTCGCAGCACCGTGGCCATGGCGAGATAGTGGGCGAAGCCATGCTCCTCGGCGTAGGCGACGGCGGCGTCGGCCTGCTGGGACACACGGACGACGTCGCCGCGAAACTGGTGGATGCGCAGGCTGATGGTGAGCGCGAGCGCCCGGCTGAAAGGATTGAGCGACTGCTGGCCGAGTTCCTGCGCCTCGGTGCAGCGTTTCAGGGCCCGGTCGGGGTAGCCCAGGAACCACAGCACGATGGCATCGTAGATCCTGACGTGGATCCGCGGATCCTGGCCCGACAGGTCGAAGAACGCCGGGACGTCTTCGTTGCTGCACATCAGGATGCCGTGCTCGAGCGTCGCGTGAGCCTCCTCGAACTGCCCCCGCCCGAACATCGTGAAGCCCTGCGCCTGGTGGGCGAGAACGCCGTAGACGGGCCGCTCGGCGCGCCTGGCGATCTCGAACAGGCGGTCGGCGAGCACCTTGGCCTCGTCGAGCGATGAGTGGACGAAGTTCCATGTCCACAGGCCGAACAGCGCCGGGACGCTCTGCTCGTCGAGCCCGCCCTGCTCGCCGAGGTGAAGCGCCCTTGCATAGGCGTCCTTGACGCTGTCGACACTCCACCCCCGGATCGCGCGCAGTGAATGGCCCAGGGCGGTCTGCAGGACCTGCTCGGACTTTCGCCGCCCGGCCGAGTCCTGGATGGCCGAAAGCTGGTCGAGCCCGTTCTTGAAGTGCTCGATCGCGTCGCTGTGCGCCGAGCGCGCAGCCGATTGCAGACCCGCCGCGGTCCAGTAGGCGAGCGCCTTCTCGGAGGCACGCGCCTCGGTGTAGTGATGCGCCACGATCTCCGGGTGCGTCCGGGCGATGTCTGGAAAGCGGTCCTCCAGCGCGTGCCCGATCCTGCGATGCGTCTTCTCGCGGTCGCTCTTGGTCAGCAACGAATAGGCGGCGTCGCGGATAAGCGCGTGCTTGAACTCGAACACGGTCTCGTTTGGCGACCGGCCGCGCTGGTAGAGCAGTTCGGCCGACACCAGCTCACGCAGGTCCTCGTCCAGCCGCCGCGGCTCGACGGTCGATATCGCAAGCAACAGCTCGTAGGGAAACGTCCGGCCCAGCGTGGCGGCCAGCTGCAGGGTGTCGCGGCCCTTTACGCGGTCGACGCGCGCGGTGAGCGGATCGCGCAGGGTCAGCGGGATAGCGCCATCGGGCTCGGCGAAGGCCGGGTACTCCGTCGCTCCGGCAGACGAGGCGTCCGCCTCCAGCACCATCTTGGTCAGTTCCTCGACATAGAGCGGCACGCCGTTCGCTCGGCCGAGGATCTGGGCCTTGACCGACTCGGGCAGCGTCTTGCCGCCGGCGACCTGGTGGATCAGGTCGAGCGCCTCATCGGACCTGAGCCGGTTCAGCGAGATCTGCGTCAGAAAGAATTTTTCCTGCAATTCGCGCGTGTATGTCGACCGGGTCGTCAGGATCAGCAGCGCGCTGTGGCCTTTGACCATCGGGATCAGCAGCTTGAGGAGATCCATCGTGGTCGAATCGAACCAGTGGACATCCTCGAAGACCAGCAGGATCGGGCCCTTCCTGGCCTGGCAGATGACGATGTCGATCAGGGCATCGAGGGTCTGCTGAAAGAGGATCTTGGGGGCCATGATCGGTAGCGCATCTTCCCGGGATATCGAGAGCAGGCGGCTGATCAGTGCCGCGCCCTTCTCGTTGCTGCCCATCCGCGCAAAGAACCGGTCCAGCTTGGCGCGCTTTTCCTCCTCGGCGTCGGCGGCGTGGATCTCGGCTGCGCGCTGGATGCTCTCGATCACCGGGTGGAGCATTGTGTTCGTGCGGAAGGGCGACCCGTGGCAGCAGAACGACATGTGAAGGGCACCGGCGATCTGGGCCTCCAGCCCGTCGACAAGCTTGGATTTGCCGATGCCGCCCTCGCCGGCGATGATGATCGCCTGGCCGTCGCCCTCGACAACGCGTTCCCAGCCCTCGAGCAGCAGGCCGAGGTGCTGCTTCCGGCCGATCAGCGGCGTCGCGGTGCGCTGTGAGGGCGCGGCGTGCGCCTGCGTCTGTTCGGCGACTTCGTACAGGCGCTGCGGATCGACGTTCTTCATCTCGCACATGCCGAGGTCGCGGAATTCGAAGCCGCCCGGGGGCAGCAGTCGCTTGGTGGTCTCGGTGACGACCAGCGTGTCGGGCCTGGCGAGCGACTGGACGCGGGTCGCGATGGTCGGCGGCTCGCCGACGACCAGCTTGTCGACCAGCACCTGGCCGGTGTCGACGCCGACACGCACATGCAGGGCGATGCCGAGTTTCGCTTCGAGCTCGGCGTTCAGCGTCCCGATGCCTTCGATGATGCAGAGGCCGCTGAGCACAGCGCGGTGGGCGTTGTCCTCGTTGGCGTAGGGGTAGCCGAAATAGGACATGAAGCCGTCGCCCAGGAACTGGGCGTAGAAGCCGGTGTATTTTTCGATCTCGCGCTTGGAGATCTCGTGGAAGCGGTCCAGCACGTATTGCCAGTCTTCCGGGTCGAGGCGCTGCATGAAGAAGCTGGAGCCGACGATGTCGCAGCTCATGATCGACATCTGCCGGCGGTTGGCGACCTGCTCGGCGCTGTCCTCGGGCAACGACAGCACCGGCGCGATGCCCCCCTCGTCGCTCGGGCTCGGGCTCGGACGCCGCGTTGTCGGCTCCACGGCGGCGCCGCACTGGTCGCAGAACTTCGCGTCGTGCGCGATCGCGGCGTCGCACTGGTGGCAGGTCCGCCCCATCGGGGCCCCGCAGCCACCGCAGAACTTTGCAAGATCGCGGTTTGCCGTTCCGCACGCGGAACACAGCATGGCCAATTCCCCAAGCCGGTCCGGAGCACCCCGCCCCGAACGCCTTTCGCAGAGGAAACCTAGAACAGACGCCGGCTTCCTGCCAGCGCCATTGCAAACCGGGCCTGCGGCACCCGGCGGAGGGGGGATTGGAGAGCGATTGGCTGGCGGAGGAGAAGGCACGGCTCCAAACGGTTCTGACGTTGGACAATCGCCGGCGCCGTGCTGAAAGCGCAGATCACCGCCAGCGCAGTGGCGCGAATCCATTGCCCGGGCATTCTCCCCGAAAGGCTACCAGGCGAGCGGACGGCCAGAGGATGCCGGACGAAACTTCAGTGCTATGGTGTTCGGCCTGCGGCGTCCTGGCGCGGCCGTTCCTGGCCTTGCTGCGCGACATACCCGTCAATCGAGACACGGAAACCAGTTCAAGGGAGACGAGAATGGCAGTCGACCACAAGATCACGCCCGGAAATCCGATGCCGAAGATGACTTTGCCGTCCGTCGACGGTGGACGGGTGGAACTCGGCGGCGAAGGGCGCTGGCAGATCGCAGTCGTGTACCGCGGACGGCACTGCCCCCTCTGCCGCAAGTACCTCAAGACGCTCGACGGTTTGCTGGAGGAGTTCCGGGGCATCGGCGCCGACGTGATCGCCATTTCGGGTGATCCGCGTGAGCGCGCACACGAGGAGGCCATGGAGGAGAACTGGCGCTTTCCCGTGGCGTGCGAGCTCAGCCAAGACCAGATGCGCCAGCTCGGCCTCTACATCTCCGAACCGCGCTCGGCGCAGGAAACCGACCGTCCTTTCCCCGAGCCCGGCCTCTTCGTCACGAATCCCGAGGGTAAGGTCCACATCGTCGACGTCTCGAACGCGCCGTTCGCGCGCCCCGACCTGCAGGGCGTGCTGAACGGGCTGAAGTTCATCCAGGCGAAGGACTACCCGATCCGCGGCACCTTGGCGTGAAGCGTCCTCGATCCCATGACCACGGGGACGTACGCCTACGATCTCCGGAGATCGACCTGCGGACATCAACTGCCGGCGGCTGACGACGAACGACCTGACGGACCGCCGACCGGCCCACGCTTGTCGTGGCCCACAGCCACAAGTCGCCGGCCGAGCCATGGGACGATGGGAAGGCGCTGGCGCACGACCGTCTCCTCGGGTCGATGCGACCTCGCCAAAGGGGCGCCGTTCTCTGTCGCGGCGCGGCTTCCGACGATGATCACTCGCGATGCCGATGCGCGGCGGCCCCTTCGGCATGGGCTTGGCGATCGCGGCACGCGAAAGGCTGCTTCCGCCTGGGGATTCTCATGCCCGGCCCGATCGGTTTCCCGACCGTTCGCAGAAGCACCTTGCCCCTGGCCTGCGGGCGTGTGCCTCAGCCCGAAATCTCGCGCACCCGCTGGACCAGCCATGGGTCGGCATAGCCGAGCTCGTAGGCGCGCAGGAAGTCGGCGTTCGCCGCCTCGCGCTGGCCATGCTCGTCATGGTACTGGCCGCGCGCGAACCAGGCCCCGGCCGATTCCGGATCCAGCCCGACCGCCTTGTCGAAGTCCTCGGCGGCGCCAGGCTGGCCCAGCCCCCAGCGCGCCCGGCCGCGGTTCGTCCAGGCGGCCGCGTCGTCGGGGTTCTGCTCTACCACCTGCGAGAAGTCCTGCAGCGCCCAGTCGTAGCGGCCGAGCTTGAGGAAGGCGAGGCCCCGGTTGAACAGCGCCGCGGTCGATCTCGGCTCCAGCCGGATGGCCATGTTGAGGTCCGGGATCGCCCCGTTCGGATCGCCATGCGCCACCAGCATTGCTCCCCGGCCCAGATAGGCGTCGGCGGCGCGCGGCTCGAGCTCCAGCGCCTTGGCATAGTCAGCCGCCGCGTCGTCCAGCCGGTTCAGCCGGTCATAGGCGCGCGCCCGGTTGATATAGGCCGCGACCATGCCCGGCTCGGAGTCCAGCGCCGCCGTGTAGGCCGCCGCCGCCTCGGCGAAGTGGCCCAGATCGAACAGCCCGACGCCCATGTTGGCGTTCACCTGGGCCGCCGCGCGGGCGTCCAGCTTACCGGTGTTCAGCGCCAGCCGGCAGAAGCGCACGGCCTCTTCCGTCGATATTCTCGGGTTGCCGCAGACTTCGACCAGGTTGCCGAGATCGGCCGCGTGGCTGCCGGCAGGGGCCGCGAGCAGCATCAGGGCTCCGCAGATGGTCAGCATTCGCATGGGCGCGCTCCTTGGCGGGCTCGGTCCCCGGGTCAGATAGCGCCCCGACCCCCCGGAGAGAAGGCCCCGGAGCCAAGGCATGGCGGGGCGCCTCTCGCGAACGTTGCCGGGCGCCGGGGCGGCCGACGTGGCCCGGCGCACCTTTCCAGACCCGCGGTCAGCGATCCCCACCGGGGGCGGGGAACGGGCGGGGAACGCGGGGCCAACCGCCCGACAAGGCTTCCCCTTGCGGGCGCCAGGCCGCACAATCGGTCGCTGCCGGCGGGGCGACCGCCGGCCGGAGTGGCGGAGGCGCATGCGGCTGTTCCTGATCCTGTCTTGCCTGACGGCCCTGGCGGCGCCCGCGCTACCGGCCGCCTCCCTCGGGCATGACGCGCCGCTCGTCGCCGCCGTGCCGGCCGACGCATCGCCGGTGCGGGGCGGTGGCAGGCCGGGGACCGTCAGCGGAACGGCCGTGCGCCGCGCCGGGACTGCCAGCGCGGCGGAGAGCACCGCCGCCGCAGCGGTGCCGTCCCCGCGCGAGCCGGCGGAGACCGCCGCGGCCAAAAGCGGACTCGCCGCCGGAGCTGACCCTAGAGGTGGCCTCCGACGGCAGGCTGACCGCAGCCGGCGTGCTGCCGACCGGCCTGACGCCCCAGACGCTTGCCGCGGCGATGCCGGGCGTCGAGCTCGGCGCGATCCGCCAGTCCGGGGCCGAGGCGCGGGCCGACTGGCCGCGCGCCGCCGAGGCCCTGGCCATCGTGCTGCCGCGCTTCCGGCAGGCGCGCGTCCGACTGGGCGACGGCTGGCTGGCGATCACCGGCGAGCTGAAGCGCGGCTTCACCGCCAGGGGGGCGCGCGCGGCCCTGCTGGCGGCGCTGGGGCGCGGCTGGCGCCTGGACCTGGACCTGACCGAGACCGCGCCGCTGGCCGACATCCTGTTCAGCAAGGCCGGCGGCACGCTGGTGCTGAGCGGCCTGCTGCCCGCCGGGCTGGATCCAGGACGAGGCGCTGGGACTGCTGGGGCGCGGCGCGACCGGCGACGGCCTGGCCGGCGGCGGGGCGGGCGACGCCGGCGACTGGTCGCAATCCGTCGCCGCACTCGGGACGGCGGTCGCCCTGTTCGACACCGCCCGCGGCAGCGTCGCCGAGCGCGAGATCACGATTGCCGGCGTGCTTCGCCCGGGCTACCCGGCCGGCGCAGTCGCCGCGCGGCTGGCCGCCGCCGTCCCCGCCGGCTGGTCCGCGACCGTCGACGCGCGCGAGACCCCGGCCAGCGAGGGCGACCGGCGCACTGGCCTCGACAGCGGCGCGCCCGAGGTCTTCCGCCGCGGCTTCTGGCTGCCCGAGGTCGATTTCCCAGTCTCGCCCGAGCGCTGCACGGCCGAGGCCGACGCGGCGCTGGGGCGCGGGCAGGTGCGCTTCGAGGCAGGCTCTGCCGCGCTCGACGTGGCCGGCGGCGGGCTGGTCGACCGGCTGGCCGCGATCGCCGTGCGCTGCCTGAACAGCTCGGACATTCGCCTCGAGATCGCCGGCCACACCGACTCGGTCGGCAACGACGCCGCGAACCTCGCGCTGAGCGCGGCGCGCGCGCGCCGCCGTGCGCGACGCGCTGGTTGCGCGCGGCGTCCGCGCCGAGTCGGTGACGGCCGCCGGCTATGGCGAGAGCCGGCCGATCGCCAGCAACGACACGGCCGAGGGCCGCGCGATGAACCGGCGGATCGCGTTCGTCTGGTCCGGCCCCTGATCGCGGCCGTTGGCGCCGGGGCGCGCGAGGGCGCGCCCTATCCCCGGCCGGCCTCGGCCATGCCCACCGCCTCGATGACCGCGTCGGCCCAGTCGCGCGGCCGCTCCTGCGGCAGGTTGTGCCCCGCGCCCGGCCAGATGCGGTGCCGGTGCGGCCCCGTGAAGCGCCGCGCGTGGCGCTGCGTCGTGCCGCTGACGCCGTCGGCGGCGCCGTCCACCGTTACCGCGGGGACCGTGATCGCCGGCAGCGCCGTCAGCGCGGTCTCGAGGTGCGCGACGGCCGGGTCGCCCGGCACCAGCCCGTAGCGGTGCCGGTACGAGTGGACCGTGACCTCGACGAAATCGGGATTGTCCAGCGCCGGCGCCGTGCGCTCGAACGTCTCGTCGTCGAAATCCCATTCCGGCGACCACATCCGCCACAGCAGCTCGGCCAACCCGCGCCGGTTTGACGCCAGCCCGCGCCGGCCGCGCTCGGTCCCGAAATACCACTGGTACCAGTACGCCGCCTCCTGTGCCGGGTCGGCCGGCGTCCAGGACCGCGCGATGTTCTGGATGTTGTAGGAGTTGCCCGAGACCAGCGCCGTCACGCGCTCCGGCCAGAGCGCCGAGACCACGCAGGCCGCGCGGCCCCCCCAGTCGTAGCCGCCGACGACGGCGCGCCCGATCTCCAGCGCGTCCATCAGCGCCAGCATGTCGGCCCCCAGCGCCGCCTGCTCGCCCGATCGCGGCGTGTCGTCCGACAGGAACCGTGTCCGGCCAAAGCCGCGCAGCCACGGCACGATGACGCGCGCGCCGGACTCGGCCAGCATCGGCGCAACCTCGCCATAGGCGTGCGCGTCATAGGGAAACCCGTGGCCCATGATGCAGGGCCAGCCATCGGCCGCCCCGTATTCCAGATAGGCGACCTCCAGCACGCCGGCCGTGATCGAATGCTGCTTCATCCGATGCGGATCCGATGCTCGATGGCGCCGAAGATCGAGTGCCCCTCGGCGTCCTTCATCTCGATGCGCACCGTTTCGCCGTCGCGCAGGAACGGCGTGGCGGGCTCGCCGTCGCGGGCCGCCTCGACGGCGCGCAGCTCGGCCAGGCAGGAATAGCCGCGCCCGCCGTTGTCGACCGGCCGGCCTGGCCCGCCATTGCCGTCGCCGTTCGAGACGGCGCCCGATCCGACGATCGTGCCCGCCGCCAGCGACCGCGTGCGCGCGGCGTGGGCGATCAGCGCCGGGAAATCGACGCTCATGCCCTCCTCCGTGCGCACCCGGCCGACCGGCGTGTCGTTCAGGTCGACGGCCAGCACGCCGGCCAGCCGCGCGCCGTCCCAGGCGTCGCCCAGCTCGTCCGGCGACACCGCGACCGGCGAGAAGCTGCCGGCCGGCTTGGACTGCACGAAGCCGAATCCACTGGCCAGCTCATCCTCGGCGAGTCCGCGCAGCGAGACATCGTTGGCCAGCATCACCAGCCGGATCGCCCCCGACGCCGCCGCGCGGTCGGCTCCGCACGGTACGTCGTCGGTGACGACCGCGACCTCGGCCTCGAAGTCCAGCCCCCAGCCGGCATCGGCGCACCTGATGTCGGCGCGCGGCGGCAGGAACCCGTCCGAGCCGCCCCGGCACATCACCGGCCCGGAGCGCTGGCCGTCGGGCAGCCCGGGGTCGCGCGACCGGCGGATCAGCGCGGCATGGGTCGGATACGCCGAGCCGCACAGCCACTGGAAGGCCCGCGGCAGCGGGCTCAGCGCCGTCCGCTCGCGGAACCGCTCGGCGCGGATCGCGCCGCTTTCCAGCGTGCGGGCCAGCGCCTCGAGCTCGGGCGAGACCGCTGCCCAGTGGTCAAGAGCGTGCTGCATCGTCGGCGCGACCCGCTCGGCGTCGGCGCAACGGGTCAGGTCGCGTGAGACGACGACGAGCCGCCCGTCGCGAGTGCCATCGGGGATCGAGGCGAGCTTCATGTCACTGTCTTCCCGAGAATGGCGCCCCGCGGGGCGTTGCTGCCGGACCATCCGGCCGACGCTCTGTCCAAGGCCGACCTTTTCGCGGACTGGCCCGCGATGCAAGCGATGGAATTGGGCGGCGGGCCAGGGGCGGCCCAAGGTCGGGGGCAGGGCGGGGGCGGCGCGCGGCCCGCGCCGCGCCTCACCCGCCGATCAGCGCCTTGACGTAGCCGGGCAGGGCGAAGGCGGCGACATGCACCTCGGGCGTGTAATAGCGCGTGTCGATGCCGGCCGCCGCAAAGCGGTCGCGCAGCGTCGCCGCGCCCACCGCCCGCGCCGCGCCGTCGGTGCCCCAGCCGAAGGCCATCGGCCCGCCGGTATAGGTCGGCACGCTCGCCAGGTAGCAGGCGGCGTCGGCGAAGAGCGCGCGAAAGGCGCGCATGGTGCCGGCCAGCTCGTCGCCCTGCATGAACGGCACGCCGTTCTGCGTTACCAGCACGCCGCCCTCGGTCAGGCACCGCTTCGCGCGGCCGTAGAAGGTGTCGGTGAACAGCACTTCGCCGGGGCCAACGGGGTCGGTCGAATCGATGATCGCGACGTCGAACCGCCGGTCGGTGGTCGCCACGAAGTCCGCGCCGTCGGCGATGACCAGGTCCAGCCGCGGGTCGTCGAAGGCGCCGGCCGACAGCGAAGGCAGGTATTTCTTCGAGAACTCGACGACGCCGGCGTCGATCTCGACCATGGTGACGTGCTCGACCGTTCGGTGGCGCAGCACCTCGCGCGCCATGCCGCCGTCGCCGCCGCCGACGATCAGCACGCGCCGCGCCGCGCCGTGCGCCAGGATCGGCACGTGCGCCATCATCTCGTGATAGATGAACTCGTCGCCCTCGGTCGTCTGGACGACGCCGTCCAGCGTCAGGACGCGGCCAAAGCGGGCGTTCTCGAACACGCGGATGCGCTGGTGCGCGGTCTCGCTGTCATAGAGCATCCGGTCGATGCGGAGCGCCTGGCGATAGTCGGGGTGCAGCGTCTCGACGGACCAGCCGGGCATCGCGCTCCCCGCCGGGTCCGCGGTCGGGCCTCCCGCCGGGCCTCCCATTGTGCCCGAGGTGCTTTCGTCGCTCATGCGGTCTCTCCCTGCCGGCCGCGCAGGGTCCCGCGCGGCGGCGCCTCTCTGGTCCATTCCGGGCGGCCGGGCAAGCCGCCGATTGGCGCCGGCGGCAGTCGGCTTCATGAAATGCAAACTGCGATTCCGTGCTCGCAGCGCAACAGTACTGGGACGTTCGACACGAAAACCCGGGCGCCGCAGCCCTTTATCGCCAACTGCCAAGACGGGATGCAACCAAACCCGAATTGCCGCGTTGCAGCCGACATAGACCGTCTGTGCAAGGAGGTTTCAAAATGACTGTCAGACTTCTCGCCGGCTTCGCCGGTATCGCCACCATCGCAATGCTCAGCGCCTGCGGCGGAGAGCCCGAGCCCACCACGGTGGCCGTGGCCACTCCGGCGCCGACGTGCACGGCGATGCCGGGCGTCTACGCCCGCGTGTCCGACTACCGTCCCGTGTACTACAGCGGTGCGTTCGATCCCGGCTACGTCGCCGTGACCGACACGACCCAGATCGGCCAGGGACAGCCGAACGCCATTCAGTACGTCGTCACCACCGAAGACGGCCGGCAGCTGCCGGTCATCGCGCGTGAGCAGTATCGTACCGGGGACCAGCTCTACATCGAGGCGGACAGCTGCCAGCGTGCACGCGTGACCGTCATCCAGGAACTCGGCTGATCGAGTTCGCGACGCGCCGCCCCCGAGCTTGCTCGGGGCGGCGCGTCCGCACAGCCGGCCGCTCGCGGCCGGCTTTCGTGTATTCAGGGGCGGCCGCTAGCGGCCGCCCCTGATGCATTGAGCGCCTGCCTCCCGCAGACGGGCGCGGGGTCGAGCCCGAAATGGCCAACCCGATTCCCTGGTCGCCGTGATGCACGAAGGCGCGGAACACCCTGATATCCAAGGATTTCCCGCTTTCGCGGATACGACAAGTCGATCCCGCATCGCTCGCAAACCGCTCCGGCGCGGGCAGGGGCCCCCGGCAGCCCTGTCAGAGAGCTACCGTCACCAGACCTTCCCCGCGCAGCAGCTCCTTGACCCGGACCTCGCCGGCCGCGAAGGCGCCGCGCAGCACCTCGACGGCCTTCCAGGGCTGGGCATCCCCGCACATGAAGACGTCGAAGGCGCCATAGCCGATCTCGGGCCAGGTGTGCACCGAGATATGGCTCTCGGCCAGCACCGCCACGCCGCTGACGCCCTGCGGCGAGAACTTGTGCGTGTGGATGTGCAGCAGCGTCGCGCCGCAGGTGTCGACGCAGTCGCGAAACGCCTGCTGGATGCGCGCCTCGTCGTCCAGCCCCTCGCCCCTGATCACCTCGATGATCAGGTGCGTGCCTGCGAAGACCTTGCCGTCGCGGCGGATGAAGTGGTCGTCGCGCGACTCGTCCATCGGGTCGCGTGCGACCTCGATGTCCGGTACGACTGTCAGACGGGCGCGACTATCGCGCGGATCTTCCGCATGGGTGGTGCCTGTCTCCAGGTCCATCCCCAGTTGGAAGAGGTGTGCGTGGTTGCTCACGGCAACGCCTCCCCTACCAGAGTGGTGAAACCCAGAGGCCCCTTAGCACCCCCCCGCGTAACCGCGAGGATGGGATCGGCGACCCTGTGGAAGCCGCCAGATACGGTCTCGGTCCCCCCGGTTCAAGTGATTTCCGCGCCGCAGGGGCGGAATTCTTTCGGTGGCCGGCCGGTGTCGATAAATCTCTGCGATACCGTCATTTTCCCGGCTAACGAAGAAGCGCGGATTGCGAAACCGTCAGCAGGACGGCCGCGCCGACGGCAAGGGCCTCCGCGCGTGCCGGTTGCCGATGGCGCGCGGGCGCGCGGGCGGCGGCGCTCGCCCGCCTGTTGCCAACCGGGCCTGCGCGTGCATCCCATTGCGACGGACGCCCGCCACGGAGAGCCAAGATGATCCCATTCGCCCTGTCGGTGCCCGACGACGCCATCGCCGATCTGCGCGCCCGGTTGTCGTTGACGCGGTTTCCAGACCAGGCGCCCGAGGCGCCGTGGACCTATGGCACCGATCTCGGCTTCATGCGCCGCCTGGTCGCGCACTGGCAGGACAGCTTCGACTGGCGCGCCGCCGAGGCGCGGCTGAACGCCTTCCCGCAGCACCGGGTGGCGCTGGACGGCATCGACCTTCACTACCTGCGCGTCGAGGGGAAGGGACCGGCGCCGATCCCGCTGCTGCTGGTCCACGGCTGGCCGGGGTCGGTGTTCGAGTTCATTGAGTTGATCCCGCGCCTGACCGACCCGGCGGCCTTTGGCGGTGACCCGGCGGACGCGGTGACCGTGATCGCCCCCTCGCTGCCTGGCTACACGCTGTCCTTCCGCCCGGGGCAGCCGCGATTCGGCGTCGCGGAGATGGCGGCGACGCTGGCCCGCCTGATGACCGACGTGCTGGGCCATCACCGCTTCGCCGCGCAGGGCGGCGACTGGGGCTCTTTCGTCACCTCGCGCATCGCCTTCGACCACCCGGAGCGGCTGATCGGCCTGCACCTGAACATGATGCCGCTGCGCCGCGATCCTGCCGTGGTGGCAGACCCGACGCCCGAGGAGCGGCGCTATTTCGAGGATCTGACCGTGTTCCTGAAGGAGGAGACCGGCTACCAGTGGATCCAGGGCACGCGGCCGCAGACGCTGGCCTTCGCGCTGACCGACTCGCCCGCCGGCCTGGCGGCCTGGATCGCCGAGAAGTTCCACGCCTGGACCGACTGCGGCGGCGATGTCGAATCGGCCATCCCGCTGGACAGGATGCTGGCGAACATCTCGCTCTACTGGTTCACCGGCTGCATCGGCGCCTCGTTCCACCCGTATTTCGCGCGGATGCACGGCCCCTGGCCCATCCCGGACGGCGGCCCGGTCGCGGTGCCGACCGGCTATGCCGCCTTCCCGCGCGAGATCGTCCGCCCGCCCCGCTCACTGGCCGAGCGCACCTATCGCGACATCCGCCGCTGGACGGTGATGGAGAAGGGCGGTCACTTCGCCGCGCTCGAGCAGCCCGAGGCGCTCGCGCGCGAGGTGCTGGAGTTCCTGCGTCCGCTGCGGTGACGGTCCCGCCCGGCCCTCAGTGCCGGAAGTGCCGCATTCCGGTGAACACCATCGCCAGTCCGCGCGCATCGGCGGCGGCGATCACTTCGTCGTCGCGCACCGAGCCGCCCGGCTGGATTACCGCCGTCGCGCCCGCCTCGGCGGCGGTCAGGAGGCCATCGGGAAAGGGAAAGAAGGCGTCAGACGCGACGACCGAGCCCCTGGTCGGCGGCTCGGACAGCCCCAGCGCCTCGGCCATGTCCTCGCGCCTTGCGGGCGGCGATCCGGGTCGAATTCGACCCGGCTCATCTGCCCGGCGCCGATGCCGACCGTGGCGCCGCCCTTCGCGTAGACGATGGCATTCGACTTCACGTGCTTGGCGACCCGCCAGGCGAACAGCAGGTCGGCGAGTTCACGTTCGCCGGGCGCACGCTTCGTCACGACCTTCAGGTCTGGCGCCGAGACGTGCCCGGTGTCGTGATCCTGCACCAGGAAGCCGCCCGCCACCTGCCGCCATGCCAGCCGCGCCGCGGCCGGGTCCGGCAGCGCCCCGGTCAGCAGTAGCCGCAGGTTCTTCTTCGCGGCGAAGACGGCGCGGGCGCCCTCGTCGGCGTCGGGCGCGATGACGACCTCGGTGAAGATCTCGGCGATCCGGCGCGCCGTCGGCTCGTCCAGCGGCCCGTTCAGCGCGACGATGCCGCCGAAGGCCGAGACGCGGTCGCAGTCATAGGCGCGTTGGTACGCCTCGGCCAGGCTCGCCGCTGTCGCCGCGCCGCACGGGTTCGCGTGCTTGATGATCGCGACGCCCGGCTGCCCACGATCCAGTTCGGCGACCAGCTCGAATGCCGCGTCGGTGTCGTTGATGTTGTTGTAGCTCAGCGCCTTGCCCTGGAGCTGCCGGGCGGTCGCGACGCCCGGCCGGGCCGAGCCGTCGACGTAGAAGGCGGCGCGCTGGTGCGGGTTCTCGCCATAGCGCAGAGGCTGCGCCAATCGGCCGGCGAAAGCGCGGCGCGCCGGCGTCTCGTCGCCGACCGCGAGCGCCATCCAGGCCGAGACCGCCGCATCGTAGGCGGCGGTCCGGGCGAAGGCGCGCGCCGCGAGGTGCCGGCGCTGGTCGACCCGCGTGCCGCCCTCGGCTTCGATCGCGTCCGCCACGGCCCCGTAGTCGCGCGGCGCGATGACGACGGCGACGTCGGCATGGTTCTTGGCGGCGGCGCGGATCATCGCCGGTCCGCCGATGTCGATGTTCTCGACGCAGGTGTCGTAGTCGGCGCCGGCCGCCACCGTCGCCTCGAACGGGTAGAGGTTGACGACCAGCAGGTCGATCGGTGCGATGCCGTGCGCCTGCATCGCCGCGACGTGCTCGGGGTCGGCGCGGCGGCCCAGGAGCCCGCCATGCACCATGGGGTGCAGCGTCTTGACCCGGCCGTCCAGCATCTCGGGGAACCCCGTCACCTCGGCGACGTCACGCACGCCAAGGCCCGCCTCGCGCAGCGCCCGCGCCGTCCCGCCGGTTGAGATCAGCTCGACGCCGCGCGCCGCCAGCCGCTGGGCAAAGGCCACCAGTCCCGTCTTGTCCGAAACCGAGAGCAGCGCCCGGCGAACGGGCACGAGGTCGCGCGGCTGGTCCATGAGGTCTCTCCGTCGTGCCGGCCCCGGCGGCCCGGCGGTCAGTTGGCGGCGCCGGGCGCGCGGGGGCGGGCGGCGCCGCCGACCCGCTCCAGCGTCCAGTCGATGCGCGCCCAATACTGCATCACGGCCGTCGTGGCGACGATCTGCATGGTCGCACGCGGTTGGGCGCGGCCCTCGTCGTAATAGCGGCTGGGCCGCAGGGCCATGTCCGCCTCCGCCCGCATCAGCCAGCGCCCGCCATCCGGCAGCACCAGCGAGACGGCTCGGCCGGCCAGCGCCATCTCGGCGCGGACGTCCGGGTGCAGGTGAAAGCGCGCGACGACGGGGCAGGGCGGGCCATCTTCCGGAAACAGCCGCGCAACGCGCGCCCGCGCCCCGGCGTCGGGCGCCAGCACGGTGTCCTGGGCCGCCAGCCGCCGCCCGTCCGACGAGAGCTCGAGGCGTCGCTCGATCACCAGCCCCAGATCGCCGGCGTAGAGCGTGCTCTCGGCCAGCGCCCGCACAGCCTCGCCACGCCCGTCCTCGTTACGCGCCGCGCCAAACTCCCCGCCGCCGATCTCGTCCGGCGAATGCCCGGCGTGCCCGGCCTGTCCGATGCGGCCCGCGTGGTCCGTGCGGATCCTCACGTCGCCCGTCGCCAGCAGCCACGGCGGTCCGCCGGTCCTGCCGCCGGGCCGGACGTGCCCCGGCGAGCGCCCCGCCAACTCGACCGTCGAATGCGCCGCGGCGTGCCGCGCCGCCACGGCATCGCGCTCGCCAAAGCCCAGGCCCGAGCCGCAGCTGACGATCACCGGCAGCCCGCCCAGCCACAGCTCGAAGCCCAGCGCGCTCAGATGCGCCGTCGCCGCATGCCGCCCGGCCGGCGGCGGTGCTGCATCCAGCGCCAGCACCGCCGCGCCGGCAGCCATGCGGAGATAGCCCATGACGCGCCCGTCGGCACCCGGCCCGCCGGCCGGTGCCGGGTGCCAGCCCGCCGTGTCGGGCAGCGCCAGCCCGGCCCCGCCGAGACCGACATGGCCGCGCCCGCCGTGGAACCGCGCCAGCGCGCCGCCCGGCATGGTCAGCGCGCGCACGATCGGTGCCGCCCGGCGCATCGCCGCGACGTGCCCGTCGGCCGGCTCCTTCCCGGCCTGCTCGATCGCCTCGGCGCTCCAGGCCAGCACCGACAGCACGCGCGCCAGTTCGTCAGGGTTGCGGCTGGCGATGCCGCCGTCCGGCCCGACGACGCGCGCTGCCTCTCGGCCCAGCAGGCGCACCGCGCGCGCCGCCGGCTTGCCGGGCGCATGTGCCGGGCCCTCCATGCTCAGCGTCGCATAGACCAGCCCGCCCAGCGCCTCGATCCTTGGCCCGCCCTCGATCTCGCGCCATCGCCAGCCGAGATAGCGCGCATGCCCGGCCATCGCGCGAAAGAAGGCGCGCGAGCGCTCGGGCGGGCGGCCGCGCAGCAGGCGGATCGAATAGGCGATCCAGCGGCTGAGCCGGCGCGCAACCAGGTCGGCGCGCCAGCCCGGACCGGTGCCGTCGCCATAGCGGTCGATCCAGGCCCAGACCCAGGCCTCGAAGCGCGGCCAGAGCGCCGGGTCGTCGGCCGCGGCGGCGTCGTCCAGCCAGCCGTGCCCGTGCAGCGCGTCCGACCAGGCGCGGTCGGGCGGGGTAAGATCCCAGGGCTGGCCGGCGTCGGTCTCGACCAGCCGCCCGTCCAGCAGCAGCACGCCACGCGCCAGCCGGCGCGCCCGCGCCGGGTCGCCGCCGGCTGGCGGCGGCGGCTGCCAGACCAGTGCTCCCGGCCGCACGCGCCACGCCGACAGGCGCGCCGCAAGCCCGCGCGGCAAAAGCGCCATACTGTCCCCGTTCTCTGCCCGGCCGTCACCGTATACCGGTGATCCGATGGCGTCACCGGTCCGCATCACTGCCGGCGTTGCCGGGCCGCTTCGCCGGCCCGTGCTGCCCGCCGGCCCATGCCCGGCGCCGCGCCCTCTTGTCCGGCGCGCGCTGCTGCATAAGTTTCGCGCGCCGAAGCGGCGTTTCGTCCCTCCCGACGGGCTGGACCGTTCGGCAGAAACACGGTACCTGACGGCTCGCGCGCCCCATCGGGGGCGCCGCAGCAGGGCCGCCGGCCAGGAGCGCGTGAATGATCAACCCCGCCCAGTTCGTCGCCCAGGTCCGCGCCGAGGCCGCCAAGGTCGTGTGGCCGACCCGCAAGGAGGCCGGGCTGACGACCGTGATGGTCTTCGTCATGGCGACGATCGTTGCCATCCTGTTTTTCATTGTCGACCAGCTTCTGGCTTGGGGCATCGACACGGTGCTGAACCTGCCTTCCTTCTAGGCAGGGACCGAGCGCCAGGCAGGGCTGGCGCTGACCGACGCCCGGGCAGCGAGCGGAACGGGCGACGCGGCAGGGAACGGAACAGCCGTCGGCCGGGCCGGGCCGGGCGGAAATGCCCCAGATTCTCCTTGATTTCGTCCGGCCCGTCCCTTAGAGGCCGGACACTCCACCGAAACACACGGCGCGCGGCGATTCGTCCGGCGCGCCTTTCTGATTGAGGGACGGCCGCCAGGTTTCTGATCCCGATCGGATTTTTGGCGGGGGCCGGAACGATGGCCCGAAGCAGCAAGAGGACAGCACGCCGATGGCGAAGCGTTGGTATTCGGTGAGCGTTCTGTCGAACTTCGAGAAAAAGGTGGCCGAGGCGATCAAGGAGGCTGCCCACCAGCAGGGGCTGGAGGAGCAGATCGAGGACGTCATGGTGCCGACCGAGGAGGTCACCGAGGTCCGTCGGGGCCGCAAGATCAATGTCGAGCGCCGCTTCATGCCGGGCTACGTGCTCGTGAAGATGGAGATGACCGACCGCACCTATCACGCGATCACCTCGATCAATCGCGTGACCGGCTTTCTCGGCCCGCAGGGCAAGCCGACGCCGCTGCGCGACGCCGAGGTGGCGCGCATCCTGAACCAGGTCGAGGAAGGCGTCGAGCGGCCGCGGCCTATGATCACCTTCGAGATCGGCGAGCACGTCAGCGTGACCGACGGGCCGTTCGAGGGCTTCCAGGGCCTCGTCGAGGACGTCGACGAGGACAATGCCCGCCTGAAGGTGTCGGTCTCGATCTTCGGCCGGGCGACCCCGGTCGAGCTGGAATACACCCAGGTGTCGAAAGCCGCCTGAGGTGTCGCAGGGTGGGAGGCCGGGGCGGCGCGCCGTCCGGGCCGGACCACCTCCGTCAGTGACCGCCGGACGCGTCCGCCGGTCGAGGAAAGCAAGGAAGCGACATGGCCAAGAAAGTCATCGGCACGCTGAAGCTGCAGGTGCCGGCCGGCAAGGCGAACCCCTCGCCGCCGATCGGTCCCGCGCTCGGTCAGCGCGGCATCAACATCATGGAATTCTGCAAGGCGTTCAACGCCCGCAGCCAGGAGATCGAGCCGGGCGCCCCGTGCCCGACCGTGATCACCTACTACCAGGACAAGTCCTTCACGATGGAGATCAAGACGCCGCCGGCGTCCTACCTCATCAAGAAGGCGGCCAAGAAGCAGTCCGGCTCGAAGACGCCGGGGCGTGACCGGATCGGGTCGATCAACGCCCGGCAGGTGCGCGAGATCGCCGAGGCCAAGATGAAGGACCTGAACGCCAACTCGATCGAGGCGGCGATGAAGATCATCGCCGGCTCGGCGCGATCGATGGGCATCGAGGTAAAGGGCTGATCATGGCAAAGCTCGGAAAGCGCATGAAGGCCGCCAGGGAAGCCTTTGGCGAGAAGCGCATGCTGCCGCTGGACGAGGCCGTCGGCCTGGTCAAGCAGAACGCCTCCGCCAAGTTCGACGAGACCGTCGAGGTGGCGATGAACCTGGGCGTCAACCCGCGCCACGCGGACCAGATGGTGCGCGGCTCGGTCACGCTGCCGAACGGCACGGGCCGGACGGTGCGCGTCGCCGTCTTCGCGCGCGGCGCCAAGGCGGACGAGGCCAAGGCCGCCGGGGCCGACATCGTCGGCGCCGAGGACCTGATGGAGACGGTGCAGGGCGGCACGATCGACTTCGACCGCTG
Source organism: uncultured Alphaproteobacteria bacterium (assembly GCA_963721105.1). GTDB lineage: Bacteria > Pseudomonadota > Alphaproteobacteria > Rhodobacterales > Rhodobacteraceae > Thermohalobaculum. The sequence goes on along the minus strand of CAVRHY010000021.1, from coordinate 157,899 downwards.
CATCGCCACGCCGGACATGATGGCGATCGTCGGCCGGCTGGGCAAGGTGCTGGGCCCGCGCGGCCTCATGCCGAACCCCCGGGTCGGCACGGTGACGATGGACGTCGCCCAGGCCGTGCAGGACGCCAAGGGCGGCCAGGTGCAGTTCCGCGTCGAGAAGGCGGGCATCGTTCATGTCGGCGTCGGCAAGGCGAGCTTCGACGCCGGCAAGCTGGCCGAGAACATCCGCGCGCTGGTCGACGCGGTGAACCGGGCCAAGCCGACGGGCGCCAAGGGCCATTACCTCCAGAAGGTATCGCTCAGCTCGACCATGGGGCCGGGCGTCTCGGTGGCGCTCGACAGCCTGTCGGCGCCGGCCTGACGCTGCAGGGCGGGGTCACCCCGCCGAGAGGAATTCCGCCGGGGTCCGCCCCGGCGCATCGGTTCCCGCCAAGGCGGGAAGCTACGGGGGCGAGAGCCTCCGGCCGTCCGAGACGGCGGGCTCCGGAAACGGGTTAAGTCCTGCCATAGACGGGGAAGTGGCGAGATTTCCGTGCCCCTCGGGGTGCAGGCGGTCCTGGCCGGTTCCCTGGACGGAACCAGAGCCGCACCGGGCGCCCACTGCGGCCGGTGCATCAGGAGAGCCGGGGCGCGCAAGCGTCCCAAACTTGGAGCAAGAGAGTGGATAGAGCCCAGAAGGAAGGCGTTGTCGAAGAGCTCGGCAGCATCTTTTCGGACTCTGGCGTGATTGTCGTCGCGCAATACGCCGGACTCTCGGTCGCCGAGATGACGGACTTCCGCAGCCGCATGCGTCAGGCAGGCGGTGGGGTCCGTGTCGCCAAGAACAGGCTCGCCAGGATCGCCCTCGAGGGCAAGCCGTGCGAAGGCATGGCCAAGTTCCTCAAGGGCCAGATGGTGCTCGCATACTCCGAGGACCCCGTCGCCGCGGCGAAAGTCGTGGAAGCCTATGCCAAGGACAACAGGAAACTGGAAGTCGTCGGCGGCGCGATGGGGACCACGGTGCTGGACCCCCAGGGCGTGAAGTCCGTGTCCGAAATGCCGTCGCGCGAAGAGCTTATCGCGACGGTGGTCGGCATGATCGGCGCGCCGGCGGGGAATCTGGTCAGCGCCATCACCGCGCCTGCCGCGAACATCGCCGGATGTCTGGCGACCATCGCGGAAGGCGAGGAGGCCGAGGCGGCCTGAGCCTGTCGATTGACCGAGGGCCGGCACATGCCGGAACCCCACGCAACTACGGAACGGAAACGGAAAAATGGCTGATATCGAGAAGCTCGCCGAACAGATCGTCGGCATGACGCTGCTGGAAGCGGCGCAGCTGAAGGACCTGCTGAAGGACAAGTACGGCATCGAGCCCGCCGCCGGCGGCGCCGTGATGATGGCTGGCCCCGCGGCCGGCGGCGCGCCCGCCGAGGCGGCCGAGGAGAAGACCGAGTTCGACGTCATCCTGCTCGAGGCCGGCGACAAGAAGATCAACGTCATCAAGGAAGTCCGCGCGATCACCTCGCTCGGCCTGAAGGAGGCGAAGGATCTGGTCGAGGCCGGCGGCAAGGCCGTCAAGGAAGGCGTCTCCAAGGAGGAGGCCGAGACCATCAAGAAGAAGCTGGAAGAAGCCGGCGCCAAGGTCGAGCTCAAGTAAGCCCGACTGCTTGAATACGGGGGCCGCGCTGCCTATGTGCGGCCCCCACCACAAAATCGCGAGGCCGCGCGAAGCAGCGGCACCGTTTCGCCCCGAAGCCCTTTTCCCTGTTCAGGGAGGGGGGCTCCCGGACGGCACGGAAAGGCCCGGAAAATCCCGGCGGGGGGCCGCCGGCGAGACGAATGGGGCCACCGCATTGAGGCGAACAGAACGAGCACGCGCCCGATGACCCGCCGGGTGTGGTTCTGCAGGATGAATCGAGGAACGTATGGGCGAGATGTTTTCCGGGCGGAAGCGTATTCGTAAGCATTTCGGCAAGATCCGCGAAGTCGCGGACATGCCCAACCTGATCGAGGTCCAGAAGAGCTCGTACGACCTGTTCCTGGAAAGCGGCGACCAGCCGCAGCCGACCGACGGCGAGGGCATCCAGGGCGTGTTCCAGTCGGTCTTCCCGATCCGGGACTTCAACGAGACGGCGGTGCTCGAGTTCGTCCGCTACGAGCTCGAGGCGCCGAAATACGACGTCGAGGAATGCCAGCAGCGCGACATGACCTACAGCGCGCCGCTGAAGGTCACGCTGCGCCTGATCGTCTTCGAGGTCGACGAGGACACCGGCGCCAAGTCCGTCAAGGACATCAAGGAGCAGGACGTCTACATGGGCGACATGCCCCTGATGACGCCGAACGGCACCTTCATCGTCAACGGCACCGAGCGCGTCATCGTCAGCCAGATGCACCGCAGCCCCGGCGTCTTCTTCGACCACGACAAGGGCAAGACGCACGCCTCGGGCAAGCTGCTGTTCGCCAGCCGCGTCATCCCCTATCGCGGCTCGTGGCTCGACTTCGAGTTCGACGCCAAGGACGACGTCTATGTCCGCATCGACCGCCGCCGCAAGCTGCCGGTGACGACGATGCTGTTCTCGCTCGGCCTCGGCCAGGAGGACATCGCCAGCCATTTCTACGACCGCATCACCTATCGCCGCCAGGGCGAGGGCTGGGCGGTGCCGTTCAACATCGACCGCCTCAAGGGCTCGTCCCCGGCCCATGACCTCGTCGACGCCGCCAGCGGCGAGGTTCTCGCCAAGGCCGGCCAGAAGCTCAACCCGCGATCGCTGAAGAAGATCGCCGACCAGGGCGTCGAGGCGGTGCTGGCGCCGTTCGAGTCGATTATCGGCCGCTTCGCCGCCGTCGACGTGATCGACGAGAAGACCGGGCACATCTTCGTCGAGGCCGGCGACGAGCTGACCCAGGAGATCGACAAGGAAGGCAACGTCACCGGCGGCACGCTGAAGGCGCTGATGGACGGCGGCTTCGACACGATCGAGACGCTGGACGTCGATAACTTCAGCCGCGGCCCGTACATCCTGAAGACGATGGCGACCCACGTCGACAAGTTCCGCGAGCGCAACAAGGCGCGCGTGGCGCGCGGCGGCCGTCTGCTGACCGAGCGCGAGGACTCGCTGGAAGAGATCTACAAGGTCATGCGCCCCGGCGAGCCGCCGACGCCCGAGGCCGCCGAGTCGATGTTCCAGTCGCTGTTCTTCGACCCCGAGCGCTACGACCTCTCGGCCGTCGGCCGCGTCAAGATGAACATGCGCCTCGAGCTGGACGCCCCCGACACGCAGCGCACGCTGCGCAAGGAGGACATTCTCGCCGTCATCAAGGCGCTGGTCGACCTGCGCGACGGCCGCGGCGAGATCGACGACATCGACCACCTCGGCAACCGCCGCGTCCGCTCGGTCGGCGAGCTGATGGAGAACCAGTACCGCGTCGGCCTCTTGCGCATGGAGCGGGCGATCCGCGAGCGCATGTCGTCCGTCGAGATCGACACGGTCATGCCGCAGGACCTGATCAACGCCAAGCCGGCGGCGGCAGCGGTGCGCGAGTTCTTCGGCTCGTCGCAGCTCAGCCAGTTCATGGACCAGACCAACCCGCTGTCGGAAGTCACCCACAAGCGCCGCCTCTCGGCGCTTGGCCCGGGCGGCCTGACGCGCGAGCGCGCCGGCTTCGAGGTGCGCGACGTGCACCCGACGCATTACGGCCGCATGTGCCCGATCGAGACGCCGGAAGGCCCGAACATCGGCCTGATCAACTCGCTGGCGAGCTTTGCGCGCGTCAACAAGTACGGCTTCATCGAGACGCCCTACCGCAAGGTTATCGACGGCAAGGTGACGGACGAGGTCGTCTATCTCTCGGCCACCGAGGAGATGCGCCACACGGTCGCCCAGGCGAACGCGCGCATGAACGATGACGGCACGTTCCAGAACGAGCTGGTCTCGACGCGCAAGAGCGGCGACTTCATGCTCAGCCCGCGCGAGAACATCACGCTGATCGACGTCAGCCCGAAGCAGCTCGTGTCGGTCGCGGCGGCACTGATCCCGTTCCTCGAGAACGACGACGCCAACCGCGCGCTGATGGGCTCGAACATGCAGCGCCAGGCGGTGCCGCTGCTGAAAGCCGACGCGCCGTTCATCGGCACGGGCATGGAGGGGCGCGTCGCGCGCGACTCCGGCGCGGCGATCACCGCGCGGCGCGGCGGCGTCATCGACCAGGTCGACGCCACCCGTATCGTCGTCCGCGTCACCGACGAGATGAAGATGGGCGACCCGGGCGTCGACATCTACCGGCTGCGCAAGTTCCAGCGCTCGAACCAGAACACCTGCATCAACCAGCGCCCGCTGGTGAAGGTGGCCGACCGCGTCAGCGCCGGCGACGTCATCGCCGACGGCCCGTCGACGGATCTCGGCGAGCTCGCGCTCGGCAAGAACGTGCTCGTCGCGTTCATGCCGTGGAACGGCTACAACTACGAGGACTCGATCCTGATCTCCGAGCGGGTCGCCAAGGAGGACATCTTCACCTCGATCCACATCGAGGAATACGAGGTGATGGCCCGCGACACCAAGCTGGGGCCGGAGGAGATCACGCGCGACATCCCGAACGTCGGCGAGGAGGCGCTGCGCAACCTCGACGAGGCGGGCATCGTCTACATCGGCGCAGAGGTCGGGCCGGCCGACATCCTGGTCGGCAAGATCACGCCCAAGGGCGAAAGCCCGATGACGCCCGAGGAAAAGCTGCTCCGCGCCATCTTCGGCGAGAAGGCGTCCGACGTGCGCGACACCTCGCTCCGGATGCCGCCGGGCGATTTCGGCACCGTCGTCGAGGTCCGCGTCTTCAACCGGCACGGCGTCGACAAGGACGAGCGCGCGTTGCAGATCGAGCGCGAGGAGATCGAGCGTCTTGCCCGCGACCGGGACGACGAACTCGAGATCCTCGAGCGCAACATCTACGCGCGCCTGAAGGAGATGATCTTCGGCAAGATCGCGGTGAAGGGCCCGAAGGGCGTCAAGCCGAAGAGCGAGATCAACGACGAGTTGCTCGGCACGCTCAGCCGCGGCCAGTGGTGGCAGCTCGCGCTCTCCGAGGAATCGGACGCCCAGCAGGTCGAGGCGCTGAACACGCAGTACCAGCAGGCCAAGCGCACGCTGGACGCGCGCTTCGAGGACAAGGTCGAGAAGGTCCGGCGCGGCGACGACCTGCCGCCGGGCGGCATGAAGATGGTCAAGGTGTTCGTCGCGGTGAAGCGCAAGCTGCAGCCCGGCGACAAGATGGCCGGTCGCCACGGCAACAAGGGCGTCGTCAGCCGCGTCGTGCCCGAGGAGGACATGCCGTTCCTCGAGGACGGCACGCCGATCGACCTGGTGCTGAACCCGCTGGGCGTGCCGTCGCGCATGAACGTCGGGCAGATCCTCGAGACGCACATGGGCTGGGCCTGCGCCAATCTTGGCCGGACCATCGACGAGGCGCTCGATGAGTACCGCGCCAAGGGCGACCTCACCCCGGTGAAGGCCGCGATGGTCAAGGCCTATGGCGAGGAGGTCGAGGGCGAGTTCACCGACATGACCGACGCCGAGATCGCCGAGGCGGCGGGCAACGTGACCCGCGGCATCCCGATCGCGACGCCGGTCTTCGACGGCGCCAAGGAGACCGACGTCACCGAGTACCTGCTCAAGGCCGGGCTCGACGGCTCGGGCCAGGTGACGCTCTACGACGGCCGCACCGGCGAGGCGTTCACCCGCAAGGTGACCGTCGGCTACAAGTACCTGCTGAAGCTGCACCACCTGGTGGACGACAAGATCCACGCCCGCTCGACCGGCCCGTACTCGCTGGTCACCCAGCAGCCGCTGGGCGGCAAGGCGCAGTTCGGCGGCCAGCGCTTCGGCGAGATGGAGGTCTGGGCGCTCGAAGCCTACGGCGCCGCCTACACGCTGCAGGAGATGCTGACCGTCAAGTCGGACGACGTGGCAGGCCGCACCAAGGTCTACGAGTTGATCGTCAAGGGCGAGGACAACTTCGAGGCCGGCATTCCGGAATCGTTCAACGTCCTCGTCAAGGAGATCCGCTCGCTCGGCCTGAACGTCGAGTTGATGGACGGCGACGAAGAAGTCTGATCCCCGGCCCCAGGCCGCGCATTATAACCCGGGTGCGCGGCCGGCCGGGGCTCCCCTTGAATCCGGGGAATTGGAGAACTGGAAGACATGAACCAGGAACTCACCAACATCTTCAACGCGGCCGAGGCTCCGAAGACCTTCGAGGAGATCCGGATCAGCCTGGCCAGCCCCGAGCGCATCCTCTCGTGGTCGTTCGGCGAGATCAAGAAGCCCGAGACGATCAACTACCGCACGTTCAAGCCCGAGCGCGACGGCCTGTTCTGCGCGCGCATCTTCGGTCCGATCAAGGACTACGAGTGCCTGTGCGGCAAGTACAAGCGCATGAAGTATCGCGGCGTCACCTGCGAGAAGTGCGGCGTCGAGGTCACGCTGCAGAAGGTCCGGCGCGAGCGCATGGGCCACATCCAGCTTGCCGCCCCCGTGGCGCACATCTGGTTCCTCAAGTCGCTGCCGTCCCGCATCGGCCTGATGGTCGACATGACGCTGCGCGACCTCGAGCGCATCCTCTACTTCGAGCAGTATGTCGTCATCGAGCCGGGCCTCACCGACCTCTCGGCACGCCAGCTGCTGACCGAGGAGGAGTTCCTCGACAAGCAGGATGAGTTCGGCGAGGACGCCTTCCGCGCCGGCATCGGCGCCGAGGCCATCCGCGAGATGCTGGCCGCCATCGACCTCGAGGCCGAGGCCGAGCGGCTGCGCGCCGACCTCAAGGAGGCGACCGGCGAGCTGAAGCCCAAGAAGATCATCAAGCGGTTGAAGCTGGTCGAGCATTTCCTTGAGTTGGGCAACCGTCCCGAGTGGATGGTCCTGACCGTCGTGCCGGTGATCCCGCCCGAGCTGCGCCCGCTGGTGCCGCTGGACGGCGGCCGCTTCGCGACCTCCGACCTCAACGACCTCTACCGCCGCGTCATCAACCGCAACAACCGCCTCAAGCGGCTGATCGAGCTGCGCGCGCCGGACATCATCGTCCGGAACGAGAAGCGCATGCTGCAGGAGTTGGTCGACGCGCTCTTCGACAACGGCCGGCGCGGCCGCGTCATCACCGGCGCCAACAAGCGCCCGCTCAAGTCCCTCTCGGACATGCTGAAGGGCAAGCAGGGCCGGTTCCGCCAGAACCTGCTCGGCAAGCGCGTCGACTTCTCGGGCCGATCGGTCATCGTGACCGGGCCGGAGCTCAAGCTGCACCAGTGCGGCCTGCCAAAGAAGATGGCGCTCGAGCTCTTCAAGCCTTTCATCTACAGCCGTCTCGACGCCAAGGGGCTCTCCAGCACCGTCAAGCAAGCGAAGAAACTGGTCGAGAAGGAGCGCCCGGAGGTCTGGGACATCCTCGACGAGGTCATCCGCGAGCACCCGGTGCTGCTCAACCGCGCGCCGACGCTGCACCGCCTCGGCATCCAGGCCTTCGAGCCGGTGCTGATCGAGGGCAAGGCGATCCAGCTCCACCCGCTGGTCTGCGCCGCGTTCAACGCCGACTTCGACGGCGACCAGATGGCCGTGCACGTGCCGCTCAGCCTCGAGGCTCAGCTCGAGGCGCGCGTCCTGATGATGTCGACCAACAACGTGCTCAGCCCGGCGAACGGCAAGCCGATCATCGTCCCCTCGCAGGACATGGTGCTCGGCCTCTACTACCTGTCGCTCGAGAAGTCGGGTGAGCCGAATGAAGGCATGCTGCTGGCCGACATGGCCGAGATCGAGCACGCGCTCGAGGCCGGCCTGATCAACCTGCACACCAAGATTGTCTCGCGCTTCGAGACGGTCGATGCCGAGGGCAAGCCCGTCCGCCACCGCGTCCACACGACGGCCGGGCGGATGAAGCTCGCCTCCCTGCTGCCGAAGAACGCCAACGTGCCCTTCGACCTCGTCAACCGGCCGCTCCGCAAGGGCGAGGTCGGCGAGCTGATCGACACCGTCTACCGCCACTGCGGCCAGAAGGAGTTGGTAATCTTCTGCGACCAGATCATGGGCCTCGGCTTCCGCGAGGCCTTCCGCGCCGGCATCTCGTTCGGCAAGGACGACATGGTCATCCCGGCGACCAAGTGGGCGATCGTCGACGAGACGCGCGCCCAGGTCGCCGAGTTCGAGCAGCAGTACCTCGACGGGCTGATCACCCAGGGCGAGAAGTACAACAAGGTCGTCGACACCTGGGCCAAGTGCACCGATCGCGTCGCCGACGAGATGATGAAGGAGATCTCCTCCGTCCAGATCGACGAGGAGACCGGCCGCGAGAAGGACCAGAACTCGATCTGGATGATGTCGGTCAGCCGCGCCCGCGGCTCGCCGGCCCAGATGCGCCAGCTCGCCGCCATGCGCGGCCTGATGGCCAAGCCGTCCGGCGAGATCATCGAGACACCTGATCGTCTCGAACTTCAAGGAGGGCCTGACCGTGCTCGAGTACTTCAACTCGACGCACGGCGCGCGCAAGGGGCTGGCGGACACGGCGCTCAAGACGGCGAACTCCGGGTATCTCACCCGGCGTCTCGTCGACGTGGCGCAGGACTGCATCATCAAGGAAGAGGACTGCGGCACCGAGAACGGCATCACCGAGGAGGCCGTGATCGAGTCCGGCAACCTGATCAGCTCGATCGGCGAGCAGGTGCTCGGCCGGACCCCGCTCGAGGACATCCTCGACCCGGTCTCGGGCGACATGATCCACCCCTCGGGCGTGCTGATCGACGAGGCGGATGCCATCCGCATCGACGAGGCCAAGGTGCAGTCGATCTACGTCCGCTCGCCGCTGACCTGCGAGGCCGAGGACGGCATCTGCGCCGCCTGCTACGGGCGTGACCTCGCCCGCGGCACCCCGGTCAACGTCGGCGAGGCGGTCGGCATCATCGCCGCCCAGTCGATCGGCGAGCCGGGCACGCAGCTGACGATGCGGACCTTCCACATCGGCGGCGCCGCCAACGTCTCGGACAACTCGTTCCTCGAGTCGACGCAGGAGGGCGAGATCCGCTTTGCCGGCACGCCCTCGATCCTGACCAACGCCGACGGCGACACGATCGTCATGTCGCGCAACATGACGGTGCAGATCCTCGACGAGCAGGGCCGCGAGCGGGCGACCTACAAGCTGACCTACGGCTCGCGCCTGCTGGTCACGGAGGGCGAGACGGTCGGCCGCAACCACCGCCTGGCCGAGTGGGACCCGTACACCCTGCCGATCATCGGCGAGAAGGGCGGTGTCGCGAAGTATGTCGACCTCGAGCTTGGCGTGACCACGCGCGAGGAGACGGACGACGCCACCGGCATCTCGCGGCGCATCGTGTCCGACTGGCGCACCGCGCCCAAGGGCAACGAGCTGCGTCCGGCGATCATCATCGTCGATGCCGAGGGCGACGTGGTGAAGCTCGATAACGGCAACCCGGCCCACTACTTCATGTCCGTCGACGCGATCCTCTCGGTCGAGGACGGCGAGGAGATCAAGGCCGGCACGGTGATCGCGCGCATCCCGCGCGAGGGCGCCAAGACGAAGGACATCACCGGCGGTCTGCCGCGGGTGGCGGAGCTGTTCGAGGCGCGTCGTCCCAAGGACCACGCGATCATCGCCGAGATCGACGGCACGGTGCACTTCGAGAAGGACTACAAGAACAAGCGGCGCATCCAGCTGAAGCCGCACGACGAGAGCATCGAGCCCCGCGAGTACCTGATCCCGAAGGGTAAGCACATCACCGTCCAGGAGGGTGATGTGATCCAGAAGGGCGAGTACATCATGGACGGCAACCCGGCGCCGCACGACATCCTCGCGATCATGGGGATCGAGGCGCTGGCGAACTACCTGATCAAGGAGGTGCAGGACGTCTACCGGCTGCAGGGCGTCAAGATCAACGACAAGCACATCGAGGTCATCGTTCGCCAGATGCTGCAGAAGGTCGAGATCTCCGACGGCGGCGAGACGACGCTGCTGAAGGGCGAGCAGGTCGACAAGGCCGAGCTGGAAGAGATGAACGCCAAGGCCGAGGCCGACAAGCGCCGTCCCGCCGTCGGCGCCCCGGTTCTGCTGGGCATCACCAAGGCCTCGCTGCAGACGCGGTCGTTCATCTCGGCGGCCTCGTTCCAGGAGACGACCCGCGTGCTGACCGAAGCGTCGGTGCAGGGCAAGCGCGACAAGCTGATCGGGCTGAAGGAGAACGTCATCGTCGGCCGGCTGATCCCGGCCGGCACCGGCGGCGCCACGACGCGCATCAAGCTCGAGGCGCAGAAGCGCGACCGCAAGGTCCTGGCCGACCGCCAGGCCGCGGTCGAGGCCGCCGGCGGCGGGCTCGACGTGATCGACCCGGACGAGGACGAGCGGGCCCCGGCCAGCACCGGCGGCGGGTTCGACGACATCCTCTGACCGGCCGCGCCATCGCGACCAGACACGACCCGGGCCGGTAACGGCCCGGGTTTTTTCTTGAACGGCCCGGACCGCATCCCCAGACTCGGGTGCAGGACATCGAGAGGATCTTGCGATGCGGAGTTTCGGAGCAGCGGCCCTGGCCGCCGCGGCACTCTGCGCCGGCGCGGCGGCGGCGCAGCAATCGACCCCCGCGCCCAGCCCGAAGCCGGCGGCCGGCGCGGAACCGGCGCCCAGCCCCAGCCCCAGCCCCAAGCCGGCGGCCGGCGCGACGGCAGCGCAGCAGGCGATGCCGACAAAGCAGTCGGCCGATGCGCAGATGTCCGGCCCGGCCGAGACCGAGCTGGAGACGCAGACACCCCTTCCGGCCGAAAAGCCCGCGACGCCGGACTCCGCGGCCGCAGCGGGCGCGGCCGGTGCCATCGTCCCCGACGCCGATCCAGACGCGATCCTCGCGCTGGCCAAGGCTGGCGGCGATGCAAGGTTGGTGGCCGACGAGTACGGCGACCCGCTGATCGAGGCGATCGCCGGCAAGCACCCCTACACGGTCGCTTTCTTCGACTGCAGTCAGAACCGCGACTGCCAGAGCGTCATGTTCCGAGCCGGCTTCCGCGCCAGCGGCCAGTCGGCCGGCCAGATGGCCGACTGGAACCGCGAGCAGCGCTTCGGCAAGGCCTATCTCGACGAGGTCGGCAACCCGGTCGTCGAGTTCAACGTCAACCTGGCCGGCGGCGTCACGCGGGCCAACCTGGCCAACAGCGTCGACCGCTGGCAGGCGGTGCTGGCAGGCTTCGCGGAGCAGGTGGGGTATTGAGCGGCGCCGGGGACAAGTCGGCCGATCTCGCGCAATCCTTCGGGGGCAATTGCCCTCGACCGGGAGGACTCCCGCTCGACCCGGGCGCACGTCCCTCGCCGGAGGGACGATTCTCTTGCAGAGACTCGCCTCGGCCGGGACGACTCCCGTTTCGGCGATTTGCCCGGTGACGAAGGCCCGCCGGCGAATCGGCGGCACTGCCGCCTCGCGCGGGTCGCGGCGCGGACCGCGAAGGCGGCACTCTGCGCGCTGGCGCTGTCCGCCTCCGCGAAGGCGGCCGAAAAGGCGCCCGATCTCGTGCCGGCGGACCCCTGGGAAATCATCCACGTCGCCCGAGAGTTCGGCCCCGCCGAGGTCGACCGCGACGGCCTGAAGGACCCGCAGATCCGCGGCACCATCGACGGCAGGCACTACCGCGTGACCTTCTACGGTTGCCGCTTGGGGCGCGACTGCGACACGATCCTGTTCGACGCGCGCTTCTCGCGCAAGGAATGGCAGGAAACGCCGCCGACGGCGCAAGTCCTGGCCCGGTGGAACGCCGAAAAACTCTTTGGCCGCGCATGGCTGGACGACGAGAATCGCGCCGTGCTCGACCATCCCGTGGCGCTGGCCGACGGCGTGCCGAAGGCGGTCCTGCACGCGACCTTCCGGGCGCTGGAAGACCGCGATCGCGGAATACGCGGCCTGGCTGGATTTCCGCTGAAAACGGCGGAAATTCGCCCTTGACCACCCGGGGGGGCGTGCGTATGTTCCGCCAACTTTCGCGACCCCGGTGCTGCCGGGCGCAGCGCTGACAGGCAAGCCCTGACAGAAAGATTGCATGACCCGGGCTCCGCCCTGGTCCTCTGATTTCTCCGCAGGAACCAGGGAATGGGACCAGCGGGGCTACGCGTTTTCCGGTCTGTCCGGACGACGGCGACCATGGCGAGACGAGCGACGAGGAATAGGCGCGCATGCCGACGATCCAGCAGCTGATCCGGAAGCCCCGGCAGCCAAAAGTGAAGCGACAGAAGGCGATGCATCTGCAGGCCTGCCCGCAGAAGCGTGGCGTCTGCACGCGCGTCTACACGACGACGCCGAAGAAGCCGAACTCGGCCCTCCGCAAGGTGGCCAAGGTCCGGCTGACCAACGGCTACGAGGTCATCAGCTACATCCCCGGCGAGGGCCACAACCTGCAGGAGCACTCGGTCGTGCTGATCCGCGGCGGCCGCGTGAAGGACCTTCCGGGCGTCCGCTACCACATCCTGCGCGGCGTGCTCGACACGCAGGGCGTAAAGGATCGCCGGCAGCGTCGTTCGAAGTACGGCGCGAAGCGGCCGAAGTAAGGAGATCGGGGCATGTCAAGGCGTCACCAGGCCGAGAGGCGCGAGATCCTGCCGGACCCGAAGTTCGGCGATCGCGTGCTGTCAAAGTTCATGAACAACCTGATGCACGACGGCAAGAAGTCGGTTGCCGAGCGCATTGTCTACGGTGCGCTCGAGCGCGTCGAGCAGCGTATGAAGCGCGAGCCGGTGGACGTGTTCCACGAGGCGCTCGACAACATCAAGCCGTCGGTCGAGGTGCGCAGCCGCCGCGTCGGCGGGGCCACCTACCAGGTGCCCGTCGAGGTCCGTCCCGAGCGCCGCGACGCCCTGGCGCTGCGTTGGCTGATCACCGCCTCGCGCAACCGCAACGAGAACACGATGGAGGAGCGCCTCGCCGCCGAGCTCATGGACGCCGCGAACAACCGTGGCACGGCCGTGAAGAAGCGCGAGGACACTCACAAGATGGCCGAGGCCAACAAGGCCTTCAGCCACTACCGTTGGTAAGACGGTAACCAGTTTCCGAGGATACGACTATGCCCCGCGACTATTCCCTCGACCGCTACCGCAACTTCGGCATCATGGCGCACATCGATGCCGGGAAGACCACGTGCACCGAGCGGATTCTGTACTACACCGGCAAGGCCCACAAGATCGGCGAAGTCCATGATGGCGCCGCGACGATGGACTGGATGGAGCAGGAGCAGGAGCGCGGCATCACGATCACCTCGGCCGCGACCACGACCTTCTGGTTCCGCACCGAGGATGGCACGACGCCGGTCGGCGGCTACGGCAATACGCCGGACGAGGCGAAGTTCCGCTTCAACATCATCGACACGCCGGGCCACGTCGACTTCACCATCGAGGTCGAGCGCTCGCTGGCGGTGCTCGACGGGGCCGTGTGCGTTCTTGATGCCAATGCCGGCGTCGAGCCGCAGACCGAGACCGTCTGGCGCCAGGCCGACCGGTACAAGGTTCCGCGCATCGTCTTCGTCAACAAGATGGATAAGACCGGCGCCGACTTCTGGAACTGCGTCCGCATGATCAAGGACCGGACCGGCGCGACCCCGCTGCCGATCCAGATCCCGATCGGCTCCGAGCAGCAGCTCGAGGGCGTGATCTCGCTCGTCACCATGCAGGAGTGGGTCTGGCAGGGCGAGGACCTCGGCGCGAGCTGGGTGGTGCAGGATATCCGGCCCGAGCTCAAGGAGCAGGCCGAGGAGTGGCGCCAGAAGCTGATCGAGATTGCCGTCGAGCAGGAAGACGAGTGGGTCGAGAAGTACCTCGAGGGCGAGGAGCCCGATGTCGAGACGCTGCGCCGGCTGATCCGCAAGGGTACGCTCAGCATGTCCTTCGTGCCCGTGCTGGCCGGCTCGGCCTTCAAGAACAAGGGCGTGCAGCCGCTGCTGAATGCGGTGATCGACTACCTGCCGGGTCCGCTCGACGTGCCCGCCTACATGGGCTTCAAGCCGGGCGACGAGACCGAGACGCGCAACGTCGCGCGCCATGCCGATGACGACGAGCCATTCGCGGGACTGGCGTTCAAGATCATGAACGACCCGTTCATGGGTACGCTCACCTTCACCCGGATCTACTCCGGCAAGATGAAGAAGGGCGACCAGCTCATGAACTCGACCAAGGGCAAGCGCGAGCGCATCGGGCGCATGGTGATGATGCACGCGAACAAGCAGGAGGAGATCTCCGAGGCGTTCGCCGGTGATATCATCGCGCTGGCCGGGCTGAAGGACACGACGACGGGCGACACGCTGTGCGACCCGAGCAACGCGGTCGTGCTCGAGACAATGTCCTTCCCCGAGCCGGTCATCGAGATCGCTGTCGAGCCGAAGACCAAGGCCGACCAAGAGAAGATGAGCCAGGGCCTGCAGCGGCTTGCCGCCGAGGACCCGTCCTTCCGTGTCGAGTCCGACCCGGAGAGCGGCCAGACGATCATGAAGGGAATGGGCGAGCTGCACCTCGACATCCTGATCGACCGGCTGAAGCGGGAGTTCAAGGTCGAGGCCAACATCGGCGCGCCGCAGGTGGCCTATCGCGAGACGATCAGCCACGAGACCGAGATCGACTACACCCACAAGAAGCAGTCGGGCGGCTCGGGCCAGTTCGCCCGCGTGAAGCTGGTCATCACGCCGACCGAGGCGGGCGAGGGCTACAGCTTCGAGAGCAAGATCGTCGGCGGATCGGTGCCGAAGGAGTACGTCCCGGGCGTCGAGAAGGGCATCAAGTCCGTCATGGATTCGGGCCCGCTGGCGGGCTTCCCGGTCATCGACTTCAAGGTCGCGCTGATCGATGGCGCCTACCATGACGTCGACTTGTCGGTTCTCGCCTTCGAGATCGCCTCGCGCGCCGCGATGCGCGACGGGCTGAAGAAGGCCGGCGCCAAGCTTCTCGAGCCGATCATGAAGGTAGAGGTGGTGACGCCCGAGGAGTTCACCGGCTCGGTCATCGGCGATCTGACCAGCCGGCGTGGTCAGGTGCAGAGCCAGGACGTCCGCGGCAACGCCAACGTCGTCAACGCCTTCGTGCCGCTGGCCAACATGTTCAAGTACGTGGACACGCTCCGATCGATGAGCCAGGGGCGTGCCCAGTTTACCATGCAGTTCGACCACTACGAACCGGTGCCGTCGAACATCAGCCAGGAAATCCAGGCGAAGTACGCCTGATCACGACAACCCGGGCCGCATCGCGCCTGAAGAAAGACTGGAGTTCAAGATGGCGAAGCAGAAGTTCGAGCGGAACAAGCCGCACGTCAACGTCGGCACGATCGGCCATGTCGACCACGGCAAGACGACGCTGACGGCGGCGATCACCAAGTATTTCGGGGATTTCAAGGCGTTTGACGAGATCGACGCGGCGCCGGAGGAGAAGGCGCGGGGCATCACGATCTCGACGAGCCATGTCGAGTACCAGACGGATGCGCGGCACTACGCGCATGTCGACTGCCCGGGCCATGCCGACTACGTGAAGAACATGATCACGGGCGCGGCGCAGATGGACGGGGCGATCCTGGTCTGCTCGGCGGCCGACGGGCCGATGCCGCAGACGCGCGAGCACATCCTGCTGGCCCGCCAGGTCGGCGTGCCGGCGCTGGTGGTCTACCTGAACAAGGTCGACATGGTCGACGACGAGGAGCTGCTCGAGCTCGTCGAGATGGAGCTGCGCGAGCTGCTGTCGTCCTACGAGTTCCCGGGCGACGACATCCCGATCGTCAAGGGCTCGGCGCTGGCGGCGCTGGAGGGTCGTGACCCGGAGATCGGCGAGAACTCGATCAAGGCGCTGATGGAGGCGGTCGACACCTACATCCCGACGCCTGACCGGCCGATCGACCAGCCCTTCCTGATGCCGATCGAGGACGTGTTCTCGATCTCGGGCCGCGGCACGGTGGTGACGGGGCGCGTCGAGCGCGGCGTCATCACGGTCGGCGAGGAAGTCGAGATCGTCGGCATCCGCGATTCGAAGAAGACGATCTGCACGGGCGTCGAGATGTTCCGCAAGCTGCTCGACCGCGGCGAGGCGGGCGACAACATCGGCGCGCTCTTGCGCGGCATCGGCCGCGAGGACGTCGAGCGCGGCCAGGTGCTGTGCAAGCCGGGCTCGGTCAAGCCGCACACCAGGTTCGAGGCCGAGGCCTACATCCTGACCAAGGAAGAGGGCGGGCGGCACACGCCGTTCTTCTCGAACTACCGGCCGCAGTTCTACTTCCGCACGACCGACGTGACGGGCACGGTCGAGCTGCCGTCCGGCACCGAGATGGTCATGCCGGGCGACAACATCAGCTTCACCGTGAACCTGATCCAGCCGATCGCCATGGAGGAGAAGCTCCGCTTCGCCATCCGCGAGGGCGGCCGTACCGTCGGCGCCGGCGTCGTCTCGAAGATCATCGAGTAATCAGCCGAAACCACCAGTCGGGCCGGGAACATCCCGGCCCGTCCTGAAGCCCGGAGAGGCAGGACGATGCAAGGTCAGAACATACGGATTCGGCTGAAGGCCTTCGATCACCGCGTGCTGGACGCCAGCACGCAGGAGATCGTCAACACGGCCAAGCGGACGGGCGCCGAGATACGCGGCCCGATCCCGCTGCCGAACAAGATCGAGAAGTTCACGGTGCTGCGCGGCCCGCATGTCGACAAGAAGAGCCGTGAGCAGTTTGAGATCCGCACCCACAAGCGGCTTCTCGACATCGTCGACCCGACTCCGCAGACGGTGGACGCGCTGATGAAGCTCGACCTTGCCGCCGGTGTCGACGTCGAGATCAAGCTCTGAGGAGGGCGTGATGCGCTCGGGAGTCATAGCGAAGAAGCTGGGGATGACCCGCCTCTTCACCGAGGACGGCCGGCAGGTTCCTGTCACCGTTCTCCAGATGGAGGGCTGCCAGGTCGTTGCGCAGCGAACCGTCGAGAAGGACGGCTACACCGCCGTGCAGCTTGGTGCTGGTGCCGCCAAGGCGAAGAACACCACGCAGCCGATGCGTGGCCATTTCGCCAAGGCCAGAGTCGAGCCGAAGCGGAAGGTTGCCGAGTTCCGCGTCAGTGCGGACAACCTGATCGAGGTCGGCGAGGAGATCACCGCCGACCACTATTTCGAGGGCCAGTTCGTGGATGTCGCGGGCACCTCGATCGGCAAGGGTTTCGCCGGTGCCATGAAGCGGCACAACTTCGGCGGCCTGCGCGCCTCGCACGGCGTGTCGATCAGCCACCGCAGCCACGGCTCGACGGGCCAGAACCAGGATCCGGGCAAGGTCTTCAAGGGCAAGAAGATGGCCGGGCACATGGGCGCCGAGCGTGTCACGGTGCAGAACCTGCAGGTCGTCAAGACCGACGCGGCGCGCGGACTGATCATGGTCAAGGGCGCGGTGCCGGGCGCCAAGGGTGGCTGGGTCACGATCAAGGACGCGGTGAAGAAGCCGACGCCCGAGAATGTCATCCTGCCGGCGGCGACGAAGTCGCGGGCCGACGAGGCTGCGCGTCTGGCCGAGGAGGCGGCGGCCCAGGCCGCGGCCGAGGAGGCCGAGGCCGAGGCACAGCGCCAGGCCGAGGCGGCGGCCCAGCAGGCGGCGGCGCTGGAGGCAGCCAACGAGGACATCAAGTCCGACGAGGGCGGTGACCAGGCCGGCGGCAGCGACACTCCGGAAGGAGGCGAGGAGAAATGAAGCTCGAGGTAGTAGGGATCGACGCGGGCGGCGCCGGCGAGATCGACCTCGCCGATGCGGTCTTCGCGGTAGAGCCGCGCGCCGACATCCTGCATCGCGTCGTGCGCTGGCAGCGCGCGAAGAAGCAGGCCGGTACGCACAAGACCAAGACGCGTGGCGAGACGGCGTATTCGACCAAGAAGATCTACAAGCAGAAGGGCACCGGCGGTGCCCGGCACGGCGATCGTGGTGCCAACATCTTCCGCAAGGGCGGCACCGCCAAGGGGCCGCAGGTGCGCAGCCATGCGCACGACCTGCCGAAGAAGGTGCGCGCGCTGGGCCTGCGCATGGCGCTCAGCGCCAAGGCGGCGGCGGGCGAACTGATCGTGCTGGACAAGGCCGTGCTGACCGAGCCGAAGACGAAGGCGCTGGCCGACGCGGCGGTGAAGCTGGGCTGGTCGAAGGCGCTGATCATCGACGGGCCCGAGGTTGACGGCAACTTCGCGCGGGCCGCGCGGAACCTGGACGCCGTCCGTTTGCTGCCGAGCGCCGGCGCGAACGTCTATGATATCCTGAACCACAAGACGCTGGTGCTGACGCGCGCCGCCGTCGAGGCGCTGGAGGCGCGGCTGGCATGACGAGCAGGGCGGAACTCTACGACGTGATCCGCAAGCCCGTGATCACGGAAAAGGCGACCATGGCGTCCGAGCATAACGCCCTGGTCTTCGAGGTCGCGATCGACGCCACGAAGCCGCTGATCCGCGAGGCGGTGGAGACGCTCTTCAGCGTGAAAGTGAAGGCGGTCAACACCACGGTGACCAAGGGCAAGGTCAAGCGGTTCAAGGGGCGTCCCGGCACGCGCAAGGACGTGAAGAAAGCTTATGTGACCCTCGAAGAGGGCCACATGATCGACGTGACCACGGGCCTCTGAGCCTCGGGTGGGATTTCAAGGTAGGCGGAAGACAGCAAGATGGCGTTGAGAACATACAACCCGACGACGCCGGGCCAGCGCGGGCTGGTTCTGATCGACCGTTCGGAGCTCTGGAAGGGCCGGCCCGTCAAGCGCCTTACCGAGGGGCTGACGGCCAAGGGCGGCCGCAACAACACCGGACGGATCACGATGCGCCGCCGCGGCGGCGGGGCGAAGAAGCTCTATCGCATCGTCGATTTCAGGCGGCGCAAGTACGACGTCTCGGCGACCGTCGAGCGGCTGGAATATGATCCGAACCGGACGGCGTTCATCGCGCTGATCCGCTACGATGACGGTGAACAGGCCTACATCCTGGCGCCGCAGCGGCTGGCGGTTGGCGACAAGGTCGTCTCGGGCACCAGGGTCGACATCAAGCCGGGCAACGCCATGCCGTTCACCGGCATGCCGGTCGGGACGATCGTCCACAACATCGAGCTGAAGGCGGGTCGTGGCGGCCAGATCGCGCGGGCGGCGGGCACTTATGCCCAGTTCGTCGGGCGCGATGGCGGCTATGCGCAGATCCGGCTGAGTTCGGGCGAGCTGCGCGTCGTGCGCCAGGAGTGCATGGCGACGGTCGGCGCGGTGTCGAACCCGGACAACTCGAACCAGAACTTCGGCAAGGCCGGCCGCATGCGGCACAAGGGCATCCGCCCGAGCGTCCGCGGCGTTGCGATGAACCCGATCGACCACCCACATGGCGGCGGCGAGGGTCGCACCAGCGGCGGCCGGCACCCGGTCAGCCCCTGGGGCAAGCCGACCAAGGGTCACCGGACCCGCTCCAACAAGGCCACGACGAAATACATCCTCCGCTCGCGCCACGCGCGGAAGAAGAAGTAAGGAAGCGCGCCAATGCCACGTTCCGTCTGGAAGGGGCCGTTCGTCGACTCCTACGTCCTGAAGAAGGCCGAGAAGTCGCGCGAGTTGGGCCGCAACGAGGTCATCAGGATCTGGTCGCGCCGTTCGACGATCCTGCCGCAGTTCGTCGGCCTGACCTTCGGTGTCTACAACGGCAAGAAGCACGTGCCGGTGTCGGTTTCCGAGGAGATGATCGGTCACAAGTTCGGCGAATTCTCGCCGACCCGAACCTATTACGGGCACGCCGCCGACAAGAAGGCGAAGCGGAGGTAACGATGGGCAAGGAAAAGAACCCGCGCCGCGCCGCCGAGAACGAGGCGATCGCGACCGCCCGCATGCTGCGCACGAGCCCGCAGAAGCTGAACCTGGTCGCCGCGATGATCCGCGGCAAGCGGGTCGAGCGGGCGCTGGCCGAGCTGAGCTTCTCGAAGCGGCGCATCGCCGTCGACGTGAAGAAGACGCTCGAATTGGCGATCGCCAATGCGGAGAACAACCACAGCCTGGACGTCGACGAGCTCGTCGTCGCCGAGGCCTATGTCGGAAAGAACCTGGTGCTGAAGCGCGGGCGCCCGCGGGCGCGCGGCCGCTTTGGCCGGATCCACAAGCCGTTCAGTCAGCTCACGATCAAGGTTCGCCAGGTAGAGGAGCCGGCCTGATGGGTCACAAGGTCAACCCGATCGGTCTGCGCCTGCAGATCAACCGCACCTGGGACAGCCGCTGGTACGCCAATACCAAGGAGTACGGCGACCTGCTGCACGAGGATCTCAAGATCCGCGAGTTCATCCGCAAGGAGGCCAAGCAGGCCGGCATCAGCCGCATCGTGATCGAGCGACCGCACCGCAAGTGCCGCGTCACGATTTACACCGCGCGCCCGGGCGTCATCATCGGCAAGAAGGGCGCCGATATCGAGAACCTGCGCAAGAAGGTCGCGGCGCTGACAAAGTCCGAGCTGCACCTGAACATCGTCGAGGTCCGCCGCCCGGAGATCGATGCGCAGCTTCTGGCCGAGAACGTCGCCCAGCAGCTCGAGCGGCGCGTCAGCTTCCGCCGCGCCATGAAGCGCGCGGTGCAGAACGCGATGCGAATGGGCGCCCAGGGCATCCGGATCAACTGTGCCGGCCGTCTGGGCGGCGCCGAGATCGCGCGGACCGAGTGGTACCGCGAGGGCCGGGTGCCGCTGCACACGCTGCGCGCCGACATCGACTATGCCTTCGCGGAGGCTTTCACGGCGTACGGCCAGATCGGCATCAAGGTCTGGATCTTCAAGGGCGAGATCATGGAGCACGATCCCGCCGCGCGTGACCGGCGCCAGTCGGAAATGCAGGAAGGCGGCGGCCGGCCGGGTGGCCGCGAGCGCGCCGGCGCACGCTGACGCCGCCAGACCAGGAGTATTGAGAGATGCTGCAGCCGAAGCGCACGAAGTTCCGCAAGATGCACAAGGGCCGCATCCATGGCGAGGCCAAGGGTGGGTTCGACCTTAACTTCGGAACCTACGGCCTGAAGGCCGTCGAGCCGGACCGCGTCACCGCCCGCCAGATCGAGGCGGCGCGGCGCGCCATGACGCGCCACATGAAGCGCCAAGGTCGCGTATGGATCCGTATCTTCCCGGACGTCCCGGTCACGCAGAAGCCGACAGAGGTCCGCATGGGCAAGGGCAAGGGCTCGGTCGAGTACTGGGCAGCCCGCGTCAAGCCCGGCCGCGTCATGTTCGAGATTGACGGCGTAACCGAGGTTGTGGCAAGGGAAGCGCTCCAACTCGCGGCAATGAAATTGCCGATCAAGAGCCGGGTCGTCGTCCGCGAAGACTGGTGACGAACGGGGCCTGCGCCCGATAGGCGCGGGCCACTGACATTTGCAACGAGGCGCGCTTATGTGCGCGACTTACGGACGGAAGGGATCAGGCAGATGAACGCTGCGGATCTTCGGAACAAGACGCCGGACCAGCTGCGCGAGCAGCTGGAGAGCCTGAAGAAGGAGGCCTTCAACCTCCGCTTTCGGCGCGCCACCGGCCAGATGGAAAACACGCACCAGATGCGGAGCGCCCGGCGCGACGCGGCGCGGGTGAAGACGATCCTCAACGAGAAGGCGCGCGCCGCCGCCGCGTCGGAGTAACGAGATGCCGAAACGAATCCTTCAGGGCACCGTCGTCAGCGCCAAGAACGACAAGACCGTCACGGTTCTGGTCGAGCGCCGCTTCACCCATCCGGTGATGCACAAGACAGTGCGGAGCACGAAGAAGTATCGCGCGCATGACGAGGCGAACGTCTGCGCCGAGGGGCAGATGGTTCGCATCGTCGAGTGCGCGCCGAAGTCGAAATCCAAGCGATGGGAGGTTGTGGCCGAGGCGTAAGCCTGACGTCATAACCTCCGGTCGATCGAAACCCGGACCCGTACAACAGAACAGGGTCCGCAGGTCGGGAGAACGGACATGATCCAGATGCAGTCCAACCTGGACGTCGCCGACAATTCGGGCGCGCGCCGGGTACAGTGCATCAAGGTGCTCGGCGGTTCCAAGCGGAAATACGCCGGCGTCGGCGATGTCATCGTGGTGTCGGTCAAGGAGGCGATCCCGCGCGGTCGCGTCAAGAAGGGCGACATCCGCAAGGCCGTCATCGTGCGCACCGCCAAGGAGGTGAAGCGCGAGGACGGCAGCACGATCCGGTTCGACCGGAACGCCGCAGTGATCCTCAGCAACCAGAACGAGCCGATCGGTACCCGCATCTTCGGGCCGGTGGTGCGCGAACTGCGTGCGCGCAACTTCATGAAGATAATCAGCCTGGCGCCGGAGGTGCTGTGATGGCCGCAAAGCTGAAGAAGGGCGACCGGGTGGTCGTGCTGGCTGGCCGGGACAAGGGCAAGGAGGGCGAAATCCTCCGCGTCCTGCCGAAGGAGAGCCGCGCGGTTGTGGCGGGCGTCAACATGGTTGTGCGGCACACCCGGCAGAGCCAGGCCAGCCAGGGCGGCCGCATCCCGAAGGAAGCGTCGATCGACCTGTCGAACATCGCGATGATCGACCCGAAGGACGGCGGCGCGACGCGCGTCGGCTTCCGCTTCGAGGACGGCAAGAAGGTGCGCTTCGCCAAGAAGTCCGGGGAGACGATCGATGGCTGACGGAACCGTAACCGCGTATGTCCCGCGCCTGCGCGCGGACTATCGCGACAGAGTTCGCGCCGCGCTCAAGGCAGAGTTCGGCTACAAGAATGACATGCAGATCCCGAGGCTCGACAAGATCGTGCTGAACATGGGGGTCGGCGAAGCCGTCGCTGAACTCGAAGAAGATCAAGTCGGCGCATGACGAGATGATGCTGATCGCCGGCCAGAAGCCGATCATCGTCAACGCGCGCAAGTCGGTCGCAAGCTTCAAGCTGCGCGAGGGCATGCCGATCGGCGTCAAGGTGACGCTTCGCGGCGACCGGATGTACGACTTCTTCGATCGCCTGGTGACGATCGCGATGCCCCGCATCCGCGATTTTCGCGGCCTGTCCGGCAAGTCGTTCGACGGCCGCGGCAACTTTGCGATGGGCATCAAGGAACACATCGTCTTCCCCGAGATCGACTACGATAAGGTCGACGCGATCAAAGGGATGGACGTGATCATCTGCACCACGGCGCCGACTGACGCCGAGGCCAAGGCGCTGTTGAAGCACCTCAACATGCCCTTCAACAGCTGACCGGACGGGAGAACGACATGGCAAAGACTTCCATGATCGAGCGCCAGAAGAAGCGGCAGCGCATGGTGGCCCAGTATGCGGCCAGGCGCGCGGCTCTCAAGGCGGTCGCCGACGACGCGGACCGGCCGATGGACGAGCGTTTCCGCGCCCGCCTGAAGCTGGCCAAGCTGCCGCGCAACTCGTCTGCCACGCGGCTGAACAACCGCTGCCTGGTGACGGGCCGGTCGCGGTCCTACTACCGCAAGCTCAAGATGAGCCGCATCGCGCTTCGGGACCTCGCCTCGTTCGGCCAGGTGCCGGGCATGGTCAAGTCGAGCTGGTGAGGAAGACGGGATGTCCATGAACGATCCGCTCGGCGACATGCTGACCCGCATCCGCAACGCGGCGATGCGCAGCAAGCCGACCGTGCGCTCGCCTTCGTCGAAGATGCGGCTGCGCGTGCTCGAGGTCCTCAAGGACGAGGGCTTTATCCGCGGCTACGAGGTCATCGACAACGGTGACGGCAAGCCCGTGGTCGAGATCGGCCTGAAATATCACGAGGGCGCGCCGGTGATCCGCGAGCTGAAGCGCGTGTCAAAGCCGGGGCGGCGCTACTACAGCGGCGTCTCGACGATGCCGCAGGTCCGCAACGGGCTCGGCGTCTCGATCGTCTCGACTTCGCGCGGCGTCATGTCGGACGCCAAGGCGCGAGCCGAGAACGTCGGCGGCGAAGTGCTCTGCACGGTATTCTGAGGAGGGCGCAGATGTCACGCATCGGCAAACGGCCGGTCCAGGCGCCCGAGGGCGTCGAGTTCAAGGTTTCCGGCCAGACGGTCGAGGCCAAGGGCCCTAAGGGAACGCGCGAGTTCACGGCGACGGACGATGTCGACCTCGTGCTCGAGGATGGCGCCCTCACGGTCAGGCCGCGCGGCGGCTCGAAGCGCGCGCGCCAGCAGTGGGGCATGACCCGCACCATGGTCGCGAACCTGGCGACCGGGGTCTCCGACGGCTTCAAGAAGGACCTCGAGATCCAGGGCGTCGGCTATCGCGCCGCCGTCCAGGGCAAGGTGCTGAAACTGTCGCTGGGCTACAGCCACGACGTAGACTTCCCGATCCCCGAGGGGATCGAGATCAAGACCGCCAAGCCGACCGAGATCGAGATCTCGGGCATCGACCAGCAGGTCGTCGGCGAGGTGGCGGCGAAGATCCGCGATTGGCGCCGGCCGGAGCCCTTCAAGGGCAAGGGAGTGCGCTACAAGGGCGAGTACATCTTCCGCAAGGAAGGCAAGAAGAAGTAGGACGCGACAGATGGCAACCGCGAAGCGAGACCTTTTCCGGCGCCGCCGCATGCGCGTCCGCGCCAAGCTCAAGAGGCTGGCCAGCGGCCGGCTGCGTATGAGCGTGCACCGGTCGAACAAGAACATTTCGGTGCAGATCATCGACGACCGTCAGGGCGTGACCCTGGTCTCGGCCTCGACGCTGGAAGGCGATCTGGGCGTGGTCGGCAAGAACAATGTCGAGGCCGCCGCCAAGGTCGGCGCCGCGATCGCGGAGCGCGCCAAGGCCAAGGACATCGACCAGGTGTTCTTCGACCGCGGCGGGTTCCTGTACCACGGCAAGATCAAGGCCCTGGCCGACGCCGCCCGAGAGGGCGGTCTGAAATTCTGAGGAGGCGACATGGCAGAACGTGATGATCGCGGCGGCCGCGGCCGCCGCGGGCGCGACCGGGACAACCGTCAGGATTCCCGGGGCGACGCCCCCGAGCTCGCCGACCGCCTGGTCGCGATCAACCGCGTCTCGAAGACGGTCAAGGGCGGCAAGCGCTTCGGTTTTGCGGCGCTCGTCGTCGTCGGCGACCAGAAGGGCCGCGTCGGCTTCGGCTCGGGCAAGGCCAAGGAGGTCCCCGAGGCGATCCGCAAGGCGACCGAGGAAGCCAAGCGCACGATGATCCGCGTGCCGCTGCGCGAGGGCCGAACGTTGCACCACGACATGCCGGGCCGCTGGGGCGCCGGCCGCGTGGTGATGCGCGCCGCGCCTCCCGGCACGGGCATCATTGCCGGCGGCCCGATGCGCGCCGTGTTCGAGATGCTCGGCGTGCAGGACGTCGTCGCCAAGTCGATCGGGTCGCAGAACCCGTACAACATGGTGCGCGCGACCTTCGACGGCCTGAAGCTCGAGAACTCGCCCCGCATGGTGGCAAGCCGCCGCGGCAAGAAGGTCTCGGACATCCTGCCGCCGCGCGAGCAGTCGGCCCCCGCCGAGGCGGCCGAAGCCGCCGAAGCCACCGCCGAATAAGGAGCGCGGAGCATGGCCAAGACCATCGTCGTAAAGCAGATCGGCAGCCCGATCCGTCGCCCCGCCTCCCAGCGCCAGACGCTGATCGGGCTGGGGCTGAACAAGATGCACCGCACCCGCGAGCTCGAGGACACGCCCTCGGTACGCGGCATGGTGAACTCGATCCCGCACCTCGCCAAGATCGTCGAGGAGCGCGGCTGAGCCTGACCGACGGGCGAAACGTCCGCCGATCGAGACCCGGAAGGGCGCCCGCGCCCGCCGGTGAATTCCTCGGGGGGGCCCGCGCCCGCCCGTCAACCGTGGTCGCCGGGACGGACGCACGCCCGGCGCATCCGGCATAGGAGATGCGTCATGAAACTGAATGACCTCCGCGACAATCCCGGCGCGGCGAAGAAGCCCAAGCGCCTCGGCCGCGGCGCCGGTTCGGGCATGGGCTCGACGTCGACGCACGGCCACAAGGGCCAGAAGGCGCGCTCCGGCGTCGCCATCAAGGGCTTCGAGGGTGGCCAGATGCCGCTGCACCGGCGCCTGCCGAAGCGCGGCTTCGTCAACCCGTCGGCGCGCGAATACGCCGTGACCAACCTCGGCAAGATTCAGGCTTGGATCGACTCGGGCCGGCTGGATGCGGGCGCGCCGATCGACGAGGCTGCGCTGGTCGCCTCCGGCCTGATCCGCCGCAAGCGCGACGGCATCCGCTTGCTGGGCAAGGGAGAGATCACCACCAAGGGCCTGACGATTCAGGTCACCGGCGCGTCGAAGTCTGCCGTCTCGGCAGTCGAGGCCGCCGGCGGCACGCTTACGGTGACGAAGCCCGCCTCCGACGAGCCTGCCGACAAGGCCGCCGATGGGCCGCCGACGGGGCCCCGGCCGAAGGCTGACAATGTCGCGACTAGGCAGCCGACAGCGGGGCGCATATCTGCGCCCCTGACGCCGCTGGCCCGAGGAGACTTGAATGGCATCCGCTGCCGAACAGATGGCCGCAAACCTGAGCTGGAGCACCTTCGGCAAGGCGAAGGACCTCCAGAACAGGATCCTGTTCACGATCGGCCTTCTGATCGTCTACCGGCTGGGGACGTTCATCCCGATCCCCGGCATCGACCACGATTCGCTGCGCCAGTTCGTCGAGCAGACGCAGGGCGGCATCCTGGGCATCGCCAACATGTTCACGGGCAACGCGCTCGGCCGCATGGCGATCTTCGCGCTAGGCATCATGCCCTACATCTCTGCCTCGATCATCATGCAGCTCGCGACGTCGATGGTGCCGTCGCTCGAGCAGCTCAAGAAGGAGGGCGAGAGCGGGCGCAAGAAGATCAACCAGTACACGCGCTACGGCACCGTTCTCCTGTCGACGGCGCAGGCCTACGGCATCTCGATGGGCCTGATGGGGCAGGGGCTGGCGACAACGCCCGGCCCGTTCTTCATCGCCTCGACGGTCATCACGCTGGTCGGCGGCACGATGTTCCTGATGTGGCTGGGCGAGCAGATCACGGCGCGCGGCGTCGGCAACGGCATCTCGCTGATCATCTTCGTCGGCATCGTTGCCGGCGCGCCGCGGGCGATCGCGCGTTTCCTCGAACTCGGCCGCACGGGGCAGCTGGCGACGGTGGCGATCATCGGCATCATGATCATGGCGGTCGTCGTCATCTACGCCGTCGTCTTCATCGAGCGGGCGCAGCGGCGCATCCTGATCCAGTATCCGAAACGCCAGGTCGGCAACCGCATGTATGGCGGCGAGAACTCTCACCTGCCGTTGAAGATCAACACCGCAGGCGTCATACCGCCGATCTTCGCCTCGTCGCTGCTGCTGCTGCCGACGACGATCGCGACCTTCTCGGCGCAGAACGGGGAGCTCGGCTGGATCGGCAACATCGCGGCGCTTCTGGGCACCGGACAGCCGCTGTACCTGGTGCTGTTCGCAGCGATGATCGCCTTCTTCACCTTCTTCTATACGGCTGTCGTCTTCAACCCGGACGACGTCGCCGAGAACCTCAAGAAGCAGGGCGGCTTTGTGCCCGGCATCCGCCCTGGCAAGCGCACGGCCGAGTACCTGGACTTCGTCCTGACCCGGCTGTCGGTGCTGGGTGCGATCTACCTGATCATCATCTGCGTGCTGCCGCAGATCCTGATCCAGGACCTGGGCGTTCCCTTCTACTTCGGCGGCACGTCGCTGCTGATCGTCGTCTCGGTGACGATGGACACGATCACGCAGATCCAGAGCCATCTGCTGGCGCACCAGTACCAGGGGCTGATCGAGCGCTCGAAGATCCGCGGCAAGCGGCGCTGACCGGAGGGGCACGGGCCATGAACATCATACTTCTCGGGCCGCCGGGTGCGGGCAAGGGCACGCAGGCACGCCGGCTTATGGATCGCGACGGCATGGTCCAGCTCTCGACCGGCGACATGCTGCGCGCCGCGGTGGCGGCGCGGACCGAGATCGGCCAGAAGGCCAGGGCGGTGATGGATGCCGGCGAGCTGGTCTCGGACGACATCGTTGTCGGCGTCGTCGCCGACCGACTGGACCAGCCGGACGTGGCGAAGGGACTGATCTTCGACGGCTTCCCGCGAACCGAGGCCCAGGCGGTGGCGCTCGATCGCTTGCTCGACGAGCGCGGCATGATGCTCGACTCGGTGATCTCGATGGAGGTCGACGACGACCGGCTGGTCGACCGCGTCTCGGGCCGCTTCACCTGCGCGAAGTGCGGTGAGGGCTATCACGACCGCTACAAGCAGCCAAAGACGCCCGGCGTTTGCGACGTCTGCGCCTCGACCGAGTTCAAGCGCCGGCCCGACGACAACGAGGCGACGGTGCGCCAGCGCCTGGTTGCCTATCACGCCGAGACGGCGCCGCTGATCGCCTACTATCAAGGACGCGGCAAGCTCACGAAGATCGATGGCATGGCGCCGATCGAGGAGGTCGCGCGCACGATCGACCGGGCGCTCGACGCAGTCCCGGCGGGCGCGCGGACAGGGACGTCCCGGGGACGCTAGGTCGCGTCTGCGGGGGATTGACGGCGGACGGGCTCTGACTATATTGCCCGCTTCCGCTGACAGGGAAGTTCGCCCCGCCAGGGGCGTGGGCCTTGGGGACCGGCGCTGCGCGCGTCGGGTCCATTGGGTCCGGGGCTGAAGCAACGGAAGACTCCGCCCGGCGGCGGAAGGAACGGAGAGATCGGTGGCGCGAATTGCAGGCGTAAACATCCCGACGAACAAGCTGGCGCACATCGCGCTGACCTATATCCACGGGATCGGGCGGACGACGGCCGAGCAGATCTGCGAGGCGGCAGGCGTGGACCGGCAGCGGCGCGTCAACGAGCTGAGCGACGCCGAGCTTGCGGCGATCCGCGAGCAGATCGACGCGAACCTGACGGTCGAGGGCGACCTTCGCCGCGAGCGCGCGGTCAACATCAAGCGGCTGATGGACCTGGGCTGCTATCGTGGCCTCAGGCACCGTCGCGGCCTGCCGGTGCGCGGCCAGCGCACCCACACCAACGCCCGCACCCGCAAGGGGCCGGCCCGGCCGATTGCCGGCAAGAAGAAGTAAGGAGAGGCCCGATGGCACGCGAGCGCAAGGCCGCCCCGCGGCGCAAGGAGCGCAAGAACATCACGTCGGGCGTCGCCCATGTGAACTCGTCATTCAACAACACGATCATCACGATCGCCGATGCCCAGGGCAACGCGATCTCGTGGTCGTCGGCCGGCCACATGGGCTTCAAGGGGTCACGTAAGTCGACGCCTTACGCCGCTCAGGTCGCGGCCGAGGACGCCGGCAAGAAGGCTCAGGATCACGGCGTGCGCACGCTCGAGATCCTGGTGCAGGGTCCGGGCGGCGGCCGCGAGTCGGCGCTGCGCGCTCTGCAGGCAGTCGGGTTCCAGATCACCGCGATCAAGGACGTGACGCCGATCGCCCATAATGGATGCCGGCCGCCGAAGCGCCGCCGCGTCTGAGCCGAGAGGCTTCCGAATCCGCCGCCCTTCCCGCCCCGGGGAGGGGCGGTTTCCGCGTTTCCTCGGGTGCGACACCGGTACCGGATCCGCCGGGTCGCGAGCATGGAGGACAAAGCATGATCCACAAGAACTGGCAAGAGCTCATCAAACCCGCCTCGCTGGACATCGTTCCCAGCGGAGGCTCGAAGCGCAAGGCGGTCGCGGTCGCCGAGCCGCTGGAGCGTGGCTTCGGCCTGACACTGGGCAACGCGCTCAGGCGTGTCCTCCTGTCCTCGCTGCAGGGCGCAGCAGTCACTGCCGTGCAGATGGATGGCGTGCTGCACGAGTTCTCGTCGGTCGCCGGCGTGCGCGAGGACGTCACCGACATCGTGCTGAACCTCAAGGGCCTGGCGGTCGCCATGGACAATGAGGGCTCTAAGCGCCTGACGCTGAAGGCGGAGGGGCCGGCGGTTGTCACCGCGGCCGACATTACCGAGGTCGCCGGCGTCACGATCGTCAACAAGGACCACGTCATCTGCCACCTGGACGACGGCGCGTCGCTGCACATGGAGCTGACCGTCTCGACCGGCAAGGGCTATGTCGCGGCCGACAAGAACCGGCCCGAGGACGCGCCGATCGGCTTCATCCCGGTCGACGCGATCTACTCGCCGGTCAAGCGCGTCAGCTACAAGGTCGACCCGACCCGCGAGGGCCAGGTGCTGGACTATGACAAGCTGTCGATCACGGTCGAGACGGATGGCACGCTGAGCCCCGAGGACGCGCTGGCCTATGCCGCGCGCATCCTTCAGGACCAGTTGCAGACCTTCATCAACTTCGAGGAGCCGTCCGAGGCCGGCCGCGCCGGCGAGGACGAGGGGCTGGAGTTCAACCCGCTCCTTCTCAAGAAGGTCGACGAGCTCGAGCTCAGCGTCCGCTCGGCGAACTGCCTGAAGAACGACAACATCGTTTACATCGGCGACCTGATCCAGAAGACCGAGGCGGAGATGCTCCGGACCCCGAACTTCGGGCGCAAGTCGCTGAACGAGATCAAGGAGGTCCTGACCGCGATGGGCCTGCATCTCGGCATGGATGTCACCGACTGGCCCCCGGAGAACATCGAGGACCTGGCGAAGAAATTCGAGGACCAGTTCTGACCAGCCCGCGGGGACGTTCGCGCCCCCGCGGCTGACGACCGGGCTTCGGCCCCAAGGAGGCGGCACCCACGCAAGGGCCGCCGGACAAAGTATAAACGATAAGGAGACCCTGACATGCGTCACGGATTTGCCCACCGCCGCCTGAACCGCACCGTCGAGCATCGCAAGTCGATGCTGGCCAACATGGCCTGCTCGCTGATCGAGCACGAGCAGATCAAGACGACGCTCCCCAAGGCCAAGGAGCTTAAGTCCTATGTCGAGAAGCTGATCACGCTCGGCAAGCGCGGTGACCTGCACGCCCGCCGCCTCGCCATCGGCCAGATCAAGCACGAGGCTCCGGTCGCCAAGCTCTTCGCAGTGCTGGCGGCGCGCTACAAGGACCGTCAGGGCGGCTATACGCGTGTGCTGAAGGCCGGCTTCCGCTATGGCGACATGGCGCCGATGGCGATCATCGAACTGGTCGACCGCGACACCGAGGCCAAGGGCGCCGTCGATCGCGAGCGCGTCGCCGCCGAGGAAGCCGCCGCCGCCGAGGAGTGATCCTCCGGCGCCGCGCCACCCTGCCACTTCACCACTCCGCGCGCCGGTGCGTCGCCCTCTTGGACGCGCCGGCACGCTGTCATAAGGTCGTCCCAGCATTCCGAGGCTGGCCATGACCCGCAAACTTCCCGTTCTGATCTTCGCCGCGGCCCTGTCCGCCTGCGCCTCTCCGGCGCCGTCGACGGAGCTTGCCCCGGTTCCGGCTGCGGCCCATGCCCCCACCGTGCCGACCAGCCCGGCGCAGATCGCGCTCAGCTTCGCACCCGTCGTCAAGGCGGCCGCCCCCGCCGTCGTCAGCATCTACACGCGCAAGACGGTCGAGCGGCGCTTCGACCCCTTCGCCGGCAACCCGCTGTTCCAGGAGCTTTTCCGCGGTGCCCTGCCGCCCGGCGGCTTCGTCCAGCGCGGGGTCGTTCAGTCGCTCGGCTCGGGGGTGATCCTCGATCCATCCGGGATCGTCGTCTCCAACTACCACGTGGTCGGCGGCGCCGACGAGATTTCGGTCGTCCTTCAGGACGGCCGCAATTTCCAGGGCAGTGTGATCTATGCCGACAAGGACGCCGACCTCGCCGTCGTCCGGCTGGATGGCGCGTCCGGGCTGCCGACGCTGAGGCTGCGCGACAGCGACACCATCGAGGTCGGCGACCTGGTCCTGGCCATCGGCAATCCGTTCGGCGTCGGTCAGACGGTGACCAGCGGCATCATCTCGGGCCTCGGCCGGACCGGCGGCCCCAGCGACGGCACGGCGGGGGTGTTCATCCAGACCGACGCCGCAATCAATCCGGGCAACTCGGGCGGCGCGCTGGTCGACATGCAGGGCCAGTTGGTCGGGGTCAACACGGCGATCCTCAGCCGGACGGGCGCCAATATCGGCATCGGCTTCGCCGTCCCGGCGAACGTCGTCGCCCGTGTCGTCGCCGCCGCGCGCTCCGGCTACCACCGGCCGCAGGGCTGAGCGTGGCCGACCTGTTCGACGCTGCCGCTGACTTCAGGCAGGGCGGCCGGCCGCCGCGGGCCTCGCCCGCTGGCCGACCGCCTGCGCCCGGCCCGGCTGGACGAGGTCGTCGGACAGGACCACTTGCTCGGCCCCGAGGGGCCGATCGGCGGCATGGTCGCCGCCGGCGAGCTGAGCTCGATGATCCTCTGGGGCCCGCCCGGCGTCGGCAAGACGACCATCGCCCGCCTGCTGGCCGACGCGACCAACCTCGCCTTCGAGCAGATCAGCGCGATCTTCACCGGCGTCGCCGACCTCAAGCGCATCTTCGAGGCGGCGCGGATGCGCCACGCCAACGGCCGGGGCACGCTCCTGTTCGTCGACGAGATCCACCGCTTCAACAAGGCGCAGCAGGACGGCTTCCTGCCGCACATGGAGACCGGCCGTGTCGTGCTGGTGGGCGCCACGACCGAGAACCCGTCCTTCGAGCTGAACGCCGCGCTGCTCAGCCGCGCCCAGGTGCTGGTTCTGCGCCGGCTGGAAACCCCGGACCTGGAAAGGATACTGGACCGCGCCGAGGCCGCCGAGGGCCCGCTGCCGCTGACCCCGGAGGGCCGCGCCGCGCTGCTCGAGATGGCCGACGGCGATGGCCGCACGCTCTTGAACCTGGCCGAGCAGGCGCTCCACCTCGGCACCGGCCCGTTCGGCCCGGCCGACCTCGCGAAACGCCTGACCCGCCGCGCGCCCGTCTACGACAAGACCGGCGACGGGCACTACAACCTGATCTCGGCGCTGCACAAGGCGGTGCGCGGCTCGGACCCGGACGCCTCGCTCTACTGGCTGGCCCGGATGCTGGAAGCCGGCGAGGACCCGCGCTACCTGGCCCGCCGCATCACCCGCATGGCCGTCGAGGACATCGGCCTGGCCGACCCGCAGGCCGTCACGCTCTGCCTCTCGGCCTGGCAGACCTACGAGCGCCTCGGCAGCCCCGAGGGCGAGCTGGCGCTCGCGCAGGCCGTGCTCTACCTGGCGCTCGCGCCGAAATCGAACGCCGCCTACAAGGCGCTGGGCGCCGCCCGGCGCGCGGCGCGCGAAAGCGGCTCGCTGCCGCCGCCCAAGCACATCCTGAACGCGCCGACCAAGCTGATGCAGTCCGAGGGCTACGGCGCCGGCTACGAATACGACCACGACGCCGACGAGGCGTTCTCGGGCCAGCACTACTTCCCGGACGGCATGGAGCGGGAGCGCTTCTACAGCCCCGCCCCGCGCGGCTACGAGCGCACGCTGGCGGAACGGCTGGAGCATTTCGCGGCACTCAGGCGCAAGCGGGGGCAGGGCTGATGGAGAAGCTGGTGATGGTCGCCGCCGGCGGCGCGCTGGGCGCGATGCTGCGCTATCTCGGCGCCGGCTGGGTCGGCCGCGTCGCCGGCGAGGGCTTCCTCGGCACCGCCTTCGTCAATGTCACCGGCTCCGTCGTCATGGGCGCGCTGGCCGTGGTGATGATGGAGGCGTTCCCCGGCAGCTGGGGCCGCTGGTCGCCTTTCGCGATGACGGGCCTTCTGGGCGCCTACACGACGTTTTCGGCCTTCTCTCTCGACGCGCTGTTCCTGGTCGAGCGCGGCCGGCTGGGCGTCGCCGCCGGCTATGTCGTCGGCTCGGTCGCGCTTTCGATTCTCGGGCTGTATGTCGGCTTCAAGCTCGCCCGGGCCCTTCTGGCATGAGCGGCGTCGACCACCTGACCATCGGCGGCGACGAGCCCGAGCAGCGGCTGGACCGCTGGTTCCGAAAGCGCTTCCCGCATGTCAGCCAGGGTCGCATCGAGAAGATGTGCCGCAAGGGCGAGATCCGGGTCGACGGCGGCCGCGTCAAGGCGGCCACCCGCGTCGCTCCCGGCCAGGTCGTGCGCGTGCCGCCGCTGCCCGAGGCCGAGGCGCTGCCCCCGCCGACCGCCGCGCCGCAGCCGAACGCCGAGGCCGAGCGCGCGCTCTTGGACGCGGTGCTCTACCGCGACGACGACATCATCGTCGTGAACAAGCCGGCCGGGCTGGCCGTGCAGGGCGGCACCAAGCAACGCACGCACTTGGTTGCGCTGCTACCGGCGCTGCGATTTGGCCGACCGGACGACCCGCGACTGATCCACCGGCTCGACAAGGACACTTCGGGCCTGCTGGTGCTGGGGCGCACGGGGGCCGCGGCGTCGAAGCTAGGCGCGCTCTTCCGCACACGCGAGGTCGACAAGATCTACGTCGCCGCCGTGGCCGGCCGGCCCGACCCGGTCGCCGGCACGATCCGCTACGGCCTGGTGAAGGCGGGCGGGGCAGGGGACGAGCGCGTCCACACCATCCACCCGGACGAAGTGAAGGCGACCGAGGGCGCGAAGCGCGCCGTCACCGACTATCGCGTCATCGAGCAGGCCGGGAGCCGCCTCGCCGCCGTGGCGCTCCGGCCCGTCACCGGCCGGACGCACCAGCTCCGCGCCCACATGGCGGCGCTGGGCTGCCCGATCGCCGGCGACGGCAAGTATGGCGGCCGCGGGCAGGAGAACCAGGGCGAGGGCTGGGGCGCCGGCCTTGGCGGCGCGCTCAGCCGCAAGCTGCACCTGCACGCGGCGCGCCTGTCCTTCCCGCATCCCTCGACCGGCCGGCCGATGACCTTCTCGGCGCCGCTGCCCGAGCACATGGCGCGGACATGGGCCGTGATGGGCTGGCCCGCCGAGCTGCCGCAGGACCTGCTGCCGCGGCCGGACTGAGGCCGGGCAAAAAACCCGCGGCGCTGCCGCCGCGCGCTGGACGGGCATCGCAGACTCTAGTATGCGTCGACTCCCGTGGAACGAAATACGGGCTGCCGCAGTGGGCACCCGCACAAGAACAAGCCACGGGGTTCAGGCATGGCGCGTTACGTCTTCGTCACTGGCGGTGTTGTCTCCAGCCTTGGCAAGGGCCTTGCCTCGGCGGCGCTC
Source organism: uncultured Alphaproteobacteria bacterium (assembly GCA_963721105.1). Taxonomy (GTDB): domain Bacteria; phylum Pseudomonadota; class Alphaproteobacteria; order Rhodobacterales; family Rhodobacteraceae; genus Thermohalobaculum. The sequence goes on along the minus strand of CAVRHY010000021.1, from coordinate 122,947 downwards.
GGGGCGCTTCTGCAGGCGCGTGGCTACACGGTCAGGCTGAGAAAGCTCGACCCCTACCTCAACGTCGATCCCGGCACGATGTCGCCCTTCGAGCATGGCGAGGTGTTCGTCACCGACGACGGCGCCGAGACCGATCTCGACCTTGGCCACTACGAGCGCTTCACCGGCGTCCCGGCGCGGCGCACCGATTCCATCTCGTCGGGGCGCATCTACCAGACCGTGCTCGACCGCGAACGGCGCGGCGATTACCTCGGCAAGACCATCCAGGTCATCCCGCACGTCACCGACGAGATCAAGGCGTTCCTCCGCATCGGCGACGACGAGGTCGACTTCATGCTGTGCGAGATCGGCGGCACGGTCGGCGACATCGAGGGCCTGCCCTTCTTCGAGGCGATCCGCCAGTTCGCGCAGGAGAAGCCCCGCGGCCAGTGCATCTTCATGCACCTGACCCTCATCCCCTATCTCGGTGCCAGCCGCGAGCTGAAGACGAAGCCGACGCAGCACTCGGTCAAGGAACTCCGCTCGATCGGCCTCCGCCCCGACGTCCTCGTCTGCCGCACCGAGCAGCCGCTGCCCGAGAAGGAGCGCCAGAAGATCGCGCTGTTCTGCGACGTGCGGCCCGACGCGGTGATCCCGGCGCGCGACCTGAAGTCGATCTACGAGGCGCCGCTGGCCTATCACGAGGTCGGTCTCGACCAGGCTGTGCTCGACGCCTTCGCCATATCGCCCGCGCCGCGGCCGGACCTCAGCCGCTGGCAGGACGTGGTTGAGCGCATCGAGAACCCGGACGGCCAGGTCCGCATCGCCATCGTCGGCAAGTACACGCAGCTCGACGACGCCTACAAGTCGCTGGCCGAGGCGCTGACGCATGGCGGCATCGCTAACCGGGTGCGCGTGCAGGCCGACTGGCTCGACAGCGAGATCTTCGAGCGCGAGGACGCGGCGCCGCACCTGGAAGGCTTCCACGGTATCCTCGTCCCCGGCGGCTTTGGCGAGCGCGGCACCGAGGGCAAGATCCTCGCCGCGAAATTCGCGCGCGAGCGCAAGGTGCCCTATCTCGGCATCTGCCTCGGCATGCAGATGGCGGTGATCGAGGCGGCGCGGAATCTCGCCGACCTGCCGCGCGCCGGCTCGGAGGAATTTGACCACGAGGCGGGCGAGAAGCGCTTCGAGCCGATCGTCTACCATCTCAAGGAATGGGTCGAGGGCAACCGTACGGTCAAGCGCGACATCACCGACCACAAGGGCGGCACGATGCGCCTCGGCGCTTACGACGCCAAGCTCAGGCAGGGCAGCCAGGTCGCCGGGATCTACGGCAGCAATGCCATCTCGGAACGGCACCGCCACCGCTACGAGGTCGACATCCGCTACCAGGACCGGCTGGAAAAGGTGGGCATGTGCATCTCCGGCATGTCGCCGGACGGCAGGCTGCCCGAGATCATCGAGATGCCCGGCCACCCCTGGTTCGTCGGCGTCCAGTTCCACCCCGAGCTGAAGTCCAAGCCGCTGGAGCCGCACCCGCTGTTCCGCGACTTCATTCGCGCCGCGGTGGAGCAGAGCCGGCTGGTCTGACGGCGGCGGTCCGCGCCCGGCGGGGCGGCGCGGTCGGGTCGCCGCGCAACCCGCTTCTCCGGCGCTGCCCGCCAGTCGAAAACACAACTTCGTGCCAACAACCGAACGTGAGGCAACAAACCCGCCCGCGTGGTATGGTCCTTCGTGTGTGGGTGTCAGCGGGAGTTGATCGGGGACGCGTGGTTTGTCTCGGTCTCCGGCCGTGAAGCGGCCGGGTGTCGACACAGGGGAACCTGCCATGATCACGGACGGATCGGCGCTGCCGGCCAGCCCCCGCGGTGGCGACCTCGTCCGCCGCCACCGCCTCTCGACGCGTCTCTGGCACTGGATCAACGCCGCCACCATGCTCGTCATGCTGATGAGCGGGCTGATGATCTTCAACGCGCATCCCCGGCTCTACTGGGGCCAGTACGGCGCCAACGCCGACCCGTCCTGGCTGCAGATCGGCAGCAAGGGCGACGAGGGATACCTCCGCGTCGGCGAGACCACCGTCGGGACCACGGGGCTTCTCGGCCGCTGGACCGACGGCAACGGCGTCGTTCAGGACGAGGCGTTCCCTGGATGGGCGACGCTGCCCTCGACCTACAACCTGGCGCTGGCGCGGCGCTGGCACCTGAGCTTCGCCTGGGTCTTCGCCGTCGGCGTCGTGGCCTACCTGCTGTGGAGCCTCGTCAACGGCCACTTGAGGCGCGACCTGGCGCCGGCGCGCGGCGAGTTGCGGCCCGGCCACGTCTGGCGCGACATCCGGCACCACGCGACGCTGAACTTCCCGAAGGGCGTCGAGGCGCTATCCTACAACATCCTGCAGAAGGCCAGCTACCTCGGCGTCGTCCTCGTGCTGATCCCGGCGATGGTCCTGACCGGCCTTGCCATGTCGCCGTCGATGGACGCGAGCTGGCCCTGGCTCCTCGACCTGTTCGGCGGCCGCCAGTCGGCGCGCTCGATCCACTTCATCGCTGCCGGGCTCCTCATCCTCTTCGTGGTCGTCCACCTGCTGATGGTCGTCCTCGCAGGCCCGGTTAACGAGGTCCGCTCGATGATCACCGGGCGCTTCCGCCTGCCGAGGGAGCGCCGCTGATGTCCCGCCCTCCCGCCCATCTCCTCACCCGCCGCCGGATGCTCGCGGGGCTCGCGGCGCCCGCGCTCCTCGTCGGCTGCGACCGGCTGGGCAGCGCGCCCAGCTTCCGCGACCTCGTGTTGCGCTCGGGCGAGCGGCTGTCCTACGCCGTCCACCGGCTGATCGGCTCGAACGCGCTGGCGCGGGAATACACCGCCGCGGACCTGTCGCCCGAGTTCCGCACGAACGGCAACACCCAGCCGATCGACCCGGACTACCGGCGCCACCAGGACGAAGGCTTCGCCGGCTGGCAGCTCGCCGTCGGCGGGATGGTTGCCGTGCCGCGCGGCTATTCGCTGGCGGAACTTCGCGCGATGCCGGCCCGCACCCAGATCACCCGTCACGACTGCGTCGAGGGCTGGTCGGCGATCGGCCAGTGGACCGGCGTGCCGCTGGGCGCGCTGCTCGACAGCGCCCGGCTGACGCCCGATGCGCGCTACATCGTCTTCCACTGCGCCGACAGCTTCGGCAGCAACCCGTACTACGAGAGCATCGACCTGGTCGACGCCTTCCACCCGCAGACGATCCTCGCCTACCAGATGAACGGCGCGCCGCTCGCCGTCGGCCACGGCGCCCCCCTGCGCCTGCGCGTCGAGCGCCAGCTCGGCTACAAGCACGCCAAGTACATCATGCGGGTCGAGGCCGTCGCCACGCTCGCCGGCATAGCCGGCGGGCAGGGCGGCTTCTGGGAGGATGTCGGCTTCTACGACTGGTACGCCGGCGTCTGACGGCGGCACGATCGGCGCGACGCGCCGAGTCTCGGGTCTCAGCGGTCACGTCCCTTCGAGAACCACGGGCAATCCCGCCCATCCGGGCTCTCCCCCGGCGGAAGCGGTTGGGCGATCGCCACGACAGCCATCCCCGTGAAATTGCGGCAGATCACCCGGGCATCCCGTGCCGGGCGCCAGGTCACCATGCCGTTCCCGGCTGCGGTACGACGTCCTGGCCGACACGAAATCCGGCGCCGCTGACGATCAGGACCAGCCAGATGACCGCGACGACCATCGCGATCCGCAGCGGCTGCCTGATTGGCCATGTCCTCTTCGGCACGGGTCCCGCTCCGGTCCGACCCGGCCTAGGACGTGGCCCCATAAAGGGTATTCCTTTTGAGGGCCGGCGATGATTTAACCTCCTGAATAGAGGAGGTTTCGATGGCGACGCCACGAACTGAGCGACGAGGAATGGGCGATCATCCAGCCGCTGCTGCCGAACAAGCCGAGAGGTGTGCCGCGGGTCGACGACCGTCGCGTGCTGAACGGCATCCTGTGGCGGTTCCGGACCGGCGCGCCCTGGCGCGACATACCCGAGCGCTATGGGCCGAGAACGACGCTCTACAACCGCTTCGTGCGATGGCGAAAGGCAGGCGTCTGGGACAGGCTTCTGGAGGCGGTCTCAAAGGCTTACGATGGCGAGATCGTCATGATCGACTTGTCGTGCGTGCGCGTGCACCAGCACGGCGCCGCCCCCAAAAAGACGATGGGGATGGTTGCATGGGACGCTCCCGGGGCGGGCTGACGACGAAGATCCATGCGCTCGTCGACGCCGAGGGCCGCCCGGTGCGGATCACGCTGACCGCCGGGCAGGCGGGCGACGCGCCGGCAGCGCCCGAACTCCTCGAGATGCTCGCCCCGGGCGCGACGTTGATCGCCGACCGGGCCTACGACACCGACGCGATCCGCGGCCTCGCCGCCGAGCGCGGCGCCTGGGCGAACATCCCGCCGCGCGTGATCCGAAAGGACAGCTTCGCCTTCAGCGGCTGGGTCTACCGCCAGCGCAACTGCATCGAGCGGTTCTTCAACCGCCTCAAGCACTTCCGGGGCCTCGCTACCCGATACGACCGCAACCCGGAGAACTTCCTCGCCGCCATCAAGCTCGCCGCAATCCGCATTTGGCTGGCGACATATGAGTCCACGTCCTAACCGCCCAGGAACAGCCGCCCGACCTCGGGGTCCTCCAGCAGCGCGTCGCCCAACCCTGCCTTGGCGAGCTGGCCCGAGACCAGCACGTAGCCTAGATCGGCGAACTCCAGCCCCTTCTTGGCGTTCTGCTCGACCATGATGATGGTCTTGCCCTCGACTCGCTGCAGGTCGTCGAGGATCTCGAACACCATGTCGATGAAGCGCGGCTCGAGCCCGATCGAGGGCTCGTCGACCAGCAGGACCTCGGGCTCCATCACCAGCGCGCGGCTGATTTCCAGCAGCCGCCGCTCGCCGCCCGACAACACGCGGGCAGGCTGCGAGCGGCGCGCGCGCAGGCGGTCGTACTTCTCGAAGACGCGCTCCGCGGCGGCGCGCGCCTGGTCGGGGCCGTCCTTCAGGTAGCCGCCCATCCACAGGTTCTCCTCGACCGTCATGTCAGGAAAAACCGAGTTGTCCTGCAGGATGTAGGCGATGCCGGCCGTGCGCAGCTTGTCGTTCGGCTTCAGCCTGGTGACGTCCTTGCCGCCGGCGGTGATGCGGCCCGAGAAGATGTTGGTGAAGCCGAAGATCGAATGCAGCACGGTCGACTTGCCGGCGCCGTTCGGGCCGATCAGGCACAGGCTCTGCCCCTTGCCGACGGCCATGCTGAACTCGTGCAGGATCTCCATCTTGCCATAGCCGGCGCGCAGGTCCGAAATCTCCAGGAACGGCTCGCCGCCGGCCAGCGCGCGCAGCTCCTCCGGGCCGGGCGCCTCGGCGGCGATGCGGGCGGCCTCTTGCGCGACGGCGTCGACCGACATGACGACGTCGACGCCGCCCATGTGGTAGCCGCGGGCGGTCTTGCGCTCGGTCGCCGTCATCGGGGCCGCCTCGGCGTCCGTCTGACCGGCCGGTGCCTCGGGAGTGCGGGCCATCAGTGCGCCCCCAGGTAGGCGTCGATGACGCGCTGGTCGTTCTGGATGTCGTCGGGGCTGCCCTCGGCCAGCATCTGGCCGTGTGCCAGGCAGTAGATCCGCTCGGCCAGGTTCATGATGACGCGCATGTTGTGCTCGATGACGAAGAGCGTGATGCCCAGCTCCTGGTTGGCGCGCTTCAGCCGGTCGATCAGGCCGTTGATCAGCGTCGGGTTGATGCCCGCCGTCGGCTCGTCCAGCATCAGTACGGTCGGCTCGTTCATCAGCGCCATGCCGAATTCCAGCAGCTTCTGCTGGCCAAAGCTGAGGTCGCCGCCCAGCAGCCAGCGCTTCTCGTAGAGCCCGACGAAGTCGAGCAGCGACTCGGCGCGCTCCAGTTCCTCGGCGTCGTGGCTGCCGAACATGTCGGTGAAGCGCTGCTTCCGGTAGGGTACCGAGATCAGCATGTTGTCGACGCAGCTCATGGCGCCGTAGATCCGCGTCTGCTGGAAGGTGCGCAGCAGGCCCAGGCGGGCGATCTCGGGCACGCGAAGCTTGCTGATCTCCCGCCCCTCGAAGCGGATCGAGCCTTGGTCGATCGGGTGGTAGCCGACGATCGAGTTGAACATCGTCGTCTTGCCGCTGCCGTTCGGCCCGATCAGCCCGGTGATCGAGCCCTGCTCGACCCTCAGCGAGATCTCCTTGTTTGCGACGACGCCACCATAGCTCTTGCTGACGTTGTCGACCTCGATGATCGCGGTCATGCAGGCGCTCCCTGGGCGGCGTCCTTTTCGGGTTCGTGCCGATGATCGGTCGCGGTCGTCTTCGCCTCGATCCTGCGACCGAACCATTCCGGCTTGCGGCGCGCCAGCCAGCCGACGATGCCCTCCTGGAAATAGACGATGACGACGACGATCAGCACGCCCAGCGCCACGTACTGCCAGCCCAGCAGCAGCGTCCACGTCACCTCCTTGAAGGTGTGGAAGACGATGGCGCCGATGACCGGCCCCCACAGCGTCCCCTTGCCGCCCAGCAGCGCCGCGACGACCATGTAGATGCCGAGATAGATCGTCTGGAAGGCGACGCCGCGCGGCTCGATGAAGCCGACATTGTTTCCGTAGATCGCCCCCATGATGCCGATGAAGAACGCGGCCACCGCCCAGTTCAGCTGCTTGATGCGCAGCGTCGGCAGGCCCATGCCCTCGGCCTTCTGCTCGTCGTCGCGGATGGCGTTCAGCGCCAGCCCGAAGCGCGTCGAGTAGAGCCAGGCGATGACGGCGAAGCAGATGATGCCCGTCAGCATGAACATCGAGTAGAAGGCCCATTTCGCGATGTCCGGGTCGCCCGGAAAGCGCGGCATCGGGATGCCCTGGCCGGCGCCCACCCATGTCCAGGTGCTGAACATCTCGGCCGCCGCGACGGCGACGCCCAGCGTGCCGATGGCGAAGTAGGGGCCGCGCAGGCCGAAGAACAGCCAGCCCAGAGGCACCGCCGCGATGGCGCAGGCGACGCCGCCGATCAGCGGCCCGATCGCCAGCCCCGTGAAGTACTGGGCGTGCGTGAAGGTGAAGGCCTGCGTGCCGCCGGCATAGGTGTAGTCGCCGAGGTCGGCGAAAATCTCGATCTGCACGATGGCGCTGACATACATGCCGAGGCCGAAGAAGAAGATGTTGCCCAGCGAGTTGTAGCCCATCTGGCCGCCCTGCATGTCCCATGTCAGGGCCAGCACGATCAGCACCCACAGCGTCGAGAACTGCTGCGTGTAGTTCGGAAACACCAGCGGCAGCGCGATCGCCAACGCGATCAGTGCCGGGTAGAGGAGCCATTTCATGCTCATGCGACTGCCTGACGGTTACGCGACTGCTGCAGCAGCCTGATGAAAAGCACGGCCAGCAGCAGCCCGACGATGATCGCCTGCTGGTACTGGGCGCCGAAGATGAAGCCGCCGAATTGCTCGATCGTGCCCATGCCCAGCCCGGCGGCGATGACGCCGGGCAGGTTGCCCAGCCCCGCTGCGGTGACGATCACGAAGGCGCGGATCGAGTAGGCGATGCCGTAGAAGGGCTGGATGACCCAGATCATCGCAACCAGCGCCCCCGTCGCGCCGCAGATCGCGCCGTTCAGGCAGAAGGTGAAGCGGTAGACCCGGTCGGTGTCGATGCCCATGACGCGTGCGGCGCGGGCGTTCTGGGCGGTGGCGCGGATCGCCTGGCCCATGCGGCTGCGCTTCATGAAGAGCACCAGCGTCACGGCCAGCGCGCAGGCGATGCAGAAGGCCATGACCTTCTGGCTGGCGATGGTCACGTCGCCGCCGAACAGGCGGAAGCTGTCCCAGCCGAGGTCGATGGTCCGCGTGTTCTGCGTGAACAGCAGGCTCATGCCCTGCTCCATCACATAGGCCACGCCGAAGGTGGCCAGCAGCGACACGAACATGTCGAGCGCCAGAACCTTGGAGACGATGTAGCGGAAGACCAGCCAGCTCAGCAGCCAGAGCGTCGCGATCGAGCCGAATATCCCGATCAGCGGGTGGATGCCGAAAGCGTCGTGCAGGTACCAGCAGATGTAGCCGCCGAGGATGACCATCGGCCCCTGCGCCAGGTTCTTGACGTTCATCACGCCCCAGACGAGCGCCAGCCCGTAGGCGACCAGCGCGAAGACCGAGCCGATCAGCAGGCCCTCGATCAGCAGCCCGACGGCAAACTGCGGCGCGATCTGCAGGATCTGGATGTTCGACCACATGGACGCGGTCCCCCCTCAGCGAAATACCGAAAGCCCGCGCCGCTGCCGGGCGGGCGAGGCCGGTCGGGCCACGGCGGGCCCGACCGGGAGTTCAGCGCACCTGGGTCAGGGGCGCGGGTACTGCAGCTTGTCGCTGGCGTACTTCTGCGGCGCGACGACCTTGTAGGCGCCGTCCTGGATCTGGCGCAGCACCATCGGCTTGCGCTCGTTCAGCCCCTCCGGCGTGAACTTGATCGGGCCGTAGAAGGTCATCATGTCGGTCTTTGCCAGCGCGTCGCGAACCGCGTCCTTGTCCAGCGATCCGGCCCGCTCGAACGCGTCCTTGAAGGTAAGGACGGCCGCCGAGCCCTGGGCGGTCTGGTAGGGCACCTCGGTGTCGGCGTATTCGGGAAACGCTGCCTTGATGGCCTTCTCGTAGTCGGCGGCCGAGCCCATCACGTCGCCGGTATAGGTCATCGTCGGCGACCACTGCGTCGGGCAGAGGATGCCGTTCGCCGCATCGCCGAAATTGCCGGTGACGTCGGCCAACTCGCAGTGCGTGATGGCGATCATCGGCACGCTGACCCCCATCTCCTTGAGCTGGCGCACGGCGGTCGCCGCGCCCTTCTCGTGGCCCGAGACCAGCAGCAGGTCGGGCTTCAGCGCCTTCACCTTGGTCATCGTCGCCGCCATGTCGCTGAGGTCGCGCGGCAGCTGGTCGTCGATGACGGCGGTCATGCCGTAGCGTTTCAGGTCGTTCAGCACGCCACTGCGCACGTCCTGCGAGAACGGGTCGCTCTCGTAGGCCATCGCGACCTTGACGTCGGCGGGCTTCTTGCCGTTCGCCTCGGCCATCTCGGCTGCCAGGTCGATCGCCGAGCTCAGGTACTGGTCCGAGGTCGACAGGATGGCGAACATCTGCTTGTAGCCCTTGTTGAAGAGCGAGCGGCCAGCGCCCTCGGCCTCCACCATCGGGATCTTGTACTGCTCGGTGACCGGCGCGATCGCCGCCGTCATGCCGGTCGAGTACGGGCCCGAGCATGTACTGGACCTGGTCCTGGCTGATCAGCCGCTCGGCCAGCTGCGCGCCACGCGCCGGCGTCGACTCGTCGTCATAGTAGATGACGCGCATCTTGCAGGTCTTGTCGCCGACCTTGATGCCGCCGTCCTTGTTCAACTGGTCGATGGCGTAGTCGTAGCCGTTCTTGGCGTGCATGCCGTTGGCGGCGTAATTGCCCGTCAACGATATGGCCGCGCCCAGCACGATCTCGCAGTCATCGGCGGCACTGGCGGCACCGGGCAGAGCGATCATCGCCGCCCCGACCGCCAGGCCGCCCAGAATCTTTCCGTAACGGGTCATTCAGTCCAACTCCCTTGTCGTTTCTTTTTCCCGGGGATCAGGCCCCGGTCCGTGGCGCCTGTATCCTAGGCAGCAGCTCCGGCCCTGTCATCGAAAAACGGCCGCGGCGGGGCGGCGGAGGCCGCCCGCTCGGCGGAACCGGCCCGGTTGGACCACCATGGCGCGAAAAGACAAGATCGCACTCGCGATTCGCGTGTAGGATGCTACCGCTGAGACCAACGGCACCTTGACTGGGGGCGCTTCGGCTCGACCCGGGAAGATGCCAACGACAGGAAGGAAAAACAGATGAAGATGCTTTTTGCGATCTCTTCCGCCGTCGCGGCGCTTGCCACGGTGGCTTTCGCCGCGAACCCGACCGAGCAGAGGGCGTGGATGGACACCATCGCCACCTATGATTTCAAGCATCCGATGGAGGTGAAGTGCTCTGACTTCGTAACGGCGGAGCCGGCCGTTCAGGAGCACGTCGTCGCCTATCTCGAAGGTCGCTCGCACGGCATGGAAGATGTCGCCGTCGTCGACGACTACACGCCGGTCTCGATCGTCGAGATCAAGGAAGAGTGCAACCAGCAGCCCGACACCAATGTCTGGGATCTCGTGAAGTCGAAGACGGCCAAGGTGAACTGACGACCGCCGTCCAGCGGCCCGGGTGGCGTGCGCCGCCCGCATGTGCGTCTTCCGCCCGCCGGATCGGCGGGCGGCTCATTCCCAGCCGCAGTCGGCCTGCGTCACCCCGGCCGTCGCGCCGCGCATCGCTTCGGCATAGCAGCCGGCGTGCCAGTCGCCGGAATAGACGGTTCCGTCGGCGAAGGTCAGCGTGCCGGCGCCGTCCGGCTTGCCGTCGAGAAGCTGCCCCTCGTAGTGGCTGCCGTCGTGCCAGGCGGCCATGCCCAGGCCCTCCTCGACGCCGCCCCGCCACTCGCCGGAATAGCGGCTGCCCTCGGTGCGCGTGTAGATGCCCCAGCCGTCGCGCAGCCCGTACGCGGTACTCGCCGACATAGACGTGGCCTCCGGGCGAGACATGGATGCCGCGCCCGTCCATCAGCCCGTCGCGCCACTCGCCGGCATAGCGGCTGCCGTCGGCGCCGAGATAGAGGCCGAGCCCGTTCTCCCGCCCGCCGCGGCGCTGCCCGGTGTAGGTTTCGACCTGCGCCCGCCCGCGCAGCACCGAGGTCCAGGTCAGCCGTCCGTCGCCCGACGTGACGCCATCGACGCAGTCGCCCGTCCACGTCACCGTCTCGCGTGCCTGCGGAAAGCGGTTCCAGACGCTGCACCCCGTGTCGGTCTCGACCCATCGCGCCTTTGTCGCCGGGTGCTCGCGGATCAGGCGCAGGAGCAGGTCGGGCGTCAGCTCGCCCGTCTCGGGAAGCTGCCAGTCCGCCTGGTAGGCGGCCAGCGCGGCGCCGTCGGCGGCGTCCCAGTCGCCGTCGACACCCCCGGGGGCGTAGCCCGCGACGGCCAGCGCCGCGGTGGCTGCGCGGATTTCCGGGCGGGTAAGGCCGGTTTCGCTCGGATGGCCGCGCGCGGCCACCGGCGGCATGGCGCCGGTCTGCGCGCCGCCTGGCGCTGCTGCCATAGACGGCCCCGCCAGCCAGGCGCAGGAAACGGCGACGAGGACAAGGCACCGACGCATGACACTCTCCCGCCACTCGCGGAGCGCAGGATGCCACGCGCGCGGCGCGCCGCCAATGGCCTGCCGATGAATCCGGCGACGCGGGCGCAGCGGCGCCGGCCCGGCACCGGCGCGGGACCCTGCCACGTGAACCGGTCAGCGCCGAGTCAACGGCGCCCGGGTCGCCGTTCGCAGTTGCGCGCGGGGGCGCCCCTGGCTCAGCGGATCGGCGACGCCAGCGGGTCCAGCAGCGTCCGCCCGCCATCGACGGCCAGGATCTGGCCGGTGATGTAGCTGGCGTGCTCCGAGGCGACGAAGATGGCCGCGTCGGCCGCCTCCTCCATCTCGGCGAGGCGGCCCAGCGGCGTCACGCGGATCATGTCCTCGCGAAGCTGCTCGTTCTCGCGGAAGGCCGAGCGCATCCGCTCCGACAGCACGCCGCCGAGCGCGATGGCGTTCACCCGGATGCCATGCGTCGCCAGGCTGGCGGCCATCGAGCGTGTCAGCTGGTCCAGCGCCGCGCACGACACCGAGAAGGTCAGCAGCTCCGGCACTGTCCGTCCGGAGGCGATCGACGAGATGTTGACGATGACGCCGCCCGGTTCCTCGCTCTCGCCGCCCTGCTGGATCATTCGCCGTGCCACCGCCTGGCTGAGCTGGAACACCGAGCGGACGTTGTCGCCGAAGGCGGCGTCGAACTGCTCGGTCCCGAGATTGAGGAACGCCCCCGGCGCGGTGATCGTCTGGGCGCCGTTCACCAGGATGTCGATCCGCTGGAACCTGTCGATCGTTGCCGCGATCAGGTTCGCGATCGAGAGCCGGTCCTGCGCGACGTAGTGAAAGCGGGCCAGCCGCCCGTCCGCGCCGTCGAGGTCGGCCTCGGCGCTGGCCAGCGCCTTCTCGTCCGAATCCGCCAGCATCACCCGGGCGTCGGCATCCAGGAAGCGCTGCGCCATCGCGCGCCCGACATCCTGCGCCGCGCTGGTGATGATCGCGGTCTTGCCGCCGAGCGATATCGGCATTGCTGGCCTCTTGCTGCCGGGTGCGGCGACGATAGCAACATGCGCTGCAGGCGAAAGGGGTTTCTCGCAACCGGCCAGCGCCAATCTCCCGCACACCAGGCGAACCGACAAGTAGCTGCCCGGCAATATTTTTTCATGCGATGGTGCGCGAGGAAAACCGCGGAAAGTGTCCTCGCTAAGCTCGCCGACCTATTTTTTTGAGCAGGGCTCTGCGCTATCCCGGCTCGCGACAAGTCAGGTGCCTGCCCGACTCCGATGGGGCCAGCCCGCGCAGGCAAAGCTGTCACTGGGCCAACCTGGGGACCTCGAAGAAGCGGTCATTTCAGGGACGTGAGGCGGGCGTAGCCGAGCCGTGTCTGCCGGGGTGCCGCTGAGGCCACAGGTCTCGGGCGTTGTTGCTTACTACCGGACGCGGGGTCGCCCCTTCGGCTTTGCTTTCGCCGTCAGGCGGACATTCCTCTCCGCTGGTGCCAGACGAAGCGCGTGAGATTGTATGCCAGATTGGCCATGCCGATCTTGGCCTCGGCTGACGTGACCCCTTGTTTCTCCTCCACGAGCTGCTGGAATCCGGACCACAGGAGAGGGACCGGATATGAAGCGAAGCAGTTTCAGCGAAGAGCAGATCATCGGGGTGCTGCGCGAGCAGGAGGCCGGTGCGGCGGTCGCCGAGCTGTGCCGCAAGCACGGTATGTCGTCGGCGACGTTTTATGCCTGGAAGGCCAAATACGGCGGGATGGACGTCTCGGATGCCAGGCGGCTGAAGGCGCTCGAGGACGAGAACGCGAAGCTGAAGCGGCTCTATGCCGACGCGATGCTCGACAATGCCGGGCTGAAGGATCTGCTGACAAAAAAATGGTGACGCCCGCTGCCAGGCGGGAAGCCGTCGCGCATCTGAGGACGAGCCTCGAGGTGAGCGAGCGGCGGGCGTGCACCATCATTGCCGCGGACCGGAGCACGGTCCGCTATTGCGCGAAGCGTCCCGACGACGCGGCCCTGCGCGGGCGGCTGAGGGAGCTGGCCGATCGGCGGCGGCGGTTCGGGTATCGCCGCCTGCATGTCCTTCTCCGCGGCGAGGGCTGGACGATGAACCGCAAGAAGACCCAGCGGCTCTACGGCGAGGAGGGCCTGGCGGTGCGGCGGCGCAGGTCGCGCCGCCGGATCGCGGTCGCGCGCACGCCGATCCCGAAGCCGGATGGTCCCAACAGCCGCTGGTCGACGGACTTCGTTCACGACCAACTGGCCAACGGCCGTCGTTTCCGGGTGCTGACGATCATCGACGACGTGACCAAGGAGTGCCTCGCCGCCGTCCCGGACACATCCTTGTCCGGGAAACGGGTTGTGCGGGAGATGAAGGCGCTGATCGCCCGGCGCGGGCGGCCCGGCACGATCGTCAGCGACAATGGCACCGAGTTCACCTCCTCGGCGGTCCTGGCCTTCACCCAGGCGGCCGGCCTCGACTGGCGCTACATCGCGCCGGGCAAGCCGACCCAGAATGCATTCGCCGAGAGCTTTCAGGGGCGGATGCGGGACGAATGTTTCAACGAGCATCTGTTCTTCTCGATGAACCATGCCCGCGCCGTCGTCGCCGGCTGGGTCGAAGACTTCAACACCGCGCGGCCGCACTCGGCGATCGGCTACATGACGCCCGCCGTCTACGCCGAGATCCTGAACCCGCAACAGGCACCGGCGCTACGCCACTTGGAAAGCTCCGCACCGATGCCCGTTGCTACCGTCGCGCTCACGCGCAATTCTCAACCCACGATTCCAGTCGCCCGCGGATGAGCGACGGGGGTCACGTCACGGCCCGCACGATGACGATGGTGCGGACGAACAGCGCCATCGGTCCCTTCTGGCGTGCGAAGACGTGCTCGACCGCCGAGCGAACCATCGAGCGCCGGCCATTGGCGCGGGACGTCCTCTCGCTCATCGGCCGCCCCTTCGGCTTCTTGCGGTGGATGTCCGAGACGTAGCCGTTCTTCCCCAGCCATTCCTCGTTCTTCGCCGACCGGTAGGCAGTGTCCGCCCAGACCCTGGAGCCGGTGTTCGAGCGGTCGAGGACGTTGGCGAGCTGCGCCCCGTCATAGGAAGCGGCGCTCGTCACCGACCAGCCGCGGATGAAGCCGTGCAGGCGGTCGATGGCGGCGTGGTTCTTGTAGCCGAAGGTCGGCACCGCGATGTCCACCTGCTGCGGCCTGCCCGGCACTGCCGGCTTCGCCTTGGAGAACTTCACCGTCCAGCGCGCATCCCGGTCCTTCTGCCTCAGCCTGGCCGGCCTGGCTTTCCACTCCTCCGGCACCTCGCCGGCCTTGATCGCGGCCTTCTCCTCGTCGGTGTGCCTCTGCCTCGGCGCGGCGACGATCGTCGCGTCGACGATCTGCCCGCCCATGGCGAGATAGCCCGCCTCGGCGAGATGCTTGTCGAAGCTGGCGAAGAGCGTCTTGATCGCGCCCGCCTGCGCCAGGTGCTCGCGGAACAGCCAGATCGTCTTGGCATCCGGAACCCGATCGGCCAACCCAAGGTCCAGGAAGCGCATGAAGGACAGCCGATCCTGAATCTGGAATTCGGCCTGATCGTCCGAGAGATTGTAGAGCGCCTGCAGGACCAGCACCTTGAACATCAGCACGGCGTCGTAGGGCGGCCTGCCGCCCTTTGCACCGTCCGAGCGCTTCAGCGCCTTCCCCAGCGGCTTGCGGAACACCTCCCACGGCACCAGCGCGGTGAGCTTCTCCAGCGGATCGCCGGCCTCACTCAGCCGCACATAGCGCTCGTCAATGTCCCAGAACCCCGACTGTCCACGCATCCGCGCCTCCACATCTCCTCCGAGACAAGAGAATCACGAAACCAGCGATCTGAGGAGGTTTTTCGAGGCGCCCACCTGCGTAACGACCATGAGCCTTGCAAGATTTACATGGAAGGGGGCGTAACCGCCGCACGGCCACGGTTCGGGATCGCTCGCTGGAACAGGAGCGGAGGATCGGGCCATCTTGGGCGCGCGATCCTCCACAGTCGATGCCTTCCAAAGCCGGTCGGGCGGTAGCCTTGGTTTTGCGGTCAGGCGGTCGCGAGTTCAGGTTGTGCCCTGATTTTGCGGCGACTGAGAAAGCCCACCAAGAGACCCGATGCCCCGAGTAGCAGCCATGCGCCCGCCGGAAGCGGAATCACCTGCGCCTGCTGAGAATTCTCGAAAAGCCTGGCCTCGCCTGAGGAGGATGCGTTGAGGATGCCCGTGCCCGCCACCGACGTTCCGTCGGGAAGGATGTAGGTGCCGGTGTACTCGAGCAGACCAGCGCCGTTCTCCGACTGCGCCCACGACGTGTCGGTATCGGCTATGTCGAACGAGCGCCGCCAGGTCGCATCGGTGTCCAGGTTGAACACGATCTCGTCCCCGGCACCGTTCTGATAGACCTTCCAGGATTTGCCGTCGAACGATGACGTGTCGATTGCGTAGATGCTTCTGACCGCGGCCGCATCATCCTGCAGCACGCTGACGCGGTTGAGCGGAAGATCGCTGATCGATACCGGGTCGTAACCGCTCAGGAATCCCGTTCCGGGGACTACGGCGAAGACACTGTCGAAGGACAGCAGAACGCTCGCCGGGTTTGGAACCTCGGCAGTTGAAGATGACCACGGGCCCGCTATGCCGATCGAGGAGGTCGTAACAGCATAGCTCGGGCTCGCTGCGACAATCCCAACTATCGCCGCCGCAGCAACCGCGCTGGTACCGGAGATGCGATGTAACCTCATGGAAAAGGCTCCTTTCGGTTAAAAGCCTCCCCACAACCCTAAGGAGAATGGTTCCCCTACTCCGAACGATTTGACAAGCGTTTTCCGCTTCCGGTTTCCTCGCTGGGAACGGGAGGTGATTCCATGACCGACGCCTACCAGCGCGATCTCGACCGATGCCAGGCGAACTTCCAGCCGCTGACGCCGCTGAGCTTCCTGGCGCGCTCGGCCGCGGTGTTCCCGCAGAAGACGGCCGTGATCCACGGGCCGGTCCGGCATGACTACGCCACCTTCTTCGCCCGCGCCCGGCGGCTGGCGAGCGCGCTGGAGCGGGCCGGCCTTCGGCACGGCCACACCGTCTCGGTGCTGCTGCTCAACACGCCGCCGATGCTCGAGGCGCATTACGGCGTGCCGATGATGGGCGGCGTGCTGAACCCGCTGAACACCCGGCTGGACGCTGCCGGCATCGCCTTCATCCTGGACCACGGCGAGGCCGGGCTGGTTATCGTCGACAGCGAGCTGGCGCCGCTGCTGCGCGAGGCGCTGGACCACATGCAGGGCGCGCGCCCGCGCGTCGTCGAATACACCGACCCGACCGCCGGCGTGCCGGCGACCGGCATCGGCGAGGACTACGAGGCGTTCCTGGAAACCGGCGACCCGGATTACGACTGGAAGATGCCGGACGACGAATGGGACGCAATCTCGCTCAACTACACCTCGGGCACCACCGGCAATCCCAAGGGGGTCGTCTACCACCACCGCGGCGCCTCGCTGCTGGCGACCGGCAACGTCGTGCATGGCGGGATGACGGGCGACACCGTCTATCTCTGGACGCTGCCGATGTTCCATTGCAACGGCTGGTGCTTTCCCTGGGCGGTGTCCATCGTCGCCGGCACGCATGTGTGCCTACGCCAGGTGCGCGCCGGGGCGATGTTCGACGCCATCGCCGAGCACGGCGTCACGCATCTCTGCGGCGCGCCCATTGTCATGTCGACGCTGCTGGGCGCGAAGCCGGAGGAGACGCGCGAGTTCCCGCAGAAGGTCACCTTCTGGACCGCCGCCGCGCCGCCGCCGGAATCCGTGCTGGCGGCGATGGCCGAGCGCGGATTCGAGGTCACGCATTTCTACGGCCTGACGGAATCCTACGGCCCCGCAGTGCTGAACGAGTTCAAGCCCGACTGGCGTGGACTGCCGCCGCGCGAGCAGGCGCGCATGAAGGCGCGCCAGGGCGTGCGCTACCAGGCGCTCGAGGGGCTGGACGTCATGGACGCCGGGACCATGACCCCCGTGCCGCGCGACGGCGAGACCGTCGGCGAGATCATGATGCGCGGCAACGTGGTGATGAAGGGCTACCTCAAGAACCCGACGGCCACGGCCGAGGCGTTTTCGGGCGGCTGGTTCCACACCGGCGATCTCGCCGTCATTCACCCGGACGGCTACATCCAGATCACGCGACCGCGCCAAGGACGTCATCATCTCGGGCGGCGAGAACATCTCGTCGATCGAGGTCGAGGAGACGCTGTACAAGCATCCGGCCGTCGCGGTCGTGGCGGTGGTCGCGAAGCCGGACGAGAAATGGGGCGAGACGCCCTGCGCCTTCGTCGAGCTGAAGCCCGGCGCGACGGCGACCGTCGAGGAGCTGATCGCCTTCTGCCGCGAGCACCTGGCGCGCTTCAAGTGCCCGCGCCACGTCGTCTTCGCCGAGTTGCCGAAGACCTCGACCGGCAAGATCCAGAAATTCGAGCTGCGCAAGGCCGCGGCCGAGGTCTGACGCTGCCGCCGGCTCAGCCTTCCGGCACGATGTCGCAGACGATCGCCGTCGCGGGCACGTCGCCCCGGTTAAAGAACCAGTGCACCGTGTTCTCGTCCTCGACGATCCCCTCCGGCGTCCCGGCGGAATAGACGCTCTCGCCGCTGTCGCGGCCCTCGACCCACTCGCCTGAGATCACCTTGACCAGGCCGGGCCGATTGCCGTGACTGTGGCTGGCGATCTGGCCGCCCGGGTCGATCGTGATCGCCCGCAGCTGCAGCTTGTACCCGGCAAGGCCGATGGTCGCGTCCATCGACGCCTCGGGGATCGCGCCGACTGCCACAACCTCGAGCCCCTTGTGCTCGGTAGGCGCGGTGGCGGCCGAGATGGCGGCCCCGGCCGTCGCGCCGACGGCGAGGCCGGCGGCCAGCAGCAGGGCGGGGCGGGTCGCGATGGTGCGCGCGCGGCGGAAAACGGTTTCGCGGGTCATGTCGAGCCTCCAGGTTTCATAAGGCCCCGAAGGTGCGCCCTCCAACCCGCCGCGCCTAATGATCGTATTTCACCGGCCGATGAGTTATCTTCACGTTGCCATGCAAAGACGACTGCCCCCGCTGCCGGCGCTCCGCGCCTTCGAGGCCGCTGCCCGGCGCATGAGCTTCGCCCGTGCGGCAGTGGACCTGTGCGTGACGCCATCGGCGGTAAGCCACCAGGTGAAGGCGCTGGAGGACTTCCTCGGCACCGCGCTCTTCCGGCGCGAGGCGGCGGGGCTTGCGCTGACCGGGGCCGGCGAGAGCTACCGGCGCGACCTGACGCGGCTGCTCGACATGCTCGATGTCAGCACGCGGCGCGTCTCGCGCCGCGGCGACGACCGGCCGCTGCGCGTCCTCTCGACACCGGGCTTTGCGGCGCGCTGGCTGGTCCCGCGTCTCGGCAGCTTCGCCGGGCACGAGCGCATCGAGATGCTGGTCTCGCAGGGCGCGCCCTGCACCGACTTCGCCGCCAACGGCGCGGACGTCGTCATCCACTGGGGCGCCGAGCCTGTGCCCGGCGTGGTTGTCGAGCCGATGATTCAGTCGAGCCGCTACCCGGTCGCCAGCCCGGCGCTGGTCGAACGGGCGGGAAATCGGCTGCCCGCGCGACCTGCTGGATGTCACACTGCTGCACGACGAGGTGCTGGACGCCTGGGGCGCGTGGTTCCGCCTGGCCGGCGTCGCCGCTCCCAGCCAGCCGCGCGGGCCGCGGCTGGCCCATTGCGAGTTGACGCTGACCGCGGCCGAGCGCGAGCAGGGCGTCGCTCTGGCCTATGACGCGATGGCGCGCGACACGCTCAAAGAGGGTCGGCTGGTGCGGCTGTTCGATGTCGAGACTCCGCCGTTCACGATCTACTCTTTCGCCTATCCGAAGGGCCACTCCCGCTGCCCGGCGGTCGGCGCCCTGCGCGAGTGGATGTTCGCCGAGGTGGAGGCACAGGGCTCCGCAGACTACGCCTCGAACTCGGCACGCCGCCGAGTAGCGGCGACCGCCACCCGGCGGTTCAGGTTCCGACCGCCGCTTCGCAAGCCGCGGCGTCCCCCGTCGCAGCCTGTGCCTCGCTGCCCAGCCGGATCAGCGCGTCTGCCGCTACGGCGCCCTCGGCCGTCACGATCAGCGGGTTGATGTCCAGTTCCAGCAGCCGTTCGGCATTGGCCTCGGCGAAGGACTGCACCGCCAGTGCGGCGCGGACCACGGCCCCGATGTCGGCGCGCTGCCGGCCACGAAAGCCGGTCAGCAGCGGTGCCGTGCGCAGCCCGGCGATGGCGGCGCGGATCTCGGCCTCGCTGGCCGGAATCATCAGCGTCGCCGTGTCGGCCATCAGCTCGGCCAGCACGCCGCCGGCGCCGATGGTCAGCGCCAGCCCGTGCGCCGGGTCGCGCGTGACGCCCAGGATGATCTCGGCGACGGCGCCCGCCACCATGCGCTCGACCAGGAAGCCGGCGCCGCCCGGCATCGCCGCGGCCGCCCGGGCGACCGCCTCGGCGCTGTCGAGCCCCAGCGCGACGGCGCCGGCCTCGGTCTTGTGCGCCACCCCCAGGCGCCTTGAGCGCGACGGGGAAGCCCAGCGCCGCCGCGGCGGTCGCGGCCTCCGCCGGGGTCGCCGCGATGCGGCCCTCGGGGACGGCCAGGCCGTGCGCGGCCAGCAGGCGCTTGGCCTCCGCCTCGTCCAGCAGGCGCGGCGCGCCGTCGGGCGCCGGTCCGGCCAGCACTGGCGCCGGAGCGGGCCGCGCCCATGCCTCGGCCACCGCCGCCGACGCCTCGACCGCCGCCAGCGTCTCGTCCAGCCCGCACATCGGCGCGATGCCGGCGGCCAGCAGCTCGGCGGCGCGCGCCTCCGGCATCCCCTCGGGCAGGCTGGAGACGACCGCCGCGCGCGCCCCGGTCCGCGCCGCGGCGTCGCAGATCGCGTCGACTGTCGGCTGCCACGCGGCCTCCGAGCAGCGGTCGGCGCGCGGGAAGTCGAGCACCAGCAGCGACAGGTCGAAGCCGCAGCCCAGCATCGCGCCGTAGGTCTCGGTCAGCCGCACCCGGTCGCCCCAGATGAAGGTGTGGTAGTCAAGCGGGTTTGCCACCGTCACCAGCGGCCCCAGCGTCGCCCTCACGCGCGCCTGCTCCGCCGGCACCAGTGGCCGGAAGCGCACCTTCCGACCGATGGCGGCGTCCGCCACCAGCGCCGCCTCGCCGCCCGAGCAGGACAGCGAGCAGAGTTCGCGCCCCGGCAGCGCGCCGTGGACATGGCAAAGCTTCAGCGTCTCCAGCAGCTCGGGAAGGGTGGCGAGCGTCGGAATGCCCAGCCGCGCCAGGAACGCCCGGCCGACCGCGTCGGCGCCGGCCAGCGAGGCCGTGTGGCTGACGGTCGCGGCGCGCGCCTGCTCGGAGCGGCCGATCTTCAGCGCCACCACGGGCTTGTTCAGCGCGCGCGCCCGCGCCGCCATCGCCTCGAAGGCGCGGACGTCGCCAACGCCCTCGATGTGCAGGCCGACGGCGGTGACGCGCGGATCCTCCAGCACGGCGGTCGACATCTCGGCCAGCCCCGTCTGCGCCTGGTTCCCGGCGGCGACGGCATAGGCCAGTGGCAGACCGCGTTTCTGCATGGTCAGGTTGAGCAGCACGTTCGATGACTGGGTCAGGATCGCGACGCCGCTGTCGACCCGCACGCCGCCGTGCTGGTCGGGCCAGAGCAGCGCGCCGTCTAGGTAGTTGATGAGGCCATAGCAGTTCGGCCCCAGCACCGGCATCTCGCCCGCCGCCTGCACCAGCCGGGCCTGCAGCAAGGCGCCGGCCGCCCGGTCGTCCTCGGCCTCTGCAAAGCCCGAGGCAAAGCAAACCGCGCCACCGGCGCCGCGCGCCGCCAGGGATGCCACGGTCTCGATGGTCAGGTGGCGGTTGACGCCGATGAAGGTCGCGTCCGGCGCGGCCGGCAGCGCCTCGATGCTCGCGGTGGCAGGGGACGCCGTGCATCTGATCGCGCGTCGGGTGGACCGGCCAGATCTCGCCGGCGAAGCCCATCTTCAGGCACTGCTCGACGACCGCCGGCCCCCAGGCGCCGCCGCCGATGACGGCGATCGAGCGCGGTCGGAAAAGGCGGGAGAGGTCGCGGGTCATATACACGTCCAAGGTGCGATTCGCCGACGGCGCGTGTACCCTCGCGGAGAGGGCATGGGCAATCCATGCATCAGTGTCGAAGGGGAACCCAGATGAGAAGGACTCTGACAATCACGGCTATCGCCATCCTGCTCGCCGGCGCCGCGGCGATCGGACAGGCGGCCGACATGGATGCCCAGGCCGGGATCGACGCACAGTCGACGAAGTTCGAGCAGGCCTTCAACAGCGGCGACACCGACGCCCTCGCGGCGCTCTACACCGAGGACGCGGCGGTCTTGCCGCCGGGCGGGGCGCGGGTGGACGGACGCGACGGCGTCAAGGCGTTCTGGGCCGGCGGGATCGGGCAGGGGCTCGGCGACCTCGACCTGCAGACCGTCGAGGTCATGGCAGAGGGCGATTTCGCGACGGAGGTCGGTACCCTCAGCCTGACCGCCCCGGCGGCCGAGGGCACCGGCCGGACCGACCTTCGCGGCAAGTACATCGTCCTCTGGAAGCGCGGCGAGGATGGCACCTGGCGCCTGCACCGCGACATCTGGAACATGGGGCAATAGCGCCACCGGACGGGCCGCAGGCGACGGCGTGCGGCCGGTCACGCCTCCAGCGGCCGAAGGAGGTCGCGGCTGATGATGTGGCGCTGGATTTCGGAGGTGCCGTCCCAGATGCGCTCGACGCGGGCGTCGCGCCAGAAGCGGGCCAGCGGCAGGTCGTCCATCAAGCCCATGCCGCCGTGGATCTGGATGGCGGCGTCCGTGACCCGGGCCAGCATCTCGGTGGCATAGAGCTTGGCCGACGCGATCTCGCGGTTTGCCGGCAGCCCCTGATCCAGCCGCCAGGCCGAGGCCAGCGTCAGCCAGTCGGCGGCGTCGATCTCGGTGATCATGTCGGCGAGCTGGAAGCTGACGCCCTGGAACTTGCCGATCTGCTGCCCGAACTGCTTGCGCTCGGCCGCGTAGTTCAGCGCGTAGTCGAAGACGCGCCGCGCCCGCCCGACCGACATGGTCGCGACCGTGATGCGCGTGGCGTAGAGCCATTCGTTCATGACCGCGAAGCCGCCATCGACCTCGCCCAGCACCTGCGAGTCGGGCAGGCGGCAGTCCTCGAAGCGCAGGATGCAGTTCTTGTAGCCGCGATGGCTGACCGAGCGGTAGCCCTCGGCGATCTCGAAGCCGGGCGTGCCGCGGTCGACGAGGAAGGTGGTGATCCGCTTCTTCTTGCCCTTGGGCGTGTCGTCCTCGCCCGTCGCCACGAAGACGATGACGAAGTCGGCGTGATCGGCGCCACTGATGAAATGCTTGGTGCCGTTGATGACCCAGTCGCCGCCGTCCCGGCGCGCGAAGGTCTTCATCGCGCGCACGTCGCTGCCGGCGTCGGGCTCGGTCATCGCCAGCGCGTCCATGCGCTCGCCGCGCACGGCCGGCTTCAGGTATCGCTCGACCTGCTCGCCCTTGCAGGCCATCAGGATGTTCTGCGGCCGGCCGAAGAAGTGGTTGAGCGCCATCGAGCCGCGGCCGAGCTCGCGCTCGACCAATGCGAACTCAAGGTGAGAGAGGCCGGCCCCGCCGACCTCCTCGGGGAAGTTGCAGGCGTAGAACCCGAGCTCGAGGGTCTTGGCCTTGATGCGCTCGGCGACCGCGGGCGGCACCTCACCGGTGCGCTCCACCTCGTCCTCGTGCGGATGGATCTCCTCCTCGACGAAACGGCGCACGGTCGAGACGATCATCTCCTGCTCTTCGGTCAGTCCGAAATGCATCTGTCCTCCTGTCGTCGCCGGACGCGCGCGCGGCCGGCCTGTGCTTCAATTGGCGGGCGCGCCCGCCGGCGGTGTCACGCGGAAGAAGGGCAGGGGCCCGGCCCCGCCCGCCGGCAATGGCGCCGGCATCCCGTTGGCCGAGGGCGGCAGCGACCGCAGGTAGGCGACCAGGTCGGCGACGTCCCCGTCCGACAGCGCGGCATAGGACTCCTACGGCATGATCGGCGCCAGCACCCGTCCGTCCGGCCGAACGCCGGTGCGAATAGCGGCGGCGACCTGCGCGTCGCTCCAGTCCCCCAGGCCCTCGGGCGAGGGGGTCAGGTTGGGCGGCCAGAAGATACCCATGCCCGGCAACTCGAAGCCGAGCGTGCCGCCGGTCAGGTGCTGGTCGGGCGCGATGGCGCCCTCGGGCGTGCGGCCGGAATGGCAGCCGGCGCAGTCCATGATCGACGCGAGATAGCGGCCGTGCCCGGCATCGGCCGCCAGCGCACCGTCGGCCAGTGCGATCACGCCGAGCCCGGTCATCCCCAGGGTCGAGAGAATCTTCAGCATCGGTTCACCGAAATAGAGGTTGCGAGAGCGCGACGCCATAGGGCGAGTCGCCGGCCGCGACTGCGACAATCGTTACATCGCGATCGGGCTTCGGGCCACTTCGGACTGTGCCCTTGCGTTAGTCCCTGCCGGCGCGCGACCAGGTGCGGGCGCTCGGGTCACAGCGCGACCGGGTGACCGATCAGCAGCCCGTAAAGCTCCGCGTTCGTCGGGCGCAGAAAGCCGATGTCGGCGAAACCGAGCAGCACGAGGAACGCTGTGGCGAAGAACACGTGCACGACCGCCAGCAGCAAGAACCCGAAGCCGAATTCGTCGAGCAGCGCCGGCAGCATTGTCCAGCCGAGGATGAAGACAGGCAGCGCGACGAGGACGTAGACGGCGCCGATCAGCCAGAGCAGGCAGGTATGCACGGCAGCCTCGAACAGGGCGCCGGCGACAAGGAAGGCCCAGGCCGGCAGGAAGGCCGCGCTGCCGCGATCGAGCACCGAGCAGCCATGGCGCGCGCGGCTGGCGAGGCAGAGCCGCAGGAAAGCCCACCAGGTCGAGGAAAAGACGATCGGCCAGACGACCGTCGGCCACATCGCCAATGAATCCAACAACCCGCGCGACAGCATTGCGCACCCACCCCGAGCCTGCCGGCTTCGACCGAGACTGCACAGTCGAGGCGTACGGTTAAGATCGGGTGGACGGGACGAGCGATGGCGGCCGAAAGCGGCCGACGGTGCTTGCCGTCCGACGAGCCGGCCTCCTCGCTGGAGCCGGAGACCAGTCGGCGAAGTGCTGCGCGGAGGCCGGACCGTGATCGTGGTGAGGCCCGAGACGGGCTTTGCCGGCGCGGTGGCGCGTGGCGCGCCCGGGCGCTTTTGCCGTAGGTGGTGCCGCTTGGCACTTTCGACCTCAGTCTGGCGAAGAGCCAGGGCAGGCGCATCGTTGATGCGGCTCTCCGGGTGACCGCCAGCCATGCCCATGAGCCACTATCTCGGCGAGGTCCGCCCGGAAGATAGCTCTGGCCTCCGGAGGCAGCGAAGCGAGGTCGAGGTCGTTCTGCGCCGGCGTTGCTGCCCCGTCGGTCCCACGGTCACCTCCAGACGTTCAACGCCCGATCGCTCCGCTGCCAGAAAACATGGCAAGCTTCCGTGCAAAGCTCGCCTGCAGCCTCTCGCCAAACCTCGGCAACTGGATCCGAAGCTGGCCGTCAGCAAACGCGAAGAGGAGCGCACACCGCTTGCCTTGCGCCGGCTCGGATCGACCCGTAAATACCGGGGCGCGCCGGTTTAGCTCAGCTGGTAGAGCACCTGATTTGTAATCAGGGGGTCGGGGGTTCGAGTCCCTCAACCGGCACTGGAAAATATCCTTAAGTCAGTGCCTTGGTTCATCTTCCGCACATGATTTCCAGCCAGGCCTCGGCCAGGCCGCAAACAGGCAGCACGCCTTTCTGGTCTTCGCCGCCGGAAGTCCCGCCAGGCCTTTTGCGCGGCAGCGGAGCCGCTTCGAAGCTGTGGTAGAGGTTGGCCTGATCCTGCCCCTGGCGCTGCACACCCGAAGATGCCTAGATGGAACCCGCCCCTCCAGGCTTTCTCGAAAACACGAGGACCATCAGCCCCGCAGCGACGGGGAAGATGCCCGCATAGCCGATAATCCGCGATGTTGCGGATCTGCATGTCGCCCGCAGCAACACCGGCGAGTCCAACGAGCGCGACGCCGCCGCTCGCGACCAGGAGCGCGCGTACCTGGGTTGCGAGACGGCTGCCACGAAAGACGGCTGCGGCAAACAGCACCGACAGCGGGAAGAACACGTCCCAGGCGAGGATGTCGACCGCGTAGGCGACCGATGGCCACGTGAAGGAGAGAAGCCACGCCCGGTCCGCGAACGCTGCATGCCGGCTCAGGACCAGGACCGAGAAATGCACGGTGGACGTCAGTCCCGCGACGATGCCCATGAAGCCGATCGCGGCGATGCCGAAGATCCTCCTCTCCACCGAAGCCCAGGCGTGCACGGCAATCATCAGCAGGACGAGCGCCGGGGCGATCAGCAGGATCAGAAGTTCCATCACCGTGAAGAACGGATCGGGGATCGGCTGCTCCGGTGCATCGAGCGCCATCAACCCGCCGACGAGGACGCCAAGATAGATAAGCTGCAGCACCGCGGTCGCGGCGGCCGAGAAGATCCCGAGCCCGCGCGCCGTGGTGCTGAAGACGACGGTCATCTCCCGAGGGCCCTGCGACGCCGTCAGATCTCGGCCGGATCGACTTCGCGGATCAGCGGTTGCCCGTTCGCGAAGCGCACGATGTTGTCGAGGAAGAGCTGGTCCCAGCGGGCCTGGAAACCGTTGCCGGCAAAAGACGTGTGCGGTGTCAGACGCACCTTCGGATGCGTCCAGTAGGGGTTGTCCGGCGGCAGCGGCTCGGTCCGGAAGACGTCGAGGATCGCGGTCTCCACCCCGCCACCATCGAGCGCGGCGAGCAGCGCCGCGTCATCGATGACGCCGCCGCGCGCAACGTTCACCAGAAGCGCGCCCGGCTTCGCGGCGGCGAAG
Source organism: uncultured Alphaproteobacteria bacterium (assembly GCA_963721105.1). Classification (GTDB taxonomy): domain Bacteria; phylum Pseudomonadota; class Alphaproteobacteria; order Rhodobacterales; family Rhodobacteraceae; genus Thermohalobaculum. Next base: position 96,786 of record CAVRHY010000021.1, on the reverse strand, counting down.
AACCGCGAATCGGCGAGCCCCCGCGTCGCGTCGTTCAGCGGGCAGGCGAGAACGATGACGTCGGCGTCGGGCAGCAAGGACGGCAACTCGGCCTGGGTGCCGACCCGGTCAGCGATCGCGCACCTTTCGGGGTTCCGACGCGCGACCGAAACAGCGGCGCCGAATGCCTTGACGCGTTCGGCGATCGCCTGGCCGATCGGGCCGAAGCCGATGATCAGCCAGTGCGTCCGCGAGATCTCGCGGAACGGAGTCACGCGCCACTCCCTCGCCGCCTGCATCTGGCGCTGCTCGGCGACCGGGTGAAAGACGCTCATTACCTGGGCGATCGCGTACTCGGAGATCGCGACGCCTTGCGCGGAGCTGTTGCAGATCCGGATGCCGCGGTCCGCTGCATTCCGGTAAAAGGGATGGTCGAGCCCCGCATTGTAGGTCTGGAGCACGCCGACCGATCGGCAGGCCAGCACCGTATCGAAAGCCGTCTGCTGGCCGCCGTCGCGGGAGGCGTGCGAGCTCAGCCAGAAATAATCGACGTCGACTTCCGCTGGAGGGACGCTCGCGCCACCGACCTGAAATTGACCGCCCTTGCCGAAGGTCACCACGTCGATATCGAGGCCGAGAGCCTCCAGCCGCTCGCCGATGTGCTCCAGCGACTTCTCGTGCATGGCAACGGATACGGTCATGATCGAGTCCCTCGGGCCGGGAGATGTCTGGCAATCGGCAGCGGACCAGCTCATCGGCCGCGCGAGTTCGTCTATAGATGTGACACTCGGTAAAGAACAATGGCCGGCGGCCAGGACTGCACGCGCCTGACGTTGCGGCGCGCGTTCCCCCGTCACCGGCAGGGACATGCCGCCCGACGCGCTTCCACAGGCGAAGCGATGGCGCAGATCACGCACGGTCGGCCCCTCCAGTCCGGCCGCCTTCCGGATGGCGCCTGACCTCGAATTCCGATGATGCCGACGGCGGCGAGGTGGCGGACGAGCTCGGCCTGGCGGTGCGTGCCGGTCTTGGCGAACAGCGACTTGGTTGCGCACGCACGGTCTGGATGCTGCGGTCACGACGGTCGGAATAATGGGGAAACAGGTTGTGGTCGAGAAGCTCGTGATTGGTCGCCAACGGTTCTCGCGAGTACCGGTCCGGTGAGGAGTTCGACGATGTATGACTATTCTTCTTCGCATTCGTGCCGGCCCGGCATGCCGCAGGGAAACCCGGGAGAAAGATGCTCCAGGGAGGCGGTCATCAGAGGAGCAACGCCGCTCGCAACCGTGAACCCGTCTGCCGGCGTCTCCGCGGAGGGTGCGCCATGAACGACGACATGACACCGTGGAGGCGAGGTGACATGCCAGCCCTGAAACCGTCGGGCCTGCATCGCCGGGGAACGTTTCTGGCAGTCCCAGTGTTGACCGGCCGGCAATCTGGAGCAGCGACATGAAGTGGCAAGGGCGACGCACGAGCACGCACGTGGAGGATCGGCGCGGCCGTGGCGGCGTCGGCGGCTTCGGAGGAGGCGGCCTTGGCCGCGGTGGGGTCAAGGTCGGCGGCATCGGCGCCGTTATCCTCGTCGTCGCGGCACTTTTCTTCGGGATCGACCCGTCGATGCTGCTGGGCGGAGGTGGCCAGTCCGGCAGCGGTCCGACCGTGGCCACGGGCCCGAACGTGATCAACGATCAGAGCGAAGAGTTTGTCGCGGTCGTCCTCGCCGACACCGAAGAGGTCTGGCAACAGGTGTTCGCGGCAGCAGGCCGCACGTACACGGACCCCACTCTCGTGCTGTTCTCCAGGGTCGTCAGGTCGGCTTGCGGCAGCGCGACCTCGGCGACCGGGCCATTCTACTGCCCGGGCGACGAGAAGATCTACCTCGACACCGACTTCTTCCAGCAACTCTCCGGCCAGCTCGGGGCCGGTGGCGACTTCGCGGCGGCCTACGTGATCGCGCATGAGGTTGGCCACCACGTCCAGAAGGAGCTTGGCATCACGGCCCAGGCCGCCGGCGGTCAGTCCGGCGCGGACAGTGCTTCCGTGCGGCTCGAGCTGCAGGCCGACTGCTTCGCCGGCGTCTGGGCGCAGCAGGCCAACGCGCGGTTCTCGTCGCTCGAGCCGGGCGACATCAAAGAGGCGCTGAACGCCGCGTCGCGCATTGGTGACGACACGCTGCAGCGCCGCAGCCAGGGCGTGGTCGTTCCCGACAGCTTCACGCACGGGACCTCGGAGCAGCGGGTCCGCTGGTTCCAGCGCGGATTCGAGGGCGGCACGCCGGACGCTTGCGACACGTTCGGCGCCGCGTCCCTCTGACGGTCGCCGCGCGTCTTGGCCCATGTCGCAAGTTTCGCAAGCATGACCCCGGACGCCCGGCCGTGTGGGTTAGCGCGCACGGCGCGCCGTTTGGCCGATAGCGTGTGCCCAGGCAGGCCCCCGGCTGCGCCGGCACACCCCGGGACGCGATCCGGGCAGCCCGCTACCCGCAGGCCGTCTGAAAATGCTTCTGCAGGGTGACGAGGAAGGCGCTGGCCGCGTTCGACTCTGGCTGCCCTGACGGCATGATCAGCGCGAGCTCGAAGTGGATCACGGGCTCGAACGGCCGTGCGACGACGCCGTCGCCCAGTGCGGCGGTGCCGTTGATGATGTCACAGAGCGCAAGGCCCGAGCCTGCCCGGACCATGTTGCGCGCGATGGCGAAATACCCGCTGGTGACCCTCCGACGGATGCTGACGCCGCGCTCGGCGCAGAGCCGGTCCAGCCGCCGGTCGATGTGGTGGTCCCCTGTGATGGCGATCACGCTGCGCCCGGCAAGGTGCTCGGGCGTGACCCGCGCCTCCGCCGCCAGAGGGTCGGTCTCGCGCATGATGCAGACGCAGGGCAGGGCGGTGATCGTGGCCTCGACATCCGGCACCGGCAAGGGCGCGTCGCACAGGCCGATGTCCACCTGGCGACCGGCGACCCGCTCGGCGATCTTGCGCGAGCTTCGGATCTTGAGGTCGACCTTGACCTCGGGATGGGTCTCGTGGAACTCGGCGATGACCCAGGGCAGCAGGTTGATCGCCACTGCCCCGTTGCTGGCGAGATTGATGGTGCCGACGGTGCCGGAGCGGATCTCGCGCACCCGCGCCTGGACGCGCTCGATCGAGAGCAGGCTCCGCTCGGTATCGCGCTGAAGCAGGACGGCTTCGGCCGTGGGCGCGAAAAAGCCCTTCTGGCGGTGGAACAGTCGAAATCCCACTTCCGCCTCGAGCCGCGACAGCGCGATGCTGACCGCCGGCCGCGACAGGTTCAGAAGCTCGGCCGCGCGCGTCATCGAGCCAGCTTCGAGGAGCGCCTGAAAGACTTGGAGATTGCGGATCGTCAGGTGCATTCCATCCCGTCTCCGGCAGCCAGGTGCGTAAGGAAATCGAACGGATCGGTAAACCGAAGTCAATTGACGTTACCACGCCACCCTCCATACTCCGCCCGCGGATCGGAACCGGAGCAGCCGGCGCCGGCAGGCGCGGTGAGGGAGCTGATGTCAGGGAGGAGCACGGCGGATACTGCGGGCCGGGCAAGGCCATCCGCCGGGACCGTCGCGAGCAGTGCAGGGGCGGCCGGTCCGAAGCTGGCGCCCTGCTGGTGGGATGATGTCCCCGCCCCGACGGGGCTGTCGACCGAGCCGCCGCAACGAGTTGAAGTCGCCATCGTCGGCTCGGGCTACACCGGGCTGAACGCGGCGCTGGTGACGGCATCCGCCGGCCGCGACACCGTCGTGCTGGACGCCGAGCAGGCCGGCTGGGGCTGCAGCACGCGCAATGGCGGGCAGATCAGCACCAGCATCAAGCCGGACCTCGAGACGCTGAGCCGCCGGCATGGGCCCGACCGCGCCCGTGCCGTGCTTCAGGAGGGCCGCACTGCGCTGGACTGGATCGAGGAGCTGGTCCGGGCCCGCGGCATCGACTGCGATTTCCGGCGCCCCGGCCGCTTTCACGCCGCCCACACGCCGGAGGCCTATGACACGCTGGTCGAGCGGGTGCGGGCCGAGCGCGTCGCCGGCGGCGAGGCGCACCTCGTGCCCCGCGCCGAGCAGCGGTCCGAGCTTGGCACCGACGCCTATCATGGCGGCATCGTCTTTCCGCGGCACGCCTCGCTGCACCCGGCGAAGTACCATGCCGGTCTGCTGGCCTCCGCCACGGCGGCGGGCGCGCGGGTCGTGCCACATTGTCCCGTCCTGTCGATCGAGCGGTCGGGGCGCGATTTCGTGCTCGCGACGCCGCGTGGCAGGGTCGTGGCGCGCGACGTCATCGTGGCGACGAACGGCTACACGGGCCAGCTCGTGCCGTGGCTCGCTCGCCGCGTCATCCCGATCGGCAGCTACATCATCGCCACCGAGCCGCTGCCGACCGAGACCGTGCAGCGGCTGTTCCCGACCGGCCGGATCGCCAGCGACACCTGCCGCGTCGTCTACTACTACCGCGCCTCGCCCGACGGGCGTCGGGTCGTGTTCGGCGGCCGCGTCTCGGCGGCCGAGACCGATCCGCGCGTCAGCGCGCCGCGTCTCCGCGCGGCGATGACGCGCATCTTCCCCGAGCTGGCCGACGCCGCGATCTCGCATTCCTGGATGGGCACGGTCGCCTACAGCTTCGACACGCTGGCGCATTGCGGCGTGCATGACGGGATCCACTACGCGACGGGCTATTGCGGTTCGGGCGTCTCGATGGCCAGCTACCTCGGGATGCGCACCGGCCAGAAGGTGCTGGGCCTGGCCGAGGGCCGCACGGCCTTCGACGACCTGCCCTTTCCCACGCGCCCGCTTTATGCCGGCCGGCCCTGGTTCCTGCCGGCGATGGTCGCGCTCTACCGCTGGCGCGACGAACGCGACTGGGCACGCGGCGCCCGCGCGGCGTAGCGCCGGGCGACGACGAAAACCGGCGGGGGGAAGTCGCCACCCCCGCACGGCAGGTAACGGCGACGACGACAGCGGCCCGCGGACGACCGGGGCCGGAGACAGGGGAACATCATGAGAATGCCGATCGCAAAGACGATGCTGGCGACGGTCGCGGCCGCCGCTCTGGCGGCCGGGACGGCGGCGGCCCAGGACAAGAGCCTGACGATCGCCTCGTGGGGCGGCTCGTACCAGGACGCCCAGAGCAAGGCGCTGTTCCAGCCGGCCGCCAAGGCCATGGGCATCGACCTGACCGAGGAGACCTATGGCGGCATGTCGGACGTGCGCCTGCAGGTCCAGACCGGCGCCGTCACCTACGACATCGTCGTCAGCGGCACCGGCAGCGCTGCCCGCGCCGCCGAGGAGGGGCTGCTCGAGCCGCTCGACTACAACGTCATCGACGTCTCGAACTTCTCCAAGACCGCCTACACCGACACCTGCGTCGGCGGCGACGTGTTCTCGGTCGTCTACGCCTGGAACCCCGAGAAGTACGCCGACGGGCTGAAGAGCTGGGCCGATTTCTTCGACACCGAGAAGTTCCCCGGCACCCGCGCCTATCGCGGCAAGGTCGTCGGGCGCGCTCGAGCCGGCGCTGATGGCCGACGGCGTGGCGCCCGAGGACGTCTACAAGGTGCTCGATTCCGAGGAGGGCATCGACCGCGCCATCGACAAGATCCGCGAGCTCAAGCCGAACATCGCCGTGTTCTGGACCTCGGGCGCCCAGCAGGCGCAGCTGATGAAGGACGGCGAGGTCGACATGACCTCCGGCTGGAACGGCCGCTTCGACAACGCCAAGGCCGACGGGGCCAAGGTCGACTACAGCTTCAACCAGGCGCTGCTCGACTATGACTGCTTCGCGATCCCCAAGGGCGCGCCGCACAAGGACCTGGCGATGAAGTTCCTGGCCGAGATCTCGAAGGCCGAGTACCAGGCGAACCTGCCCAAGTACATCACCTACGGGCCGACCAACAACGCGGTCTACGACAAGGGCCTGCTTGACAAGGCGGAGGCCACCGGGCTGCCCTCGTACCCCGAAAACGCCGCCAAGCAGCTGCCGATCAACCTCGACTGGTACGCGAAGTGGGAGACCATCGCGGCGGAGAAGTACCAGTCGATGCTGACCGAGTAGGCCGGCTGATGCGGCAGAACCGGGACGCGGGCGGCCACCGCCCGCGTCTCCTTGACCGACCAGGGGAGAACGACCCGGTGACCGAGCGCGCGACCGATGCCTTGCCGATCGCCATCCGCGGCGTGACCAAGACCTATGGCCGCGTTCACGCGCTGGACGACGTCGACCTCGACATCCGCAGCGGCGAGTTCCTGACGCTGCTCGGCCCTTCCGGCTCGGGCAAGACGACGCTCCTGATGGTGCTGGCCGGCTTCACGCGCCCCGACCGGGGCAGCGTGAAGTTCGGCGAGCGCGAGGTGATCCGCACGCCGCCGCATCTTCGCGACGTCGGCATGGTGTTCCAGAACTACGCGCTGTTCCCGCACATGAGCGTGGCCGGCAATGTCGCCTATCCGTTGCGCATGCGCGGCACGCCGAAGGCCGAGATCGGCCGCCGGGTCGAGCAGGCGCTCGAGGTCGTGCAGCTGGGCGGCTACGGCGAGCGGCGCATCGACCAGCTTTCGGGCGGTCAGAAGCAGCGCGTCGCGCTGGCCCGCGCCATTGTCTTCGAGCCGCGTATCCTGCTGATGGACGAGCCGCTCTCGGCGCTGGACAAGAAGCTGCGCGACCGGATGCAGATCGAGCTGCGCCACCTGCACGACCGGCTGGGCATGACCACCGTCTACGTCACGCACGACCAGCGCGAGGCGCTGACCATGTCGGACCGGATCGCCGTCATCAACCACGGCCGGCTGATGCAGCTCGACACGCCCGAGCGCATCTACGACCGACCCGCCAACCGCTTCGTCGCCGATTTCATCGGCGAGTTCCGCCTTCCTGCCGGTCGGCCGCAACGGCGCGTCGGTCGGCTATGCCGGCACGACGCTGGACCTGGCCGAGCCGCCGCCCGAGGGCGACCTCCTGCTGATGCTGCGGCCCGAGCGGCTGCGCATCCTGTCGGGCGACGGCGACGCGGGGGACGACGCGGAGCGGCGAGCCCCTCAACCGGCTGCACGCCACCGTCACGGATGTCGTCTACCAGGGCGACAGCTTCCTGATGTATGCGCGGCTGGCCGACGGGGAGGAGGTCTCGGTGCGCGGCGTCGTCCGGTCCGAGACGATCTCGTCCCTGCCGCCGACCGGCAGCACGGTGATCCTGGGCCTGCACGCCCGCGATACCGTCCTCGTCCCGGCGGACGGAGCCTGACATGACGGTCGCGCACGACGCCGGGGCCATGCGCGCGGCCGATCCCGGCGCCGCTGACCTGCACGCCTCGGGCCTGCGCCGCGACGCGGTGAGCGAGCGGCTTGCGCTGCTCGGCCTCTGCTCGCCGGCGCTGCTGCTGGTGCTGGTGATCCTGGTGATCCCGGTCGGATGGCTCTTCTACCTGTCCTTCGTCGGCGCCGATGGCGGCTTCTCGCTCGAGAACTACCAGCGCATGATCGACAGCAAGTCCTATGGCCGCATCCTCTGGACGACCTTCGAGATCAGCCTGGTTACCACGGGCATCTGCATCCTGATCGGCTACCCGCTCGCCTATTTCCTGGCCCAGTTGCCGCCGCGCATTGCCAATCTCTGCCTGATCACCGTTCTGCTGCCCTTCTGGACCTCGCTCCTGGTGCGCACCTACGCCTGGCTTGTGCTGCTGCAGCGCAAGGGGCTGATCAACGACATGGGGATCGCCCTCGGCCTCTGGGACGAGCCGCTGAAGATCGTGCACAACATGACGGGCACGCTGATCGGCATGGTCCACATCATGCTGCCCTTCCTGGTGCTGCCGCTCTATGGCTCGATGCGCGCCATCGACCGCGACTACCTGCGCGCCTCCGCCAACCTCGGCGCCTCGCCAGCGCGCGCCTTCCGCACGGTGTTCGTGCCGCTGTCGCTGCCGGGGCTGTTCGCCGGCGCGCTGATCGTCTTCGTGCTGTGCCTCGGCTTCTACGTCACCCCGGCGGTGCTGGGCGGCGGCCGGGTCATCATGGTCTCGATGAAGATCGCGTCGAATATCGAGCTCTTCGTCAACTGGGGCGCGGCCAGCGCGCTGGGGGTCGTGCTGCTGCTGATGACCTTCGCGATCCTCGCGGTCGCCGCGCGCTTCCTGCGCCTCGAGCAGCTTACCGGGGGCGGGCACTGATGCGCCGCTGGCTCGCCGCCCCCGCCTCCGAGACGCAGGTCACGCATGGCCAGCGCCTGTGGCTCTACGTGCTGGCGACGCTGATCATGCTGTTCCTGGTGGCGCCGACGCTGATCGTCGTGCCGATGTCCTTCTCGGAGTCGCAGTACCTGGAATTCCCGCCCACCGAGTGGTCCACCCGCTGGTACGCGCACTATTTCGGCTCGTCCGAGTGGATCTCCGCGACGATCACCTCGCTGTCCGCCGCCTTCCTGACTGTCCTGGTCGCGACGCCGGTCGGCGTACTCGCCGCCTACGGCCTGCACGCCTCGCAGGCGCGCGTCGCGCGGCTGATCTTCATCGTGCTGATCATGCCGATGATGGTGCCGCTGATCCTGGTCGCGATCGGCGCGTTCTACGTCTACGTCCAGTTCAACATGCTCTATACCCTTGGCGGTCTGGTGCTGGCGCATTCGATGCTGGCGCTGCCGCTGGTCATGATCGTCACCTCCTCGGCGCTGTCGAGCTTCGACATGAACCAGGAATCGGCTGCTCGCAGCCTGGGCGCTCCGCGCTGGCGGGCGTTCCTGAACGTCACCCTGCCGCAGATCCGCTTCGCCGTGATCACCAGCGCGCTGCTGGCCTTCCTGACCTCGTTCGACGAGGTCGTGGTCGCGATGTTCATCTCGGGCGGCGAGAACTCGACGCTGACGCGCAACATGTTCAACGCGCTCCGCGACCAGATCGAGCCGACGATCGCCTCGATCTCGACGGTCATGATCGTCGTCACGACCTTCCTGATGGCGATGGCGCAGATTTTCGGCAGGACGCGGGGCGGCCGATAGACCATGGCCCCGCCCGGTCTCGAGGCCGATTTCGTGATCGTCGGCGCCGGCTCGGCCGGCTGCGTGCTGGCCGACCGGCTGAGCGAGAGCGGGCGCCACCGCGTGCTGGTGCTCGAGGCCGGCGGCCGCGACACCAGCCCGTGGGTGCGACATGCCGATCGGCTATGGCAAGGTCTACTACGACGCGCGGGTGAACTGGAAATACCTGACAGAGCCGGAAGCCGGCCTCGGCGGCCGCCCCAGCTACTGGCCGCGCGGCAAGGTCCTGGGCGGCTCGTCCTCGATCAACGCCATGGTGTTCGCCCGCGGCCACCCGACCGATTTCGACGACTGGGCGGCGCTGGGCGCCACCGGCTGGGGCTGGCAGGGCGTGCTGCCCTGGTTCCGCGCCATCGAGGACTGGCAGGGCGCGCCAGGGCCGCTGCGCGGCCAGGGCGGCCGGCTGCCCGTGACGACGATCGACCACCTTGCCCACCCGCTCTGCCGCGCCTATTTCGCCGGCGCCGCCGAGGCCGGGCTGGGGCCGACGCTCGACTACAACGGCGCGAGCATGGAGGGCACGACCCTCTACCAGGTGAATATTCGCGGGCGGCCTCCGCGCGTCGGCCGCGCGGGCTTTTCTCGCGCCCGCGATGCGCCGACCGAATGTCAGCGTGCTCACCCGCGCCCACGCGACCCGCGTGCTGATCGACAACGGCCGCGCCACGGGCGTCGAGTTCATCAGCGGCGGCGCCCGCCGCATCGCCCGGGCGCGCGCCGAGGTCATCCTCGCCGGCGGCGCGGTCAACTCGCCCCAGCTCCTGCAGCTCTCGGGCGTCGGCCCGGGCGCGCTGCTCCAGTCGCTCGGCATTCCCGTCGTCCGCGACGCCCCGGCCGTCGGCCGGCACCTGCAGGACCATCTGGGCGTCGACATCACCTATCGCAGCCGCGTGCCCACCCTGAACCAGGTGCTGGGCCCGTGGTGGGGCAAGCTGGGCGTCGGCCTGGCCTGGCTGGCGCTGCGGCGCGGGCCGCTCGGCATGAGCCTGAACCAGGCCGGCGGTTTCGCCCGCACCCGGCCGGACCTGCCCCGGCCCGACCTGCAACTCTACCTCCAGCCCGTCAGCTACACGCGCGCCCCGCCCGGCGTCCGCCCGCTGATGCGCCCGGACCCGTTCCCGGGCTTCCTGTTCGGCTTCAACCCGTGCCGGCCGACCAGCCGGGGCGAGATCGCGCTCCGCTCGCCCGACCCGATGGCGCCGCCCGCGATCCGGCCGAACTACCTGTCCACCGAGGAGGACCGCCTGGCGATGCTGGACGGCCTCCGATATCTCCGCCGCATCGCCGGCCAGCCCTCGATGCAGGCGGTGATCGAGGAGGAGCTTTCGCCCGGCCCGGCAGCCGAGGATGACGCCTCGCTTGCGGCCTATGTCCGCGACACCGCCTGGACCGTCTTCCACCCGTCCTGCACCTGCCGCATGGGTGACGATCCGGCCACCTCGGTGCTCGACCCGCGCCTTCGGGTCCACGGCATCGGCGGCTTGCGCGTCGCCGACGCCTCGGCCTTTCCGACTGTCACCAGCGCCAACACCAACGCGCCGACGATGATGCTGGCGGCCCGCGCCGCCCAGTTGATCCTCGAAGACGCAAGCTGAGCGAGCACCATGCACATCACCCGCATCGAGAGCTTCTGCAACCAGTGGATCGGCTTCGTCCGCGTCACCGCCGAGGACGGCACGCAGGGCTGGGGCCAGGTCTCGACCTACAACGCCGACATCACCCAGGCAGTGCTGCATCGCCAGGTGGCGCCCCACGTGCTGGGCCAGGACCTTGACGGCGACGCGGGCGCCCTCGACGACCTCGTCGACCGCGTGCTCGAGCGCGAGCACAAGTTCCCCGGCTCGTACCTGAAGCGCGCGCTGACCGGCTTCGACACCGCCGTCTGGGACGCCCGCGGCAAGCGCACCGGCAAGCCGGTTGTCGAGTTGCTCGGCGGCACGCCCGGCCGGCTCCGCGCCTACGCCTCGTCGATGAAGCGCGACATCACGCCGGAGGAGGAGGCCGAGCGGATGCTGCGCCTCCGCGACCGGCACGGCTTCGACGCCTTCAAGTTCCGCGTCGGCGCCGAGTGCGGCCGCGACCGCGACGAGTGGCCCGGCCGCACCGAGGCGATCGTCCCCACCATGCGCCGCGCGCTGGGGCCGGAGGCCACGCTGCTGGTCGACGCCAACAGCGGCTTCTCGCCGGCTCGCGCCATCGAGGTCGGTCGGATGCTCGAAGCCGAGGGCGTCGTCCACTACGAGGAGCCGTGCCCCTACTGGGAGCTCGAGCAGACGAAAGAGGTCGCCGACGCGCTCTCGACATCGACGTCACCGGCGGCGAGCAGGACTGCGAGTTGCCCGTCTGGCGCCGCATGATCGAGATGCGCGCCGTCGACATCCTCCAGCCCGACGTCTGCTATATCGGCGGCATCGGCCGCACGCTGCGGGTCGCGAAGATGGCCGAGGCGGCGGGCATGAAGATCACGCCGCACGCCGCCAACCTGTCGCTGGTGACGCTGTTCACCATGCACGTGCTCCGCGCCATCCCGAACGCCGGCGACTACCTCGAGTTCTCGATCGAGGGCGCCGACTACTACCCGTGGCAGGACGGCCTTTTCACGACGTGGCCCTACGCGGTCGAGGACGGCCACGTCACGGTCACCGACGCGCCCGGCTGGGGCATCGAGATCGACCCCGACTGGCTGGCGCGATCGAGCTACCGGGTCAGCGAGGCATAGCGCGCGCAGACGCCGGGAAGCCCCGGCCCCGCGACCCGCGGTCGATCAGAAGATCGACAGGCTGGCGTTCCGGATATCCGTCAGCACCATGTGGCCCGGCGTGTGCGTGATGCAGAGCGGCGGCCGGGCGCGGCGGACGGCGGCTTGCGGCGTCACCCCGCAGGCCCAGAACACCGGCATCTCGTCGTCCTGCACCTCGGTCGGATCGCCGACCCAGGGCTGCATGATATCCTCGATGCCGATCAGATCGGGCCGGCCCAGGTGGACCGGCGCACCGTGCACGTTCGGGAAGCGCGAGGTGATCTGCACGGCGCGTATCGCGTTGGCCGCCGTGAACGGGCGCATCGAGACGACCAGCCCGCCCCCGAACGGCCCGGCCGGCGCGGTCTCGATGTTCGTCAGGTACATCGGCACGCCCTTGCCCTCTGCGATATGGCGCAGCGGCACGCCGGCCTCGAGCAGCGCGTCCTCGAACGAGAACGAGCAGCCCAGCACGAAGGCGACCATGTCGTCCTGCCAGAGGTCCGAGATGTCGGTCACGTCATCGACGAATTCGCCGTCGCGGAAGATCCGGTAGCTCGGCACGTCGGTGCGGATGTCCAGATCCTCGGCCAGCCGCGGCAACCGGGGGTCGCCGGGGTCCGAAACGCCCAGCACCGGGCAGGGCTTGGGGTTGCGCTGGCAGTAGACGAAGAAGTCGTCGGCCCAGTCGCGCGGCAGGACGCAGAGGTTGCCCTGGACGTAGCCGGGCGCTGCCCCCGCCGTGTGGCCCGTGTGCCGGCCGGCGCGGATCACCCGGCGGGCCGCGCGCGGGTCGCTCATGTCCCCGGCCGTTGCGGGGGCGCGGTCGATCACGGTCTGCGTCAGGGCCATCGGAATCCTCCCGGTATGCGCGGCCGCTCGCACGGGGCCGCCTGTTGACGCCACGGACATGCCACCTCTAAGGTGAAATTCCAAGCTGCCGCGGGCCGCGGGACCCCGTCCCGTCCAACCGGCCAAGGCGCGAGACACTCGAAATGCGGCGCCCGACAAGCCGCGATTCCAAGCGAGGAAACTGCACACATGATGAACAGCACCCTGGGGCGGGCGGCGGCGCTCGCCGCCGCTGCGGTCGCCGGATCGGCGTTCGCGGCCGACCTGCCTGAGACGCACGTCAACGTCATCGGCTACTTCAGCAACCTGGCACAGACGCAGAACGTCGAAAAGCCGTTCTGGACCAAGCACGTGCCCGAGGCGTCGAACGGCAAGATCACCGTCGACTACAACAACATGGACGTGCTGGGGGTCAACGACTTCTCGGTCCTGCGCATGACCGAGATGGGCGTCACCGACTTCGCCGCCTCGGACATCTCCAAGATGGCCGGCGACAACCCGGTCTTCGAGGGCTGCGACCTGGCCGGCATCACCAGCGACATCGACACCGCCCGTAAGGCCTGCGAGGCGTGGCGCCCCGAGATGGAAAAGGCGATGCAGGAAGGCTTCAACACCAAGCTGATGGTGCTGGCGCCGAACCCGCCGATCGTCTTCTGGTGCCGCGACAAGATCGCCGGGCTCGACGACCTGCAGGGCAAGAAGGTACGCGTCTTCAACAAGACGCAGGCCGACTTCGTCAGCGCCGTCGGCGGCGAGACTGTGACGATGGCCTTCCCCGAGGTCGTCCCGGCCCTTCAGCGCGGGGTCGTCGACTGCGCGCTGACCGGCTCGCTCAGCGGCAACACCGCCGGCTGGCCCGAGGTCTCGACGCACCTCTTCCCGATGGCCGTCGGCTGGTCGATCGCCTATGTCGGCGCCAACATGGACCAGTGGAACAGCTACGATCCCGCGGTGCAGGAGTTCTTCACGACCCAGCTCCAGACGCTGGAGGACGACCTCTGGGCGATCGGCGCCAAGGCGACCGAGGAAGGCGTGAACTGCAACACCGGCCAGGGCGAGTGCACGCTGGGCAAGCCCGGCAAGATGACGCTGGTCGAGATCTCGGACGCCGACCAGGCGCGCAAGAAGCAGCTTCTGCAGGACGTCGTGCTGATCGAGTGGGGCAAGCGCTGCGGCAAGGACTGCGCGCAGAAGTGGAACGAGACCGTCGGCAAGGTCGTCGGCCTCGAGATCCCGCTCGACAAGCTCTGAGCGAGACCTGACAAGGGCGCCGGGCCGATGCCCGGCGCCGCAACTCCCCGACAGGACGAAACCCCGATGGAACGCCTGCTGTCCCTGGCGCGGTATCTGTCGCGCATCGGCGCCTGGTTCGGCGGCGGGCTGGTCTCGCTCGCCGCCTTTGCCATCGCGGTCGACGTCATCATGCGCAAGACGATGGACACGACGCTGGGCGGCGCCAGCGAACTGTCGGGCTACGTGCTGGCGATCAGCACCGCCTGGGCGCTGGCGCTGACGCTGCTCGACCGGGCGCATGTGCGCATCGACTCGCTCTACACGCTGCTGCCGGTCCGGGTCTGCGCCGTGCTCGACATCCTGGCGCTGATGGCCTTCATGGTCTTCGCCGGCTTCCTGACCTGGCAGGGCTGGTTCATGTTCACCGCCTCGGTGCATCGCGGCTCGCACTCGCTGACGCCGCTGGCGACGCCGCTGGCGATCCCGCAGTTCCTCTGGGTCGCGGGGCTCGCCTTCTTCTTTCTCGTGATGGTGCTGCTGCTGGTCCGGGCCCTGACGTTCCTCGTCTCCGGCCGCTTCGAGGACGCGCACCGCCTGCTCGGCTCGCGCACCGCGATGCAGGAGCTCGAGGAAGCGCTGCAAGAGCACGAGCGCTACAAGGACGCCTGAGGGCAGGGGAGACAGAACGTGGTCTGGACGGCGCTGCTGCTGCTCCTGGGAATTCTCGCGCTCAGCATTCCGGTCGCGGCCGGGCTGACACTGCTGGCGCTGGTGCTCGATTATGTCTACTCGTTCCTGCCGCTCTACCTGGCGCAAGGCGAGACGGCGTGGTCGACCTCGACCAACTTCATCCTGTTCGCCATCCCGCTGTTCGTGCTGCTGGGCGAGATCCTGCTGCGCTCAGGGATAGCCGAGCGGATGTACGCGGCGATGACGCACTGGCTGTCATGGCTGCCGGGCGGGCTGATGCACTCGAACATCGGCACCTGCACGCTGTTCGCCGCGGTCTCCGGCTCCAGCGTCGCGACGGCGGCGACGATCGGCACGGTCGCGATCGAGCAGATCGAAAAGTACGGCTATAACGAGCGCCTCTATCTCGGCACCATCGCCGCCGGCGGCACGCTCGGGCATCCTGATCCCGCCCTCGATCCCGCTGATCGTCTACGGCGCGCTGACCAATACCTCGATCCCGCAGCTCTACATCGCCGGCATCATCCCGGGGCTGATGCTGGCCGCGATGTTCATGGGCACCGTCATCCTTGCCTGCATCGTCCGCCCGCGCTGGGGCGGCCGGCCGGTGCCCAGCGACTGGGGCGCGCGCATCCGCTCGCTGCCCGACCTGATCCCGCCGCTGATCATCTTCGTCGTGGTGATCGGCTCGATCTATGCCGGCATCGCGACGCCGACCGAGTTGGCGGGGCTGGGCGTCGTTGCCGCATTCCTGCTGGCCGCCGTGCGGCGGCGCATAAGCCTCCGGATGCTGGCCGACACCTTCGAGGGCACGATGCGCACGACCGCCATGATCATGGCGATCCTGATCGCGGCCTATTTCGTGAACTTCGTCATCACCTCGGTCGGGCTATCGGGGCAGGTGACGGACCTGATCTCCTCGATGGGGCTGTCGACGACCGCGACCATCATCATCATCGCCTGCTTCTACCTGGTGCTGGGCATGTTCATGGAGTCGCTGTCCATGCTGGTCGCGACCGTGCCTGTCATCACCCCTGTCGTGGCGGCGATGGGCGTCGACCCGGTCTGGTTCGGCGTCTTCATGATGCTGCTGATCGAGACGGCGCTGATCACGCCGCCGGTCGGCTTCAACCTGTTCGTCGTGCAGGGCGTGCGCCCGCGCGGGCAGATCTACGACGTGATCATCGGCGCCCTGCCATTCGTCATCACGCTGCTGGCCATGATCGGGCTTCTCATCGCCTTCCCCGGCCTCGCACTCTGGCTGCCCGCCGCCCTGCCGAGCTGAGCCCGGCCGGCATCCGCACGCGCGCCCGCCGATCGAACCCGTCATCGTCCGGCTCGACCGGACGATCTCCAGCGGTCGAGCGACATGCCCGGCCAGAGTGGAGTCCGAGCCGGCCGACCCAGGCTCCCGGATTCCCGTCATCCCCGCGAAGGCGGGACCTGGTTGCGAAGAGATTCCCGCTTGCGCGGCAATGACGAGTCCACCCGCCTGACCCGACCTTCGTACACGCTTCGGGTTGGGGACGCCGCCGCCTCGCGCTGTCCCCTTGAGGATCAACCATCACCGCCGAGCGCCTGTCGGGTGGGTCCCTGGGCCCACCTGCGCGGGGCCGCAGGGTGGGAGGCGCCGCGCATCTGCCGACGTGCACCCTCAGCCGAACCGGTATAGCCCCGCCGGGTTCTCCACCAGCACCTGCCGGCGCACCGCGTCGTCGCCCAGCCAGTCCATCAGCTGGTTGAACATGCCGACATCGTCGGGCGAGGTCGCCTTTGTCCGGATGTGCGGGTGCGGCCAGTCGCTGCCCCAGATCAGCCGGTCGGGCCGCGCTGCCACCAGCGCCCGCGCCAGCGGCTCGACATCGTCGAAGGGCAGCGCCTCGCGGTCGGTGATGCGGTAGGGCGCCGTCATCTTCACCCAGGCGCGCCCGCCCTCCATCAGCGCCAGCATGGCGCGAAAGCCCGGATCGTCCGGCCCCTTCGCCGCCGGCATGTAGCCGTAGTGGCCGATGACGACGTCGACCGGAAAGTCGCGGAACGCGCCCATGTCCATCTCGTCGACATGCACCAGCAGTTCGACATGCCACCCCAGCGGCTCCAGCCGGCGGGCAAATTGCGCCACCTCGTCGATCGAGTCGAACGGCATGCCCCCCTTGTCGGCCAGGTTGATGCGAATGCCGCGCGCGCCCTCGGCGTCCAGCCGCTTCAGCTCCGCATCCGAAATGCCACCGTTGACAGCCACCACCGCGCGCAGGCGGTCGGGGTGCAGCGCCACGGCGTCCAGGATTGCCTGGTTGTCGACGCCGTAGACGCTGGGTTGCGTCAGCACGCCCCGCGTCACCCCCAGCGTCTCGTGCAGCGCCAGCCAGTCCGCCAGCGAGGCGTCGGGCGGCGTGTAGCCGCGGCCGCCCGAGTAGGGATACCGCGACTCCGGCCCGAAGACGTGGGCGTGCGTGTCGCAGGCGCCGGCCGGGGTGCGATGCCGGGGGGCGCTCATGCCGCGCCTCCCGCGGCCGGGAAGTTGTAGAGCGCCGCTGGATTGTCGCGAAGGATACGGTCGCGCGTGGCCGCGTCCGGCACCCAGTCGGCCAGCAGGTCCAGCAGGTCGCCGTCGTTCGGCATCGGCCGCGTCACCGAGGGATGCGGCCAGTCGCTGCCCCAGACCATCCGGTCCGGCCGCGCCTCGACCAGCGCGCGCGCCAGCGGCAGCGACGTCGGCAAAGGGCAGGGTGTCCGACGCGCTGACGCGGTAGGCGCCCGACAGCTTCACCCATGTCCGTCCGTCGCCCAGCATGGCCAGCAGGTCGCGGAAGGCCGGGTGATCGACGCCCTTGTCGGCGTTCATGTGCCCGATGTGGTCGATGACGACCGGCACCGGCAGGGCCGCCAGCATGCTCGCGAAGCCCTCGACCGCCGAGATGTCGATCAGGAACTGGATGTGCCAGCCCATCGGCCCGATCCGCCGCGCCAGCCGCTCGGCCGCCTCGTAGGCGACGCCGCCGCGGTAGAGCAGGTTGAACCGGACGCCGCGCACGCCCAGCCGGTGCATCTCGTCCAGCTCGGCGTCCGGCACGTCGGCATCGACGACCGCCACCCCGCGCAGCCGGCCGGGTGCCGCCCGCAGCGCGTCCAGCGTCGCCCGGTTGTCGGTACCGTAGACGCTGGGCTGCACGATGACGCCCCGGTCCAGCCCCAGCGTGTCCAGGAGCGCCATGTACTCGGCGAAGGGCGAGTCCGGCGGCGTGTAGCTGCGGTCGGGCGTCCAAGGGTAACGGTCGGACGGGCCGAAGACATGCGCGTGCGTGTCGGTGGCGCCGCGTGGCGGCGTGAACCGCGGCGGGTGCGGGTTGCGGTCGGGGCCCTGGCAGGCGGGAATGTCGTGCGCCGGCATGGTCATTTGCTCGTGGTTTGCGGAAGGGAAGGCGGCAGGCCTGGGCGCCGCCGCAGCGAGGTCCCCATGCTGTCGCGCGCCCCGACCGGCTGTCAAGCAGGCAGGCGCCGCCCGCCAGCGCCAATCGACAGCGGCGGCGAAATCTGGTCAGAGGGCAATGAAATTGATCGACAGGAGCCGAGCCATGAGCACCAGCCTCTTCGACCTGACCGGCAGGACGGCGATGATCACCGGCTCCTCGCGCGGGCTGGGCCGCGCCTTCGCCGACGGCCTGGCCGCCGCCGGGGCGCGCGTCATCCTGAACGGCGTGAACGCCGACCGGCTCGCGGTGGCCGCCGCCGAAATGCGCGAGGCCGGCCACGACGTCCTGACCGCCGCCTTCGACGTCACCGACGAGGCCGCCGTCGTCGGCGCCTTCGAGGGCTTCGACGCCGACGGCATCCAGGTCGACATCCTGATCAACAATGCCGGCATCCAGTTCCGCAGCCCGATGCTGGAGCTCGGCACCGATGACTGGTGCCGCGTCATCGAAACCAACCTCACCGCCGCCTTCATCTGCGGGCGCGAGGCGGCCCGGCGCATGGTCCCGCGCGGCGCCGGCAAGATCATCAACATCGGCTCGCTGACCTCGGAACTGGCGCGCGCGACCATCGCGCCCTACACGGTGGCCAAGGGCGGCATCAAGATGCTGACCAAGGCGATGGCCGCCGAGTGGGGCGAGCACGGCATCCAGGCCAATGCCATCGGCCCCGGCTACATGCTGACCGACATGAACGAGGCGCTGATCGCGAACCCGGACTTCGACGCCTGGGTCAAAGGCGCGCACCCCGGCCCGCCGCTGGGGCCGCCCCGAGGAGCTTGCCGGCACGGCGATCTTCCTCGCCTCGGCCGCCTCGGACTACGTGTCCGGCCAGATCATCTACGCCGATGGCGGCATGATCTCGGTGCTCTGAGCCCGCGCCCGGCCCCGCCGCCGCCTGATTCCTCCCGGACCCTCCCCTTGCAGGCGAGGGGGCGCGCCGCCAGGGTCGAGAGGCGGCGCCCGAGCACCGGCCCGTCGCCCGGGCAGCTCCGATCCCCCCGGCCGTCAGGCCGCGATGGTCGTGCCGCCGCCGGCCCGGCGCGCGAGCGCGACGGCGTGGCTGGCGATGGCCGTGTCCTGCGCGCCCGTGCCCGTCAGGTCGCAGATCGTGAGCTGGTCGTCCGAGGTCCGCCCCGCCGCCGCCCCTGCGACCACGGCGCCAAGTTCCGGCACTCCCTCCGCCGCCATCAGCCCGGCGGCGATGGCGCTCCGCAGCTCGCCCAGCGTGGCGCATTGGCTGACCCGGTCGGCGACGTAGAGGTCGGCGCGGGCCAGCGCGGCGGGCTCGACTTCGTTCTTGGCCGCGGCGTCCGAGCCCATCGCCGTGACGTGCAGCCCCGGGTGCAGCCAGCCCGCGCGCAGCACCGGCGCGCGCGCCGGCGTCGTGGTCACGACCAGCTGGCTCTCGCGCACCAGCCGCTCCGGGTCCGGCTCGGCGCGCGCCTCGACGCCCAGCCGCGCGGCCAGGTCGGCGGCGCAGGCCGCCGCCTTCGCAGCGTCGCGCCCCCAGACCAGTACGCGCCCGAACGGACGCACCAGCCGCGCCGCCTCGATCTGCAGCCGCGCCTGCAGGCCGGTGCCGATGACGCCGGCCGTCTCGACCCGCGCGGGGGCGAGATGGCGCGCCGCCACCGCGCCCGCCGCTGCCGTGCGCACGTCGGTCAGGTACCCGTTGTCCAGCAGCAGCGCCTCGACCAGCCCCGTCTTCGCCGAGAACAGGATCATCAGCCCGTTCAGGCTGGGCAGCCCCAGCGCTGCGTTCCCGTAAAAGCCGGTGCTGATCTTGACGGCGAAGCTCTCGAAGCCGGGAATGCAGGCGGTCTTGACGTCGACCTCGCCGTGAGCCTCAGGGATCTCCATCGACAGGATCGGCGGCATGATCACGCCGCCCCCTGCCAGCGCCGCGAAGGCGCGCTCGACCACGTCGACGGCCTCCATGTCCAGCCCGACCAGCCCGCGCAGGTCGGTCTCGCTCAGCACCATGATCTCACGCGCCATAGGCCCGCCCCTCCAGCAGCATCTCGCCGAGCCGCACGTCGCGGCCCTGCATGATGTCGGCGTGCACGCGCCATGTCGAGATTCCGCCCGGTGATGATCGTCGCCACCGCCCCGCGCGGCCGCGGCAGCCGCCCCGCCTGCAGGGCGGCGATGCCGACGACGCAGGCGCCCTCGCAGACGATCCGGTCCTCGTAATAGATCGTCTGCAACGCCCGGTAGATCTCGGCCTCGCCGACAAGCACCACGTCGTCCAGCAGGTCGCGGCAGAGCGGGAACGACAGCCGGTTGGCCAGCCCGATGCCGCCGCCCAGGCTGTCCGCCAGGCTCGCCACCTCCTCGACCTCGACCGGCCGCCCCGCGGTCAGCGAGGCGTGCATCGCCGCGCCCCGGTCCATGCTGACGCCGATAACGCGCACCTCGGGCCGGATCGCCTTGACCGCCAGCGCGATCCCGCCGGCCAGCCCGCCGCCCGACAGCGGCACCAGCACCGTGTCGAGGTCGGGCCGCGCCTCCATCAGCTCCAGCCCGATGGTGCCCTGGCCGGCGATCACCAGCGGGTCGTCGAAGGGCGAGATCTCGGTCAGCCCCTCCTCGGCGACCAGCCGCTCGGCCTCGCGCTGCGCGTCGTCCTGGCTGCGGCCCACGATGCGCGCCTCGGCGCCCAGCGCGCGGATGCCGGCGACCTTCGCCTCGGGCACCAGCGAGGACATGCAGATGACCGCGCGCAGCCCGCGCGCCCGCGCCGCCCAGGCGACGCCGCGCCCGTGATTGCCGGTCGAGCAGCAGGTGACGCCCGCCACGCCGTCGGGCAGCGGCGGCGACGGCGTTCGTCGCGCCGCGCAGCTTGAACGCGCCGGTCGGCTGGCAGATCTCGAGCTTCAGCAGGAAGTCGTGGCCCGCCAGCGCCGCCAGGAAGGGCGAGGGCACCAGCGGCGTCTCGACCGCCATCGCCGGCGATCCGGCGCCGCGCGGCAAAGACGTCGGCCAGCGTCAGGCCGTGCATGGCGCCGATCCCCGGCCGCACGATCCGCCATCGTCGGGCCTGACCCGACGATCTCGCTGCGCCCCGCGACATTTCCCGGCCAGGCCGGAACACGACAAGATAGCAGGCCGGCCGGGCGGCGACGGGCACTCGCCCATCAATTCGCCTCCAGCACGGCGCTCAGGAACTGCCGGGTGCGCTCGTTCTGCGGGTTGCCGAAAAGCTGTTCCGGCGGCCCCTGCTCGGCGATGCTGCCACCGTAGAAGAAGCAGACGCGGTCCGAGATCTCCTTGGCGAAGCCCATCTGGTGCGTGACCATCAGCATGGTCAGGTTGTGCTCGCCGCTCAGCCGGCGGATGACGCCCGTCACCTCGCCGATCACCTCCGGGTCCAGCGCCGAGGTGACCTCGTCCAGCAGCAGCACGCGCGGCCGCATGGCCAGCGCCCGCGCGATCGCCACGCGCTGCTGCTGGCCGCCGGAGAGGCGCGCCGGGTGCTCGTCCTTCTTGTCGGCCAGGCCCACCATGTCCAGCAGCTCGGCCCCGCGCTCGCGTGCCTTGGCCCTGGGCAGGCCCAGCACCTGCACCGGGCCTTCCATGCAATTCTCCAGCGCCGTCATGTGCGGGAACAGGTTGAAGTGCTGGAAGACCATGCCGATCTTGCCGCGCACGCGGCGGACGTGGCGCCGGTTGGCGGGCACCAGCCTGCCATCGCGCTCCATCATGTTCAGCGGCTCGCCGTCGACGTAGACGACGCCCTCGGTCACGTCCTCCAGCGTCATCAGGAGGCGCAGCACCGTCGTCTTGCCCGAGCCGGACGGGCCGATGATCGTCACCATCTCGCCCTCGGCGACGTCCAGGTCCAGCCCGTCGATCACCGTCAGGTCGCCGAAGCGTTTCGTCACGCCGGCGAAGCGGACGATCGGGCCACCTTCCTCCAGCCGCACCGGGAATGCCGTCATGGTGCCTTCTCCATGCCCAGCCGGCGCCGGACCCAGGCCTCGAAATGCCGGATCGCGTGCGCCGTCGGCAGCGAGATCGCCAGGAAGATCACCCCGACCATCGTGTAGGGCTCGAGGAAACGGTAGGTCTCCGAGCCGATCGAGTTGGCGGCGTGCATCAACTCCGCCACGCCGATCACCGAGAGCATCGGCGTGTCCTTGAAGATGCCGACCAGGTAGTTGCCCATGCCGGGCAGGGCGATCGGCAGCGCCTGCGGGATGACGATGCCCAGATAGGTCCGCCGGGTCGACAGGTTCAGCGCCCGGCACGCCTCCCACTGGCCGCGCGGCACGCCGTCCAGCCCTGCGCGATAGACCTCGGAGAGGTAGGCCGCGTAGTGCAGCCCGATGGCGATCATGCCCGAGGTCCAGGGCGAAAGCCGGACGCCGAACTGCGGAAAGACATAGAAGACGAAGAAGATCTGCAGTACCAGCGGCGTCGAGCGGATGAACTCGACCGCCTCGCGCACCACGATGGTCAGCGCCCGCCAGGGCGTGCGCTGCGCCAGCGCCAGCACCAGCCCCAGCACCAGCGCGATGGCATAGCCGATGCCGGCGGCGATCAGCGTGTTGATCGTCGCCCATGCCAGCAGGGGCAGGATCTGCCAGACGAAATCCCAGCGCCAGTCGAACATCGCCGCCCCCTCAGGCCAGGCCCATGCGGCGGCGCATGATGCGCTCCAGCCACCGCATGCCGGGCGTGATCAACCCGCGCGCCATCAGGTAGTAGATCACCAGCGCCGTGCCGAAACTCTGGATCGACAGGAAGGTCGAGCCGTTGATCTGCTTGGCCTGGAACATCAGGTCGGTGACCGAGATCAGCGAGACCAGCGCCGTGCCCTTCAACAGCTCGATCAGCAGGTTGCCCCATGGCGGCAGCATGATCAGCAGCGCCTGAGGCATGATGATCCGCCGCATCCGCTTCGCCGGCGACAGGTTCAGCGCCTGTGCCGCCTCGTGCTGCCCCTTGGGCACCGACTGGATTGCGCCGCGCACCACCTCGGCCCCATAGGCGCCCAGGTTCATGCCGACGGCGATGAAGCCGGCCGTGAACTTCTCCAGCGTGATGCCGAACAGCGGCAGCACGAAGAAGATCCAGAACAGCTGCACCAGCAGCGAGGTGCCGCGGAAGAACTCGATATAGGTGATCGCTGTGCCGCGCACCGCTCGGTTGCGCGACAGCCGCATCAGCCCCATCGCGATGGCGATGGCGATGGCCAGCGCCGAGGCCAGCACGGTCTGCGCGGCCGTGATCATCGCGCCGTGCAGGAACTGCGGGCCGTACTGTGCGAGGTAGTCAGGATAGGACATCGCGTCCTCCCGGGGCCGGGCCGTTCCGGCGCCCGCCCGCGATGCGTCCCGCCGTAATGCGCCCGCCCATCATGCGCCCGCCCCTCATGTCGCCGCCATCTTCCGGCGCAGCCGGTGGAAGCTCATCGAGATGTGCGACCGCCGGATCAGCCCGACCGAGGCGAGGTCGCCCAGCTCGACGGCGGCGATGACATCGGCCAGCTCGCGCCGGAAGGCCGCCGCCTCCTCCGCCAGGTCCGCGTGATCCAGCGAGTGTATCCAGATCCGCGTCGTGAGATAGTACAGACGCTCCTCGATCTCGCGCAGCGGCGCGTTCGACGTCAGCTCCATGACGGCATGGAAGAAGTCGATGTTGACCTGGGCAAAGCGGCGCGTCTCGGGCGCGTCGCCCAGCAGGCGCGCCTCGGCCAGGATGGCGTGCAGCCGCGCCAGCGCCGCCTCGGGACCCGGCACGGGATCGAGGCGGCCAACCAGCGCCGACAGCTCCAGCCGCAGCCGGTAGACTTCTGACAACGCCTTGAAGTCGAGTTCGGTGACCAGCGTGCCGACGCCCTTCACCGAGCGCAGCAGCCCCTCCGCCTCGAGCCGGCCGAGCACGCGGCGGATCGGTGTGCGGCTGACGCCGAACTCCTCGGCCAGCGCCTCCTCCGACAGCCATTCGCCCGGCGCGTGGTCCAGCAGCGAGATGCGCGTACGCAGCGTCTCGTAGATGCGGTCGTGCCGCCCCGGCGCCTCGCCCCCCGCGTTGCGTCGCGCCGGGCGCGCGCTCGACGCCGAAAACCCGTTGCTGTCCACAGTTGTACACATCCGTGCTTCGGGAACCGGCAATCAGCCCCCGTCAGACGCAGAATGGCCGCGAATCTGGCTTGACGCAACGGAAGACTCGCCGGATGATGTATACAAGATCAACCCCCAAGCAGGAGAGGACCGCCATGCACCGCACCATCGTCTCGCTTCTGGCAGCCGCCGCCGTGATCGGCGCGGCCGCCACCGCCAGCGCCGAGGGCCTGCTCGAGCGCGCCCGCGCCGGCGAGCCGGTCCGCATCGGCTTCGCCAACGAGGTGCCCTGGGCCTATCCGGGCGACGGCAACGTGCCAAAGGGGTTCGTCAACGCCATCGCGCTGGGCGTGCTGCACCAGATGGGCATCGACAACATCGAGCCCGTCGTCACCGACTGGGGCGGCCTGATCCCGGGCCTGAAGGCGGACCGCTTCGACATGATCACCGGCGGCATGTACATCATCGGCACGCGCTGCGAGAACGTCGACTTCTCGAACCCGATCGGCGTCTTCGGCGACGCCTTCATCGTCCCGACCGGCAACGAGAAGGGCATCACGAACTACAAGGACCTCGCCGACAAGGGCGCCGTCATGGTCACCGGAGCCGGCTACAACACCGTCGAGGCGGCCAAGAAGGAAGGCGTGCCCGAGGCCAACATCATGACCGTCCCCGGCCCGACCGAGATCCTGGCCGCCGTCCGCGCCGGCCGCGCCGACGCCGGCGCGCTGACCTTCTTCACCGCGCAGAACCTGGCCAAGGAATCCGGTGGCGCGGTCGAGGTGACCGATCCGGCGGCGCTGCCGGAATGGACCTTCAACTGGGTCGGCATAGCCTTCCGCCCGGACGACGACGCCTTCCGCGACGCCTTCGACGAGGCGCTGGCGAAATACCTCGGCTCGGACGAGATGATGAAGGCCGTCGAGGAGTACGGCTACACGAAAGCCCAGCTCCCGGGCGCCGAGGCATCGACGAAGTACGCCTGCGAGAACCGCTGACGCGCCGCCGGGCGCCAGCCTGCGACAGGCCCGCGCCGGGGTAGTGCCCGGCGCCGCCGACATGCGGGCCGCCGCCCCGCGCGGCGGTCCACGACTCTCGTGCGCCTGATCCCGCGGCGTCGTGCCCCGGGGCGACGGCCTTCGCGGAGAACCCGGCAGCCATGCACTGCAACCCCTTCAGCGACGCCGAGCTCGACCGCCGGCTCGGCACCGTCCGCGCCGCCGCCGAGGCGCGCGGCCTCGACGCTCTCCTTCTCAGCACGCCCGAGAACATCTTTTACCTGACCGGGCTCGACCACTGGGGCTACTTCGCGCCGCACATGCTGATCGTGCCCCTCGACCGCCGCCCGGTGCTGGTCACGCGTGCCATGGAGCGGGTCTCGATCGCCAACATGGTGCGCAACGCCGATTTTCGCGGCCACGCCGACAGCGACACGGCGGCGCGCGTCGCGGCGCAGGCGCTGGGCGATCTCGGCCTCGCCAACGCGCATGTCGGCATCGAGATGTGGTCCAGCGGCCTCAGCCACGGCTCGGCCGAGGCGCTGAAGGCCGGCCACGCCGCGCACTGGCAGGACGTCACCGGCATGGTCGACCTGATCCGCCACGTCAAAAGCCCCGAGGAGCAGGTTCTGATCCGCCTTGCCGCCGTCGCGACCGATGCCGGCACCGCGGCCGCCGTCGCCGCCGCGCGCGACGGCGCCGAGGAACGCGAGGTCGCCGCCGAGTGCCTCGCCGCTATGACCCGCGCCGGCGGCGAGCCGCCCGGCTTCGGCCCCTTCATCCGCCCGAAGGCGCGCCTCAACGAGGAGCACACCACCTGGGGCGACGGTCGCCTGGCCCGGGGCGACGTGCTGGTGCTGGAGATCGCCGGCTGCGTCGGCCGCTACAACACGCCGAACGGCCGCTACGTGCATATCGGCGAGCCGCCGGCCGGGGACCGCGAGGTCGCCGCGATCGCCGCCGAGGCGTTCGACGCGGTGATCGCCGCGCTCCGCCCCGGCGCGCTGGCGCGCGAGGTCTACGCCGCCTGGCAGGGCGTCGTCGACGCCGCCGGCCTGTCGCACTACCGCCGGCACCACTGCGGCTATGCCGTCGGCATCGCCTTCCCGCCCTCCTGGACCGGCGGCAACACCGTCACGGGGCTGCGCCACGACAGCGACCTCGAGATCCGCGCCGGCATGAGCTTTCACGTCATGTCCTGGCTGATGGGGTGCGGCCGCGGCGACTTCTTCCTCTCCAATGCTGTGCTGCTGGCCGACAGCGGCGCCGAGGTGCTGACGAAGACCCCGGCCATGCCCTTCGACACGGTGCGCGCGTGACAGCCGGCGACAGCGCCATCATCCGCGCGGGCGTCTTCCAGCCGGCGACCGGCGGCACGCCGACCGAGCGCATCGACCGCCTCGCCACCGCGCTGAAGGGCAGGGCCCTCGACCTCGTCGTCTGCCCCGAGCTCTTCCCCACCGGCTACGACATCGGCGACGCCGTCCGCGACGGCGCCGAGGCGGCCGGCGGCCCCTCGGCCCGCAGCCTCGCCGCGGTCGCGCGCGAGGCGGCATGCGCGATCGTCTACGGCTATGCCGAGCGCGCCGGCGACCGGCTCTACAACGCCGCCGGCATCGTCGGCGCCACCGGCACGGCCGTCGCCACGCATCGCAAGACCGTCCTGCCGCCCGGCTTCGAGGCGACCTATTTCTCGACAGGCGAGGGTCTGGTCGCCTTCGACTGCCGCGGCATCCGCATTGCCATCCTCATCTGCTACGAGGTCGAGTTCCCCGAGGCCGTCCGCGCCGCTGCCGAGGCCGGCGCGCAGGCCATCGCCGTGCCGACCGCGCTCGGTGATGCGTGGTGGTCCGTCGCCCACCGCATGATCCCGACGCGGGCGTTCGAGAACGGCGTCTGGCTGCTCTACTCGAACCATACCGGCCACGAGGGCGGTACGCGCTATCTGGACACCCGCAAGAACCTACCGGCTTGAGCGCCGATGTGATTCACTCCGGCGATCGGATCGGGGGGCATCATGCGGCAGGCGGGACTGTTCGGGCTTACGGAGCATCTGGAGCGGCTGAGCCGGCATGGCGATCCGCTCGAGGTGCTGGAGGCGACGGTGGACTTCGAGCACTTCCGGGGCTGGCTGGTCGAGGGTCTCGGCTATGGCGACGGCTCCAGGGGCGGTCGCCCGCCCTTCGACCCGGTCTCGATGTTCAAGGCGCTGATCCTTCAGGCACAGCACAACCTCTCGGACGCGCGGATGGAGTTCATGATCCGCGACCGGCTTTCGTGGATGCGGTTTCTCGGCTTCGATCTCGGCGCGCCGACGCCGGACGAGAACACCATCCGGCACTTTCGCAACCGGCTGACGGAGACGGGCACTCTCAAGCGGGTGATGAAGGCCTTCGACTGGCAGCTGCAGAAGAAGGGATACATCCCGATGGCCGGCCAGATCGTCGATGCGAGCCTGGTGCCGGCCCCGAAGCAGCGCAACACCGAGGGCGAGAAGGCGGCGATCAATGCGGGCAGGACGGCCCGCGAGATCTGGCCGGACGAGCCGAACAAGGCGGCGCAGAAAGACGTCGATGCCCGCTGGACACTGAAGGTCGGCGGGAAGGTGCGCTATCGCCCGGATGGCACGCCGTTGCCGATGATCGCGGTGCCGGTGTTCGGCTACAAGAGCCACATCTCCATCGACCGGCGCTTCGGCTTCATCCGTGAGAGCATGGTGACCGCGGCGTCAGCGGCCGATGGCCGGCAGCTCCGGCGCCTCGTGAGCCCGGAGAACACGGGCTCCGAGATCTGGGCGGACAGCGCGTATCGCAGCCGGACGAACGAGAGGTGGCTGGCAGCTAGGATGCTGACCAGCCGCATCCACCACCGCAAGCCGGCGGGCAAGCCGATGCCCCGCCACATCGCGCGGGCCAATGCCAAGAAGTCCTCGATCCGCGTGGCCGTCGAGCACGTCTTCGCCCACCAGAAGACCCGCTTCGGCCTCTTCATCCGCACAATCGGCCTGGCCCGCGCCGAGGCGAAACTGACGCTGGCGAACATCGCCTACAACTTCGACCGCCTGGTCTTCCACGAGCGTCGGCGCGCCATGGGGTGAGTCCGTCCGAAATTGCTCCAGCAGCCCATCCGGATCTCTCTGGATCATGCCAATCCCGCATGAACCACGCCGAAAAACCGCTCGACGCGCGTCGAACTGCTCAGTTCATGGAGTTCTTGCGGATGTCCAGCTGCGCCCCGTCATAGGAAGCGGCGCTCGTCACCGACCAGCCGCGGATGAAGCCGTGCAGGCGGTCGATGGCGGCGTGGTTCTTGTAGCCGAAGGTCGGCACCGCGATGTCCACCTGCTGCGGCCTGCCCGGCACTGCCGGCTTCGCCTTGGAGAACTTCACCGTCCAGCACGCATCCCGGTCCTTCTGCCTCAGCCTGGCCGGCCTGGCTTTCCACTCCTCCGGCACCTCGCCGGCCTTGATCGCGGCCTTCTCCTCGTCGGTGTGCCTCTGCCTCGGCGCGGCGACGATCGTCGCGTCGACGATCTGCCCGCCCATGGCGAGATAGCCCGCCTCGGCGAGATGCTTGTCGAAGCTGGCGAAGAGCGTCTTGATCGCGCCCGCCTGCGCCAGGTGCTCGCGGAACAGCCAGATCGTCTTGGCATCCGGAACCCGATCGGCCAACCCAAGGTCCAGGAAGCGCATGAAGGACAGCCGATCCTGAATCTGGAATTCGGCCTGATCGTCCGAGAGATTGCAGAGCGCCTGCAGGACCAGCACCTTGAACATCAGCACGGCGTCGTAGGGCGGCCTGCCGCCCTTTGCACCGTCCGAGCGCTTCAGCGCCTTCCCCAGCGGCTTGCGGAACACCTCCCACGGCACCAGCGCGGTGAGCTTCTCCAGCGGATCGCCGGCCTCACTCAGCCGCACATAGCGCTCGTCAATGTCCCAGAACCCCGACTGTCCACGCATCCGCGCCTCCACATCTCCTCCGAGACAAGAGAACCACGAAACCAGCGATCTGTGGAGGTTTTTCGAGGCGCCCCCGTCGCCCGCGCCGGCGCCGGCGAGGAGCTGCTGACCGCAGAGGTCAGCATGGCGCCCTTCGCGGCGTGCCGCGAAAGGCTGCCCTACCTGCGCGACGTCCCCGCCTTGCGCACCCGCCTCCGCCCGGCCGAGGCCAACCGACCGCGGCGCGACCGGGCCGGCTGACCGCCCGACCGCCCGACTGACGGGCACCGGACCCGCGCCGCCGGCCGGCGGGGTGGTTGCGCAGCGACGTGGAACCGCCGCACGATCACCGCCCGGTGGTTCGATCCGCGATGCCCGGGTGGGCGCCCCAACGCAGCCCGCGCCCAGGTTGCCGCTGCCCGCCAGTCCGCCTAGATTGCTCGGAGAGAGGCGGCGACCGACCTTCATGCCGCCAGGCCTGCAGCACGGACGGACCATGCCCCCCTATTCTCTGCTCGACCTCGCGCCGATCCCCGAGGGCTCGACGCCCACCGACGCGCTGAACAACAGCATCGACCTCGCGCAGCACGCCGAGCGCCTGGGCTTCAACCGCCTCTGGCTGGCCGAGCACCACAACATGCCCGGCATCGCCAGCGCCGCGACCGCCGTCATCATCGGCCGCGTCGCGGTGGCGACCCGCACGATGCGCGTCGGCGCCGGCGGCGTCATGCTGCCGAACCACGCGCCGCTGGTCATCGCCGAGCAGTTCGGCACGCTGGCGACGCTGTTTCCCGACCGCATAGACTTGGGCCTCGGACGCGCGCCCGGCACCGACATGGCGACTGCCCGCGCGCTCCGGCGCGGCATGGACAGCGGCGACAACTTTCCCGCCGACGTCGTCGAGCTGATGAATTATCTCGGCCCGGCGCGCCCGGATGCGCGCGTCCGCGCCAACCCGGGCGAAGGCACGCGCGTTCCCGTCTGGATTCTCGGCTCCAGCCTCTACGGGGCGCAGCTGGCGGCGCATCTGGGCCTCCCCTACGCCTTCGCCTCGCACTTCGCCCCGGCGGCGCTCGACCAGGCTGTCGAGGTCTACCGCCAGACCTTCCAGCCCTCCGAGCACCTCGAGCGCCCGTATTTCATGCTTGCGCTCAACGCCTATGCCGCCGACACGGACGCCGAGGGCCGCCGCCTGAAGACCTCAAATCAGCTCGCCTTCGCCAACCTGCGCACCGGCCGCCCCGGCCGCCTGCCGCGCCCCGTCGATCGCATCGAGGACCATCTCGACCCGGCGATGCTGGCGATGGTCGAGCAGGCGATGGCGTGCTCGGCGGTCGGCTCGCCCGAGACCGTGCGCGCGGCGCTGCAGGGCTTCATCGAACGCTACCGCCCCGACGAGGTCATCCTCGCCGGCCAGATCCACGACCACGCAGCGCGCCTGCGCTCGTTCGAGATCGCCGCGCAGGCGATGCAGTCGCTGACGGTGCCTGCATAGGTCAGGCACTGTCAGCGGCCGGTGACGATGAGCCCTCCCTTGGCTTTGCGGACATTGGCCAGACCAGAGGAAGGTCTGGTTGTGCGGACAAAGCGGCCATTTATGATGCCGAAACAAGACTTATGCTCGGTGGCGACGTGAACCACTGTGGGTGTAGCTAATCTTGAGCCTGAACAAGCGCTCTCAGGCGTCGGAGCGTACGGTCAAGTCGCCGACCCCACGAAATGAGGGCCAGAAGTCCAACAAGTGTTATGATTGCGCCTGCCATACACCAAGAGTTGTAAAAGCATCCTGCACCGAGAAGACATGCATTCAGGCCCGTTGCGCGCAGAAGCCTTTGATCGAAATCGGAGAGGAAGATTTTGCTATAGAGCTCCTCGTGCTCAGTCCCTAGCCTTAGAGCGGCAACAATCTCCCGATCACTTGGAACAGAAAACCACTTCGTGCTTTCCAAGCCGGATTTCACAATTGCCGCAAGAGCGTCTATCACTGATCCGAGTGAATAGCAGACCGCAACGAACGCGATGCTAATGGGAACGATGGCCCAATCCGAGGCGGAGACTGCCGGAACGCGGGCAGGATCAGCGAACCCAAGTCCGAGTAGAAAAAAACGCCCAGAACAAGGACGAACTGGACGCCAACAAACAGAAGTTCAATGCGAAGCGAAGACGAACTGAAATGTTCCATGTCCAGCTCGCGGCTCACTGACCGGTTCGGGCAATAGCGATTTGCGGAGAGACGCCCAACAGCACATTAGTCGACGAGCGCCGCGTCGATCAAGGCGATCATGAAGGTGAGCTGAGCGATGCTCTTCGTCCCGACCATCTCACAAGCGGATATCCTTGCGCCCTGCCGGGCATTCACCTCATCCCATCGATGTCCAGAAAGGGCTCGAAACCGGCGTTCGCCTCGTTCTGCCGATTGACGGCTCTGCCGAGGAGGGCGGAGTTGGGGCAGTCGGGCGGGCGGGACCCTACGCCGGCCGCAGGCGGTCCGGCGACCACCCCAGCCAGGGCCGTGCCATTCTCGATCGCCGCACCGATCCGCAGCGCCATACCGTCGTCGAAGCGGTTCGCCACGATCTGCACCGCCGTCGGCAGCCCCGCCGCCGTCATGCCCGAGGGCACCGACAGGGCAGGGCATTGCGCCACCATGTTCAGCACCGAGGTCATGTCCAGCCCGTGCAGCCGCCCCTCGGCGTCGACCCGCGAGAATTCGCTCGAGGGCGCATCCTTGTCCGGCGCCGCCTGCGCCATGGTCGGGCAGATCAGCGCGTCGTGCTCCGCGAAGACCGCGGCGAGCTGGTGCCACTGCCGCGTCCGCAGCTGGTCGATCCGCGCAAGGCTGACGGCGTCCAGCCGCTGCCCGGCCTCGATCAGCCGGACGACCTCCGGGTCCATGCGGTCGCGGAATTCCGGCAGCACGTCGCCGAACGCCGCCGCCTGCACGACGCCCCACCAGGCGTACCAGGCGTCCGTCAGCTCGGGCGTCCAGGGCAGTGCGACCGGCCGCACCTCGGCGCCCGCATCGCGCAGCACCTCGGCCACCGCCTCCAGGTTCGCCGTCACCTCGGGATCGACCGCCATGAACCCCTGGTCCACGCTCAGCGCGATGCGCAGGCCGCGCACGTCGCCGTCCAGCCGCCCGGGCAGCGGCATCGGCACCCGCTGCGAAGAGATATCCGCCGGGTCCGGCCCCTCGGCGACGCTCAGGAACAGCGCCGCGTCCTCGACCGTGCGCGCCAGCGGTCCGAAATGGCTCATGTCGTCGAAAACGGTCGGCAGGATGTCCATCGGGATCCGCCCCAGCGACGGCTTCAGCCCGACGCAGCCGCAGAGCGCCGCCGGGATGCGGACCGAGCCGCCCATGTCGGTGCCCTCGGCCAGCGCGACGCAGCCCGTCGTCACCGCGACCCCGGAGCCGCCCGACGAGCCGCCGGCGCTCTTCGTCGGGTCCCACGGGTTCGTCGTCGCGCCGAACAGCGGCGAGCGCGTGTGGCCCGCATGGGCGAACTCCGGCGTCGTCGTCTTGCCGACGATGATGGCGCCGGCCGCCTTGAACCGCCGCACGATGACGGGGTCGAAGTCCGGCACCCACTCGGCGAAGGCGACGCTGCCGCGCGTCGTCCGGTGCCCTTTCGTCGGCGTGAAGTCCTTGAACGCCACCGGCAGCCCGTGCAGCGGCCCCGTCGCATCGCCGCGCATCAGCGCTGCCTCGGCCGCGCGGGCGGCCTCGCGCGCCTCGTCGGCCAGCACCAGCGCGAACGGGTTGTTGACGGGCTGCACCGCCTCGATCCGGCTCAGGCTGGCCTCGACCAGCTCGACGGGCGAGATCTCGCGCCGCAGGACCATCTCGGCCAGGCGGGCGGCGGGTGTCATGCATGGGTCCATGCCCGCAGGCTTTCGCCGATCCCGCGCCGGAAGCCAACCCCCGCCCGCACGGGTTCCCGCCCGCCCCCGCCGCTGCCCCGTGCCGCACCCGGCGCGCGGGGAACCCGGGCCGCGACCCCATCGTTTCATTCCCTGGGCGGCAGGGGATGCCCGACCGCACGATCCCTCACCCGCCGCGAGCCTTCCGCCGCACCGCCGGCCGACGCCCGCACCGAATGACCAGATCCCGGCCAGCCCGGGAGGGAGTGAGCAGCATGGAAACCGCGCCGCAGATCGTCTTCGAGCACATGGACACCTCCGACGCCGCGCGCCAGCGCGTGCTGGCCGAGCTCGACGACCTCGAGAAGTTCTTCGGCCGCATCACCTCGGCCCGCGTCACGCTCAGCCCGCCGCCGAAGGAGCACCACAAGGGCTATCTCTGGCGCGCAAGCATTCATCTGGTGCTGCCCGGCGGGCGCGAGGTCGCAGCCTCGAACAACCCGCATCCCGGGCGACCCGAGGACGACATCTACAGCGCCATCGAGGGCGCCTTCGCCGTGGCGCGCCGCCAGTTGCAGGACGAGGTCCGCCAGATGGAGGGCAGGGTCAAGTCGCACGAGCTCGGCACCGAGCAGATCGGCCAGGTCGCGCGCATCATGCCCGAGGACGGCTTCGGCTTCATCGTCACGCCCTCCGGCCACGAGGTCTTCTTCAGTCAAAAGAAGGTGAAGCACCACGCCTTCAGGGAGATGAAGATCGGCACGCGCGTTTACTTCGAGGAAGAGATGGGCGACAAGGGCCCGCTCGCCACGACCGTGCGGATCGCGCACGACGCCCCGCATGAACCATGACGGCCGGTCGTGAACGGCCGAGCGGAGACGCCACCCTTGCAAGACGCATATCTGAACCGGGTGGCGACGGCCGTTCCGGAGCATGAGGTTCACGACTTCTTCGTCCGCTACGCGCAGGGCCAGCTCGCGGAAAGCCCGCGCGCGCAACGGCTTTTCGCGCGCATGGCCGGCAAGGGCGGCATCGAGCGGCGCTATTGCTGCTTCCGCCCTGCCGACGGCGACGATGCCGACAGCGTCGACCATGCCGGCCTGTTCCGCCGCGGCGCCTTCCCCGGCACCGCCGCGCGCATGGGGCTCTACGAGGAGCACGCCCCCGACCTGGCCGAGCGCGCCGTCGCGCGCCTCGGCCTCGGCGCCGGGGTCGCGGACGTCACGCACCTGATCGTCACCTCGTGCACCGGCTTCTTCGCGCCCGGCATCGACCTCGCCGTCCAGCGCCGCTGCGGGCTGCGCCCCGACGTCGAGCGCACCGTCATCGGCTTCATGGGCTGCTACGCCGCCGTCAACGCGCTGAAGCTCGCCCGCCACATCGTGCGCTCAGAGCGCACGGCCCGCGTGCTCGTCATCAACATCGAGCTCTGCACGCTGCACCTGCGCGAGACCGCGTCGATCGAGGAGCTGCTGACCTTCTACCTCTGGGGCGACGGCTGCGCCGCCTCGCTGGTCACGGCCGACCCGGTCGGGCTGCGCCTCGACAGCTTCCACGCCATGCTCGCGCCCGACACCGAGGCGCTGATGACCTGGTCGGTGCGCGACCACGGCTTCGAGATGGTGCTCTCGGGCCATGTGCCCGCCGCCGTGCAGACGGCGCTCCGCTACGGCCGCGACGAGATCCTCGGCCGCCCGGCCGCCGAGATCGGCATGTGGGCCGTCCACCCCGGCGGCCGCTCGATCCTCGACGGCGTCGAGGCGGCGCTCGAGCTCGGCGAGGCGCCGCTCCGCCCGGCGCGCGAGGTGCTGCGCCGCTACGGCAACATGAGCTCGGCGACGATCATGTTCGTCCTCGAGGCGCTGATGGCCGAGTCCGCGCCGACGCCGGCCGGCTGCGGCATGGCCTTCGGGCCTGGCATCGTCGCCGAGACCTTCACCTTCTCCCGCGCCGCCGAGGCCGCGTGACGCGCGCGGCGCCCGCGCCCCGCGATCGCCGCGCCCGGCCGGTACGCCGCCCCCGTGAGGTGTCTTGCCGTCCCCTCCCGGCCCTCCCCCTCCGGCGGGTCGAGGCGGTGAGGACGCCGGGACGGGTGGCGGCGCCGCTTCAGCCCCCGCGCCCCGCCACCGCAGACCGCCGGCTCCGGCGGGCCGGCCCCGCGCGCTCGTCCCCGCCCACGGGCCACCGGTCCGCGCGGCGCCGCATCCTGCGGATGCGCTCGGGCGACCACCGGCGCCTTGCGGCGCCGCCGTCCTTCCGACCAGGCCCCGCCCCCGCCCACCTGCACCGCCCCGTGCGCTGCGCGCCGGCCGGTCGCAGCGGGGGGCGTCCGGCCGCCGGCGCGTCCGCCAGTTCGCGGCACCCAAGGGCGCTGCGCGGGATGAGCCTCGCCGCGCGACATCTCGTCCCCGAGCGGCTGGACCTGCTGCCGCCTGACGACCCGGGCGCCATCGGCTCGCGCCGCGACCTGCGCCAGATCAACAGGCTGATGGCGCAGCCGCGCCTCGCCGCGGCGCTGCTGCGGCGGCATCTGCGGCAGCCGCCGCGGCGGATCGTCGAGCTCGGGGCAGGGGACGGCGTGACCTCGCTGGCGCTCGCCCGGCGCCTGGCGCCGCACTGGCCGGGCGTGACGATGGTCCTGCTCGACCGCCACGACCTCGCGCCGCCCCGCATCCGCGCCGGCTTCGCGGCGCTCGGCTGGCGTGTCGAGACCGTCGCCGCGGACGTGTTCGACTGGCTCGACGGCACGTCCGGGCAGCGGTTCGACGCCGTCCTCGCCAACCTCTTCCTGCACCATTTCGATGCCGAGCTGCCCGGCCTGCTGGCCGGCGCCGCGCGCCTTGCGCCGGTCTTCGTCGCCACCGAGCCGCGCCGCGACCGGCTGTCGCTCGCCGGCAGCCGCCTGCTCGGCCTGATCGGCGCCAACGCGGTGACGCGGCACGACGCGCCGGCCAGCGTCCGCGCCGGCTTCGCCGGAACCGAGCTGACCCGCCTCTGGCCGGCGGCGGCGCGCCCGGCTTCGGCTGGGCCTGCGAGGAGCGCCGCGCGGCGCCCTTCACGCACGCCTTCGTCGCCCGCCGGATCGATGCCGCAGATACCGGTGCCGGGACCGGTTCCGGGACGGGTGCCGATGCCTGACGCCGTCATCATCGGCGGCGGCCCGGCCGGCGCCACGGCCGCCATCCTGCTGGCGCGTGGCGGGCTCTCCGTCACGCTCGTCGAGCGCGCTGCCTTCCCGCGCCGCAAGGTCTGCGGCGAGTTCCTGACCGCGACGAACATCGAGCTGCTGCAGCGCCTCGGCATCGACGCCGCGTGGCAGCAGGCCGCCGGTCCCGAGATCCGCCGCGTCGCGCTGTTCTGCGGCGAGGCCAGCGTCTCGGCGCCGCTGCCCGGCCGCAACGCCTTCGGCCGGGCGCTCGGCCGCGAGACGCTCGACACGCTGCTGCTCGAGACGGCCCGCGCCGCCGGCGCCGAGATCCTGCAACCCTGCCGCGCCACCGCCATCGAGCCTGACGGCACAGGCGGCGGGCGTGACGGCGGAGACGGCGGCGGAGACCACACAGTCCACATCGCCACCCCCGACGGCGAGCGCACGCTCCGTGCCCCCGTCATCATCGCCGCGCACGGCTCGTGGCAGCCGGGGCCGCTGCCGACCCAGCCGCCGAAGATGACGCGTGGCGACGCGCTGCTGGGCTTCAAGGCGCATTTCACGGGCGGCACGCTCGACCCCGAGCTGATGCCGCTCCTGTCCTTTCCGGGCGGCTATGGCGGGCTCGTCACCGCCGATGCCGGGCGCATCTCGCTCTCGTGCTGCATCCGCCGCGACAGGCTCGACAGCCTGCGGGCCGAGGACCCCGGCCGCCCCGCCGCCGAGATCGTTCTGGCGCACATCCGCGCCTCCTGCGAAGGCGCCGCCCGCGCGCTGGCCGGCGCCGAGGTGCTGGACGGCTGGCTTTCCGCCGGCCCGATCCGCCCGGGCATCCGGCCGCGCTACGCCGCCGGCATCTTCCGCGCCGGCAACGCCGCGATGGAGGCGCACCCGATCGTCGCCGAGGGCATCGGCATGGCGCTGCAATCCGGCCGCCTGCTGGCCGAGGCGCTGCTCGAGCTCGACACCCTGTCTCCGCCCGCCCGCGCCCTGGCCGGCCGCCGCTACGCCGCCGCGACGCGCCGGCGGCTCGCCCCGCGCATCCTGGCCGCCGCCGCCTTCGCCCGGCTCTCGACCTCCGACACCGGCCGCCCCGTCGTCGCCGCCGTCATCCGGCGGATGCCGTTCCTGCTCTCGGGCGGCGCCATGCTCAGCGGCAAGCGCGCCGCCGCCTGACGCCACTCCCGCCTGCGAAGATAGCAGACATGCGGGCCGGCGCCGGGCACATCCCGCGCCTTGCAAGCAGCTGCGAAGCCCCCGAACAGTTCGGCGAGATTCCTCGCCGAACCGTGCCGACTCCCCCTTTGCCCGTGCAGCCTGCCCATGCCGGAGGGACGATTCTCTTGCAAGACTTCATCGATGAGGAAATTCATCGCATTATACCAGCTTGCGGTGATCATGACCCATGAGCCCAGTCGCGGAGGCCGATGGTCATGATCTTCCAAGGGCGGTCGATAAGCCGGTTCCATGCCTCGCAGCTGAGCGCGACGATATCGTCGTAGCTGTCGAAGACCCGGTTCGAGAGCCAGTTGTCGCGGATGTACTGCCAGACGTTCTCGACCGGGTTCAGTTCGGGAGATCGCGGCGGCAACGGCATGAGGGTGATGTTGTCCGGGACGACGAGCGCCTTCGAGATATGCCAGCCGGCCCGGTCCAGGATGAGCACGGCGTGAGCGCCCGGCTCGACGGCGGCGCTGATCTCGGCGAGGTGGATGGTCATCGCCTGCGTGTCGCACCGGGGCATGACGAGGCCGGCGCCCTTGCCCTTCCTCGGGCAGATCGCCCCGAAGATGTAGGCGGATTGCGTGCGCTGGTCGTGCGGGGCGGAGGGGCGCGTGCCGCGCTTCGCCCATCGGCGGGTGATTTTGTTCTTCTGCCCCACCCGGGCTTCGTCGGCGAACCACAGTTCTATCCCGGTGCCGGGCGCGAGCGTGTCGCGGACCTCCGCCAGGCGGGCGGGAAAGTCTTTTTAAAAGCGGCGATCTGCTCCTCGTTCTGCGCATGATGGCGCGGCCGGGCCGACAGCTTCGAGTAGCCGAGCGCCGTGAGTTCCCGGCTGAGCGTCGCCTCGCTCACCGAGATGCCGAACTCGTCCCACACCCAGGCGGCGAGATCGATCAGCCGCCACCGCACCACGTTGTCCACCGCCGGGATCGGGCCGCGCTCGACGATGCGCACGAGCTCGGCCCGCTGCGCAGCGCTGAGCTTCGAGGGATTGCCCGGCGGCTTGCGGCTCACGAGCCCGTCCGGCCCCTCGGCGTTGAAGCGGACCACCCAGTCCCGGACGATCTGTCGGCCGACCCCGCCGGTCTCGGCCGCCTCGGCCCGGCTCCCTCCGTCATAAATGACGGCCAGCGCCAGAAGCCGACGCGTCTGACCCGCGTCTCGGCTCGCCCGCGCCAGCCGCTTCAGATGCGCCGCACTGAAGTCTTCCCGAAGCGTCAGCGCCCGTCCCATGCCTGCCCCCTGCCGTTTTGGACAGTGAGTCAGAGATCTGCGGCCGTGGGAATCCCCTTCGCGAGTTGGCGCTACCGCAACCTGATATTAACAACAAATTACGCAACGATCGTTACAAAACAGATTGCCGAATGGATTGCCGAAGTCGATGCAACGCCGGAAAGGCCGGGACCGGCCTCCGGCAAAGGCGCCTATGCCGCCTCTTCCGCCGCCTGCCGGTTCCACAGCAGCGCGTACCGCCCGCCCAGCGCCAGCAGCCGCTCGTGGCTGCCGCGCTCGGCGACCCGCCCGTCCTCGAGCACGACGATCTCGTCGGCGTCCACCACCGTCGACAGCCGGTGCGCGATCATCAGCACCGTCCGGCCGCGCCCGAGGCGGCGCAGCTCGGCCTGGATCTCGGCCTCGGTCGTCGTGTCCAGCGCCGATGTCGCCTCGTCGAGGATCAGGATCGGCGGGTTCTTGAGGACTGTCCGGGCGATCGCCACGCGCTGCTTCTCGCCGCCCGACAGCTTCAGCCCGCGCTCGCCGACCACGGTGTCATAGCCGTCCGGCAGGCTCTGGATGAAGTCGTGGATGCGCGCCGCCCGCGCCGCCGCCACCACGTCCTCGTCCGTGGCCCCGTCGCGGCCATAGGCGATGTTGTAGCCGATGGTGTCGTTGAACAGCACTGTGTCCTGCGGCACGACCCCGATGGCCCGCCTCAGCGACTCCTGGGTCACTCCCCTAACATCTTGATTGTCAATGGAAACAGACCCGCCAGTGACATCGTAGAATCGGAACAGCAGCCGCGCGATCGTCGACTTGCCGGCACCCGACGGGCCGACCACCGCGACCGTCCGCCCCGGCGGGATGGCGAAGGAGACGCCGCGCAGAATTGCCCGCTCGGGGCCATAGCCGAACTCGACGCCCTCGAAGCGCACCGCGCCCTCGGTCACCTGCAGCGGCGCCGCGCCGGGCAGGTCGACCACCTCTGCGCCCTCGGCCATCAGCGCGTACATCTCGCGCATGTCGACCAGCGACTGGCGGATCTCGCGATAGACGGTGCCGAGGAAGTTCAGCGGCACGGTGATCTGGATCATGAAGGTGTTGACCATGACGAACGAGCCGACGCTCATGCCCCCCGCCATGACCTCGCGCGCCGCCATGACCATGACGGCCACTGTCGCCGCGGTCAGGATCAGCGCCTGCCCGGCGTTAAGCAGCGCCAGGCTCGTCTGCGTGCGCACGGCGGCGGTCTGGTAGGCCGCCATTGCCCCGTCATAGCGCTCCGTCTCGCGCCCCTCGGCCGAGAAATACTTGACAGTCTCGTAGTTCAGCAGGCTGTCGACGGCTTTCTGGAAGGCGTCCTGGTCCTGGTCGTTCATCTCCTTCCGGATCGAGACCCGCCACTCGGTCACCTTGAAGGTGAACACAGTATACGCGACAATCGTTGCCAACAGGGTAACGGCGTACCAGACGCCGAACTCGACCCAGAAGATGCCTGCCACGACCAGCATCTCGATGCCCAGCGGCACGATCGAGAACAGCAGGTAGCGCAGCAGGAAGTCGATCGCCTTGATGCCGCGGTCGATGACCCGGCTCAGCGCCCCGGTCTTGCGGCCGATGTGATAACCCAGCGACAGTCGGTGGACATGCCGGAACACCCGCAGCCCCAGGTTGCGCAGGGCATGTTGGCCAACCTTGGCGAAGACCATGTCGCGCAGCTGCTGCAGCCCGGTCCCCAGGAATCGCGTCACCCCGTAGGCAAAGACGAGCATCACCGGCGCGGCGACGATGGCCGTCTGGCCGGGCGTCAGGCTGTCGACCGCCTCGCGGTAAACAAAGGGGATCAGCAGGGTCGCGCCCTTGGCCAGCACCAGCAGCAGTACCGAGACGACGACGCGCCAGCGCAGGTCCGGCTTGTCCGCTGGCCACAAATCGGGCAGCGCCCGGGCCAGGATGCTCAGGTCCGAGACCCCGCCGGCGGACGCCTGCTGGGCCGGGGCGGGCCCGGTATGTCGGCGGCCGCGGCGCATGAACGGAACCTCGTCGGCAGGGGCGGGGCTGGCAGGCGCGAGACGTCGTCAGCGCGCTTCGACCAGCTCCGGAACGGAGAACACCTGGTCGGGATATATGAGGTCGGGGTCGCGGATCAATTCGCTGTTGGCGCCATAGATCAGGCTGTAGCGGATGCCCTCGCCGTAATACTGCTCGGCGATCTCCCACAGGTTGTCGCCCTTGCGTACGACGACCTCGCGGTCGCGCAGCACCAGCGGCTTGTCGCCGGTGTAGCGGAAGGGCGCCTCGACGCGGCTGGTCACCTGGCCGGCCGGGCCGATCTCGTCCACTCGGAACAGCGACAGGCGCTCGACCTGGTCCCGCGGCAGCGAGACCGCCCAGGCGCCGTTCTGCACCGGCGCCGTCACCAGCATCTGCCCGTTGCCGTAGACGCGGACGGCGTGCCGCGGCCGGGCGCGACCGCGCAGCGACACGTCGCCTGCCTGGCCATAGCTGATCTGGTCCAGCACGACGCCCGAGGGCCCGTTGTCCCCGGCGTCTTTCGCGTCACCGCTGCGCTGCAGCAACGCCAGCTCGCCCGATTTCGGCTGCACGAGGGCAGGGGCGTCGTCGGCCTTCGCAGACGGCAGGATCAGCACCGGCGCGCTCAGCACATAGCGTGCGCCGTCCGCCGGAGCCGGGCTCGGCGCGCCCGGTTCAGCGGGCGCCGGCCCGGTAGCCGCCGAGTCCGCCCCTTTCGAGAGCGTCGGTGACAGCGCGGCCTGCGCCCCGGGCTGAGCCCCGACCGGTGCCCCGCCAGCCGGCGCCGCAGGGGCTGGCGTGGGCGTGGCGCCCGCTCGTGTCCCGCTCGCCCCCGCGCCGACAATCGGTCGCGAGGGCGCCCGGCTGGCGATCGACGGCGCGGCCTCGGACACCACGATATTGCCGCCCGTGTCATTGGTGCTCATCTCGCCAGCCGTGGCGCCCGAGGTAGGCGCGCCGCTCGCCGGTCCCGCCGGCGATGCGCCGCCTGGCGATGGTCCGGTGCCGCTCTCGCCGGCCGACGTCGTGCCTTCTGTGGCTGCGCTGCTCGCGATCGTGCCGTCGGCGCCGGACCCGTCCCGTCCGGCTGCCGGATTGTCACCGCCCGTCGCTCCGCCCAACGCCGTGTCCGCGGTCTCGCCGCCGTGAGCTGTTCCCTTGGCAGCGGCCCCGGAAGTCGTCGGTGCCGGACCGCTCGCTGTGTCCTGCGGGGCACCGCCTTCCCGCGTGGCCAGCGCCATTTCGGGCCGTGCGGGCCGGCCCCGTGCCCCGGCGCGCGGCTCTGCCTGCCGTCCCGAGCCCGCCGGTAAGCCGTCGCCCCGGTCTCCCCGCATCGCCGGCGTCGGCCCTGCCGCCAGCGCTGCTGCCGGCTGCCGTGGCCGTCTCTCCGCCGGAGGCCCCCGCCGGCCCCGTCGACGGCCGCGCCGGGCCCGGCTTGGGCGGGCTGCCCCGCAGCCTCCCCTGCTGGCGGCGCCGCAGCGCCCGCGGTCTCGGCCGTATCGGCTGGGCCGGTCTGTCCGGTATCCGCGACCTCCGCCACTGGCACGGTGACGCGCAACTGGAGTTGCCGCGCCTGTCCCGAGAGGTCGGCCGTGATGACCGAGACGAACCGGCCCGAGCCGTCGGCGCGGACGGTGTCGACGACCTTGCTGTCGAGCAGGACCTCGACGTCCTGACCCGGCTGCGCCCTGCCTGCGATCACGGTCTGGCCCGACGCATCGACCCGGACCACGTCGAAACCCGGTGCCAGCGGGTCGGCGGGCGGGGTCGGCGTCGCCTCGGTCGCCGGTGCGTTGGCCTGGCCGGGTGCGCCCAGCGCGCCAGCGGGCGGAGCCGGCGCGGCCGACAGTTCGGCGGGCGTCAGCGCTGCCAGCTGCCCGGACCGGGACCCCGGCGCCTCTGCCGTGCCCTCCGCCACCCCTTCGGCCACTGCCCCGCCCGCGTCGTTTCCGTCAACTGTGGTAACGGCGCTGCCTTCAGTCGGTGCGATTGCAGAGACGCCGGAGCTTGCCCCGCTTCGCGCCGGCGCGGCGGCCAGCTCATCCGGGCCGGGTGTGGCACTCCCCGCCAACTCGGTCGCCGCGCCTTGCGATGCCGCTTCGCCCTCGGCTCTCCCTGCCTCTCCCGCGCCGGAGCCGGCCGCCGCTGCGCCGGATGGCTCGCGCGCGGTCTCTGTGGCGGGTGCGGGGGCGGCCGGCAGAGGCGTCGCGACCTCGGCGACGACCCGCCCGGAGGGCTGCTCGACCACCGCCGACTGCGTCGGCGTCCCCTTTGGCTCTCCTGTCGGCGTCTGCATCCCGGGCATCCCCGACAACATCCAGCCCAGCGCCGCGACGACGACGCCTCCTGCCAGGATGCCCCAGGCGAACCCGATCCTCATCTGCTGGCCCTCTCGGCCACGCGCCGCCCATTCCTCTACCCCGCCTCATCCTTGTCGTGTAGAGAGGCGCGGGTAAAGGAATTTCCGGAAATCGCATGGATTCGCAGCACTATTCCCTCTGCCTTTTCTGCGGCTCGCGCACGGGGACCGACCCGCGCTTCACCGACGAGGCCCGCCGTTTGGGCGCGGTTCTGGCCGCGCGCGGGCATCGGCTGGTCTACGGCGCGGGCGACCGCGGCCTGATGGGAGAAGCCGCCCGCGCCATGCAGACGGCGGGCGGCCGAATACTGGGCGTCATCCCGCAGCATCTTGTCGACTGGGAGGTCGGCAAGTCCGATCTCGACGAATATTTCGTCGTCGGGACGATGCACGAGCGCAAGAAGCTGATGTTCGACCGCTCTGACGCCGTGATCGCGCTGCCGGGCGGCACCGGCACGCTGGACGAGCTGATCGAGGTGCTGACCTGGCGCCAGCTCGGCCTGCACGCCCGGCCGATCGTGCTGGTCGACACCGGCGGCTACTGGCAACCTCTGCTGACCCTGTTCGATCACATGATCGCGCACGGCTTTGCCGAGCGTCGCTTCCGTTCGTATTTCGAGATCGCTGACGATGTTGTTGCGGCGGTCGACCGAGTCGAAGCGCTGCTCGCTCAGAAAATCATCGGAAACCCGTCCGAAGTAGAGCGTGGCTGCAACGAGCGGTTGTGGGGCATGATTTGATTTCAATATGATTCAACCAGAAATTGGCGGCAGATTTTGGAATATTGCGGCAGACGAAGAAATTCGATAGAAATCCTCTATCTGTCCTGGGGGATAATCAATAGTGTTTCGACAAGGAATGTCGGACCCCGTGCCGGGGCCTGCCTCGGCGTTCCTGCAACAGCTCCCGACTCTGCTTCGCTTTACCCGCATGGTCGCCCCGATTGCCATGCTCATGGGGGTGCTCGGCTGTGGCGGTGGCGAGGAGGTGGAGCAGCGGAGCGACCCTGGCCAGCCGCAATGGCG
This sequence comes from uncultured Alphaproteobacteria bacterium, assembly GCA_963721105.1. GTDB lineage: Bacteria > Pseudomonadota > Alphaproteobacteria > Rhodobacterales > Rhodobacteraceae > Thermohalobaculum. Next base: position 52,910 of record CAVRHY010000021.1, on the reverse strand, counting down.
GGCCGCCGCGGCGATGCCGGGCGATCCGGCGCTGCTCACCGCGGGGCTGCGCCCGGTGCGCAACGGGAAAAAGACGGCGCTCGTCATCGGGAACAGCGCCTACGGATCGGTCCAGCCGCTCGTGAACCCTCGCAACGATGCGACCCTGATGGCGCGAACCCTGCGCGCGGCCGGGTTCACGACCGAGCTGGCCCTGGACTCCGGCAGGGCGTCTGACATCGCCATGCTCGCCAGGTACTCGGAGGAGGCGAAGGACGCCGAGATCAGCGTGATCTACTATGCCGGGCACGCGTCCAGATGGCCGGAGAGAACTACCTCATTCCGACCGATTTCCCGGGCGCGGCGGATGCCGACGGCCAGTTCCTGGGCGAACTGACGAGCGTCACCGAAATCCTGCGGGCCGTCGAGGATTCCGGTGCGCGGCGGACGATCATCGTGCTCGACGCCTGCCGGAACAATCCGTTCGCGCTGGAAGGAAATGACGGGGTTGCCGGGTCGCTGCCCCCGGGGCTGGCGGTGCCGCCGCCGGTCCTGTCCAACCGTGCGCAGATCCTGTTCCTTTACGCGACGGCGCCGGGCCGGGCGGCGCTGGACGGCGATGGCGCGAACAGCCCGTTCACGCGCGCGCTGGCCAACTGGATCGGCAAGTCGACGCTGTCGATCGACGAGATCGTGCAGGCAACGATCCGCGACGTTTCGAGCGCGACCGGAGGCGCGCAGGTGCCTTGGGCGTCGAGCAATCTCTCCGTGCCGCTGCAGCTGGCCGAACGTCCCGGGCCGGTGCGGCGGGGGTTCGACACGCCGGCCCTCGTCGGCGAAGGGCGGCTCGTTCTGCAGCCCGACATCTGGAACATGGTGCGGGACAACGTGGAGGATTCGCGCGAGCAGTCTGCCTGGAAAGGCGTCGACGACATCCGATACGTCGCCGTCACCGACAGGGGCGACCGGGCGGACGTCCTTGTCTGCCAGAGCGACCGCGGGCGCTGCGATCACGCCACGATCGCGCGGAGTGCGGTCGAGAACTGCGAGAGGAAGGGTGGAAAGGACTGCCGCCTCTATGCCCGCATCCGGAATGGCGCGCTCGATCAACTCTGGCGCGGCGACGTCGTCCGCTCCCGCGGCTCGCGCACGAGCGACGCGACCGTCGCGATCGACCTCGACTGGCAGGAAGTCGGCCCCGTGCGCGGCGAGATCGACTACTCGGTGAGCGGCCTCGGCGAGATGACGATGGTGATGGTCGGCACGGATATCCGGTGCAGCGGTGTCTACGACTTTGTGTCGCGCAATGCCGGGATCTTCAACGGGTCCTGCGAGGACGGCACGAATTTCTCCGGAAGGTTCAGGCGCGACGGCTCGCTGCGATTTGCGGCAGAGGGAATGGACTCGAGCGGACGCCGGTTCGACGGGAGCTTTGCTTTCCGGAAATGACCCGATGGGACCACACGGCGCCGGACGAGAGATGTCGGCGCGACCGAACCGAACGCCGCGGGCCGCGCCGCCGCAAAGTCCCGGTGAGCAGCGAAGGCCCGGCTCCCGGCCGGGCCTTCAAAGGAGTCGTCAGCCGCCCGCCTTGCTCAGGCGTTCGGCGACGTTCTCCCAGTTCACCAGGTTCTCGAGGAAGTTTTTCAGGTAGGCCGGCCGCTTGTTGCGGAAGTCGATGTAATAGCTGTGCTCCCAGACGTCGCAGCCCAGCAGCGCCTTCTGGTCAAAGCAAAGCGGGTTAACGCCGTTTTCGGTCGAGGTGACCTTCAGCGACCCGTCCTTGTCGACCACGAGCCAGGCCCAGCCCGAGCCGAACTGGCCGCCGCCGGCGGCCGAGAACGCCTCGTTGAACTTGTCGACCGAGCCGAAGGCGTCCGTCAGCCGCTTCTCGACGTCGCCCGGCATCTTTGGCAGGCCCGGCGCCATCATCTCCCAGAACTGCGTGTGGTTCCAGTGCTGCGAGGCGTTGTTGAACAGGCCGTTCTGCTTGACCGCGTCTGGCGTGTAGGTCGCCTTGACGATCTCCTCGAGGCTCTTGTCCTTGTGCGGGCTGTCGGCCAGCAGCTTGTTGCCGTTGTCGACATAGGCCTTGTGGTGGATGTCGTGGTGATACTCGAGCGTCTCCTTCGACATGCCGTGTGCGGCCAGAGCGTCGTGCGGGTAGGGCAGGGGGGGAAGTTCGAAAGCCATGGCGTCCTCTCCGTCAGTTTATTTTCGGGTGGGATGCGGTTTCCCTGCGCGTGCTATAACGGCCCCGGGGCGCGGCATGAAGGGGCAACCGACGGAAATCCGCCGCCTGCCCTGTGCCGCGATGCTGCAATCGCCAAACTTCACCTTTCAGATCTGCGGGGGTGGTGACGGGCCGGACTCCGTCGCATCGTTGGCCATTGAAGGCCGCGCCGTAGCTGGGTTCTCGCGTCGTTGTCTCCGCAGCCTGAACAGCTGCCAGGGGCGGTTGTCTCACCGGCAGATCCTGCAGATCAGGGGAAGGCCCCGTGACAATGCCATCCGCTCGGCCTGGCGGCAGGCCCACTCATGGTTCGGTGTCGCGAGCCGGTGCTCCATCTCAAGGTCGGCGCGGACGAGTTTGAATGAATGGCAACGCAACGGCTCGCCGGCGCCTGATATCCGCGAATGGCCAGCCGGGGCACCGATCTGAACCCTGAGGTGGTGCACTGGCCAGCCACTCCGTGTCAGAATGTTTCTTCCTTTGCGACGCTCGGCCACATGACACGTAAAGCCCCAAAAACCTTTGATCTTGGTGCATTCCTCGGCCGCGTCGGGGCGGGCGACAATGCGCAGAATTACACCGCAGGAGAGGCGATTTTTCTTCAAGGCGATATTGCTGACGCTGTATATTACGTGAACAATGGGAAGGTAAAGATCGCGGTTGTCTCCGAGCATGGCAAGGAGGCAGTCGTTGCCATTCTTGACAAAGGAACGTTTCTTGGCGAGGGTTGCCTCGCTGGTCAGACGGTGCGCATATCAGCCGCGGTGTGCCTTTTGGAGGCTAACATATCCAGAATTGAAAAGTCTGCAATTATTCGATTGATACAAGAAGAGCCGGTGTTCTCTGAGATGTTTATCGCCCATCTTCTGGCGCGGGCTGTTCGCGTTGAAGCTGACCTTGTCGACCAGCTCTTCAATTCGAGTGAGAAGCGTCTGGCCCGGCTGCTCCTTTTGCTGGCCAATTTCGGAAAGGACAGCGAACCAGAGCCGATAATCGCGAAAATCAGCCAGGAAACGCTTGCCCAGATGATCGGTACGACGCGGGCGCGAAGTCAATTTTTTCATGAACAAATTTCGCAGGCTCGGGTTCATCTCCTACAACGGCAGGATCGAGGTGCACAGCGCGCTGTTGAATGCCGTTTTGCACGATCAGCCGCACATCGACCTCTGATCCCCTGCCGCCAGGCTGGCCTGATCAATTCAGGACAGATTGCGACCGTGCATGCGCGTAGCTTGAACTCCACGACGGAGGCATCGAATCGCGCGTGACCATTCTGCAGGCGATTCGGGCGGCGCTGATCGGGGGATCACATGAAAGCCAATCATCTGATTAAGACGCCCAAGAACCGGTGCGCGCAACTGCCTGGATCGGATTCTCTGCTGCATCAGAACAATGTTCTTACCCGAGAAGTGCAGCACCGCGTTGGAAATTTACTGCAGATTATCTCGAGCATTCCTGGCCCAGGACGCTCGGCAGGCTAGTTCGGAAGAGGCGCGGCTGGACCTGGAGAGCGCCCATCGTCGGATCGCGGCGGTCGCCTCGGTCCAAAGGCACCTCGATGCGTCCCGCCACGCCGGGCAGATCCATCTCGCATCCTACCTGACGGAACTCTGCCAGACGCTGGCGCGGTCGGCTGTCGACGACCGGCACCCGATCACGATCGAGGTTCGGGCGGACGGGGTTCGTGTTCCCTCGGCGATGGCGGTAAACATTGGCCTTGTCGTCGCCGAACTCGTCATCAACGTCATAAAACACGCCTTTCCCTCCGGCAGGGCCGGCGGCCGGATTGTTGTCTCGTACCGCAGCGACGGCGACGACTGGAGGCTGACGGTCTCGGATAACGGGGTCGGAATGCCTGTCGGCGGCGATGTTTCGACCAAAGCAAGCCTGGGAACAGGCATCGTCGCGGCACTCGTCAGGCGGCTCGGTGCGTCGATCAAGACGTCGGCGGGGCTGGGCGGAGTCGGTGCGTCGGTAACTGTCAGCGCCTCATCAGTTTCCCCCGCGCAAGGGTCGGCAACTTCAGGGCCTGCATGTGGTCCCGGAAATTCCGTCAGGCTCGTCCCGGTTGTTCCATGTGATGAAAAGCACGGATTGAGTGGGTGGAAAACGGAAACGGTACTGGAACTCGCGCAGCCCGACGACCAACGCGGTTCACGTGTCCGTGGATAGAAGGCGCATGCAGCGCGGGCGATCGCGACGTGGCCGGTCGAGATTGGTAGCCGGAATCCGAAACTGATCGGGCCAACATCTTCGGGCGCCTTCAGCGTGATCCATTGTTCGCGTGTTCGACAGGTTCCGGGGGCCTCGGTCAGTCGGTCCGGAAATTTCTCCTTAAATCTGCCTATCCGAGCGCCGAAGTTAAAATAGTGGTTTCTTGGCCTAGGTCAGGGTCGTGAGAATTGACCTGCGTTTTCTGCAGGAAAATTCGACATCGTCGGCCGAGATATTTTCATGGAGCGTGATCGTTTATTTCAGTCGATTGAAATTTCTAGCATTTTTACCGCACAAGTGCTAAGGACCCTTGGGGCAACATACGCTGCGCCTGCGATTTGCCCGCCCTGTTCACAACAAACAATTTCCTGCCGCGGAGAGCTCGATGAGCTTCAAGCCCTTCACGACCGTGTTCTCGTGCGTCGCATCGAAGGCGACACCAAGACCGCCGGCGGCCTCCATATCCCCGACAGTGCGAAGGAGCGGCCGCAGGAGGGCGAAGTCGTCTCGGCAGGCGACGGTTCACGCATCGACCGGGCGAGCTCAGCCCGGTGACGGTCAAGTCGGGTGACCGTATCCTTTTCGGCAAGTTGTTAGGCACCGAAATCAAGCTCGACGGCGAAGACCTTCTCATCCTCGGCGAGGGCGACATTTTCGGCGTCATGGGCTGACTGCCCTTATTCTACCAGACAAGGAACATCTGATATGACCGCCAAAGACGTCCGGTTCGGCGCGAACGCCCGGGACCGCATGATGAAGGGCGTCGTTGCGCTCGCCAATACGGTGAAGGTGACGCTTGGCCCGAAGGGCCGAACGTTCTGCTCGAGAAGAGCTACGGCGCTCCGCGCGTCACCAAGGACGGGGTGACCGTCGCCAAGGAAATCGAGTTCTCGGACAAGTTCGAGAACATGGGTGCGCAGATTGTCCGCGAGGCCGCCTCGCGGACCAATGACGAGGCCGGCGACGGCACCACCACGGCCACCATTCTTGCCCAGTCGATCGCGACCGAGGGCATGAAGTCGGTTGCCGCCGGCATGAACCCGATGGATCTGAAGCGCGGCATCGACTCGCCGTCGCCAGGGTCGTCGGGGAACTGCGGGTGGTGTCGCGAAACGTTAAGGACAACGCGGAGATCGCCCAGGTCGGCACCATAGCCGCGAACGGTGACGCCGAGATCGGCCGTCAGATCGCCGAGGCGATGCAGAAGGTCGGCAACGAGGGTGTGATCACCGTCGAGGAGAACAAGGGCCTTGAGACCGAGACCGAGGTCGTCGAGGGCATGCAGTTCGACCGCGGCTACCTCTCGCCGTACTTCATCACCAACGCCGACAAGATGTGGCCGACCTCGAGGACGCGCTGATCCTGCTGCACGAGAAGAAGCTCTCGTCGCTGCAGCCGATGGTGCCGCTGCTCGAGACCGTCATCCAGTCGGGCAAGCCGCTGCTGATCATCGCCGAGGACGTCGAGGGCGAGGCCCTGGCGACCCTGGTCGTCAACAAGCTGCGCGGTGGCCTGAAGATCGCCGCCGTCAAGGCGCCGGGCTTCGGCGATCGCCGCAAGGCCATGCTGCAGGACATCGCGATCCTGACCGGTGGCCAGGTGATCTCGGAAGATCTGGGCATGAAGCTCGAGAATGTCGGCATGGACATGCTCGGCCGCGCCCGGAAGGTCCGGATCACGAAGGACGACACGACGATCATCGACGGCGCCGGCGAGAAGTCGAGATCGAGGCCCGCGTCACGCAGATCCGTCAGCAGGTCGAGGACACCACCTCGGACTATGACAAGGAGAAGCTGCAGGAGCGTCTGGCCAAGCTGGCCGGCGGCGTCGCGGTCATCCGCGTCGGCGGCTCGACCGAGACCGAGGTGAAAGAGCGCAAGGATCTCGTCGACGACGCGCTGAACGCCACCCGCGCCGCGGTGCAGGAAGGCGTTGTCCCGGGGGGCGGTGCTGCCCTGATACACGCCAGCAGGGCGCTGGTCGATCTGAAGGGCGACAATCCGGACCAGACGGCGGGCGTCAAGATCGTCGCGCGCGCGATCCAGGCGCCGTTGCGCCAGATCGCCGAGAACGCCGGCGTCGACGGGGCCGTGGTCGCTGGGAAGGTGTTGGAGTCGGCCGACCTGACCTTCGGCTACAACGCCCAGACCGAGACCTATGGCGACATGATCGCGATGGGCGTGCTGGACCCGACAAAGGTCGTTCGCCACGCGCTCGAGGCGGCGGCGTCCGTCGCCGGGCTCATCATTACCACCGAGGCAATGGTTGCCGAGAAGCGCGAAAGCGCCGACGACGATGCCGGCATGCAGAACATGGCCGGCATGGGGTGACCTTGCCGATCCCAGTGCTCTGCGTGCCGACAATCTCCGATAAATCCGAACCTAGAAAGGATGCCGCGTGTCAAAGGGAAACAAGACCAAGGGAAACCGTGAAGCGAAGAAGCCCAAGCAGGTGAAGGACAAAGTGGTCGCGACGGCCAGCTTCCCGAATTCACTGAAGACACCTGTGCTAGGCGCGAAGAAGCGCCCCTGACGCGATCAGCGCCCGGCCGGACGTGCGCCGGCCGGGCAGCGGAGGTTCGCCGCACCGTCGGCGAGCGAATTGTGATCTCTCTGCCTGACTTCTGATTGACAAATTAAAATAAGAAAATTCTTGTAAATAGAATAAAAACTCCCATATTAAACTTGTTAGTTTGGTGATGGTCGATGGTTTTTGTAGAGACCACTTGAGTTTACTGCCACGCTTCGCCGAAATCCCGCGCGTGCGGGAAGGAGGCTTCGATGTTAGCCCGGACCACCACCACGACGTTCCTGATGCCGTTCCCGATCGGGAACACGAGACGGGAATTGCCGGCAGCGTCTTACGTGGTGGAGGCGGACGAGGAACTGCTTCACACCTTGTCGCTCCTTGCCCACCGGCGCGTGGCAACGATATTGCGGGCTCCACGGCTCCGTGGCTCGTCCGATCTGCTCGATGCGGTCTCGATCGGTGCCGCCGAGCTGGAGACTGCGCTTACGAGAGATGTGCGCCGTTTCAACGAACACGAAACCGAAGAACCGTTCGATGGAAGGAATGAGCGATGAACATGCATACGCCTGAATGGCTGAAACCTGGTCTGTACGGCGCCGCGATCGGCGCAGCCGCGCTTGCGGTTGTCGGCTTTTCATGGGGCGGCTGGGTGACCGGCGGCTCTGCCGACAAAATGGCCACCGCACAGGCCCAGGCCGCGACCGTCGCGGCACTGATGCCGATCTGCGTGGCGCAGTCCCAGGCTGACAGCGAGCGAGTTGCGAAGATCGCCGTGATCCGCGAAGCGCCGAGCTACAAGCGCCGGGATGCGGTGATGAGTGCGGGGTGGGCGACGGTGCCGGGCTCTGACGCGCCAAATCGGGACGTGGCGCAGGCTTGCGTGGATGGGCTGGCGCTGGACGCCTCCTGATCCCTACGGCTGTGCAATCGCCGACGCGGCGGTTGCGCAGGCGGCAGGCCCAGGCTGCAACGTCCGCCTGCACGTGCAAGGTTGCCGCTTTTCATGCGTTGGCGGGCAGCGACCTGGATGATGGAAGATCCCGGACGCATGGAGAAAGCCGGGGCAGATTTTCTCTTGTGAGAAGAAGCTACCCTGTGAGCCTCCATCACCGCCGGCAACTTTCTGCCCATCTGTAAAATGCCTGCAGATCCACTGCAGGTGAGTAAAGGGATGAAATTTATGTCTTTCAAGGACCTGTCCTCCAAGACCGGCACTCCGATGAAGCCGACGGGCACCGAGGCGCCGAAGCCAAACTCGGAAACGAAAGCGCCCACGCCCGCAGCGGCGAAGCCTATGGATAAGCCTAGAACTCCCTGACCGCAGAGCTCTTTGCCATGAGGCGGACAATCTCCCTCCCGGCGATCGATGGTATCAACTCGATACCATCGCGCGGGAGTTCGAGGCGGGCCAGACGGTCCTCAGACCAGAGCCGGGATTTTTGAGAGCGTAGCCCTTGGCCACGCCAGCCTGCACGATGCGGTCCGGTCGAGCTCACCGATTGGTCAGCGGATCATGACGTGCCATGACGGGGAGGTTGGCGGAAACGCCGGGCCGGATTGGTATCATGACGAATCACAGCCCATGACCGAGCAAACATCCATTCTCTGACGCGCATCATTGGAGCGACCATTGGGGCCGACCATCAGGCGCCGCAATGCGATGGAGGGCTCGGGCCGGCGCTCGCGGCCCTGTGTCGGCCTCGCGGCGATCATGGACGTGACCGCCGCTGACCCTCCTGTCTGCTCTGATTTCTTAGCTCAGGCAGTTCCGGCAGCCGCAAGCGTCAGCGCGGGGGCGTCCGGCAACTCCCGCAGAAGATCAGCTACGTCCTCGGCAGAGGCACTGCTCGCTACCTCGTCCGTCCACACCCGGAAGAGCTTGAGGTCATAGCTGCCGAAGGACGTCATCATCGCTCCATCGGCTGCGTCGCGACCGCGGACCATCAGGATGCGGCCAATGCGCGGCGTGTTGTAGCGTGCGTCGAAAGTGTACCAGCGCCCTTCGAGATATGCCTCGAACCAGGCGCAGAAGTCGCCGGGTCCGGACGGTGGCACGCCGATGTCGCCGAGATAGCCGCTCGCGTAGCGGGCGGGAATGTTCATCGCCCGGCAGAGTGCGATGGCGAGATGCGCGAAGTCCCGGCAGACGCCGGTGCCTTCCCGCAGCGCATCACCGGCGGTCTTGGTCGGGCGGCCGAACTTGTAGCCGAAGGTGAGGTGGTTGTGCACGAAGTTGCAGATCGCCTGCACCCGCGCCCAGCCAGGAGCTGTGTCTGCGAAGAGCGCCCAGGCGCGCTCGACCAGCGCATCGGAGTCACAATAACGGCTCGCTGTCAGGAACGGGAGGGTGTCGGGCGGAAGGTCGGCGATCGGGTGCTGACGGGCGTTCCAGTTGAAGACGTCGGGTGTGCCGTCGTCCTCGATGATGCAGTCAGACCAGAGCGTCAGCGGGCCGGGCGGCGCAACGAGCCGGGTGCGAAGGTTGCCGAACGGGTCGAGGAACTCCACGAGCGTGACATCCGGCTCAACCCTGATTGCCGAGCCGACGATGCGGCCGGCGAGTGTCGGGTGCGGCGAAAGCGCCAGGATCAGCGGCGTCGCCGCGGGGCTCTCAAGAGAGATCTCGAAGCCGAAGCGAATAAACATTGCAGCCTTTCTTGGTTTTTATATATTATATATCGGAATGCAGATCAGAATTATCCAGAACCACTTTCAAAATTCGAAAGACCCTATGCCGCTTTCTCTCCTGAGGCTCACTCCGGCCAGTCAACCGGTCGGACATCGCGTACAGCACGGCTCCGGCCTGTGACGACGTTCCGGATTCGACACCGGACGCGCTACTCCTATGATGGTCCCGTTACGCTCGGGCCCCACCGTCTGATGATTCGACCGCGGGACGGCCACGATATGCGCATCCTCGAGTCGAGCCTGATCCTGCGCCCGGCCGCCGAGGTGCGCTGGGTCTTCGACACCTTCGGCAACTCCGTGGCGTTGGTGACCTTCGGGGATCCCGCCGACGAGCTGATCATCGACAGCGAGCTGACGGTGCGCCGCTACGGTCTCGACGAGCCGCTGCCTCGCATCGCACGGCATGCCGGCGCCTTTCCGGTGCAGTACGATCCCGACGACTGCATCGATCTTGCGCCGTTTCTGGCGAGCCAGTTTCCCGAAGACCGCCCGACGATCGACTGCTGGATCCGAACGATGATGCCCGAACTGCCCTCGGAAAGTACCGAGGTGCTGGATCGGCTGGCGGCGTCGATTCACTCCTGCTTTGTCTACGGCCGGAGGGAGGAGCGCGGCGTCCAGTCGCCGCGCGCAACGATCCAGCTCGGGCGCGGCACCTGCCGCGACTTCGCGGTGCTCTTCATGGAGGCGGCGCGCCATCTCGGCTTTGCCGCGCGGTTTGTGACTGGTTACATCTACGACGCGAGCGCCGATGGCTGTGCGGACAGCGCACTGACCGGCGGAGGCTCGACTCACGCCTGGGCCGACGTCTTCATTCCCGGCGTTGGCTGGATCGAGTTCGACCCGACCAACCGGATCGTCGCCGGTCGGAGCCTCCTGCGCGTGGCGACCACGCGTACCCAGACGCAGGCGCTGCCAGTGAGCGGCGTCTTCGGCGGCACTGGAGCCTTCCGCGGCATGGAAGTCCGGGTCAGCGTGCGACCGGTCCCACTGAAGCACATGTCCGCTGCCGTGGCCGCAGCAATCCGTACACTGCCAACAAGGGCAAACGGATCGGATAAGGTCTGCGTACTTTCGAGCATCTGTCGAAGCGTTGCCTGGTCGATCCCGCAACCGTCCCTTAGGGAATGATTCCGATCATCGTCGCCGGCTCCGGGCGATCAACGCGGACGCAATATTCCTTCCACGAGCAGGAACAGCCCGAGTTCGCGCGCCGGTCAGGATCGCGATCATCGTGACGGGGGCGCTGACCGAGAGCAGGGAAAAGGCCGAAAGCCCCTCACCAATCGTGCAACCGACTCGCGAGCACGCCGCCGACGCCCATCAGCAGAGCTCCAGTAATCTGCCTCCGCAGCTCTCGGGCGTCGTCGCACGCTTCCCAGCGAAATTCGCGTCTGATGAGCGCGCCGACGGCAGAGCCGCAGATCACGCCTGCCACCGCTCCGACCGGAAAATCCGGATCGCTGCTCGCCGAGGTCATGAGGTAGATCAGACTCTGGCCAGATGCGGCGACGAAGCTGAAGGATTCGACCTCGATCAAGTTGAAACTGTCAGCAGAGAGATGCGCTGTCGCGGCCCAACCCAGGACGATCGCCAGACCCACGGCGACCGACCAGAGCAGGTGTCTGCCAGGGCGGCGGAGGCGCGGGTCGCGTACGGCCCAGCAAGCGAGTCCTGCGGCGGCGCAGGCGGCCGGCAGCAGGCTCGGGACGCCGAATGCCGATGCGACCCAGTGCGCAAGTCCGTACTCGGATGCCCCGTCCACCACAGGAACCGACGGGGCGAGCCACGATCGAAGCGGCTGAAGTGGTCCGCCGGTCGTCGCGAGCGCGCCCATCCCGACCGTCGCGGCCATTATGAGGCCGCGCAGGTCGCCGCCTCCCGCACGCGCGAGCGCCCCGAACGCGCAGGTCCCGACCAGCGCCATGCCGACCCCGAACATCAGGCCGCCGACGATCGATCCTGCGGGTGACCACGCATGCCGGAAATAGAGCGTGGCATTCGGATCGAGGAACTCTGCGTGAATGAGCAGGAACGTGCCGAGGATTGCAACCGCGATCGCCATGGCAAGCATTCTGGCGCGTCCGAGATCGTCGCCGTAGACCGCGTCCTCGACGGCGCCCATGACGCAGAAACGCCCGACGCGCGCAGCCAGCCCAAGCAGCATGCCGCCGGCGAAGCCGGCGAGAGCGGCAAGATGCAGATCAGTCAGCTCGTACATCGACGCCCATGCGGCTGATCTCGATTTCGGGGGTCACGGGGTTCGGCCAGGTCCCGAGGATGCCTCTGCGCAGAACAGGTCGTAGATCAAGTCGAGCATTCTCCGCGCGCGCCCGTCCGTCAGGCGATAATAGATCGCCTTCCCGTCGCGGCGCGTCTCGACGAGGCGTTCCAGGCGGAGGCGGGCAAGCTGCTGGCTTACGGCCGCCTGCCTCTGTCCGAGCAGGTGCTCCAGCTCGGTCACCGAGCGCTCTCCGGCTGCGAGCGAGCACAGGATCATCAAGCGCCCCTCGTGTCCGAGCGCCTTCAGGAAATCGGCCGCGCTCTGGGCGCTCTTCATCATCTGCTCGACCTCGGCCGAGTCCTGTTCGCCTCCGAAGGTTGGCAACGGCATTCAGAGCATCCTGCATCTGTCAGAAATCCAGTTGGTCGGATATAGCGGCGATACCGGCCTTTGCACATGCCTCGTCCAGATCGGGGCCGGGTGCGCCAGAGACCCCGATGCCGCCGACGAGCGAGCCGCCGGAGTCGATCGGCACGCCGCCACCGAGCACCAGTGCACCGGGAATGTCGCGCAGGCCCTGGCTCAGCTTGCCGTCCTCGATGTCCCGGTCAAGCTGCTGCGTCTCGGCGCGGAAGCTGACGGCGGTCCATGCCTTGCCCGTCGCCCCATCGATGGTGTGCGGGCCGGCAAAGCGATCGCGCAGGATGACCTGTGGCAGCCCTGAGCGGTCGACCACGGCGACGGCGACCTGGTAGCCCTCGGTACGGCAATGCTCGAGCGTCGCCTGCGCCAGTTCGAGGGCCAGGGACGGACGCAGGGCGCTGAACTCGACCAGCGCCGGTTCGTCCTGCGCGGGCGCCGGCGTCGCCGCGGCGATGGCGGTCGCGGCCGCAGCTGCGGCGAGCATGGTTGTTTTCATTTCTTTATCCCCTTGTCCTTCGGGCGCACCCGCCCTGTCCTAGAAGTCGGTGCAGCATCCCGTAGAAAAAGTCCTCGCCCGGATAGCCCTCTATCCGGCCGATTTCTTCGCCATCCTTCACTAGCACAAAGCTCGGCGTGACGCGCGCCGGCCGCTCGACGGAAACGCCATCGGGCAGAGGCGCGGTGATGCGCTGCCGGACAAGCGGCGCGCTTCGCCCCTCGTCCGTGCGCGCATAGACGCCGCCGATCTCCTGGTCCCAGATTGCGCACCAGCGGCAGCCAGCCTGGTCCAGCATGAGCAGATGCAGGTCGGCACGCGCATCGGGCGCGATCATCGAGGGCGACGATCAGGACGATGAACGCCCGCAGCATCCGATTGACCTGGATCTTTCACATATATAAAGAATTGAATATCAGGATACGAAAGTCAACGGGGTGAGAATGGAGTTCGGTGTCGGTAACGGCGGCGCCTTTCTGGCCGGCCTCGCCTCGTTCTTCTCGCCATGCGTGTTGCCGATCGTGCCGGCCTATCTGTGCTTTCTGACCGGCGTAAGCATCGAGGAACTCACCGTGACGGGAGCACGCGCGCCAGGGGCCAGGCGCCGCATCGTGCTGACTGCCATGGTCTTCGCGCTGGGGTTTGCGACCGTCTTCGTCGTCCTGGGCGCGACCGCCTCGACCATCGGGCAGGCGGTCAGCCGGCATTTCGAAATGCTCCGCTGGGTTGCCGGCGCGGTGATTCTGGTGATGGGCCTGCACTTTCTCGGGCTTATCAGAATCCCTTTGCTGTTCCGGCAGGCGCGCGTCGAAGTCGAGCGCAGACCGGCGACGCTGGCTGGAGCGTATATCGTCGGGCTGGCCTTCGGTTTCGGCTGGACGCCCTGCGTCGGGCCCGTGCTGGCAACCATCCTCTTCATCGCCGGCACCGAGGACTCGGCGGTCGAGGGCGCGGCCCTGCTGGGCACCTATGCGCTGGGCATGGGCCTTCCCTTCGTCCTTGCAGCGGGGTTCGCTGGCGCGTTCATGGGGCTGATGCGGCGGGCGCGCAGCCATCTCGGGACGATCGAGAAGGTCATGGGTGCAGCGCTGGTGGCGACGGGTATCCTGTTCATCGGCAACTTCATCCCGGACGTCGCCGACTGGTTGATCCACTACGTGCCCGCCATGGGCTGAGGAGGCACCGATGCTGAAACGCTTTCTGCTGGCCATCGCAGTCGTCGCTGCACCGGCCTTCGCCGACGAACCCGGCGGGCTGCACCAGGAGGACTGGTTCTCGGTCACGTTCAAGGACGTGCGCGAGGACATGGAAACCGCGCGCGAGCAGGGCAAACGCCTGGCGCTCATCGTCGAGCAGCATGGCTGCATCTACTGTCGCAAGCTGCACGAGGAAGTGCTCTCGGACCCCGAGGTCCGAGACTACATCAAGCTCAACTACATGGTCGTGCAGCTGAACATGTTCGGGGACGAGGAGGTCACCGACCTGGACGGTGAATCGATGAGCGAGCGAGCGGTGATCCGCCGCTGGGGCGTGATCATGACGCCGACCCTGATCTTCCTGCCCGAGGACGCGCCCGAGGGCCTCACGGTTCCGCAGGCGGCGGTCCAGATGGTTCCGGGCGCTTTCGGCAAGTGGACGGTGCTCGACCTGTTCCGGTGGGTTCGCGAGAAAGGGTACGAGGGCGACGAGCACTTCCAGAAATACCACGCCCGCACGATCGAGCGGCTTCGGCAGGAGGGGCGGCTCTGAGCCGCAACGTCGAATTCATGAATATGAATTCGATGTTGTTTCATGTGTTCGTTTCGTGCAGGATCTCGGTCAAACAAGAAAGAATCAGTCTGGGAGGAAATCGATGAGGCGCGCCGTGCCCTTGGTGACGGGGGCGATCATTGCCGCTCTGGCTTCGACGATGCTGCCTTCGGGCTCGAGACGGCGATTATTGGTCGCGGTCTGGTCGTCGACCACGTGAGCCATGTGGGCGAGATGCTGAACCGAACGGCAGGTGATGTCGGCGCGACAGATCAGATCTATGACCGTGCGGACGTTTACCTTTTCTGCTCGGCGACGCTCTCACGCCGGATGATGGAGGCCGATCCCTCCAACATCGCCCATTGCCCCTACGGCGTGTTCGTCTACGAACTGGCGGACAGCGCCGGCACGGTTCAGATCGGCTATCGCGAGATGCCGGAGGGTCCGATGCAGGAGGTCGAGCAGCTTCTCGACGCGATTGCGCGCGAGGCAGCGGGGCAGGACTGAAACGGCCTGCCGGCCAGCCCCGCCTCAAGGCGGATGCGCCCCACGCCGTGCGTCGGTCGTGGCATCCCACTCTGGCATTAAACGGTTGTTGCCGGCGTAAGTGGGCAAGCACTTATATTGCGTCGCCGATCCCAAAACCCGTCTCATTGTGCCAGGCGGTTCTAAAAACTCCGGACCTGTTGGGCGGAGCGCGGCCGGACCCCGCCCCAATGATGATCGATGCCGAGCCGATCTCCGCCGTCGGTGTGCTGAAGCGCAGAATAGAGAGAATGGCGAGAGACCGAGCCAGGCGAAACCGCGGACCTGTAATCGGACCGACCTGACGGTGTCGTTCTGGCGATAGCGGTGCAGCAGGCCGGCACGAATGCTGGATGCGAGGCGCTCGTTGCAGTTGCATTTGCAAATTGCGATTGATGCCGCATCGATGCCGCCACCATGCCTGCCTGGTCTTGTTCGCGGACAAGGTCCTCGCGGGCGAAAGATGTCGCCATCGCGCTGAAAAAGCTCACATTTTTCCAATCTTGCACAAAACTTTCAGTTCCGGGCCGGCGTCTGGCCCACCGGTTGCATATGAATGTTTGTCGGCACACGACGTGCCCCAAACCCCGGGAGAAAGATCTTGGCCACGTCCATCGAAACACATCTCGCCTGGCGCCTTCGCTCCATGATTGCGATCGTGGGGAGCGGCGTCGTTGCCCAGGTCTCGATGCTTCTGATGACCGCGCCGCAGCCCCTGGATGCCTCGTTCATCACGGCACTGACCCTATGACGCATTGGTCGGGCGCTTGCCCGGCTCCGACCGGAACATCCCTGCGTCGCCGGACTCCGATCGTCACGACGACGCGGAAATGCTGCGTGGTATCGACCACGAAGATTTCTCGGCAAGACCAGACTCTGGCGGTCAGTCGCCCGGGAGGTGACCGGCACCGGGCCGACCGCCGCCGCCCGGGCTCTGGCTGCACTCGCGTCCCGACCGCCCGTGGGGGCGCTGGCTGCAATGTCAGGACCGTGCTTAGGCGACACGACGCCGGCTGATCCCGGCACCGCTGCATCTACGGGCGGGAAAATTCCGGCCCGCAGCCGTCGACGTCAGGTGATGGCGGGCAGATCCTTGGTGCTGATCCGATGCATGTAGCGCCGCGTCCCGGAGCCGTCTGCTCTGTCGATCAGCGTTGCCTTGTGCATCAGTGAGAAATTGTCCCAAAGAATAACATCGCCGACGTTGTAGCGATGCGCACGGACAAAGCGGTCCTGCGACGCGTGCTCGACCAGCCCGTCGAGCAGGTCGCGCGACTCCGTGTCGTCCATCCCCTCGATCCCGCGCGAGGTCGCGGCGATGCCGTAGAGCCCCTGTCGGCCGGTGACGGGGTGCGCGAGGACGAGGGGGTGGAGGACGTCGCGTACCTGCGCCTGCTCCTCCTCGGTCAGCTCCATGGCCTTGGTGCGGGTCCGATAATCCTCGTCGGCGCGGTTACCGTAGCGATGCCGAGCGCGGAGCGGCGCGATCCGCTCCTTCGTTCCGGCGTCGAGGGCTTCCCAGGCGGCCCACATGTCGGCGAAGAGCGTCTCGCCGCCCCGTTCAGGCACCTCGAGCGCGTGGACGATGGTGACGTTCGCGGGGACCTCCTCGAAGGCCATGTCCTGGTGCCAGAAGGCCGCGCCGTCGTAAACGCCGATCGGCTTGCCGTCCTCGAAGATGTTTGAGAGGGGCAGGACCTCCGGCACTTCGCGATGGCGCAGATGCGCGAGGATATGCGGCTGCGGCTGACCGAAATGTCGCGCGAACCAGAGAAGGCGTTGCGGCGTGAGCTCCTGGTCGCGGATGACCATGAGCTGGCTCTCGTGGAACAGGCGGCGGAGCTCGGCGACCAGATCCTCGTCGACATCGGCGGTGAGGTCGATGCCGGTTACCTCGACTCCGAACCCATGCGACCGTCTGCTCTCGAACATTCAGCGCTCCCGTCCCAAGCTGCCGATGCGGCAGGTCCAGTCGATGAACTTCGGCATGAATAGGGGTGGCAACGCAAGGATGTTAACCCTTCTCGTCGGCCGAGATCGCCTGCCGCGGCAAGGACACGCTTCTCGCCGACGAGGCGGCGCTCGACCGGCTGCACGCGCTGCGGCACCGGCTCGGCAAACCCGTTCTTGTCCGCTCGGCCTATCGAAGCCCTTGAGCAAAACCGGACCGTTGGCGGTGAAACGCACTTGAAGCCCTTGGAAAGGAATGCTTTCGCCATCGCCAACTCGAAACACGACCCAGCGGTTCTCGAGGCGGCGGCACGTCAGTCCGGCTTTCTGGGCTTCCTGTGCATCGCCCCCGGCTCGAAGAGCGCTTCCCGCGGAGACCTGGGCGGTCCAGTGGGTCGCCGCGTGCTTGGGTGAGCCGACCTCGCAGATGCGGCCGTCGGCGATCGGCGATCGGCGTCCGGCCGGGAGGGCGGGTCTTGTCCGAAAGGGCGGGCTGTGACGGCCGCCTGCATTAACCGCTCCTGCC
The DNA here is from genome assembly GCA_963721105.1 of uncultured Alphaproteobacteria bacterium. Lineage (GTDB taxonomy): Bacteria > Pseudomonadota > Alphaproteobacteria > Rhodobacterales > Rhodobacteraceae > Thermohalobaculum. Next base: position 35,374 of record CAVRHY010000021.1, on the reverse strand, counting down.
AGCGCCGGCGCGCATTCGCTGGACGAAGAAGGACGGTTGATTTACTTCCAGAGCGTGCCTCAGCACTTCACGACGACATGCGGCCCCTGTGGGCGGGTGGCGCGAACCGGGGAGAGTGCGGTGCGGGTCTGGAAGCAGCTTCTTGTTCTGATCCTCCTCGGCGCGCTCGGGACTGCCGGGTACTGGGCCTATGGGACATATGTCGAGCCCCCCAGGGTCGAGGTGAAGGCGTCTGGCCCGCGCACCATCACCGTCGAGACCGCGCCCGCCGAGCGCCGCCGCCTGGCCGAGACGGTCGAGGCGGTCGGCACGACGCGCGCCAGCCGGTCGGTCGAGATCGTGCCCCTGGCCGCCGGCCGCGTCGTCGCCGTCAACTTCCAGCCCGGCCAGCGCGTCGTGACCGGCGACGTCCTTGTCCGGCTGGACGACGACATCGAGCAGGCCAACCTGACCGAGGCCGAGGCGCTGCTGGTCGAGCAGCGCCAGGCCGTCGAGCGGGTCCGCAAGCTGCAGAAGACGAACGCCGTCGCCGTGGCGCAGCTCGAGCAGGCGACCGCCGAGTTCGCCGCCGCCGGCGCGGCGCTGGAGCGCGCCCGGCGCCGGCTGGCCGACCGCGAGATCCGCGCCCCCTTCGACGGCATCGTCGGCCTCACCGACCTCGACCCGGGCGCGCGCGTCGAGGAGGGCACCGTCATCACCACCCTCGACGACCTGTCCGAGGTCGAGGTCGAGTTCTCACTGCCCGAGACGCTGTTCGCCAGCCTGCACGCCGACCAGCCGATCACCGCCGGCAGCGCCGCCTTCCCCGGGCGCAGCTTCGAGGGCAAGGTCAGCGCCATCGGCACCCGCATCGACCCGGTCAGCCGGTCGTTCCGCGTCCGCGCGGTGATCCCCAACCCCGAGGGCGCCCTGCCGGCCGGCATGTTCATGTTCCTCACCCTGACGCTCTCGGAGAGCGACGCGATCGTTGTGCCCGAGGAAGCGGTTATCGCGCAGGCGGCCGACACCTATGTCTACGTCGTCGAAGGCGACAAGGCTGCCCGGCGGGCCGTCACCACTGGCCAGCGGCAGGACGGCGTGATCGCAATCCTCGACGGCGTCGCCGAGGGCGATGCGGTGGTGATCCGCGGCACGCAGCGGCTGCGCGACGGCTCGCTCGTCAAGGTGCTGAACGAGCCCGAGACCGCCGCGGCGCCGCAGGGGCGGAACGGCACATGACGCTTTCGGACATCGCCGTCCGCAGGCCCGTCCTGGCGGCGGTCGCCAACCTGCTGATCGTCGTCTTCGGCTTCGCCACCCTGCAGGACCTGCCGATCCGCGAGCTGCCCGATGTCGACACCTCGGTCGTCACCGTCACGACCGGCTACACGGGCGCCGCGCCCGAGGTCGTCGACACCGACATCACCGAGCGCATCGAGGGCGCCGTCGCGGCCATCTCCGGGATCCGGACGATCACCTCGGAAAGCCGGCAGGGGCGCAGCCAAACGACCGTCGAGTTCGTCACCGGTCGCGACATCGACGAGGCGGCGAACGACATCCGCGCCGCGGTCAGCCGCGTCCGCGGCGACCTGCCGGACGAGGCCGACGAGCCGCGGATCGTGAAAAGCGACTCGGACGCCGACCCGGTGATGCGGCTGGCCGCCACCTCCGACAGCATGACGACGGCCGAGATCACCGATTACCTTGACCGCTACGTGGTCGACCGGCTGGCCACCATCGACGGCGTCGCCAGCGTCAACGTCTACGGCCAGCGGCCTTTCGCCGTTCGCATCTGGATCGATCGCCGCGCACTGGCCGCCCGCAACCTGACGGTGGCGGATATCGAGGGAGCGCTCAGGCGCAACAATGTCGAGCTGCCGGCCGGCGACGTGAAATCCGTCGAGCGCCAGCTCAGCGTGCGCCTGAACAGCCGGCTCTCCAGCATCGACGACTTCCGCGACGTCGTGCTCGACCGCGTCGAGGGCTACCCGGTGCGCCTCGGCGACGTCGCCCGCGTCGTGCCCGGTGTCGCCGACGACACCACGATCGTCCGCAACAACGGCGCGGACGCCGTCGGCCTCGCCATTCTCCGCCAGAGCCAGGCAAACACGGTCGCCATCTCGAAAGCGGTCCGGGCCGAGATCGCCCGCATCTCCGACAGCCTACCCGAGGGCATGGAGATCCTGGTCAGTTCGGACGACGCGCTCTTCGTCGGGACGTCGATCCGCGAGGTCGTCAAGGCGCTGTTCATCTCGCTGGCGCTCGTCGTCCTGGTCATCCTGCTGTTCCTGCGCAGCCTCCGCGCGACGCTGGTGCCGGCGATCACGATCCCGGTGGCACTGATTGGCTGCTTCCTGCTGGTGGGCGCCTTCGGCTTCTCGATCAACACGCTGACGCTGCTGGCGCTCTTGCTGGCGATCGGGCTGGTCGTCGACGACGCGATCGTCGTGCTCGAGAACATCCAGCGGCGTATCGACCTCGGCGAATCGCCCCTGGCGGCCAGCCTGCACGGCTCGCGGCAGGTCACATTCGCGGTCCTCGCGACATCGATCACGCTGATCGCGGTCTTCGTGCCGCTGTCCTTCCTGCCCGGCCAGGTCGGGCGGCTCTTCGTCGAGTTCGGCTGGGTGATGGCGTCGGCAGTCGCGATCTCGACCTTCGTCGCGCTGACCGCATGCCCGGCGCTCGCCTCGAAGATCCTGCGTCCGGCCCGCGCCCGGGCCGGCGGCGCGACCCGGCGCGAGGGCCGGGTGCTGCGCGCCTACCGCGCCATCCTGGTGCGCGCCGTCCGCATGCCGCTGGTCGTCATCGCGCTCGCCGTCGCGCTCGCGGCGGGGGCGTGGCCGCTCTACGGCCAGCTGCCGCGCGAGCTGACCCCGCCCGAGGACCGGGGCGTCGCCTTCGTGCCGCTGACCTCGCCGCAGGGCAGCACGCTCGAGCACACCGACGCCGCCGCCCGCCAGGTCGAGAAGATCGTCGAGCCGCTGCAGAAATCCGGCGAGATCCGCTCGGTCTTCGTCTTCACGGGCAGCTGGGGGCGGCCCTACCGGTCCTTCGTCGTGCTCCGGCTGGCGCCCTGGGACGAGCGCACGCGCGGCGTCGCCGACATCGTCGGCGATATCGCGCCGCGGATGGGAGAGGTCACCATCGCCCGCGGCTACCCCGTCACCCCGGCCGGCCTCGGCCTGCGCGGCAACTCGACGCCGGTGCGCATCGTCATCGGCGGCCCGGATTTCGAGGCGGTGAAGGACTGGGCCGCCTCGATGCTCGCCGCGGCCGAGGAGAACCCCGGCCTCGTCAACCCCGAGCTCGACTTCGAGCAGAACCTGCCGCAGCTCGATGTCCGCATCGACCGGCAGCGGGCGGACGACCTCGGGATCTCGGTCGAGACCGTCGCCGCGACGCTGCAGACCATGCTGGCCTCGCGCGAGGTCACCACCTTCGTCAGCGGCGGGCGCGAGTATCCCGTGCTGTTGCAGGCCGGGCGCTCCGACCGCCGCACGCCCTCGGATATCGCCAACATCTTCGTGCGGGCCGGCGACGGCAAGACCCTGGTGCCCTTGGGTGCGCTGGTCTCGATGACCGAGAACGCCGCGGCGCCATCGCTGCGCCGCTTCGCCCGGCTGCCCTCGATCCAGCTCTCGGCGGCGCTGTCGCCCGGCTACGACCTCGGCGCGGCGCTGAACTTTCTGGAGCAGGCGGCGGCCGAGCGCCTGCCGCCCGAGGCGACCTTCGGCTACGACGGCCAGTCCCGGACGTTCAAGGACACCTCGGCCGGCGCCGGGCTGGTCTTCGCGATGGCGCTCTTGATCGTCTTCCTGGTCCTGGCGGCACAGTTCGAGAGCTTCGTGCACCCGCTGGTTATCATGCTGACTGTGCCGACCGGCATTGCCGGCGCGATCTACGCCATGGCGCTCGGCGGGCTGTCGCTCAATGTCTACAGCCAGATCGGCGTCATCCTGCTGATCGGACTGATGTCCAAGAACGGCATCCTGATCGTCGAGTTCGCCAACCAGCTGCGTGACGAGGGGGCATCCGTCCGCGACGCGGTGATCGAGGCCTCGGTCCTTCGCCTCCGCCCGATCGTCATGACGGTAATCTCGACCATCCTGGGCGCCATGCCCCTGGTGCTCGCCTCCGGCGCCGGCGCTGAGAGCCGGCGGGCGATCGGAACGGTCATCGTCGCGGGCCTGTCGCTTTCGTCGGCGCTGATGCTGGTTGTTACGCCTGTGCTCTACGACCTGATGGCGCGCTACACGAGCCCGCGTGGCGCAGTCGAGAAGGCGCTGGAGCGCGAGCTCCGCCGCACGCCCCCGACTCCGGCGGAGTAAGCCTTCCGCTCAATTGTCGAGCGCCTCCGGGCGGGGGGCAGCGCGCCCTGCCGGACCGCCGGGTCATGGCCGCCTCAGGACCTCAGCAATGATAGCCGACGAGGGGGGCCGTCGAGGAGCGCTCAGGTGCAGGCCGCGATCCCGAGCACGCCCCGAGGACGCGGGCGCCCGGTTCGGCCGGCCAAAGAAAAGGAGAGCGGCAATGCCGCTCTCCCGATGAACTACGCCCGGTGTCGATTGAGCGTCAGGCGGTCGCCCCTGCAATGCGGCGGCGGCCGGCGAAGCCGATCCCGCCGATCCCGGTCAGAAGCAGCACGATGCCGGCAGGCAGTGGAACGATCGAGACACCGGCGAGCGCGTAATCGTTCGTCGTGTCGTCGCCCGCGGGAGGGTTCGCCGCCGAGAACGTGATGCTCGTCACGCCGGCAAGATGGACATCGACCTTCTTCGCGCCCGAGTTGTTGAGCGGAGATGGTGCGGCAACCGTGAAAAGGTCACCGGCGCTGGTCGCGACCGTCGCCGCCTCGTTCTGGAAGAGGTCGAGGAAGAACAGGGCGCCGATCGTGACGGCCTTGCCGAACGTGATGGTGATGGACTCCGCGGCCCTGACGCTGGGTGCCGTGATCTCGTCATCGTTGACGCCGACGCCGTCCTGGTCACATTTCAGCCCCAAAATCGAGGCGCAGGTCGTGCCGACCGAGCCCAATTCGGTAAACCGCAGATTGCCACCGGTCGCCGTTCGCGATGAACGTCGTGCTGCCGACATTGCCACTTACCGAAGTAAAATTACCCTGCGGAAAGGCAGCGTTGTTCGTGAAGTCGATCGTGGTCGTCGCGGCGCTCGCCGTTCCCGCCAGAAAGAGCGATGCGACTGCGGCCGATGCTATGCTGTGGAGTTTCACGACATCAATCCTTCTATATCCTGTGCACAACCAAAAATATCCAGAGACGTGATTGCCTCGAGTGCATCTCACACGGGTACTTGGTGAGTCCTCAAGAAGTCGCCTCCCCAGAATTCATTAGTGCGACCTTAAGGGAGAATCGGGCGTGCCGCAATGTGGCTTTTGCAGGGCAAGGATGTTTTTTTTGGGGCAGGGCGGGTCTAGATCAAGTTCCGGATGCCATCTGCACAACCAATAGCGTCGTGTAGTGGGGGCGGCGCAACCCTCGCGCGAAGTATCTGGACGCGCACGTCGACGCCGGACTGGTCACGCGTCGCGCGCGTGGACCTGAGGTCGCCGAAATCCGATTCAATGCGGGAACGAATGTTGGCGATCGGCGTTTGACCAGAGCGGCAACCTGAGATTCGCCAGGTCATGCGGCACGCTTGAGTTGTGCCCTTTTGACGTATTTCTGTTGCGGTGGAATACCGTGTTTTTTGGGCGACAGCTAATTTGGAAAGCGGGTCACATTGTCGTGCCGATCGGGGCAGGGACGGGAAACTCTCCGCCATCCTCCCTATCTCGTAGGTCGACGACTCGGGGTGGAGTTTCAGCATGTATGAAAATTTCTACGGACTGAAGGCCAAGCCGTTTCAGGTCGTGCCGGATCCCTCGTTCCTTTACTGGTCCGAGGCGCACCTCATGGCCTTCACGATGCTGCAGTACGGCATCATCAGCGGCTCGCCGGTGACCGTCATCACCGGCGAGGTGGGCACCGGCAAGACGACCCTGCTGCGTCAGATGTTGAGGGAATTCCCGGCCGAGCTGGAAGCGGGCCTGATCTCAAATCTGCAGGCCGGCAAGGGCGACCTGCTGGAATGGGCGCTGATGGCTTTCGGCAAGCCCTTCGACGGCGGTCATGTCGAGCGATTTCAGCGGTTCCAAGACTATCTGATCGAGCGCTACGCGGCTGGCAAGCAGGTGGCGCTGATCGTCGACGAGGCGCAGAATCTCGGCATCGAGCAGCTGGAGGAGCTGCGTATGCTGTCGAACATCAATTCCGAGCAGGACTGCATTCTACGCATCATCCTGGTCGGCCAGCCGGAACTGCGCGAAATGCTCGCGCGTCCGGAGCTGCGCCAGTTCGCACAGCGCATCACCTCGGATTTTCACATCAGCCCGCTCGAGGCGCATGACATCCAGGGGTATGTGCAGCGCCGGCTCGCGATCGCCGGCGCCAAGCGGACGATCTTTCCAGCCGCGACCTGCGAGCTTATTTTCACGGCGACCGGTGGCGTGCCGCGGCTCATCAACATATTATGCGACCTGTGCCTGGTTTACGGGTTCTCGGCCGATCGCGACATTATCGAGGAGGACATCCTGCGCGATCTGATGTCCGGGATGGAGCGAAACGGAATCTTCAAACAGTTCGCGTCTCTCAAGGCGTCGCCCCGGCTCGTGCCCTCCGGGTCGGGCGCGCCGGTTCACGAGGCGGGGCGGGGCGCGGGCGAGCGGGCCCCCGTGCCCCGGCAGGGCCGTGTCGGGGATAGGTCGGATTGACGGTGGGCATGGAAGGGTCGTGAAAGAGCAATGGTCGAGCGTCTGAGGATTGCTATCGCGAAGGCGCGCGCAGCGCGCGAGAACGCGGCCGGGATCCCGGATGCGTCCGATACATCAGTGCCCATTCCTGGCGTGCCTGATGTGAGCCGCCGTCAGCAGGCGTTCGACGCCTCCGCAGGATGGGAAGCGCTTCGGCCCGTCCAGCTCGATCAGGCGCATCTCGAGCGTAACCGCGTCATCACCTATGCCAGGAGCGACCCGGCGCATGCCGCCTTCGACATCCTGCGCACGCGCATCCTGCGGGCCTTCGTGAAGAATGGCTGGACACGGCTGGGCATCACGTCTCCCGACCAGCATTGCGGGAAGACCTTTCTCGCGGCCAACCTGGCGCTCAGCATGTCACGCCAGCCCGACAGCCGCGCCGTGCTGATGGATCTTGATCTGCGTATGCCCAGCCTGGCCAAGGTATTGGGCATACGCGATCCCGAGCCGGTAAGCGAGTTCCTCCGCGGTGAAATACCGGTCGAGCAGTATTTTCGTCGCGCAGGACGAAATCTCGCGCTCGGCCTCAACAACGAGCGTGTCCGCGATGCGGCGGAAATGCTTTTTGCCGAGAAAACTGCCGAGGCGCTGGACGGGATGCGTCATAATTTGGCACCCGATGTCGTGATTTACGATTTGCCGCCTATGCTGACCTGTGATGACGTATTCGGATTCATGCCCCAACTCGACTGCATGCTGCTGGTGGTCGCCGGCGGCCGGACTCGGCCGGCGCAGGTGACCGAATGCGAGCGGCTTCTCTCGGATCAGGGGCGCCTTCTTGGTGTCGTCCTGAATCAGGCAGAGGGGCCGATTACGCCGCAGTACGCCTACGAATAAGCGCTCTGCGATAGCGGTAATTGGATTGCTGCACGGGGGAGGGGCGAATCAGACATGTATAATGCGGATGGTGCCCTGCGCTCGCGGCGTTTTTCTCGCCTGAGAAACTGAATGCTCATAGCCGTCGTCGGTGACAATGCCTCGTTGAGGATGGGCGGAGAGGCACTGAAGCCACTCAAGTTCTTCCGGGGGTATCGCCGATGTGGGCTCGACTGCATGTTGATCGTCCACGAGCGGTGCCGCAGCGAGCTTGCTGCCGTTCTGTCTCCCGGCGAATTTGCTGATGTTACGTTCGTCAAGGAGTCGAAGCTGGAGGTCTTCGTACACTGGTGTCAAACCCGTGTGCGCGCCCATGCTTCGATCGCGTGGAGCAACAGGATCTTATCGCTCCTCTTCCAGAGGGGAGCACGCCGGACTTTGCGTCGGATCGCGCCGAGGTGCCGGCCTGACATCATTCATCAGGCCACCCCGATATCCCCTTACCTCCCCTCGATGTTTCATGGGCTCTCCCGGCCGGTGATAATCGGGCCGATGGCAGTGCGGCCGCCTTATCCGCCGGGATTTCGTCGCGAAGGACAGGAACGGAAGTTTGCGCGCTCGCTTCGCCTGAAACTGGGATTGCTTGCGAATTTCCTCGTTCCCGGCAAGCGCCGGTCCAGTCTCATCTTTTCGGCCAATTCGGCGACGACGGCGGTTCTGAACAGGACCGTTGGCAAGCGCGTCAAGATCATCGAAACGCTGGAAAATGCCGTCGACCCGGAGTGGTTTGACGTCGAGCGGCGCCATGAGCACGAGTCTGTCCCTCATTTTGTGTTCGTTGGCAGCCTGGTGAAGTGGAAATGTGTCGACATACTGTTGAACGCTGGGGCGCGTTTTGGTGGTCCGGTGCGCATCAGCATTTTGGGAGATGGCCCCGAGCGCGACGCATTGCAGAGTGTCGCAAGCAAAATTCGCAATGTTGATGTACGGTTCAGTGGCTGGCTGACCCATTGCGAGATACAGGAGTTTTACCGGACAGCGACAGCGGCTGTCAGTGTTTCAGTCCGGGAGGCCGGCGGCACATCGGTCCAGGAGGCGATGGCGGCCGGCGTGCCGGTGATCGCGACTGCCTGGGGTGGACACTTGCTCAGGTTGGAGCCTGGTGCGGGATTGCTCATCAAGGCGGGGCCACGCGAAGATATGATCGAGGAACTCGCGGACGCGATGCGGCGTGTCGCCCGGGATCCGGGGCTCGCCGAGCGTCTCGGCAGGAGGGCGCGCGAGATCGCCTTGGAGAGGATGACCTGGGAGAGCAAGATTTCCCTTTTTGTTGGGGAAATGGAGCAGATCGTAAGATCCAGGGCAGCAAACGGTTCGGGTGCCCCGAGATCGCCCTGCGTGTCGGCATGGCAATGAAGGCCGTGCCAGAACTCTCCCCGCTGGTTGACCGGAACCCTCCAGCACCGCGCGGCCGGGACCCTCACGTCTGCGCCGGCATGGGGGACCAGCGGGCGCCGCAGCCGCCGGGTCTGCAAGTCGGACGATCCGCGGGCGCTTTGTCCGCCCGGCTGGACGGACCAGAGAGGTTTCCGTAATCCCCGAAAGAGTCGGAACCGGAGGGGAAATTGAAGCTCACTTTGCTTGGCACAGGAACGCCCGCCCCGTCGCTCAAGCGGGCGAGCTCCGGATACCTGATTGACGTCGGGGAGGATGTGATCGCGATCGATCACGGCCCTGGTGCCGCCCGGCGTCTCCTCGAGGCGGGTCGGCGCGCGACCGAGGTGAGCCATCTGTTCCTCAGCCACCTGCACTACGACCACTTCATGGAGTATCCGCACCTGTGCCTGCAGCGCTGGGACATGGGGGCGGATCAGGTGCCGGAGCTGAAGGTTTACGGACCGGAGCCGCTCCACCGCATCACCGGGCAGCTTTTCGGCGAAGGGGGCGTCTTCGCGGCCGACATTGCGGCACGGATCGGCCACCAGCTCAGTATCGACATCTTCCAGGCGCGCGGGGGCAGGGCGCCCCGACCCAGGCCCCGCCCGGAGGTCACCGAGATCCGGCCGGGCGACGTCATCGACGGTAATGGCTGGCGGATTCGCGTCGGCGAGGGATCGCACGTCCAGCCCTACCTGAACTGCTACGCCTACCGGCTGGAGTCGGACGAGGGCTCAATCTGCTATTCGGGCGACTCGGGCGGCGTCTGCCCTGGGATTGTCGAGCTTGCTCGCGGCTGCGACGTCCTGATCCACATGAACCACTACTTCAGCGGCACCGAGCCCAGCCCGGCTTACCGCGCGGGGTGCGGCAACCACGAGGACACGGCCAGGGTCGCGGCAGAGGCGGGCGTCAAGACGCTGGTCCTGACGCACATCCTCGAGCAGATCGACCGGCCCGGCACACGTGAGCGCATCATCCAGGAGATCGGGCGCCACTACGACGGCGTCGTGATCTGGGGCGAGGATCTGATGGAGGTTCCGGTGCAGGGGCAGAGCATCGAGCGCATCGACTGACGCGGCCGGGCTCGGACCGCGCAGCCCGCCGGGCGATCGCGCCCGCCCCGGCGCGCCGGGGCCAGGGCGTCGGGCACCGGTCAGCGACAGACGGCGTTCCACCAGGGACAGCCGGCGGTACGTCGCCAGCAGCCGCCCGTCCCTATGCGCCGCTGGCCAGCGGGTGCTTCTCCAGCACCAGGTTGCGCAGGCGTTCGTCCAGCACATGCGTGTAGATCTCGGTCGTCGAGATGTCGGCGTGGCCCAGCAGCGCCTGGATCGAGCGCAGGTCGGCGCCGTTCGCCAGCAGGTGCGTGGCGAACGCGTGGCGCATCGTGTGCGGCGAGAGGCGGGCCGGGTCGATTCCGGCGTGGACCGCCAGCGCCTTCAGCATCTGCCAGACGGCGACGCGCGTCAGGTGGCCCTCCTTCGCGGTCGAGGGGAACAGCCAAGGCGAGGGGCGGCCGCCGGCGGTCACATGCGCGCGGTCGGCGGCATCGCGGTGGCCGCACCACGCGGCCAGCGCGGCGCGCGCTGGCGCCGATAGCGGCACCATGCGCTCGCGCTCGCCCTTGCCGGTGACGAGGATCATGCGCGGGTCGCCGCGCAGCGCCGCGCGCGGCAGCGCCACCAGTTCGCTGACACGTAGCCCCGTCGCGTAGAGCATCTCGACCAGGCAGCGCAGGCGCTGGGCGCGCCAGGGCGGCCCCGGCACGCGCGCCGCGCCGTCGAGCAGCGCGTCGACATCGGCGACCGTCAGCGTCTTCGGCAGGCGCCGCGGCCGGCCCGGGCCGGCGATGCCGGCGCCAGGGTCGTCGTCCCGCCAGCCCTCGGAGAAGGCGAAGCGGTAGAACTGGCGCAACGCTGACAGCCGCCGCGCCCGCGTCGCGGTCGACAGCCCGCGCGCGTCGAGCGATTCGAGATAGGCCTCGATGGTGACGCGATCGGCGCTCTCGACGCCGACGCCTCGCCCGGCCAGCCAGCCGGCGAAGTCGGCGAGGTCGCGCTCATAAGCCGCCAGCGTATTCGCCGCGGCGCCCCGCTCGGCCGACAGGGCCTCGAGGAAGGCGTCGATGCGGTCCGCTGCCGGGCCGCTCACTCCTGCATCACGCCGCTCTTCTCCTCGGGCAGGGGAGCGGGCGTTCCGGTTGCGGGTTTTTCGGCGGCCGCCGGCTCGGGCGGCTGGCCGGTGCCCGCCGGTACGGGCAGCGCGACTTCAACCGGCTCGGTCGGCGGCGGCAGCTCGTCCAGGTAGGCATAGGCAATCAGGCCCAGCACGGCGAGCACGGCGAGCCTGAACAGATACTTCAATGCGCGGCCCATCGGCCCTGCCTTCCTGCCTTGTCGGCGTCTCTTTCCTCGGGCGCGGCGCTGGTCTAGAACCGCGGTCCGGGCAGCGCGGCCCGCCCCGGGACGGATCGGGGGGCGGACGGGAAATTACCGCAAAGGCGCGCCCGAACGCAACGCGCGGGGGAGCATGACGAGAGCCCGGCCCGATACCCGGCCCGAGGCACGACCGGACGGTCCTCCCGAGGCGCGGCCCGACACCAGGCCGGACGCCTCGACCCGCGGCAACGGCCGGCCGGCGCTGCCGCCGCTGGCGCGGCCGGTGGTGCTGGTCGGGCTGATGGGCGCCGGCAAGACCTCGGTCGGGCTCAGGCTGGCGCAGCTTTTGGGGGCGGGCTTCGTCGATTCCGACGACGAGATCGAGAAGGCCGCGAACCTTAGCGTGCCCGAAATCTTCGAGCGCTATGGCGAGGCGCATTTCCGCGGCGGCGAGCGGCGCGTGCTGGCGCGAATCCTGGCCGGGGCGCCGGCCGTGGTGGCGACGGGCGGCGGCGCCTTCATGGACGCCGAAACGCGCGCGGTGGTGCGCGCGAGCGCGGTCAGCGTCTGGCTGCGCGCCAAGTTGGAGGTGCTGGTCCAGCGCACCGCAGGGCGCGGCCACCGGCCGCTCTTGAACCGCGGCAACCCGCGCGAGGTACTGCGCAAGCTGATCGACGCGCGCTACCCGGTCTATGCCGAGGCCGACATCACGGTCGACAGCCTGTCCGATCAGAGCCATGACCAGATGGCGGCGCGCATCGTCGACGCACTTCTGGCCGATGGCCGGGCGTTCGGCGCGGTGTCCGGAGGGCGCTCCCGCTCCGGAGCGGAGGGGACATGACCGAGACTGTGCCGGTCGCGCTGGGCGCGCGCAGCTATGACATCCATATCGGGCCCGGGCTGCTGGCCCGGGCCGGGGCACTCGTCGGGCCGCTGCTGGCGCGGCCCTTCGTTGCCATCGTGACCGAGGAGCGGGTTGCGGCGCTGCATCTCGTCGCCCTGCAGGAGGGGCTGGCCGGGGCCGGCATCGCCAGCGAGGCGGTCGTCGTGCCGCCGGGCGAGTCGACCAAGAGCATGGTCTGGCTGGGCCACGTCGTCGAGCGGCTGCTGGAACTGAAGGTCGAGCGTGACGACCTGGTGCTGGCGCTGGGCGGCGGGGTGGTCGGGGACCTCGCCGGCTTTGCCACCGCAGTGCTGCGTCGGGGCGTCGGCTACGTCCAGGTGCCGACGACGCTGCTAGCGCAGGTCGACAGCTCGGTCGGCGGCAAGACGGGGGTGAACGCGCCGCAGGGCAAGAACCTGATCGGCGCCTTCCACCAGCCCCGCCTGGTGCTGGCCGACATCGGCGTGCTGGGTACGCTGACGCGACGCGACCTGCTGGCCGGCTATGGCGAGGTGGCGAAATACGGGCTACTCGGCGACGAGGCGTTCTTCGGTTGGCTAGAGGAGCACGGCCCGGCGCTTGCCGCGGGCGATCCGGTGGCGAGGGCCGAGGCGGTGCGCTGCTGCTGCGAGATGAAGGCGGCGGTCGTCGCCCGCGACGAGACCGAGCGCGGCGACCGCGCGCTCTTGAACCTCGGCCACACCTTCGGGCACGCGCTGGAGGCGGCGACGGGTTACTCTGACCGACTGCTGCACGGCGAGGGTGTCGCGATCGGTTGCGCGCTGGCCTTCGAGGTCTCGGCCCGCATGGGCCTGTGTTCGCAGGAGGCGCCGAGCCGCGTCCGCGCCCACCTCGACGCCATGGGCATGAAGAAGGACATGGCCGACATCGCCGGCGACCTGCCGGATGCGGACGGGCTGATCGAACTGATGCGCCAGGACAAGAAAGTGCGGCAGGGCCGGCTGGTCTTCATCCTGGCTCGCGGCATCGGCGAGGCATTCGTCACGCGCGACGCCGACATGGCCGTGGTGCGCGGCGTGCTGGAGGACGGCCTGAGAGGGCGGCCGACCTCGTCGCCCCGAGTGCCAGACGGCGGCGCCTGACCACCGATTGTCCGGAGCGCGCCGGTGTTCGCGCGCGAACACATGGCTAAGCCTCTGAACCTATTGCAGATCGCAAAAGAACGCCATTTTTCTGCGTACCGATAGGGGGCGCCGCGCCGGCAGGAAACCAGGCCAGAGTGCCAGCGTTCCTTGAACGCAACGCTGTGATAGTGCCTGGCAATCGATCGGATAGAAGACCGAAAGGGCTCTCGGGCCGGTGTCTCTAAAGCATGTTCCGCTTTAGCTGATTCACGAAGGGATTCCCAAGGTTGCCCTGATCTGATTTCCTGCCGGAAAACGGGGGCAGAGGCATGGGCAGGGCATATACCGCGGATCTCCGAGGGCGGGTGCTGGACGCGGTGGAGGCGGGCAGCTCGGCGCGATCGGCGGCGGCGCGGTTCGGTGTCGGTGTGGCGACGGCGATCCGGTGGGTGCGGCGGCACCGGGAGACGGGCGAGCGGACGGCGCGGCGGCAGGGCCCTCCGATCCGCTGGAAGCTCGATCCGCACGAGGTCTTTCTGCTGGGGCTGGTCGAGGAGACGGTCGACATCACGCTCGCCGAGATGCAGGCGCGTCTTGCCGGCGAGCGCGGCGTCCAGGCCGGGTTCGGCTACGCTCTGGCGGTTCTTCGACCGCCGCGGCGTGACGGTGAAAAAAAGTCCGGGCATGCGAGCGAGCAGGACCGTGCCGACGTCCGCGAGGCGCGCGAGGCCTGGTTCGAGGGCCAGCCGGAGCTCGATCCCGAACGGCTGATCTTCATCGACGAGACTGGGCTGAACACGAAGATGGCGCGGCTGCGCGGTCGCTGCCGCCGCGGCGAGCGGCTCTTCGCCAGCATCCCCCACGGCCATTGGCGCACGACCACCTTCGTCGCCGGGCTCAGGCTCGGCGGCATGGACGCGCCGATGGTGCTCGACGGGGCGATCAACGGCGAGGCCTTCCTCGCCTATGTCCGGCAGGTGCTGGTGCCGGTGCTGCGCCCCGGCGATATCGTCGTCATGGACAATCTCGGCAGCCACAAGGGCGCCGCTGCCCGCGCGGCGCATCGAGGCCGCCGGCGCCGACTGCGCTTCCTGCCGCCTTACAGCCCCGACTTCAACCCGATCGAGCACGCGTTCTCCAAGCTCAAGGCGCTCCTCCGCAAAGTCGCCGCCCGAACCCGCGACACGCTCTGGACCGCTGTCGGCCCCAGCCCTCGACGCGTTCTCGCCCGACGAGTGCGCCAACTACTTCACCGCCGCAGGCTACGAGCCAGAATAAGTGGAAAATGCTCTAGATTGCGCGAGTCCGGGCCATACCAAAGAGAAGCCCGCCGGTGCGACCGGCGGGCTTCGACGTCGATCTGGCAGGCGTGATTACTGCGCGGCCTTGCGCGCCTTCTCCGCCCCGGTCACGACGGCCGAGTGCAGTTTCTGCACACGAGAGTGGTAAGGATAGACCAGCTTCGCGAAGTCCACCTGCGAGTTGTAGACCTTCGCAAAGAACTCGTCCTTCAGGTAATCCTTTATCACCTTGTTTTGTGCCTCGATGAAAAGATCATAGTACTCATCCGGGGTGTCGAGGACGTGTATGCCCTGATCTTCGTACTCCTTCACCGCCTTGGCGTTCTCCGACAGGTTCGTGGCCTGGGTCATGGTGACATTCGCCATAACCGCCGACTTGACGATCGCCTTGAGATCATCGGGAAGGCCATCCCAGAAATCCTTGTTGATGATCAGCTCGCCGACATCGGTCTGCTGGTGCAGGCCCTGGAGGTAGTAGTACTGCCAGATTTTGCTGAGGCCGAGGTTGCGGTCGTCGGCGGGGCCGATCCATTCAGCTGCGTCGATGGTTCCGCGCTGCGCCGCGGGAACGATCTCGCCGCCCGGCATCGCGACGGCGGGGACGCCCATCTCATTGTAGGTCTGGCCGGCGATCCCCGGGGGAGCGCGATACTTGATGCTGCGGAACTCGTCCATGTTCTCGAACGGCTTGGAGAACCAGCCGAGCGGGTCGGGCCCCATCGGCTGCATCAGGAACGACACCACGTTCAGGTGCATGATGTCCTGAATAAGCTCCTTGTAAAGGTCCTGACCCTCGCCGCTGTAATACCAGGACATGAGGGATTCCTGGTCCATGCCGGTGCTGGCCGGAACGTTCGAGAACAGGACGAACGCCGGGTTCTTCCCCGACCAGTAATGCGGCCAGGCATAGCCGGCCTCGAGGACGCCGTCGCTCACCGCGTCGAGGATTTCGAAGGGTGCAACCTCTGCTCCGGCCGAGAGCACATTGATCTTCAGGCGCCCGCCCGACATCTCCTGCACGCGGTCGGCGAAGTCCTGGTTCAGCTTGAAGTACAAGCTGGAGTTTGGCACCGCGGTCTGGATGTTCATCTCGTATTCGGCATCCTGCGCGTAGGCAGGTACGGCGAGCAGGGCAGCCGCAGTGGCCCCGCTGGCAAGAATATGCATCAGTCGCATCGTGGTGTTTCCTCCTGTTGTTGTCTTTTGTTGCTGGGTGACCTCAACTTCGCGACGCTCTTCGACGCATGCACTCACTGTTTCAGTGCAGCACCCGGGGCAACCAGAGCACGAGGTCGGGGAAGGCGACCAGGAGCAGAACCACCAGGAGTTGCAGGCAAACGAACTGTACCATGCCGAGGTAAATCTGGCCCATGCTCCACTCCGGGACGACACCCTTCAGGAAGTAGGCCGACAATGCCATGGGCGGGGTCAGCCAGGATGTCTGCAGAGTGACGGCGACAAGGATGCTGAACCAGAGGGGATCGTATCCCATCTGGACCATGGTCGGCAGGAAGATCGGCACCACCACGAGGACGATCGGGATCCACTCGAGCGGCGATCCGAGGACGAAGACGATACTCAGCATGATGATCAGCGTCACCGTCGGCGAGAAGGGCAGGCCGAGAAGCAGATCGGTGATCAGCCCGGCGCTGCCGAGCTTGGAGAACACGGCGCCGAAGAAGTTCGCCGAGCCGAGCAGAAACATGATCATCGAGGACATCAGCAGCGTTTGGTAGACGCAGTGCTTGAAGGACGCCCAGCTCATCCGCCGGTAGAGCAGGGCGAGCACGAGCGATGCCAGCGCGCCGCTGCCTGCGGCGTCGGTCGGCGTCGCGATGCCGGCGATGATCACGCCCAGCGTGGCCGAGATGACGACCACCACGGGGATGACGCCCAGCAGCAACTCGCCCATCTTCTCGACGAACCCGGTCTCGGCAATCTCCTCGAAGCTGAGCGGGGGGCCAAGCTCGGGGCGCAGATAGCTCCGCCCCAGCGTGTAGACGATGTAGGTCAGCGCGAGCAGCATGCCCGGGATGATCGCGGCGGTGAACAGGTCAGACACCGGGACCCCGACGACCGGGCCCATGACGATCAGCAGAATGCTGGGCGGGATGAGGATGCCCAGCGTGCCGCCTGCGGCGATTGCGCCGGCCGACATCCGGGTATCGTAGCCCGAGCTCCGCATGATGGGTGCTGCCATGACCCCGAGCACCGTCACGGAGGCGCCGACGATGCCCGTCGCCGCCGCGAACACCGTCGCGACGATCAGAACAACGAGGTAAAGCGAGCCCCTGACCCGGCCCAGCAGCATCTGCAGTGCCCGGAACATCCTTTCCATCATGCCGGACTGTTCCAGGATAAAGCCCATGAACAGGAACAGCGGGATGGCCGCGAGCGTCGTATCCCGCATCAGCGAGAAGAACTGGTACTGCATCAGCGAGATCACGCGCCCGCCGACGCCCAGCCATCCGAAGACCAGCGAGACGAAGATGAAGATGAACGCCATCGGATAGCCGGTCAGGATGGCCGCGAAGAGCAGGCCGAGCGCAACGATTCCGAGGCTGGGGTCGCTCATACCTTGATGCCCTCTTCGCGGAACCGTCGGTTTGTGGCGATGCTGTAGTAGCTCTTCAGCAATTCCGACACGCCCTGGATCAGCAGAAGCGCGCCGGTAACCGGCATGACGGTCTTCAGCGGATAGATGATAGGCATCATCGGGCTCGTCGGGATGCGTTCCCCCCTCTGCCACGAGATCCAAGCGTAATCGAAGGTCGCGACGGTGAAGAAATAGATGGCGGGGAAGAACAGGACGACGATGAACAGCGCGTCGATCATTCCCTGCCAGCGCGGCGGCAGGATGTGCAGCAGGAAGTCCGCCCTGACGTGAGAGTCGCGGCCCAGCGTGTAGGCGGCGCCCAGCATGAACAGCGTACCGTACAGCATGAAGGTGATGTCATACGCCCACGTCGTCGGGCTGTTGAACCCGAAGCGGGCGATCACCTCGTAGACGAGGACGCCGACCATCGGAACGATCAGCCAGGCCGCGGCCTTGCCGACGATCGCGCCGGGAATATCGAGGGTCGACGTGATGCGCCGCAGCTTTCGCTCCTGGTCTTCTGTCAACGAACCATCCTGTCGTTTGCTGCACCTGGTGTCGTCGGATTCGCTCGCGAGCAGTGGCCGATCGGAAAACAAGCAAAAGACCGTTTGTCGGCGCCTTTACAGATCATCCGTCACTGAAACGGGCGTCGCCCGCCGATGCCTAGTGCCAGAAGCCGATAGGTATGGAACCAGTGCGCTGCGGCGCTGTCCAGTCGTCTGGTCGATTGCGGACGAATTCGTCGGGCGTTCCGGGAGGCGTGTGGGCGCGACCATCTGGTATGTCGCGCTGCTGGAGGTGCGGCATTGTCTCTTTGGGTTCGGCCTTCTGGCACTCTCGATGGTCTGAAATGTGTGCCACGAACCTCGAACCCGTATCTGATGACCGATCGGGATCGGCACGGGCCACTGCCGGACGGCGCGCAAGCGAGGCAGCGATCGGGCAGGCCACAGCGGGATGGCAGGATGGCCGGAGCCGCGCGCGAACGGCCGGTGACGGGCAAGCGAGGAGATGGAAATGAGCGAAACTGTGGAGGTCCGCCGAGGCCTGCGGGGCGTCTACTTCGACCGGTCTGCCGTCAGCCTGATCGATGGCAAGGCGGGTGAGCTCAGCTATCGGGGCTACTCGATCCACGACCTGGCGCAGCACGCGACCTTCGAGGAGGCGGCCTACCTGCTCCTGCAGGGAGAGCTGCCGACGAAGCAGCAACTCTCTGCTTTCACGAATGCGCTCCTCGAGGGGCGGAGCCTGCCCGGAGCGGTCTACGACATCATCCGGGCGAGCGCCGCGGGTCATCCGATGGACGTGCTGCGGACCGCCGTCTCGGCCCTGCCCGCGCTCGGCGAGGCGCGGGGGGTCGACGAGGACTCCTTCTACTCAGTCGGCACGCGGCTGATCAGCCAGGTTCCCATGATTGTGGCGGCGCACCATCGCATCCGCAATGGTGCAGGCGCCTGTCGATCCCGACCTGGAGCTCGGCCACGCGGCGAACTGGCTGTGGATGCTCTCTGGCGAGAAACCGTCCGAGGAAACCGCCCGGCTGTCCGATCTCGACTTCATCCTGCACGCGGAACACGGCTCGAACGCGTCTTCCTTCGCGGCCCGCGTCGTCGTCGGCACCGACGCTGACCTGCACGGCGCCATCGTCGCCGCGATCGCGACGCTGTCCGGCCCGGCACATGGCGGCGCGGCCGAGGACGTCATGAAGATGGTCGAGGAGATCGGCGCGCCCGAGAACGCCGCCGACTATGTCGCGCGCAAGCGCAAGGCGCGCGAGCCGGTGACCGGCTTCGGACACCGGGTCTATCGCGCCGAGGATCCGCGCGCCCGCCACATGAAGCAGGGCGTCGAGCGGTTGTCGAAGGAGAAGGGCGAGCCGCGCTGGTTCGAGATCCTTGCCGCCGTGGTCGAGGCGATGAAGCCCTATGCGCGCCACGGCCTGAACGTGAACGTCGATTTCTGGTCCGGGGCGATCTACCAGCTGCACGGCATTCCGATGGACCTCTACGTCCCGATCTTTGCGATCGGCCGGGTGCCCGGCTGGCTGATCCAGTGCATCGAGCAGAAGCGGCAGAACATCCTGATCCGGCCGCTGACGGAGTATAATGGGCCTGACCCGCGCGCGTGGGTGCCGATAGACGAGCGATAGAGGGCGAAAGCGATGGCCAGCAGATCGATCGTGACGTCATCGACGGTAGCGCCTGCCCGGCGTGGTCACCCATGACATACGACTACATCATCATCGGGGCGGGCTCGGCGGGGTGCGTTCTTGCGAATCGGCTTTCGGCCGACAGGGGGGTGCGGGTGCTGCTGCTCGAGGCGGGCGGCCGGGACACGAACCCGTGGATCCACATACCCGTCGGCTACTTCAAGACCTTGCACAATCCGAACACCGACTGGTGCTACCGCACCCAGCCCGATCCGGGCCTGAACGGCCGGGAGCTCGACTGGCCGCGAGGCAAGACGCTGGGCGGGTCGAGTTCGATCAACGGCCTGCTCTATGTTCGCGGGCACCCCGAGGACTACGATACCTGGGCACAGTTCGGGAATCGCGGCTGGAGCTACGGAGATGTGCTGCCGCTCTTCAAGCGATCCGAACGGTACGAGGACGGCGAGACAGAATACCACGGTGGCAATGGCGAACTCGCCGTGTCGAAGATCCGCGCGCGGAGCGTCATCGCCGAGGCCTTCATCGCGGCCGCGGTCGAGATGGGCGTGCCCCCCTCCGACGATTTCAACGGCGAGCGGCAGGAGGGCGCCGGGTATTTTCAGCAGACGGCCCGGAACGGCCTGCGCTGCTCGGCGGCGAAGGCGTTCCTGAAGCCGGCGCGGTCGCGACCGAACCTCGAGATCTTGACCCATGCCCATGCCGAGGGGCTGATCTTCGCCGCAGACGAGCCGCACCGCGTGATCGGGGTTCGCTATCTGCACGATGGCACGCAGCGGGAGGCGACACTCGCCCCGAGCGGGGAGGTGATCCTCTCGGCCGGCGCGATCGGCTCGCCGCAGCTACTCGAGCTGTCGGGCATCGGCCGCGGCGATGTCCTGCATCGTGCGGGGATAGCGGTCCGGCACGAACTGCCGGGCGTCGGCGAAGCCCTGCAGGATCACCTTCAGATGCGGCTGGTCTACGAGGTGACGGTCCCGACCTTGAACGCCGCGATCAACAGCCTGGTCCGGCGCATCGGGATCGGCGTCCAGTACGCACTTTTCAGGAAAGGTCCAATGAGCCTTGGCGCCAGCCAGGTCTGCGTCTTCGCGAAGTCGATGGACGGCTTGGACAGGCCGGATATCCAGTTCCACTTCCAGCCGCTCAGCGCCGACAAGCCCGGCATCGAGATGCACTCCTTCTCCGGCATCACGGTCTCGGTGTGCCAACTGCGGCCGGAGAGCCGCGGTCACATCCACGTCACGACGCCGAACGCCACGGACTATCCGAGCATCGTGCCGAACTATCTCTCGGCAACGGCGGACCAGCTCTGCGCGGTGCGGGCGATCAAGTTCGCGCGCGCCATGACGAAGACGAGCGCCTTGGCACCGTTCATCCGCCGCGAGCATGTCCCCGAGGGCGATCCCCGGACGGACGAAGACCTGCTCGACGCGGCGCGGGCCATCAGCCACACGATCTACCACCCGACCAGCACCTGCCAGATGGGCCACGGCCCGCTGGCGGTGGTGGACGATCGTCTGTGTGTCCACGGCATCGCCGGCCTCAGGGTCGCCGATGCCTCGATCATGCCGACCATCACGAGCGGCAACACGAACGCCCCGACGATCATGATTGGAGAAATGGCGAGTGACATGGTGCTCGCCGACCGCAGGAAGGTCGGGTCCGACCGGGTCTGAGGGGTAAGGCCGGGTTCGGCATGAGCGCCGGCGCGTCATCGATGCCGGTGCTCGCCGCCGATGGCGCGGCGTGTCGTGCAACATGCCCGGCCACGCCGGGATCGTCCTTTCCGTCAGGCGACGACCGCCCGAAGAGCGGCCGCCGCCGGACGCACAAGCTGCGGGGCATCGCGAGCAACCTCCATCACAGCGGGTCGAAAAAAGTTCCTTGGTGATACGCAATCCGCCATCGGTTCGAGGATCGGACCGGCAAGCGCCGCCTTGCTGGCGACACGGCCCGCCCGGTGACGAGCCCGGAGGTGGAGGGCCTGCGCGCCGAGGTCGCCGCGCTCAACGCCACCATACGCAGGACGGCCGATATCTGAGCGGCGGCGGCGTGCGATGCGGATCGGCATTGCCTGGCCGCAGTGTCGATGCCCCGGCAGAGCGACACTCAGCCGGCAAGGAAATCCTGCACGGCCCGATTGATGAACGCGGCGTCGTCACCCGAGAGCGCGCTGGCGGCCTGGTGGCCCTGCCGCGACGGGATCTCTCGGAACTGACAGCCGGGAATGCGCTCGGCTGCCTCCCTGGCGGCTTCGACCGGGTTATAGAGATCGAGCGGCGGCGCCAGCACAAGGGTGCTCGCCGTGATGGATGCCAGCGCGGCGCCGGTGTCGCCTTCGAAACCCGGCGTGTTGCCGAGATCGTGAGCGTCATACGCCCATGACTGGTAGAGCCAGTCATGGGCGTCGAAACCGAGCGTCGCCCAGCGCTCAGCGCGCGAGCGCACCGCGTCGATCACCTCCTGGCGGGTCCCGAATGTCTCTCTCAGCGCCGCCGGTGTCCTGTTCATGAGGACCTGCAGGGCGGCGACCCATGCCCGCCAGCCGCGGTCGGGCCGCCGGGTGAACTCGCTGCCGTTCCAGGCCGGGTCGGCCATCAGGCAGCACCGGGTCATCTCGTTCACGGAGACCGACCATGGATGCGTGCGCGCCATCGGCGTCATCGCGACGACCGCGCCAACCCATCTCCGGTGCGCTGACCGCCCATTGCAGAGCCTGCATCCCGCCCATCGATGCCCCGACGACGGCCGCGAGCCGGCGAATGCCCAGTTCCTTCAGCACCAGCCGCCGCTGCGCGGCGACCATGTCGCGGATCGTGAACCGTGGAAAGACCATGCGGGGCTGCCGCAAGCTGTTGCTGGGCGACGTCGACAGGCCGTTGCCGATCGGGTCGACGGCGATGACGAACCAGCGCCGCGGCGACAGCGCGGCGTTCTCGCCCAGCAAGAAGTCGAGTTGGTGATGGTTGCCGGCAACCGCGGCGCAGATCAGCACGGCATTGCCGCCGTCCGCGTTCAGCGTGCCGTGCGTGACATAGCTCTGGTAATAGTCCCGGATCGCGTCGCCGCTCTCCAGCGCCAGGTCGCCGAGCGCCGCGAGGCGGTGCGGCGCATCGACGAAGGGGCCGGGCGGGCGGGGGTGATCCCTCGGCTCAGGCATCGAACTCGATAACGCAACGCACGGCGTCGCCCCGCCGCATCGCATCGAAGCCCTCATTGATCTCGTCGAGGGTCAACCGGTGCGTGATCAACTCGTCCAGTCGCAGGGCGCCGTCGAGATAGGCACTCGCATACAGCGGAAAATCGCGGCGGGGCCGCGCGCCGCCATAGCTGGACCGTACGAACCGGCGCTCGCCCATCAGCGAGCCAAAGCGGAAACGCACCTCCTCGTCGACGTTGGTCTTGCCCAGCATGACGATCTCGGCTCCAGGCCGCGCTGCCTCGAAGGCCAGCCGCATGGCCGGCTCGCGCCCCGCGCATTCGTAGACGAAATCGGCGCCGCGCCCGTCCGTCAGCCGCTTCACCTCAGCCGCGATTGCCGGTTCCCGCGCGTCGATCAGGTCCGTCGCGCCGAACTGCCCCGCGCGCTCCAGCCGCGCCGCGTCAACATCGACGGCGACGATCCGGCCGGCGCGCTTCAGCGCCGCACCCTGGATCGCGTTCAGCCCGACCGCGCCGCAGCCGATCACCAGGACGTTCGCCCCCATCTCGACGGGGGCGACGTTGTGCGTCGCCCCGACGCCTGTCATGACGCCACAGCCGAGCAGACAGGCGCGGTCGAAAGGCATGGCCTCGGGTACGCGGATCGCGCCGGACTCCGGGACCACAGCGTATTCCGCATGCGACGACACCACCGAGAAATGGTGCAGCGGCCCGCCGTTCAGGCCCAGCCGGATGCCGCCATCCAGAAGCCGGCCCTGCGGCTGATAGTTCGTGAACGGCTCGCACAGGATGGGCTGCCCACGGTCGCAGTAGAAACAGTGACCGCAGCTCGGATTCCACGAGCACACGACGTGATCGCCCGGCGCTACCAGCGTGACGCCCGGCCCGACCTCCTCGACGATACCCGCCCCTTCGTGCCCCAGCACGATTGGCATCGGGTAGCCGAGCGATCCCTCGATGACCTCGAGGTCAGTGTGGCAGAGACCGCTGGCGCGCATCCGCACCAGAACGTCGCCAGGCTGCAGCTCGCCGAGCTGCACCGTCTCGATCCGCATCGGCTGCGCCGACCTCATGCAGGACGGCCGCTCTGAACTCCATCGTCATCCTCCGTTAGCGGCCGTTGATGAGCTGCGGCAACCAGAGTGCGATCCACGGATTGAAGAACGACGATCGCCAAGCCGACGATCTGCAGGCGATGAAGGGCCAGAAGGCGCTGAAGATCTGCTGCAGCGAGATTTCCGGCGGCGCCACCCCCTTCAGGTAGAAGGCGGCCGGGCCGAAGGGCGGCGACAGGTAGCGACACCTGCATCGACATGCAGAACAGGATGCCGAACCACACCGGGTCCATGCCGAAGCCGACCACGATCGGCACGAAGATCGGCATGGTCAGCAGCAGGATGCCGATCCAGTCCATGAACATGCCGAGGACGATCAGGATCAGCATCATGACCAGTACGATCGCGCAGCGGCGCGAGCGGCAGGCCGGTGATCAGGCTCCTGACGAAGCGACATGCCGCCCATGACGTTGTAGACGCCGATCAGGGCGGTCGCGCCGAAGGTGATCCAGAGCAGCGTGCCGCAGGTCACCATGGTCTGGCGCAGCGAGTCGCGCAGCATCGCCCAGTTCAGCTCGCGCGCGCACCAGCGCCGAGATGAGAACGCCGACGACGCCCATGCCGGCGGCCTCGCTGACCGAGGCGATGCCGGCATAGATCGTGCCCAGCACCATGGCGGTGACGAAGAGCGGCAACACCAGGCCGCGCAGCAGCTTCAGCTTCTCGGCCAGCGGCATGTTCGCGCTCGTGCGGTCGAGCGCCGGCGGCCCCAGCTCGGGCTAGATCGTGCAGCGCACCAGGATGTAGCATCAGGTAGAGGCCCGCCAGCAGCAGGCCCGGCACGATCGTCGCGATGAACAGGTCGCCGATCGAGACGTTGGCGGTCAGGCCGTAGAAGATCAGCACGATCGAGGGCGGGATCATCGTGCCGAGCGAGCCGCCGGCGCAGATCGTGCCGATGGCGAGGTTCCGGTCGTAGCCGAGGTTCAGCATCTGCGGCAGCGCGACCAGACCGAGCAGCACGATCTCGCCGCCGATGATGCCGGTCATCGCCGCCATCACGACGGCGACGCCGAGGGTCTGCACGGCCAGCCCGCCGCGCAGCCGCCCGGAGAAGATGTGCATCGCCCGGAACAGGTCCTTGGCGACGCCGCTGCGTTCCAGGATCGCCGCCATCAGGATGAACATCGGCACGGCGACCAGGACGTAGGCGTTCATGAAGCTGTAGATGCGGCTGGCGATCAGCAGCCAGCGCGCCCTCGCCGTAGAGCGCGTAGCCGAAGCCGACGGCGACGATGCCGGTGACGAAGGCCAGCGGCACGCCCGATGCGAGCAGGGCGGCCAGCGCGACCAGCATCAGCAGGGTCAGGGTCTCAATGCCCATGGCAATCGTGCCGTTCCGCGCGCGCCGACGGCGGCGACCAGCTGGCGCAGCGCCTGCGCCAGCATCACCGCGACGCCGACCGCCAGCGCGGTCTTCTGGAAGGCCGGGATCGGCACGTCCCAGGCCTGGCCGCTGCTCTCCATCCGATCAGAGCGCCGGGATCGCCTGGCGCGACCGTCGCGTAGAGCAGGAAGCCCAGGTAGACGACCGCGATGACGCAGCGGATCAGGTCCAAGCACGCGCCGGACCGACGGCGTCACGGCATCGTAGATCGAGGTGATCTCGATGTGCCTGCCCTGCTCCATCGCGTAGGCGCCGCCGAAGATGAAGCAGATGGCCGACAGGAAGATCGCCATCTGCATCACCCACACGGTGGCGGCGTTGAAGACGTAGCGCATCACCACCTCGTATGCGGTGATGGCGACCGTGACGAGAAACACGTAGCTGAGGTGATCGCCGAGGAAGCCGCGACAGGCGATCCACGGGATTGCGCTTGGGCCATGCTCGTCTTCCCTTCCGCAGTTGCACCGGGATGAATCGAGGAACGGGCGCGCGGCGCCCTTCCCTCGACTGGCCGCCCTCAGAGCAGGCCGAGCTTTTTCCAGGAAGCTCGACTTCGCTTTCGTAGACCTTGCCGGCCAGGTCGGCGACTTCTTCGACCAGTCCTCCCAGACGCCGCTGGGCCTTCTGGCGGAACTCCTTGCGCGCCTCGGGCGACCAGTCGATCAGCGTGACGCCCTGGTCGCGCATCTTCTTGGCGTCCTGCAGGTCCTTGCAGCGCGATGCGCTCGACCATGTCGCGCGCGAAATCGCGGGTGGCCGATCTCGAGGATCCTCTTGTCGGTCGTCCGACAGGCCGTTCCAGAGATCGAGGTTGACCGCCACGTCGGCGGCCGGCATCGAGTGGAAGCCGGGATAGAGCGCGTACTTGGCGATCTTCTGATAGCCGAGGTCGGTGTTCATCGACATCGTGCCCCAGTCGGTGGCGTCGATCACGCCGCGCTCGAGGGCGGTGTAGACTTCGCTGCCGGCCAGGGTCACGACGTCGGCGCCGAACTGCCTGAAGATCTGCGGCGCCCATGCCCTCCGGCGCGCGGATCTTGACGCCCTTGAGGTCGGCCGGGCCGTTGATCGGCACCTTCGAGGGGATCGACTCGACGCCCCACCAGACCGGGCCGACGAAGTAGAGACTGTATTCCTTGTAGAGCTCGCGCGTGAGTTCGAGCCCGCCGCCGTATTCGTACCACATCTGCATCTGCCACGGCGTCTCGAAGCCGCCGCTCAGGTCGCCGATCAGGGCGAAGGCCGCGTCACGGCCGGAGAAGTAGGTCGTGCCGCCATGCTGGGCCTCGAGGATGCCGTTCGCGACGGCATCGAGGGTCTCGTTGTAGGCGACGATCGAGCCGACCGGCATCGGCGTGATCTTGACCCGCCCGTCGGTCGCGGCCTTCGACCCGGTCGGCGTAATCCTGGAAGATCTTCTGGTTGATCGCAGCCCGCCTGCCAGAGCGACTGCATCTTCCATTCCTGGCTGTCGGCGGCGCGCGCGCGGCCGGGCAGCACGGCGGCGGTCGATACGGCCGCCGCCGCGGCGGCGCCGCGCAAGATCGTCGCGGCGCGAACGTCCTTGGTCATGGTTCCTCCCTTTCGGTTCAGTTGTCCGCTTCTTCTCCTCGTGGTCTTCTCCGACCGCCCGCCTGTCCGCAGCGGCATGCCGGCACGATCAGGCGCGGAACGCGGAGCGCCCGGTGTCGCGGTAGAGCGTCTGGACGACCTGCTTCGCTCACCTCCCCGTGGTGCGCGCGCGCCGGCTCGGAGAAGTCGGCGTCGGGCCGCTTCTCGTGATCGAAATTGCCGTACTCGTCGACGCCACGCACCAGCGTCGCGCTGTCCTTCTCGCCGACGACCTGGCGGACATAGGTCGGGATGTAGCGGATCGCGTAGCCGATCCGGCGGTCGTTCGACCGGTTCGGCGGCGAGGCGTGGAACAGGCGGACGTGATGCAGCGACGCCTGGCCGGGCTCGAGCGGCATCGCGACCGCCTCGTCCTCGTCGACCTCGACGGCGATCTCCTGGCCGCGCGACAGCAGGTTGTCCTCGTTGAAGGTGTCCCTGTGCGGGACCTGGTCGCGCGGTGTGGCTGCCCGGGACGACCTGCATGCACCCGCTCTCGTCGTTGCTCGGGCTGAAGGCGACCCAGACCGTCATGATATCCGGCTCCGACAGGCCCCAGTACGTCGAGTCCTGGTGCCACGAAACATAGCCGGGATTGCGCGGCTCCTTGATGAAGAACGAGCTGCTCCAGCAGAACAGGTTGGGCCCGAGAACGTCCTCGACGACGTCGAGAATACGTCCGTCGCGAATCAGGTCGTCCAGCCATGTGAACAGGAGGTGCGATTTCTGCCGCAGGTCACCCTGCAGTGCGCCGCCATGCGACGCCTCGAAGTCCTCGAGCTTCCTCCGGTAATCACGCGCTTCGTCGGATGAAAGTATATCAATGGGGTATAAGTAGCCGGTTCTCCGGTACTGCTCTACCTCATCTTTCGAAAGGACGTTCGGCATCACGATACTCCGTGCATGCTCCTGACAGCGGAAGGCGAAACCTTCCGCGCCGACCTGTTCTGCGGTAGAGTGAAACTGACATATCAGCCAAAGTCAATCAGCGGGCGGATTGAGCGGCTCCGCCGCGAAGCCCACCGCCCGCCTGCCGGCCCGGCCCGGGCGGCGGCAGGTGGGTCAGGCGCGGAACTCGGTCTTGTCGGTCCCAGCGTAGAGCGCCTTCACCTGCCGGTCCATCGCGTCGGCATGCGCGGCGAGCGCCGCCACGTCGAGATCGGTGTCCGGCTCCGGTTCGTGGTCGAAGTGGTTATGCTCGTCGACCCCCCGGACCAGCGTCGCGGAGTCGTTCGTCTTCAGCTGCCGCACGTATGTCGGGATGTAGCGGATCGCCAATCCGATGCGCCGGTCATCGGTCGTGTTCGGGTGCGACCCGTGCGCCAGCAGCACGTGGTGCAGCGACATCTGTCCGGCCTTCAGCGGTACGTCGACGGCCTCGGCCTCGTTCACCTCGACGGCGATCTCCTGTCCGCGGCTGAGCAGGTTCTTCTCGTCGAACGTGTCGCGGTGCGCGATCTGCTCCCATTTGTGGCTGCCGGGCAGGAACTTCATCGAGCCGCTTTCGACAGGCGCGTCGCTCAGCGCCACCCAGGCGGTCACCACGTCGGCCGGATCGAGGCCCCAGTAGGTCGCGTCCTGGTGCCAGGAGACGAAGGCCGGATTGTGTGCCTCCTTGATGAAGAAGTTCGTCGTCCAGCACAGGATGTTCGGGCCCAGAACGTCCTCCACGGCGTCGAGGATCCGATTGTTCCGGATGATCTCGTTGGCCCAGGTGAACAGGAGATGCACCTTGTGTCGCCTGTTGCTGGCGATGGGTCCGCCGGTCGCGGCCTCATAGGCTTCGAGCTTGCGGCGATAGGACCGCGCCTCGTCCGGCGCCATCACGTCGACGGGAAAAAAGAACCCGTCCCTGCGATATTGCTCCACGGCTTCCGGGGACAGCAGCTTCGGCATCTGATCCTCCATCCGCATGACGGTTCCGCCGGGATCCGAGAGTATTCGGCGCGTCGCGGCGCGGCAAGACCCGGCCTGCGGCGCGTGCGCAAACTCCGTCATTGCTTGACCCCCGTTCGACGGCCGCCATAGCCTGTCCGGAAGAGCAATGGCCGGGCGACACAACCGGCCCCTCCGGCCAGAAGCGATGTGCGAGACGACTGGCGCGAAGCACGAGACCATGACCGACCTGACCCACCACTACGCCGAACTCGACCAGGTGCTGATGCACTACGTGACATGCGGCAGCGGGCCGACTCTCCTGCTGCTGCACGGCTGGCCGCAGAGCTGGTACGAATGGCGCCGCGTCATCCCGCGACTGGCCACCCGCTTCCGCGTCGTCGCGCCGGACCTGCGAGGCCTCGGCGATACGTCGCGGCCCCTTTCGGGATACGACAAGCGGACCGTCGCGGCGGATCTCTGGCAGCTCGTCCACCACCTGGGCGTCGAGGACATCGATCTCGTTGGACACGACTGGGGCGGGCCGACGGCCTTCGCGATGGCGACGGCGCGGCCCGAAGCCGTGCGGCGGCTTGCCATCTTGGATGTCGTGATCCCCGGCGACGGCGGCGATGGCTTCTCGCAATCCGGCCGTCGCTGGCACCATGCTTTCCACATGACTCCTGACATGCCGGAAGCGCTGACCACGGGTCGCGAGCGAACCTACCTCCAGTGGTTCTATCGCAATTTTGCCCACCGCCCCGACGCGATCGACGAGGCTGCGATCGCCGAATATCTTCGCACCTACACCCAGCCGGGCGCCATGCGGGCGGGGTTTGAATACTACCGCGCGCTGCCCCGGGACATCGCGGACAACCGTAAGTCGATCGCCTGCGGAAAGCTCCGGATGCCGGTGCTGGCGATCGGCGGCTCGAAGGCGTGGGGTCGCGGGACCGAGGTCGTCGAGTCGCTCCGCCGGGTCGCCGTCGACGTTCGCGGCGACGTCATGCCGGAGTGCGGGCATTTTATTCCGGAAGAGCAACCCGACCTGCTGGTCGATCAGCTGCTGGAATTCTTCGACCGAACTGGCGCCACGCCATAGGCCGTCGCTAGTGTCCGATGACCGCGCCGTTCGCCCCGACTTCGGGACGGCAGTCATGCGCTGACGGACACGGCCGCCTGCAGGATGTCGAAGGTCTATGTCCCGCCGGGCTTCGGCTCGCCGACGTTCTTGCTGATCCACCCCCGCGCCACGTCCGGTTCGGGCTCTGGATGACCTCTATGTAGTTGATTGACGACGGAGGGAATCCGGCGATCATACCAGATGCGCGAGTATAGTCTGGGAACGCTGATCGAGATCGATGCGACGCTGGCACCCGAGCATGTTGCGATGATGGTCTGCGCCGGCATGGGCGTTTCACTGAGGCGAAACCACCGAATCTATCGTCAGGGAGAGCCTGCCGAGGACATCTGGTTCCTGGTGAGTGGCAGGGCCAAGTCCGTTTTGATCAGTCAGCGTGGCGACGAGACGCTGCTGCGCCTGCACCTGGCACACAGTCTTCTCGGCCTGACGGCGCTCGGGAGTCGGCCGGTGCGCGATGCCGAGGCGATCGCGCTCACGGATTGCGAGCTTGTAAGAATACCGCGCCCCGATTTCGAGGCGCTGCTGACCCAGGACGGCGGCCTTGCGCGTCGTGTGATCGCGCTGCTGGTCGACAGGATGCGAGACTTCCATCACCGCGTGGGCGATTTCGTTGGCCTGAGCGTTGAACAGCGGCTCGCCCGAGCGCTGCTGTCACTGTCCCGTCCCGACCCGCAGGAACGCCCGGGCGCAACGCGGCGGGCCGTCGGTCTCACGCACCAGGAACTCGCGAACCTGACGAACGCGCGCAGGCCGACTGTGACAGCGGTTCTTCGCCGTTTCGCGGAAGCAGGATGCATCGCCCGGGACGGGCGGACCGTTCTGATCCGGGACGAGCGCCGTCTTGCGGATTTCGCCGGGCCCGCAGGCTGATTGTCAGCCAGATGACAGACAGCAAGGGCGTACCCTGACATCGTTCCCTACTGGACAGCGCGGAGGTCGGCATGGCGATCATCGACACGGACGTTCACGAGAGCTTTGCAAACGTCAGGGACCTCGTGCCCTATCTGCCGGAGCCATGGGCGGGATGGATCGCCAAGGGCGCTTGGCGCGGCTTCGCCCAGCCGTTCTGCTACAGTTCTCCCGGCAACGGGAACAGGGCCGACGTGGTATCGGGCGACGGCTCGGCCTCCGCTTCGGACATCGATCAGATGCGACGTCACGTCTTCGAGGCGCATCATATCGACCATGCCGTGCTGACCGGCTATTTCTACCCGACCATGCTGAAGCTGCAGTATGGGCTCGGCAACGCGCTGGCCTCGGCTTACAACGACTACTGCGCCGAGCGCTGGCTGGCGCGCGATACGCGCTTCATCGGCTCGGTTCAGGTCTTCGCCCGCGACCCCGTCGCGGCGGCGCGCGAGATCGACCGGTTCGGCGCGCACCCGCAGGTCCGCCAGGTGCTGCTGTCCGTCGTCGACGACATCGCCTATGGCGAGCCGCGGTATCGCCCCATCTTCGAGGCGGCCGACCGCAACGACCTGCAGGTCGCCTTTCATCACACCGCGCAGGTGCAGGGCCCCTATGGCATGGGGCTGACCTACATGGAGCGGCACGCGCTGATCCCGATGGGGCTGATGCCGCAGGTGATCAGCCTGATCTGCAACGGGGTCTTCGACGAGTTCCCGAACCTGCGCTTCATGGTGCTGGAGGGCGGCTTCTCGTGGCTCCCGCACGTCATGTGGCGGCTCGACCGCGAATACCGGCAGGGCCGCATCGAGGTGCCCTGGATCAAGAAGCTGCCCAGCGCGCACATCCGCGAGCGGCTGCGCCTGTCGACCCAGCCGACCGAGGACATCGCGCCCGACCAATGGCTGAAGCTGGTCGACCTTATGGGGACGGACGAAATCCTGGTATTCTCGACCGACTACCCGCATTTCGACTTCGACTCGCCCGAAGCAGCGATCCCGCGGCAGCTGCCACAGGGGCTTCGCGAGAAGATCCTGTGGAAGAACGCAGCGGTTTTCTACAATCTCGACCTGCCCCCCGCCGGACGCGTGGCCGCGGAATGAAGAGGACCGTTCTCTGCCGGGCCGAGGAGGTGGTAGAGGGCCAACTCCTGCCGGTGATGCTCGGTGGCGCGAAGGTGCTTCTCACGCGCCTTGCCGACGGGACGGTTCGCGCGGTCGGCGCGCGCTGTCCGCACCAGGGGGCCGATCTCGAGGCCGGATGCGTCGTGGCGTTTGTCGACGGCGAGCGCCCGGGCGAGGTCCGCGTCGAGGAAGACACTCACGTCATCCGCTGCCCCTGGCACGGCTTCGAGTACGATGCCTCGACCGGCGAGGCAGCCGTGCCTTCTCCCGCGCACCATCGGCTGCGGCTTCAGGACCTACGCGGTCGAGATCGACAACGGCGACGTGGTTGTCGCGAGCTGAGGAGGGGGGCATGCGCGCCATCGGCGTGAACGAATTCGGCGGCCCCGAGGCGCTGTCGCTGCTGGACGCGCCCGAACCCGAGCCGGGCCGTGACGAGGCGCGGGTCAGGCTTACCCATGCGGGCGTGAACTTCATCGACGTCTACATGCGGTCGGGCGCCTACCGGCGGTCGGACACCTACAAGACGGACCTCCCGATGGTTCTCGGTATGGAGGGCGTGGGCAGGGTGGACGCGATCGGGGATGGCGTCGAGGGCCTCGCGATCGGGCAGCGTGTGGCGTGGTGCATTCATCGAGGCGCCTATGCCGAAGCGGCGGTCGTGCCAGCCTGGAAACTGGTTCCGGTTCACGACGATGTTCCCGACGAGATCGCGTGCGCACTCCAGCTCCAGGGGTGTACCGCGCATTACCTGACGCACTCGGCCTTCGCCATCGGGCCGGGACAGATCTGCCTGCTGCATGCGGGGGCCGGCGGCGTCGGGCAACTCGTCATTCAACTCGCCAAGGCACGGGGCGCGACGGTGATCACCACGGCTGGGTCGCCGGAGAAGGCCGAGATCGCCCGTGTCGCGTGGCGCCGACCACGTCATCCCTTACCGCGACGAGGATTTTCCCGAGCGGGTGATGGAAATAACCGGCGGCGCAGGCGTCGACGTCGTCTATGACTCGGTCGGCCACGATACCATCGAACGCTCGATCCGGTCGCTCAAGCGGCGGGGGCTGGTGGTGAACTACGGCGGAAGCTCGGGGCTGGTCGAGACAGTCAGCCCGCTGCAGCTGGCGGAAGCGGGATCGGTCTTTTTCACACGCCCCCACCTCGCCGATTACATGCGCGACGCGGCAGAAATCCGCAGCCGGACGGACGAACTGTTCCAGCTATACAGGCTGGGCCGGCTGGATATCGCGATCCAGGACGTGATGCCGCTCGAGGCGGCAGGCGAGGCGCACCGGATTATTCAAGGACGCGGGACGCGCGGGAAGCTGCTGCTGGCGATTTGAAGCCATTGCCTGGCAGTCAGTGATGGCACGATGCAGCAAGCGGTGGTCGCTTGGATCTCTCAGTTGCCGGCCTCGAGGGACGAGCCGAGGCTGAGGGCGAGGAAGCTCGTCTGCTCGGGCGTGATCGATCGCCGTCTCGGCGTATCATTGCTCGAGCGCCAGCGAGCAGTCGTCACGCGTGCCGAGGCTGTCGCCATCGGGACTCGGACCGATGGCGCCTCTCGACGGCGACCGTTCAGGATCTTCGGAATCGGGATCGAGGCGACCCTGAGGGGCAGACTTGTGGATCGGCGGCAGGTCGGCGCGCCCGGCCGATTGACCCGCGCCATCCCGGGGCGGCTGCGCTATAAAGCCCGGCGATGGATGCCGACGCCCCCTTCCTCAACGTCTCGCGCTCGCTGACCGGACGCCGCTGGCGCGGCCCCGGCGCGGCGGTCGAGCGCGCCGCGCTGGCGCTGGTGCAGGCGACCGGGCTGCCTGACATGGTGGCGCGCCTGCTCGCCGCGAACGGCGTCGAGGCCGCGGCCGCCGAGGCCTACATGGCGCCGACACTCCGGGCGCTGATGCCCGACCCCTCGACCATTGCCGACATGGACAGGGCGGCCGAGCGGCTGGTCCATGCCGTCCTGCGGCGCGACCGCATCGCCGTCTTCGGCGATTACGATGTCGACGGCGCCGCCTCGACCGCCCTGCTGGTCGACTGGCTGCGCGCGTTCGGCCACGATGCGACCGTCTACATCCCCGACAGGATCGACGAGGGCTACGGCCCGAACGTGAGGGCCATGGCGACGCTGGGCGCGGCGCACGACCTCGTCATCTGCGTCGACTGCGGCACGGCGGCGCCGGCACCGGTCGCCGCCGCGCGGGCGCAGGGGGCCGACGTCATCATAGTCGACCACCACTTGCCGGGACCAGAGCTGCCGGATGCCGTCACCGTCAACCCGAACCGCGCTGATGACGGCTCCGGCCTCGGCTATCTCGCCGCCGCGGGCGTCGTCTTCCTGATGCTCGTCGCCGCCAACCGGCTGATGCGGGCCGAGGGAGCGAACGACCGGCCGCTGCCGGACCTGATGCAGCTCCTCGACCTCGTCGCCGTGGCGACCGTCGCCGATGTCGCGCCGCTGACCGGGCTCAACCGCGCCTATGTTCGGCAGGGGCTCGCCGTGCTGTCGGCGCGCCAGCGCCCCGGGTTGGCGGCGCTGGCCGATGTCGCCGGCCTGTCGGCGCCGCCCTGCTCCTCGGACCTGGGCTTCGCCATCGGTCCGCGCATCAACGCCGGCGGGCGGATCGGCGACGCGGCCTTGGGCGTGCGCCTGCTGACCACGAGGGACCCGCACGAGGCGGCGGCGCTGGCCGAGCGCCTCGACGCTCTCAACGCCGAACGGCGCGCCATCGAGGCCGCCGTGCTGGACGCTGCCTGCGAGCAGATCGAGGCGCGCGGCGGAGCGCACGGCATCGGCCCACTCGCCTGGGCGGCGGGCAAGGGCTGGCACCCGGGCGTCGTCGGCATCGTCGCCAGCCGCCTCAAGGAGCGCTTCAACCGCCCGGCCGTCGTCATCGGCCTGGATGGCGAGGCCGGCACCGGCTCGGGCCGCTCGGTTCCCGGCGTCGACCTGGGCTCGGCGATCGCCGCGCTGACCGCGCGCGGCGTGCTCACGAAGGGCGGTGGGCACCGCATGGCGGCGGGCCTCAGCCTCGCCGCCAACCGCCTGGACGAGGCGATGCAGGAGCTCGCGGCCCTGCTGGCTGCCGCCGGCGCCGACGAGATCGCCGTCGAGGACCTCGCCGTGATCGGATCGCTCGCCCCCGGCGGCTGCACCGTCGAGCTGGTCGAGCGGCTGGAGACCGCCGGCCCCTTCGGCCCGGGCAACCCGGCGCCCCGGCTGGCGCTCGGCCATGCCATCCCCTCGGGCGTGCGCATCGTCGGCAATGGCCACTGCCAGGCCCGCTTCGATGGCCTCGGTGCCATCGCCTTCCGGGCCGATGCGAACGGCATCGCCGGCGCGCTCGAGGCCGCAGCCGGGGCGCGCCGGCCGCTGCACGTGGCCGGCCGGCTGGAACTTGACGACTGGGGAGGCCGGCGCCGAGCCAAGTTGACCATCGAGGACATCGCCGAGCCCTGCTGAGGCTTGCCAGACCCCCCGACCAGCCGCTAAGAGCCGCCCACAGCGCGCCCTTCGTCTAGCGGTCCAGGACGCCGCCCTTTCACGGCGGAAACACGGGTTCGATTCCCGTAGGGCGTACC
>CAVRHY010000020.1:0-127559 GCA_963721105.1 uncultured Alphaproteobacteria bacterium | reverse complement strand
ACCCACGATAACGCCGGCCGGCACAAACGCCGCCCGGCCGCAAACCCTGCGCGCCTAGTTGTCCGCGTCTCCGCCGAGGCCCGGCCCGCCGTGCATGAACGCGGCGATTTCCTTCATCGTCAGGCTGCCGTCGTGATCCGTGTCGGCATACTTGAACAGGCGGGCGTGCACGGCCTGGACTTCCTCCAGCGACAGCTTTCCGTTCCCGTCCTGGTCGACCAGGGCGAACATCATCAGCATCATGTGCCGATCCATGCCGCGGTCGTCATCGTCATGCATGGGGTGGCCCATCATGCCCTGCCCCATCATGCCGTAGCCGCCGTAGCCGCCCATCATGCCGGGACCCATGCCCTGGCCCATGCCGTAGCCGCCCATCATGCCCGGGCCCATGCCCTGCCCCATCATGCCGCCCTGCTGACCGGAGGGCCGCCCCGTCGCGGGCTGCTCCTGCTGGCCCTGCTGCATCTGCGCCGCCGCGACGCCCGCCGTCATGGCGACCGCCGCCACGCCCATGAGAAGTGTCCGCATATCCGTGTCCTTCCGTCGAGATCCGGCCACCCGCATCTGCCCGCCCTCGCGGCGGCGGAAGACCGGCCGTGCTTCGTCAACGGCAGAAGACTGCCCCGGTTTCCCCGCCCCCGCCTTGACCCACCTCAAAAGCGCGTCATCGGCGCAGGCGGCCCGTGCGTCGCCGTCGTCCCCGCCCATCCCTCCCGTGGTCCGCGCGAAGGCGGGGACCTCCCACCGCCACGCGCCACCGCACGGGATGCCCGCCTTCGCGGGCATGACGGCATTTCCAGGCGGCCGGGTCTTGCGTCATTCCCGCGAAAGCGGGAATCTCCTCGCATGCCCAAGCACTTCTTCGTCTACATGATGACGAACCGCCCGCAGGGCACGCTCTACACCGGCGTCACCAGCGACCTGCCCGGCCGCGTCTGGCAGCACCGCAGCAACGCCGCCGACGGCTTCACCAAGCGCTACACCCTGCACCGCCTGGTCTGGTTCGAGCCGCAGGCCGACGCCGAGACCGCCATCACCCGCGAAAAGCGCCTGAAGAAATGGCGCCGCGCCTGGAAGCTCCGCCTGATCGAGGAGCAGAACCCCGACTGGCGCGACCTCTACGAGGACATCTGCCGCTGACGGCGCAACCGTCGTCCCCGCGAAGGCGGGGACCTCCTGCCATCGGTCGCCGCAAATCTTGGCGAAGGCTCATCGGGATACCGTTGCAGGAGAGGTCAATGACGACCATTTGACCTCTACTTTCCAGGGGGAGCGCAACGATTGCTTGGGAGCTGTAGGTTTCGCAGTGAGATGCGCACGCTTCGGGGCATGAGCGGCATACTCTGCAGCGCCGCCTATGGTCAAGTGGCTGAAGGAGACTCCTCGAAGTTCCTCGGCATGCAGCACACCCGAACCGGACGATAGGATAGCATCGAAGCCCTATTCCTTGCTCGGAAAGCTAGCAGCTGTTTGGTAGCTTCGAGACGAAGTTCTTGCAAAACTTCCACCCCACAACATGATCGCGCGTTTCGCGCGGTACGAGGCTGTCAACCAGATTCTGCGCGTCAGTTTCGTGGCGTGCTCGTTCAATACTGTGCTGAGTTGAGAGGATGGAAGCAAGTATGGGCAGTTTCGAGAACCTATTGAGATGAGCTCTTAGAGATGGCATGATTTCATCTCTGGTGGATCGCTACGCCGGGGATACATGAGCAGCATGTGCTCCCACTGATAGCTTTCGATTATTCACGCCACCCGAACACCACAGCATCAGTCGAGTATAACGCCGATTGAAGATGCATGCTTTGCCGGGCTGATCTCTGATGAGCCGTACACCAAGTCGGCAGGTCCTGCCATCTAAGCTATAGTCATTCGCCATCGTCACGATCCCGTCGGATTTGCGTCCCCCTGGCGCCACACGGTGTTTTCTTGGTCACGGGTTGGCCTGCAGGCCGCGGCTGCTGCACATATTAAGACGGTACATAAGAATCGCGCTTTCTGATTCGCTACCCATCGCAATTGTTCGGCAAAATTGCCAAGGCCGAATTTGAAGAGAGAGACGATGGACCGCAAGAGACTAAGTGGAAAACTTGCACGTTGCGATCATTCACGGACGATTTTCAAGCGGCCGGTACACGCCGGAGTTGTATTCTAGCCGCCTATGACAAGTCGGCGCACTTTCGCCCCGCCCCCTACTCCGCCGCCACCCTCTCCCCGACCCTCTCCACCCGGCACGCCGCGAACTTGAACTCCGGAATCTTCCCGACGGGGTCCAGCTGCGGGTTGGTCAGCATGTTGGCGGCCGCCTCGACATAGGCGAAGGGGATAAAGACCATGTCCTCGGCCACCGCCCGGTCGGCGCGGGCCATCAGCTCGATGGTGCCGCGGCGGGTCTGGACGCGGATCATCTGGCCGGGCTCGACGCCCATGGCGCGCAGCGTCTTCGGGTGCAGCGAGGCGTTCGCCTCCGGCTCGGCCCAGTCCAGCACCGCGGCGCGACGGGTCATGGCGCCGGTGTGCCAGTGCTCGAGCTGGCGGCCCGTCGTCAGGATCAGCGGGTATTCCGCGTCCGGCACCTCGGCCGGCGGCACGATGGATGCCGGCGTGAACTTCGCCCGGCCGTTCGCGCGCGGGAAGGCGTCGGCAAAGACGATCGCCTGCCCCGGGTCGGTCTCGGACAGCGAGGGATAGGTCACGACGTTCTCGCGCTCCAGCCGGTCCCAGGTGATGTTGTCCAGCGATTTCATGGTCTTCTTCATCTCGGCGAAGACCTCGCGCGGGTGCGTGTAGTCTCCAGTCGAGGCCCAGCCGCTTCGCCAGCTCGACCAGGATCCAGAAGTCCTCGCGCGCCTCGCCCGGAGGCGACAGCGCCGGCCGGCCCATCTGCACCTGGCGGTTGGTGTTGGTGACGGTGCCGGTCTTCTCGGCCCAGGCGGTCGCCGGCAGGATGACGTCGGCGAACATCGCCGTCTCGGTCAGGAAGATGTCCTGCACGACGAGGTGCTCGAGCTTCGCCAGCGCGTCGCGGGCATGGCTGACGTCGGGGTCGGACATGGCCGGGTTCTCGCCCTGGACGAACATGCCGCGAATGTCGCCGGCGTGCACGGCGTCCATGATCTCGACGACGGTCAGCCCCGGCTGCGGGTCGACCTCGCCGCCCCAGATCGCCTTGAACTGGTCGCGCACCTCGGCCTTGGTCACCGACTGGTAGTCCGGCAGCACCATCGGGATCAGCCCGGCGTCGGACGCCCCCTGCACGTTGTTCTGGCCGCGCAGCGGATGCAGCCCCGTCCCCGGCCGCCCGACATGCCCGCACATCAGCGCGAGGCTGATCAGGCAGCGCGAGTTGTCGGTGCCGTGGACGTGCTGGCGAGATCCCCATGCCCCAGAAGATCATCCCCGCCTTTGCGCGGGCGAAGGTGCGGGCGATGTCGCGGATGGTCTCGGCCTCGACCCCGCAGAGCGGCGCCATCTTCTCGGGCGGAAAGCCCTGCAGATGCTCGGCCAGCGCGTCGAAGCCCTCGGTCATCGCCGGCGACGTACTGCCGGTCGTAAAGCTCCTCGGTGACGATGACGTGCATGATGGCGTTCAGCAGTGCGACGTCCGTGCCCGGCCGGAACTGCACCCGGTGCGTCGCGTAGCGGCCGAGCCCGACGCCCCGCGGGTCGATCGCGATCAGCTTGCCGCCGCGCTTGGCGAACTGCTTGAAGTAGGTCGCCGCAACCGGATGATTCTCCACGGGATTGCACCCGATCGCGATGGCGACGTCGGCGTTGACGATCTCGTTGAACGTCGCCGTCACCGCGCCCGAGCCGACGTTCTCCATCAGCGCCGCCACCGACGAGGCGTGGCAGAGCCGCGTGCAGTGGTCGACATTGTTATGCCCGAAGCCCGTCCGCACGAGCTTCTGGAAGAGGTACGCCTCCTCGTTCGAGCACTTCGCCGACTCCCAAACCCGGCCACCGACCGCCCCCCGCGCTGGTCGCGCAGACTGGCCAGCCCGCCCGCGGCGGCGTCCAGCGCCTCGTCCCAGCTCGCCTCGCGGAAGTGCGTCGAGGGGTCGGCGGGGTCGACGTTCAGCCCCTTGGCCGGCGCGTCCTCGCGGCGGATCAGCGGCTTGGTCAGCCGATGCGGGTGGGCGACGTAGTCGAAGCCGAAGCGCCCCTTGACGCACAACCGGTTCTCGTTCGCCGGCCCGTCGAGCCCGTCGACCCAGGCGATTCGCTCGACGCCCTTCGGGTCGGTTCGGATCTTGAAGCTGACCTGGCACCCCACGCCGCAATAGGGGCAGACCGACGCGACCTCGCGGTCGAAAGCCGCCGAGTCGCCCCGCTCCAGGTCGTCGACCGCGGACGCCTCCATCAGCGCGCCGGTCGGGCAGGCCTGCACGCACTCGCCGCATGCGACGCAGGTGCTGGCGCCCATCGGGTCGTCGAAGTCGAAGACGATCTTCTCGTCGTGGCCACGGCCAGCCATGCCGATGACATCGTTGACCTGGACCTCGCGGCAGGCGCGGACGCAGAGGTTGCAGTGGATGCAGGCGTCGAGGTTTACCCGCATCGCCGCGTGGCTGCCGTCGAGCAGCGGGATGCGGCTGTGCTCGATTGCCGGGAAGCGGCTGTCGGAGACGCCCTGCATGTCGGCCATGGCCCAGAACTGCGAGGAGCGGTCATGCGCATCGGCGCGCTCGGGCTGGTCGGCCATCAGCATCTCGACGACCAGCTTGCGTGACTTCTTCGCCCGCTCGGACTGCGAGACGACCTTCATGCCGGCCGCGGGCTTGCGGACGCAGGAGGCGGCCAGCACGCGCTCGCCCTCGATCTCGACCATGCAGGCGCGGCAGTTGCCGTCGGGGCGATAGCCCGGCGCGTCCTTGTGGCAGAGGTGCGGGATCAGCGTGCCCTGGCGTTTCGCCACCTGCCAGATGGTCTCGCCCGGGTCGGCCTCGACCTCGCGCCCGTCCAGGGTGAAGGTGATCCGATCGGTCATGCCCGGCCTCCTGCTTTTCGTCTGGCCTTTGGTATACCACGGCCCGCGGCCGCGTCTACCGGGCCGTC
The DNA here is from genome assembly GCA_963721105.1 of uncultured Alphaproteobacteria bacterium. GTDB lineage: Bacteria > Pseudomonadota > Alphaproteobacteria > Rhodobacterales > Rhodobacteraceae > Thermohalobaculum. The sequence continues at coordinate 122,504 of CAVRHY010000020.1, read as the reverse complement.
GGCCAAGGACGATAACGGCCCTGCGCAGTGGGCCGAGGGGCCGATTGCGACACTTCCAACCGCCCGCGCGGCGGTTCATGGTCGGCGCCGACGAATCCACGGAGACCCGCATGACCGACGGTGCCGACGCCCCCGCCCGCCCGCAGACGGACCTGGCATTTCTCTCCGCCGCAGAACTGGCGGCGAAACTGCAGGCACGCGAGATCAGCGCGCGCGAACTGCTGGAGCACCACCTTGCGCGCGTCGAGCGCCACAATCCGGCGCTGAACGCCGTCATCTGGATGGACGCCGACCGGGCGCGGGCCGATGCCGACGCCAGCGACCGCCGCCGCGCGGCCGGCGAGGCGCTGGGGCCGCTGGACGGCATTCCGACCACCGTCAAGGAGTCCTTCGACCTGACGGGCTCGCCGACCACATGGGGCAGCCCGGAGTTCCGCGACAACATCGCCGGGGCCGATTCGGTGGTCGTCGAACGGCTGCACGCCGCCGGCGCCGTCATCTACGGCAAGACCAACGTGCCGCTGATGCTGGCCGACTGGCAAAGCTTCAACGAGGTCTACGGAACGACGAACAACCCCTGGGACGTGACCCGCGTCCCGGGCGGATCGTCGGGCGGGTCGGCGGCGGCGCTGGCGGCGGGGCTGTCGGCGCTGGAAGCGGGCAGCGACATCGGTGCCTCGATCCGGAACCCCGCGCATTATTGCGGGGTGTTCGGGCACAAGCCGACCTGGGGGGTGATCCCGCCGCGTGGGCAGGCGCTGCCGGGAAATCTCTCGCCGACGGATATCAGCGTCGTCGGGCCAATGGCGCGCTCGGCTGCCGACCTGAAGACGGCGCTTGGCGTGCTGGCCGGGCCGGACGGGGCCGAGGCACGCGGCTGGCGTTTGGACCTGCCGGCGCCGCGGAAGAAGCGGCTGCGGGATTTTCGCGTCTCGGTGGTGCTGACCGACCCCGTCTCGGAGGTGGATCGGCCCGTGCAGGACCTGATCGAGAAGCTCGCCCGCTGGCTGGATAGCGAGGGGGCGACGGTCGAGATGGACGCGCGCCCCGGCTTTTCCAGCGAGGAGGCGCAGGAGACCTATATCCGCCTCCTGCGCTCGGCGACGTCGAAGCGGATGACGGACGCCCAGATGGCCGACACGCGGCGGAACCTCGACGCGCTGCCGGCTGACGCCGACCGGACCAGCTACAAGGTGCGGATGTGGGAGGCGCAGGCGATGGGCCACCGCGACTGGCTGCGCTGGAACGAAAAGCGGCAAAAGCTGATGGCCGGCTGGGAGTCGTTCTTCGAGACCTACGACCTGATGCTCTGCCCGACCGCGTCCTCTGCCGCCTTTCCGCACGACCACCAGGGCGACCGCGCCGACCGCACGATCGAAGTCAACGGCAGGCGCGTCCCGACGACCGACCAGCTGTTCTGGGCGGGGTATCCCTGCGCCTTCTACCTGCCGGGCACCGTCGCGCCCATCGGCCTGACCGACACGGGCCTGCCCGTCGGCGTGCAGATCGTCGGCCGACGCTATGACGACCTGACCTGCCTGCAAATGGCCGGCCTGATCGAGGAGAGTTTTTACCGGTTCGCCCCGCCGCCGGGGTATTGAGCACGACGCATCTGGCTGGAAGCGACGGCCTCACGTACGAGACCGCCGCTAATTTATTGATATGAATTAATTTTCCAGCGACGCCGCCCTGAAATTCAGATCCGGGGGCTTTCGGCGAGGCGCCCGCCTGGCGAGCCAGGCGCAAGCCAGACTGCCCACAAACTGTCCACGGGGAATAACGGGGATTGCCGGGATAACCTGCCTGCAATCCACAACGGTCTCCCCATCCGGCGCCGGAGGGACTAAACGGGCTTTCTTTGGCGCTGATCGGAAGATCCGATGTCCTTCCCGCCCGCCTTCCTCGACGAGTTGCGTTCGCGCCTGACGCTCAGCGACGTCGCGGGGCGCAAGGTGGCGTGGGACCGGCGCCGCTCGAATGCCGCGAAGGGGGATTTCTGGGCGCCCTGCCCCTTCCACCAGGAAAAGACCGCGTCCTTCCACGTCGATGATCGCAAGGGTTTTTATTACTGCTTCGGCTGCCACGCGAAGGGCGACCTGATCTCGTTCGTGCGCGAGACCGAGAACCTGGACTTCATGGAGGCGGTCGAGCGGCTGGCCCGCGAGGCCGGGATGGAGATGCCGGCCCGCGACCCGCAGGCGGGCGAGCGGCGCGACCGCATGGCGCACCTGGTCGAGGTCATGGAGGAGGCCGTGCGCGCCTATGGCCGCGCCTTCCGCGGCGCCGCCGGGCAGGCGGCGCGCGACTATGCGCAAAGCCGCGGGCTGACGGAGGCGACGCTGAAGCGCTTCGAGATCGGCTTTGCGCCCGACGAGCGCCAGTTCCTGGCCGCCGCGTTTCGCGAGAAGGGGCTGCTGGCCGAGGCCGACGCCGCGGGCCTCGTGATTGTCCCCGAGGATGGCGGCGCGCCGTTCGACCGGTTCCGCAACCGCCTGATGTTCCCGATCCGCGACCCGCGCGGGCGCTGCATCGCCTTTGGCGGGCGCGCCATGAGCCCCGAGGCGCGCGCGAAATACCTCAACAGCCCCGAGACCGAGCTCTTTCACAAGGGCCGCACGCTCTACAATCAGGGGCCGGCGCGCGAGGCCGCCGGCAAGGCGGGCTCGGTCATCGTCGCCGAGGGCTACATGGACGTGATCGCGCTGGCCCAGGCGGGGTTCGACCATGCGGTCGCACCGCTGGGTACTGCGGTTACCGAGGATCAGCTCGGGCTGATCTGGCGCATGGCTGATGAGCCCGTGGTCGCGCTGGACGGCGACCGGGCGGGCATGGACGCGGCCGCGCGGCTGATCGACATTGCGATGCCGCTGCTGGCGCCGGGGCGCTCGCTGGGCTTCTGCCTGCTGCCCGAGAGCCAGGACCCGGACGATGTGATCCGCGCCGGCGGCCCGGCGGCGATGCAGGAGGCGCTGGACGCCGCCCTGCCGCTGATCGAGATGCTGTGGCGGCGCGAGATCGCGCGCGGTCCGCTCGACACGCCTGAACGCCGCGCCGCGCTGGATTCGCGCCTGAAGGCGGCGCTGGGGCGCATCGCCGACCCCTCGGTGCGCAACCACTACGCCGCCGAGCTGCGCACCCGGCGCGCCACCCTGTTCCGCCCGCCGCAGCGCGATACGGGCCCCGCCGGTACGCGCCGCGGGGGGCGGAGCTTTGGCGGCGGCCTTGCTGGAGGCGGCTTCGGCGGCGGGACCCGCGGCGGAGGCCGCGCTGGCCGCGGCTTCCCGCCGGCCCTGCCGACCCGGCCGGCGGCCGAGACGCTGGGCTCGGACCTCGCCCGGTCCAGCGCGCGCGACGCGGCCCGCCTGCGCGAAAGCGCCATCATGCTGATCGCGCTGCAGAACCCCGAGGCGCTGGAGCCGGTCGAGCCGGCGCTGGAGGCGATGACCTGCACGGCACCCGAGATGGCCCGCCTGCGCGACGCGCTGCTCGACGCCCTGCCCCGGCACGGGCCGGAGGCCGACATCGTCGCCGTGCTGGCCGAGCGGCTGGGCCACGACCCGATGGCCGCGCTGCGCAAGGTTCCGCACGCGCGCTCCCACCCGATGGCGCGTCCCGGCTGCGACCCGGCGGCCGTCGCGCTGGTGCTCGACGAGGCGATCCACCGCCACCAGGCGCTGCTGGCCCACGCGCTGGAGCTGGCCGAGGCACGCCGCGACCTGCCCGAGGCGGACGACGAGCGCTGGTCGGCGCGACTGCGCCACGCGCTTCACGAGCGCCAGCACGCCGACACAGAGGCGGTGACGCGCGCCGCGGAGGCGTCGGACGAGGCGGCCGACGGCGTCTTTCAGCGCATGCTCGACGCCGGCGCCTGGCGGCGCCAGCGAAAAAAACAGTGATATTTCTGTGACGAACCCGTGAATGCGACATGCGAATCGGCTAATTGTCGAGATCTGGCGAATCGGTTTCGGGGAGATTCGGCGCGCATGCTTGATCGTGCTCGACCCGCCGACCATATCAGCGGCCACGCCGGCTGTGCCGGCCTGTCCAGCGCTTTGCCCGCGTTCCTGACCGACTGAGGCTTTGTATGGCTCCCAAGGACGAGACGACGACCGACGAGGCCGAGACCGGCGAAGCACACGCGCCGATGCTCGACATGAGCCAGGCCGACGTCAAGAAGATGATCGCCCGGGCCAAGACCCGCGGCTACATCACCTACGACGAGCTGAACCGCGTCCTGCCCTCGGACCAGTATAATTCCGAGCAGATCGAGGACGTTATGAGCCTGCTCTCGGAGATGGGCGTCAATGTCGTCGAATTGGACGACGAGGCCGAGGGCGACGGCGACAACGCCGGCGCGCAGGCCAAGGAGACCGGGCGCGAGGTCGTCGCGAGCACCTCCAGCGCGGCCGAGGTCGATCGGACCGACGACCCGGTGCGCATGTACCTGCGCGAGATGGGCACGGTCGAGCTGCTCAGCCGCGAGGGCGAGATCGCCATCGCCAAGCGCATCGAGGCCGGCCGCGCCACGATGATCGGCGGCCTCTGCGAAAGCCCGCTGACCTTCCAGGCCATCACCATCTGGCGCGACGAACTGCTGGAAGAGCAGATCCTGCTGCGCGACGTCATCGACCTCGAGACGACCTTCGGCCGCGCCACCGAGAACGAGGCGCTGACCGAGGTCACGCCCGTCGCCGCCGATCCTGCCGCCGATCCTGCCGCCCAGCCCGTGACCTCGGGCGAACAGCCGATGGCCGCGCCGGTGAATGAAAAGCCCAGGGCCGAAGCCCGGCCCGAGGCCCGATCCGAGGGCAGGGCCGACGGCGAAGAGTCCGAGGGCGACGCGCAGTCTGGCGACGGCACCGTCGAGGACGTCGACGCCGAGGACGAGCAGGCCAACCTGTCGCTGGCCGCGATGGAGGCGGCGCTGAAGCCGCAGGTTCTGCAGACGCTCGAGGAGATCGCCGGCGCCTACCAGCAGTTGCAGATGATGCAATCGGCGCGCATCGGCGCGGCGCTGAGCGACGCCCGGTTCTCGGCGACGCAGGAGCGCGACTACCAGCGGCTGCGCAACGTGATCGTCGAGCAGGTCAACGAGCTGCACCTGCACAACAACCGCATCGAGACGCTGGTCGACCAGCTCTACGGCATCAACCGCCGGCTGATGACGCTGGAAAGCCAGCTGGTGAAGCTGGCCGACCGCCACCGCGTCGACCGCCGGGCCTTCATCGAGGAATACCGCGGCTCCGAGCTCGATCCGGGCTGGATCGACCGCGTCGGCAAGCTGAAGGGCAAGGGCTGGGCGGCGCTGATCGAGCGGGAGCGCGACGCCATCGACGCGGTGCGCAACGAGATCGGCGAGATCGGCCAGACCGTCGGCGTCGACATCCCCGAATTCCGCCGCATCGTCCATACGGTGCAGAAGGGCGAGAAGGAGGCCCGCCAGGCCAAGACCGAGATGGTCGAGGCGAACCTGCGCCTGGTGATCTCGATCGCGAAAAAATACACGAACCGCGGCCTGCAGTTCCTTGATCTCATTCAGGAAGGCAACATCGGCCTGATGAAGGCCGTGGACAAGTTCGAGTACCGGCGAGGCTACAAGTTCTCGACCTATGCGACCTGGTGGATCCGCCAGGCGATCACCCGCTCGATCGCCGACCAGGCGCGGACGATCCGCATCCCGGTGCACATGATCGAGACGATCAACAAGCTGGTCCGCACCGGCCGCCAGATGCTGCACGAGATCGGCCGCGAGCCGACGCCCGAGGAACTGGCCACCAAGCTGCAGATGCCGCTCGAGAAGGTCCGCAAGGTGATGAAGATCGCCAAGGAGCCGATCAGCCTCGAGACGCCGATCGGCGACGAGGAGGACAGCCAGCTCGGCGACTTCATCGAGGACAAGAACGCCGTCCTGCCGCTCGATTCGGCCATCCAGTCGAACCTTAAGGACACGACGACGCGCGTGCTCGCCTCGCTGACCGCGCGCGAGGAGCGCGTGCTGCGTATGCGATTCGGCATCGGCATGAACACCGACCACACGCTCGAGGAGGTCGGCCAGCAGTTCAGCGTGACGCGCGAGCGCATCCGCCAGATCGAGGCCAAGGCGTTGCGCAAGCTCAAGCACCCAAGCCGGTCGCGCAAGCTGCGCAGCTTCCTCGACAACTGAACCCCTCCCGGGACCACGGCGCGGGCCTCACCCCGGCGGAACCAAGGCCGCTCTAAAGCATGTTCCGCTTTAGCTGATTCACGAAGGGACTCCCAAGGTTGCCCTGATCTGATTCCCTGTCGGAAAACGGGGGCAGAGGCATGGGCAGGGCATATTCCGCGGATCTCCGAGGGCGGGTGCTCGACGCGGTGGAGGCGGGCAGCTCGACGCGATCGGCGGCGGCGCGGTTCGGTGTCGGTGTGGCGACGGCGATCCGGTGGGTGCGGCGGCACCGGGAGACGGGCGAGCGGACGGCGCGGCGGCAGGGCCCTCCGATCCGCTCGAAGCTCGATCCGCACGAGGTCTTTCTGCTGGGGCTGGTCGAGGAGACGGTCGACATCACGCTCGCCGAGATGCAGGCGCGTCTTGCCGGCGAGCGCGGCGTCCAGGCCGGGATCGGCACGCTCTGGCGGTTCTTCGACCGCCGCGGCGTGACGGTGAAAAAAAGTCCGGGCATGCGAGCGAGCAGGACCGTGCCGACGTCCGCGAGGCGCGCGAGGCCTGGTTCGAGGGCCAGCCGGAGCTCGATCCCGAACGGCTGATCTTCATCGACGAGACTGGGCTGAACACGAAGATGGCGCGGCTGCGCGGTCGCTGCCGCCGCGGCGACCGGCTCTTCGCCAGCATCCCCCACGGCCATTGGCGCACGACCACCTTCGTCGCCGGGCTCAGGCTCGGCGGCATGGACGCGCCGATGGTGCTCGATGGGGCAATGAACGGCGAGGCCTTCCTCGCCTATGTCCGCCGCGTGCTGGTGCCGGTTCTGCGGCCCGGCGATATCGTCGTCATGGACAATCTCGGCTGCCACAGGAGCGCCGCTGCCCGCGCGGCGATCGAAGCCGCCGGCGCCGAACTGCGCCTGCTGCCGCCTTACAGCCCCGACTTCAACCCGATCGAGCAGGCGTTCTCCAAGCTCAAGGCGATCCTCCGCAAAATCGCTGCCCGAACACGCGACACGCTCTGGAACGCTGTCGCCATAGCCCTCGACGCGTTCTCGCCCGACGAGTGCGCCAACTACTTCACCGCCGCAGGCTACGAGCCAGAATAAGTGGAAAATGCTCTAGCCGACCTGCCCTGCCCGCAAGGGTCCTGGCCGCACGCTCCGGGACGGGGCTGCGCCCCGCCCGGCCGCGCCTGCGCCGCGTGCGGGCTGTATATCCCCTGGCTGTATCCCCTGGCCGCCGCTCCGCCGGGCCGGACGCACCGGTCCGGCGGACCGGCCGCTTGCCTGCGACAGCATGTCATTTCCCGTGCCCGTCGCGGCAGCGCCGTTAACCAGTTGCGTTGGCAGACGCTTAATTCTTAGCCGCTAATCGTACCCGTATCGAAGGCAGAGGACGAGATTTTTCGTGTTCGTTTGGCCGACATGCCGGGCGGGTCCACTGCCGACGTGCCTAAAAAAGGAAGGGTATTGCCATGAACCGACTTTTGACTTGCCTGCGTGACGAGAATGGCGCGACGGCCATCGAATATGGCCTGATCGCCGGCCTGGTTGCGGTCGTCATCATCACCGCCCTCACTCTTCTCGGCGGCAACCTCACGAGCACGTTCAACTCCGTCGCGACCTCGCTCGGTGGGGCCTCCACCAGCACCGGCGGGTGATTCCCCGGTGCCCGGCCTCGCCTTAGGGGCCGGGCACCGAATCTCGCGACCAAGGAGCCCCGGCAAAGATGATCAGGCGGATCAAGAATTTCCTGCGCTGTCAGTCTGGTGCCACCGCAATCGAGTACAGCCTCGTCGCCGGAATGATCGCCCTGGTGATCATAGCCGCCGTCACCCAGCTCGGATCCGGGCTCCTGACGTTTTTCCAGGAAGTGGCGGAGGCGATATGAGGCGGGACAAGACGACATTTGTTTCACGTCGCCTGCTCGGCCCGGGCGGGAGATCGGCATGAGTTCGGCCGTCGCCGCCGCGCTGCTCGCCAGCGCCGCGTTCGGCCTCGGCATGCTGCACGCCATCGTCACCGATCTGCGGCACAGGCGCATCCGCAACTGGCTGGTCGCCGCACTGGCGGCAGGCTGGGCACCGTTGGCGCTGGCCGCCGGCATCCCCGCCGCCGAGATGGCCGCCGCCGCTGCTGCGGCGATCCTGATCTTCGCCGCCGGTTTCGGCTGCTTCGTCGCCGGCTGGCTTGGGGGCGGCGACGTCAAGCTCGCCTCGGTCGTGGTGCTGTGGCTCGGCGCCGGGCAGGCGCCGGATTTCGTGCTGCTGAGCTCGGTGCTCGGCGCCGTGCTGACGGGGCTGCTCGTGTTGGTCCAGCTCGGCATCGGCGCGCCGGCCCGTTCGCCGGCCGCGCCCACGCCGGGCCCCGTCCCGTGCCAGCAGACTGGCCGACCGCACCGCCAGGCGTCCTGGACGGTGCCGTACGGACCGGCGCTGGCCGTCGCGGGCCTGGCGCTGCTGCCCTGCTCGCCGTGGGCGGCAGCGTTCTGAATCTTGCCGCCGCGCGTTGGCTTAGCTGATTTCGAGGACATGCAATGATCCTGCGAGTGATGATTTTCCTCCTGGCCTCCGCAGCCGCCGGTGGCGCCGCGTGGCTTACCATGCAGACCGGCAGGGACGGCGCCATCGCCGAGGTCAACGTCCAGACCGAACAGATGCCGACCGCCGAGGTGCTCGTCGCGTCGGCCGACATCAGCAGCGGCGAGGTGCTCTCGCCCGACAAGATGCGCTGGACGCCCTGGCCCGAGCAGACCCTGAACGAGCGGTTCATCACCCGAGGTCAGCGACCGCATGCCATGCAGGAGCTGGCTGGGACCTTCGTCAACAGCGGCTTCCTCGCCGGCGAGCCGATCGGCGAGGCACGGCTGATGGCCGTCAACAAGAACCTGATGTCGAACAAGATCGAGCCGGGCATGCGCGCCGCCGCCGTCAAGGTCTCGGCGGAAAGCACCGCCGGTGGCTTCATCCTGCCCGGCGACCGAGTCGATGTCCTCCACACGGTGACGACCGTCGGCGCCGACGGGCAGACGACCCGCAACAGGAGCCGGATCATCATCTCGAACGCCCGGGTACTCGCCATCGACCAGACCTCGGCGCAGACCCCCGAGGGAACCGTGCTCGGCAAGACCGCGACGCTCGAGCTGACGCCCGTCGAGGCCGAGCGGATCATGTCGGCCGAGGCGTCGGGCATGCTGTCGCTGACCCTCCGCTCGATCGCCGATCACACCGCCGAAACCCCGATCCGTGACGACCAGCCCGCCAGGACCGTGCTGGTCCACCGCCGGGGCGAGAGCCAGACGGTCACGATCAACTAGCGCGAAGGACACGCGTGCCGTGCATAGCCCAATCCCAGGTTTCAAGCGCCCCAGAGTGACCCGGAGAGTCCCGTGAACGTTGTCGTGAAGCACCCGGCGCAGCATTCCGGCCTGCCGGCGGTCGTCACCGATCCCGCCGAGAAGGGCGAGATGGTGCCCGCGCGCATCCCGCACGTTTCGATCCATGTCTTTCACGAAACCGAGACGTTCGGCGCACTCTGGCGCCGCGCGAAAGCCGATCGCCGGCTGGTCGGCGCCACCACCGCGGCCCGCGAGGGCGGCTTCGCCGCGGCGATCGATGCCTACTCCCGCGAGCGCTCGCCCGACCTGATCATCGTCGAGACGACGGCGTCCGAGGCCCTGCTGCCGTTCCAGGTCGATTCGCTGGCCGATGTTTGCCAGGGCGAAACGCGGCTGATCGTCATCGGCGAGCGCAACGACATCCAGCTCTACCGACGGCTGATGGACATGGGGGTCTCGGCCTACCTGGTCGCGCCGGTAACCATCGCTACGATGATCTCATCGATCGCCGACATCTACAGGGACCCGGGCAAGCAGAGGATCGGCCGCGTCACCGCGGTGCTCGGCGCCAAGGGCGGGGTCGGCGCGTCTCGTGTCGCGCAGTCGCTGGCGCTCGAACTCTCGAAGCGGCGCGCCTCGGACGTGCTTCTGGTCGATCTGGACATCACCTTCGGCACCGCCGGGCTCGACCTCGACGTCGAGCCGAACCAGGGCCTGACCGAGCTGCTGCTCGAGCCCGACCGGATCGACGCCGACATGCTCGACCGTGTCATCGTCCGGCGGGGCGAGCACCTGGCCCTGCTGGGCGCGAGCGCCGAACTCGAGCGCGGCAGCGAGATCGACGAGGACGCGGTGGACCGCGTCATCGAGGTCGCACAGAGCCATGTCCGCCAGGTCGTTCTCGACATCCCGCATCTCTGGGCCCCATGGATCGAGCGCGCTATCATCGCGGCCGACGACGTGATTGTCGTGTCGACGCCCGAGCTCGGCAGCCTGCGCAACGCCGTCGCATTGATCGCACGCACCAAGGCGCTGCGGCCGAACGACCAGGCGCCGCACCTCGTGCTCAACCAGGTCGGCGTGCCGCGCCGGCAGGAGATCACACGGCGCGACATCCGCCAGGTGCTCGAGATCGAACCGGCGGTCTCGATCCCCTTCGATGCCCGCGCCTTCAGCCTGGCGGCGGCGCGCGGCAGAATGGTGACCGAGATGTCGCCCCGTCGCCCGCTCGCCCAGGCCTATGCCCGGCTCGCAGACCTGCTCGATCCGAACGAGGCGGTCGGCCGGCGCCGACGGCGCTGGTTCCGCGGCGGCCGGCGCGAGGTGGGCGCGTGAGCGCGGCGGTTACGCGGCATACGGGCCGGCGCGAGGGGCGGGCGCAGGCGCTCCTCGCCAGCCTGCTCGGCTGCACCGCGGGTGTCTCGGCCGTCGAGTTCGCCTTGCTGGCGCCCGTTCTTGTCATCGGCGCCTTCTCGACGGCGGATGCCGGCAGGGCGATCTACGAGAGGATGATGATCGACCAGTCGCTGCGCGCCGCCGCGCAGATGGCAATGGCCGGCGCCGACGTGGACGACGTCCGCGCCGTGCTGGAGGAGGTAGCCTCGCAGAACTTCACCGTAGCCCAAGACCCCCCAGGCGACACGGCACCCGCCGGCAATCTCTCGATCGGCGTCGTCAACTATTGCAGCTGCCCGGGCGAGACACTCGCGGAGCTCGGCTGCACCGCGATCTGCAATTCCGGGCTAGGGACGACGCAGTTCTATCGCCTAACGGCCTCCAAGACGTTCGACGGCGTCATGTTGCCTGCCTTCGACCTGGCGGGCTCGGTGGCGGTCATGGCGGAATGAGACGGCCGCTCCGCCCCGCCGCCCTCCGGCGCTCCGACAACGTCGCAAGGCGCGTGAGCCTCGCTGCGCCCGCCCGCCTCTCCGGGGTCGTCCGCCTGCTGGCGGCCTGCACACGCGGCGCCGCGGCGGTCGAGTTCGCCATCATCAGCGTCGTGCTGATCATGCTGCTGATCGGCATCGTCGATTTCGGCCGGACGCTCTACATCAAGAACCAGATCTCGTTCCTGGCCGACCGGGCGGTCCGGAGCGTGATGCTGCACCCGGATATCGACGGTGCCGCGCTCGCCGCTGAGCTGCGCGACGGCTTCACCGCAGGAAACCCGGATTCTCTGGCCGTCGATGTCACCTCGCAGTCGGTCGACGGCACCGACTACCGGATCGTGACCATCGGTTTCCCGGTCGCCCTTTTCGTACCGAACATCGGCACCGACCCGATTTCGCTCAGCGTCAGCCGCCGAGTCCCGGCCGGCTGACCCGCCCAGCGGCCGGGTCGGGCGCGGGCGCTGCCCGTAGGCCCGGTAGGGCCGGTAGCTGGCAAACCCCGGCCCGATCGTGCATAACCCCGCCGATTCCAGACGGGACCCCGACCGATGCACGACATCCGCCTCATCCGTGACGATCCGGAGGCCTTCGACGTTCGGCTCGCGCGCCGCGGCCTGGCGCCGATGGCCGGCAAGATCGTGCTGCTCGACGGCGAGCGGCGCGAGACGATCACCGCCGCCGAAAAGGCCCAGGCGGATCGCAACGCCGCCTCGAAGGAGATCGGCAAAGCCAAGGCCGCCGGCGACGAGGCAGAGTTCGAGCGCCTGCGCGCGCTGGTCGCCGACAAGCGGGACGAGATCGCCCGGCTCGAGGACGAGGCCCGAAGGCACGACCGGCACCTGACCGAGATGCTGCTGGAGATCCCGAACCTGCCGCTCGATGACGTGCCCGAAGGCGCGGACGAAAGCGCCAATGTCGAGCTGAGCCGCTGGGGCACGCCGCGCGCCTTCGACTTTCGGCCGAAGGAGCACTTCGAGCTGGGCGAAGCGATGGGCTGTATGGATTTCGAAGCGGCGGCGCAGCTTTCCGGCAGCCGCTTCGTCGTGCTGCGGGGCGCGCTGACGCGGCTGCACAGGGCGCTGGCGCAGTTCATGCTGGACACGCATGTCGACGAGAACGGCCTGACCGAGGTCTGGACCCCGGTGCTCGTCAAGGACGAGGCCATGCTCGGCACCGGCCAGCTCCCGAAATTCGCCGAGGACAGCTATCGCACGAGCAATGGCTGGTGGTTGATCCCGACCGCCGAGGTGACGCTGACCAACCTGGCCGCCGGCCAGATCCTCGACGAGGCCATCCTGCCCCGGCGCTACACCGCCTGGACCCAGTGCTTCCGCTCCGAGGCCGGCAGCGCCGGCAAGGACACGCGGGGAATGCTGCGCCAGCACCAGTTCGAGAAGGTCGAGATGGTCTCGGTCGCCCGGCCCGAGGACTCGCTGTCCGAGCTCGAGCGCATGACCCGCTGCGCCGAGGGCATCCTCGAGCGGCTGGGGCTGCCCTATCGCCGCATCGTGCTTTCGACCGGCGACATGGGGTTCTCGGCGCGCCGCACGCACGACATCGAGGTCTGGCTGCCCGGCCAAGACGCCTGGCGCGAGATCAGCTCTTGCTCGGTCTGCGGCGACTTCCAGGCGCGCCGGATGAACGCCCGCTTTCGCCGCGAGGGCGGCGGCCGGCCCGAGTTCGTCCATACGCTGAACGGCTCGGGACTTGCCGTCGGCCGCACGCTGATCGCCGTCATGGAGAATGGCCAGGATGCGGAGGGCGGCATCGCCCTGCCCGAGGCGCTGGCGCCCTGGCTGCGTGGCGCGCGCCGCATTTCGCCCGCCGGCGTTCTGGAATAGCTTGCGGGCGAGCGAATCGGGAACCCTCAGCGCGTCCGCCGGGTTGGCGCAGAAGCGCCAGCGTTCTACCGAGCCCGCTTCGACCGAAGCCCGCTCCCATCGAGACAGACAGGGATTGCGATGAACGATCAGAATTTGCTCCACCGCCCGACGTTCCGCCCGCTCGTTGCCGCAGCCGGCGCGCTGCTGCTCGTGCTTGCCGGCTGCCAGTCCGAGCCGACCCAGCCGGCGGCGTCGGCAGCCGCGACCACCTCGCCTGCCACGCCCGCCGCCTCGGCGACGGCCGCGGCGCCCGGCGCGGATAACGCGATCCAGATGTCCAAGTGCAGCCAGCCCGCCGGGGGCAAGGTCACCTTCCGCGTCGGCCAGTCGGTACTGGTCGTGCCGGCGGGCATGGTCCGCACCGCGATCCCGGAAGGCGTCACCCCTGCCATGCAGCAGGCGGATGTCGGCGCGCTGCTGCGCAGTCGCACCGCCCAGGGCGGCGGCTGCCCGGAGAAGCCGCTCGACACGCGGCTGCTGACGATCGGCGGCGATTTCGGCAACTCTCTGCTGGCGGGAGAGGTCGGCATCCTCGCGGCCGCCCCCGGCACGATCAACGCGCCCTTCGCCAAGATCACTCGCGACCTGCAGCAGAAGCCGAACAAGAACTGCAAGCAGCTGAACGGCCAGATGCTCGCCTGCGTCGGCACCGAGACGGTCGGCAACCAGACGACCCAGGTCATGTACGTCGTCACCACCGATCCGAAGCGCAAGCTGGTTTCCGGCGGGCCGCTCGCCGCCCGCTGCGTCTTCGAGCAGAAAGCGATCGCCGGCTGCGACCTGGTCGACGAGCTGCCGGGCGGTATCGCCATCGACGCGCCGCTGAAGGCCGGCACCTACTCGACCGAGACGCTCGCCGCCGCCCATGCCGCGGTCGTCCGCGCGGTGGACTCCGTCCGCCGCTGAGCCCTGGCAGAGGCGCCCGCCGGACGGCGTCGCAGGGGCGCGGCCGAACCGCGCCCGCCGCGCGAGAATCGCTGTCCTGTCCTGCATCGCGGGCGGGTAGCGGGGGCCGGCGCGCATTGGCGGCCAGTGCGCGCTGGACCTCGTCCCTGCCGGCGCATAAACAACGGGCCGGACCGGCGGAAAGCGAGCGGCATGCGCATCCTGATCACCAATGACGACGGCATCAACGCCCCCGGCCTGCACATCGCCGAGGAGATCGCCGCCTGAGCTCGCCGGCCCGGAGGGCGAGGTCTGGGTCGTCGCCCCCGACCAGGAGCGCTCGGGCGTCTCGCACTGCATCTCGTACGTCCAGCCCACGCGGCTGACCGAGCTGGCGCCGCGGCGATACATGCTAGACGGCTACCCGGCCGACTGCGTTCTGGTCGGGTTGACGAAGCTCATGCGCGACCACCCGCCGGACCTCGTCATTTCAGGCGTCAACCGTGGCCACAACGTCGCCGAGGACGTGGTCTATTCCGGCACGGCGGGGGCCGCGATGGAGGGCGGGCTGAACCGCGTGCGCTCGATCGCGCTCAGCCAGTTCTTCCGGAAACCGCCGCACGGCACCGAGGACATGTGGGCGTCGGCCCGGGCGAACGGGCTGGACGCCGTGCGCGCCGTCCTCCGGATGCCGTTCCCGGACACGGTCTTCTACAATGTCAACTTCCCGGCCCTGCCGGCCGATGAGGTGCGGGGCATCACCGTCTGCGCCCAGGGCATCCGCGCCGAGGCGACCTTCGAGGTCGTCGACTACACGGCGCCGAACGGGCGCGATTTTCAGTTCCTGCGCCACATGATCGCCAACCACTCCGCGGCCCCCGACACCGATGCCAGGCTGCTGATCGACGGCTGGATCACCGTCACGCCGCTGCGCCCGCAGCTGACCGCAACCGACCTGATCGAGCAGGCGCGCGCCGCGCTGGACGACGCGCAGGGCGGCATGGGCGACGGCTTTTCGGGCAACCGGCGCACGGTGGTGCCGGAACGCGTGGACTGACCGTGATGGCGACGGCACGCTCCGAGGAGATGATGCAGCTGATGCTGGCGCTGCGCCAGCACCGCGTCACCGATCCGCGCGTGCTCTCGGCCTTCGAGCAGACGCCGCGCGAGCTGTTCGTCGACCAGACCTTCCAGGGGCAGGCCTATGCCGACAGCGCGCTGCCGATCAGCTGCGGCCAGACGATCTCGCAGCCGTCGGTGGTCGGCATCATGACCCAGGCGCTGGACGTGACGCCGCGCTGCAAGGTGCTCGAGGTCGGCGCCGGCTCGGGCTACCAGGCGGCGATCCTGGCCCGCCTGGCGCGCCGCGTCTATGCCATCGAGCGCCACCGCGACCTGGCCAGGCGGGCGCGAGAGCGCATGGAAGCGCTCGACCTCTCGAACGTCACCATACGGACGGGCGACGGGACGAAGGGCTGGCCCGAGCAGGCGCCTTTCGATCGCATCATCGTGTCGGCGGCGGCCGAGGATGCGCCCTCGACGCTGTTGGAACAGCTGCGCACCGGTGGCATCATGGTCCTGCCGGTCGGGCAGTCTGACGAGGTTCAACAGCTGATCCGCATTGAGAAGACCGAGAGCGGCCCGAGCTATCGCGAGCTGACCGCGGTGCGCTTCGTGCCGCTGCTGGCCGGGATGCCGGACGATCCGGCCGATGGGCACGGGCGCTAGGCGCAGGGCATGACAGGGCACGACATGACCGGGCAGGACGGACACGTGATGAAAGCTATAGCCGCACGAGGAATCCTCCGCGGACCCGCGAGGAAGACCGCTTGGGGAACCGCATCCGGGATATTCCGCATCGGGGTGCTTGCGCTGGCCGCGGGGCTCGCCGCCTGCGGCGGAGGCGAGCCGAACAGGCGGGCCGCTGTCGAGATCAAGGGCACCAACCCGAATTCGGGGGCGGCCTTGCCATCGGCCGGCGCCCCGGCCCGGAACACCGGCCAGACGGCGGCGCCGGATTCGCGCGGCGTCATCAGCTATGACGGCTACCAGGCCGTCGTCGCGAGGCAGGGCGACACGGTCGAGACGCTCGCGCAGCGCGCCAACCTGTCGGCCTCGGAACTCGGCGCCTATAACGGGCTGAAGCCGTCCAGCCCGCTGCAGGCCGGCGACGAGCTCGTGCTGCCGCCGCGCCCCGGCGGCTACGCGGGAGGGGGGACGGACATCGCCTCCGCCACGGGGCCGTCGGTCATGGACACCACCGCGCCGGCCCCCAGCACGTTCGAGACCACGCCGCTGCCGGCGCGCCACGGACACGGGCATGAACACCACCGGCGCGCCGGCCGCCGGCGAAACATGGACGCCGGGCCTCGCTGCCGCCGCGATCGACCGCTCGACCGGCCTCAAGCCGGACGGCACGCTCGGCGCGCCGCCCAGCTCGACCGAGCCGGTGCCGCCCGAGCCGGCGGCGCGGCGCGAGCTTGCTTCGCCCGATCTCGGCCAATACCAGACCGGCGAGGTGGGCGCGCCCATCCCCCCGCCGCCCTCCACCGGGACCAAGGTCGCCGCCCTGCCGACACAATCGCAGCCCGCGGCCCCGAACGTCCGCCTGCGGCGCCCGGTCGAGGGACCGGTGGCGCTCGGCTTCGACAAGGGCGCCGGGCCGGCGCGCAATGACGGCGTCGATTTTGCTGCAGCGGCCGGTACGCCGGTCGTAGCGGCGGCCGATGGCGAGGTCGCGCTGGTCTCGCAGTCGCTGGGCGGCCTCGGCACCATCGTGCTGCTGCGCCACCCGAACGACCTGCTGACGGTCTATGGCCGCATCGACGACGTGCGCGTCCAGAAGGGCGACATCGTGCAGGCCGGCCAGCGCATCGGCAGCGTCTCGAAGGCCACCGCCCCGGCCGAGTCGCGCATGCACTTCGAGGTCCGCCGCGGCGCCGAAAGCCTCGACCCGATGCAGTTCCTCTGACGGACGGACAGTCGTAGGCGTCGTGGCGCCGATGCTGTGACCACATGCGGCCGGCCCCGTCGCGGCCGGCCGCGGCGCCATGCAGCGGACGGCACGCCCTGCCGGCCGCTGCGATTGCCAATTACTGCTTGGACGTCGTGCCGCCCGCGTTGGCGTGCTGCTGACCGGAGGCGCCCTTTGCGGCCGAGGTGCCGCCGTTCCGGACCTGGTCGGCGGGGAGGCCCTCGACATCCAGCGCGCCGATCACGATGCCGTCCTCGGCCTGCTTCAGCGCCATGTTGGCCTCGTGCCACTTCTGCTGGCCGATGAGGTCGTTTGCCCGATCCACTGCCTGCTTCGTGGCATCGGCGGGCACCAGCGCCCAGGCCGTCACCATGTCCACATCGGCGAACTCCGCCCCGTTGCCCGCAGCCTGCGTGTTCCCGGCCTGCTGCTGGTTGGTCTTGGCACTCTTCTGCGCCATCCCGGGCGACGAGACGAAGCCCTCCCGGACGATCAGCTGCGCATCGATTGGGATATAGCGGGTGTTCTGCGCCGTCGTGCTGCTGCCGGACGCGCCATTGGCGGTGCCGGCGTCGGACGCAGCGGCCGCGCCGGGGGTCTTGCCCGTCGCCGCGTCATAATCGGACATGCTGCCCTGCCCCGCGCTGAGCGGACCGGGCACGCCGGACATCTTGCCCGCCTCGTCGTAGACCCGCTCGCCAATGCCGGCGATCGTGAAACTGCGGTTGTCGAGCGAGACGGCCTCCTTGTCCGCCGCGCCGATCTTCTTCTTCGCCTGGGAGACCAGCTGGGCAGCCAGCCTGGTGTTGCCGTTGAAGATCGCGAGCCGCGCCGCGCGCACGTCGCGCATCGCGGTGTAGGCATCCTCCGAGATCTTGAAGAACTGGTCCGGCCGGGCTCCCTTCGTCGGCGCCGTCGCCTGGGCGACGGGGTCGTGCGTCGTGTCGTTCGCGGCATAGGCATTCAGGGCGGGTGCCGAAACTCCGGCGACGAGCGCCAGGGCCGCGGCACGCGCGGCATACATGCGAGACTTCATCACACACTCCTTTTCGCTTGCAGCCCGGGAACCGTCCGGTCTCGCCAGGAAGCTCCGCCGGGCAAGGAGAAGAACCTGCAACGCCCCGCGATTGTTGCGTGAATTCCATTTCAGGAGGGTGTTAAATTCTAGCGAGGCGCCTGCAATGCGCCCCCGCCGTGCGGCTGGCGCGCCCGCCGGAACGATCCGTGCCGGCCCGCGTCAGGGGCGGATGTGCACGCCTCGCCGCCCGGCGAGGTCCTGGACGAACTGCCAGGCGACCCGGCCCGAGACCGCGCCGCGCGTCTGACGCCACTCGATCGCCTCGGCGCGCAGCTCGTCGTCGGAAATCTCGATGCCGTAGGCGTCGCAGTAGCCCCGGATCATCGCCAGGTACTCATCCTGCCCGCAGGGGTGGAAGCCGAGCCACAGCCCGAAGCGGTCCGATAGCGAGACTTTCTCCTCGGTCGCCTCGGACGGGTTGATCGCCGAGGACCGTTCGTTCTCGATCATGTCGCGCGGCATCAGGTGGCGCCGGTTCGAGGTCGCGTAGAACAGCACGTTCTCGGGCCGTCCGGCGATGCCGCCGTCCAGCACCGCCTTCAATGACTTGTAGTGCTGGTCGTCGCGGTCGAAGCTGAGGTCGTCGCAGAATACCAGGAAGCGCAGATCATCCAGCGGCCGCACCAGGTCCATCAGGCGGCCAATCGAGGGAATGTCCTCGCGGTGAATCTCGACCAGGTGCAGCGGCGATGCCCCGTCACGCGCCCCGCCAGGCCCTGCCCCGGCCGAGTCCCACGCCGCCTGGGCGTGCACCGCCTTGACCAGCGAGGACTTTCCCATGCCGCGCGCGCCCCAGAGCAGCGCGTTGTTCGCCGGCAGCCCGCGGGCGAAGCGCTGCGTGTTGTCCAGCAGCGTGTCGCGCGCCCGGTCGATGCCGACCAGCAGGTCCATCGCCACCCGGTTCACGCGGGCGATCGGCAGCAGCCGGTCCGGGTTGACCGTCCAGAGCCATGCTTCGGCAGCCGACCAGTCGGGCACCGGCGCCGGCGCCGGGCTCATCCGCTCCAGCGCCGCGGCGATCCGCTCCAGCGCCCCGGCGGTCCGGTCCGTTGCCGACCCCGGATCGGCCGGCTGGCCGCCGCCGGCCGTCAATGCGCTGCGCCCCAGCTCGGCCAGGCCCTGCCGTGCCGTCATGGCTCGCGCCCGCCCGTCTCATCCGGCGCATCGCTCTGCCGCGCTTCCCAGTCGTTCAGGTCGGCCTCCTCGGCTGCCTCCTCGGCGGCACGCTTGAGCTCGAACCGGCGCACCAGGAAGATCGAAATCTCGTAGAGCAGGTAGACCGGCACGCCCAGCAGGAACTGGCTGATGACGTCCGGCGGCGTCAGCACGGCGGCCGCCGCGGCGATGGCGACGATGGCGTACTTGCGCGCTCGCGCCAGCATGTCCGAGGTCACGATGCCGACGCGGCCCAGCAGCGTCAGCAGCACCGGCAGCTCGAAGCACATGCCGAAGGCCAGCAGCATCACCTTGATGAAGCCGACATATTCCGAGAACCGGTTCTCGTTCTCGATCTTCACGCCCTGGATCGCCGTGTTCTCGGCGAAGGTGATCAGGAAGTTCAGCGCCAGCGGGATGACCATGTAATAGGCCAGCGCCGCCCCCAGCAGGAACAGGAAAGGGGTGGCCAGCAGGAACGGCAGGAAGGCCGACTGCTCGTTCTTGTACAGCCCGGGCGCGACGAACAGCCAGACCTGCGCGGCGATGATCGGGAAGGCGCAGAAGAACCCGCCCCAGACGCTAAGGCTCATCACCGTCAGGAAGGCCTCCTGCGGGTTCAGCGTCTTGACGATCGCGGTCGGGTCGGCGCGCAGCAGCGGCCACGAGAGGAAGTTCCAGATCTCGTATCGGAAGAAGAAGCAGACGGCCGTCGCGGCGCCCAGCGCCAGCAGCGAGTAGATCAGCCGCGTGCGCAGCTCGATCAGGTGCTCGATCAGCGGCGCCGAGCTTTCCTCGATGTTCTGGTCTGTCATCCCTTGGCGCCCGCCTGACGTGGCTCGGGCGCGACGGTCGGCTCCGGCGCAACGGTCGGCTCGGGCGCTGCGGTAGGTCCGGGCGCTGTGCCCCCACCAGATGCGGGGGCAGCCCCGCCCTCGCCGCGTCCGTCAGGGGCGGCCGGGCCGGAGTTCGCCGTCGTGCCTCCCTCGGCGGCGGCGTCCGACGCGGCCGGCGCCTGGCCGGCCTCCGTCGTCAAAGCCTCGCCCTCCGCCTTGACCGGTTGGTTCAGATAGGACTGCGCCTTCGCCGCCTGCTGGCGAAAGTCGAAGCTGCCCATGTCCTTCTTGATGTCGCGGAGCTCCTTGAAGTTCGCGAGGTCGGTGTCGCGCGCCGCGTCCTCGATCGAGCGCTGGAACTCGCGCGCCATGCGCTTGACCTTGCCGACGGTCTGACCGACCGCCCGCAGAAGCTGCGGCAGGTCGCGCGGCCCCACGACGATCAGCGCCAGGGCGCCGATCACCAGCAGCTCGGTCCAGCCGATGTCAAGCATGGTGCGCCGCCTCTCGCCCGGTCAGGCGCGGTCCTTCTTGGCTTCCGGGGTCACGTCGATGGGGCCGCCACCGTGACGCTCGTGGTGCTCGACGCGGCCGGCCGAGACATGCGCCTCGGCGGTGTCGTCCTCGGCCATGCCCTTCTTGAAGCTCTTGATGCCCTTGGCGACATCGCCCATCAGCCCGGAGATCTTGCCGCGTCCGAAGAGCAGGACCAGCAGCATGACCACGACCAGGATTTGCCAGAGACTCGGCGACATTCGTTTTCTCCCGCAGCTCGCGCGATCGCCCCCCGGGGTCGCCGCGCACCACACTACATATTGGATGCGCCGGGGCGCGGAAAGACCCGCGCGGCCCGGATCGGCCATTTCGTGATCGGCAAGTCCCCTGCTCACGCCACAAGGCGTCGCGCATCGGGGCCTTCAGTCTCGCGGCGGCGTTGCAGCCAACCGGGGACTCCCTTACCCGATGCCGCCCCGGCAGGGAAGCCCCGGGGCCCATCACTGCGCCGCCGAGGACACCTCGGCCCGCGCCGCGCGGGCGAAGATCGGGCGGGTCCGACAGGCCACGGGTGCGCGCCGCTTGTGCGCCTGCGGCATAGCCGTCACAATTCCGTCGCCGCATCCCGGAGTCCGCCCAATGCGCCTGTCGTCCAGCTCTCGCATCCGCCGCAGCCCGTACTACGCCGAGACGATCGCCGACGGGGCCGTGTTCTTCTCGGTCTACAACCGCATGATGATGCCGACCGGCTATGGCGATCCGGCCGCCGAGTACCGGCGCCTGACCGAGGGCGTCGCCATGTGGGACGTCGCCTGCGAGCGCCAGGTAGAAGTCACGGGCGCCGACGCCGCTCGGCTGGTCCAGGCGCTGGTACCGCGCAGGCTCTCCGGTCTGCCGGTCGGCATGGGGTGGTACGCACCCCTCTGCGATCACCGCGGCGTGCTGGTGAATGACCCGATCCTGCTCAAGCTCGAGGAAGACCGCTTCTGGTTCTCGATCGCCAGATTCCGACGTGCGCCTCTGGGCGCGCGCCGTCGCCGGCGAGCGGAAGCTCGACGTGCAGATCTCCGAGCCCGACGTCTCACCGCTGGCGATCCAGGGGCCCAAAGCCGTGGACGTCGTCGCGGCACTCTTCGACGATTCGGTCCGCGGCATGGGCCATTTCCGGGTCCGCGAGGTCACGCTGGACGGCATCCCGCTGGTACTGGCGCGCTCGGGCTGGTCTCACCAGGGCGGCTTCGAGCTCTACCTGATGGACGGCAGCCGCGGGGCCGACCTCTGGCGAAAGGTGCGCGAGGCCGGCCGCCCCTTCGGCATCGGCCCGGGCGCGCCGAACGCATCGGAGCGAATCGAGAGCGGGCTGCTGTCCTGGGGCGGCGACACTGACGACGAGACCAACCCGTACGAGGTGCGCCTCGGTCGCTTTGTCGACCTCGACGTGCCGGACGACACCATCGGCATAAAGGCGCTCCGCCGCCTGCAGGAGCGCGGTCCAAAGCGCCACCAGGTCGGGGTCGCCCTGGATCACGACCACCCGCTGGAGTTCGACGGCGTCTGGGCGCAGGTCCGCAAGGGCGCCACCATGGCAGGCCACATGACGGCCATGGCATGGTCGCCCCGCCTGCGGATGAACATCGGCCTCTGCCTCGTCTGGACCGGCGTCGGCCCCGGCGACGAGGTTCGCATCGCGATGGCGGACGGCACCGAACTCATGGGCGAAATCCGCGACCTGCCGTTCCTCTGATTTGCGCGAGCATGGCCTGCGGGGCAGGCCCGTCGCACCGACGCGGGCCGCCAGCCCCGCCGGGGCTTAGCCAGCGTGGTGCGTCGCGGCGCGCGCGTGAACCGGCGTCGGGATGCCTGCCATACGCGCCTTGAGCTGGAGGGCGAGAAACCGCGAGTAGTGCCGCGACTGGGCCAGGTTGCCGCCGTGGAACCAGAGCCCCTCGACTGCAGTCGGCTTCCACATGTTGCGGAGCTCCCCCTCCCAGGGACCGGGGTCCTGGTCGAGGCCAGAGCCGAGACCCCAGACGCGGCCGACCTTCGTCGCCGCCGCCGGGCCCACGATGTCGGCGACGAAGCGGCTCATCGAGCCGTAGCCGGTGGCATAGACCAGAAGGTCGCAGGGCAGACGCGTGCCGTCCGACAGCACGACGGCGTCGGGCTCGAGATGGTCGACCTCGCGCCCCGCTTCCAGCCCGATGCGGCCGTCGGCGATCATGCCCGAGGCGCCGACGTCGATGTAGAACCCGCCGCCGCGCCGCGCCGATTTCAGCGGGATACCGGCCCCGTCCTCGCCGCGGTCGAGGAGGAAGCCCCGCGCCCGCAGGCGATCGAGCAGCGGCGCGTCGGCAGCCTCCATCGCCGCTGCCACCGGTTTCACCCGGTCGGCGACCAGCGCCCAGGGCCAGGTGGTGGCGGTGAAGTCGGCCTTCTCCGTCGTCATGCCGCGAGCCAGCGCCTCCTCGGAGTAGAGCGGGCCCAGCAGCATCCCGACGACGCTGGCCGACCGGGCGACCAGCGTCGACGATCGCTGCACCATCGTCGCCGGAACGCCGTGCTCCACCAGGTCCTGGCAGATGTCGTGCGCCGAGGTGTTCGAGCCGATCACCACCGCCCGCCGGCCCGCATGGTCGGCACCGGTGCGGTAGCCGGACGAGTGCAGCGCCGTGCCCCGGAAATCCCGCGCGCCGGGGAAGTCGGGGATGCGCGGATAGCCCGACATGCCGGTGGCGAAGACCAGCTCGGCCGGGCGCAGCACCAATTCCTCGTCGCCGCGCCGCACGGTGACGGCCCAGCGATCGCCCTGTCGGCGGGCGGCAACGGCCTCCGCCCCAGTCCAGTAGTCGAGGTCCATCACGCGGGCATACATCTCGAGCCAGTCGGCCATCCGGTCCTTGGGCGTGAAGACCGGCCAGCCCGCCGGGAACGGGATGTAGGGCATGTGGTCGTACCAGACGGGGTCGTGCAGCGTCAGGCTCTCGTAGCGGTGGCGCCAGCTATCGCCGGGGCGCGGGCGCTTTTCGAGAATGATCGCCGGCACGCCCAGCGATTTGAGCCGAGCGCCCAGCGCCATGCCGGCCTGCCCGCCGCCGATGACGACTACCTGCGGCTGGACTGTGCGGCCAAGCGCGGCGCGCTCCGCCTCGCGCGCCGCCGCCCAGCCCCGTGGGCCGCCCACGGCGCCGTGCTCGACGCCGGCCGGGCGGTGCCGGCCCTCGGCCCAGGCATGGCCCTCCAGGTCGGTCAGCACCGTCAGGAATGTCCAGGCCCGGCCGTCGCGCAGCCGCATGTGGGCGCGGCCGCGGCCGATCGCGGTCTCGAAGTCCAGCCACGCCTCGACGCAGCCGTTCGCCTGGCCAACCGGGCCGGCCAGCCGCCAGCCATGCGCCCCGGTCCTGCCGCGCGTCTCCGCCAGCATGGCGGCGATGGCATCGCGGCCCTGGCGAGTCGTGATGTTCCAGCTGAAGGCCAGCATGTCGCGCCACAGCGCGTCCGGCTCGAAGAGCCGCAGCACGGCCTCGTCGCCGCCCCGCGCCATGGCGTCGGAGAACGCGGCAATCCATCGCTGAGCCACGCCCAGCGCCACCGGCTCTGCCTGCAATCCTGCCGCCTGAACAGTCGTCGGAGCCGTCGTCAATCCCGCCGCCGTCGCTGGTCCACGCCTCTCTCGCGCGCCCTGCACGAGACGACAGGCGCCGCCCTGCACGGGCGGCGCGATCCGATTAGCCCTCTACCGGCCGGGTCGGGGCCGGCGGTCACCCGGCCCCGGGCGGAACCGGGGACGAGACCAGAGCCGGGGCCTCAGCGGACCTTCATGCCGGCAATGGCGTCCTTGAACGGCTTGGTCGGCTTGATCGCCGGGACCATCTGCGCGTCCTTCTTGACGGTGCCGCCGGTGGCCGGGTTGCGCATCTCGCGCGCGTCGCGCTTTTTCGCGTCGACCTTGACGAAGCCGGGCAGCGTGACGGAGTCGCCGCTCTTGACCGCCGACAGCAGGACGCCGGGCAGCGCATCGACCACGGCCTCGCAAGCGGATTTCGACTGGCCGGAGGCTTCTTCGAGAGCCTTGATGAGATCGGGCTTGTTCATGGACGTGTCCTCTCGTTTTCGGGCGCTGCCCGTGTTTTGTAGCGCGGGCGAGTGAATCAGGCCCGCATTGACAGATCAAGGGCAAACATGGCTGCCCTCTATGCCCGCGTCCCGGGTCCGCGCCCCGTGGACAGCGGCACCCTGTCTGCAGATGTCGCTCTTGTCCATGCCGGCGTTTTACCGGCTATGCTACGGACAGGGCTTCACCGAAGGCAGGGAGGCAGCATGACGGTCCATTCCCGACCGGACCCGGTCGCCGGCGCCAGGCTGGGCGGCGCCACCGTGGGCTCGCTGTTCCGCCAGCGCGCGCTGGTCGACCCCGACCGCGCGGCGCTGATCGACGGCGCCCGGGCGCTGAGCTATTCCGCCCTGAACGCTCGCGCGAACAGGCTGGCACAAGTCCTTGTCGGCATGGGGATTCGTCGCGGCGACCGCGTGGCGATGCTGGCCCGCAATTGCGCCGAGTATGTCGAGCTCGAACTGGCCGCCGCCAAGGCCGGCGCAATCGTCGCGGCGCAGAACTGGCGGCTGGCCGAGCTCGGAGCTTTCCCACTGCATCCGGCTGGTCGAGCCGGCGCTGATCGTCTGCGGCCCGGACCACGCGGCCGTACTTCGCCGCCTCGAAATTCCCTCCGCGCCCGTCATCGAGATCGGCGATGACTACGAGCGCCGGCTGGCCGCCGCGCCCGAGTCGGAGCCGGATGTCGCGGTCGATCCCGAGGACGGGCTGGTCATCCTCTATACCAGCGGCACGACCGGGCTGCCCAAGGGCGCGCTGATCAGCCACCGGGCGATGATCGCCCGCGCCATGGTGTTCGGCGACCTGGGAATCGCCCCCGCGGATGCCTTCGTTGCCTGGGCGCCGTTCTTCCACATGGCTTCGACGGACCAGGGTCTGTCGACGCTGCTGCGCGGCGGCACCGTGCATTGCGTCGACGGCTATCAGCCCGAGCGGTTGATCGAGATCGTCGAGACCTGCGAGTTGGGCTGGCTGCTGCTGATCCCCGGCATGGTCGAGGAGTTCGCCAGCGCCCTGAAGGCGGCCGGAACGCGACCGAAGGGCGTGAAGCTGATCGGCGCCATGGCCGACCTGGTGCCGCCGCACGCCATTGCCGAGGCGACCCGGCTGCTGGACGCGCCCTACGTCAACACCTTCGGCGCGACCGAGACGGGGCTGCCGCCGGCGACGGGCGATGTGATCCCGGTCGGCCACGTGCCGACCGATCTGGCCAAGCGGCAGAGCAGTTTCTGCGAGGTCCGGCTGGTCGACGAGGACGACCGCGAGGTCGGCATCGGCGAGCCCGGCGAGTGCTGCGTGCGCGGCCCGACGATCTTCAGCGGCTACTGGCAGGCGCCCGAGACGAACGCGAAGGATTTCCGCGGCGGCTGGTTCCACATGGGCGACGTCTTTGCCCGGCGGCCGGACGGGCGACTGATCTTCATGGATCGCGTCAAGTACATGATCAAGTCGGGCGGCGAGAACATCTACCCGGCCGAAATCGAGCGCGTGCTGCTGGCGCATCCCAAGGTCGATGACGCGGTGGTGGTGCGCCGCCAGGACGCGCGCTGGGGCGAGGTGCCGGTGGCGGCTGTCGCGACCTCGGGCGAGGTCGCCGAAGCCGAGCTGATGGCCTGCTGCCGCGAGGCGCTGGCCGGCTACAAGCAGCCGAAGGCGATCCGCTTCGTGGCCTTCGCCGACCTGCCGCGCTCGACCACGGGCAAGATCCAGCGCCACCTGGTCGAGGAGTGGTTCCGCGAGGGCTGAACTCACTCGGCCGGCAGGAACGGCCCGAAGCGCAGGTCCGGCGCCCGCGTGTTGTGGCGGGAGGGCACGTCGCGGCCGAGGTCGATCTCGGCGCCGGCGACCGCCGGGAAGCCAACCGGCGGAAAGATCTGCCAGAAAGGCGTGCCGGCCGGCCTGACGGCGATCCGCCCGGTATCGGCGTTGTCGGGCGCGACGAACATCGAGCTGACCAGCGCGAAGGGCTGCCCGTCGACCGGCGGATCCAGCGTCACGCCGAGGCGGAGCTCGGCCGGGGTCAGCGACTCGACCCGCACCCGGCCCGCGCCGCCGCCGGCGAACTCCAGATCGAACGCAAGCCCCACCGGGTCGAAGCGCACGCCCGAGAGCCGGACCAGCGGCCGCCGGTCGTGCCCGACCGGGCCGAGCAGGAACGAGGCGCCGAACGGTGTGTCCGGCAGCCCCGGGAACGGCAGCGGCTTGGCGCGCCAGTAGCCGTCGCGCGGGTAGAGCACCAGCACCTCGACCCAGCCGCCGTCGTGCCGGATCTTGAGCTGCAGCAGCATCAGGTCCGGCCATGTCCGGTCGCCGACCGTCACGGGCACGATCTCGGGCCGCCAGCTCTTGATCTCGCGCCTGCCGTCCAGCCGGATCCGGCCGTCATCGTAAAGTGTGGCGGTCATCGGCTCGGCGTCGAAGAGCGGCTCATCGGGAAAGACGCAGTCGGTGAAGTCGGCCGCCGACGAGGCGTAATCCGGGCCGGGCATGTAGGCCGGGTGGCGCGCGGTCACCGTGAAGCGGCCGATGTCGTCGCCCGAGATCGCCGCCAGCACATTGTCCATCTCGGCGCAGCCGTTCGTCCAGCCGAGATCGCTGAGCGTCACTGTCTCGTCGGCCCGCGCGGCGGTCGGCGCGGCGGTCGGCGCCATCAGCAGCAGCGTCGCGGTGAGCACGCTGAGGCACGCTCCCCGCCGGCGGCCGAGCGGCGGAGCCGGCTGGGCTGGGTTCTGGCGGCGAGGCGCGGGCATGCCGGCGGCCCTAGTCCGGGTAGCGCCAGGGGGCGGGCTGCTCGGCCGTCTCGTCCAGCGTCCACATCGGCAGGGCAAAGCCCTCGCCGACGCGGGCGAAGATCATGCGCATCCGCGAGCCGATGCCGACGCGGGCAATCAGCGCGGGCGGCGCCATGGCGCCCTCGGGCGTGACCAGGTTGCCGGCGACGCGCAGGCCCTCGTCCGGGCCGGGCCGGCCGGACTGGATGTCGAGCTCGACGAAGGCGACCATGTAGGGAACGCGGTCTCGGAAGGCCGGCTGGATCGGATGCGCGACCTCGGCATAGGTGTAGACGGTGCCGCGCGGCTCGACGGGCTCCCATGTCGACGCCGGCGCACCGCAATGCGGGCAGCCGGTTGAGGGCGGGTAGCGCATGAGGCCGCAAGCGGTGCAGCGCTGCAGGCGTAACTCGCCGGCCGCGCAGGCGCGGAAGAACTGCTGATTGGCCTCGTCGGCCGCGTCGACGGCCAGCGGCATGCCCAGGTAGTCGCCCGTCAGGGCCTGGAACGGGGCTTCCATCACGCCCGTCCCAGCACGACCGCCGAGCCGTAACCCGGCGTGCCCCAGCCGAGGTTGCAGGCGAGCTGCGGGCCGCGCACCTGCCGGCAGCCGCCCTCGGCGTAGTCGTATGTGTGCTGTCGGCGCCCGTCCGGGCCAACCGGACACGAATCGTCGACGTCGTGGCGAAGCTGGCGGACGTTCTCGATCACCATGCTCATGCCGTGCGTGTAGCCTTCGCAGAGATGCCCACCGCTGGTGTTGTTCGGCCGCCGGCCGCCCAGGCGGATGCCGCCGTCGGCGACGTAGTCCTTCGCGCCGCCGGGCGGGCAGAAGCCGTAGGCCTCGAACTGCAGCATCGAGGTGAAGGTGAAGGCGTCGTACGAGCCGGTGAGGTCCATGTCCTGCGGCCCGACGCCTGCGTTCGGCCACAGGAAGTCGCGGGCGTAGCGCCCGGCCACGACGCCGGCCGGGCCGCGCTGCAGCCAGCTCTCGGCCCGGGGCGTGGCGGTGCGGCCGGCGACGGCCTTGATAAGCACGGGATGCCGGGCCAGGTCGCGTGCGCGCTCGGTGCGGGTGATGATCATTGCGGTGGCGTTGTCGGTTTCCAGACAGCAGTCCAGCAGGTGCAGCGGCTTGACGATCATGCGGCTGGCAAGCACGTCCTCGACCGTCACACGCTTCTTCAACAGCGCCTTGGGGTTGTTCGAGGCATGGTGCGAATGGGCGACCTTGACCTGGGCCGCATCCTCGGGCCGGACTCCGTGGTCGTGCATGTAGCGCAGGAAGGTCGGCGCAAACCACTGGCCGGGGCTGAACCAGCCAAAGGGCCGCCCGTGCAGCTCGTCGCCGCGGATCGGCGCCTCGGCCCCGCCGGTGCCGCCGACCCGGCTGCCGCTGTAGCCGTTCATCGCGCGGAAGACGGCGACAGTGTTGCACATGCCGGCTTCGATCACGCCGATGGCGATGCCGATCAGGGCTTCCGTAGAGGAACCACCGCCCCAGACGTCCATGAAGAAGTTCAGCCGCAGCCCGAGGTCGCTGGCGATGGCGGGCGAGGCCGTCGAGTCGCCCATCGAGTAGGAAAGCATCCCGTCGACCTGCCCCGGCTGCAGCCCGGCATCCTGCATCGCGTTGCGGATCGCCCAGGTGGCGAGCGCCCGCGTCGTCTTGCCTGAGCCGCGCGTGTAGGTCGTCTCGCCGACGCCGGCGATGGCATAGCTGTCGCGCAGGTGGCGCGGCGTTGCCGGGTCCGGCGTGTCCATGTCCCCTCCCCTCGGTCCTCGGCGCGAGGTTGTGGCAGACGACGCCAGCGGCTGCAATCAGCCTGTGGATGGCGTGCCGGGCCGAAAGCGGGCGGAACTCTGCCGCGGGCGGCGCTGTTGTCCTGAATGAATCCTGAATGACCGGACCCGGAGCGCGGCGCGCTCTGGCGGACAGTCTTTTCCGGTATCGGGCATCGCTGGTCGACAGACGGAGGACGCATGGCCAATGACAAGCTGACGGCCGAGGACAGGGACCTGCTGGAGCGGCTGCTGAAGGCGCGCGGACCCTCGGGCGACGAGACCGAGGTGCGCGAGGTCTGCCGTGCGGCGCTGGAACCCATCTGCGACGAGGTCTGGCGCGACGCCGCCGGCAACCTGGTCGGGCTGCTGCGCGCGGCCGAGGGTGAGGGCGCCCAGTCCCCTCCCGTCCAGATCGTCTCGCACATGGACGAGATCGCGATGATCGTGAAGCGCGTCGATCCGGACGGCTCGCTGACCGTCACCAATCTGGGGGGCGACCGGCCGATGTCCTTCGGTCAGTGCGCCGTCGACATCCTGGCCGATGGCGGCCCGATCACGGGCGTCCTGTCGATGGGCTCGCTGCACCGCACCGGCAAGAGCCGGGCGATGGCCGAGATCCGCCAGACCGGCGTAGACTGGGATCTTGTCTTTGTCATCACCGGCCGCTCGCGCGACGAATTGACGGCGCTGGGCGTCCATCCCGGAACCCGCGTCGTCATCTCCACGGTCGAGCGGAACCTCGTCGAGGTCGGCAACCTGCTGGGCGCTCATTTCATGGACGACCGCGCGCCGGTGCTGGCCGGCATCATCGCCTTGCGACAGGTGCGCGAGAGCCGCGAGCGGCTGGCGCGCGACGTCTACTATGTCTGCGCGACCAAGGAGGAGACGACGAACGCCGGTGCGAAATACGCCGCGAACAGCCTGCCCGGCGACCGGATGATCGCGTTGGAGGTCGGGCCGGTGGCGGAGGAATACGACACCGTCCTTTCGGACCAGCCTATCCTCGCCTATGGCGATGAGAAGGGGCATTACAGCCCCGATTTGATCGACGAGTTGCGCGCCTCCTGCGATGCGGAGGGCGTCACGCCGCAACTGGCGATGCTGGTCGAATTCGCCTCGGATGCCAGCGCCGCCATTTCGTCCGGCCTGCGACCGCAGACGGCGGTGATGTGCATCCCGACGCAGAATACGCACGGCTTCGAGGTGATCCACCGCGGCGCCATCCCGACCTATGCACGGGTGCTGTCGCGCCACCTGCTCTCATGAGCCGCCGCGCGCCCGGACGAGTCGCCGGCATCACGTCTGCACCTGGTTGGCTCGGCGTTCGCATGCCGACGAGCTGCGACCGTGGTCAGGCAATGAAGTGTCGGCGACTTGTCTTAGGCAGCCTGGAATTGGGCGGGGTGGCGTGATCGACAAGCCGACCACCCACGGGCGGGCAGGCGCGGCGTCACCGCGAGTCGGCGCCGTCACCGCGATCGGTGCCCCGTGTTCCCGGCGCCGCGGCTGCCGCGGCTGCCGCCGCCGCGATGCCGTCGAGGATCTCGCGCAGCCGGCGTGGCGAGAACGGCTTGCGCAGGACCTCGGCCCCGGCGATTTCCGGGCGCGCGCCGAGGTCGTGGTCGGAATACGCCGTCATGAACACGATCTCGGCATCGCAGAGCGCGCGGACTTCCGTGGCAGCGGCCAGCCCGTCCATGTCGCCTGCGAGGTTGATGTCCATCAGCACCAGTTCCGGCGCCGCTTCGCGCGCCAGCCGGATCGCCCCGGCGCCCGTGGCGGCCGAGCCGACGACGGCGTACCCCCACTCGTCGAGCATGCTTTCGAGCGCGAGCGACAGAAGCGTCTCGTCCTCGACGACCATCACGCGCAGGGATCCCCGCGGGGCCGCGTCGCTGCCGAATTCGTTCATGCTCTGCTTCATCGATTTCATCCTGAGCGCTCTCTCAGCCCCGGGCGCGATTCTCCAGGGCGGCGCCATTGCTGCCTGCCTCGTGGTCAGAGACGACTTCGCCCGTCTCCGGGTTCCATGGCAGCCGGATTTCGACCTGCAAACCTTCGCGAGTGTAGTCACGAAAGACACACCCGCCGAGTTCGCGCGTCACGTTCATGGTGATCAGGCGGCTGCCGAAGCCCTCGCGATCGGGCTCGCCCCTGGCGAGCGGGCCGGGCATGCGCTCGCGCCAGCGGAGCGAGAGCATACCATCGGCGCCGGGCGACCACGCAATGTCGAGCGCGCCATCCGGCACCGACAGCGCGCCATACTTCGCGGCGTTGGTCACCATCTCGTGCAGAACGAGGCTGAGCGCCAGCGCCTGCTTGGGCGGCACGACCACCTGCGAGCCGCCGACCGTCACCCTGCTGTCCTCCGGGGCAGCATGCGGCTCGAGCGCGGTGACGACCAGCTTGCGCATCGTCGTCGAGCGCCACTCGCCCGCAGTCAGCAGCGTGTGAGCGTTGGCAAGCGCCATGATGCGGCCGCGAAAGACCTCGGCGAAGCGCTCGAGCGTGGCGCTGGTCTTGGCGGTCTGCTGGGCGATCGCCAGAACGACGGCGAGCGTGTTCTTCACGCGATGGTTCAGCTCGGCCAGCAGCATCTTCTGCTGCGCCTCGATGCTGCGGCGCTGGGCGATCTCGTCCTCGGCGGCCTTGAACAGCCGGGCGTTCTCCAGCGCCACCGCAGCCTGCGCGGCCAGGCCCAGGACGACCTCCTCGGCGGTCTCGTCGAAGACCCCGGGCCGGGGATGGCCGAAGAACAGCCCCCCCAGAACCGCGCCCGATCGCGCGATCACCGGCGCTGCCAGGTACGAATGCACGGGCAGGTGCCCCTCGGGCATGCCGAAATGCGGAGCGTTCTGCCCGTAGCGCGGATCCTGCGTCACGTCGTCGAGGCGGATGATTCCCGCGCCGCGCATCGTCGGCCCCGAAGATCGCGGTATTGCGCGGCATCGGGAACTGCGCGAAATCTTCGTGACGCGCCCCGGACAGCTTGTAGAGCGTCAGCGTCTCGTCCGCGTCGTCCTGCACGGTGTAGAAGAACGCGCCGTAGGCGGCTCCGATCATGACGCGCCCGGCGTCCAGCACCGCCTGGACCAGGTTCTCCCGGTCCAGCTCGCTGGCGAGCGTGGTGTTGACGCGGCTGGTTGCGCGCAACGCCTCGGTGCGAGCCTCGAGCGCGTGCTCGGACTGCTTGAGCGGGGTGATGTCGGTCAGCACGCCGTCCCAGGTGACCGTGCCGTCCGGCGCACGCTGCACGCTGGCCGTGCTGCGGACCCAGACGATGGCGCCGTCCGGCCGGGCAATGCGGAACTCGATGCCGAAGGGCGCCAGCTTCTCGGCCGAGCGGCGCATCGCCTCGGTGACGGCGGGCCGGTCCTCGGGCACGACCCGGTTGCGCGTCAGCTCGCCCAGCGGCACCCGTTCGGCCATCTCGTCGGCCGTCGTGCCCAGCAGCGCGGCGACGCCGGGGCTGATGTAGGGATAGCTCATCGTGCCGTCCCGGTGCAGCACGCGACGGTACATGACGCCCGGGAAATGGCCGGCGATCTCGCTCAGCCGCGCCTCGGCCTCGCGTTCGCCCTCAAGCCGGCGTGCCCGCAGCTCGGCGGATTGCCGGGTCAGGATGCTGTGCATCAGCAGCCAGGCCAGGAAGCCGGCCAGCGCCACTGCACCCAGCCCGCCGACGATCCAGGACCATTGCGCCCGCCTCAGCGGCGCCTCGACCAGTTGCTCCGGCGCGCCGATCGCCGCTGTCCAGCCGGTGCGCGGCGAGGTGCTGAACGCAGTGTAGACGCGCGCGCCCTCCTGGGTCAGCGCGTAGAAGAACCGCTCGCGCGAGGCGTCGATCTGGGCCAGCAGCGACGGCGTCGCCGGACTGCCGACGTAGCGCCCCGGATCGCGTGAGCGCGCGGCGACGACGCGCCGGGGGTCCAGCAGGGCGACCGTCCAGTTCGGGTCCGTCAGCCCGGCCAGCGTCTGCGAGAACGGCTCGAGGTCCATGCGCGCGCTGATGACATAGGCCTCCTCGCCCGGCCGCGAGGCGCGCAAGCGCACCTGGAGGAAGGGTGTCTCGCCGGGGGCGCTGGCGACGACCGCCAGAAACCCGCTGGCGCGCTCGGCAGCGATCTCGGCGAACGGGACGGCCGCAGGCTCGCCGGGCCGCGCCTCGGCGGCCAGCAGCCGGCCATCCGGAGTGCGAAGCGAGATGCTGCGCCATTCCGGCCGCGTCATCAGCAAGAGCCGCGCCTGGCGCCGGAAGTCCGAGACGTCGCCATCCGTCGCCAGCGAGGCCAGCGCGCGCAGGGTCGCGACGCGCTGCTCCAGCAGCAGGTCGCCGGCCTGGCCGGCATAGCGCGCGACCTGCACGATCTCGCGCTCGAGCGCGGCCTGCTGCGCGTGGGTCAGGTAGCCGAAGACGGCGCCCGCGAAAAGCATGACGGGCAGGGCCGACACCAGCGGCAGCGCCAGGATGGCGCGCCAGCGCGGCGCGGTCGCGTCGCGACGGTCGCCGGATTCGCCCGGCCCCGCGGTGCCTTGAGCGGACAGTGTCATCCGCCGCCAGCCTTGCGCCAAGCGCCGGTGTCGGGT
The DNA here is from genome assembly GCA_963721105.1 of uncultured Alphaproteobacteria bacterium. GTDB lineage: Bacteria > Pseudomonadota > Alphaproteobacteria > Rhodobacterales > Rhodobacteraceae > Thermohalobaculum. Next base: position 88,575 of record CAVRHY010000020.1, on the reverse strand, counting down.
CGTTCCGGTGTCCGGACCAGGCATCGCGACAGCGCCATCGCAAGCCCGGCGGCCCGGTCAAATCGAGCTCGAGCGCTGCCTCCTGCGGCGGAACTTGACCAGCAGCCAGTGCAGGAACTCGGTGACGAGGCCGATGATGGCCGCCGCGCCCAGCGACACGATCAGGAGCGGCGCGTGCGCGAGCTGCTCGATCAGCGGCTCGACCGCGTCGCCGAAAACGTTGACGAGCCGATCGAAGCTGATGATCACCCCCTCGCGCAACGCCTGGGTCAGCTCGATGACCATGTAGAGTGTGCCGGACAGCGCGATCGCCAGCACGCCGGCCCAGACCCCGTTGGCGAAGGCGACGACGACGCCCCATCCCTGCCGGGCCGAGAGGCTGAAGAAGCCGACGAAGGCGCCGGAGAACGGGCCGAGGAGTGCCATCTCGGGCACGGTCCTCAGCAGATCCGCGGCTTCCGGGCGGGCCAGCGACCAGTTCACCGCCCACGCGAGCAGAAGCGCACAAAGTATCCTATACAGCAACATGACCAAACACCCCGAATAGCGGCCACGCGCCCCACCCGCGGGCCGACCCCTACCGGTGCGAATTTGCCGTGTCAGGCCGGTCGGCGCAAGGCAATTTGACTAACATCGGTTGTACCGGCGGCAAAACAGGCCGCGCAGCCGGTCAGATACATGTTCCACATGCGCCGGAAACGGTCGTCGAAACCCAGCGCACCGATCTCGTCCCAGCGCTCGTTGAACGTCTCGTACCACGCGCGCAGCGTCCGCGAATAGCTCTCGCCGAAGTCCAGCGAGCCGACATGCACCAGCCCCGCCTCCTCGGCGCGGCGAAGCGCCACCGAAGGCGCCGCCAGCATGCCGCCGGGAAAGATGTACTTCTGGATGAAGTCGGTGCCGCGCCGGTAGGTGTCGAACAGGTTGTCGGCGATGGTGATCGTCTGGATCGACGCGGTCGCGCCGGGCCGCAGGCGCTCGAACACCGTGCGGAAATAGGTCGGCCAGTAGCGCTCGCCGACCGCCTCGAACATCTCGATCGAGGCGATGCCGTCATAGCTGCCCCGCTCCTCGCGGTAGTCGCGCATGACGATCTCGGCGCGCTCGGCCAGCCCGGCCTCGAACAGGCGACGCTGCGCGAAGGCGTGCTGCTCGCGGCTGATCGTCAGGCCGGTGACGCGGGCGCCGCGCTCGGCGATGGCGTATTCCGCGAAGCCGCCCCAGCCGCAGCCGATCTCGAGCACGTGGTTGCCGGGCGCGAGGCCCATCCGATCGCAGATCGCCGCGTACTTGTTGCGCTGCGCCTGCTCCAGCGTCTCGCCCTGGCCCGAGAACAGCGCCGAGGAATAGGTCATCGTCGAGTTCGAGCCAGCGCCGATAGAACTCGTTGCCGAGGTCGTAGTGGTAGGCGATGTTGCGCTTGGACCCGCGCCGCGTGTTGGCGCGCAGCCAGTGGCGCGTCCGCTCGACCGCGCGCAGCACGCCCATGCCGGGAAAGCTGTGGCCGATCTGGTCGTTGTTCAGCATCGCCACGTCCATCAGCGCCTGCAGGTCGGGCGTGTCCCACCAGCCGTCCAGGTATGCTTCCGAGAACCCGAGGTCGCCTTCGCGAACGACGCGGGCGAACAGCCGCGCGTCCTTCACGTCGAAATGCCCGGCGGGGCCGGGCCGGCCGCCCTGGACTGCAAAAGTGCGCCCGTCCGGCAGGCTGAACGACAGGCTGCCGACCTCGAGCCGGCGCAGCAGCGCGAACACGGTCTCGGCCCACCTCGGCAGGCCTTTCTGCCCCGTCATGGTCTCCAGGGCCATGCCGCGGTTTCCCTTGCAGTCGCTTCCTGTCCAAAAGTTAATGCGCGGCGCACGAAAATTTCCAGTGAAAATTGCGGGCTGGACTGCCGCGCGCACCGGCGCCGCGTGAAACGCCGCCCGCCGCCGGAAAACGCGGACCTGCGCCGGGCAGCAGAAGGCACGTCGTCGCCGCAACCATGGGCCGCCGAATCGCTTGGTGCGCCGGACCTCGCGCAGCGCGTCGGGCTCGGCTCGGCTCGGATCACCGCGCCGCCCGCCCGCCCCGCTCAATCGCCCTTGTAAAGGACGAACGGTCCCCGGCGCGCCGCGCCGGGCGAAGGCGTGCGCTGTTGCAGTCCTCTCCCTGATATACAATAGATAGATCACGGTGCCGCCGAGCGCCGCATAACAAGGGGAGGAGATGCCATGAGACTTTCGATCGCCCTGGCCGGGGTGCTGGTCGCGCTGTCCGCGGGATTGTCCACGGGGCAGGCCGGCGCCGCGGAGGAGAAGCAGAGCTACGACCTGACCATGGCCACCGGCTGGTCCGGCGGGCCGCTGATGGAAATCGGCGCCAAGGCATTCGCCGACACCGTGCGCGAGCGCTCGGACGGCCGCATCAACATCGAGGTGTTCCCGGCCGGAACGCTCGGCCCGGGCCTCAAGGTGTCCGAGACCGTGCAGCAGGGCGTCGCCGACATGGGCCACACCTGGAGCGGCTACGACTGGGGCGTCGACCCGACGGCGGTGCTGTTCGGCGGCTATGCCGGCAGCTTCGACACCGAGAAGATGCTGCACTGGCTGTATCGCGGCGGCGGCGCCGAGATGATGGACGAATGGCGCCACGACAAGTTCAACCTGGTCTCGATGCCGCTGTTCATCCGCACGGCCGAGGTCTTCCTGCACTCGCGCAAGCCCGTGAAGACGCTTGACGACCTGCAGGGGCTGAAGCTGCGCACCGCCGGCGCCTGGCTGGACATGGCAAAGGACCTGGGCGCCGCCCCCGTCACCATGCCCGGCGGCGAAGTCTACACCGCGCTCGAACGCGGCACGATCGACGCCACCGAGTGGGGAACCCTGTGGGAGGATATCGCGCCCGGTTTTCACCAGGTGACGAAGTACGTCATCATCCCCGGCGTCCACCAGCCGACCGCACCCTTCGAGCTGGTCATCAACCCGACCGTCTGGGACGCGTTCTCTGACGAGGACAAGCAGCTCATCAAGGACGCAGCCTTCGACGTGACGATGAACTCGTGGCTGACCATCGGCCAGGAGGACGCCAAGGCGCTCGACTTCTACCGCAAGCAGGGCAACGAGATCATCGAGCTCGACCCCGAGGTCCAGTACCAGGCGCACGAGATCGGCCGGAAATGGGCCGACAAGACCGCCCAGGACAACGAGTGGTTCCAGAAGGTCTATGCCAGCCAGAAGGACTTCGAGGAGCTCTGGAAGGACTCGGCGAAGTACCGCAACGTCAAGACCCGCCCGACCGAATAAGCGGCGAGCAGGGATCGTGACCACGGCCGTCCGCCTGATCGAGGCGCTGACGGAGCTGTTCGGGACGGCGGGCGCGCATGCTCGTCGTCCCGCTCACGCTCGCGACGTGCTGGGAGGTGTTCTCCCGCTACGTCCTGGGGACGCCCACCATCTGGGCGTTCGAGCTCGGCTACATGCTGATGGGGATGCACTTCCTGCTGGGCGGCGCGATCACGCTGAAGCGCCAGGTGCATGTCCGCATCGACCTGATCTACGCCCGGCTGTCCGACCGGCGGCGGGCGGTGATCGACCTGATCCTCTATGTCGTACTGGTCATGCCGGCCATCTGCCTGTTCTGCCTGCGGTTCTGGGACTACACCAGCCGGCGCCTACAGCTCCGGCGAGCAGTCCGGCATGTCGGCCTGGAACCCGCCGATCTGGCCGTTCCGCGCCGTGATCCTGCTCAGCTTCGTGCTGCTGGGGCTGCAGGTTGTGGCGGAGTGCCTGAAGGCCGTCGAGGCCATCCGCGGCCGCCGGCCGTATCCGGGGGACTGAAGCGTGGCAGGCGTGCTGATGTTCCCGGCGCTCTTCGCGCTGATCTTCGCGGGCTTTCCCGTCGCATTCTCGCTGCTGGGCGTGGCCTTCGCCTTCGGCGTCTACGCCTTCGGCGACGCGGTCTTCTTCCAGTTCACGCAGAAGGTCGAGAGCGTCGCCTCGAACTTCGTGCTGGCGGCGGTGCCGCTCTTCGTCTTCATGGGCTCGATGCTGGAACGCTCGGGGATAGCCGAGCAGCTTTTCAACGCCGTCCACCTGTGGACCAAGCGGCTGCCCGGCGGCATGGCGATCGGCACGATCCTGATGTGCATCATCTTCGCCGCCTCGACCGGCGTGATCGGCGCGACCGAGACGGTGGTCGGGCTGCTGGCGATCCCGGCGATGATGAAGCACAACTACTCCAAGCCGTTGATCGCCGGCACGATCTGCGCCGGCGGCTCGCTCGGGACGATCATCCCGCCCTCGGTCGTCGTGGTCGTCATGGGACCGATCGCCGACGTCTCGATCGGCGACCTGATGGTCGGCATGATCTTTCCCGGGCTTGATCCTGGCGGCGCTCTACATCGCCTACATCGTCGGGTTCTGCATGCTGTCGCCCACGGCCGCGCCGCGCGCGCTGGAAGAGGACGAGATGCCGTTCCGCGACAAGGTCATCCTGACGGTCAAGGCGCTGTGGCCGCCGCTCTTCATGATCTTCGCCGTGCTCGGGCTCGATCATGCTGGGCTGGGCCGCGCCGACCGAGGCGGCGGCACTGGGCGCGTTCGGCGCGTTCTTCCTGTCGATCGTCTACGGCAAGTTCAGCCTGCGCACCTTCTACGAGGCGCTGATGAAGACGCTCGTCGTCACCTCGATGATCATGTTCATCCTGATGGCGGGCAGCCTGTTCACCGGCGTCTTCGTCGGCAATCGCGGCATGACGCTGATGCGCCACATCATCGAGGCGCTGGACCTCGGCCCCTGGGGGCTGGTCGGTATCTTCCTCGGCCTCGTCTTCATCGCCGGGTTCTTCCTCGAATGGGTCTCGATCCTGCTGATCTTCCTGCCGCTCTTCATGCCGTTCATCAACGCGGCCGGCATGGACCCGGTCTGGTTCTGCATGCTGGTGCTGATCATGATCCAGACCAGTTATCTGACGCCGCCGATGGCGCCGGCGATCTTCTACCTGCGCGGCGTCGCGCCGCCGGAGATCACGCTGCGCAACATGTATGCCGGCGTCGTGCCGTTCATCCTGATCCAGGTGGTGACGCTGGCGATCGTCGCCGCCTTCCCGCAGCTCGCCCTATGGCTGCCCGACGCAACTTGCTGGGCTTCAAGTGAGGAGGAGACGATGACCCCCGACGACATCCGCGCCACCCCCTGCCGGACGATCCCGGAGGCCCAGCGCGAGCGGTTTCTCGAGGAGGGCGCGATCTGCGTCGAGCGCGCCATCGGCGACGAGTGGCTGGCGGCACTGCGCGCCGGCGTCGACCGTCTGGTCGAGCGCAGCCGGTCGGTGACGAAGTCGGACGCGATCTTCGACCTCGAGCCGGGGCACACGGCCGACGCGCCACGGCTGCGCCGGGTGTCCAGCCCGGCCGACCAGGACGACGTGTTCTGGCGCGTCGTGACGGAAGGGCCGGTCGGCGATATCGCCGCCGACCTGCTGGGGCCGGACGTCAAGTTCTACCAGTCCAAGCTGAACTTCAAATGGGCCAGGGGCGGCGCCGAGGTGAAGTGGCACCAGGACCAGCCGTTCTTTCCGCACACGAACCACGCGGTTGCGACCTTCGGCATCTACCTCAACGACTGCGGGCCCGAGCAGGGGCCGCTGCAGATCCTGCCCGGCAGCCAGCGCGGGCCGATCTACGACCACTACGACGCCGAGGGCGTCTGGCGGGGCGAGCTGCGCGCCGGAGGATGCGGCCGGGCTGGACACCTCGGACATGCGCGAGCTGACGGCGCCGGCCGGCTCGATGACGATCCACAACTACATCACCGTGCATGGCTCGCGCGCCGAACCAGAGCGACCTTGGCCGGCCGCTGCTGCTCTACGTGCTGTCGGCCGCCGACGCCGCGCCCTACACGGCCCAGCCGCTGAAGAGCCCGCACGAGCAGGTGATCGTGCGCGGCCAGCCGGCGACGATGGTTCACCACGAGCCCGGACGCTATCGCGTGCCGCCGGACTGGAGCGGTGGCTACACGTCCATCTTCGCCATCCAGCAGGGCGAGAAGGCGGCGGCGATGTGAGCGAATCTCGGGTCCCGTGCATGGTCTCACGCGTGAGACGATGCCCATCCCAGTGCACAACAAGAAAAATCCCGACGGGGTTGCCGATTTTTCACCGCGGTTAACGCGAGCGCGAGTGAGCCTTGGTCACACCGTCGCCCGGGCGAATTCCTCGATGTAGTCGATCAGCCGGTCCGAGGCCGCCGCGGCGCCGGCCTCGTCGGCCTCGGCGATGGCGCTCGCGACCTCCTTGTGCAGCCGGGCGCTGCGCGGCAGGTCCAGCACCGCCTGGTAGTGCTGATACCAGAAGCGGCGCGACAGGCCCTGCATGTGGCGCATCGCCTTGGCGGCGAACTCGTTGTGGCTGGCGGCGAGCGTCATGGCGTTGAAGTGCCGGTCGAGCCGCATGAAGGCGATGGCGTCGTCCTCGGCCGCCGCCTGCTCCAGCGCCGTGGCCAACTCGGCGAAGGCGCGGCGCTCTTCCCGGGTTGCCCGGCGCGCCGCGCTGCGGGCGATCAGGCGTTCCAGCTCGCGCCGGACCTCGAGCAGCCGCATGTGCTTGCCGAGATCGAGCTCGCTGACGAGAATTCCGCGCCGCGGCAGGATCGTGACCATGCCCTCGCCGGCCAGCCGCTGCAGCGCCTCGCGCACGGGCGTCCGCCCGATGCCCAGCCGCTGCGCCAGCGCCGTCTCGGACAGCACGGCGCCGGGCTCGAGCTGCAGGGTCGCGATCAGCTCCTCGAGCCGGCGATAGGCGCGCTCGGTCAGCGAGCCGCCATCCGTTTCGGAATCGGCCCCGGCGTCCTGCGGTTCCGCGGTGTGTTCGTCCATTCCAGCCACCCGATGGCCCGATGCGGCCGCGCCCTCCGTTAGCACGCGCGGGCCGGAGCGGGGCAGTCCCTTATCGCCCGGGCTTGTCCTTCTTGACCTCGGGGAACAGCCAGAGGGCGAAGACCATGAACGCCATCAGGCCGAAAACCAGCAGGGCCGGTGCCTCCATGCGGATCGCGTCGCGGAAGATCCAGGCGAGGACCGCGACGGCGATGATGGTTCCGGTGAGAAATACCTTGATGCGCGGCGGCATGGGCAGGCTCCTTCAGAGAAAGCCGGGGGTGGGCAGCAGGACGATCAGCGCGACCGACAGGGCCAGCACACCCAGGAGGCCGGCGCGCGACTCGCGGACGCGGTCGGGCAGCGGCTGGATCGCGAACGGCGCGGCCAGGAAGGCGAGCCCCGCGGCGACCAGCGCCACCGCCCAGGGCAGCGCCGTCGCGGCGCTGACCGTGGCGACAACGAGCAATGCCAGCATAGCCGCCGCGGCATAGACCAGCACCGCGCCGACAGGCCCGCGCGCGGCCTGCGGGCCGCTGTCGCGCGGCAGGAAGGCGCTGACCAGCACCGCGCCCGCGGTCGCGACGAAGGCGGCCAGCGCGAAGACCGCGACCAGCGCGGTATCCAGTCCGTGCAGCGGGCCCATGCGGCCTCCGGGATTGCCAGGCGGGTCTGCCTGTTGACGGCGTTGCATGCAGACGGGCTTGCCTGCAGATATTCCGCTGATATATTAGACGGCGTCCCCTGAGCGCGCAAGGCGGGAGAGCTGGATGGCCGAGCACAGGTATGTCGGAGAACGCACGATCGACGGCGCGATGGTAACCGTCGACGGACGCGAGATCGACCCGCATTACGGCGTGAAAACCTATACCGACCACGGCTTCGAGTGGAGCTACGAGGGCGACGGCCCGCGCCAGCTGGCGCTGGCGCTGCTCGCCGAGCACCTGGGCGACGCGCGCGTGGCGCTGGAGTATGTCGAGCCCTTCATGCAGCGCGTCGTCGCCAATTTCGACAATGACTGGGAAATGACGAGCGCCGACATCGATCGCGCGCTCGAGAACATCCGCGTCGAGGCCTGAGGGCGCGGCACCGAAGCCAGGGAACGGAGGAAGTCCGATGGCAGCAATCGAACTCGCCCGGAGCGGCATGTCCGACCGGCAGCGCAAGTACCGTGAGACCTATCGCAGCCGGATCGTCGGCTGGTACAATGGCTGGCTGCACGTCACGGTGATCTACGTGATCGGCTTTGCCGCGATGGCCATCTACATCCAGAGCATGAACGGTGTTCGCTGGTACGAGCTTCTCATCGTGCCGGTGGTGTTCCTGGGCGCCAACTTCTTCGAGTGGGCGCTGCACACGCACGTCATGCACCGGCCGCAGAAGAACAAGGCGCTGCGCGCCATCTACACGCGCCACACGATGATGCATCACCAGTTCTTCACCGACAACGAGATGCGCTTTGCCGGCCAGCACGACTGGCGGGTGACCTTCTTCCCGCCCTACGCGCTGGTCACCTTCATCTGCATGTCGGTGCCGATCGCGCTGGTCGCCGGCTGGCTGTTCACGGCGAATGTCGGCTGGCTGGTCATGGCGACGACGACGGGCATGTACCTGACCTACGAGTTCATGCACTTCTGCTGCCATGTCGACGAGAACGCCTTTGTCCGCAACATGCCGTTCGTCAACACGATCCGGCGCCATCACACCGCGCACCACAACCAGTCGCTGATGATGGAGCGCAACATGAACCTGACGTTCCCGATCATGGACTGGCTGTTCGGCACGTCCGACCTCGACCGCGGCCTGATCGGGCACCTGTTCAACGGCTACGACACGCGCTTCATCCGCAAGGGGATGCGCAGGACCGCGCGCACGCCGGACGGGCGGGTGCCCTCGGCCACGGCCGTTCCGGCCGAGTGATCGGTGCTCACGCGCGCCGAGTGAGTCACAGCGGCGTCGTACCCCGGCTCGGCCGAGGCATCTCGCCGGGCGGAGGGAGATCGTCCGGTCAAGCCGGACGATGACGGAAAGGACCTGACACACCGCGCCGGCGGCCCCGAGGCCGTCGGCGTTTCCATGAGGGGGAAAGCATGGCCGAAGAGAAGAAGAAGCGGACGATCCAGGAAATCCGCGAGTCGAAGACGTCCGGCGAGAAGATGGTCTACACCTCGGTGCCGGACTACACCTCGGCGCAGTGGGCCGAGAAGGCGGGCGTCGACGTCGTCGTCGTCGGCGACAGCCTGGCGATGATCGCGCACGGACACCCCTCGACCATCCCGGCGACGATGGACATGATGGTGATGCACGCGCAGGCGGTGCGGCGCGGCGCGCCGAACACCTTCTCGCTGGGGTGCATGCCCTACCAGAGCTACAACACCGTCGACCGCGCGCTGACGAACGCCACGCGCTTCATGCAGGACGCCGGCTGCGACGCCGTCAAGCCGCAGGGCGGGCGCAGCCAGCAGGCGATCCTCAAGGCGCTGGTCGACGCCGGCATTCCGACCGCCAGCCATATCGGCCTGGCCCCGCACCGGATCGCCATGTACGGCGGCTTCCGCATCCAGGGCCGCACGGCCGAGGCGGCGATGGAAATCCTGGACGACGCGCTGGCGATCCAGGACGCCGGCTGCTTCATGCTGGAGTTCGAGGCGGTGCCCGGGCCGATCGCGCGGCTGATCTCGGAGCAACTCGAGATCCCGACCATCGGCATCGGCGCGGGCGCCGGCACGGACGGGCAGATCCTGCTGAGCTACGACCTGCTGGGCGTCTTCACGGACTTCAAGCCCAAGTTCACCAAGCGCTACGCCAACCTGACCGAGGTCGCCGTCAGGGGGCTGTCGGAGTACGTCCGCGAGGTGAAGGAGGGCATCTTCCCCGATGACGACCACACCTACACGGTGAAGCCCGAGGTGCTGGACGAATTCCGCGACCTGGTCGAGCGGCGCCGGCAGGTCTGAGAACCCCACCCTTTCCGTGATTCCGGCCAGGCTGCGCCACGGCGGAGAGCCGGATTCCCGCAGGTCGACGCGCAGCCCGGTGCAGCCCCGGCCAGGCCGGGGCTTCGTTCGTTTGGCGACGGCGGCGAAGACGATTGCCAATCACGGTCATGTGACTCTACCGTGACGGCAGAAGACAACAACCGGGAGGATACGATGCATTTCACCAGAACCCTCGCCGCCGCCTGCGTGGTCGGGGCGGGCATGACCTTTGCCGGCGCGCCGGCCATGGCCCAGGACTGCGAGCATGGCGATCTCGACGCGCGCTACTGCGACACCGACGGCGACATGCTGGCCGACGTGCCGACGGACGAGAGCAAGTGGGTCGACCCGGACACGCTGATCTTCGCCTACACGCCCGTCGAGGACCCGGCGGTCTACAAGAAGGCCTGGTCGGACTTCCTGCCCTATCTCGAGGAGAAGACCGGCAAGAAGGTCCAGTTCTTCCCCGTCCAGTCGAACGCGGCGGAGATCGAGGCGATGCGCTCGGGGCGGCTGCACATCGCCGGCTTCAACACCGGGTCGAACCCGCTGGCGGTAAACTGCGCGGGCTTCCGCCCCTTCACGATCATGGCCTCGGATGACGGCGATTTCGGCTACGAGATGGAGATCATCACCTATCCCGGCTCGGGCATCGAGAAGGTCGAGGACATCAAGGGCAAGCAGCTCGCCTTCACCTCGCCGACCTCGAACTCGGGCTTCAAGGCGCCCTCGGCGATCCTGAAGGCGGATTACGGGATGGTCGCCGACAAGGACTTCGAGCCGGTGTTCTCGGGCAAGCACGACAACTCGATCCTGGGCGTCGCCAACCACGACTACCCGGCCGCCTCGATCGCCAACTCGGTGATGCAGCGCATGATCGAGCGCGACGTCATCAAGCCCGACCAGGTCGTCTCGATCTACAAGTCGCAGACCTTCCCGACGACCGGCTTCGGCACCGTCTACAACCTGAAGCCCGAGCTTCAGGAGAAGATCAAGGACGCCTTCTTCACCTTCCCCTGGGAGGGGACCTCGCTGGAGGAGGAGTTCAAGAAGTCGGGCGAGCACAAGTTCATCCCGATCGAGCTACAAGGACGACTGGTCGGTGATCCGCAAGATCGACGCGGCGAACGACGTCAGCTACGCCTGCGAGTGACCTCCGGCGCTGCGGGCGGGCGCGGGCGGGCAGCCCGCGCCCGCTTCATGCCGGCCGGCCTCCGGGAGGAGTGACATGCTGCGTCTCGACAAGCTGACCAAGACCTACCGCACCGGCGACCGGGCGCTGGACGCCGTCGACCTCGAGGTGCCGGACGGCCAGATCCTGGCGCTGATCGGACCGTCGGGCGCCGGCAAGTCGACGCTGATCCGCTGCGTCAACCGGCTGGTCGAGCCGACCTCGGGCCGCGTGCTGCTTGACGATATCGACATCACGGGCCTCGGCGCCACGGCGCTGCGCCGCGCGCGGCGGCGCATGGGGATGATCTTCCAGGAATACGCGCTGGTCGAGCGGCTGACGGTCATGGAGAACGTGCTGTCCGGGCGGCTCGGCTATGTCGGCTTCTGGCGCAGCTTTGCGCGGCGCTATCCGCAGTCCGACGTCGACGAGGCGTTCCGCCTGCTCGACCGGGTCGGGCTGGTGGCGATGGCCGACAAGCGGGCCGACGAGCTGTCCGGCGGCCAGCGCCAGCGGGTCGGCATCTGCCGGGCGCTGATCCAGAACCCGGCGCTTCTGCTGGTCGACGAGCCGACGGCCTCGCTCGACCCCAAGACCTCGCGCCAGATCATGCGGCTGGTGCGCGAGCTTTGCGCCGAGCGCGGGCTGGCGGCGATCATCAACATCCACGACGTGGCGCTGGCGCAGATGTTCGTGCAGCGCGTCATCGGCCTGCGCGCCGGGCGCATCGAGTTCGACGGCCCGCCCGAGGCGCTGAGCCCCGAGGTGCTGACGACGATCTACGGCGAGGAGGACTGGCAGACGACCACGAAGGCCGACGAGGAGGCCGCTGCGTGACAACCGCGCGAAGCCCTCCACGGCACCGAGCTCGAGGCGCTGCTTGGCCGCCCCTGGCGCAAGCCGCCGCTGATCCGCGACGGCATGGCTGCGCCGCGGGCTGTCTGGCCGGCGCCATCGTCTACCTGGCGCTGGCCTTCTGGTCGATCGAGGTCGACTGGGGCCGCGTCTACGAGGGGCTGGAGCGCGGCGTCGCCTTCATTGCCGCGTTCACGAGCCCGGATTTCCTCACGCGGGCCGACGCGATCTGGGAGGGGATGCTGGAGAGCGCGATCATGACGGTCGCGGCGACCGTCGTCGGCATCGCCATCTCCATTCCCGATCGGCCTCGGCGCCGCGCGCAACATCGCCCCCCTGCCCGTCTATCTGCTCTGCCGCACCATCGTCGCCGTCAGCCGGGCGCTGCACGAGATCATCGTCGCCATCCTGCTGGTGGCGATCTTCGGCTTCGGGCCGTTCGCCGGCTTCCTGACGCTCAGCTTCGCGACCATCGGGTTCCTGTCGAAGCTGATGGCCGAGGACATCGAATCGATGGACCGCGTGCAGGCCGAGGCGGTGCGCGCGACCGGTGCCGGCTGGCTGCAGTGGATCAACTACGGCGTGCAGCCGCAGGTGATGCCGCGGCTGATCGGCCTGTCGATGTACCGGCTGGACATCAACTTTCGCGAGTTCGGCCATCCTGGGGCTGGTCGGCGCCGGCGGCATCGGGGCGACGCTGAACACCGCCTTCGACCGCTACGAGTTCGACACGGCGGCGGCGATCATCCTGATCATCATCGGAACGGTCATGGTCCTGGAATACATCTCGGGCCTGATCCGCGCGCGGGTGCAATAGGTGCCGGTCTCGACTCTTCCCGGCGGCGGCCAGGCCTGGCGCCTGCGCGACCGGCGCGGCACGCTGATCCGCTTCGCCGCCTGGCTGGCGGCGGTGGCGCTGTTCCTGTGGTGCTGGGCGCAGATCTCGGGCGCGACGACGTGGTTCTTCGTGATGGACGCGCCGTCCATCGCGGGCGACATCCTCGGCCGCGCCGTGCCGCCGCGCTGGTCCTATATCGACAAGCTGTGGGTGCCGCTCTGGGACACGCTGAACATCGCCACCATCGGCACGCTGCTGGCGCTATTCGCCGCGGTGCCGGTGGCATTCCTGGCGGCGCGGAACACGACGCCGAGCACGACCTTCATCCGGCCGGTGGCGCTGCTGGTGATCGTCTCGTCGCGGTCGATCAACTCGCTGATCTGGGCGCTGCTGCTGATCGCGATCATCGGGCCGGGCGTGTTCGCCGGGATCATGGCCATCGCCATCCGCTCGGTCGGCTTCTGCGCCAAGCTGCTCTACGAGGCGATCGAGGAGATCGACCGCAGCCAGGTCGAGGCGGTGACGGCGACGGGCGCCAGCCGCTGGCAAGTCATGGCCTATGGCATCGTACCGCAGATCATGCCCGCCTTCGCCGGCATCACCGTGTTCCGCTGGGACATCAACATCCGCGAATCGACCGTGCTGGGGCTGGTCGGCGCGGGCGGGATCGGCCTGCAGCTGCAGGCCTCGCTGAACACGCTGGCCTGGCCGCAGGTCAGCCTGATCCTGCTGGTCATCTTCGGCGCCGTGATCGTCAGCGAATGGATCTCGGCCAAGGTGCGCGGCGCCATAATCTGAGCCGGCCGCCGCAGATTCCCCGCGTCCGTGCCCCCAATCTCTCGGCCCCCCCCTTGGGCGAGCGACGGCGGCACGTCCGGCAGGCACCCGCGCGCTTTGACGAGGTGTCGTCTCGCCAGCGTTCGCTGAAGCCGGCCCCGCGCCGCCCGGGCGCGCGGCGACGGTCGGCTGCAGCGCAAAAAAGCCGGCCGCAGGGGTTGCGGGCGGCTGGCGGGAATGGGAGTCTGCGGGAGTCGTCGTTCACGTGAAGATGGACTGCCAGACGAATTCCGGCGGCAGGCGGTCCGAACCCGAAACGAACGAGCAAGCTCATGAAACTGTCGAACGTGCAGATCGCAGCCACGCAGGATTCCCTGGGCGCGACGCCCGTGCCCGAGGATCATCCTGTGATGGACCAGCTGAAGCAGGCCTTTGGCGAGCACACCTTCTTCCTGGACCAGAGCGGGCTGTCAGTCTTTGTCGACCCGGCCGAGGTGCCGCCCGAGGTCGAGTTGCCCGAGGGCGAGCCGCGGCTGGTGATGATCGCCGCCTGGACGGATGAGAAGCGCAACACGCTGGGCGCCGTCGAGCCGGTCGACCGCGGCGTGACGCTGCCCGAGCCTCCCCCCGGCGCGGCCTGACCGTCGCGTCGGCCACCCTGCGCCTCGGGGCCATGGCTGAGCGGCATCGACGGGGAGCGCCGCCGGGCTGACGCTCAGCGGCGTCGGTCGGCGCTGCCTGCCCGGCAGGTCGGCAGCTGGCGGTGGATGTCGGTCGCGGCGATTGCCGCATGGCCGTAGGCGACGCCGATCTGGTTGAGGGCGCAGACCACGTCGCCCGCCGCCCAGAGACCGGGAACGGACGTGCGCTGGTGCTCGTCGACGTAGAGCGAGCCGCTCTCGTCATGGCGGGCGCCGTGCGCCGTCGCGAGGTCCGAGCGCACGTTGCAGCCGAGCGCCGAGTAGAGCGTGTCGAACCTCTCGGGCCCGCCGCCCTGCGGGCAGAGCGCGGCGATCCGTCCGTCCTCGATCGTAACCCCGGTCACCGGCGCCTCTACGACGCGGATGCCCGCATCGCGGAGCCGCTGGCCCCATTCGCACCCGTCCGCGACAGGACGGCCGAGGGTGAGCAGCGTGACGTCGTCCGAGTAGGTGCGCAGGAAGATCGCCTCGCCGATGGCGTGCTCGCTGTTGCCGATGACGCCGATGCGCTGGCCGATCACCTCGAACCCGTCGCAGACGGGACAATGGCGCACCAACCCGCGGGCGATGGCATCGGCGACATCAGGCAGCTCGGGCTCGATGTCGAGCGCGCCGGTGCACAGTAGCACGGTGCGCGCGATGATCGTGCCGGCCGTGCCGTCCCCCGGGCGAAGCTCGGCCTGGAAGCCCTCGTCGGTGCGGATCAGGCGCCCGACCGTGCCGGCGGTCGTCTCGACGCCATAACGTCGGGCCTGCCGGCGCTGACGCTCCAGCAGCTCGGGGCCGGGGATGCCATCGGGATAGCCGGGCAGATTGTGGCTCAGCGGGATCCAGGCCGCGCGGCTGGCGCCGGCGTCGACCAGCAGGGCGCGCCGGCGAAAGCGGGCGAGGTAGACCGCGGCCGTCAGGCCGGCCGGGCCGCCGCCGATGACGAGGCAGTCGAGCGGGTCGGGTCATGGTTCATCCTTCCGCCCCGAGGGGCGCGGCCTTATGGGGCGGAGATCGCGGACGCTTTCGCGAGGGCACCTTGGCACAGGTGAACCGCCCAGACGCCGAAGGGTTGCAGCCGGTCGCTGCCGGCTGCCGGCTCAGCGCGGCAGCGCGTCGCCCAGCGCCGCGAGCAGCGCCGGGATCGCCGCGTCGGCGGCGGCCGAGAGCGCCGTCAGCGCCGCGCGGCTGTCGCGGCCGGCGGCGAGCAGAGCCGGCAGGTCCCAGGGGCGGCGCGCAAGGCCGCGGAGCACGGCGCCCAGGCGCGGCGTGCCATCCGGTCCGAGCGCGTGCGCGGCCAGCGCCGGCAAGCGGCGGCCGGCCGGGTCCGAGACGGCGCGGATGGCGAGGCAGGGCAGCTTTGCGCCCCCCGCGCGCGCGACGGCGGCGACCCGGTGCGATTCCATGTCGACGGCGACGGCATTGGTGCGTCGGCGGAGCGCCGCCTTGGCCGCCACCGTCATCAGCACGCTTTCCGAGCCAGCGATGAGCAGCGTGCCGGCGAGCCCGCGACGGGCCCCCTGCCCCGCGTAGCTCCCGCCCTCGCCCGCCCCGGCGTCGCTGTCCGGGCTCGCCCCCGACATGGCCTGCCGGCAGGCGGCGACGAGCGCCGGATCGAAGGCCTGCGGCTGCCCGCCGGGGTGGATGACGCCATCCGGGACGACGAGCGTGCCGCTCCCGACAGCCGCGTCGAGGCCTCCGGCGATCCCCCAGGAGAGCAGGGCACGCACGCCCTCCGCGGCCAGCCGGCGCGCCTCCGCCTCGGCGCGATCGGGCCGGCCGGCGGTAATGGCGACGGCGAGGCGTGCGTCGTCGAGCCACCGGCCGAGGGCGCGCGACTCGGCCTGCATGCCGCAGACGATGCCGAGGATCGCAGTCATGGAGCGGCGCGCATGGCCGCCGTCCACGTCCCTGCCCCGGCTCCGACGCGGCGGGGGGAACGCACTGCGGAGGGGATCGGCGAGAGATGCCGCGGGTCTCTGCGGTAACGCGCGGCGCGGCGCTGCACCGCTGCGCCTTCCACGGCACGCCACGGGGGCAGAGACGCCGGCCGGTGGCACCGGCCCGAGCTGGTTTGTGATGCGGGCAAGGCTGCGGTCCGTCAGATGCCCCAGCGGACGCTGCGGTCGTTCGACGCCATCAGGCGGCGATAGCGGCCGAGCGCCCAGAGCGGGAAGAACGCGGCGTAGCCGTGGTATTTCAGGTAGAAGACCCGCGGGAACCCGGTGCCGGTGAACTCGTCCTCGACCCAGCGTGAGTCCTCGCGCGGGGCCTCCTCCAGCCAGCGGACGCCACGCTCGACGGCCTCGGATTCGACCTCGCCGGCGGACATCAGGCCGAGCACCGCCCAGGCGGTCTGCGACGGGGTCGAGCCGCGCGAGAAGCCGGCGCCCCAGTCCTCGTAGCTCTCCAGCCCCTCGCCCCAGCCGCCGTCCTCGCGCTGGCGGGCGCGCAACCAGTCCGCGGCGCGGCGGATCCAGGGTTGCGACATGTCCTCGCCGGCGCCCTTGAGCGCGACCAGCGCCGACCAGGTGCCATAGATGTAGTTTGCGCCCCAGCGGCCGTACCAGCTGCCGTCCGGCTCCTGCTCGCGGCGGATGAACTCGATGCCGCGGCGGATGTTGTCGGCGAAGCGCGCGGCGTCGACCTGGGCCAGGCAGCCGACGCAGCGGGCGGTGACATCGACCGTCGGCGGATCGAGCAGCGCGCCGTGGTCGGCGAAGGGGATCGAGTTCAGGTAGGTGTGCTCGTTTTCCGGATCGAAGGCCCCCCAGCCACCCGATCGCGACTGCATGCCGGCCAGCCACTCGCAGGCGCGGTCGATGTTCATGGCGTAGCGGTCGGGGTCGGCGCGGTGCATGGCCAGCGCCACGACGGCGGTGTCGTCGACGTCGGGGTAGTCCGGGTTCTCGTACTGGAAGGCCCAGCCGCCGGGCCGCAGGTTCGGCCGGCGCACCGCCCAGTCGCCGACATGGTCGAGGATCTGCCGGTCGGCCAGCCAGTCGAGCGCGCGCACCAGTCGAGGGTCTTCGCGAGGGCCCGCTTCCAGCAGCGCGTGGGCGGCGAGCGCGGTGTCCCAGACCGGCGACAGGCAGGGCTGGTAGTAGAGGTCCTCGCCGCGCTCGGTCATCAGCTTCTCGATCGCGCCGCGCGCGGTGACCATGTGCGGGTGGTCGTCGGCATAGCCGAGCGTGCGGAACATCATCACGGCGTTGGCCATCGCCGGGTAGATGGCGCCGAGCCCGTCCTCGCCGTTCAGGTGGCTGATCGTGAAGTTCTCGGCGGCCTGCACCGCCCTGTCGCGGTTGGCCTTTGGCATCAGCGGCTCGACCAGGCGCAGGCCCTTGTCGAGGCGCAGGAACATCTCGCCGATCCGGCTGCCGGTCGGGTTGACGTTCCATATCTTCTGCTCGGCGGGCGGCACGGTGAAGAGCTCGTCGATCCGCAAGCCGGTCGGGTTCACGGCGCGCGCGCGCTTTGCATAGAGCACCAGCAGCGGCGTCAGCACCGTCCGCGACCAGTAGGCGATCTTGGACATGTGGAACGGGAACCAGCGCGGCAGCAGCATGCACTCGACCGGCATGGTCGGCACGGCGCGCCAGGGCACCTGCCCGAACAGCGCCATGGCGATGCGGGTGAAGACGTTGGCCTTCGCCGCACCGCCCTGCCCCAGCAGCCATGAGCGCGCCCGCGCCATGTGCGGCACCTCGGGGTCGTCTCCGATCAGCTTGAGCGCCCAGTAGCCCTTGACGGTCGCCGAGATGTTGCCGGCGCCGCCGTGGAACAGCGGCCACGAGCCGTCCTCGTTCTGGACCGAGCGAAGATAGCGCGCTATTCGCGCCTCGCGCTGGATGTCGATCTCGCCCAGGAAATGGCGCAGCAGGACATATTCGGCGGGGATCGTGCAGTCGGCCTCGAGCTCGAAGACGATGTGGCCGTCCTCGCGCTGCATCTGCCACAGCTTCTCTGCCTGCTCCTCGATCAGCTCGCGCGTCTCCGGCGGCCCGAGAGGGCGAGCGCGCACGAAGTGGCTGGCGTCGTTCATGCTCGTGTCCTCATGCGGCGAGCCTCGCCGCGGTCTCTCCGGACCTTATTGCGCCCTCGATCGTCGCGGGCAGCCCCGTGCGCGTGGCATCGCCCGCGAGGACGAGATTTGCAAGGGGCGTGCGGGCGGCGGGACGCAGGGCGACGCCGGCGGGGGACTGGTCGAACGTGGCGCGGCGCTCCTTGTTGACGCGGGCGACGCGGTATTGCTGCGTCAGGTTCAGCGCGCGCGCGGCCTCGTCCCAAAGCGCCGGGATCAGCTCGTCCGGCGCCTTGTCCATCAGCCCCAGCCGGTCGGCGGCCGAGACGGTCAGGCTGACGACGTCGCCGCGGACGAAGGCCCAGTGCGTCGTGGCGTTGACGAGCCCGGTGACCGGCGGCGCGGCGGCCAGCGCCGGGTCGTCGACCAGGAAATGCGCGTTCAGGATGGCGGCGTCGTCGGGCGGCACCTCGATCCAGGGCAGGACGGATTTCAGCCGCGTCGGCGGCAAGGCCAGCACGGCGCGGTCCTCCGGCCCCAGCGCGATGGTGCGGCCGTTGGCGAAGTGCAGCGCCGAGCAGGCGCGCGCCCTCGTTGGTGACGCCCTTCAGCGCGTGCTCGAAAGCGATGGCGATGCCCTGCGCCGACAGATGGGCGACTGCCGGGTCGACCAGCGCAGTGCCGAGGCCGGTCGGCGCCAGCATCGGGCGGCAGGCGCCCGCGCCCTTCGCGAACGTCTCGGAGAGCACGGCGCGGAGCAGCGGTGCGGCACCGCGTTCGGGCGTGGTGTTGAGCGCGGCCAGCGTCAGCGGCTCCCAGAAGCGGCGCCAGAGCGGGCCGCGGTCGCGGATCGCCTCGGCGACGGTGCGGGCCGGGCCGGCGAGAGCCAGTCGCCATCCGGAGAGGTAGTCGGCCAGCCGCGTGCCGGGGATGCGCCGCGCACTGTCGGCAATCCACCAGGGGATGCGGCCGTTGCCGGGGCGGACCTGCCACCGCGCGCCGGAGGCGAGATCGAAGAAGGGGAAGGCGGCCTCGGTCTCACGCATGCGGCCGGTCGCGCCGATCAGGGCGAGATACGCGCAGGTCGAGCCGTTACCGCTGAGGAGCAGGTGGTTGCCGTTGTCGACGTCGCGGCCGAGCCGCGGATCGCGAAAGGTGCGGCAACGCCCGCCGGCGTGCTTCATCGCCTCGTAGAGCACGACCGTGCGCCCCTCCGCGGCCAGCCGCACGGCGGTCGAGAGCCCGGCGAGCCCGGCGCCGACGATGTGGACGGTGCCGCTCACCATCTCGGCCCCGCGCCGCCGGCCCCCGCCTCGATGCCACGGCCGCCCTGCCGCCGCGAGTCGGCGAGCGGGTCAAGGATGCGCAGCACCGGCAAAGCCGGCTTGTCCTTGACGCGTTCGGCGACTCGCATGACGCTCGCCGAAGGCTGGCCCTTGCCGGCCTTCCCCAGCACATTGGCGGCGTCCGCCTCCCTGCCCCCCCGCCGCAGGATGAGCACCGACGGGGCCCCGTCGCGCGCGACCGCGCGTGGCGGGGGGTTTGTGATGGCGCGGCACGCGCCGCCGCGTGGCTCGCCCCGCCCGGCCGGGAAGGCGCCGCTCACGTCGGCCTTGCCAGCGCGACGGCGGCCAGGCCGCGGCGGAGCTTTTCGGCGCCGGACATCGCCAGCGGGCCGCGAAAGCGGAAATCGAGCGCCTCCATGCGGTCGAGATAGCCTTCGTAGACGCCCAGCATGGCGAGCGCCGGGGCGACGCGCAGGCGGCTATGTCGCGGGATGGCGGCGCGGGCGCGGTTGAAGGACGCGCGGGCCCGCGCGGCGAGATCGGCGCGGGCGGCGGGCAGCCCGGGGTCGTCCGCGACGGTCTCTGTGGTGGGCTGCACGCCAGCGCGGGCGAGGCTCTCGCGCGGCAGGTAGAGCCGGCCGAGGCGCGCGTCTTCCTCCACGTCGCGCAGGATGTTCGTGGTCTGCAGCGCGTCGGCCAGCGCCAGCGCGAAGGCGCGCGAGGGCTCGCCGATCCAGGCGCCGAAGATACGCATGGACAGCAGTCCCACCGAGCCGGCAACGCGGCGGTTGTACCGCGTGAGATCCTCCTGCGTCGGGGCAACGATCGGCCCGTTCGCGTCCATCTCCATGCCTTCGATCATCATCAGGAACTCGTCGCGCGGAAGATCATAACGCGCGGCGGGGCCGGAAAGTGCCCGACCGATCGCCGATTGCGGGCATTTCTTGTAAAGCCGGTCGACTTCGGCGCGCCAGTCAGCGAGCATCTGGCGCTTTTCCGCCACCGGCATGTCGCCGTCGGCGATGTCGTCGACGACGCGGCAGAACGCGTAGACGGCGCGCATCGCCTCGCGGCGCGGGCGCGAGAGCAGCTTCATGCCGAGCGAGAAAGAAGACTTCGCCTGGCCGGTGATGCGGTCGACGACCTGCTGCGGCGAATGGCCGGCGCCCGGCGGGGTGGGGCTCAGGACGGTCTGGGGGGCGACCTCGGCGCTCATGTCGAGCCTGCCGCGACCGGGCGGACGCCCCGGCCGGCCAGCGCGGCGATGCCGGCCAGCGCACCACGGGCGAAATCGGGCTTCGTCAGCGCGACCCGGCCGGCCAGCGGGTCCTGTCGGCGCAGGCGCGCCGAGAGCCGGGCGGCGAGGCGGGTGATCGTCGCCGTCTCGGCGTGCAGGCGCCGGCTGCGCGGGCGGACGGGCCGGGTGCGGGCGGTGGCGATCAGCGCGTCGCAGCTGTCGAGGCACTGGTCGAGCACGCGGCGCAGCCCCGGCGGCGCTGCCGGCCGGTCGAGCACCGCGACGTCGAGCCCCTGCCCCGCCAGCCGGTCCAGCGGCAGATAGACCCGATCGAGCGCGCGATAGTCCGCCTGGCAGTCCTGCAGATGGTTGAGGATCTGCAGCGCGGTGCACAGCGCGTCGGCCGGCACCCAGAGTGCCCGGTCCTCGCCGTGCAGGTCCATCAGGTAGCGGCCGACCGGATTGGCCGAGAGTTCGCAGTAGCCGAGCAGCTCGTCCCAGTCGGCATAGCGCCGCTTCGTCGCGTCCTGGCGGAAGGCGGCCAGCAGGTCGCGGGCGTGACGGTCGGGCACGCCGGTCTCCGCCAGGCTGGCCCGGAGCGCGGTCGCGACCGAGACGCCAGGGTGCCCGTCGAGGCCGGCCTCGAAAAGGTCGAGACGGCGGATCTTGTCGTCGGGGTCTAGCGCGGGGGTGTCGGCGATGTCATCGGCGGCGCGGGCAAAGGCGTAGAAGCGCGCGACATGCGGGCGAAGGCGGGCGGGCAACAGGACCGAGCCGACGGGGAAGTTCTCGTCGCCTGCGCCCTTGCCGGACGGCGTCTCGACGTCTTCCGACATCGCGTCCGACCTCTGCACCCGCTGGTCCATCATGCTCCGGTCGTGCTTCGCGCTACCTTGCAGTGCACCATAGGGACAGGGACTCGCAACTTCAATGCGGACGGGGTCGCGCCGCGGTGAGAACGACGAAGAACGCCAGCCAGGACGGGCTTGCCGGTGCGCGCCGCGCCGGCTATGCGCCGCCGCATGCTGGGAGCCGCCACCCTGATCGCCTGGATCGTCCTGCTGGCCGCGTGGGGCGGGTTCTGGCGCGCCGACCAGCGGCTCGACGGGCAACCGGGCGATGCATCGGCGGCGCGCGCGTGGCCGGCGGTCGTCGCCGTGATCCCGGCGCGCGACGAGGCGGCGACCATCGGCAGCGTCGTGCGGGCGCACCGGCGGTCGGATTACCCGGGCGGCTATGCCGTCGTCGTCGTCGATGACGGTTCGACCGACGGCACGGGAGGCATCGCGCGCGCGGCGGGGGCGCATGTCGTGACGGCGCCTCCGCTGCCCGAGGGCTGGTCGGGCAAGCTCTGGGCCGTGCAGGCGGGCGTGGCCGAGGCGGCGCGGCTCTCGCCGGGGGCGGCCTATGTCCTGCTCACCGATGCCGACATCATGCACGCGCCCGACACGCTGCGCCGGCTGGTGGCGCTTGCCGAGGCGCGGGGGCTGGCGCTGGTCTCGCTGATGGCGCGGCTCGACGCGCGCGGACTCTGGGGCGGGCTGCTGGTGCCGGCTTTCGTCTTCTTCTTCCAGATGCTCTACCCGTTCCCATGGGTGAACCGGCCCGGGCACCGCGTCACCGGGGCGGCAGGCGGTTGCGTGGTGGTCCGGCGGGACGCGCTGGAGGGGATCGGCGGGATCGCCTCGATCCGCGGCGCCCTCATCGACGACTGCACGCTGGCGGCGCGGATCAAGCGAGGGCCACCGGGGCGTGCGATCTGGCTGGGCCTGGCGGACCGCGAGGTCGTCAGCCTGCGCGACAACCGGCGGCTGGCGACGATCTGGACGATGGTGGCACGGACGGCGTTCACGCAGCTGCACCACTCGGCGCTGCTGCTGGCGGGGACGGTGGCCGGGCTGGTGCTGGTCTTCCTGGCTCCGCCGGGGCTGCTGCTGGCGGGCCTCACGGGCGCGGGCTGGTGGCCGGCGCTGGCAGGCGCACTGGCCTGGGCGGCAATGGCGGTGGCCTACATGCCGACGCTGCGGCTCTATGGCCGGCCGGTCTGGCACGCGCTGGCGCTGCCGGTCGCGGCGGCACTGTACGGCGCAATGACCCTCTCCTCGGCGCTGGGCCACTGGCGTGGGCGCGGCGGCGCCTGGAAGGGTCGCACCTATCCCTGAGCGGTCCGGCTCCGGGCAGCTCGAGGGCGGCGGATTGCGGGTTGGCAGTCCGCGCGGGAGAGGCCCTCCTCCTGTCGCTCCGCCGTCGGCGGGGAACTCGGCCAACGGCGGTCAGCAGTGGCCGGCGACCTGCCGTTTGCGCCTGGCGCAAGGGGACGGGTGCCGGAATGGCCCGATGGGTCGGAGCCAATGGTGAGCGGCGCGAGGCACGGAACCTCCCGGATGGCCGGAGGGCCGTCTGCTCGGCGGATGCCTCGGCGAGGGGTCGGCCGATCGGCGACTGTCAGGCAGGACGGGCCGGACCCAACGGCAGGTGGCCGGCGGCGCACAGCCAGTGAAGCGCCTCGGCGAGGCAGGCCTCGAACGGGCGCGGCGCAAAGCCCAGCGCGGCGCGCGCCTTGCCGCTGTCGAAGCGGCACGGGCGCGCGGCGAGGCGCACGCCGGTCAGCGGCGCCCTGGGCGAGCGTCCCGTGACGCGGGCGAGCACTGCCTCGGCGCGCGCAGTGGCCAGCGCGACGGCGGTCGGCACAGTGTGCCGCGGCGCCGGACAGCCGGTGGCGCGGGCGACGGCGTCGGCGACCTGGCGCATGCTGAGATCCTCGCCGGCCAGCAGGTAGCGCTCGCCGGGCGCGCCCCGGTCGCGGGCGGCGATGGCGGCATCTGCGACCGCCTGCACGTCGACCAGGTTCAGCAGGCAGTCGAGCAAGGCCGGGGTACGCCCTGCCGCCAGGTCGCGCAGCATCCGCGTCGGCGGCGTGAGGTTTACGTCCTCCGCGCCGACCGGGGCCGAGGGCATGACGATGGTCACCGGCTGGCCCGTCGCGGCGGCGGACAGCGCGAACAGCTCGGCCTGGCGCTTGGTGCGCGGGTACGGGCCGAGCAGCCGGCCCGGCGGCACCTCAACGGTTTCGTCCAGAGTGCGGCCGCCGGGCTGGTCGCGGGCGACGAGGGTGACGTAGCTCGACACCAGCACCGTGCGCGCCCCGGCCCGGCGGGCCGCCGCCAGCACGCGGCAGGTTCCGAGGGCATTGACGCGGTCGTAGTCGACGCGCCGCTGCGTCCAGAGATGGGCGATGGCGGCCGCATGGATGACGGCTCGCACCCCCCGCATGGCAGCCTCCAGCGCGTCAGGATCGAGGATCGAGGCGGTGACGCGCTCGGTGCCCGGCGGCGGCGGCGGCGCGCCCCAGGCGATATCGAGCGCACGCACGGTCTCTCCGGCAGCGGCAAGGCGACGCACGACGAACCCGCCGACGAAGCCGCCCGCCCCCGTCACCAGCGTCGTCATTCCGGCGCCGCGCCGCACGATTGGCCGCCGTCGCGCACCGGGTGCGGCACGGGGCCACGCACGGAGCCGGGCACGTCACCGGCTATCGGGCGATCTACCGCCAACACGCCGACGGGCGCGCTGGCGACCTGCTCGCCCCTCGCACACGCGCGCCGGGCGCGAGCGAAGAACGGCCGGGCCGGGCGGTGCGCCCTGACGTCGCCGCCCGCTCCCGCGTCCCCGGGGGCGAAGATCGCCAGGACCGCACGGTTCACGGCGCTATGGTCGGGGCGGCGGTCGGGGCCGGCGCTGCTGCCGGTACCGGGGCATCGTAGCCCCAACGCCTGATCCACGGGGTCCAGTGCCGTGCGATGCGATCGAGCGCCGCCGGGTCGGCGCGGAACTCGTTCTTCGGGAATCCGCGGACGCCGGCGAGGTACTCGGCGAAGGCCGGCTGCGCAGCCTCGAAGCCATCGAGATCCAGCCCGGCATAGACGCGGGCGACAGCCTCGAGCGGATCGCGGTCGAGCGCGGCATAGGGGATCTCGACCAGCCTGCCGGCGGGCATGTCGCGCGTGTCCTCGACGAGGCGGGTCATCATGCGGTCGTAGACGCGCAGGATGGTGGCCTCGATGTCCAGGCCGGGCGGCACGTCCTGCAGCGCCAGCTTCTCGAGCAGGCGGTCGTAGAAGTTGCGCATGGACAGGAAGACATCCACCGGGTCACGATGGATATGGACGAACTTCGCGTCCGGGAAAAGCCGACGCAGTATCGCGACGCGGCCGGTATAGACGGGGTTCTTCACCAGCAGCGGCCGGCCGTCCATCGCCAGCGAGACCTTGCCGAGGAAGTGGGTGAAGCGGTTCTCCCACCGGGCGATCTGGGCCGGCGTCGCGCCGTCGAAGAACAGGCCGCGGTCGATCAGCGCGTCGAAGCGGCGCGGGAAGTAGATGCCGTGGTAGAAGGACAGCTCGCTCATCGAGGCAATGCCGACCTCGTCCTCCTGCGGGCTGGTCGGAGTCACCGGCATCCGGTCGATCCAGCGGTGCCTCGGCAGCGCGCGGTGGATCGCCTGCCGGAAGATGAAGCCGAGGCCGAACATGTCCCAGGGCAGGCCGACGGCGTAGGGCGGCACATAGCCGAGCGCCCGGTCGCGGCTCATGATGTTGTAGAGATGCGTCGTGCCCGAGCGCCAGTGCCCCAGGATGAAGACGGGCGGCGGCATCCCGGCGGGCGCCGGCAGGCGCGGCGCCACGGCCAGCCGCTCGAGCGCCGAGAAGGGGGCGCGGGCCAGCGCCACGGCGCAGAGCGTCGCCGCCGCGCCCCAGCGGTCGGGCGCGCCACCCGCCCCGAAGGCACGCACGAGCGTGCCGATGTCCGCACCGCTGAGGGGATGGGCCATGATTTCTGCCACCAGTTCCGGAGCGGCACAGGTATCGCCGGATTGGGGACGGCGCAACCGGAGCGCTGCCGCAGATCGCTCGCGCGCCGCGGACGCACGGCTCTTCCCTTCGAGGCGACCGGGGTCCGACGCGCCAGCATCGCGAGGACCCCGACGGATCCTCGCGCGAAGGGCCCACGTCGCGGCATGGCGAGGGGCGCTGGCAGGACAGCTTGCGGGAGCCGGAGGGGCAGACCGAAACCAGGCGGTGGGCCAGGGACGCGCAGCCGGGGGAACACCAGGCGCAAGCGCAAGGTGCCGGGCTCGAATCCTGCAGGCGGCTCGAGGTTTGCCGGGGTCATTCACCCGCCGCCGATGGGGAGCGCGCAGCGACCGGCATGCGGCGCCGGCCCGAGGGGACCGGACGGCAGGGAGCGCAACCGGAGCAGCCGCCGCCGATGCCTTCCACCTGGCAGCCCACCATACCGCGCGGCCGGGGGTGACCAGATGCCAGCGCGCTGCGACGGGCGCTGGTGCAAGACGGACCGGTCCGTACGCGCGCATCCGGGGTGAGGCGGCGGCGGGAACGACGGCGTGCGCCGTGGGAACGGAACGCAGCCGGAGCAATCGCCAGCAACTCACACCGCACGGCGGCCGGCCATGCGGCGGCGGTCGGAGGCGACCGGATGGCAGCGCGCTACGGTGGCCGAGGTCAGCCGGTCGCGAGGCAGACCGGCCCATGCCCAGGTATCCGGGCGGGGACGGGGGCGGACACGCTGCCGACGTTGCCTCCGGCGGCCAGCCAGCGGCCGGTCGCCGCGGCATTCATCGCCGGGGCGACCGCGTCGCCCTGCATCTCGCAGAAGCCGCCGGCTGCGCAGTCGGTCGATCTCGGCCCGGTCGACGACGCGCGAAGCCATAACGGTGACGCCCAGGCTGTCGCCGATGCCGATGATGCCTGGCATCAGCGCCTCGAGCGTGACGCCGGTCGAAGACCGCCTGTCCTCGCCGGCAACCAGCCCGCCGAGCCGCCCGACGTCGAGCTTGATCGCCGTGGCGCCAACGCGGGTTATCGTGCCGAGCGCCGCATCGACCGAGCCGAAATCGTCGATGACGATAGCGGCGCCGAGATCGGCGAAGCGCCGGAGATTGTCGAACACCGCCTCGACGCCGCGGCCGCCGCAGAACCGCTCGCTGATCTCGATGGCGATCCGGTCGGGCTCGATGTGGTGCTCGTCGAGCAGCCAGCTCAGCCGGTCGACGATGTCCGGCGCCAGCAGCATCGTCCGGGTCATGTCGATGTGCAGCACCGGCACGGTCGCGCCCGCGGCCCGCCAGGACGCGGCATGATGCAGCGCCTGCTCGAGTGCCGGCAACAGCATCGCCCCGGTCAGGTTGTGCGCCTCAGTAGCGTCGATGAACCCGTCGGCGCGCAGCACGCGCCGGTTTGGCCGGTGCCAGCGCGGCACGACGTCGAGCGCTGTTGCCCTTCCGCTGCGGAGGTCGATGATCGGCCGGAACCAAAGCTGGAACTCGCCCCGCTCGATGCCGACGCGGATCTCGTCGGCCTGCTCCTGCTGTCGGCGGGCATCGCGCGCCATCGCCGAGGTGAAGATCGACCAGCGGTTGCGCCCAGCGGACTTGGCGTGGCCGAGCGCAACGTCGGCACTGATCAGCAGGCGCCTGGGGTCTGGCACCTCGCCGCGCCGTCCGCCGAGCACGGCGCCGAGGCTGGCCGTGACCTGGAGCGTCCGGTCGCGGAAGGCGACGGTCGCGTCGAACTGGCGGATGACGCGCTCGGCGAGGCGCTCGAGCGCGTCCTCGCTGGTCAGGCCCCTCGCGACGATCACGAACTCGTCGCCGCCGAGGCGCGCCAGGATGTCCGTGTCGCGGATCACCGAGGCCATGCGGCGCGTCGCCTCGCGCAGCACGCTGTCGCCGGCATCGTGCCCGTGGGTGTCGTTGACCGCCTTGAAGTGGTCGAGGTCGATGTGCAGCACGGCGACCGTCCCGCAGTCGCCCTCGCCGCCCTGCCCGCCGGGCCAACCGTCCTTGTCCAGGAAGTGGTAGAGTCCGCGTCGGTTCGGCAGCTCGGTCAGCGGGTCGGTCAGCGCCATCCTCTCCATCTCGGCGCGCGACTGGGTCAGCAGGCGCATCCGCTCGGCGAAGGCGTGCAGGTCGCGCGCCATGGTGCCCATCTCGTCCGCGCGCGCCTCGCCGGACAGCCCGCCGGGCCTGTCGCCCCGCACGAGGTCCTGCAGGTCGCCGGGCAGGCGCGCCATGTCGCGGGCCAGGCGCCGGGCATACAGGGACGCCGCCCCATAGAGGCAGAGCGCCGCAAGGAAAACCCCGGCGACCGCCGCACCGGCCGTGCGAATCGCCGAGGCGCGGCCCGACCCGGCGCGTGCAGTCTGCGCCTGCGCCAGCCGCTCGCCGACGCTGTCCGAAAGCTCCTCGATCAGTCGGTCCTTCGCCGCCAGCAATGCGAATGCTTTCGTCCGGGAGCCATGCCCGGCCGGTCCGGCATGGACGAGCCGCTCGACATCGTCGCGCCAGCGCGCGAACTCGGCCGCGAGATGACCGATTGCCGGCCCGTACGGCTCGCCTATGGAGAACGTCCGCAGCGCGTCGATATCCGTCAACACCGTCGCCGAGGCCTCGTGCAGCAAGGCGTGCAGGCCGGCGTTCGCTCCCGCGAAGGGAGTGGACGGATCGTCGACCGGGCCGGCCGGCGCATCGGCGGCCGCCCCTGCGGGCATGGCGCGGACCGCACCCGGGGGCCCATCGGGGTGTGCATCGGGAGCGCGGCCGGCGACCGCCGCCGCGGCGCCAGCATCGCCCCCCAGCCCGATCAGCGCAAGTCGCGTGCCCATGCGCCGCGCCTCGCGCAGCGCGGCGAGTTGGCCGGCGATGGCCAGCGCCCGGCGATCCCCGGCGGCGCCGTCCCTGTGAGCGGCCGGCGCTCGCCAGAACAGCCCGGCCGCGACGGCGAGCGCGAGCATGGCGAGCACCACGAGGGGGCTGGCAATGCGATGGCTGAGGCTCATTCGGATCTAACCTGTCGGGCGGGCGGCGACCGCGGGAATCGCCCGTTGCCGCATGCCGCATATGAGCGTCGAAGCGGTTAAGACTTGGTGAACACGCCGCGCCGCACCCCGTGCCCCGCCCGGCCGCGTCCCTTCCCGGCCCCGTCGCGCCCCCCGTCGCGCGCCCCGTCGCGGCCGCGTCGCGGGCAGCCTAAAACGCGACGGAATTGGGCGTAAACTCTGTGTCAAACCACCTTGGCGGCGGGGCGGCGACGTGATTAGCTGCTGCAAAGGGGACTACCAACGATATAAAGGGAGAGAGGCATGACCCGGTTGATGATGACGGATCGACCGCTACACCCGATGGCGGAGCAATTCGTCGAAAGCCTGAAGCGCGGCCACATGGATCGCCGCGAGTTCATGGCGTCGATGATGGGCGTCGGCGTGACGGCGGCCGGCGCCGCGGCGCTGGGCGGCTTCGCCCTGCCCGGCAAGGCGATGGCGGACGAGCCGAAGAAGGGTGGCACGCTGCGGATCGCCATGCTGGTCAAGGAGATCCAGGATCCGCGGGCCTGGTACTGGTCCGAGACCGCCGAACGTGGTGCGCCAGTCGCTGGAATACCTCGTGCGCTGGAACAACGAGTACGAGTTCGAGCCCTGGCTGCTGGAGAGCTGGGAGGTCAACGACGACGCCACCGAGTACACCTTCAACCTCCGCAAGGGCGTGAAGTGGGCGAACGGCGACGACTTCACCGCCGAGGACGTCAAGGCTCAACTTCGAGCGCTGGAGCGACAAGTCCTTCGAGGGCAACTCGGTTGCCAGCCGCATGGCGGCGATGATCGACCCGGACGACCGGCAAGATGTACGAGGACGCGGTCGACGATCGTCGACGATCACACGCTGAAGATCAAGCTGGAGAAGCCGGACATCGCGCTGATCGCCAACCTGACCGACTATCCGACTGCGATCGTGCACCGCAGCTTCGACCCCTCCGGCGACCTGCTCGAGCAGTTCAACAACGGCACCGGCGCCTTCCGCATCACCGAGTGGCAGCCGGGCGTCCGCGCCGCCGTCGTGCGCCGCGACACGCCCTGGTGGGGCGGCGAGGTCTACCTGGACGGGATCGACTGGATCGACTACGGCACCGATCCGACGGCGATGATCTCGGCCTTCGAGGCCGAGGAAGTCGACACGAACTATCGAAACGCGGCCAACTCCGTCGAGCAGCTCGACGCGCTCGGGCTCGAGCAGTCCGAGGCGCTGACCGCCTCGACCATCGTCATCCGCTTCAACGTCGCCAACGAGCCCTACGACGACCAGAAGCTGCGCCGCGGCGTGCAGCTGGTGGTCGATCCGGCGATCGTGCTGGCGCTCGGCTACAACGGCCGCGGCGCGCCGGCCGAGAACCACCATGTCGGCCCGATGCACCCGGAATACGCCAAGGTGCCCTTCACGCCCGGACGTCGAGGCGGGCAAGAAGATGATCGAGGAGTCGGGCCACGCCGACCACGAGTTCGAGCTGATCTCGGTCGACGACGACTGGCGGCGCAACACGACCGACGCCGTCGCCGCGCAGATGCGCGACGCCGGGCTGAACGTGAAGCGCACCATCATCCCGGGCGCGACCTTCTGGAACGACTGGACCAAGTACCCCTTCTCGTCGACCAACTGGAACGCTCGGCCCCTCGGCGTGCAGGTGCTGGCGCTGGCCTACCGCAGCGGCGAGGCGTGGAACGAGACCGCGTATTCGAACCCGGAGTTCGACAAGCTGCTGAACCAGGCGCTGGGCACGGCCGACGTCGAGAAGCGGCGCAAGCTGATGGAGAAGATCGAGACCATCCTGCAGGAGTCCGGCATCATCATGCAGCCCTACTGGCGCTCGGTGTACCGGCACTCCTACCCGTGGGTGAAGAACTTCCCGCAGCACCAGGCCTTCGAGCAGCACCTCGACAAGGTCTGGATCGACAAGGGCTGATCCGCGGTCGGCGACGCGGCCGGGGGCGGCTTCTCCGCCCCCGGCGCCATTCGCCCGCGGCCGGCCGCCGCGCCCGGCCAAGCCAGGCTTGCGGGGCGAGCCGCCGCGGGGACGGCGAGAACGGGGGAAGCGCCATGCTGATCTTCATCCTGCGCCGCCTCGGCACCATCATCCTGACGATGATCGCCCTGACGATGATCGTCTTCTACCTGGTCAATCTCGAGCCGAACCTCGAGAAGATCGCCAAGACCCAGGGCAACCAGCGCATGACCGACGCCGAGGTCGACAGCTGGCTGGACGACGCACGGCTATCGCGGCCCGTTCTTCGAGCGCTACTGACGACTGGCTGGGCGGCTTCGTGCAGGGCGACATGGGCAAGTCGCTGCGCCTGCAGCAGCCGGTCGAGCAGGTCATGCCCGAGCGGCTCTGGTACACGGCCATCCTGATGTTCTGGGTCATGGTCGTCATGGTGCCGGGCGCGCTGTTCATCGGCGTGCTGGCGGGGATGCGCGAGGGGTCCGGGCTGGACCGCGGGCTGTCGGTCGCCTCGATCGCCTCGACATCGGCGCCGGAATACGTCACCGGCATCATCTTCGTCGTGATCTTCTCCTCGTCGCTCGGCTGGTTCAAGGGGATCGCCTCGACGAACGACATCACCATCGAGAACTTCACCCTGCCGGTGCTGACGATGGCGGTCTACGGCATGGGCTACATCGCCCGCATGACGCGCGCCTCGATGGCCGAGGTGATGACCTCGCAGTACATCCGCACGGCGCGCCTCAAGGGACTGAGCTTCGGCCGTGTCGTGACGCGCCACGCGCTCCGCAATGCGCTGATCGCGCCCTTCACGGTCATCATGCTGCAGTTCCCGTGGCTGCTGACCGGCGTCGTGATCGTCGAGACGATGTTCAACTACAAGGGCTTCGGCTGGACGCTGGTCTACGCCGCCGAGAACAACGACATCGACCTGCTGCTCGCCTGCTCGGTGGTCGCGGTCGTCGTCGTGCTGGCGACGCAGCTGATCTCGGACATCGGCTATGCCTACCTGAACCCGCGTATCCGGGTGCAGTGACGCCAGCAGGCGGCGGCCGCGCCGCGGGGGTCGGAGACGGACGCCCAGGGGGGAGACGGATGCACCCAGCAGAAGTCGTATCGACGGGCCAGATCGTGCTCGCAGTCGCTGGCGCGGTTCTGGCCGGTCTGGCTGGGCATCCTGGCGTATCGTCGGCGGCGGCTGGTTCGTGCGCGACCGGCTGGGCACGTTCGGCCGGCTCTACGGCTCGCGCATCGGCATGGTCGGCCTCCTGATCGTGCTGTTCTGGGCGCTGACGGCGATCTTCGCCGGCGTCATCGCGCCCTACGGCCCGCGCGACGTGCCCTCGGACCTGACGGCGATCATGGCGCTGAAGAAGGGGCCGCCGGGCGTCGTCAACCCCGCCGACATGGTCGTCTGGCTGTGGGGCGGCGACAACAACGCGCGCGACCTCTTCAGCCGCGTCGTCTGGGGCGCGCAGATCGTGCTGATCATCGCGCCGGCGGCGACGCTGATCGCCTACATGGTCGGCATAACGCTGGGGCTGCCAGCCGGCTATTACGGCGGCAAGATCGACACGGTGCTGTCCTTCCTGGCCAACCTGGTGCTGGCCTTCCCGGTCATCCTGCTGTTCTACCTGCTGGTCACGCCCGAGATCCGCGAGCTCAGCTACGACACCTGGCTGGGACGAACCCTCGGCATCGGCTGGTCGATCCCGCGCGGCATGGCGGCGGTGTTCTTCCTGTTCCCCGTCATCTTCCTGCTGATCATGTGGTTCACGAAATACGAGAAGAACCGGCGTGCGCTGGCGATCTCCGCCGGGGTGACCCTGGTGATCGGGCTGTGGCTCTACCTCGGCCTGGCCTTCAGCTGGCGCTGGGGCCCGGTCTCGCTGGACCCGAACGAGCTGAACGTCTTCGCGGCCGTCGTCTTCGCCTCCAGCCCGGGCGTCTTCCGCATCGTCCGCGGGCTGGCGATGGACATCAAGACGCGCGACTACGTCGCCGCCGCCCAGACGCGCGGCGAGCGGCCCTGGTACATCATGCTGTGGGAGATCCTGCCGAACGCCCGCGGCCCGCTGATCGTCGACGCGTGCCTGCGCATCGGCTACACGACGATCCTGCTCGGCACGCTCGGCTTCTTCGGCCTTGGGCTCGAGCCCGAAAGCCCCGACTGGGGCTCGATGATCAACCACGGCCGGTCCTTCGTGCGCCAGGCATCGACCGCGCACCTGTCGCTGGTCCCGGCGCTGGCGCTGATGAGCCTGGTGCTGGGGCTGAACCTGCTGGCCGACGGCCTGCGCGAGGAGTCGCTGAAGGACTGAGCCCATGCCCGACAAGCCCGCATCGCCGGCCGCAGGCGCCACCCCGATCCTCGAGATCGAGGATCTGAACATCAGCTTCTACACGCGCAAGGGCGAGATCCCGGCCGTCATGGACTTCTCCATGACCGTGATGCCCGGCGAGACGATGGGGCTGGTCGGCGAGTCCGGCTGCGGCAAGTCGACCGTCAGCCTCGGCATCATGCGCTATCTCGGCCATAACGGCCGCATCAAGTCCGGCGCCATCCGGTTCCTCGGCCGCGACATGGCGACCTTCTCGGACGCCGAGCTGCGCGACATCCGCGGCTCGAAGATCGCCATGGTCTACCAGGAGCCGATGGCCTCGCTGAACCCGGCCATGCGGATCGGCCGGCAGCTGACCGAGGTGCTGACCATCCACGAGGGCACCTCCGAGGAGCAGGCGAGGAAGCGCTCCGCCGAGATGCTCGACGCCGTCCGCCTGCCCGACCCCGACCGCATCATGAGCGCCTACCCGCACCAGCTTTCCGGCGGCCAGCAGCAGCGCGTCGTGATCTCGATGGCGCTGCTGTCGAAGCCGCAGCTCCTGCTGCTGGACGAGCCGACGACGGCGCTGGACGTCACCGTCGAGGCCGGCATCGTCGACCTGATCAAGGAGCTCGCGCGCGAGTTCGGCACCTCGATGATCTTCGTCAGCCACAACCTCGGGCTGATCCTCGAGACCTGCGACCGCATCACGGTCATGTATTCCGGCGAGGCGGTCGAGGAGGGCGACATCAAGACCGTCTTCGATCGCATGCGCATGCCCTACACCAAGGGCCTGCTACGCTCGATCCCGGTGCCCGGCGCCGACAAGTACGCCCGCCCGCTGGTCGCCATCCCCGGCCAGCTGCCGCTGCCGCACGAGCGCCCCGTCGGCTGCAACTTCAGCCCGCGCTGCCCGCACTGCGTCGAGGAGGTCTGCAACACCGGCCCGATCGCCATGCGCGACCTCGGCAACCGGCACTACAGCCGCTGCGCCCGGGTCGACGAGATCGACTGGGACGCCGAGATCGGCGACGCGGTCGCCGACGAGCCGATCCGGGTCGGCGAGGTCATGATGCGGGTCGACCACCTCACCAAGCACTACGACGTCTCTTCCGGCATGTTCGGCGGCGGCGACACGC
Organism: uncultured Alphaproteobacteria bacterium; assembly: GCA_963721105.1. Taxonomy (GTDB): domain Bacteria; phylum Pseudomonadota; class Alphaproteobacteria; order Rhodobacterales; family Rhodobacteraceae; genus Thermohalobaculum. The sequence continues at coordinate 54,553 of CAVRHY010000020.1, read as the reverse complement.
GCACGGTCAAGGCCAACGAGGACCTGACCTTCGACGCCCGCGAGGCCGAGACGGTCGCCATCGTCGGCGAATCCGGCTGTGGCAAGTCGACCTTCGCCAAGGTGCTGATGGGGCTTGAGACCGCGACCGACGGCCGGATCATGCTCGGCGACCAGGAGATCGCCCACCTGCCCGTCGAGAAGCGCGGCGCCCGCACCGTCGCCAGCGTGCAGATGGTGTTCCAGAACCCGTTCGACACGCTGAACCCGTCGATGACGGTGGGCGACCAGATCGTCCGCGTGCTCCAGCAGTTCGAGATCGGGGACAGCGAGGCCGACCGGCGCGAGCGGATGCTCGACCTGCTCGACCTCGTCAAGCTGCCGCGCGAGTTCGCGACCCGCATGCCGCGCCAGCTCTCGGGCGGCCAGAAGCAGCGCATCGGAATCGCCCGCGCCTTTGCCGGCCGGCCGCGGCTGGTCGTCGCCGACGAGCCCGTCTCGGCGCTCGACGTCTCGGTGCAGGCGGCGGTGACCAAGCTCCTGACCGACATCCAGCGCGAGAGCCGAACGACGATGCTGTTCATCAGCCACGACCTCGGCGTCGTGCGCTATCTCGCCGACCGGATCGTCGTCATGTATCTCGGCCGGATCATGGAGCAGGGCACGACCGAGCAGGTCTTCTCGCCGCCCTACCACCCCTACACCGAGGCGCTGCTCTCGGCCGTTCCCGTCGCCGACACGCGCGTCCGCAAGCGCCACGTCGTGCTGGAGGGCGAGATGCCCTCGCCGCTGAACCCCCTGCCCGGCTGCCCCTTCCAGACGCGCTGCCCCTACATGATGCCGGGCAAGTGCGACACCCGCACGCCGCCCTTCAAGGAGATGGATACGGGCCACTTCATCTTCTGCCACCTGACCGACGCCGAGCTGAACGCGATGGAGCCCGTGATCGTCATCGAGGACGAGCCGCCCGTCGCGGCCGAGTAGCCCCGTCGCCGCGCGGTCCGGTCCATGCTGGAGATCCTGCCCCCGACCCTCAACCTCGTCGGCGCGCTCCTGCTCGCCGCGTTCGTCCTGTGGGACGAGGCGAAGGTTGAGCGTTTCCTCGCCTCCTGCCTCGGCACGGTCGGAAAGTACTTCTCGGACACGCTCGAGCTCAAGCAGGTGACGCCGACCTTCGTCATCAGGAAGACCGTTCTCTACGGCCTCTCGTCGATCGCTATCTTCGGCGGACTGTGGCTCGCCCACGCGGCCTTCTTCGGTCGACCCGGGATCGGCGCGGCGGTCATCTTCGTGCTGCTCTTCCTCTCGCTCCTCTCGTTCGCGCTCAACCTTGTGATGTTCGCGATTCTGGTCGTCATCCGGTATGCCAACCACGACCGCCAGCGCGAGCGCCGGCTAGGCTTCATCGGCGCCGCCCTGCTTTGCCTCGGTTACGCGGTCGACATCTGGCTGCGAATCTGAGCTAGACTCGCCGCGACCGGCCCCCAAGCGAGGCGAAGACCGATGCCGAAACCGATCCACGTCCTGAACGGCCCCAACCTGAACATGCTGGGAATGCGCGAGCCGCACATCTACGGCCAGGACACGCTGGCCGACATCGAGAAGCGCTGCGCCGCGAAGACCCGGAACGCCGACCGGGGGCTGGTCTTTCGCCAGTCGAACTACGAGGGCGAGCTGATCGGCTGGATACACGAGGCGCGCGGCGAGGCGGCGGCGATGGTCATCAACCCGGCCGGGCTGACGCACACCTCGGTGGCGCTGGCCGACTCGCTGAAGATGCTCGACTGCCCGGTGATCGAGCTGCACCTGTCGAACGTCCACGCGCGCGAGGCTTTCCGCCACCACTCCTACGTCTCGCCGGTGGCGACCGGCATCATCGCCGGCTTCGGTTCGCTCGGCTACGAGATGGCGATGGACGCGGTGCTCCAGATGACCCGCCGCGCCGACTGAAGCCGAGGCGCCCGGGAGCGCCAGCGCCTCCCCGCCTGGTCATTGCCCGTGCGCCCTGCGGGACGCCCCGGGCACGGCGGAGCACGCCGATACGGCCGACCGTTGGCGGCCCGCCCGGATCTCCGGCAGCGTCATGCCCTGCCGCCCGGCAGGGGCGGGACACGGAAAGTCGGCAACTGGACCTGCCGCTCGGCGCCGGAACCGGCGAGGCATCCGACATGGCCACCATCGCCCAGCCCGCTGCCCGCAGCGACCCGCGCACCGGGATCGCCTTCATCCTGCTGGCCATGCTGGCGGTCTCGGTCAACGACATGCTGGTCAAGCACCTGTCGGGCGACTACCCGCTGCACGAGATCATCTTCGTCCGCTCGGCGATCGCGCTCTGCTTCAGCCTGGTAATCCTGCAGGTCGAAGGCGGCTGGCGCCTCCTGCGTACCGACCGCCCGCTCCTGCACCTGCTGCGCTGCCTGCTGATCGTCGGCGCGAACATGAGCTACTTCATGGCGCTGGCGGTGCTGCCGCTGGCCGATGCCAGCGCGCTGTTCTACGTCATGCCGCTGTTCATCACGCTGCTGTCGATCCCGCTGCTGGGCGAGCGCGTCGGGCCGTGGCGGATCGGCGCCGTGGTTGTGGGCTTCGGCGGCGTGCTGCTGATGCTGCGCCCGGCGGGCGGCGAGCTGGCGGTGTCGCGGCTGGTGCTGCTGCTGCCGATGCTGGCGGCGCTGCTCTACGCCTTCATGCAGATCCTGACGCGCCGCCTCGGCGTTCGCTCGAAGGCGTCGGCGATGGCGATCTACATCCAGTGCACCTTCATCGCGGTTTCGCTCGGCTTCTTCGCCATCGGCGGCGACGGCCGTCTCGCCGAGGGCAGCGACAACGCCAGCCTGCAGTTCCTGCTGCGCGCCTGGCGCTGGCCGGCGCCGGGCGACCGGCTGCTGCTGGCCGGGCTCGGCACCGTCTCGGCCGTCGTCGCCTATTCGCTCAGCCAGGCCTACCGCTCGGCCGAGGCCGCGACCGTGGCGCCTTTCGAATACGCGGCGCTGCCGCTCGCGATCTTCTGGGGATGGGCGGTCTGGGGCCATCTGCCGGGCCCCTGGGTCTCGGCCGGCATCCTGCTCATCGTCGGCGCCGGGCTGACGGTCTTCATGCGCGAGCGTCGCCGGCGCGCGCCGCCCCCGCGCCCGGCGCGCCGCTGGTAGGCTGGCCTGCAGGGGGCGCCGCCTCGGCCAGCAGCGCCCGCAGGTCCAGCCGCGCGTTGCTCATCGCCAGCCGCCCCTCGGCGTCCAGCGGCCACTCCGCCTGCGGCCGGTCACGGTAGAGCTCGATGCCGTTGCCGTCCGGGTCGTTCAGGTAGACCGCCTCGGACACGCCGTGGTCGGCCGCGCCGGTCAACTCGACGCCGGCGTCCAGCACGCGCTGCACGGCGCGGCCCAGAGACGCCCGGTCGGGGTAGAGGAACGCAACGTGATAAAGACCCGTGTGCCCCGGCGGCGGCGGCGTGCCGCCGGCGCTCTCCCAGGTGTTCAGCCCCAGGTGGTGGTGATAGCCGCCGGCGGACAGGAAGGCCGCCTGCCGGCCATATTGCTGCGTCACGTCCAGCCCCAGCACGCCGGCATAGAACGCGACGGCCCGGTCGAGGTCGGCGACCTTCAGGTGGACATGGCCGATGCCGACCTGCGGCGCGGCCGGCTCGGCGGCGGTTCGAATCGGATGCATGGCATCGACTCCCTTTCGCTGCGTCAGATAAGGCGCCGCGCGCCGCCGCGCGATCCATCGACGCCGCGAAACACCGTTGCGTCCGGCGGAAAGGCGCCGTGACCAGAGGCCCGCTCACGGGAACCCGCGCGCATCCGTCCAGCCGCTCCCCGGCGGATACCGCGGGATGGCACGGAGCCTGCGGCTCCGATCGGGCGGTCCCGTGCGCCTGGCGGCGCCCGGCCCCTTCCGACCAAGCCCCACCCCCGCCCCCGCGACGCGCCTGCGGCGCGCAGCGGTGCCCGGCGATCGGCCCCTCCGGCCGGAGGATCCACGCGCCGGACCGGGTGACGCGACCTGTCCCGCTCTCTATATCGGAAGGATGGTCAAGCTCCTCCTCCCGGTCCTGCTCATCGCGGGCGTTGTCTTCTACTGGAAGCTGCGCGCGCAGATGTCGGGCCGGGGGCTCCGCCAGCGCTCGCGGCCGCTGATGAACGACCAGGTCGACGCGCTGCTCGCGCGGCTCGCCCGCGCCGCCGGCATCGACGGCGTCGAGGTGCGCCTGCTGCCCGACAGGGCGATCAACGGCCTCGCCACCGACACCGGCGAGATCTACATCACGCAAGGCCTGTTCGACGCCTTCCGCAGCGGCAAGGTGACGGCGCGCGAGCTCGCCTCGGTCGCGGCGCACGAGCTCGGCCACCTGGCGCTCGGCCACATGCGCCGGCGCATGGTCGAGGTCGCCGGCCGTCAGGCCGCCTACATGGTGCTGGGCGGCATCCTGGGGCGGTTCGTGCCGTATTTCGGCTGGATGATATCGGCCTGGCTGCTGGGCATGGTCGCGGCCCGGCTGTCGCGCCGCGACGAGTTCCAGGCCGACGCCTACGCCACGGCGCTGATGGTCCGCTCGGGGCTCGGCGCCGAGCACCAGGCGCGCATGCTCGAGAAGCTCCCGCGGCTGATCCCCGGCTCGGCCGCGATGGCGGCAAGCTGGCTGGCGAGCCATCCGCCTGTCGAGGAGCGCACCGCCGCGATCCGCGAAAACGCCCGGCGCTGGCGCGACCACGCCCCCCAGGTCTCGGAATGAGGGAGATGACATGGCCGACCCGCTGCCGCAGGCGCTGAGCGATGCCGGCTGGACCGTCGCCGACGACGGCAGGTCCATCGCGCGCAACTACAAATTCCGCAATTTCCGCGATGCGCTCGCCTGGATGGTCCGCGCCGGCTTCGAGGCCGAGGCGATGGACCACCACCCGGACTGGTCGAACTCGTACAACCGCGTCGAGGTCAGGCTCACCACGCACGACAAGGGAGGCGTGACCGACAAGGATCTGGAACTCGCCCGCCGCCTGGAAAAGCTCGCCCCCTGACACTCCGCCCCGCCGGCTGAACTCCGGCCGAGGCCGCAATGGCTGGTGCTCCGCCCACCAGCGCCGCCCGGGTGGCGCCTCCCTCCTGCGTCCCGGCACCCGCGCAATTCCCACGGACACCAACGGGGCGATCGGCGGGCGGGTCAAGGGTGCGAAGCACCGGCGACAGGCGGCTTGCCCTTGACGCGCCCGCCGACTCGCCGATGCTCGCGCCCGGCCGGACGCCCGCGTCCGGCCTTCCCCAGCACCCCTTTGCACCCTCTCCCCCCGACCCCAAGCCACTCGCGAAGAGCACAGGGGGCCCCGGCGCGCGCGGCCGCGCGGGGGTGGGGCGCGAGGGCGGGGGGGCGCGCGGGTGACGGCATGTTTTGCCCGCCCTGCGCGCGGCCGCCAGGGTCGCCCGGCCGGGGACCCGCTGCGCGCGATGCGCCGGCAGCGCGGGCCGCTCGGCCGTTACCGCGCCGCGCGCAGGCGTGGCGACGGCTCGGCGGGGCGGCCGTGCGCGCGCACCAGGCCGACGAGCTGGGGCTTTCGCAGCGGCTTCGACAGGTAGTCGTCCATGTCGGCTGCAAGGCACCGCTCGCGGTCGCCCTCCATCGCGTTCGCGGTCAGCGCGATGATCGGTGTGCGCGGCCGGCCGTCGCGTGCCTCGATCTCGCGGATCGCGGCGGTCGCGGCAAAGCCGTCCATCTCGGGCATCGACACGTCCATCAGGACCACGTCGACGCCCGTGCGGCGGAAGAGATCGACTGCCTCGCGGCCATTGCCGGCGATCTGCAGGTCGACCGGCTGATCTTTCAGCATGCTCCGCACCACCAGCTGGTTCGTCCGGTTGTCCTCGGCGACGAGCACGGCCAGCCGGCGATGCCCCCAGTCGGCGGCGGGCGCAGGCAAGGCGGCGGCCCGTCGCCGCTGCGGGCGACGCGGCGGTCACATTGGCGGGCAACGCCGGGGGAACGTCGGCGCGCGCCGCAGCGGGCGCGGGAACGCCGCTGCGCCACCCGGCCGCCAGCGGCAGGCCGAGGCGGACGGTGAAGGTGGTGCCCACCCCGGGTTCGGAGGCGGCGGCGATCTCGCCGCCCATCATCCCGACCAGCCGCCGGGCGATGGCGAGGCCCAGCCCCGTCCCCTCGAAACGCCGCGTGCTGGAGGTGTCGAGGCAGGCGAACTCGGCGAAGATCGCGGGGATGTCCTTCTCGTCGATGCCGATACCGCTGTCCTCGACGGCGATCTCCAGCGCCGCCTGCCCGCCTGCCACGCCGTTCCCCGCCCCGTCCCCAGCCCCGTCCCCTGCCCCACCCTCGACCTCGCCGCGGACGCGCACCCCGACGCGCCCCTCGGGCGTGAACTTCACCGCGTTGCCGACGAGGTTGATCAGGACCTGGCGCAGCCGCTGCGCATCGCCGACGAAGCCGCGCGGCAGCGCGTCCGGATAGTCCAGCGACAGCGTCAGCCCCTGCGCGCGCGCCCTCGGGTAGACCAGCTTCAGCACGTCCTCGAGCGCCTCCTTCAGGTCGAAGGGCGCGTGCTCCAGCGTCATCTGCCCGGCCTCGACCTTCGAGAAGTCCAGGATGTCGTTGATGATGACCAGCAGCGACTCGCTCGACTGGCGGATCGTGTCCAGGTAGCCGCGCTGCTCGGTCGTCAGCATGCTCTCGGCCAGGATCTCCGACATGCCGATGATGCCGTTCATCGGCGTCCTGATCTCGTGACTCATCGCCGCCAGGAACGCGGACTTGGCGCGGTTGGCCGAGTCCGCCGCGCGCGCCAGACGGCGCGCGCGGGCCTCGCTGACCGCCAGTTCGCGCTGGGCGCGGACCAGCATCCGCGTCTGCTCCTTCTGATCGGTCATGTCGGTGTAGGTCAGCACCCAGCCGCCGTCCGGCAATCCCGAGACGGCGGCCGACAGGACGCGGCCGCGCGGCGTCTCGATGTAGATCGTCTCGATCTCGCGCGAGCGGAACAGCGCCGGGTCGACCGGCGTGCAGGGCGGCACGCGCGGGCCGAAATCGCCGCGGTCGGCGAACTCGGTCAGGATCTCGGTCATCGTCTTGCCCGTCGGATCCCAATCGTCAGGCATTTCGAGCAACTCGTCCAGGTTGCCGCCGGTGGCGACGCAGAGCTCGTCCTCGTTCAGCACGATCAGCCCGGCGCTGACCGCGCCGAGCATGGCCTGGAAACGGTCGGCGCTCCGCCTGAGATTGCCCATCCGGACGCCCAGGATCAGCACCGCCAGCCCGCCGACGCCGGCGGCCAGCAGCAGCGCCGCCGCCGCCGGGCCGCCGCCGGCGACCGTCGCCAGACCGACCGCGACGCCCCAGACCGCGCCGCACAGGAATGACTGCACCGCCATTCGACGGCGGACCCGGTAAACCCTCGCTTTTTTCTTCTGCATGTCCCGTGTCCGATCCGTGGCGCCCGGGACAGCCCGGCCACCTGCGATACGTCGCAACCTCAGAGCCGCTTCTCCAGAAACACGATGTTGCCGCGCCGCGAGCGCTGCTGGCCGACGCTGTCCCACGCCTCGCGCACCACCAGCCAGCCCCAGCCGGACTCGCCCGCCCCCAGCACGGCCGGCGGCTCGCCGGAATCCCAGTTGACGACCAGCCAGCCCGGCAGCGGCGGCCCGGCGAAGCGCACCGCGACGATGACGATGCTGGGTTCGACCCAGAGCTCGACGGCGGCGCCGTCCGGCTCCTGCGTGCCCGAGATGTCGAGCACGCTCTGCAACACCTCGGTCAGCGCCAGCGCCGTCATCTCCAGCGCCTCGGGCGAGGGTGCGCGCGCCATGCCGGCCAGCCCGCGCTGCCCCGTCACCTCGCGCACCACGCGGGCGATGTCGCGCACATCGCCGAAGGCGGCGCCGAGGACCGGAGAGATGGTGCCGGGCATCGCCATCATCCCGCCACCCCGCCGCGCCGGGCCGCCGGCCGCCGGTCAGCGCCGCCCCGCCCGGCGCCCTCCCGTGCCGCCGCGCCGGGCCCGGTCGCGCCCTGTCCTGCCGCGCCGCATCCCGTCCCGTCGGGGCCCGCCGTGCCGCGCCCAGCACTGTGCCCCGGCCCATGCCCCACGCGGTCCCGGGCGCCCCGCCCCGCCGCGTCGTTCCCGCCGGCGCCGTCGGGCAGGATGAACACGCGGTCCATCGGCGTCAGCCTCGACACCGTCATCACCCGCTCGCCAACGTGGCGGAGCGAGATCGTGCCGCCCTCGCCCGCGTCCTTCCGGCAGCCGGCCAGCGCGCCCTGTCCCCTCGAGTCCATGAAGGCGACATTGCCGGGATCGACGGCTATGCGCCGCGCGGCGCCGTCGAAGATGCGGCGCATGCCGGCCAGGAGGCCCGACGCCCCGGCCGCGCCCGGCCACGGCCCGCCGGGCTCGACCACTGTCCGCCCAGATTCTCTGCGCTCCGCCGCGATCACTGCATGCCTCCGACACCCCCGGGATGCCCCCTCCCTAGCGGCGGCGGGTAAACAAAGCTCGAAGGCCGGCGGGCGCCCTGCCGGCAGCCGCGCGGGACGCGCCGCGCGCAGGGTCACGGCAGGATCTGGGGTCGAGTCAGAGCGGAATCGGGGCAGGGTCAGCGCGCGATCAGGGCGGGACCACGGCGGGCTCGGCGCGAGCTCAGGGGCGCAGTCGCGACCCGGCCGCGCCCCTGCTCCGGGCGCGACGGCCCGGGCGGCGGTCCCGGCCGCTCGCGCTCCGCGCGGGAACCGGCCTGTCATCATAGACGAACTCGGCGACGATGCGCGCCTTGTCGCCGGCAACCTGGGTGACGCGGTGCGCCGTGTCGCGACCGCGGAAGAGGTTCAGCGTACCCGGCATCAGCGTCCGCGCCTCCTGCGATCGCCCGTCGGGCAGCTCGGCATCGCCCCGCAGGTCGCTGGCGTATTCCAGGATGCCGCCGAACTGGGCCGCCTGCAGCAGCAGCGTGACCTTGACCTCGGCCCGGTCGAGATGCCAGCCCGAGGCCTCGCCCGCGCCATGGCGCACGACGCACAGCCCGTCGCCGGCAACCGGCTGCAGCCACGGCTTGCCCAGCACACGGGCCAGGAACGCGCAGAGCGCCGGATAGCGGTAGATGCGGGCCAGCACGCCGTCGCCCAGCCGCTCGTCGGCGATGGTCGTGCCGCCGGTCCTGGCCGGCGCGACCTGCCCGGGCTGCCGCCGGGGCTCCGCACCAGGCAGGTCGCGCCGGCCCGTGCCCCCCGCGCCGCCGGACTCGTCGGCGCCCGCCGCGCGCCTCGCGCCCCGCACGCCGCCGGCCTGCGACGCCTCCGCCGCGCCCGTCTCGTGCCCCGGCTCCAGCAACGGCACCACCTCGGCCAGCGCCCGGCGCACGGCCGCCGGCCGCACCAGCCCGTCGAGGTCGACCATGCCAAAGCGCTCGAGGTCGTCCCGGCAGCGCTGCACCAGCGCCAGGCCGGCGACGCCATCGGGCTCCTCCAGCGGGAACCGCAGCAGGTCCAGAATCTCGTGCATCCCGCCCGCGTCGTCGCTCAAGGATACCCCCTTCCGCCCCCGCGCAGCCGCTTGGCCGGCGGCGCGGATTGGCTTACTGTCCCGGCATGGCAGACGCACCCGACCTGACCGCCGGCGCCCCTTTCGAGGATTCACCCTTCGACATCGGCTGCCTGCCGCTCGAGGAACGCATTGAAGGTCACGAGGGGCTGGACGTCAATCATGCCAGCCGGATGCGGATGCAGTTCCTCGTCGGCCAGCATGCCTCGCTGGTCACGCAGACGCAGTTCGCCGACGCCAAGGCGGCGGCGCTGATGACGCTGATGGGGCTGGTCGCGCTGAACGGACCAGTGCAGATCCGCGCCGCCGGCCCGCACGAGGTCGACGCGCTCGGCATCTTCGTCGTGATGATCATGGCCATCGGCTGCGCCATCTTCTCGATCATCCCGCGCTTTCCCGACGCCGAGCTCTGCAAGCTGATCAGCCGGCGCGACCGCTACTCGTGGCCGGCGCTGGTCAGCCAGGACTACACGCCGCTCCAGCACGCCCGCTTCATGCGCACCGCCGAGGCGTCGCAGCTGATCGTCTCGGTCGCCCAGTCGAACGGCGCGATGGCGCGGGTGCTCTACCGCAAGTTCCGTTTCCTGCGCGTCGCCTTCCTGCTCGGCGCGACCGACCTGCTGCTGATCGTGCTCTACGTCATCGGCCTGCGCATCGGCTGAGCGCCCCGCCCGACCCCGCCTCACCAAACCTTCCCACGGGAGACCCAGATGCCCCTCGACGACAAGGCGCGCGAGACGCTCGCCGACGTGACCACCGCGACGATCACCACCATCCTGCTGAAGAAGGGGTTGAGGAACGTCTGGATGCGCGGCACGCTGCCGCTTCGACCTGGCCAGTCGCGCATCGTCGGCCCGGCCTTCACGCTTCGCTTCGTGCCGGCGCGCGAAGACCTCGCGACGCCCGCCGCATGGGCCTCGCCGATCTCGACGCGGGCCGCGATCGAGGCGATGCCGCAGGGCTGCATCGCCGTCGTCGACGCGATGGGCGTGCAGGACGCCGGCATCTTCGGCGACATCCTCTGCGCCCGCATGGCGCGCCGCGGCGTCGCGGCGCTGGTCACCGATGGCGTTCTGCGCGACCTCGAGGGCGTGCTGGGGACCGACCTGCCGGTCTTCGCATCCGGCGCCGCCGCGCCGCCCTCGGTCGCCGGCCTCACCTTCGTCGGCTGGGGCGAGCCCGTCGCCTGCGGCGGCGTCGCCGTCTTCCCCGACGACATCGTGGTGGCCGACAGGGACGGCGCCGTGCTGATTCCGGCGGCCTATCTCGACCAGGTGCTGACCGAGGCGCCCGAGCAGGAGCGCATGGAGGGCTGGATCATGGAGCAGGTGACGCGGCACGACGCGGCGCTGCCCGGCCTCTACCCGATGAACGACGAGACGCGGGCGCGCTACGAGGCGACAAAGCGCCGTTGACCGGAGCGCCCTCCGGGGCGGTTATTGCTGCCGCGCACCGGGGCGCGCCTCATTCGCCCCGGCACGCTGCGGTCGCCGCTTCCCCAAAGGCGACCGCTGCACCCTGCCTCAACCTTTCTGGCCCGGTTGCCTGCCCCCGGCGGCTTGCGGCCGCTCGCCCGCAAGCCCTGCCAGCGATGCCGGAACGACCGACCCGCCGCCCGCCGCCCTGCGCCAACACGGGCGCTCCGATAGCCGTCCGGCCCGGCGCCTGCTGCCTGGCCGGAGCACCGGCGAGCCACGGGGTCCTTAGCCGGCCCGGCCCGCCAGCCGCACCCCGGCTTCGTCGCCGCGGCCCAGCACCAGCGGATTCCCGTCGGCGTCATCCCGCCGCGCGCCCGGCCCGTCGCCGCGCACCAGCGACTCGGCCATGCGGATGAAGTCATCGAGCTTCGAGACTTCATGTTTCAGCTCAACGCGACGATCTTTCGCGATTTCAAGTACGTCGGCCACTTTGCCCTCCCGGCTTCGTGATGATGGTCATGGTTAACCACGAAGTTCGTCCGATTTTCGGCATGATCGCGGCATGTTCGGCCAATTTTTTAATTCTCCGACGCCGACCGACCCCGCCGCCGGGCCGGGCGCGCGCCGCCGTCACCCGGCCGCGACCGCGTCGGCGATGGCCTGCCCAAGCTCGCCCGTCGAGGCGCGCCCGCCCAGGTCGCGCGTCTTCGGCGCCGCCGGGTCGCCCAGCACCGTCTCGATCGAGCGCACGATCAGCGCCGCCGCCTCCGGCTCGCCCAGGTGCTCCAGCAGCATGGCGCCCGACCAGATCTGCCCGACCGGGTTGGCGATGCCCTGCCCGGCAATGTCGGGCGCGCTGCCGTGCACCGGCTCGAACATCGAGGGAAACTTCCGCTCCGGGTTGATGTTGGCCGAGGGCGCGACCGCGATCGTCCCCGTCACGCCGGGGCCGAGGTCGCTCAGGATATCGCCGAACAGGTTGGTCGCGACGATCACCCGGAACTGCTCCGGCGCCATCACCAGCCGCGCCGACAGGATGTCGATGTGGTGCTCGCGCGTCTCGATCTCCGGGTACTCCTTCGCCACCTCGCGAAAGCGCCCGTCCCAGTAGGGCATCGAGACGAAGATGCCGTTCGACTTGGTCGCCATGTCGACCCGCCCGGCGCCCAGTTTCTTCGCCAGCTCAAAGGCGTAGCGCGAGATCCTGTCGCAGCCCTGCCGCGAGAACACGGCAACCTGGCTGACGAACTCGCGCTCGGTCCCGCCGAACATCACGCCGCCGATCTGGCTGTACTCGCCCTCGGTGTTCTCGCGCACGACCCAGAAGTCGATATCGCCCGGCTGCTTGTCCTTCAGCGGGCACGGCACGCCGGGCAGCAGCCGCACCGGGCGCAGGTTGACGTACTGGTCGAACTCGCGCCGGATCGGCACCAGCAGGCCCCAGAGCGAGACGTGGTCCGGCACGCCGGGGAAACCGACGGCTCCAAGAAACACCGCATCCGACTGCGAAAGCTGCGCGATGCCGTCCTCGGGCATCATGCTGCCGGTCGCCTTGAACCGCTCGCAAGACCAGTCGTGATCCGTCGTCTCGATGCGGAACTGCCCCGCCGCCGCGGCGGCCTGCAGAACGCGCAGCCCCTCGGGCATCACCTCGTTGCCGATCCCGTCGCCCGGAATGCAGGCCAGCCGATACGTCTTCATGTCCGTTTCCTCACCTCGGCCTCGTCGGCCAGCAGCGCCGCAAGCCTGTCGTTGAAATCCCCCAGCACCGGCCCCAGCCGATCTATCCGCCCCGGCGTCTCGCTTAGATGCGGGAACGTCGCCGGCACCGCGATCTCGCCGAGTTCTGGGTGCGCGACCGTCTGGATGGCGCCCCGCGCCGCGAAATGCGGGTCCTCGAAGATGTCGGCGATCGTGTTGACCGGCCCGCAGGGCACGTCGCCCTTGGTGCAGAGCCGCACGACCTCCTCCATCGGGTGCGCCAGCGTGAAGGTCTCGACGACCCCGTCGATCAGGTCGCGCTCGGCCAGCCGGTCCTTGGTCTTCGGGTGGCTCTCGGCCAGGTCGGCGCGACCCAGCACGTTCCGCGCCATCCGGTCCCACATCCGGTCGCTGGTGCAGGCGATGGCGACGTACTTGCCGTCGCCGCACCGGAAGTGCCCGTGCGGGCAGACCTGCCGGGTCATCACGCCTTCGCGCCCGCGCACGACGCCGTTGCGCTGATAGGCCGGCGCGACCTCGTCGAGGATGCGGAAGATGCTCTCGTAGAGCGCGACGTCGATGACCTGGCCCTTGCCGGTCTTCTCGGCGACGCGCAGCGCCATCATGATGCCCAGCGCCCCGTACATGCCCGAGAAGTAGTCGGCCAGCGAGGACGAGCCCGGCGTCACCGGCGGCCCGTCCGGCATCCCCGCCAGATGCGTCAGCCCGCCGACTGCGTGCGCGATGCGGGCGAAGCCCGGCCGGTCGCGATAGGGCCCCGTCTGGCCGTAGCCGCTGATCCGGCAGATCACCAGCGCCGGGTTTGCCGCCTGCAGCCGCTCCGGCCCGACGCCCCATTTCTCCAGCGTGCCCGGACGGAAGTTCTCGATCACGACGTCCGAGCGCCGCGCCAGCTCGACCAGCTTCGCCTGGTCGTCCGGCGCCTTCAGGTCCAGCGTCACGCTGACCTTGTTCCGCGAATCCGACAGGAAGGCGAGCGACAGGTCGGGAATGTCCGTCGCCGTGCCGAAGCGCCGTCCCGGATCGCCGCCGACGGGGTGCTCGACCTTGATCACCTCGGCGCCGAACTCGCCAAGGATCGACGCGCCGTAGGGCCCGGCGATGAAGGTGGAAAGGTCCAGAACGCGGACGCCGTCGAGCGGCCTCATGCGCCGTCACCGGTCGTTGCACGGGCCCCGGTCGTCTCTGGCATGTCCCCTCCCCTGCGGATCATCCCCGCGCGGCGTTCCCCCGCGTCCCGCCCGCAGCAGTGCCGGACCCGGCGCGCCGGATCAAGACCCGTGCCCCCCGCACCCGCGCCACATCACGTCGGGTTCAGCTCACGTCGCGCGATGCCTCGCGCTGGCGCTCGCGCCGCCGCGCCCAGACAAAGCGCGCGACGACCAGCACGGCCAGGCCGATGATCGCGTAGTCCAGCCAGTGAAAGACGCTGGCGATCAACGGGCTGTCCGCCCAGTGCTCGTCCAGCGTGTAGCCGATATAGGCCAGCAGCAGGCACCACGGCCACGAGCCGAGGAAGGTGTAGATGTGAAAGCGCAGCTGCGGCATCTCGGCGATCCCGGCCGGCAGCGCGATGAAGGTGCGCACGACCGGCAGCATCCGTGCGATCAGCACGGCGATGCTGCCGAAGTGCTCGAAGAAGCGGTGGGCCAGGTCGACATCGTGCGGCGACAGCATGACGTACCGCCCCCAGCGCATGATCGCCACTCGCCCGCCCCACCGCCCCAGCCAGTAGGCCGGCACCGAGCCCAGATTGCAGCCGAGCGCTCCGATGGTGGCGACCAGCCACAGGTTCATCTCGCCCTTGAACACCAGGAAGCCGGCGAAGGGCAGGATGATCTCGGACGGCAGCGGGATGCAGGCGGACTCGATCGCCATCAGCCCCAGCAGCCCCAGATAGCCCTCGTTCTCGAGAACCGAGGTAATCGTGCTCGCGACAAATCCCGCATCAGCGGCCATCGGGTCCTCCGTCAGCCTGCGCCGGCGACCGGCAGCCACCGCGCGAGTGCGGGTGGACAGCCTCGCCGCGGCGCCGGCGCCGCGGGCGGTCTGCTCGTCGTATAATCCGCCAGCCCGCCTTCGGTTGCCGGCCCCGGCCCGGGATGCCGGCCCGTCAGCCCGCCGCCGATGGCCCCTCGCCCGCCTCGCGCGCCGCCTCGTCCAGCACCTCGCGCGCGATCCGGAAGGCGTCCAGCGCCGCCGGCGCTCCGCAATAGACGGCGCTCTGCAGCAGGCACTCGCGCATCTCGTCGGGCGTCACGCCGTTCCGCAGCGCGCCGCGCAGATGCAGGCGCAGCTCGTGCGGCCGGTTCAGCGCCACCAGCATCCCGATGTTCAGGATCGAGCGGTCGCGCCGCGCCAGCCCCGGCCGGTTCCAGACGTCGCCCCAGGCATAGCGCGTCACCCAGTCCTGCAGGGGCGCCGTCAGCCCGTCCATCGCCGCCAGCGAGCGGGCGACGTAGTCCTCGCCCACGACCTCGCGCCGCGTCGCCAGCCCGGCCTCCCACAGCGCGTCCTCGCGCGGGCTCTCGTCCGAGACCCCGCTCATGCCAGCACCCGCACCGGCTCGCCGGCGATCCATTGCTCGATCAACTCGACCATCTGGCCATAGAAGGCCGTGTAGGTGCCGTCCGTGACATAGCCGAGATGCGGCGTCAGCAGCGTGCGCGGCATGTGGCGCAGCGGATGGTGCGGCGACAGCGGCTCCTCGTCGTAGACGTCGATGCCGGCCCCGGCGATCTGGCCCGCGCCGAGCGCCGCGATCAGCGCGTCGGTGTCGACGATCGGCCCGCGCGAGGTGTTCACCAGGTAGGCCGTCTTCTTCATCAGCCCCAGCTCGCGCGCGCCGACCAGCCCGCGCGAGCGCTCGCCCAGCTTGTAGTGGATGGTCAGGAAGTCCGAGCGCCGGAACAGCTCGTCCTTCTCGACCCGCTCCACCCCCGCCTCGGCCGCCTGCGCGTCGGTCAGGTTGTGGCTCCAGGCGATGATCTTCATGTTGAAGACATGGCCGATCTCGGCCATCCGCTGGCCCAGCCGCCCCAGCCCCAGGATGCCCAGCGTCTTGCCGGTCAGGTTCAGGCCCAGCGTGGTGATCCACCGGCCCTCGCGCATGCGCTGGTTCTCGATGTGGATGTTGCGCGCCAGGCTGATGATGTGGCCCCAGGCCAGCTCGGGCGTCGAGTCGGCCGAGTTCTGCGTGCCGCAGACCACGATCCCCCGCTCCTTGCAGTAGTCGAGGTCGATGGCGGCGTTCCGCATCCCCGCGGTCGCGATCATCTTGACGTCAGGCAGCCGCTCCAGCAGGTCGCGCCCGATGGGAGAGCGCTCGCGCATCACCCCCAGCACCTCATAGCCGGCCAGGCGCTGCGCAAACCCCTCCAGCCCCTCGTAGGTGTCGTGGAAGAACGTCACCTCGTGGTCCTGCTGCAGGCGCGACCAGTCGGCCATGTCGCGCGCCACGTCCTGGTAGTCGTCGAGTACGGCGATCCGCATGTTTCCCCCTTAGTGGACGCGGTAGTGGTCAAGGAAAGCCCGGTCCGGCGCAACCCCCAGGCCCGGGCCTTCCGGCAGCCCGCCCGGCACGACGATCGCGCCGCCGGAGCGCAGCTTGGCGGCGATGTCCGAGCGGCTCCTCCAGCAGGTCGTCGCGGAACTTGTTGGGCGTCGTGTCGAATTCCAGCATCGGCTCCCACGGGTGCAGCCCGCCCGGCATGTCGGGCATCGCCGCCAGCAGGTGCATGTTCGTCGCCACCGCGACGGCCGAGCCCCAGACGTGGTTGATGACCGGCACCAGATGCGCGTGGCAGAGCGCCAGCACCTTGAGGTATTCGCTGATGCCGCCGAGCCCGCAGACCTCGGGCTGCGCCAGCCCGACGGCGCGCGCCGCCAGCAGGTCGCGCCAGCCCCAGCGCGTGAACTCGGCCTCGCCGCCGGCGATGGTCGTCCGCAGCCCGCGCCGCAGCTCGGCGTATCCCGCGCGGTCCTCGGGCGCGACCGGCTCCTCGAACCAGTAGGCGCCCAGCTCGTCCAGCGCCCGGCCGACGCGGAACGCGTCGTGCAGCGCGTAGCAGTGGTTGGCGTCGACCGCGAACCGGAACCCGTCGCCGACCCCCTCGCGCACCGCGGTCGCGAGGCGAATGTCGTCGTCCGGCCCCAGCCCGACCTTCATCTTGGTCGCCGCGAACCCCGCCTCGCGGATCGAGGCCGCCTCGTCGCGGAACTCGGCCGCCAGCTCCGCTACAGGCGCGCGGCGCAGCATCATGCCGTAGCCATAGACCGGCAGCCGCGCCCGCGTCGGCCCGCCCAGCAACCGGTAGAGCGGCAGCCCCGCCGCCTTGCCGGCGATGTCCCAGAGCGCGATGTCCAGCCCCGACAGCGCCTGGATCGGCATCCCCTTCTGCCCGTGGTCGCGCAGCGCGTTGTAGCAATGCTGCCAGATCGCCTCGCGCGCCAGCGGGTCGCGCCCGACGACCATCGGCTGCAACACACCCTCGACGATCGCCGCGTTGCCCAGCGCCACCGCGCCCGGGCCAAAGCACTCGCCCCAGCCGGTCACGCCCTCGTCGGTCTCGACCTCGACCAGGTGCGCCGTCCGCCGCGTGTAGTACTGCTGCGAGTAGCCGTATTCGCGGTCCAGCTCGTAGGACAGGACATGGCTGGTGACGCGCGTGATCTTCATGGGGCTCAGGCGCGGCCGTGGAAGTCGAGCAGCAGCCGGTTCACCGGCTCGGGCGTCTCGTACATCGCCCAGTGGCCGGTGGCCGGGATCACCACCGTCTCGACGTCCGGCCTGCGCGGCGCGGCAGCGGGCGAAGCGTTCCTCGATCGGCGGCATGGCGGCGGCGTCGTGCTCGCCATAGACGACCATCACCGGGCAGGTCAGCCGCCCGATCAGCGCTGGCGTTCCGTCGGCCCAGCTCAGCCGGCGCGAGTCGAAGCGCGTGCGCTCGACGTTCCGCCGCTGCATCGCGACCGCCCAGTCGTCCAGCTTCGCCCGGTCCCAGATCATCAGCCGCGCCAGGTTCTCGCGGTGCATGTCGTTCACCTCGGCATCCGAGGGCTCGCGCCCCAGCCGCCGCTGCATCCGCCGCCGCGAATCCAGCGTGAACGGCCGCCCCTCGGGCGCGCCATAGCCCGCGCCCCCCGTCATCGACAGCGAGGCCGTCCGCGCCCCCAGCCGCACCGCCATGTGCGCCGCGACCCCGCCGCCGAACGAGAACCCGGCCAGGTGGACGCGCGGCGCCTCGCCGGCCATCTCCTCGATCGCCGCCTGGAACAGGTCCAGATAGCCGGCATTGGTCACGTCCTCGGACACCGCCGCGGAGTCGCCATAGCCCGGCGCATCGACCGCGATGACGCGGAACCGGGCCGCCAGCGCGTCGACGTTCATCACCCAGTGCTGCCACGACCCGGCGCCGCCATGCAGCAGCACCAGCGGCTCGCCGGCGCCGAAGACGCGCCAGGCGACGCCGCCCCGGGTCGTCAGGTGCGGCGTCTCGACGGATCGCCGGTCGCCGGATTGCAGGTCGCGCCGCGGGTCGGGCTGGAGCCGGCCGGGCCGGTCGGGCTGGTTCATCAGTCCCAGCGCTTCTCGTCGTCCCAGACATTCGCCGGCATCGGCAGCCCGGCGAAATCGGCGTCCGTCAGCTTGCCGTCGGGCGTGACGCCCAGCTTCTCCAGCACCAGCGCCAGCTGGCGCGTGTGCTGGCCGGAATGCCAGGCCGTCCGCTCCAGATAGTCGTGCAGCGTCTGCTCGCCGTAGTAGACGTCGGCCTTGCGCGCGAAGTCGTGGCCGCCCGCCGCCCACCAGTCATCGAAGCGCTGCCGGATGCCCTCGCCGAAGGCGACGATGTCGGCCGGCCGTCTTCACGTGGTCCGGCGCCGGCGCCAGGTACTTTTCCTCCGTCAGCCGGTCGCCCTCGGTCTCGGCGACGAAGGCCTCGACGATCATGAAGATATGGCAGGCCAGGTCCTTGTAGCTGCGCGGCCGGTTCGGCAGCATCGTGTCGAGGCACGCTTGCGGAAGCTGCGCCGAGTAGCGCAGCGCCGCCGCCATGATCCCGTCGATCCGCGCCTTCAGCTCCTCGACCGGCAGCACCGTGCGCCCGTAGTCGACGCCGGCGATCCGCGCCACGTCGCGCAGGATCTGGCCCGAGACATAGTCCCGGCCCTTCACCACCAGCGGGATCATCCGGACCCCGAGCTCTTCCAGGTCGCGGAACCCCTGCGGGTCGGCAAGCACGTCGATCGACCTGAACGGCACGCCGTGCTCGGTCAGGAATTCCTTGGTGCGCAGGCAGCTCGAGCATCCCGGCTGCCAGTAGACCTTGATCTCGTCATGCGTCGCGGCAGTCGCCATGGTGTCCTCCTGGCTTCGCCTCCCCGAGGCAGCCCTCATACCAAGCCGCACGCGTCTTTCCCAATCGACCCGCATCCCCTATGGGATTTCTCCGGCGCAGCCGTTGCGGGCCGGCCGGCGACGGGTTTCACCCAGCCCGCGACGCCCTGCGGGCGCCACGGGCTGCGCGACCAGGCCCCGCCCCCGCCCCCTCCACCGCCACGCGCAGCGCGCGGGCGGCGGCGGTGGATGGCGGAGGCAGGACCGGAGGGATGGGTATGGGCGACGGATTGACAGGCTTCAACCTCGGCCGGGCGCTGTTCGCGCCGCGCTCGATCGCGCTGGTCGGGCTCTCGGACAACCCGGCCCGCCCGACCGGGCGCGTGCTGCGGTTCCTCAGGAACGGCGGCTACACTGGCCGGATCATGGCCGTGAACCCGCGCCGCGAGACGGTGCAGGACCTGCCCGCCCACGCCTCGGTCGCCGCCCTGCCCGAAACCCCCGAGCACGCCTATGTCCTGCTCGGCACCGACCTCGCCGAGCAGGCTGTCGCCGACTGCGCCGCCGCCGGGATCCCGCTGGTCACCGTCCTCGCCGACGGCTTTGCCGAGGCCGGGGCCGACGGCCGCGCCCGCCAGGCGCGCCTCGTCGCGACCGCGCGCGCCGCCGGCACGCGGCTCCTCGGCCCGAACTCGATGGGCACCGCCGACCTGCACGCCGGCTGCTGGCTGACCGTGAACGCGGTCTACGAGGATCGCCGAGCAGCTGCCCGGCCGGACCGCGCTCCTGTCGCAGTCGGGCTCGATGATGGGCGGGCTGATCAGCCGCGCCAAGGGCCTCGGCGTCGGCTTCTCGCGCGTCGCCGCCGTCGGCAACGAGGCCGACCTCGGCATCGCCGAGATCGGCCTTGCCTGCCTCGACGACCCGAACACCGACACGATCGTCCTTTTCCTCGAGACGATCCGCGACGCCGACGGCCTCGCCCGCTTCGCCGCCGCCGCGCACGACCGGGGCAAGCCCGTCATCGCCTACAAGCTCGGCCGCTCCGCCCTCGGCGCACAGATGGCCGTCGCGCACACCGGCGCGCTGCTCGCCGATGACGCCGTCGCCGACGCCTATCTGCGCGAGATCGGCATCGCCCGCGTCACCACGCTGGAAGCCCTGATCGAGGCCCCCGCCCTCTTCCGCGGCCGCACGCCGCCGACCACGCCCCCGTCGGTCGGCGTCCTCACGACCACCGGCGGCGGCGGCGCCACCGTCTCGGACCGGCTGGCGCTGGAAGGCATCCGGCTCGCCCCGCCCTCGGACGCGACCCTCTCCGCCGTCCGCGCCACCGGGCTGAACGTCGTCGCCGGCCCGATGCTCGACCTGACGATGGCCGGCGCCGGCCCGGATTTCGTCGGCCCGGCGCTGACAGCCCTCGCCGCCGACCCGGCGGTCGACATCATCGTCTCGATCACCGGCTCGTCGGCCCGCACCGCCCCCGGCCGCACCGTGCCGCCGCTGGCCGAGGCGGCGCGCGGGCCAAAGCCGCTGGCCGCCTTCCTGACCCCCGACGCGCCCGAGTCGCTCCGCGGCCTGGCCGAGGCCGGCGTCCCGGTCTTCCGCACGCCCGAAAGCTGCGCCGACGCGGTCGGCGCATTCGCCCGCTGGCGCGCGCCGCGCGTCCGCACGCTTTCCCGCGCGCCCTCCGCCGTCCCCGGCCGCACGCTGGACGAGGCCGCCTCGCTGGCCCTGCTGGCCGAGGCCGGCGTGCCCGTCGTCCGGACCGTCGAGATCGGTCATCGCGCGATGAGGCGCCCATCCTCCCCTTCGCCTACCCGGTGGTCGCGAAGATCCTCTCCGACGCCGTGCCGCACAAGACCGAGGCCGGCGGCGTCGAGGTCGGCATCCCCGACGCGCAGGCGCTGGCCGAGGCCGGCCGCCGCATCGCCGAGCGCGTCCGCGCGCGCACCGGCATCGACCGCCGACCGCCTGCTGGTGGCGCCCGATGGTCAGGCCGCTGCAGGAGGTGCTCATCGGCTACCGCCTCGACGCGCAGGTCGGCCCCGTCGTCACGCTGGCGCCGGGCGGCGTGCTGGTCGGCCTCTACGACGACAAGTCCGTCCGCCTCGCCCCCGTCGACCAGGCGACCGCCCGCGCCATGATCGACGAGGTCGTCGGCCTCGCCCCGATCCGCGGCCATCGCGGCATGGCCGGCGGCGACCTCGACGCGCTGGCCGGCGCCGTCGCCGCGCTGTCGCGCCTCGCCAGCCATCCGCGGACGGTGTTGGAAGCCGAGGCGAATCCCGTCATGGTGCAGGCCGACGGCGTCACCGCCGTCGACGCGCTGGTGACGCTGGCTATCGAGGAGGAACGCCCATGAACGTGCAGTCGAACATCCGCGAGCAGTGCTCCGAGGCCGAGTGGGCGACCCGCGTCGACCTCGCCGCCTGCTACCGCCTGGTCGACCTCTTCGGCTGGTCCGACCTGCTCGGCACGCACATCTCGGCGCGCGTGCCCGGCGAGGAAAACGCCTTCCTCATAAACCCTTACGGCATCCTCTTCGACGAGATGACGGCCTCGGACCTGGTCAAGGTCGACGAGGAGGGCGCGATCCTCTCGCCCACCGACCGGCACATCAACCCGGCCGGCTTCGTCATCCACTCGGCGATCCACATGGCGCGGCCGGAGGTCGCCTGCGCGCTCCACACCCACACCCCCGCCGGCACCGCGGTCGCCACGTCAAAGGCCGGCCTCAAGCCGTTGACGCAGCACGCGATGGCGATCTACGCGCACACCGCCTATCACGGCTACGAGGGCATCGCGACGGACCTCTCCGAGCGCGAGCGCCTGGTCGCCGACCTCGGCGACGCCAACGTGCTGATCCTGCGCAACCACGGCCTGCTGACGGTCGGGCGCACCATCGCCGAGGCCTGGGTCTGGATGTACCGCGCCGAGCGCGCCTGCCGGATGCAGACCGCCTTCGAGGCGACCGGCGAGCAGCCCGTCGAGATCCCCGAGGAGGTCCAGCGCGTCACCATCGAGCGCAACCGCAAGGCCAACTCGCCGGAAGGCCACCGCCCGATCGGCCGCCACGAATGGCCGGCGCTGCTCCGCCGCCTCGACCGCGTCGCGCCCGACTACAAGACGTGAGGCGAATGCCCGCAGCCGGCGCCGCGCCCGGCAGACGCCATGCCCGGCTTGACCGGGCACCCCCGGGCGGAGAGACGTCGCCCGGCCATGCCATAAGACGGCCGCCGATAACCCGCCCCAGCCGACGAGCGAGACCCGCATGAACGACACCGCCACGGCCCCCGCCACCGAGCTTATGCAGGGCTTCCCGCCCGCCCCCGGCACGCAGGTCGAGCTGGCGAACTGGCGCACCTCCCCCTACAATCGCTGGGCCTTCCACCACGTCCGCGAGTTGCTGCCGACGGCGCCGATCGCCAACGACCCGCGCCGCGCGCGCCCGTTCGAGGTCGAGCCCGTCGACCTGTCCTCGATCACCGTCGAGACCGAGCAGAGCGGCCGGCTGGATCTCGCCGGCTTCTGCGAGCGGGGCGAGGTCGACGGCCTCGTCGTCCTCTACCGCGGCAGGCTGGTGCACGAGACCTATTTCCGCGGCATGACGGCCGATACGCCGCACATCCTCATGTCCGTCTCGAAGTCCATGCTCGGCCTCCTGGCCGGCATCCTGGTCGAGCACGGCAAGCTCGACCCCGCCGCGAAGGCCACGCACTACGTTCCCGAGCTGGAGACCACGGCGTTCAAGGGTGCGACGGTCCGCGACCTGCTGGACATGCGCACCGGCGTCACCTTCAACGAGGATTATTCCGAGGCCGACGGCCTGTACCAGGCCTACCGGAAATCGACCGGCTGGAACCCGCTCGACCCCGGCGAGGCGCCGTCCGACCTGCGCGGCTTCTACCGGCAGATGACCGGCAAGGAGGAGCCGCACGGCGGCCGCTTCCGCTACATCTCACCCTGCACCGACCTGCTGGCCTGGATCATCGAGCGCGCCACCGGCACCCGCTATGCCGACCTTATGAGCGAGCACCTGTGGAAGCCGCTCGGCGCCGAGCAGCCGGCCTACATCACCGTCGACCGCCTCGGCGCGCCGCGCGCCGCCGGCGGCATGTGCTGCACGACGCGCGACCTGGCCCGCATCGGCCAGATGATGGTTGATGGCGGGCGCGGCGGCGGCGACGCCAGCGTCGTCTCGGCCGACTGGATCGAGGACATCGCGACGATGGGCGACGCCGAGGCCTGGGACGCCTCCGACTTCGCGCCCGACTACCCAGGCAGGCCGATGCACTACCGCAGCCAGTGGTACACGATCCGCGACAGCGGCCCGCTGCTCATGGGCATCGGCATCCACGGCCAGAACCTGATGGTCGACCGCGGCACCGAGCTGGTGCTGGCCAAGCACGCCTCGGCCGCCACGCCGCTGGCCGCCGAGAGCGAGCGGCTGACGCTGCGCCTGTTCGACGCGATCCGCGACAAGCTCTGCGGCGGTTGATCCCCGGCGCCGATCCACGGCGCCGATCAATTCTCCGGGGGCGCTCGTCGACCGCCGGCCGACACCCTGCCGGGAGAGGCTGACGGGGGCTGCGGGCCGCGAGGTCTCACCGAAGTCTTCGGGGGCAATTGCCCCCGAACATGCACGATTCCCTTCCTGGCCGTGCAACTTGCCCGCGCCGGAGGGACGATTCTCTTGCAAGACTCTCCGCGCGAGGGGAGCCCGCCCACCAACCAGGGCAGTTCGCCCGCTTCGGCGAGATTTTCGGAGAGACCGTCACCGAACCCGGGCCCCGCTTCGGGGGCATCCGCCCTGCGCCCAGTTCCACGCGAGCTCGCCGAACCCCGCAGGGCAAGTTGTCCTCCCGGCCCGGGCCGAAGCGACGCCGCCGGCCCGGAAGCACGCGGCCCTTATTTCGCCGGCCCCGGGTACCAGCTCGGCTCGCGCTTCTCGAGAAAGCTCGCCAGTCCCTCGTCGGCCTCGGGCGACAGGCGCTTCAGCGCATGCGGCAGCGACATCGCCTCCAGCTCGTCGGCCGTGTGGTAGAGCCCGGCATAGCGCAGCACCGACTCCTTGGACTGCGCCATGGCTTGCGGAGGCACGTGCAGCAGCGCGTCGATGATCGGCGCCGCCGCCGCGTCCAGCCCGCCCGCCGGGCAGACCTCGTCGACCAGCCCGATCTCGTAGGCACGCCGCGCGTCGAACCGCTCGCATCCCAGCGCATAGCGGCGCAGCCGCCCCGGCCCGATGCGCGAGAGCAGCTGCGGCACGATCGGCACCGCCGTAAGTCCCCAGCGGGCCTCGGTAATCGAGAAGATCGCCGTCTCGTCCGCCAAGATGATGTCGCAGGCCGAGACGATGCCCGTGCCGCCGCCAAAGCAGCCGCCATGCACCAGTGCGACCGTCGCCTTGGGCAGCGCCGTCAGCGCATGCACGGCGCGCGCCGTACGCCGCGAGACCTCGACATTGGCCTCGACGCTCTCGGCCCTGACCGAGCGGATCCACGCGAGATCGGCGCCCGCCTGAAAGTGCCGCCCCGCGCCGCGCAGCACGATGACGCGCGCCCGGTCGTCGGCGGCGAGCGCGCCGAGCGCCTCGGCCAACTCGGCGATCATCTCGCCGTTATAGGCGTTGTTCCGCTCGGGCCGCGACAGCGTCACCGTCGCCACGCCGCGCCCGTCGATCGCGCTCTCTACCGTCTTCGCCGCCATCCGGATGCTCCCCTGCTGCAGCGCGGACCCTAGGCCGCAAGGGGCGGAAATCCAATGTACAGACGTGATTTCCGGCACGCCGCCTCCGGCCGCTTAGTGCTTGCGCCGCGAGGGAATCTCGGCCAAACAAAAACCAAGGTCTTCGTCCGGCAATCGACCGAAACGACCTGTGCGAGACAGGCATGCCGGGCGGAGTGTGGAGGTAAAACGAACAAGGGGGCGCGGGGCGACGATCCTGCGCGGGCCGAGCTGTCCAACGTCATTGAAATCAAGAATCTGAAAACCGAGTTCTACACGTCCTCCGGCGTCGTGCAGGCAGTGAACGGCATATCCTACGACGTCGCCGCCGGCGAGACGGTCGCCATCGTCGGCGAGTCCGGCTGCGGCAAGTCGGTCGGCGCCATGTCGATCCTGCGGCTGATCCCCGATCCGCCGGGCAAGATCGTCAGCGGGTCGATCGTGATGGGCGATCGCGACCTGCTGAAGCTGCCGATGGACAAGATGCGCCAGGTGCGCGGGCGCGACATCGGCATGATCTTCCAGGAGCCGATGACCTCGCTGAACCCGGTGCTGACGATCGAGCGCCAGCTGACCGAGACGCTGGAGGAGCATCTCGGCACCTCCGAGAAGGAGAACCACGCCCGCGCCGTCGAACTGCTTGGCCTCGTTGGCATTTCCGAGCCCGAGCGCCGGCTGAAGCAGTACCCGCACCAGTTCTCGGGCGGCATGCGCCAGCGCGTCATGATCGCCATGGCGCTGGCCTGCAATCCCAAGCTGATCATCGCCGACGAGCCGACGACCGCGCTGGACGTGACGATCCAGGCGCAGATCCTCGAGCTGATGAAGAACCTGACGCGCGAGCTGGGCGTCGCCATGATCATCATCACGCACAACCTCGGCGTCGTGGCGCGCTATGCCGACCGGGTGAACGTGATGTATGCCGGCTACATCGTCGAGAGCGGCACGGCGCGCGAGATCTACCACAACCCGCGGCACCCCTACACGCTGGCGCTGCTGCAGTCGGTGCCGCGCATGGACCAGAAGCGCGGCGCCAAGCTGAGGCCGGTGGACGGCCAGCCGCCCGACCTGACGAAAGCTGGACGGGGGCTGCCCGTTCCGCCCGCGCTGCCCCTTCGCCGTCGCGCAATGCGCCGCGCGAAATGCCGCCGCTGATGGATACCGGCGCCGCCGGCCACGTCTCGGCCTGCTGGGAGAAGGACCGCGTCGGCCTGCGGGAGGGCGTGGCATGACCGCGCGCGAGCAAAGCAACCGAGATGCTGATCGAGGTCAAGGACCTCAGGATGCACTTCCCCGTCACCGAGGGCGCGCTGGTTCCCAAGGTCGTCGCGCACGTCAAGGCGGTGGACGGGATCAGCTTCGCCATTCGCGAGGGCGAGACGCTGGGGCTGGTCGGCGAATCCGGCTGCGGCAAGACGACGACGGGGCGCTGCATCCTGCAGCTGGAAAAAGCGACATCGGGCGAAATCCTCTTCCGCGGCAGGGACTTGAACAAGCTTACCAAGAAGCAGATGCGGCCGCTGCGCCAGCAGATCCAGGTCATTTTCCAGGACCCCTACTCCAGCCTGAACCCGCGCATGAAGATCGGCGAGATCATCGCCGAGCCGATGAAGGTGCACGGCATCATCGATAACGCGCCGGACCGCAACCGCCGCGTCCGCGAGCTGCTGGAGAAATGCGGCCTGCCCGGCAAGTTCGCCGACCGTTACCCGCACGAGATGTCGGGCGGTCAGCGCCAGCGCGTCGGCATCGCCCGGGCGCTCGCCGTCAATCCCGAGTTCATCATCTGCGACGAGGCGGTCTCGGCGCTGGACGTGTCGATCCAGGCTCAGGTCATCAACCTGCTCGAGGACCTGCGCGAGGAATTCGGGCTGACCTACCTGTTCATCAGCCACGACCTCTCGGTCGTCCACCACCTCTGCAACCGGGTGGCGGTGATGTATCTCGGCCATATCGTCGAGCTGGCCGAGACCGAGGAGCTGTTCTCGAACCCGCTCCACCCCTACACGCAGGCGCTGCTCGAGGCCGTCCCGATCCCCGACCCGGTGGTCGAGGCCGAGCGCGCCCACAAGATCATCACGGGCGAGATCCCCTCGCCGATGAACCCGCCGCCGGGCTGCGTCTTTCACCCGCGCTGCCCGCTGGCGGTCGAGAGCTGCCACCAGGCCTTTCCCGCATTCCGCGAGGTCCTGCCCGGCCACTGGGTCGCCTGCACCGAGACGGACCGTTCGGCCGCGATGGCGGCCGAGATGCGCGAGCTGACCCGGCGCGCCAACGAGGTCGCACAGGCCGAGGCGGAGGCGAGGCAGGCCGAACAGGCAAGGCAGGCATGAGACCTGCGCGGCGGCGTGCCCCTGGCAGGGACACGCGACAGACCGGAAAACGACCCGAGCGAAACCAAGGGAGGTAACGGGAATGCACAGAACACTCTGGAAGATCGCGCTGGGCGCGGTGGCGGCGATCGCCATCTCCGCCACCGCGATGGCACAGGACGGCGAGCCGAAATACGGCGGCGTGCTGACCTTCGTCGTCGGCTCCGAGGCGCCGTCCTGGGACGGCCACATCGAGACCACCTTCGGCACGATCCACCCGATCGCGCCGTTCTACAGCCTGCTGGTCCGCGTCAACCCGGAGAACCCGGGTGATCCGACCGACATACAGTGCGACGTCTGCGACAGCTGGGAGGTCAGCGACGATCAGACGACCTGGACCTTCCACATCCGCGACGACATCGACTTCCACGACGGCCAGCACCTGACGGCGCAGGACGTCAAGGCGACCTTCGACAAGGTCATCTTCCCGCCCGAGGGCATCCCCTCGGCGCGCCAGAGCTTCTACCTGATGGTCGACAGCGTCGAGGCGCCGGACGACAAGACCGTCCTCTTCAAGCTCAAGTACCCGTCGGGCGCGTTCCTGCCGGCGCTCGCCAACCCGTTCAACTTCATCTACTCGAAGAAGGACCTCGACGAGCACGGCTACGAGTGGCACCGCACCCACATCAACGGCACCGGCCCGTTCAAGTTCAAGGACTACGATCCGGGCGCGTCGACGGAAGGCGTGAAGTACGAGAACTACCACCACAAGGGCCAGCCCTACCTGGACGGCTTCAAGGCCATCGTCGCGACCGACGAGAACGCCCGCGTGCAGGCGATCGAGGGCGGCCAGGCGGACATCGAGTTCCGCGGCTTCTCGCCGAAGGCGCGTGACGAACTGGTCAGCGCGCTGGGCGACAAGATCACCGTCCAGGAAAGCGACTGGAACTGCGTCCTGATCATGACGCCGAACCATCGCCGCAAGCCGATGAGCGACGTTCGCGTGCGCAAGGCGCTGACGCTGGCGGTCGATCGCTGGGGCGGCTCGGAGTACCTGTCGAAGATCGCCATCGTGAAGACGGTCGGCGGCATCGTCTATCCGAAGCACCCGCTGGCGGCGACGCCGGAGGAGCTGGAGAAGCTGCCCGGCTACAGCCACGATCTCGAGGCGAGCCGCGCCGAGGCGAAGAAGCTGCTCGCCGAGGCCGGGTACCCGGACGGCGTGAAGATCGTCTTCAACAACCGCGGCGTCGACCAGCCCTACAAGATCGTCGGCACCTGGCTCGTGGACCAGTGGAAGAAGGTTGGCATCAACGCCGAGATGCAGGTCAACCCGTCGCCGCTGTTCTACGACATCCTGCGCAAGACCTTCGACTACGACGTGTCGATCGACTTCAACTGCCAGTCGGTGATCAACCCGATCGCGGACGTGTCGTTCTTCATGCCGGGCGGTGGCTCGAACCACTCGGGCGTCGAGGACCAGGAGATGGTCGACACCTACGACAAGCTGGCCAAGGCCAAGGACCCGGACGAGCAGCGCAAGCTGATGCGCGAGTTCGAGACCCAGGTCCTGGACACCAAGGCCAGCCAGTTCATCACGCTGTGGTGGTACAAGATCAACCCGTACCGCAGCTACGTGAAGGGCTGGAAGATCGCGCCCAGCCACTACCTGGGCCAGCAGCTCGACCAGATCTGGCTGGACGGCAAGCCCACCTGACCTGACCACCGGGGCGGCCCCGCGGGGCCGCCCTTCCCCGCCCCGCCGATCGCGCAGGGCGGCACGCGAACGAATCCCGAGGCACCCGGTCGATGTGGCAGTATATTCTCAAGCGCCTTGCCCTGATGATCCCCACCCTGTTGGGCGCGGCTTTCTTCACCTTCTTCCTGCTGCGGCTGATGCCCGGCGACGTCTGCGAGATGAAGATCGGCGGCGAGGGCGGCGTCTACGACGTCAAGGCGGTCGAGCAGTGCCAGCACAACCTGGGCATCGACCGACCGCTGGTCGTGCAGTTCGGCGAGTTCGTCGTCGGGATCGCGACCTTCAACTTCGGCGACTCGATGTGGACCGGCCGGCCGATCACGCACGAGATCGGGCTGCGCTTCCAGCTGAGCCTGCAGGTCGCCCTGATGGCGACCGCCGTGTCCATCGTGATCGCCATACCGCTCGGAACCCTGTCGGCCGTCTACCAGAACTCCTGGATCGACCTGTTCGTCCGGACCTTCTCGATCGCCGGCATCGCGGTGCCGTCCTTCTGGCTGGGCATCATGATCATCCTGGGCATCCTGACCGTCTCGGAGATGCTGACGGGCACCCGATGGTCGCCGCCGATCGAATACGTGCCGATATGGGAAGACCCCTGGTACAATCTCTCCATGCTGATCTGGCCCGCGCTGGCGACCGGCTATCGCTACTCGGCCGTCGCCACCCGCATGACGCGCTCCTCGCTGCTCGAGGTGCTGCGCGAGGACTATATCCGCACGGCCCGCGCCAAGGGGCTGATGGAAAAGCTGATCATCAACCGGCACGCGCTCGGCAATGCCATGCTGCCGGTCATCACCATCATCGGCATCGAGTTCGCCTTCCTGATGGGCGGGCTGGTCGTCACCGAGCAGGTGTTCAACCTGAACGGCCTCGGCCGTCTGCTGGTCCAGTCGGTGACGCTGAACGACTTTGCGATGACCCAGGCGATCGTCATGATCATCGTGCTGGTCTTCGTCTTCACCAACTTCTTCATCGACATCCTTTACGGATGGCTCGATCCGCGCATCCGCTACCGTTGAGACAGGTGACGCAGTAATGGTTACGACCTCCGAAGTCCGCACCGAGGCCGCATTCGGCGAGCTCGAGGACCTGCGCGAGCGCCCGTCGCTCTGGAAACGGACACGAACCTTCGCGCGCAAGCAGCCGCTCGGCACCGCCGGCGCGATCGTCGTGATCCTCTACATCCTCATGGCGATCCTGGCGCCCTGGGTCGTTCCCTACGACCCGGTCGAGAGCGACTATTCGGCGATGTTCGTGCCGCCGGGCTGGCCGTACCTGATGGGCACGGACGAGTACGGGCGCGACATCCTCAGCCGCGTCATCGCCGGGTCGCGCACGGCGTTGTTCGTCGGGTTCAGCTGCTCGATCGTCGGCGCCACGGTGGGAATGGTGCTGGGCGTCGCCTCCGCCTACTGGGGCGGCAAGATCGACCTGGCCTTCGAGCGCGTGAACGAGGTCTTCCTGGCCTTCCCGCTGATCGTCATGGCGCTGGCCATCGTGTCGATCTCGCGCTCGTTCCAGGTGTCGGCCGAGGACTCGGTCTACTTCGTCATCATCGCGATCACGATCCCGTTCATCCCGCGCTGCGCGCGCGTCGTGCGCTCGACGGCGCTGTCGATCCGCGAGATCCCCTATATCGACGCGGCGCGGGCGAACGGCTATTCGGACGCGCGCATCATCCTGCGCCACATGGCGCCGAACGTGATGGCGCCGTTCCTGATCATGCTGACGGCCTTCGTCGGCCAGGCGATCCTGCTGGAAGCCTCGCTCAGCTTCCTCGGCCTTGGCGTGCAGGACCCGCTGCCGGCGTGGGGGCTGATGCTGCGCAACGCGCAGGCCTACATCCGCACCGAGCCGTGGATCGCCATCTGGCCGGGCGTCGCGATCTCGCTCGGCGTCTTCGGCTTCAACCTGTTCGGCGACGCGGTCCGCGACGCGCTCGACCCGCGCCTGCGCTCGCAATAGGCGCCCCGCGCCGGGGCCGCGGTTGCGTGCCCCGGCGGGACTTTTGGACCCGACGCTCCGAGACTGCTCACGACGGGCGTCTGCCCCGCCAAGCCATGCCCGCGGGCGAGCGACCGCTCGCCTGTACACATTTTCTTAAAATTGCAGGCGTATCCCCTCGGCCCACAGGGCAAGCGATCGGGTGAGAGACGACCGCCTCCTGTGCGCGCACGAAACGGCGTCCCGGTTTGGCAGACCGGGGGCGCACCCGCCCGCAAGGGCAGACGCGGCCGGCCGGCCGTGCTTGATATCCGAGACCCGGGCCGCGGCGCCGATGGCGCCCACATTCCCGGGCACGCAAGGCCAGGGGGCAGACGCCCCGGCAACTGACCCCGGGGGCGCCGAGGCCCCTTCCCATCACGAGACCGACCGATCATCGGACCGCCCGGAAGCCGGGAGATCCGCGCGTCATCGCGTCCGCCCGTCCGGGGATTGCGGCTCCCCCGAAAACCCGGCGCCGCCGCTGAGCGGCGTCCCTACGTCTCGGCGCCGCCGTTCACCTGGATGATCTGGCCGTTGATGAAGGCGCCCCTGTCCGAGGCCAGCAGCGAGACCGCCGCGGCGACCTCCTCGGGCGTGCCCAGCCGGCCGACCGGGATGCGCCCGGCCTGCGCCTTGATGTGATCGGTCATCGAGCGGTCGGCGTGCTCCGAAGCGATCGGCCCGGGCGAGACCAGGTTCGCCGTGATCCCCTTCGGCCCGAACTCCTTGCCCAGCGCCTTCGCCAGCCCCCAGTTGCCGTGCTTCGACACCGAGACATGCGCCCGGCCGCTGTAGCCGTGGATGGCGTTCATGCCGGCGAACAGCACGATCCGGCCCCAGCCGGCCTCGACCATGCCGGGCAAAACCGCCTGCGCCAGCCAGAACGAGCCGGTCAGGTTGACGTCCATCACGCGGCGCCAGTCCTCCTCGGTCATCTCGAGGAACGGCGTCGAGGGGCGGATGGCGGCGTTGTGGACCAGAACGTCGATGCGGCCAAAGCGCTCGACGCCCTCGCGCGCCAGCCGCTGGCAGTCCTCGGCGACGCCCGTGTCGCCCATGACGACCAGCGCCTCGCGGCCGGCCTGCTCGACGGCCGCGGCCGTCTCGTCGCAGGCGGCGCGGTTCGACAGGCCGTTGACGACGACGTTCATGCCATCAGCGGCCAGCGCCAGGGCAACGGCGCGGCCGATATTCTGGCCGGCCCCTGTGACGAGCGCGGTGCGGCTCATTCGGCGGCCCTCGCCGGCTGGGCGTAGGCGTCGCGCAGCCGGTCCCAGTCGGCGGCGCCGACGCGGTCGAACAGGTCGCGCACGGTCAGGCCCTCGGATTGCGACGGCAGCGTGCCCTTGGCGATGCCGGCCAGCGTCGTCTCGGCGGCCGAGACCATCTCGCGCCACAGCACGTCCGGCAGGATCGTGACGGCATAGCCTGCGGACGCGAGCCCGGCCAGGTCGACCGGCGGGCTCTTGCCGCGCATGACGAGGTTGAAGAGGCACGGCCCCTTGACGCGCTTCGTCACCGCCGCGACCTCCTCGGGCGTCTTCGGCGCCTCGAGGAAGGCGATGTCGGCGCCGGCCTCCAGCGCCGCGTTCGAACGGCTGACGGCCTCATCGAAGCCCATCCCGGCATTGGTGTCGGTGCGGGCGATGATCTTGAAGTCCCGGTCGGTGCGCGCCGCGGCGGCGGCGCGGATCTTCGCCAGCCACTCGGCAGCGGGCACGATGGTCTTGTTGTCGAGGTGGCCGCACTTCTTCGGAAAACCCTGGTCCTCGATGTGGATGGCGGCGACCCCGGCGCGCTCGTATTCGCGGACGGCGCGGGTGACGTTCAGCTCGTTGCCGAAACCCGTGTCGGCGTCGGCGATCACCGCGATGTCGACGGCCGAGGCGATCCGCGCGGCGTTCGCCACCATCTCGCTCATCGACAGGAGGCCGTAGTCGGGGAAGCCGTTCGAGGCGGCCGTACCGGCGCCCGTCATGTAGCAGGCGGAGAAGCCGGCCCGCTCGATCAGTTTGGCCATCATGGCGTCGTAGCAGCCGGGCGCGACGATCATCTCGCCGCGGTCAAGGGCGGCGGCGAAGCGCCGACGGGGTGTCTCGGTCATGGCAGGTCCCTTCGCGTCAGGTGCGGCACTCTAGGTTGGCGGCGGCGCGTGCCGCAAGCGCGTGACCGCCCACTCCGGTCTCCATCCGTGATAGAGTCCGTCCGGCATCCATGAGTCTCGGGGAGGTGTCATGGCGAAAGCGAAGACCCCTGCGGCGACGCGAAAGCCGCGCGAGAAGAATCCGAAGGAACAGGGTCCGAAGCCCCGGAACGCGGAACGGCCGCCCGAAAGCGCCGAGGACTTCGCGCACGTCCTTCGCCGTTTCGCCTCGGTGCGGAAGGAACGGCCGGGCGAGGACTGAGCGAAGGCCGGCGCGGGCCAGGGCGCTCCGTCAATAGCTGCGCGGCAGCCCCAGCACGTGCTGGCCGATATAGGCCAGGATCATGTTGGTCGAGATCGGCGCCGTCTGGTAAAGCCGCGCCTCGCGCCATTTCCGCTCGATGCCGTATTCGCGGGCGAAGGCGAATCCGCCGAAGGTCTGCATCGCCGACTCCGCCGCCGCCCAGGCGGCCTCGGAGGCCAGCATCTTGCCGGTGTTCGCCTCGGCCCCGCAGGGCCGGCCGGCGTCGAACATCGTCGCCGCCTTCAGCACCAGCAGCTTCGCGGCCTCGGTCTGCGCCCAGGCGCGCGCGATCGGGAACTGGATGCCCTGGTTCTGGCCGATCGGCCGGCCGAAGACGACGCGCTCGCTGGCATACTCGGTCACGCGGCGCAGGAAATAGGCGGAGTCGCCCAGCGACTCGTGCGCGATCAGGATGCGCTCGGCGTTCATGCCGTCGAGGATGTAGTGAAAGCCCCTGCCCTCCTCGCCGATCAGGTTCTCGGGCGGCACTTCCAGGTTGTCGATGAACACCTCGCACGAGTTGTGGTTGATCATCGCGTCCAGCTTGCGCAGCTCGATCCCGTTGCCGACAGCCTCGCGCAGGTCGACCAGGAAGCACGATATGCCGTCCGAGCGCCGCTTGACCTCGCCCGCCGGCGTCGTGCGGGCCAGCAGCAGCATCAGGTCGGACTGCATGGCCCGGCTGGTCCAGACCTTCTGCCCGTTCACGACATACTTGTTGCCGCGCAGCTCGGCCTTCGTCTTCAGTTGCGTCGTGTCCGAGCCCGTCGTCGGCTCGGTCACGCCGAAGGCCTGCATCCGCAGATCGCCGCTCGCGATGCCGGGCAGCCATTTCTGCTTCTGCTCGGCCGAGCCGTGCCGGAGCAGCGTGCCCATCGTGTACATCTGCGCGTGGCAGGCAGCGGCGTTGCTGCCGCTGGCGTGGATCGTCTCCAGAATTGCGCCGGCCGCCGCAATCGGCAGCCCTGCCCCGCCGTACTCCTCGGGGATCAGCGCGGCCAGGTACCCCGCTTCGGTCAGCGCGTCGACGAAGGCGTGCGGGTACTCCGACGCCGCGTCCAGCTTCGTCCAGTAGGCGTTGTCGAAGGGCTCGCAGACCTTGGCGACGCCGTCGCGGATGTCACCCCACGGGTCGTCGAGCGGCATGGAAAGGCCGTCGGTATCCTTCATGGCTCAACTCCCCGTTGTCCTGCGGCACGCCGGCCGGCCCCCACCCGCAGGGCGAGAACCGGCGAAACCGTGAGGGCGAAGGCGATCACGCCGCCCTGGTCGCGGGCACGAACCCCTTCGGCAGCCCGGCGCGCAGCACCTGGCCGTATTTCGGCTCGTCGGGCAGCGCCGCCTCGACCAGCTCGCGCGCGGGGCGCAGCTTCTCGACGTCGATGCCGGTCTTCAGCCCCTCGGATTCGAGCAGGAAGACCAGGTCCTCGAGCACGATGTTGCCCGTCGCGCCCGGCGCGAACGGGCAGCCGCCGAGGCCCGCCAGCGAGGCGTCGAAGCGCGTGCAGCCGACCTCCAGCGCCGCCAGTGCGTTGGCGAGGCCCAGGCCGCGCGTGTCGTGGAAGTGCGACCAGATCGGCACGTCGCCGGCGATCTCCAGCCCCTTGCGGAACAGCGAGCGCACCTGCGTCGGCGAGGCGTAGCCCACCGTGTCGGGCAGCATCACCTCGTCGGCGCCGGCCTCGAGGACCTGCTCCAGCAGCTTCAGCGTCTCGGCCTCGGGCACCCGGCCCTCGATCGTGCAGCCGAGCGAGGTCGCCAGCCCGATGCCGATCTTCACGCCCGGCGCCTGCTCGTTGCGGGTCGCGATGATGCGGCGGAAGCCCTCGAGCGACTTGGCCCGCGTGCGGCGCACGTTCTGCTGGTTGTGGCTCTCGCTGACCGACATGACGTAGTTGATCTTGCCGATGCCGGTGCGAAAGCCGATCTCGGCCCCCTTCGGGTTCGGCGTCAGCGCCGAGGGCTCGTAGCCCGGCATCTTCGCCGCCTCGGTCGCGACCTCCACCGCGTCGGCGAACTGGGCGATGACGTGGGCGGGGACGAAGGAGCACACCTCGATCTCCGGCACACCGGCGGCCACGTCGGCCCGGATCCAGTCGAGCTTGGTCTTCGTCGGCAGCACGGTCTTCACCAGCTGCAGCCCGTCGCGCGGGCCGACATCGCGAACCAGGACATCACGCATCATGCACTCTCCTCAGGTTGTCTGCGGCGTTCCCCCGGGGGCGCGCAGGCCCAGCCGGGCCGCCGCCGCCAGGCACGCCTCGCGCCGGGCGGCATGGAGCCCGGCGCCCTTCTCCCGCATGTCGGCGACCAGCGCCCCGGGCGCAACCGACGGGTGGCCGGCGGTCGTCGGCGGCGCGGGGGCGTATTCCATGCCCAGCTGGATGCGCTCGGCCACCTCGCGGCCGAACAGGTGCTGCGCCAGCACCAGCGCGCCGTCGATGCCGCTGGTCACGCCCGCCGCCGTCACGCGGTCGCGGTCGATGACGACGCGCTCGTTGACCGGCTCGGCGCCCAGCAGCGCCAGCAACTCGTGGCAGGACCAGTGCGTCGTCGCCTTGTAGCCTTGCATCAGCCCCGCCGCGCCCAGCACCAGCGAGCCTGTGCAGACGCCCATCATCACCTGCGCCGCGCGCGACTGCTCGATCAGGAACTCGTGCCAGCCCCGGTCTTCCATCAGCGCCTGCTGGCCCGGCCCGCCGGGCATCACGAAGACGTCGAACTGCGGCGCCGAGTGCAGGTTGCAGTCGGGCCGGATCGTCAGGCCGCGGTCGGTCTTCACCGCCTGCATGGTCGCGGCCACGACCGAGACCTCGGCGCCGGGGTAGCGGGCCATCACCTCGTGCGGGCCTGTCATGTCCAGCTGGCAGAGACCCGGGAAGAGGGCGAGCCCGATCCGCATCACCGCCCCCGGAACACGGGCTTGCGCTTCTCGTTGAAGGCGCGCACGCCCTCGAGCCGGTCCTCGGTGCCGATGGTGGCGCCGTAGACGGCGATCTCGAAGTCGTAGCCGGTGGCGCGGTCCAGCTCGGTCGCCTTCTCGATCGCCGCCTTGGCCGAGCGCACGCCGACGGGAGCGTTCCCGGCGATGGCGCGCGCCGTCTCCATCACCGCCGGCATCAGCTCGGCCAGTGGCAGGACGCGGTTGACCATGCCCCAGTCGTGCGCCTCCTGCGCGCGAGAATGGCCGGCCGGTCAGGATGATTTCCTTCGCCCGGCGCACGCCAACGGCGCGCGGCAGGTTCTGCGGCCCGGCGGCGCCGGGCATGATGCCGCGCGTCACCTCCGGAAAGGCGAAGCGGGCGTGATCGGCGGCATAGATGAAGTCGCAGGCCAGCGCGATCTCGGCGCCGCCGCCCATCGCCACGCCGTTGACGGCGGCAATGATCGGCACCGGGCAGACGAACATGGCGCGGATGAACTGCTCGACGATGGCATGCTGGCGACGCCAGGTGGCGTCCGACATGCCGTCGCGCTCCTTCAGGTCGGCGCCGGGGCAGAAGCCGCGCTCGCCCGCGCCGGTCAGCACCACGACGCGTGCCTGGTCCGGCTCGACGTAGAGCGCGGTGAGCAGCGCCCGCAGGTCCTCCATCATCGCCGTGTTCATGGCGTTCAGGACCTCTGGGCGGTTCAGCGTCACGACCATGACCCCGTCCTCGTGCGCGACCGTCAGCGTGCTGTATTCCATGGTTCCTCCTGTCCGCGGCTTGTAGCGAAGCGGCGCCGCCCGCGCCACTGGCGGCGCGATCAGAAGGGCGATAGCGTCGGCGCATGGCCGAGCCAGCCGTCACCATCCGCCCCGCCACGCCCGGCCGCTGGGCGGACGTCGAGCGCGTCTTCCGCGACTGCGCCGATGCCGGTCGCTGCTGGTGCGCCTACTGGTACCTGCCGAACCGCGACTTCAAGGCCGGCTGGGGCGAAGGCAACCGGCACGTCCTGCAGGACCGCGTCATGGGCGGGCTCGAGCCCGGCGTGCTGGCCTATGCCGGCGACATCCCGGCGGGCTGGGCGGGCATCGCGCCCCGCACCGATTTCGACCGCCTCCGCCGGTCAAAGCCGCTGGCGCCGGTCGATGACAGCCCGGTCTGGGCGCTCAACTGCTTCGTTGTCGCCAAGGCATACCGCCGCCAGGGCCTTATGCGCCCGCTGATCCGCGGCGCCGTCGCGCACGCGGTGACGCATGGCGCGACCGTGATCGAGGCCTACCCGGTCGACAGCGAGAAGATCAGCACGTGGGACCTCTTCCTCGGCTCGATGGCCGCCTTCCGCGAGGCGGGCTTCGTCGAGGTCGCCCGCCGCCTGCCGCGCCGCCCGATCCTGCGCTACGAGGCGACCTAGCCGAGCCGCCAGCCTCCAGCAGGCGCCGCACCGCGCCCCGTCCATCCGCTCCCTTCCATCCGCTCCCTTCCATCCCTAAACCCGCGGGCGAGTTGGCGAGGGGGTCAAGGATGCGCAGCACCGGCGCAGCCGGCCTGTCCTTGACGCCCTCGCCGACTCGCCCATGCTCGCGCCCGGCCGGACGCCCGCGTCCGGCCTTCCCCAGCACCCTTCCGCGCCCTCTCTACCCCAGCCCACGCCACGGCCGAGGCCCCACGGGCCCCCGGCGCGCGCGGATGCGCGTGTCGGGGGGCATGTCTCCGCGCGCCCCCGGCGCGCGTCCGCCAGGACCGCCGGCCCGTGCTCGTGCCCGTGCTCGGACCCTGTGCTCATCACGTCCGTGGCTTGACCCCCGCCCGCCCGACGCCGAGAACCCGGGCCGACACCCCGGCGCGGAAGGAATTCGCCATGCAGCTCCCCTTGGACGGCATCCGGGTGATCGAGATCGGCCACTCGGTCGCCGCGCCCTATGCCGCGCTGGTGCTGGCCGAGCTCGGCGCCGAGGTGGTGAAGGTCGAGCGCCCGGGCGCCGGAGACGACGCGCGGGCCTGGGGCGACCCGGTCGGGGACTCCGGCACCTCGCCGACCTTCCACGCGCTGAACCGGCTGAAGCGCTCGGTCACGCTCGACCTGAAGTCCACCGAAGGCCGCGAGTCTCTGAAGCGCCTCGCCGCCATCTCGGACGTCGTCATCCAGAACCAGAAGCCCGGCCTGGCCCGCCAGCTCGGCTTCGACGATCAGGCGCTGCGCGGGCTGAACCCGCGGCTGGTCTACGTCAACATCCACGCCTTCGGCGATCGCGGGCCGCTGGCCGAGAAGCCCGGCTACGACCCGTTGATGCAGGCCTTCGCCGGGCTGATGACCGTCACCGGCCACCCCGGCCAGCCGTCCATCCGCACCGGTCCCTCGATCATAGACTGCGGCACCGGCATGTGGGTCGTCATTGGCGTCCTCGCCGCCCTGCTGCGGCGCGCGCAGACCGGGCGGGGCGCAACGGTTGATACGGCGCTCTTCGAGACGGCGCTCGGCTGGATGATGTATTTCGTCACCATCCTGTCCGCCACCGGACGGTCGCCCGGCAAGGCGGGCTCCGGCACGGTGATGATCTGCCCCTACCAGATCTTCCAGTGCGCCGATGGCGAGCTGATGATCGCCGCCGGAAACGACAGCCTGTTCGCCAGGCTCTGCCGCACGCTCGGCCAACCGGATTGGGCCAACGACGAGCGCTTCCTGCACAACCCGCAACGCGTCCAGAACCGGCGTATCCTGATCCCGCTGCTGGAGGGCCAGACTGTGCAGCGCAGCATAGCCGAGCTCTCGGCCGCGCTGGATGCCGCCGGCGTCCCGCACGCGCCGGTGCAGGACATGGCCCAGGTCGCCGCGCATCCGCAGACCGAGGCGATCGGCATCAAGCGCCACGCCGGCGGGCTCGACTTCTTCGGCCTGCCGCTCCGCCTTGACGGCGAGCGCCCCGACCGCCCCGACCGGGGCGCCGCCCCGCGGCTCGGCGAGGCGAACGACTGGCTGGAGGCGCTGCTGACCGCCGGCACCTGATCCGTCGCCGGTTACGGCGCCTCCGCCTCGTCGATCCAGACCCTGAACCCGGTCAGCGTGTTCGCCCCGAAGGTGTGCGTCAGAGGCACGTCGGCGGCGTCGCGGCCCTGCGCGATCAGCACCCGGCCGATGCGCTTGCCGTTGTTGCGCGGGTCGAAGACCCACCACCGGCCGCCCAGCCAGACCTCCATCCAGGCGGCGAAGTCCATCGCCGCGTAGGGCGGCGGCAGGCCGATGTCGCTGACATAGCCGGTGCAGTAGCGCGCCGGGATGTTCATCGCCCGGCAGAGCGCCACCGCCAGGTGCGTGTAGTCGCGGCAGACGCCGCGGCCTTCGCGCAGGGTTTCGGCCGCCGTCCGCGTCGCCCGCGCATTCTCGTAGCCGAAGACGACATGGTTGTGCACGAAGTCGCAGATCGCCTGCACCCGCGCCCATCCGGGCGGCGTGCCCGAAAACAGCCGCCAGGCTTCCTCGGACAAGAGGTCCGTCTCGCAGTACCGGCTGCCCAGCAGGTAGACGAGAACTTCCGCCGGCAGATCCTCGACCGGATGCTGCACCGCCGCCGGATCGGCGGGGTCGCTGGCGCCGTCGTCGCGCAGCACGCCGTCGGTGCCCAGCCGGAACGCTCCGGCCGGCGCCACCAGCCGGTTGCACCAGTTGCCGAACCCGTCGCGATAGCTGGCAATCGGCACCGCCGGCTCGCTGGTCAGATAGTCCGGCCGCTCGAGGTCTCCGAAGCGCGAGTAGTGCACGTTCAGGATCACGATCATCGGCGTTGGTTGGGGGAAGGCGTAGTCGATCGAGCAGCCGAGCCGAAAGCGCATGGGATGATCTCCGAAAGGCTTGCGGCGGAGCCCGGACCACGGCAGAGAGCCGCGGCCCTGCCGGTGCACCATGACAGACGGTCGGTGTGCAGGCCATTGGTCATGCGGCCGCGCCGTGCGAGCGGAACCGGGACGCCACCGGTCGGCCTCGCACCCCCGGCCCCGGCCGCCTTCGTGCTTGGCGCGCAGGCAGCACCCCGGCAGAGTGCCCCGACAGGATGCGAGGAAGGGACGCGCATGATGACGCACCAGACAGCGACGGGACCGACGGCGTCGGAACGGGCGGCGTCGGAACGGGCGGCGTCGGAACGGGCGGCATCGGAACGGGCGGCGGCGGAACGGGCGGCATCGGGTGCGGACGAAGCCACCGCATGGCTGGCGAAGCACCCGGACACGCGCGAGGTCGACGCCTTCCTGATCGATCTGAACGGCAAGGCGTTCGGCAAGCGCCTGCCCGTCGCCGACCTGCCCGGCCTCTATGCCGAGGGCACCACGATGTGCGCCGCCATGCAGCTGACCGACGCGCAGGGCACCTGCTGGGACACCGCCGGCCTCGGCTTCTCGGACGGCGACCCGGACGCCCCCTGCCGCCCGGTCCCCGGCACGCTGGCGCCCGTCCCCTGGTCGACCGAGCCGCGCGCGCAATGCCTGATGCGCTTCGAGGAGCCGGACGGCGCGCTCCTCTGGTACGAGCCGCGCACGATTCTCGGCGCGGTCGTCGACCGCTTTGCAGGGCTGGGCCTGACGCCGGTGGTTGCGCTCGAGCTCGAATTCTACCTGGTCGACACCGCCCGCGCCGAGGACGGCGCCCCGCAGCCGCCGCGCTCGCCGGTCACCGGGCGCGCCAGCGCGGCGGGCAACGTGTTCGGCATGGCGGCGCTCGACGAGTTCGCGCCGGTGCTCGACGCCATCCTCTCCGCCTGCCGGGCGCAGGGCCTGCCGGTGACGGCGATCTCGAAGGAGTACGGCCCCGGTCAGTTCGAGATAAACCTCGGCCACCGCGCCGACGCGCTGCGCGCCGCGGACGAGGCGGCGCTCCTCCGCCGCGCCGTCACGGCCGCGGCTCGCGTCGCCGGCTACGACGCGACCTTCATGTCGAAGCCCTACGCCGAGGGCTCGGGCAGCGGCTGCCAGGTCAACCTCAGCCTTGCCGACGCGACGGGCGGGAACGCCTTCGCCGGCCCCGAGGGCGCGCGCCTGATCCGCCATGCCGTCGCCGGGATGCAGGCGATGCTGCCCGAGACGATGGCCGTCTTCGCCCCCAACCTGCACGCCTACCGCCGCTTCGCGCCCGACCAGTTCACCCCCGTCACGCTGGACTGGGGCGAGAACAACCGATCGGTCGCCTTCCGCGTGCCCGCCGGCGATGGCCCCGGCCGCCGCATCGAGCACCGCGCCGGCGGCGCCGAGGCGAACCCCTATCTGGTCACGGCCGCCGCGCTGGCCGCAGCGCATCACGGCATCGCCCGCCGGCTCGAACCGACCGAGCCGGCCACCGGGAACGCCGGCGCAGCCCTCGACCCGACCGTCCCCGTCACGCTCTGGTCGGCGCTGGATGCCATGCAGCGCGCCGCCGTCCTGCCCGACTATTTCGGCCAGCGCTATGTCGACGCCTATGTCCACGCCAAGCGGAGCGAGTTCGATGCCTTCATGGCCGCGATCCTGCCCCGCGAATACGAGTGGTATCTCTGAGCGCCGGCCGCGGCGGACGCCATCGGCATCGCCCATGTGATGCAGCAAATCACGCTGCTGTCCCGCGAACCGGCGGACTCGTGCTAGAAGGCGCCGCATGACCGACGCTTCCAGCACCCTCGCACCAGATCCCGGCGGCAGGGTCCACGTCGCCCGCTACGGTCGGGCGCTCGAGGACTTCTCGCCCGGCGACGTCTACGAGCACCGCCCCGGCCGGACGATCACCCAGGCCGACAACATCCATTTCAGCCTGCTGACGATGAACCGCCACCCGGCGCATTGCGACGCCGCCTATGCCGCCGGCACCGAGTTCGGACAGGAGCTGGTCAACTCGACGCTGACGATGGCCATCGTCACCGGGCTGACCGTCGACGACGTCTCGGCCCGGGCGATCGCCAACCTCGGCTGGGACGAGGTGCGGCTGACCGCTCCCGTCTTCGTCGGCGACACGCTCTACGCGCGGACCAAGGTGCTGGCCGTGCGCGCATCGAAATCGCGCCCCGGCCAGGGCATCGTCACGACCGCCACCGAGGGATACAAGCAGGACGGCACCGTCGTCCTCAGCTTCAAGCGCAACAGCCTGGTGCCGTCGCGCTCAACGGAGGAAACGCCATGAACGTCCAGACCGACATCCGCGCCGATATGCCCCTGACGGACCGGCTCGCCGCCTTTGCCCACGGGTTGCGGCACGCCGACATCCCGGCCGAGGTGCGCACCCGCGCCGTTCACCACATGCTCGACGCCGCCGGCATCGCGCTGGCCTCGACGCAGTACCCGTTCGCCGAGCCCGTCCTGCGCGGGCTGAAATCGCTGGGCGATCGCGGCGACGTGCCGGTCTTCGGCTACGACGCCCGCCTGTCGGCGCGCGACGCCGCGACGATGAACGGTTATCTCTGCCACGGTCTCGACTACGACGACACGCATGTCGCCGGCATCGTCCACGCGACCGCCTCGATCCTGCCGGCCGTGCTGTCCGCCTCGGCGATGACCGGCGCCACCGGGCGCGAGGCCGTCACGGCCTACGTCATCGGCATGGAGACGGCGACCCGCATCGGCATGTGCGCCAAGGGCGCGTTCCACCAGGTCGGCTTTCACCCGACGGGCATCGTCGGCATCTTCGGCTGCGTGCTGGCCGCGGGCCGGCTGATGGGGCTGGACGAGGCGCAGCTGGCGCATGCGCAGGGGCTGGCCGTCTCGATGGCCGCCGGCTCGATGGAGTTCCTGGAGGACGGCGCATGGAACAAGCGCTTCCATCCCGGTCTGGGCCGCGTCCTCGGCGATCACCGCCTGCGCGCTGGCGCGCGAGGGCTTTGTCGGCGCGACCCGGCCCTATGACGGCCGCTTCGGCCTCTTCAACATCTATGGCGGCAAGTTCACCGACTGGGTGGACCTGACGAAGATGACTGACGGCCTGGGCGAGCGGTGGGAGCTGATGCTGACCGCCATCAAGCCCTTCCCGACCTGCCACTTCACGCATGGCGTCATCGACGCCGCGCTCGCTTTGCGAGATCGCGCGCCGCTCGACCGCATCGCCTCGATCGAGGCCGCGGTGCCGCAGGAGGTCCACAAGACGATCTGCGAGCCCGAGGCCAACAA
This sequence comes from uncultured Alphaproteobacteria bacterium, assembly GCA_963721105.1. Taxonomy (GTDB): domain Bacteria; phylum Pseudomonadota; class Alphaproteobacteria; order Rhodobacterales; family Rhodobacteraceae; genus Thermohalobaculum. The sequence continues at coordinate 11,285 of CAVRHY010000020.1, read as the reverse complement.
GCGCCGGCCGCGCAACGACTACGACGCCAAGTTCTCGACGCACTTCCTGGTCGCGACCGCGCTGAAGCACGGGCGGCTCGGCCTGGCCGAGCTGGAGCCCGACTACCTGGCCGATACGGAGGTGCACGCCCTGATGGACCGCACGACCTGCGCGGCCTATGGCGACGGCCCGTTCCCGGCCGCCTACTCCGGCCGGCTGGCGATCACGCTGGACGACGGCACCGTGCTGACCCATGACGAGCCGGTCAACCGCGGCGCCGCCGACCGCCCGCTGACGAATGGCGAGATCGTCGCCAAGTACCGCGAGAACGCCGGCGCTCGCCACCGGGGCCGACCGGGTCGCGGCGATGGAGAAGGCCATGCTGACGCTCGACGGCGCGCCGCGCGCCGTCGACGCGCTGGCCGCCTTCGGTGGCTGACATGCTCGACGACACGTCGGCGCGAGGAGCGCGCCGAGCAGGAGCGGCTGGTCCTCGACTCCGTCGACCGCTTCCTGGCCCGCGAGGTCGCGCCCCATGCGCACCGGCTGGAAGCGGCCGACGAATACCCCGAGGACATCGTCGAGGCGATGAAGGCGCTCGGCCTCTTCGGCGCCATCATCCCCGAGGAGTACGGCGGCCTCGGCCTCGGCCCCGTCACCTACGCCAAGATCATCGAGCGCATCGCGCGGGTCTGGATGTCGGTCTCGGGCATCATCAACTCGCACCTCATCATGGCGCACATCGTGGCGCGCATGGGCAACGAGGAGCAGAAGCGGGAATTCCTGCCCCGCTTCGCCACCGGCGAGACGCGGGGCGGCCTGGCGCTGACCGAGCCCGACTGCGGCACCGACCTGCAGGCGATCCGCACCCAGGCCCGGCGCGACGGCAACGAGTACGTCATCAACGGCACCAAGACCTGGATCTCGAACGGCATCCACGGCACCGCCTTCGCCGTCCTGACCAAGACCGACCCGAAAGCCGAGCCGCGCCACAAGGGGATGACGCTGTTCATCGCCGAGAAGGGCGAGGGCTTCCGCGCATTCGAAGAAGCTGGAGAAGCTCGGCTACAAGGGGATCGACTCGGCCGAGCTGATCTTCGACGACTTCCGCCTGCCCGGCTTCAACCTGATCGGCGGCGAGGGCAACGGCATGAAGGCCGCCATCGCCGGGCTGGAGCTCGGCCGCGTCAACGTCGCGGCGCGCGGCGTCGGGGTCGCGCAGGCGGCGCTGGACGAGGCGGTGCGATATTCGCAGCAGCGCAAGACGATGGGCAAGCCGATCCACCAGCACCAGGCGATCGCGCTCAAGCTCGGCGACATGGCGACCCGCGTCGAGGCGGCGCGCCTCCTGACCGAGAAGGCCGCCGCCACGCTGGAGCGCGGCGAGCGCGCCGACTACGAGGCCGGCATGGCCAAGCTCTTCGCCACCGAGGCGGCGCTGGAGAACGCCACCGAGGCGATGCGCATCCACGGCGGCTACGGCTATTCCAAGGAGTTCCTGGTCGAGCGCCTCTACCGCGACGCGCCGCTGCTGTGCATCGGCGAGGGCACGAACGAGATCCAGCGCCTTCTCATTGCCAAGCGGCTGATCGAGAAGAACCCGGTGTGACGATGCCGCGTGTCCTGTCCGCCCCGCCGTCATTCCCGCGAAGGCGGGAATCCTCGGCTTAGGCACCCGGCGACCCCCGCCTTCGCGGGGGTTGCGCTCTCGGCAGCACGCGCCTGATGCCCCTCCCGCTCACCGGCCTCCGCATCCTCGCGGTCGAGCAGTACGGCGCCGGCCCCTTCGGCACCATGCTGCTGGCCGACATGGGCGCCGAGGTCATCAAGATCGAGAACCCGGCCGACGGCGGCGACATGGCGCGCGGTGTCGGCCCGCATTTCATGCCCGACGGCTCCAGCCAGTTCTTCCACAGCTTCAACCGCAACAAGCGCTCGGTCACGCTCGATCTCAAGGCGCCCGAGGGCCGCGCGCTGTTCCTGAAGCTGGTCGAGACCGCGGACGCCGTGCTCGACAACCTGCGCGGCCACCAGCCGGCGAAGCTCGGACTCGATTACGCGGCGCTCGGGCAGGTGAACCCTCGGATCGTCTGCGCCCACCTCTCGGCCTATGGCCGCGAGGGCGAGCGCGCGTCGTGGCCCGGCTTCGACTACCTGATGCAGGCCGAGGCCGGATACCTGAGCGTCACGGGAGAGCCGGACGGCCCCCCTGCCCGCTTCGGCCTCTCGGTCGTCGACATGATGACCGGCCTGATGGCCGCCTTCGGACTCGCCACCGCCGTCATCGGCGCCCGCGCGACCGGCAAGGGCATGGACGTCGACACGTCGCTTTTCGACACGGCGCTGCACAATGTCGGCTACCTCGCCACCTGGTATCTGAACTCGGGCCACGTGCAGGGGCGCGAGCCGCGCGGCGGGCACCCCTCGCTGGTGCCGAGCCAGCTCTACCCGACAGCGGACGGGTGGCTCTTCATCATGTGCAACAAGGAGGTGTTCTGGCCGGTGCTGGCCGAGAAGCTGGGGCACCCGGACTGGGGCACCGACCCGCGCTTTACCCGCTTTCGCAGACCGGCTCGCCAACAAGGCCGAGCTGAACGCCCTGCTGGACGCCGAGTTCGCCCGGCGCACGACCGCCGAGTGGCTGGCCCATCTGCAGGGCGCCGTCCCCTGCGCGCCGGTCTTCGACGTCGAGCAGGCTCTGCAGAACCCGTTCGTCCGCGACTCCGACCGCATCGCCGAGTTCGAGGGTGTGGCCCCCGTCCGGATGCTGCGCGGCCCGGTGCGCGTACCGGGCACCGAGGCGCCCCGGCGCGCCGGACCGGCCCTGGGCGCCGACACCGACGCAATGCTGGGCGAGCTTGGCCTGGACGGCGCAGCGATCGCCGACCTCCGCGCGCGCGGCATCGTCTGACGGGCAACTTCCGATCGACCGCAGGCCGGCCGCGCTCGCCGCGGCGGCCCGATCGCGGCACCTCGATCCCGACAATCATGTCTTCCCCGCGGCCAGGGCCTTGCGCGGGAATGCTTGCGAGCCCTGCCGACGGGCCGACACCGGGACGGCCAAGCCGGCGCTGGACAACTGGCGATTTGGCTGCTTACCAAAACAGCGGGGAAAAACCGGCCGCGCGTCACGGTCTGTCCCTGACGGACACGGACGCGCACAAAAATAACCGGCCAAGGCATCGAGGGGGAATTTCGTGATCTGGTTCATCATATTCTGCGGAGCGCTGTCGATCGTCTACGGCGTCTGGGCGATCCGCTCGGTCATGGCGGCCGACGCCGGCAACGCCCGGATGCAGGAGATCGCCGCCGCCATCCAGGAGGGCGCGCAGGCCTACCTGACGCGCCAGTACACCACCATCGCCATCGCCGGCGTCATCATCTTCGCGATCATCTGGTGGCTGCTGGGCCTGCTGGTCGGCATCGGCTTCCTGATCGGCGCGGTGCTGTCCGGCACCGCCGGCTTCATCGGGATGCTGGTCTCGGTCCGCGCCAATGTGCGCACGGCCCAGGCCTCGTCGCGCAGCCTGGGCGAGGGGCTGGCCGTCGCCTTCCGCTCGGGCGCGGTCACGGGTCTGCTCGTCGCCGGCCTCGCCCTGCTGGGGGTCTCGGTCTACTACTGCATCCTGACGCTCGGGATGGACATCCAGCCCGGCGACCGCACCGTGGTCGACGCGCTGGTGGCGCTGGGCTTCGGCGCCTCGCTCATCTCGATCTTCGCGCGGCTCGGCGGCGGCATCTTCACCAAGGGCGCAGACGTCGGCGGCGACCTGGTCGGCAAGGTCGAAGCCGGCATCCCCGAGGACGACCCCCGCAACCCGGCGACCATCGCCGACAATGTGGGCGACAATGTCGGCGACTGCGCCGGCATGGCGGCCGACCTTTTCGAGACCTACGTGGTTTCCGTCGTCGCGACGATGGTGCTGGGTTCGATCTACTTCTCGCAGTCGGACCTCGGCACCGCGGTCATGCTCTACCCGCTGTCCATCTGTGCGGTCTGCGTCATCACCTCGATCATCGGCACGTTCTTCGTGAAGCTCGGCGCCAGCGGCTCGATCATGGGCGCGCTCTACAAGGGCTTCATCGTCACCGGCGTGCTGTCGCTGATCGCGCTCTACCCGCTGACGATGTTCATGTTCCCGGACGGCATGGCCACCGTCTTCGTCGCGCCGAACGTCGAGTTCACCGCGCTGGCGCTGTTCGGCTGCGGCGTGATCGGGCTGATCGTCACCTCGCTGATCATCGTCATCACCGAGTACTACACCGGCACCGGCTACCGCCCGGTCCGCTCGATCGCCGAGGCATCGATCACCGGGCACGGCACCAACGTCATCCAGGGCCTGGCAATCTCGCTGGAAGCCACCGCCCTGCCGGCGCTGGTCATCATCGCCGGTATCATCTCGACCTACCAGCTCGCCGGGCTCTACGGCATCGCCATCGCCGTCACGACCATGCTGGCGCTGGCCGGCTTCGTCGTCGCGCTCGACGCCTTCGGCCCGGTCACCGACAACGCCGGCGGCATCGCCGAGATGGCGGGCCTGCCGGAGGAGGTGCGCAACACCACCGACGCGCTCGACGCCGTCGGCAACACCACCAAGGCCGTGACCAAGGGCTACGCCATCGGCTCGGCGGGCCTGGGCGCACTGGTGCTGTTCGCGGCCTACACGGCCGACCTGCAGTACTTCGCGGCGAACGCTGCGCCGGCCAGTTACTTCCACGGGCTCGTCGTCGATTTCTCGCTGTCGAACCCCTACGTGGTCGCCGGCCTGTTCTTCGGCGGCCTTCTGCCCTTTCTGTTCGGCGGCATCGCCATGACGGCCGTCGGCCGCGCCGCCGGCTCGGTCGTCGAGGAGGTCCGGCGCCAGTTCCGCGAAAAGCCGGGCATCATGGAGGGCACCGAGCGGCCTGACTACGGCCGGGCGGTCGACATGCTGACGCGGGCCGCGATCAAGGAGATGATCATCCCCTCGATGCTGCCGGTGCTCTCGCCGATCTTCTGCTTCTACGTGGTCGGTTGGATCGCCGGGCGCGACGCCGCCTTCTCGGCGCTCGGCGCCATGCTGCTGGGCGTCATCGTCACGGGGCTCTTCGTCGCCATCTCGATGACCTCGGGTGGCGGCGCCTGGGACAACGCCAAGAAGGTGATCGAGGACGGCTACACCGACCGCGCCGGCGTCCTGCACGAGAAGGGCTCGGAGGCGCACAAGGCGGCGGTGACGGGCGACACGGTCGGCGACCCGTACAAGGACACCGCCGGGCCGGCCGTCAACCCGATGATCAAGATCACCAATATCGTGGCGCTGCTGCTGGTCGCCGTGCTGTCGCACGGCGGCTGAGAGTCGGCAGCGTGGCACGCCGAAATTCGCGTGTCGCGCGCAAATCGCTGCGGATTGCCCTTCTTGATTGAGTTCGCCAAAAGGGGGCGTTAGTCTGGTGTATGTCTATAGGGATGTATACTGGAGGTTGAGTTGTTCAACCGTTTCCTTTTGGCCGCAGCGCTACTGGGCCTGTCCACCGTAGCCAGTGCCACGACGTTCCTCGACACGACGCCGGGGGCGTTCGGTGGGCTGACGATGGGCACCTATCCCGCGCCGCACCAGGCCGAGCCGATCGGACAGACGTTCGTTCTCCCCTCGCCCACCGCCAATTTGAAAGCCGGTGGCATGGTCGCCGACGTCAACAGAAGCGCGTCCCCGAGCTTCGACCTGACGGTCGGGCTCTTTTCCGGCGCCTCGGTCTCGGGGACGATGCTGGACTCGCAGACCTTCCCGCTTTTCTCCGGCTTCGAGGGGCTGTGGATCGTCGACTTCTCCGCGCTCGGCACGCTGGCCGCAGGCACCTACTCGATCGGGTTCTCCAGCGCCGGCAGCCGTGGCCTCGTCAGGTTCGCCGGCACCCCCTCGCCGAACACCGACCTGATCGATTCCCGCGGCATCCTCAGGCCCGACGGCCGCGACATGGACCTTGCCGTGCTGGTAACGAACGACCCGATCTCGCCCTCCAGGATCCCTCTCCCTGCGGGCCTGTCGCTGCTCCTGTCGGCGCTCGCCTGCCTCGGTCTCGCCGGAGCCACGGCGACGTCGCGGGAAGATTGCCGTGGCGCCGCCTGACCGGCCTTGATTTCGTGTGCGCTGCAGCATAAGCCCTCCCCCGAACCACATCACAGCGAGGGGGACGCATGCGCCTCGAAGCCATCCCGATCGGCAGGAAGCCGCCGGAGGACGTCAACGTCATCATCGAGGTGCCGCTCGGCGGTGAGCCCATCAAGTACGAGATGGACAAGGAGTTGGGCACGCTGTTCGTCGACCGGTTCCTCTACACGCCGATGCGCTATCCGGGGAACTACGGTTTCGTCCCGCACACGCTGAGCGAGGACGGCGACCCGATCGACGTGCTGGTTGCCAACACGCGGCCCGTAGTGCCGGGCGCGGTGATCAACTGCCGGCCGGTCGGCGTGCTGGTCATGGCCGACGAGAAGGGCAAGGACGAGAAGATCGTCGCCGTGCCGTCGAGCCACATCACGCGGCGGTGGGAAAATATCCATGATTTCGATGACTTGCCCGAGATCTCCCGGATGCAGATCGACCACTTCTTCGAGCACTACAAGGATCTCGAGCCCGGCAAGTGGGTCAAGGTCGAGAACTGGGGCAATGCCGAGCGGGCGCGCGAGATGATCGTCGAGGCGATCGAGCGGGCGAAGGCGGCGAAGAAGTAGGCCTGGCGCCGGGCGCCGGCCCGGCGGCCGCGTGTCCGGGGGCGGCTTGCGCCGCCTCGGTCACGCGATCATACTTTGCCGATGCGCCGCCTGCTGTCCCTGCTCATCGCCCTGCCGGCGCTGCCGGCATTGGCCGGGGAGTGCCCGGTGCAGGACGCCGCGGCGCTTGCCGCCGAGCGCGCGCCGTTCTTCGAGGCGCTGAAGACCGCGCCGAACGAGATGCTCGGGCGCGAGGCCGCCGACAGCATCTGGCGCTCGTGGCACGTCGCGCCGGACGAGACCGCGCAGGACCTCGCTGGATACAGGCAAGCGGCGCCTGCGGGAGGCCGACTATGCCGAGGCCGACCGCCTGTTCTCGGAGCTGATCGCCTACTGTCCGCTGTACCCCGAGGGCTGGAACCAGCGCGCCTTCGCCCGCTTCCTGGCGGGCGATTACGACGCCGCGCATGGCCGATCTCGACCGCACGCTGGAGCTTGAGCCGCGCCATTTCGGGGCGCTGGCCGGGAAGGCGCTGACGCTGCTCCGCCAGGGCCGCGCCGTGCTGGGCCAGAAGGCGCTCCGCGAAGCCGTCGCCGTCAATCCCTGGATCACCGAGCGCGCCCTGCTGGCCACCCCGCCGGGCGTGAAGATCTGACGCCGGGGGCGCGCCGGGGGGTCGGGGGGTCGGCGGATTGGCGATCACTTGGGCAATTCTTTCGGAAACCGGTTCGGCAATCTCTTCGGTGACGATCCTTTCTTAACCTGTCGCTAATGCGACGATCCGAAATCACCGAGGGCAATCGTCCCTCCGGGGAGGGCGGACGCCCCGCCCGACAGGGGAATCCGCACCGTCGCGGGCATTTGCCCCCGAAACCTTCGGTGACATCAGCGCCCGCGCGCGCCAGCGCGCCGCGGCCCCCGATCGCCCGTGGGTGGGTGGACAGGCCGGGCGGTGCCGTGGCGCGCGACGGGGGCCGGGGGGCGTGAGGGGGGCGCGCCTCAGGCCGGGGCGCGGTTGAACCAGCCGACGCGGCCGAGCACGTGCCAGTAGCTGGGCGCGATCTCCATCTCGGGCTCGTGGCCTTTCTCGACCATCAGCCGGTGCAGCCGCGGCAGGCGCCAGCAGGGGACGTGCATCACCAGGTGGTGCTCGAGGTGGTAGTTCACCCAGTAGGGCGCGACCAGCAGACCCATCAGCAGCCCGGCCCGCGTCGTGCGCACGTTCCTCAGCGGGTCGTCCGAGAACTCGGTCGCGCCGTGCTCGGCGATGTTGCGCAGCCGCACGACGAACTGGAACCAGGTCAGCAGCGGCAGCAGCCAGAAGGCCGGCCACCACCACCAGGCGCCGGCGGCCCACAGCACGGCGAACAGCACCGCGTTGACCGCCAGCGTGGGCCGCAGATCCTCGGCCTTGAAGGTCTGCGCCATGTTGGCGCCCTCGATGGCGTCCGGGTCCCAGGCGAGCTGGATCGTCATGCGCAGTTGCGCCCAGCGTTCCTTGATGCCGGTCCGCCCGGTCAGGTCGCGGGTGAACTTGCGGATCAGGCTGGCCCGCGTCGTCGGGAACGGGCGCGAGAGGCGCAGGTCGGGGTCGTTCTCGGTCTGCGTGAACTTGTGGTGCGTCAGGTGATAGCGGCGATAGCTGACGAGGTCCGCCCCGATCGGGCGGGCGCAGAGCCACTGGCCGACCCACTCGTTGGCCGCCCGCGAGGCGAAGAGCGCGTTGTGCGCCGCGTCGTGCATCAGGATGGCGAGCCCGAGCTGGCGCGAGCCGATGAGCATCGACCGCCAGCACGAAGGTCAGCGGGTTCGGCCAGAGCGCGAAGAGCGCGATGGCGGCGGCGATCACGCCCCAGCAGTGCAGCACCAGCGCCGCGCCCATAAGGTTCGACCGCCGCGCCAGCGGGCGGATCTCGTCGGGGGTGAAGTAGGCCTTGCCGGCGGCCATTGCGCGCCTCCGTCGCATGCCTGAATGTAGTGCTGCCCCCTGCCTCGCCGCAAGTCGCGCCCTCTTCACAGCGCGGCGCGATGTGCTAGAGCAGCGTCCGGCCGGGAGGGGGCGTTTTCCCGCGCAGGCGTGGGGTCTGCCTGAACTGTCGCAGAGTCCCGCTTTCGCGGGAATGACGGGCGCGGGCGCGGTGCCGGCGCGGTCGCGGACGCGGCGCAGGGAGGCGCGGGGAGAGGACGCATGATCTACGAGAGCGGAGCCGAGTACATGAGCGCACCGCGCCGCGCCGTGGCGCTGTTCGGCATGTCGGGGCTCGGCAAGACCTCGACGGCGCGGATGCTGCGCCAGTTGGGGCGGTGGTTCCACTACTCGGTCGATTACCGGATCGGCACGCGCTACATGGGCGAGCACATCGCCGACAACTTCAAGCGCGCCGCCATGCAGGTGCCGTTCCTGCGCGAGCTGTTGCTGACCGACTTGGTGCATATCAGCTCGCACCTGACCTTCGAGAACCTGGCGCCGCTGTCGACCTATCTGGGCAAGCCCGGCGACCCGGCGAAGGGCGGCATCCCCTTCGAGGAATACGTCCGCCGCCAGCGCCAGCACCGCGACGCCGAGGTCAACGCCATGCTCGACACGGTGCACTTCCTGCGCCGGGCCGAGGAGCTGTACGGCTATACCAGCTTTCTCTGCGACACGTCCGGTTCCATCTGCGAGGTCGTCGATCCGGCGAACCCGGAGGACCCGGTGCTGTCGGTGCTGTCGCGCCACATGCTGCCGGTGCAGATCCGCGGCACCGAGGCCGATGCCGAGGAGCTGGCCCGCCGCTTCGACCGCGACCCGAAGCCGATGTACTATCCCGAGAGTTTCCTGCGCGAGACCTGGGAGGCCTATCGTGCGGAACATGGCGTCGCCGAGGACCGCGTCGACCCGGACGACTTCATCCGCTGGGGGTTCCGGCGCCTCTTGAGCCACCGGCTGCCGCGCTATGACGCGATCGCGCGGAACTGGGGGTCGCGGTGCCGTCGCAGGCTGTCTCGGCGGTGAAGACGCCCGAGGAGTTCGACCGGCTGATCGCCGAGGCTATCGACAGCGCGCCATCGCCTGGCTGAAAGCCCGCGACGAGCCGGTCAGCGGCAGCTCGAGGCTGCCGCCGCCATAGCCCGTCAGCCGGACCGACCGGCCGCGCCCCAGCGCCGACACCAGCGGATGGCCCTGCGGCAGGTCGGCATAGAGGCCGTTCGGCCCCGGCACGAAGTCGAGCGCATAGCGCTCGCCCGCCGCCTCGACGGTCATGGCCACGGCGCCGCCCTGGTAGCCCGCCGCCATCAGCTGGCTGCGGCCCTGGCGGTCGCAGAAATAGTAGAGCCCGAGGCTGCCCTCGGCGTTGTCGACGCCGGCATAGGCGGTGCGCCCGTCGTCGATGGTGCCGGCCGTCCAGGTCGTCGAGGGCGCGCCGGCCTCGCCCCCGGCCGCCGCCGCCGGCTCGCCGGAGCAGCGCTGCTGGACGCAGGTCTCGTAGGCCGGGTTGGTGGCCGGCCCGTTGGCCTCGAGGCACTGCCAGATGCAGCGCTGCACCTCCATCGCGTCCTGCGCCGCCGCGGGTGTCGTCCCCGTCGCCGTCATCGCGGCCGTCGCCGCCAGGCCGCAGGCAGGAGCGCCGCCGGACGGTCGTGCATCGGTCCCTCCTCCATCGCCGCGGCACCGCCGGGCCGCGCAACCAGTGTCGCCGCGCCCCTTCCCTTTCGTCAACTTCGGCCTGACGGCATCGCTTGAGGCCGGCGCGGGCTTGGCCTATCTCTGCGGACCCAGCGGAGGACGCCGATGCCGATCAGGATTCCGACCAACCTGCCCGCCCATGACGTGCTGCGGCGCGAGGGCGTCATGGTCATGTCCGAGGAGACGGCGCAGCGCCAGGACATCCGGCCTCTGCACGTGGCGCTGCTGAACCTTATGCCGAACAAGGTGCGCACCGAGACGCAGTTCGCCCGGCTGATCGGCGCGACGCCGCTGCAGATCGAGCTGACGCTGATCCGCATGAGCGAGCACACGCCCAAGAACACCTCGGCCGAGCACATGGAGGCGTTCTACCGGCCGTTCCCCGAACTGGTGGACGAGAAGTTCGACGGGTTGATCGTCACCGGCGCGCCATCGAGCTGCTGCCCTTCGAGGAGGTGACCTACTGGGACGAGCTGACGCGCGTCTTCGACTGGAGCCAGAGCCACGTGCTGTCGAACTTCGCGGTCTGCTGGGGCGCGCAGGCGATGCTGCACCACTTTCACGGCGTCCAGAAGCACCCGCTGGAGAGGAAGGCGTTCGGCTGCTTCCCGCACCGGAACCGCGCCCCGGCCTCGCCCTATCTGCGCGGCTTCTCGGACCAGTTCACGATCCCGGTCAGCCGCTGGACCGAGATCCGCGAGGACGAACTGCCCGCCGAGCGCGGCCTGACCGTGCTGATGAGCGCCGACGCGACGGGGCCCTGCCTGATCGAGGACCCGGGGCACCGGGCGCTCTACATGTTCAACCACATCGAGTACGACACGACCTCGCTGAAGGAGGAGTACGACCGCGACGTCGCCCGCGGCGAGCCGATCGACGTGCCGGTCAACTACTATCCCGGCGACGACCCGACGAAGCCGCCCAAGAACCGCTGGCGCAGCCA
>CAVRHY010000019.1:0-401525 GCA_963721105.1 uncultured Alphaproteobacteria bacterium | reverse complement strand
GCCGACAAGGCGCCGCGCGCCTTCCACTTCCACCGCAACACGGTCGCGGCCCTGATGCAGCATTCGGTACGGCCGCCCCTGTTCGCCCTCCCAGCTCGCGCCGCACCACCTGCGCATCCGCACGGACGAGAACACCGTGCGCTCGGCCGACACCTTCTACGAGTACGTCCGGCCCCGCGCCCTGATCGACGCGCCGGAGGAGACCGTTCTTGGCCGCTGGTGGGCGATGGCCGACCCGCGCAGCTTCGCACCGCAGGCCGTCTGACCGGACCGGAGCGCGGGACCGAGGGCGGGAAGCGCCGCCGCCTCAGTCGCGGCGGGGGTGCCCCGCGGTCGTACCCCCGTCGATCTGGAACGCCGCGCCGGTGACGAACCGGGCGTCGTCGGAGGCGAGGAAGAGGATCGCGGAGGCGATCTCGTCCGGTTCCGCGATGCGCCTGAGCGGCGCGTAGTCGGCCATCCACCGCTCCGCCGCGGCCGGATCCTTCGCCCGGTCGATGCCGTCGCGTCGCACCATGTCGGTATCGACGTAGCCGGGGCAGACGCGGATTCACGCGGACTTCCGGGGCGAGCTCCAGCGCCATCGCCCGCGTCATGGTCACGACGCCGCCCTTCGAGGCGCAGTAGGCCGCGAGGCCGACCTTGCCGATCAGGCCGGCATCGGACGCGATGTTGACGACATTCCCGCCGCTGTCGCGCAGCGCGTCGAGGGATGCCTGGATGCAGAAGAACGTGCCCTTGAGGTTCACGTCGATCATCTCGTCCCAGCTTGCCTCGTCGCAGGTCTCGATCGGGCCGCTCCCGCCGACGCCGGCGCTGTTGACCAGGACATCGAGCCCGCCGAGCCCTTGCAGCGCCGCTGCGATGATCGCGCGGCAGCCGTCAGCAGTCGCGACGTCGCCCGGGGCGGGCACGAGTCCCCGTCGTGCCCGAGCGCGGCGATGCCGGCGTCGGTCGAGGCGGCCGAGCGGCCGTTGAGGGCGACGCTCGCGCCGGCGTCGAGGAATGCCGCGGCGGCGCCCTTCCCGATGCCCCTCGAGCTCCCGGTGATCAGCACCCGCTTCCCTTCGAAATCGATGTGCACGGGCCTCTACCTCCCTCCGCGGACTTTCGGCGGGTTGTCGAAAATCCTGCCCACGCAACCACCGCCGAGCGGATATTTCAGCGGAGCAGCGGAAAACTGCAACGCATCTCCGCGCCGGCCAGCCGGGGCGTCTCTCGCGGTGGGCGGACGACCGTATGCCTCCCGGTCTGTCCCGACCAAGAAGCTAAACCTTAGGACGGGCCCGTAAATCCATGCCGGCGCCTCGAACAAGCCGACTTGCTCGTTCCGCAGAAGGGTCGGCGAGTTCGGCCCTGACCTGACGACTAGGCTCGACCTCCGCATGACCGGTTCCGGGCCTGGCGATAGGCCCTTCGTCACGGCGACGTCCGCTACCGAGTTAGGCAATACAACCCTGTTCTGCTACAGCCTCAGGGCTGAGAGGACCGGCTCCCCCGGTGATTTGTCCGGGCGGATCAGGCGCCCGATGCTGCTCTGGCATCATCCCATTAGCCCCCGCCGGCCGGGTCGAAGTTACTTGATGCAGGTCAACGCCAACCATGCCTGTTGGCGCATATCTCCAGCGCGAACCTATGAACGGGAGGCGCCGATGCAAGACGGCGTTCTGCATCCCTGTCCTGCCCTCGAAGTGTGGAGCCGGCTGCCGGCTTCGCGGCGCGGCTGCGGGGGCAAATGAGGCAGGTGCGGCTCCCCGTCCTTCACAGGGTATCTGATCCCGTTGGACGTAAGGCGGCTCGGGCGACATGCGGCCTCGCGCGACCTGCCGCTGGTCATCGATTCCCGGGCACCATGGCGCGGCCAATGCGGGGCGAAGGCAACAACGGTCGGGGTCGCAGCGACGAAGCTCGGACTACGCGTGAGGCTGTCAAGGTTCACACCGACGCACAGCCTACGCTTTTCGCCGGCCGCGGCATCCGCTCCATCCCGATGCGTATCCTGTTCCGCGAAAGGCGCGAAATGGCCGGGCAAGGCTGCGAAATGACCGAACCGGCGCACCGCACGTGGAGCGAGCAGCATGCTGGGGCCTGACGCGTTGCGCGCGACGGACTGGACGGACCAGTTCCGCGGGACTCGCCACGATGTCCCAAGGCGTCAGGGCCGAGCTCACCGCTCGCAGCCGGGTGCTCCGCGTCCCCGCTGGCAGCGTCATCTTCGGGCCGGGCAAGTCGCCCGAGAACCTGCTCCTGCTGCTGGAAGGCACGGTGCGCGTGCAGCAGACCAGCGAGACCGGGCGCGAGGTGTTCCTCTACCGGGTCAATGCCGGCGAAAGCTGCGTGCTGACCACGGCCTGCCTGCTGGCCTACGAGGATTATTCCGCCGAGGGCATCGCCGAGACCGACCTTCTGGCCGTTGTCTGCCGCGGCGACCTTCGACGAACTGATCGCCCCTCGCCCGACTTCCGCCGCTTCGTCTTCACCGCCTATTCGCACCGGATCCCCGACCTGTTCCACGTGATCGAGGAGGTTGCCTTCGGCGGATCGACGTGCGGCTGGCGCAGAAGCTGCTGGCGATGGCGCGGCGGGACGTGTGCTCAGGACCCACCGACCCTCGCGGCCGAGCTCGGCACCGCGCGCGAGGTGATCTCGCGCCAGCTGCAGGAATTCCAGCGGCGCGGCTGGGTCGGCTCGCGGCCGCGGCGTCGTGCGGATCGCCGCCCCGGCCGGGCTGAAGCGGCTGGCCGAGGAGCGGGCTGACATGGTGATTTAGTCACCGACATCCGGGGGTCCCGCAAATGCAGAGGCGCATCAGACGCGACTCTCGAATCGGGAGACTGCTCATGAACACGAACATCGGCACCACCGACCGTGCGATCCGCCCGGTGCTCGGCCTCGTGCTGATCGTCCTGCGCTCGCGCTTCGCCGCCGGTCTGCGCTGGTGGCTGGCGCTGGTGATCGGCGTCGTGCTGGTGGGTACAGCGGCGCTCCGGTCCTGCCCGCTCTACACGCTGCTCGGCTTCAGCACCTGCCGGCGGCTCACCTGACGGGCCGCTGACTAGGTCGCGGACAGGGGCCTCGCGCCCGGAGGCTCAGCGTCGTGATCGAACGTTCACGCCCCTCGCATCGCTGCCGGCGGCGCGCTGATCGGCGCTGCCGCGGTGCTGCTGATGCTGCTCCACGGCCGCATCTTCGGCGCGACCGGCGTGCTCGCGGGCGATCTGCCCACGGCGGCCCCGGCGATCGCGCCTGGCGGCCGCGGTGCTGGCCGGGGCCATCCGCCCCGGCCGTCTACCTGCTCGCGATCGGCCGCATGCCGGCGCTCGACGTGCCGGTCGGCCCGTGGATGCTGGTCGTCGGCGGGCTGCTGGTCGGCGTCGGCGTCACGCTCGCCGGCGGCTGCACCTCGGGCCACGGCGTCTGCGGCATGGCGCGCCTGTCGCCCCGCTCGCTCGCCGCGACGCTCACCTTCATGGCGACGGCCTTCGCGACCGTCTTCGTCATCCGCCACGGGGAGGCCGCTGATGCGCGCGTCCTCGGCTACGCCATCGGCCTGGTCTTCGGCCTCGGCATCGTGCTCTCCGGCATGGCGAACCCGGCCAAGGTGCTGAACTTCTTCGACATCGCCGGCACCTGGGACCCGAGCCTCGCCTTCGTCATGGGCGGCGCGCTCGCGGTCACCTTTGTCGGCTACCGCCTCGTTCTCGCGCCCGCGCCGCTGGTCGCGGATCATTTCCACCTCCCGACGCCAGGCCATCGACGCGCGGCTGGTCGCCGGCTCCGCGGTCTTCGGCGTCGGCTGGGGCATCGCCGGGTTCTGCCCGGGCGGCGCCCTGCCCGCGCGTCGGCACCGGCTCGCGCCGGTCCTCATCTTCGTCGGCGCGCTGCTCGCCGGCATCGCCGGAACCCGCGTCGTCCTCGACGCCGCGCCCGCCGCCCCGCCCGGCGCGCGCTGACACAACGGAGGGAACGCCATGAACGACTATGCCGTCAACATCGCCGAGAAACGCTGTCCCGTCGACTCTCGGTCAAGCCCGAGGTCACCGCCTTCTTCGACCCGGCGACCAACACGATCAGCTATGTCGTGAAGGACCCGGCATCGAACGCCTGCGCGATCGTCGATTGCGTGATGGACATCGACTACGCCGCCGGCCGGATCACCTACGACCACGCCGACGAGATCATCGACTTCGTCCGCAAGAACGGGCTGAAGGTCGAGTGGCTGATCGAGACCCACGTCCACGCCGACCACCTGTCGGCCGCGCCCTACATCCAGCAGAAGCTCGGCGGCAAGATCGGCATCGGCGACAACATCACCGTCGTGCAGGACACCTTCGGCAAGGTCTTCAACGAGGGCACCGAGTTCCAGCGCGACGGCAGCCAGTTCGACCGGCTGTTCGACGACGGCGACACCTACACGATCGGCACGATGACGGCCTTCGCCATCCACACGCCGGGCCATACGCCGGCCTGCATGACGCATGTGATCGGCGACGCGGCCTTCGTCGGCGACACGCTGTTCATGCCCGACGGCGGCTAGCGCGCGGGCCGACTTCCCCGGCGGCGACGCCGGCACGCTCTACGACTCGATCCAGAAGGTGCTGGCCTGCCCGACGAGACGCGCCTGTTCATGTGCCACGACTACGGCCCCAACGGCCGCGACATCCATGGGAGACCACCGTCGGCGAGGAGAAGGCGCACAACATCCATGTCGGCCAGGGCAGGACGCGCGAGGAGTTCGTCAAGATGCGCACCGAGCGCGACGCGACGCTCGACATGCCGAGCTGATCATTCCGTCGCTGCAGGTGAACATGCGCGCCGGCAGATGCCGCCGGCCGACAAGGACGGGCGCAGGTTCCTCAAGGTGCCGGTCAACACGCTCTGAGAAGGGGGCCGCGCCATGGACATCAAGACGCATGACGCCGGAACTGTCGGTCGAGCCCGCAGATCGCGCCGGCGGACGTGCGCGGCGATCGCCGAGGCGGGCTTCCGCGCCATCATCTGCAACCGCCCCGACGGCGAGGGCGCCGACCAGCCCACCTTCGAGGAGATCGAGGCCGCGGCGAAGCCGCTCGGGCTGGAGGCCCGCTACCTCCCCGTCGTCACGGGCATGGTGACGACGAGGCGGCGGCCTTCTTCGCGCCGCATGGACGAGCTGCCGAAGCCGGTGCTCGCCTATTGCCGCACCGGCACGCGCTCGGCGACGCTCTGGTCGCTGTCGCAGGGCGCGAAGCGGCCGCTGCCCGAGATCCTCGAGACGGCGAAGGCCGCCGGCTACGACATGGGCGGCGTCGTGCGGCGCATCGCCAATGGCGGCAGGACGCCGACCGACAGGCCGACGCGCGCTTCGACGTCGTGATCGTCGGCGGCGGCGCCGCGGGCATCTCGGTCGCCTCCAGCCTCCGCGCGCGCGACCCCGGGCTCGACATCGCCATCATCGACCCGGCCGACATCCACTACTACCAGCCGGGCTGGACCATGGTCGGCGGCGGCATCTTCGAGCCGCGGACACCGCGCGCACGATGGCCTCCCTGATCCCGCAGGGCGTGCACTGGATCAAGGCCGCGGTCGCCGCCTTCGAGCCGAAGGACAACGCGGTGATCCTCGACGGCTGCCGGGTGGTAAATACGGGCGCCTGATCGTCTGCCCGGGCCTCAAGCTCGACTGGGACGGGGTCGAGGGCCTGGTCGAGACGCTCGGCCGCAACGGCGTCACCTCGAACTACCGCTACGACCTCGCCCCCTACACCTGGGAGCTGGTGCGCAGCTTCCGCGGCGGCCGCGCCGTGTTCACGCAGCCGCCGATGCCGATCAAATGCGCCGGCGCGCCGCAGAAGGCGATGTACCTGTCCGCCGACCACTGGCGGCGCGCAGGCGTGCTGAAGGATGCCGAGATCGACTTCAACAACGCCGGCGGCGTGCTGTTCGGCGTCAAGGAGTACGTCCCGGCGCTGATGGAATACGTCGAGCGCTACGGCGCGCGGCTCAACTTCTTCCACAACCTCGTCGCGCATCGACGGCCCGGCGAAGACGGCATGGTTCGAGGTGGCCAAGCCCGACGCCGAGCCGGAGACGGTCGAGGTCGCCTTCGACATGATCCATGTCTGCCCGCCGCAGACGGCGCCCGACTTCATCCGCGTCTCGCCGCTGGCCGACGCGGCCGGCTGGGTCGACGTCGACCAGGCGACGCTGCGCCACAAGAGCTTGCCGAATGTCTGGGCGCTCGGCGACGTGATGAACGCGCCGAACGCCAAGACCGCGGCCGCGGCGCGCAAGCAGGCGCCGGTCGTGGCCGAGAACGTGCTGGCCGACATGCCGGCACCGGTCCGGTGGCGGCCTATGACGGCTACGGCTCGTGCCCGCTGACGGTCGAGCGCGGCAAGATCGTGCTGGCCGAGTTCGGCTATGGCGGCAAGCTGCTGCCGAGCTTCCCGAAATGGCTGATCGACGGCACGCAGCCCAGCCGGCTGGCCTGGCTGCTCAAGGAGCGGCTGCTGCCGCCGGTCTACTGGAAGGCGATGCTGCGCGGCCGCGAATGGCTGGCCAAGCCCGAGCGCGTGACCGTGGCGCCGGGTGCCGGGCCGGCCGGAACCGGGGCGAAGCCCAAGATCGCGGCCTGACCGGCGGCGAGCGGCCCCGCTCGCCCGCCGTTTCCCTGCCCGGAGACCCTGCCGATGCCCGCCCGCGGCGTTACGAAATACCTGCCGATCCTCGACTGGGGCCGGCGCTACCGGCGCGCCGACCTGGCCGGCGACGCGCTGGCGGCGCTGATCGTCACCGTCATGCTGATCCCGCAGTGGCTGGCCTATGCCCTGCTGGCCGGGATGCCGCCCGAGACCGGGCTTTACGCCTCGATCCTGCCGCTCGTCGCCTACACCTTCTTCGGCACCAGCGCGGCGCTGGCGGTCGGGCCGATGGCCGTCACCTCGCTGCTGACTGCCGCCGCGGTGGGCCGGCTCGCGCCGCCGGGCAGCGAGGCCTATGTCGCGGGCGCGCTGACGCTTGCGATGCTCTCGGGGCTGGTGCTGGCCGGGCTCGGCCTGCTGCGGCTGGGCGTGATCGCGAACTTCCTCAGCCGGCCGGTCGTCTCGGGCTTCATCACCGCCTCGGCCGTCATCATCGCGCTCAGCCAGATCGGCCATCTGCTCGGCATCACCGTCAGCGGATCGGCCCTGCCGGAACAGCTTGCCTCGCTCGTGGCGAACATCGGCCAGCTCAACCCCGCGACGACGGCAGTCGGGCTCGGCTCCATCGCCTTCCTGCTGGCCGTCCGACGCCTGTTCGGACCGCTGCTCCGCGCAGTCGGCATCGCCGATCCCGGCCTTTTCCTGAAGGCGGGGCCGGTGGTCGCCGTCGCGCTGGCGACCCTCGCCGTCTGGGCGTTCGGGCTCGACGCGCGCGGCGTGGCGATCGTCGGCGAGGTGCCGGCCGGCCTGCCGCCGCTGACGATGCCGCCCTTCGACCCGGCGCTCTGGCGCGAGCTCGCCGGCTCGGCCGTCCTCATCGCCATCATCGGCTTCGTCGGGTCCATCTCGGTCGCCCAGACCTTCGCCGCCCGAAAGCGCCAGACGGTCGATCCCGACCAGGAACTGATCGGCCTCGGCGCCGCCAACATCGCCTCGGCGCTGACCGGGGGCTTTCCGATCACCGGCGGCCTCTCGCGCTCGGCCGTCATGGTCGACGCCGGCGCCGAGACGCCTGCCTGCGGCGTTTTCACCGCCATCGGCATCGCGCTCGCGACGCTGACACTGACGCCGCTGCTACGCTTTCTGCCCGAGGCGACGCTGGCCGCCACCATCCTGGTCGCGGTGCTGTCGCTGGTTGAGCTGCCCGTGCTGCGCCGCGCCTGGACCTATTCGAAGTCGGACTTCGCCGCCGTCGCGATCACGATCGTGGCGACGCTCGGTCTGGGTGTCGAGGCCGGCATCTCGGCCGGCGTGCTGGTCTCGCTCCTGCTGTTCCTCTGGCATTCCTCGCGGCCGCACGTCGCCGAGGTCGGCCTTGTCCCCGGCACGCAGCATTTCCGAAACATCCTGCGGCACGCGGTCATCACCAGCCCGCATGTCGTGACGCTGCGGGTCGACGAGAGCCTCTACTTCGCCAACACTCGCTTTCTCGAGGGCACCGTTCTGGGGCGCGTCGCGGCCGACCCCACGATCCGCCACGTCGTGCTCATGTGCTCGGCGGTGAACGAGATCGACATGAGCGCCCTCGAATCCCTCGTGGCGATCAACCGGAGTCTCAGGGACATGGGCGTCACCCTCCACCTGTCCGAGGTGAAAGGCCCGGTCATGGACCGCCTCAAGCGAAGCCAATTCCTCGACGAGCTGTCCGGCAGCACATTTCTGTCGCAGTTCGACGCCGCATCGTCGCTGGATCCCGGCCTGCAGTTGCGAGGTGGCACGGCGGCCGGTCGGCCGGTCCGGCGTCCGGCCGCCGAGTGATGTTCCACGGCAAATCCGCACGTTCTCTGCTCGGGAGGATCAATCGAGATATTTCAGGGTCTTGCCGCATTCCCCGTTATGTTGGACTGCAGCGATTGGCCACTCTCCGCCCATATAGGCCGCCATTGAGCGATACCTCTGGTCACTTGCCATTCGTCGAAGAGCGCCCTTACGGTCTGAGATGGATCGGTCGGGCGGGCTCGCACGGCGATACCGACGTTGTTCGGTGCGCCACCGTCAGCCCGCAGAGAAACGACCGGCGATGGTGGAGGATACAACATGCGGTTTTGCGGAATCCTTGGCGGGGTCACGCTGGGCGGCCTTCTTGCATTCGGTGCGGCTTTCGGGGCGAGCGCACAGGAGACCCTCGCCATCGGCGTCCAGGTGCCGACGACCGGCTCGGAGGCGACCTATGGCAAGGACATGGCCAATGCCGTCGAGATCGCCCAGGAGGAAATCAACCAGAAGGGCGGCGTGCTCGGCAAGCAGCTGACGATGATCGTTGGCGACAGCGCCTGCGACCCGCAGCAGGCGGTGAACGCGGCCAGCAAGCTGGTCTCGCAGGGCGTCGTGGGGGCGGTCGGCGGTTATTGCTCGGGCGCGACCCTGCCGACGCTGCAGATCTATGGCGACGCCCACGTGCCCTTCGTGATCACCGCGTCGAACTCGACCAAGCTGATCCCGGCGAACCCGGGCAACGCCTTCATGATCAACTCGACCGGCGACAAGCAGGCCGACAAGGCGGTCGAGTTCCTCGAAAAGAAGAACGTCGACTCTCTCGCGATCGTCAACCAGGGCGACGCCTACAGCCAGGACCTGGCCGACCTGACCCGCAAGGCATGGGAAAGCGCCGGTCACAAGGTCGTGGCCTACGAGACGGTGAACAAGGGCGAGCAGGATTATTCGGCCGTCATCACCTCGATCAAGTCGGCCAGCCCCGACGTGGTGTTCTGGACGGCCTACTACGCCGACGGCGGCACCTTCATCCGCCAGCTCCGCCAGCAGGGCTACCAGGGCACGATCATCGTCGGCGACGGCTCGACCTCGGTGCAGCTTTTCGACATTGCCGGCAAGGCGGCCGAGGGCGTCTACGCGCTGTCGAGCCCGGTGGCCGAGTTCCTGCCCGGCGCCAAGAAGTTCAGCGACGCCTACCGGGCCAAGTACGGATCCGAGCCCGGACCCTACGCGCCCCTCACCTATGACGGCATGCAGCTACTGGCCTGGGCTATCGACAAGGCCGGCAGCACCGAACCGGAAAAGGTGATCGCGGCGCTGAAGTCGGCCGATGGCGTCGAATGGCTCGCCGGGCCCATCTCGTTCACCGACCAGAACACGCTTGGCCGGTCGAACTTCATCGTGCTCGAGGGCAAGGACGGCGCCTGGGCCCGCGCCGACGAAGGTTAATCCCGCACTCTGACGAGGCCGGCCGGCGAACGGCCGGCCTTTCCCGCGCCCGTGCGGCTGGTGCGGGTGCCTCCCGGGCGGCCCGATCGGCCGCCGGCGCCGCCCGCAGCGCCGCGCTGCGCCGCAAGGAGCGGAAATGAGCGTCCTGGAAATCATCCTGCATCAGCTGGTCAACGGGATCGTCCTCGGGTCGTTCTATGCACTCGTGGCGCTGGGCTACACCATGATCTTCGGCGTCATAAAGCTTCTCAACTTCGCCCATGGCGACCTGTACATGGTCGGGGGGTTCCTGGGATTCCTGTCGCTCTCGGCGATCTCCAGCGTGGTCGGGGCGGGCTGGCCCGGCATCTTCGTCGCGATGTTGCTCTCCATGATCGCGGTCGGCTGCCTCGGCGTTGTGATCGAGCGGATCGCCTACCAGCCGATGCTCGCCGCGCCACGGCTCTCGATCCTGATCACGGCGCTCGCCGTCTCGCTGGTCCTGCAGAACAGCGTGCTCTCGCTGACCGGCGGCCAGTACACCGCCTTCCGGTCGGATCTCGGCTTCGGCGGCATCGACGTCGGCGTTTTGTTCATCACCTACAACCAGATGGTGCTGGTGACGGCAGCGGCGGCGCTGATGATCGCGCTCGAGATCTTCGTCAACCGCACCCAGTATGGCCGGGCGATGCGCGCCGTGGCGATCGACAAGGACGTCTGTCAGCTCATGGGGATCAATGTGACCGCCGTGATCGGCGTCACCTTCTTCATCGGCTCGGCGCTGGCCGCGGCGGCGGGGACGATGGCAGGCGCCTATTACGGCTCGGTCTGGTATTTCATGGGATTCCTGATCGGGCTCAAGGCCTTCACGGCGGCGGTGATCGGCGGGATTGGCTCGATCGGCGGCGCCATGCTCGGCGGCCTGATCCTTGGCCTGCTCGAGTCCTTCGGCACGCAGATCCCGGGCATCGGCAGCGAATGGAAGGACGTCTTCTCGTTCTCGGTACTGATCCTCGTGCTGGTGCTCAAGCCGACCGGGCTGCTCGGCAGGTCAGAGCAGGAGCGCATGTGATGAGCGAGGAGAAGGTCGTCCGCGAACGCGTCTTCGGGCCGCTCGCGGTCGTCCTGTCCTCGCCGCGATCGCGCTGGCTCTTCGGCGCCGCGCTGCTGCTGTTCCTCGCCAGCGTCCCGTTTGCCTTCGGGCAGTACGCGACGGTCATCATGACGAACGCGCTGCTCTACGTGATCCTGGCGCTGGGCCTGAACATCGTCGTGGGCTATGCGGGGCTGCTCGACCTCGGCTATGCGGCCTTTTTCGCGGTCGGCGCCTATACGGTCGGAATCCTGACCCAGCAATTCGGCGTCAACTTCTGGCTGACGCTGCCGGTTGCCGTCTGCGCGGCCATGATCGCAGGCGTCGCGATCGGCGGGCCGACGCTGCGGCTGCGCTCGGATTACCTGGCGATCGTGACGCTCGGCTTCGGGGAGATCGTCCGGCTGTCGGCGCGCAACCTTCCCATCACCGGCAGGGCCAGCGGCCTGTCGGGCATCGAGCAGCCCTGGCTCTTCGGCTGGCACATCACGACGCCGACGGATTTCTACTACACGTTCTGCGTGCTCGCCGCCCTGGCCGTCTTCGTTTCGGTCCGGCTGGCGAACTCGCGGCTGGGACGGGCCTGGCTCTACGTGCGTCACGACGAGGACGTCGCCGAGGCGATGGGCATCAACCGGGTGCGTGTGAAGCTCGCCGCCTACATCATCGGGGCGATCTTCGGCGCGATCGCGGGGGCGTTCTTCGCCGCCAACCTCGGAGCGATCTCGCCCGAGAGCTTCTCGTTCACCCAGTCGGTGTTGATCCTGATGGCCGTCATCCTGGGCGGCATGGGCAAGATCCCTGGTGTGATCCTCGGCGCCTTCATCGTCATCCTTGGGCCCGAGCTTTTGCGCGACCTCGGTGAGCTGCGCCTGCTGGTCTTCGCCGTCGGGCTCCTTCTCATCATGCTGTTCCGGCCGAGCGGCATCTGGCCCAGCCGCGGAGCGCAACGGTGAGCGACCTGCTGGAGCTGAGCGGGGTGACGCTCGCCTTCGCGGGCAACAGGGTTCTCGAGGACGTCGATTTCCGTGTGCCGGAGAACGCCGTCGTCAGCCTGATCGGCCCGAACGGCGCGGGCAAGACCTCGCTCTTCAACTGCATCACCGGCTTCTACAGGCCGCAGGCGGGTTCGATCCGGTTGGCTGGCGACCAACTGCTGCGGCTGAAGCCGCACCGAGTGACGCAGGCCGGGATCGCGCGGACCTTTCAGAACCTCCGGCTCTTCCGCGAGATGACCGTGCTGGAGAACGTGATGTCAGGCATGCACTGCCGGACGCGCGCCGGGGCGCTGGCGGCAATCCTCTCGCCGCGCTGGCAGCGCGGCGAGGAGGACGAAATCCGCGAGTTGGCTCAGGGCTGCCTGCGCTTCGCAGGTGTGCCCGAGGAAACCTGGGATCGCGAGGCGACCACGCTGGCCTATGGTCATCAGCGTCGGATCGAGATTGCCCGTGCGCTCGCCACTCGGCCGCGGCTTGTCCTGCTCGACGAGCCGGCGGCCGGGCTGAATACCGGCGAGAAGCAGGAGTTGGTTGGCCTGATCCGGCGCATCCGCGACGAGCGCGGTGTCTCGGTGCTGCTGATCGAGCATGACACCGGGCTGGTGATGAAGGTCTCGGAGCGGGTCAGCGTGCTCGATCACGGCGTGATGATCGCCGAGGGCACCGCGAAGCAGGTGCAGAACGACCCCAAGGTGATCGAGGCCTATCTCGGAAAGGAAGACGCGGAGGCGGCGCTTGGCTTCTGAGGCAGGCAGTCCGGACGTCGTGCTGCGGCTCTCGGGGATCGAAGCCGGCTATGGCCGGATCCGTGCCCTCGGTGGCATCGACCTCGAGGTCCGGCGCGGGCAGATCGTGACCCTGCTTGGGGCCAACGGGGCCGGCAAGACGACGACACTTCGGACGATCTCCGGGCTGGTCCGCGCGAGCGCCGGCTCGATCACGCTGGAGGGGCGGGAGATCACCGGTCGCCGGGCCAGCGACATCGCCCGGATGGGCGTGGTCCACGTCCCCGAGGGCCGCCGTATCCTCAAGGGGCTGAGCGTCCGCGAAAACCTCGAGCTCGGCGCCTTCACGGTCCGTGATCCGGCGTTGCGACGAACGAGGATGGACGAAGTCTTCAGCCGCTTCCCGATCCTCGAGCGCCGCCAGTATCAGGACGGATCGCTGCTCTCCGGGGGCGAGCAGCAGATGCTGGCGATCGGCCGCGCGCTTATGCAGGGCCCGAAGGTGCTGCTGCTCGACGAGCCGTCGATGGGACTTGCGCCGCAACTGGTGATCGACACGATGAAGATCGTGAAGGGGCTGAACGATCTCGGCGTCACGATCCTGCTCGTCGAGCAGAACGCGCGTCTCGCCCTGAGGTTGGCCAGCTATGGCTATGTGCTCGAGAGCGGCCTGATCCGAATGCAAGACGAGGCCGCCCGGCTCCGTGCCGACGCCTCGATTGTGCAAGCCTATCTCGGGGACTGACCCATGGCGGTCGGCGCCTGCTTCCCTGGCCGGCGGCGCACTCCAGGAACTGCGCTTCAACCGGGCAGCCCCGCTCGGCGCAACCCGGCGAGGAGACGATCCACAGGTCGGCTGCGTGGAGAGCCCCCACTGAGTGGTCCAGCGAGATTGTTAGTGTGTCCTCTTAGCCTTCTTTCCGTGCTATTCATGGGAGGGAGGAAGCGCCAATGGGACGAACATCGACAGCGGCTCAGCCGCGGAAGCGAGATGCCGGGACGAAGCTGGCCGAGAGCCGGCTGAGCGTGCTGGAGCTGGCGAAGGAGCTTGGCAATGTCGCCGAGGCGTGCCGGCAGCGCGGGCTCGACCGGACCAGTTTCTATGAGTGGAAGCGGCGGTTTCAGACGCAGGGCTTCGCGGGTCTGAAGGACCTGCCGCCGATCCACAAGTCACACCCGCAGACGACGCCGCCAGAGACGGTGGAGCGGATCAAGGCGCTGGCGCTGGAGCACCCGGCCTATGGCTGCAATCGGCACGAGGCGCTGCTGGCGCTCGAAGGCATCCGGGTCTCCTCGATCACCATCCAGAAGATCCTGAACGAGAACGGCTTGGGGACGAGGACCGACCGCTGGCTGGCGCTGGAGAAGCAGACCGCCGAGACGGCGATCGAGATCACGCCGGAGCAGGCAGCCTTCCTGGAGAAGCTCAACCCCTGCTTTCGGGAACGCCATGTCGAGAGTGCGGCGCCGGGCGAACTGCTCTCGGCCGGCACCTTCTTCGTGGGCTCCCTCACGGGCGTCGGCAAGGTCTACCTGCATGCTGTCGTCGACACCTACGGCTCGTATGCCTTCGGATTCCTGCACGTCTCGAAGCAGCCCGAGGCCGCCGTCGCCGTGCTGCACAACGACGTGCTGCCCTTCTACCGCAATCTCGACCTGCCGGTCGGCGCCGTCCTCACCGACAACGGGCGCGAGTTCTGCGGCACCGAGCGCCACCCCTACGAGCTCTACCTCGAGCTCAACGGCACCGAGCACCGGCGCACCAGGGTCCGCAGCCCGAGGACCAACGGCTTCGTCGAGCGCTTCAACGGCACCGTGCTCGACGAGTTCTTCCGGGTGAAGATGCGCGAGACCTTCTACGAGACCGTCGAGGCGCTGCAGGCCGACCTCGATGCCTGGCTCGTCCACTACAACACCGAGCGGCCGCATCTCGGATACCGCAACATGGGCCGACGGCCCATCGAGACGGTCATGTCATTCGTCAGCCAAGAAGATTAAGTGGACAGTTAGTGCATGACGCGTCTGGGGTCCATTGGGACGATGCTTTCCGGAGCCGGCGGCCTGTAGCCGAGGGCGCTGTGCGGGCGGACGGTATTGTAGTGGCGCCGCCACTGCTCGATGAGGATCTGGGCCTCGCGGAGCGAATAGAAGATCTCCCCGTTCAACAGCTCGTCCCGGAGCCGGGAGTTGAAGCTCTCGCAGTAGCCGTTCTCCCAGGGTGATCCCGGCTCGATGAAGGCGGTCTTCGCGCCGACG
The DNA here is from genome assembly GCA_963721105.1 of uncultured Alphaproteobacteria bacterium. Classification (GTDB taxonomy): domain Bacteria; phylum Pseudomonadota; class Alphaproteobacteria; order Rhodobacterales; family Rhodobacteraceae; genus Thermohalobaculum. The sequence goes on along the minus strand of CAVRHY010000019.1, from coordinate 386,630 downwards.
GCGGCGATCCAGGTCCTGACCTTTTCGGCAATGAACTCGGGGCCATTGTCGGAGCGGATGAACTCGGGTGGCCCGCGCAGGATGAAGAGATCGGTCAGGGCGTCGACGACGTCGGTCGAGTTGAGCTTGCGTTCGACACGGATCGTCAGCACCTCCTTGGTGAACTCGTCGATGATGTTGAGCATGCGGAACTTCCTGCCGTCATGAGTGCGGTCTCCGACGAAGTCATAGGACCAGACATGGTTGCGCCGCTCCGGCCGGAGCCGGACGCAGGAGCCGTCGTTGAGCCAGAGACGGCCCTTCTTCGGCTGTTTCGAGGGGACTTTGAGCCCTTCGCGCTTCCAGATCCGCTCGACCCGATTGTGATTCACGTGCCAGCCCGACTGGTTGAGCATGCCAGTGATCATCCGGTAGCCGTACCGACCATAATCGCGCGCCAGCTCGATGATGTCTTCGGTCAGGCGCTCTTCATCGGGCTGGCCCTGCGGGATCTTGCGCTGGGTCGAACGGTGCTGGCCAAGAGCGCGACAGGCCCGGCGTTCGGAGACGCTGGGCACTGTCAGGAATTTCGTGTGCGGCCGGGGATAGTGGGAAGGAAGGAGAACCCCCATGGCCCGACTGCTCGAATCTCTGACGACCTGCTGGACCAGTTGCTGGCCGGCGCCGATGCGAAGACGGCTTTCGATGCCAACGGCCTGCTCGACGAGCTGAAGAAGGCCCTCGCCGAGCGGGCGCTGAACACCGAGATGGACCATCACCTGGCGACCGGCGAGGCCGGCAACACGCGCAACGGCTACGGCCGGAAGACGGTGACGACGGACACGGGCAAGCTCGAGCTGGAGATCCCGCGGGACCGGCAGTCCAGCTTCGACCCGCAGCTGATCGCCAGGTATCAGCGCCGCTTCCCCGGCTTCGACGAGAAGATCGTCTCGATGTACGCGCGCGGCATGAGCGTGCGCGAGATCGCCGGGCATCTGCGCGATCTCTATGGCATCGACGCCTCGCCCGACCTGATCAGCGCGATCACCGACGCGGTGCTGGACGAGGTGGCCCTGTGGCAGACCCGCCCCCTCGAGCCGGTCTACCCGCTCGTCTTCTTCGATGCCCTGCGCGTCAAGATCCGCGACGAGGGGCTGGTCAGGAGTGAGCCACCGAGGCGCCACCGGTTCGAGCCCGGTGGCGAACGGCCGTGCACATCGCCCTCGGCGTCCGCGCCGATGGCACAAAGGAGGTTCTCGGGCTCTGGCTCGAGCAGAACGAGGGCGCGAAGTTCTGGCTCCGGGTCATGAACGAACTCCGCAACCGGGGCGTCGAGGACGTGCTGCTCGCCGTCGTCGACGGGCTGAAGGGCTTCCCCGAGGCGATCCTGGCCGTCTTTCCCGAGGCGACGGTCCAGACCTGCATCGTCCACCTGCTGCGCCACAGCCTCGACTTCGTCTCCTACAAGGACCGCAAGGCGGTGGCGACGGCGCTGAAGGACATCTACCGCGCCATCGACGCCGAGGCCGGAGCGGCCGCCCTGGGCGCCTTCGAGGAGGGCGACTGGGGCCGGCGCTACCCGGCGATCGGCCAGAGCTGGCGCCAGGCATGGCAGGAGGTCATTCCGTTCTATGCCTTTGCCGGCGACGTCCGCCGGATCCTCTACACCACCAATGCCATCGAGGCGCTGAACGCGAAGCTCCGGCGGGCGGTCCGCGCCAAGGGCCATTTCCCGACGGACGAGGCCGCCATGAAGCTGCTCTTTCTCGTCCTGAACCGCGTCGAGAAAGAGTGGACCATGCCGCCGCGCGAGTGGTGCATGGCCAAGGCCCAGTTCGCCGTCCTCTTCGGCGACCGCTTCACACAGGCCATGGCCTGACGATGTTCACCGCACGGCCGCACACGAAATTCCCGACAGTGCCTTCGCCGGCACCGAAGCGATGCAGGCGCATCTCGTCGAGATCAGCGCCGCGGTGGCGCCCGGCGCACACGCCGTGCTTATCCTGGACCAGGCGGGATGGCACGTCTCCGGCCGCCTCCTCATCCCGCAGAACATCACGCTCCTGCCGCTGCCGCCGCGCTCGCCCGAGCTGAACCCCGTCGAGAACGTCTGGCAGTTCATGCGCCAGAACTGGCTGTCGAACCGGGTCTTCGACTCCTACGACGACATTGTCGCCCACTGCTGCGAGGCGTGGAACAAGCTCGCCGACCAGCCGTGGCGCATCATGTCCCTCGGACTGCGGGACTGGGCGCATGAGTTTTGATCAGCGCGGGTTGGTATCACGTCCCTGAAATGACCGCTTCTTCGAGGTGCCCAGGTGCGGCACCTTGAGCGCTCCGCAGGCGACGGGTTCGTTGTCCGCGCGGCATCCTACAGCTCGGGATCGAGCAACTCGCTCAGCATTCGGCCACCGTGTCCCTCCGCAACAGCCCGCTCGTGCATCGCCCGCAGAACCGGCGCGAGGTCGGATGCGGTCTCCTCGTCGTCCATCAACTGGCAAAAGTAGGCCAGATCCTTCGCGGTGTTGCCGACCGAGAAGACGTAGCCGCCATAGTCGCCTTCGAGCGCTTTATCCATGATCCGCCGGAGGCCGGCGGAATTGCCCGATCCGAGTTGCGCCAGCTCGTACAGCTTGCGCCAGTCGACGCCCAATGCCCGCGCCTGCCGGAATGTCTCGATCACCAGCGTCGCCGTGCCGAGCGCGAGGAAGTTGCTCACCAGCTTCGCGCGCGCACCCATGCCTGGCGGGCCGAAGTACTCGACCTGCTTGCAGAAGGCCGAGAGCACGTCGCGCGCCCGATCGAACTGCGCGACATCGCACCCGACGATGGCGCCCAGCACGCCGTCCTTCGCCTGCGCCGCGCCACCCGTGACCGGCGCCTCGATGTAGTGCGCTCCGACACCCGACGCCGCCGCGGCGAACCCGGCCGGCGCGTTCGGTTCATTGGTCGTCAGGTCAATGAGCAGAGCATCGGCCGGAAGCGCACCGAGCAGCGCCCCGATCACCGAGCGAGCCGTCGGCGAGTCCGTCACGCAAAGCACCACGGCGTCTGCCGCACGCGCCAGTCCGGGGATGCTGTCTGCCTCCTTCGCTCCGCGTGAGACCAGGTCATCGATTGGCGTCCGGTTCCGGTGCGCGACGACGAGCAACTCGTGCCGCGCCCTCAGCAGATTGAGGCCGACGCCGTGCCCCATGATGCCGGCACCGATCAGTCCGATCTTCATTACCGCTCCCGGGCGTTTTGGTGCTCCAGCTCGTCACGGCACAAAAGAGCAGAATGTCGTCGGTCGCAAGTCGACGTGTCGCCCGGACCTGCGCCCTTCAGGGCGTCGCTCAGACGGCTTGCCCGGCTGCCCACCCCGACGACCATGCCCACTGGAAATTGTATCCGCCCAGCCAGCCGGTGACGTCCACGACCTCGCCGATGAAGTGGAGGCCCGGCACTCTGCGGGATTCCATGCTGCGAGCATCGAGCTCGCGTGTATCGACGCCGCCAAGCGTGACCTCGGCCGTGCGATAGCCCTCCGAGCCGGCCGGCGTGACCCGCCAACGCTGCGCTTCGTCGCCGAGGCGTTCGATGATCGCGTCCGGCTGATCGGCGAGATTGCCCGAGGCGCCCGCGCGATCGACGACCTGCCTGGCGAGCTTCTCCGGCAGAAGCGTCGCGAGCGCGTTCTTGACGGAAACGCGTCCCGCCCGCCGCCGCTGATCGCGGAGCGCCGCCGCCACGTCCTTCCCATGCGCCAGATCGACGACGAGGCTGTCGCCCTCGCGCCAGTAAGATGAAATCTGCAGAACCGAGGGACCGGAAAGCCCCCGGTGCGTGAACAGCAGCCCGTCGGGAAATGCCGCGCCGTTGCAGCTTACGCTTGCCGCCACCGAGATACCGGCGAGCGGGGCCATCTGCCCGAGCTGGGCGGCGGTGAAGGTGAGCGGCACCAGTGCGGGCCGGGTCTCGACGATCGCGTGCCCGAACTGCTCGGCGATCCGGTAGCCGAGCGAGGTGGCGCCCATCTTCGGGATGGACTTGCCCCCCGTCGCCACCACGAGTGACCGCGAGGAGAGCGGGCCGCTCTCGGTGAGGACCCGAAAGCTCCCGTCATGCTCCACGCCGGCGACGATCGTGCCGAGCCTGCGATCGACGCCCGCATCGGCCAGATCGGCGGAGAGCATCGCTATGATCTGCCTGGACGAGCCGTCACAGAAGAGCTGCCCGAGCGCCTTCTCGTGCCATCCGATCCCCGCCGCATCCACGCGGGCGATGAAGTCGTGTTGCGTGTAGCGATGGAGCGCCGACAGGGCGAAGCGCGGGTTCTGCGAGAGGAACCGCTCCGGGGCGATCTCGAGATTCGTGAAATTGCAGCGACCGCCGCCCGAGATCCGGATCTTCTCGCCGGGCGCGCGCGCATGATCGAGGAGGATCACGCGCCGCCCGCGACGTGCGGCCTCGATGGCGCAGAACATGCCCGCTGCGCCCGCGCCCAGGATTATGACGTCGACCGATCCCATGTGACGCCCATAGCCGCAGGATCCGTGGGCGGAAAGGGGGCGGAAGAACCGTGCCGCCGCGTTGATCGGTCATCGACTGGAGGCTCCGCGAAGCCGAGGCGGTCGCCGTCAGCCTCCCCGCATGCTGCCCCGGAACCACCGGGCGCACTGTCTCCGCCGCTGAAAGTGGCGCTCGCCGCGCTGGCAGTCACGATACGCATCCGGACCCATCGGATCATTCGTGAGGTCCGCCCCCGCTTGATCGGCGGGTCGGTTCCGGCCCAGACCACCGGGCCCATCTCCTTCGGCAACCCGTTCTTCGTCCCCGGCGTCGCCCCCGGCTGGCGCCGCCATCACGGCCGGCGGCAATTCCCGGGCAGGGGCCGGGCGCGGCCCGGCGGCGCTGCGGGCGTCGCGTTCGGGCCGGCAGGACTTCGACGCTCTCGTGGAGGGTCTCGCGCATCGTGACGCTGAAGACCTCGTCGAGGACGGTGCCGTTGAAGCGCTCGACGAAGCCGTTGGTCCTCGGGCTGCGGACCCTGGTGCGGCGCTGCTCGATGCCGTTCGGCTCGAGACAGAGTTCGGAGGGGTGGCGCTCGGTGCCGCAGAACTCACGGGCGTTGTCGGTAAGAATGGCCACGGCCGGAAGGTCGAGGTTCGATAGAACGGCGGCATCCTCGGGCTGCTTTCGAGACGTGCGAGGCAAGCCGCGCGCCCGCTTCGATTTCACCGACAGGCCCATCGCCGGCGGCCGGCGCCCGGGTTGCTCGGCCGGCGCTCGGGTTACTCGGCCGGCGTCGCTGCCGGCCGGCCGGCCATGTCCGTCCGCAGCGGCGCGAGGCGGCGCACGACGACGTAGAACACGGGCACGAAGATCACACCCAGCACTGTCGCCGAGATCGTGCCGCCCAGCACGCCCGAGCCGATCGCGTTCCGCCCGGCCGAGCCGGCGCCGGTGCTGAGCAGCAGCGGCAGCACGCCCAGCGAGAAGGCCATCGAGGTCATGATGATCGGCCGGAAGCGGCGGCGCGCCGCCTCGACGGCGGCGCGGTAGAGCGGCTCGCCCGTTTCCTGCAGCTCCTTGGCGAACTCGACGATCAGGATGGCGTTCTTGCCGGTCAGGCCGACGACCGTGAGCAGCGCGACCTGGAAGAAGACGCCGTTCTCGAAGCCGCCGAGATACGCGCCCAGCAGCGCGCCGACGATGCCGATCGGCATGGCCAGCATCACGGCGAAGGGCACCGCCCAGCTTTCGTAGAGAGCGGCGAGCGAGAGGAAGATCGCCATCAGCGACAGCACGTAGAGCAGCGGCGCCTGGGCGCCGGATTCGCGCTCCTCGAGGCTGAGCCCGGTCCAGGCGATGTCGAAGCCGGGCGGCAGCTGGCCGGCGATCCGCGTGACCTCGGCCATCGCCTCGCCGGAGGTCACGCCCGGCGCCGGGCTGCCCTGGAGCTGCATCGAGGGCACGCCGTTGTAGCGCGTCAGCTGCTGCGCGCCGTACTGCCACTTGCCGGTCGCGAAATTGGCGAAGGGCACCAGCCCGCCGGTGGCGTTGCGGACGCGCCAGCGCTCGATGTCCTCGGGCGTCGAGCGCGCGTCGGATTCGCCCTGCACGTAGACGCGCTTGATCCGGCCGCGGTCGAGGAAGTCGTTCACGTAGGATCCCGCCCATGCGATCTGCAAAAGCTGGGCGACGTCGCCGGCGGTCACGCCCATCGCGCCGGCCTTGCGCCAGTCGATGTCGAGATTGTACTGCGCCGCGTCCTCGAGCCCGTTTGGCCGGATGGATCCGATGAGCGGGCTCTGGCTGGCCATGCCCAGCATCTGGTTGCGTGCGGCAAGCAACTCGTCATAGCTCTGCCCGCCGCGCGCCTGGATGTAGAAGTCGAAGCCCGAGACGTTGCCGAGCTCGGTCACGGCGGGCGGCACGATAGGGAACACCAGGGCGTCGCGGATGCCGCTGAGCGCGCCGAAGGCGCGGCCGGCGATCGCCTGCACGCTCTGGTCGGGGCGCGTGCGCTCGGACCAGTCCTTCAGGCGGACGAAGGTGATGCCCATGTTCTGCCCGCGGCCGGCGAAGCTGAAGCCGACCACGCCGAACATCGACGAGACGTTCTCGGCCTCGGTGTCCAGGAAGAAGTTCTCGATCTTCTCGATCGAGGCGAGCGTCCGCTCGGCGGTCGCCCCGGTCGGCGCCGAGACGAGCGTGAACATGATGCCCTGGTCCTCGTTCGGCAGAAAGCCGGTCGGCGTGCGCAGGAACAGGAACACCATCCCGGCCGCGATGCCGAGATAGATCAGCCCGAGCCTGACCGGCCGCCGCGTCGCGTAGCCGACCAGCCCGGTATAGCCCCGCTGCGTCGCGCCGAAGCCGCGGTTGAACCAGGCGAACGGGCCGCGCCGCGCCCCGCCCCTGTGCGGGCGCAGCAGCGTCGCGCAGAGCGCCGGCGTCAGCGTCAGCGCAACCAGCACCGACAGCGCCATCGCCGAGACGATCGTGACCGAGAACTGCCGGTAGATGACGCCCGTCGAGCCGCCGAAGAACGCCATCGGCACGAAGACCGCCGACAGCACCAGCGCGATGCCGATCAACGCGCCGGTGATCTGGTCCATCGACTTGCGCGTCGCCTCGCGCGGGGGCAGCCCCTCCTCCTCCATGATGCGCTCGACGTTCTCGACGACGACGATCGCGTCGTCGACCAGCAGGCCGATCGCCAGCACCATGGCCAGCATGGTCAGGGTGTTGATCGAGAAGCCGGCCGCCGACAGCACGCCGAAGGTGCCGAGCAGGACGACCGGCACGGCCAGCGTCGGGATCAGCGTGGCGCGGATGTTCTGGAGGAACAGCAGGATGACCAGGAAGACGAGGCCGATCGCCTCGAACAGCGTCTTGACGACCTCCTCGATCGAGATCTTCACGAAGGGCGTGGTGTCGTAGGGGATGGTGTAGGTCACGCCCTCGGGGAAGAAGGGCACGAATTCCTCGATGCGCTTGCGCACCTCGGCCGCCACGTCGAGCGCATTGGCGCCGGAGGCGAGCCGGATCGCCATGCCCGCGGCCGGCTGGCGGTTGTAGCGTGCGATGGTGCCGTAGTTCTCCGAGCCGATCTCCACGCGCGCGACGTCCTTCAGCAGGACGAGGCCGCCATTCGTCTCGGCGCGCAACACGATCTGCTCGAAGTCATCGGGCGTGCGCAGCAGCGACTGCGCGGTGATGGTGGCGTTCAGCTGCTGGCCCTCGGGGGCTGGCAGCTCGCCGAAGGCGCCGGCCGAGACCTGGGCGTTCTGCGCCCGGATCGCCGCCACCACGTCGTTGGGAGCGAGCTCGTAGGCGGCCAGCTTGGTCGGGTCCAGCCAGACCCGCATGGCGTATTTCGAGCCGAAGACCTGGACCTCGCCGACGCCCTCGATCCGGCTGAACTCGTCCACCAGGTTCGAGGCCATGTAGTCGGCGAGGTCGACCTGCTCGAGCCGGCCGTCCTGCGAGATCAGGCCGATCACCATGAGGAACCCGGCCGAGGATTTCTTGACGGCGATGCCCTGCCGCTGCACCGGCTCGGGCAGCAGCGGCGTCGCCTGTCCCAGCTTGTTCTGCACCTGGACCTGGGCGATGTCCGGATCGGTGCCGGTCTCGAAGGTCAGCGTGACGCTGGCCTGGCCGTTGGCCGACGAGGTCGAGGTGAAGTAGCGCAGCCCGTCGAGGCCGGTCAGCTGCTGCTCGATGACCTGGGTGACCGTGTTCGCCACGGTCTCGGCCGAGGCGCCGGGATAGGTGGCGCTGATCGATACCGAGGGCGGCGCGATGCGCGGATACTGGGCGATCGGCAGCGTCAGGATCGCCAGGATGCCGATGCCCATGGTGATGATCGAGATCACCCAGGCGAAGACCGGCCTGTCGATGAAGAAGCGTCCCACGCCCGGCGCCTACTCGACCGGCGTCGCGGCGTGTGCCTCGACCTCGGGGGCCGGCTGCGGCGCGGCCTTGACCTCCGGCGCGACGGTGGCGCCGGGCTGGATCTTCTGCAGCCCCTCGACGACCAGCCTGTCGCCGGGCCGCAGCCCGTCCGTGACGATCCAGTCCGAGCTGCGGGCGCCGATGATGGTCAGCTCGCGGCTCTCGACGACGTTGTCGGCGTTCACCACCAGCGCGGTCGGCCGGCCACGGCGGTCCCGGCTGACGCCCTGCTGCGGAGCGAGGATCGCGTCGCGAGCGACCCCCTGCGGCATCTGCACCTCGGCGTACATGCCGGGCAGCAGCAGGCGCTCCGGGTTCGGGAACTGCATGCGCAGCGTGACGACGCCGGTCTGCTCGTCGACATGCGGCTCGGCGGCGGTCAGCGTCCCCGTGTGGTCATAGGCCTCGCCATCGGCCAGCGTCAGCGTCACGGTCGGGTCGGCATCGGCCAGCTCGGCGGCGGTCTTGTGGCGGCGCCACTGCACGATCTCGGCTGCGGATTGCGTGACATCGACCAGCACCGGGTCGAGCGCACGGATGACCGCCAGCGGCTCGGCCTGCCCGGACGTCACCAGCGCGCCCTGCGTGGTGAGCGAGCGGCCGATCACGCCCGACAGCGGTGCGCGCACGGTCGTGCGGTCGAGGTCGATCTGCGCCTGGTGCAGCCGGGCCTGCGAGACGTCCAGCGCGGCCGCGGCAGCGTCGCGCTCGGCGATGGCCTCGTCCAGCGTCTGTTCGCTTGCGACCGCGCGGCCGACCAGCTCCTTGGCCCGAGACGCGGCCTTGTTGGCGGCGACGACCCGCGCGTTCGCCTGCGCCACCTCGGCATTGGCCAGGTCGATCGCCGCCTGGTAGCCGGCGTCGTCGATCTGGTAGAGCGGGTCGCCCACCGCGACCTCGGCGCCTTCGTCGAACAGCCGCTTCTGGATGATGCCGGCCACCTGCGGGCGGACCTCGGCCGTGCCCGAGGCGACGATCCGGCCGGGCAGGCGCGTGGTCAGCGTGACGTCCTGCGCCGACAGCTCGATGACGGTCACCGGCGTGGGCGGCCGCGCGCCCTGCGGCGCCCCCTGGGCGTTCGCCGCCGACGAGGTGATGGCCGCGATCCCAAGGACAGCGATCCCAAGGACAGCGACCCCAAGGCCCGCGGCGCGAAGGACGGCGGCGCGCAGGACGGCGACGCGCAGGACGGCGGCGACGCGCCCAGCAACCGGCCGCGCCCATGGCCGCGGCACCCGGAGCGCCCGGGGGGGCGGTCCGTTCCGTGTCCCGCCAATCGCTGCGACCGATGATAACAAGGTTCCGCTCCCGCCGGCCCCGTCGCGCATGCCAGAGCCGGCTGTGTATACAGTCTGCGGCAGTATGCCATGCAAGCCTTGTTGACAGCCATGTCGATCTGCACATGCGCGCTTGGCGTCTGAAGCGGCTTGACGGTCGCCGATGTCCAGTTCCGGCGGCGGGAAGCCGCGCGATGCCGCGTGTCAGGAAAGCGGCCTGTGGCCGGCCTCCGATCCGCTGGGTCCAGCCCGATCCTGCCGACGATGCGACGGCGGGGCGGCCTTCCGGCCTCCGCTCACGCGCCCCGCAGATCCGCCCCGGACGGTCCGGCCTGTCCGGCGGAGGTCCGGAGGGCCACCAGGGCGGCCAGCGCGCCCATGTCGATGGCCCGGCACAGCTTTCCCGGCGGGCGGAGCGTCGTCATGTCCTCGGCCGCCGCCATGGCGTTGACCACCGCCTCCTCGGTCGCCTCGACGGCGGCCATGTAGAAGGCGTCGAATTCCTCGTCGGCGAGGAAGCGATAGTCGTGCTCGCCGCGCGCCAGCTCGGCGCGGGGGATCGCGTTGGCGGTGCTGAACGCCAGGAAGATGTCGCCCGAGTTGTTGCCGCCCGGCGTGCCATGCCGGCCGATGCCGATGGTCGCGCGGCGCGCCAGCCGGTTCAGCTGATGCGGCATCATCGGCGCGTCGGTCGCCAGCACGACGATGATCGAGCCGGTCTCGCGCGCCCACAGCCGGTCGCCCGGCAGCGCCGCGCCGACCGGCACGCCCAGCACACTCAGCCAGTCGCGCCGGCCGTGGTTCGCCTGCACCAGCGCGCCGACCGTCCGCTCGCCGACCATGCGCGAGGCGGTGCCGGTGCCGCCCTTGAACTCGTAGCAGATCATGCCGGTGCCGCCGCCGACATTGCCCTCGGCCACCGGTCCCGCCGCGCGCGCCCTCGATCGCCGCCAGCACGTCCGCCTCGGTCACGTGCTGGCCGTTGATGTCGTTCAGCACGCCGTCATAGGTCTCGGCGACGACGGGCAGCGCCCAGGTGTGCCCCTCGCCCCAGGCGGCCGAATAGGTGTCGACGATCCAGCGGCAGGCGGCGTGGTGCGCGATGCCGACCGAGTGCGTGTTGGTCAGGATCACCGGGCCGTAGAAGTGCCCGGCATCGGCGATCCAGTGGCTGCCGGTCATCTCGCCATTGCCGTTCAGCGCGTGCAGCCCGGCCCAGACCGGCAGCGGCCGCGGATCGCGCCCGCGCGGCAGGATCGCGGTCACGCCCGTCCGTACGGGCCCCCGCCCCTGCACCAGCGGCCCGTCGCCCCGGATCAGCGTCGTGAACCCGACTTCGACCCCCGCCACGTCGGTGATCGCGTTCAGCGGCCCCGGCCGGCCGGGAAAGGCCAGCCCGGCCTCACGTGCGCGCGGTTTCGGCATCCTTTCCCTCCCGGCATCCGGTCGGCGATGTTGTAGAGTCGCCCCGCGCGGTGGTCCATGGCGGCTTTGCTTCGGAGGTTCGCGCCCGAACGCCAACGGCCAGGAAAGGCCTCGCCGGCCTCAAGCCCCCGAACGAGACGCTGTGGCGCAGACCGGCGTCGACGTCGGCGATCGACGGCCCGGCGGTCCCGCCGCTGCCGTGCCGGTCGCCCCGACGGCACGGCGATCCGCCGCCGCCCGAATTGCGTTTACAGCGAGCCGCGGAGCGCGGATACTCGCATCCGGCTACCAGCGGTGACTCGATGGGTTCTCTTCTCGGTCTCGTGGCCCTGATCGGTGTGGCGACGGCGTGCTGGTGGCGGATCAGGGACGCCCGCCGCACCGGCGCACAGCCTGCCGCGGCTCCGCGCGACGTCCGCCTGAATGTGCGGCGCCTGATGCACGGCAATGCCGGTGGCGCCCACCCGGCCGACGCGGTCGACGACCCGCGCCTGGCCGCGGCCGGCGTCATCGTCGCCGTGGCGACCATGGATGGCCCGATCAGCCAGGCCGAGATCGGCCGCATGAAGCGCGCGGTGCAGGAGACCTTCGAGGTCTCCGAACGCGAGGCGCTGGACGTGATCTCGTTCGGCCGCTGGATCGCCGGCGAATGCGTCACCAATTCCGAGGCCGTCGGCCGCCTCTCGAAGATCGTGCTGCGCACCGCCGGCCCGGAAGCCGGCCCCGACCTGCTTCGCATGGTCGAGGAGGTGGCCTCGACGGGCGGTGAGCTCGGCCCCGAGGAGCGCGAGGCCATCATCTCGGTCCGCCGCACCTTCGGCATGGAGCCCGCCCGGCGCCGGCAGGGATGACGGGGCAGACGCCCGCCGGCTCGGGCCGCCTTCCGCCAACGCGGACTTGCCGGACCCGGACGGTGCCGCGCGGCTCCTCTCGGCGACGGAGAGCCGCGGAGGGTGGGGTCCCCGGGCACCGGCGCACGGGCGTGATCCGCCGCCCATGATGCCTGCCCATGACCGACCGCCCATGACCGCCCGCCTCGACCAGCGCCTCGTCGACCTCGGCCTTGCACCCAGCCGAACCCGCGCCCGCGCGCTGATCGAGGCCGGCGCCGTGCAGGTCGACGGTCGCCCCGTCACCCGCCCGGCCGCCCGCGCCGAGGGCGCGGTCTCGGTGGCCGGCGAGTTCCCCTGGGTCGGCCGCGGCGCGCTGAAGCTGCTGCACGCGCTCGACCATTTCGGCCTGACGCCGCATGGCGAGGCGCTCGACATCGGCGCCTCGACCGGCGGCTTCACGCAGGTCCTGCTGGCGCGCGGCGCCGCCCGGGTGCACGCCGTCGACGTCGGCCACGGCCAGCTCGACCCGTCGCTCGCCGCCGACCCGCGGGTCGTCTCGCTCGAGGGCGTCAACGCCCGGGCGCTGCCGCCCCTGCCGCCGCCCGACTGGATCACGGCCGACGTCTCGTTCATCTCGCTCCGCCTGGCGCTGCCGCCGGCGCTGGCCCTGGCGCGGCCGGGCGCCCACCTCGTCGCGCTGGTCAAGCCGCAGTTCGAGGCCGGGCGGGGGCAGGTCGGCAGGGGCGGCATTGTCCGAGACCCCGCCGTCCACGCCCGCGTCTGCGACGAAATCGGCGCCTTCCTGGCCGGGCAGGGGTGGACCGTGCTCGGCCTCACCGACAGCCCGATCCAGGGCGGCGACGGCAACCGCGAGTTCCTCGTCGCCGCCCGCCGCCCGGTCTAGCGAGCGCCGCCCGGCCGCCGCGCTGGCCGGGAACACGCGCCGATCCTTTCCCGCATCACCCCTCATCGCCGCTATGCCGCGCGGCCCGCAGCCACTATCTGTGCCCGGATGGTAGTCGAGACGGTGATCGAGTCGCTGGGCGCACAGGGAGACGGCGTCACGGCGGAGGGGCTGTTCGTGCCCTTCGCGCTGCCCGGCGAGCGCGTGCGCCTGATGCCCTCGGGCCACCGCGCGCGGCTGGAGGCAATCCTCAGCCGGGCCCCGGAGCGCGCCGAGCCGCCCTGCCCGCATTTCGGCATCTGCGGCGGCTGCGCCCTGCAGCACGCCTCGGACGCGATGGTCGCCGACTGGAAGGCCGATCTCGTCCGCCGGGCGCTGGCCAGCCGCGGCATCGAGGACGTCAAGATCCGCGCCACCGCCACCTCGCCCGCCGGCTCGCGCCGGCGCGCCACGTTCGGAACCCGGCGGACGAAGCGCGGCGCCGTCGTCGGCTTCCATGCGGCCGGTTCGGACGATCTCGTGCCGATAACCACCTGCCATGTCATCGAGCCGGCGCTCCTCGCCGCGATCCCGGCAGTCGCCGAGCTGGCAGAGGTCGGCGCCAGCCGCAAGGGCGCGATGCGCTTTACCGTCACCGACAGCGAGCGCGGCCTCGACATCGCGGGCGAGGGCGGCAAGCCGATCGAGGGGCCGCTCTACGGCCAGCTCGTCGCCGTCGCCGCGACGCGCGACCTGGCCCGGCTGTCCTGGGATGGCGAGCCCGTCGTCACGCGCCGCCAGCCGGTGCAGCGCATCGGCCGCGCCTGGGTGGCGCCGCCGCCCGGCGGCTTCCTGCAGGCGACGCGCGAGGGCGAGGCGGCGCTGGTCGCCGCGGTGCGAGAGGCAGTCGGCCGCGCCGCCCGCGTCGCCGACCTCTTCGCCGGCTCGGGCACCTTCGCCCTGCCGCTGGCCGAGGGCGGCGAGGTGCGGGCGATCGATTCGGACGAGGGCGCGCTGGCGGCGCTGGACGCCGGCTGGCGCGGCAGCGACGGGCTGAAGGGGATCGAGACCGAGCGGCGCAACCTGCTGAGCCGGCCGCTGCTGGCGCGCGAGTTCTCCGGCTTCGACGCCATCGTCATCGACCCGCCGCGCGTCGGCGCCCGCGCGCAGGCCGAGCAGATCGCCAGGACGCGCGTCCCCCGGATCGCCGCGGTCAGCTGCAACCCCGCCACGTTCGCGCGCGACGCGCGGGCGCTGATCGACGGCGGCTACCGGCTCGACTGGGTGCTGCCGGTCGACCAGTTCCGCTGGTCGCCGCATGTCGAGCTTGCCGCCGCGTTCTCGAGGGCCGACGCATAGCCCGCGCCTGGGTCTTTGACGGGTTCGTGGGGAAGGTGAGAGGCTGGACAGCGACCCGAACGAAACTCGTTACGGCTGCTTCCTTCCGGACCTGACCGGGTTGGCAAGATGTCCGCCCGCGCCAACCTCTCGTCTGTAACATAGGCCCCGGATGGGGACGCCGCAAGCGGGCGTTGGCGCGCCACCCCGCGACTGCCCGCCGCGGCGGGCTTTACCCGCGGCCCCGGCGTGGTGCATCAAGGGCGCCCGCCCTTCCCGCCCGCGAGGCCCTCCCCCGGATGACCCCTTCCCGATGATCGAGACGCCCCGCGTGACATTCGCCGCCGGCAGCGGGCTACTGGACCGCGCCGCCCACCTGCGCGACACCTGCGACGACCTGCTGCGCGACCGCCGCGCCGCCCTGCTGCCGCTCTGGCAGGAGAAGGTCCTCATCGCGCTCGAGGCCAGGGCACCGGCGCTCGGCTGGGTGCCGCCGCTGGCCGACCACCTGGCCCACGCCGCCGACGCACCGGTCTTCCTGGGGCTGTCGGGCGAGACGCCGTGCTTCGCCGCCGATGTCTCGTCCCTCGACGAGGACGCCGCGAAGGACCGTTTCGGAGAGAGCGCCAAGTTCATCGACCTGCGCTCGATCGCCGGCGAGCTGGCGCCGGGCGACGCCTCGATCGCCGCGACCGCCAAGGGCATCCTCGGCTGGCACCGCTCGCACCGCTTCTGCTCGCGCTGCGGCGCCCCCTCGGCGATGGAGAACGGCGGCTGGCGGCGGCGCTGCCCGTCCTGCTCGGGCCTGCACTTCCCGCGCACCGATCCGGTCGTCATCATGCTGATCCTGCGCGGCGACCAAGTGCTGGTCGGCCGGCAGACGCAGTTTCCGCCCGGCACCTACTCGCTGCTGGCCGGCTTCATGGAGCCCGGCGAGACCATCGAGGACGCGGTCCGCCGCGAGACCCTGGAGGAGACGACGGTGCGGGTCGGCCGCGTCGGCTACCTCGGCTGCCAGCCCTGGCCCTTCCCCGCGAACCTGATGCTCGGCTGCGTCGGCGAGGCCGAGACGACCGACATCACGATCGACCCGGCCGAGCTGGAGGACGCCCAGTGGGTCAGCCGTGCCAGCATGAAGCAGATCCTCGTGGGCGAGCATCCGACCATCAAGGCGCCCCGCAAGGACGCCATCGCCCGCGCCATCCTGACCGACTGGATCAACGGCAACGTGCCCGGGTACTGAGTCTCGGCCGGCAGGAGCGACCCGGATTCGGCGGTCGCGGCCATCGCCGCGAGGCGACTGGATGGCCCGCGGCGCAGGCCGGCGGAGCTTCCTTCGGGATCGCGGACCCGGTGCTGACGCGGAGCGCCTGCCACCCTCAGGTCAGCACCGCCCTGATCGCGTAGGCAACCGCCGCGACCGTGCCGACCCCGGCCACCCACAGCCCGACGAACCACAGCAGCCGGCGGCCCCACTCCCGCATCAGTGATACCCCTCGTCGTGCCCGACCTTGCCGCGGAACAGCCAGTAGGAATAGCCGGTGTAGGCCAGGATGATCGGCACCAGCACGCCGGCACCGACCAGGAGGAACAGCAGGCTGTCGTCGGGCGCCGCAGTGTCCTCGATGGTCAGCGCCGGGGGCACGATGTAGGGGTAGAAGCTGAGCCCGATCCCGGCGAAGCAGAGCACGAAGATGCAGACCGCGGCGATGAAGGGCTGCCGGTCGCGTCCGTCCCTCAGCCCGGTGAACATCAGCCACGCGCAGCCCAGGATCAGCAGCGGCACCAGGCCGCTGAAGATGACGGTCGGCCAGGCGAACCAGCGGTGGAAGTACTGCGGCCCGAGGAAGGGCGTCCACAGGCTGACCGCGCCGATCAGCGCCAGCGTGCCCAGCCCTGCGATCCTCGCAAAGCCCGCCGCCCGGTCGTGCAGCGGCCCCTCGGTCTTCATCACCAGCCAGGTCGAGCCAAGCAACGCGTAGCCGACGACGAGCGCCACGCCCGTCAGGATAGAGAACGGCGTCAGCCAGTCCCACCAGCCGCCGGCATAGGCGCGGTTCTGGACCGGGATGCCCTGCACCAACGCGCCCAGCGCGATGCCCTGCGCGAAGGTCGCGACCAGCGAGCCGGCATGGAAGGACCAGTCCCAGACCCGCTTGAGCCGCACCGCGCGGTGCCGGTACTCGAAGGCGACGCCGCGAAAGATCAGCCCCAGCAACATGGCGATGATCGGCGCATAGAGCGCCGGCATGACGACGGCATAGGCCAGCGGGAACACCGCGAACAGGCCGCCGCCGCCCAGAACCAGCCAGGTCTCGTTGCCGTCCCAGAACGGCGCGACCGAGTTCATCATCGTGTCGCGCTGGCCGTGGTCGCGCATCAAGGGAAACAGGATGCCGATGCCGAGGTCGAACCCGTCCAGCACGACATAGGCCAGCACGGCAAAGGCGATCAGGCCGGCCCAGGTGAACTCGAGCGTCAGGAAGTCCATCCGCGCTACTCCCCTGCCGCCGCCGGTCGCCGCGGCTGCACGCTCGCGGCCGACGTGATGCCCGCGGCCCGAACCGGGCCGCCATCGCCCATGTCCTCGCCGGGGCCGGGACCGGGGCCGCTGCCGTTGCCGGCCCCCGGCGTCCGCGCCATCAGGCGCAGGATGTAGAAGGTGCCGGCGCCGAAGATGGCGAAATAGACCAGGATGAAGGCGATCAGCGACCCCTCGACCGCCGGCGCCGAGATCGGCGAGGCGGCATCGACGGTGCGCATCAGCCCGTAGACGACGTAGGGCTGCCGGCCGACCTCGGTGGTGATCCAGCCGGCCAGCACGGCGACGAAGCCAAGCGGCCCGGCCAGCACCGCGGCGCGGTGCAGCCATGTCCAGTCGTAGAGATGCCCGCGCCAGCGCGCGAGGCCCGAGCAGAGGCCGATGCCGACCATCGCCAGCCCGATCGCCACCATCAGCCGGAAGGTCCAGAAGATGACCTCGGCGGATGGACGGTTCTCGGGCGGAAACTCCGACAGGGCGGGCACCTTGCCGTCCCACGAGTGCGTCAGGATCAGCGAGCCGAGATGCGGGATCTCGACCGTGTGCGTGATGCGCTGCGTCTTGTCGTCGGGCAGGCCGAACAGGACCAGGGGCGCGGCACCCTCGTGGGCCTGGTAATGGCCCTCCATCGCGGCGATCTTGGCGGGCTGGTGCTCCAGCGTGTTCAGCCCGTGAAGGTCCCCGACCGCGATCTGCACCGGCGCGACCAGCAGCGCCATCCACATCGCCATCGAGAACATCGTCCGCGCGGCCGGATTCGCCCCGGGGCTCGCCCTGCCGCGCAGCAGGTGCCAGGCGCCGACCGCGCCGACGACGAAGGCAGTCGTCAGGTAGGCTGCCAGCACCATGTGCGTCAACCGGTAGGGGAAGGAGGGGTTGAAGATCACCTTCCACCAGTCCAGCGCGACGAACTGCCCATCGGCGTTCGTGCCGTAGCCCGCTGGCGTCTGCATCCAGGAGTTCGCGCTGAGGATCCAGAAGGCCGAGAGCAGCGTGCCGCCTGCCACCATCAGCGTCGCGACGAAGTGCAAGCCCGGCCCGACCCTCTGCCGGCCGAACAGCATGACGCCCAGGAAGCCGGCCTCGAGGAAGAACGCGGTCAGCACCTCGTAGCCCAGCAGCGGCCCCAGCACCGGCCCCGTCCGGTCGGCGAAGACCGACCAGTTCGTGCCGAACTGGTAGGTCATGACGATGCCCGAGACGACGCCCATGCCGAAGGCGACGGCGAAGATGGTCTTCCAGTAGTCGAAGACGCGCATGTAGCCGTCGTCGCCTGTCTTGAGCCAGAGCGCCTCGAGCATGGCGAGGTAGCTGGCCAGGCCGATCGTGAAGGCGGGGAAGGTGATGTGGAAGGAGACGGTGAACGCGAACTGGATGCGCGCCAGGTCGATCGCCTCTAAGCCGGTGAACCAACCGGTGTCCATGTGCGCTCCTCCGGTATCCTGCCCCGTCGGTCTGAGGCTTTACCTAGCGCGCTGGCACGCGATGGTATGCGACACTGTCACCATGCGGCCGGCGCGCCCACCGCCCGGGACCGGATTGCCCGCGGGGAGCAGACGCACTAAGTCGCGCGGATGTTCCGGAACCCACCCGACCTGCGGCCCGATGTCGCCGCGCCGCGCCTGTCCCACGAGCCGCCCCGCGCCGGCCAGCCGCGGATCGGCATGGTTTCGCTGGGGTGCCCCAAGGCGCTGGTCGACAGCGAGCGGATCCTGACGCGGTTGCGCGCCGAGGGCTACGCGATCTCGCCCGACTATGCCGGCGCCGACGCCGTGATCGTCAACACCTGCGGGTTCCTGGACAGCGCCAAGGCCGAGAGCCTGGAGGCGATCGGCGAGGCATTGCGCGAGAACGGCCGCGTCATCGTCACCGGTTGCCTGGGCGTCGAGGACACGGCGATCCGCGCGGCGCACCCAGCCGTGCTGGCCGTGACCGGGCCGCACCAGTACGAGGCCGTGCTGGACGCGGTGCACGGCGCCGTGCCGCCGTCGCCGGACCACAAGGTCGACCTGATCCCGGCCTCGGGCGTGCGCCTGACGCCGCGACACTACGCCTATCTGAAGATCTCCGAGGGCTGCAATCACGCCTGCCGCTTCTGCATCATCCCGCAGATGCGTGGAAAGTTGGCCTCGCGCCCGGCCCGCGCCGTGGTGCGCGAGGCGGAAAAGCTGGTCGAGGCCGGGGTGCGCGAGCTGCTGGTCATCAGCCAGGACACCAGCGCCTACGGCGTCGACCTGAAGCACGCCGAATTGGGCGGCGTGCGCGCCCACATCACCGATCTCGCCCGCGCGCTGGGCGGCAGCGGAGCCTGGGTGCGGCTGCACTACGTCTACCCCTACCCGCATGTCGATCAGCTGATCCCGCTGATGGCCGACGGGCTGGTGCTGCCTTACCTGGACATCCCGTTCCAGCACGCCGCGCCCTCGGTGCTGCGCGCCATGCGCCGGCCGGCGAACGAGGCGAAGGTGCTGGAGCGGCTGGCGGGGTGGCGCGCCGTCTGCCCGGACATCACGGTGCGCTCGACCTTCATCGTCGGCTTCCCGGGCGAGACCGAGGACGATTTCAGGCATCTGCTCGACTGGCTGGAGGAGGCACAGTTGGATCGCGTCGGCTGCTTCCAGTACGAGGACGTCCGCGGCGCCGCGGCGAACGATCTGCCCGGCCACGTGCCGGCCGAGGTAAAGCAGGAGCGGTGGGACCGCTTCATGGCGCACGCGACCCGCATCTCGGCGGCGAAGCTGGCGGCGAAGGTCGGCCGGCGCATGGACGTCATCGTCGACAGCGTCGATGGCGAGGGCGCGACCTGCCGCACGAAGGGCGACGCGCCCGAGATCGACGGCAATCTCTTCATCGACGAGGGCTTCGAGGGGCTGGCGCCCGGCGAGATCGTCCGCGTCGAGGTGGACGAGGCGTCGGAGTACGACCTCTGGGGCCGGCGCGTCTGACGGCGCCGGGCCTGCGTGGTGCCCCGCGAGACCGCGCATCCCGCCGGGGACGGGCGGGTCAGCTCATGGCCCGGCGATAGCTGATAGCCTCGGCGATATGCACCTTGCGCACGGCCGTCGAGCCGTCGAGGTCGGCCAGCGTCCGGGCCAGGCGGAGCACGCGGTGATAGCCGCGCGCGGTGTAGCGGAAGCGGTCGGCGGCCTCGCGCAGCATGAGCTGGCCGGGCTCGTCGGGGCTGGCGACGCGCTCGAGGATCTCGCCCTCCAGCTCGGCATTGGTCAGGCGGGCGCCGTTCGTGCGCTCCATCTGGGCGCCGCGCGCCTGGTCGACGCGGTGCGCGACCTTCTGCGAACTCTCGCCATGCGCCGGCAGGGTCAGAACATCGGCCGAAACGGGCGGCACCTCGATGCGGATGTCGAAGCGGTCGAGCAGCGGCCCGGAGATCCGCGACTGGTAGTCGGCCCCGCAGCGCGGCGCGCGCGAGCAGGCGCGGCCGGGATCGGTCAGGTAACCGCAGCGGCACGGGTTCATCGCCGCCGCCAGCAGGAAGCGCGCCGGATACTTCACGTGCGCCGTCGCACGCGCCACCACCGCCTCGCCGGTCTCGATCGGCTGTCGCAGCGCCTCGAGCACCGGCCGGCCGAACTCGGGCAACTCGTCCAGGAACAGCACGCCGCGATGCGCCAGGCTGATCTCGCCCGGCCGGGCGTTCTTGCCGCCGCCGACCATCGCCGCCATCGAGGCCGAGTGGTGCGGGTCGCGATAGGGTCGCTCGCGGCAGATCGTGCCGACCGCGCCGTCGCCGGCCATGTCGGCCAGCGAGCGGATCATCGCGACCTCCAGCGCCTCCTCGGGCGTCAGCAGCGGCATGATGCCGGTCAGGCGCCTCGCCAGCATCGACTTGCCCGACCCCGGCTCGCCGACCATCAGGATGTGGTGGTTGCCGGCGGCGGCGACCTCCAGCGCCCGGCGCGCCGTCTCCTGGCCCTTGACGTCGATCAGGTCGGCGGCCGAGCGGCGCGCCGAGACCGCGCCGGGCTCGGGCGAGGGCAGGGGATCGCGGCCGGTGAAGTGGTTGACCAGCGCGATCAGCGAGCCGGGTGCTATGATCTCGGCGGCGCCGACCCAGGCGGCCTCGCGCCCGCAGGCCTCGGGGCAGATCAGGCCGCGGTTCTGCGCCGCAGCCGCGACGGCGGCGGGCAGGGCACCCTGCACGGGCTTGATCTCGCCGTCCAGCGACAGCTCGCCCATCGTGACATGGCTGTCGGCGATATCGGCCGGCAGCACGTCGAGCGCGGTCATCAGCGCCAGCGCGATCGGCAGGTCGTAATGCGAGCCGGCCTTGGGCAGGTCGGCGGGCGACAGGTTGATGGTGATCCGGCTGGCCGGCAGTGCGATGCCGATCGCCGAGATCGCGGCGCGCACACGCTCCTTCGACTCCGAGACCGCCTTGTCCGGCAGGCCGACGACGCTGAAGGCCGGCAGGCCGGGCGAGATGGCGCACTGCACCTCGACCGGCTTCGCGTCGACGCCCAGGAACGCGACGGTATGGGCGCGGCTGGCCAGGCGGGACTCCGATTGCAATTGCCCGCCGAGATTGGCCGCAACGCGGTTAACGAGTGGTTAACGGCGGATGGGCGGCACCGTGGCGACGAAGACAGGGGCGCGGCGGAGGCCGCCCTCAGGCGGCCTTGCCTGCCTTCTCGGCCAGCTTCGCCAGGTCGCGCGCGATGGTGTAGGCGCCGCGCACGCGGTCCTTGTCCGATCTCCAGTCGCGGCGGATCACCAGCCGGTTGTCGCGCACCTTGGCCTGGCCGTTCTGGGCGTTCAGGTAGACGACGAGGCCGGCCGGGTCGGCGAACTTGTTGTTGCGGAAGGCGACGGTCGCACCCTTGGGACCGGTGTCCAGCCGCTCGATGCCGGCGCGTTTGCACGTGGCCTTGACCTGGACGATCTTCAGCAGCGTCTCGACATCGGGTGGCAGCTTGCCGAAGCGGTCGTGCAACTCGGCGGCGAAGCCTTCCAGATCGGCCCGAGTGTCGAGCGTCGACAGGCGCCGGTAGAGGCCCAGGCGGACGTCGAGGTCCGGCACGTAGTCGTCGGGGATCAGGACCGGGACGCCGAGGTTGATCTGCGGCGACCAGCCGCCCCCGGTCTCGGGCTCGACGTCCTCGCCGGTGCGGAGCCGCGCGATCGCCTCCTCGAGCATCTCCTGGTAAAGTTCGAAACCGACCTCGCGGATGTGGCCGGACTGCTCCTCGCCCAGCAGGTTGCCGGCGCCGCGGATGTCGAGGTCGTGGCTGGCCAGCTGGAAGCCGGCCCCGAGCGTGTCGAGCGAGCCCAGCACCTTGAGCCGGCGCTCGGCCTGCGGGCTCAGGGGCTTGCGCGGCTCGGTCGTCAGGTAGGCGTAGGCGCGCAGCTTGGCCCGGCCGACGCGGCCGCGAAGCTGGTAGAGCTGGGCCAGGCCGAACATGTCGGCACGGTGGACGATCAGCGTGTTCGCCGTCGGGATGTCGAGGCCCGACTCGACGATTGTCGTCGAGAGCAGCACGTCGTAGCGGCCGTCGTAGAAGGCGTTCATCCGGTCGTCGAGCTCGGTTGCCGCCATCTGGCCGTGCGCGACGATGTAGCTGACCTCGGGCACATGGTCCTTGAGGAACTGCTCGGCCTCGGGCAGGTCAGCGATGCGCGGCGCGACGTAGAACGCCTGCCCGCCGCGGTAGCGCTCGCGCAGCAGCGCCTCGCGCACGGTCACCGGGTCGAAGGGCGAGACGTAGGTGCGGACGGCAAGGCGATCGACGGGCGGGGTGGCGATGACGGACAACTCGCGCACGCCGGTCATGGCGAGTTGCAGGGTGCGCGGGATCGGCGTCGCGGTCATGGTAAGGACGTGGACGTCGGCGCGCAGCGCCTTCAGGCGCTCCTTGTGGGCAACGCCGAAATGCTGCTCCTCGTCGATGACGAGGAGGCCGAGCTTGCAGAACTTCACCGACTTGGCCAGCAGCGCGTGCGTGCCGACGACGATGGAGACGGAGCCATCTTCCAGGCCCTTGCGCGTCTCGGTGGCCTCCTTCGTGCCGACGAAGCGCGAGAGCTGCCGGACGCGGAGCCCGGTGCCGGCGAAGCGGTCGCGGAAGGTCTTGGCGTGCTGGCGGGCCAGCAGGGTGGTCGGCGCGATGACGGCGACCTGTACCCCGGACATGGCGGCGATGAAGGCGGTGCGGAGCGCCACCTCGGTCTTGCCGAAGCCGACATCGCCGACGATCAGCCGGTCCATCGGGGTGCCCGAGGCCATGTCGGCCAGCACGTCGGCGATAGCGCGGAGCTGGTCGTCGGTCTCCTGGTAGGGGAAGCGGGTGCAGAAGCGCTCGTAGGCGCCGGTGTCGGGCTCGAGCACGTCGGCCTTGCGGAGCGCGCGCTGGGCGGCGACGGCGATCAGGCGCTCGGCCATGTCGCGGATGCGCTGCTTCAGCTTGGCCTTCTTGGCCTGCCAGGCGCCGCCGCCGAGGCGGTCGAGCTCGCCCGTCTCCTGGCCGTAGCGGGTCAGGAGCTCGATGTTCTCGACGGGCAGGAACAGCCGGTCGCCGTTGTGGTATTCCAGCGCCAGACATTCATGCGGCGCGCCGGCGGCGGTGACGGTTTCCAGCCCGGTATACCGGCCGACGCCGTGGTCGACATGGACGACGAGGTCGCCCGGCGTCAGTGACTGGTGCTCGGTCAGGAAGTTCTCGGCGCGCTTGGCGCGGCGCGCCTTGCGGATCAGCCGGTCGCCGAGGACGTCCTGCTCGGAGATGACGGTGAGGCCGGGCGCCTCGAAGCCCTGCTCGAGCCCCCAGACGGCAAGATTCACGCCGGGCTGCACGTCCTTCCAGGCGGCGACCTGGCGGGCGCCCTGGAGCCCGTAATCGGCCATCAGCGAGCCGAGCCGCTCGCGCGCGCCCTCTGAATACGAGGCGATGACGACGGGGCCGTCCTTCGCGCGGGCCTTCGCGTGCGCGACCAGCGCCTCGAAGACGTTGACGCCCTCCTGCTGGCGTTCCGGGGCGAAGCTGCGGCCGATGCGGGCGCCGGCGTCGATGACGCCCGGGCCGACCGGCAGCTTCTGGGCGTCGAAGCGGCGGACGGGGCGGGCGGACAGCGCCGCCTGCCAGCCCGCCTCGTCGAGGTAGAGCAGCGCGGGCGGGCAGGGGCGGTAGGGAAGCTCGGTGCGGGCGCCGGCATCGACGCGCGCCTGGTAGTGCTCGGCGATCATGTCGAAGCGGGCGGTGGCGGCGTCCTCGGCGCGGTGGTCGAGCGTCACCTGGGCGCCCGGCAGGTAGTCGAAGACGGTCGCCATGCGCTCGTGGAAGAGGGCGACCCAGTGCTCCATGCCCTGGTACTTGCGGCCCTCGGAGACGGCGGCGTAGAGCGGGTCGTCGGGGCGGGCGGCGCCGAAGGTCTCGCGGTAGCGGGTGCGGAAGCGCTGGATCGAGGTGGGGTCGAGGACGACCTCGGAGGCCGGGCGCCAGCTCGACGCGCTTGACCTTCTCGACGGTGCGCTGGCTTTCCGGGTCGAAGCGCCGCGCGCCTTCCAGCACGTCGCCGAAGAAGTCGAGCCGCACGGGCAGCGCGTCGCCCGGCGCGTAGAGGTCGATGATGCCGCCGCGGACGGCGAAGTCGCCGTGCTCGATGACGGTCGAGGCGCGGTTGAAGCCCATGTCGGTCAGCCAGCGCACCAGCGCGTCGACGTCGACCTGGCGACCCACGGCCGCCTTGAAGCTGAGTTCGCGCAGGATGTCGCGGGCGGGGACGAGCTGGGTCGCGGCGGCGACGGTGGTCAGGATGACCGAGGGGCGGTCCCAGTCGTGCGACAGCGTGGCGAGCGTCGCCATGCGGGCTGCGCTGATTTCCGGATTCGGCGAGACGCGGTCATAGGGCAGGCAGTCCCAGGCCGGCAGGTGCAGCACCGGCAGGGATGGCGCGAAGACGCCCAGCGCCTCGGCCATCGCGGCGGCGCGTGCGTCGTCGCGGGCGACATGGATGATCGGACCGGCGGTCTTTGCGACCTGGTCGGCCAGAAGTTTCGCGTCCCACCCCTCGGGAGCGCCGCCAACGGTGACGGCGCCCGGGGCGATCTTTGCCACGTGCGTCATGCTGCGCGAGGTAGCGCCGGGCGGGCGGCTGTGCAAGTCGGCACGCGCGTCGGCGAGGACGGTGCGGCGACGTGCGCCACGCGGGCGTCGGGGCGGGCGCGGGGCGGGCCCGCCCGGCGGTCGTCCCGGCGGCGAGCGCTGCCGGGACGGCTGGACATCCGGTGCCCGGCGGATTACGGGCGCGGCCATGGCACGCAAGCGCAAGGGGCGGGCGGTCGACGGCTGGTTGATCGTCGACAAGCCCGCCGGCATCACCTCGACCGCCGTCGTCAACAAGGCGCGCTGGGCCTTCCAGGCGCAGAAGGCGGGTCATGCCGGCACGCTGGACCCGCTGGCGACCGGCCTGCTGGCCGTGGCCTTCGGCGAGGCGACCAAGACCGTTCCGCACGCGCAGGAGGGGCTGAAGACCTATCGCTTCACCGTCCGGTTCGGAGCGCGCACGGCGACGGACGACACCGAGGGCGCGGTCATCGCGACATCGGACCGGCGGCCGACTGACGACGAGATCGCTTGCGGCGCTGCCGGCCTTCGAGGGCGAGATCGAGCAGGTGCCGCCGCAGTTCTCGGCCGTGCGCGTCGAGGGCGAGCGGGCCTATGACCTGGCGCGCGAGGGGGTCGAGATGGACCTGGCGGCGCGGCCGCTCTGGGTCGAGAGCCTGCGGCTGGTCGCCCGGCCCGACGCCGACACGGCCGAGCTGGAGATGGTCTGCGGCAAGGGCGGCTATGTGCGCTCGATCGCCCGCGACCTGGGCGAGGCGCTCGGCTGCCACGCGCATGTCGCCCGGCTGGCGCGGACGGCCAGCGGCGGGTTCACGCTGGAGGGAGCGCTGCCCTTCGACCGGCTGGATTCGATCCGGGAGGAAGGCGGCGAGGAATGGCTGCTGCCGCTGGAGGCCGGGCTGGCCGATCTGCCCGAGGTGCGGGTGCGCGCGTCCGAGGCGGCGCGGCTGCGGAACGGCAACGCGGCGCCGGTGACCTCGACCGACCTGGACTATGGCGACGAGGCCTGGGCCTCGCTGGACGGGCGGCCGGTCGCGGTCGTCATGTACAAGGCCGGGATGCTGCACCCGAGCCGGGTCTTCGTCGGCCCGGGGCAGGGCTGAGGCAGCAGCCTCAGCCGGAGAGCGCCGCGACCTGGGCGGCACCGGGCGGATCGGCCCCGCCATGGGCCGCCGCGACCGAGATGAACGTCCGCCGTATCTCCCAGAAGAGATCGTCCCGCAGCCGCAGCGGGCAGAGCGGGAAGGTCTCGGCGTTCGCCGGCGTGAAGCCGTAGGGCTTGAAGCGCACGGCGACGATCTCGTTGTCGTCGGGTTTGCGCAGCACGCTGTCGACGATGCAGACGACGTTCTGGCGCTTGTAGGCACGCTGTGCCGCCGTCTCGCAGTTGTGGTCGACCTCGCCGCGGAAACCGGCGTCCAGCCCTTCGGCATAGGCCGTCCAGTCCAGCGAGACCTGCATCGTCCAGCCGTTCAGCTTGACGATCTGGCCGAGCAGCGTCGGCACCGGGAAGTTCCGCCCCAGAGCGTTGTAGTAGACGTCGTGCCGCGGGTCCTCGCGCTGGATGCCATCTGCGGCGTTCGCGAAGCGGCAGATCGGCATGGCGCGGTCGGTCCCATCCACGACCTCGAACATCATACCCGGGGCCAGCCGCCAGAACGGCACCGGCGACACCGTGCCGGTCAGCCGGCGGATGTCGTTGTCGCTGACCGTGCCGAAAATGGCCGAGACCGCGCAGGCCAGTGCCGCCGCGAGGGCAGTGGTAACGAGAGGGAGTTTCATGGCGTGCTCCCCCCCTAAAGCGGACAGCAGGACGACTCGCCGCACTCGTAATGCGTCGGCGGGCAGGAGGCGAAGGCGGGGCCCGAGACCGTGCCGAAGGCGAGGAGCAGGACGATGGCGATGGGCGTTCGCATGACGGGTCTCCTTCTGGTTGCCGTGGCGTCATCGTAGGCGAATCGCTCGCGTCCAAGCTGTGCGATTCGCTACAAAACTCGCGCAAAAGGCGAGTTCGCCCGTGACGCCGCCGTGCCGCGAGCGGACGGAGAACCGGACCAGACCGGGCCAGTCGCGTGCATTTTTCGCTGGATTTCCGGGGAGAGGATCGCCATATGCCCGGTGTTGCCGCGAATGGCGGCACCGCCGATCCCGACCGACCGAGCTGGACGACATCCCGGCCCGCGCCGGTGGGAGATGGCTTCAAACCCGATAGAACGAAAGGATGCCCGATGTCGATCACGCCCGCGCGCAAGGAAGAGTTGATCAAGGAATACGCGACCAAGGAGGGCGATACCGGCTCTCCCGAGGTGCAGGTCGCCATCCTGACCGAGCGCATCTCGAACCTGACCGAGCACTTCAAGGGCCACAAGAAGGACAACCACTCGCGCCGGGGGTTGCTGAAGATGGTCAGCCAGCGCCGCAAGCTGCTGGACTATGTCAAGATCCGCGACGAGCCGCGCTATCGCACGCTGATCGAGCGGCTGGGCATTCGTCGCTGACGCGAGAGTGATACGGGGCGCGCCTGTAACGGGCGCGCTTCGCGCATGGGGCCGGCCTGCTGGCCCCGCTGCGCCCGCCGGATGAACCGGGGAGCACGGCAAGAGTGCAGGCTTCACCGTCCGAGTGCGCCCGTCCCTGACCCAGGACGGCCCGCCATGGAACACGCAACGGGGTCCGTGCCCCGCGGGGCACGTCACGCGGCACCCGCCACCGGGCGGGCGTCGCCCGAAGAGGAAGACGAATGTTCAATATCGCACGCAGGGAACTGCAATGGGGCGGCGAGACGCTGACCCTGGAGACCGGCAAGATTGCCCGCCAGGCGGATGCCTCGGTCGTCGCCACCTATGGCGAGACCACGGTGCTGGCCACAGTCGTCTACGACAAGAAGCCCAAGGAGGGTCTCGATTTCTTCCCGCTGACGGTCCACTATCAGGAGAAATACTATGCCGCCGGCAAGATCCCGGGCGGCTTCTTCAAGCGCGAGGCGCGGCCGACCGAGAAGGAAGTGCTGACGTCGCGTCTGATCGACCGTCCGATCCGCCCGCTGTTCGTGCCGGGCTTCAAGAACGAGACGCAGGTCATCGTGACCGTGCTGTCGCACGACATGGAAAACGATCCGGACATCATCGGCATGATCGCCGCGTCGGCCGCTCTGACGCTGTCGGGCGCGCCGTTCATGGGGCCGATTGCCGCCGCGCGCGTCGGGTTCACCCAGGGCAAGTACGTCCTGAACCCCAAGGTCGACGACATGTCCCGGCTGTCCAACAACCCGGACCAGAAGCTGAACCTGATCGTCGCCGGCACGAAGAACGCCGTGATGATGGTCGAGTCCGAGGCCTACGAGCTGTCCGAGGACGAGATGCTGGGCGCCGTGACCTTTGGCCACGAGCAGATGCAGCCGGTCATCGACGCGATCATCGGCCTGGCCGAGGAAGCGGCGAAGGAGCCGTTCGACTTCCAGCCGGCCGACAACTCGGCGCTGCTGGCGCGGGTCAAGGAACTGGGCGAGCAGCCGATGCGCGCCGCCTTCGCCATCCGTGACAAGCAGGAGCGCCAGGCGGCGATTTCGGCCGCCCGCGAGACGATCAAGGCCGGGCTGTCCGACGAGGAGCGCGAGGACGCCGCGCTGGGCAGCGTGCTGAAGAAGCTGGAATCGCAGGTGCTGCGGGGCGACGTCATCGCGACCGGCACCCGCATCGACGGGCGCGACCTGACGACGGTGCGTCCTATCCAGTGCGAGGTCGGCTTGCTGCCCCGCACGCACGGCTCGGCGCTGTTCACGCGCGGCGAGACGCAGGGCCTGATCGTCACCACGCTGGGCACCGGCGATGATGAGCAGATCATCGACGCGCTGGAAGGCGAGTGGCGCGAGCGCTTCCTGCTGCACTACAACTTCCCGCCCTACTCGGTCGGCGAGACCGGGCGCATGATGGGCCCGGGCCGGCGCGAGGTCGGCCACGGCAAGCTGGCATGGCGGGCGCTGCAGGCGGTTCTCCCGCCGGCGACCGAGTTCCCCTACACGATCCGGCTCGTCTCGGAGATCACCGAGTTCGAACGGCTCGTCCTCGATGGCCACCGTGTGTGGCGCGTCGCTGTCGATGATGGACGCCGCCGTGCCGCTGAAGGCGCCGGTGGCGGGCGTCGCGATGGGCCTGATCCTCGAGGAAGACGGCAAGTACGCGGTGCTGACCGACATCCTGGGCGACGAGGACCACCTCGGCGACATGGACTTCAAGGTCGCCGGCACCGAGAACGGCGTCACCTCGCTGCAGATGGACATCAAGGTCGCGGGCATCACGCCTGAGATCATGAAGGTCGCGCTGGCCCAGGCCAAGGACGGCCGGATGCACATCCTGGGCGAGATGTCCAAGGCCCTGACCTCCGGCCGGCAGGAGTTCAGCGTGCACGCCCCGCGGATCGAGACGATGCAGATCAACCCGGACAAGATCCGGGAGGTCATCGGCTCGGGCGGCAAGGTCATCCGCGCGATCGTCGAGGAGTTGGGCGCCAAGGTCGACATCAACGACGACGGCGTCATCAAGATCGCCTCGGCCGACGGCAAGGCGATCGCCAAGGCCTACGAGCTGATCAACGCCATCGTCGCCGAGCCCGAGGTCGGCAAGGTCTACACCGGCAAGGTGGTGAAGATCATGGATTTCGGCGCCTTCGTGAACTACTTCGGCAAGCGCGACGGCTTGGTCCACGTCTCCCAGATGACCTGGGAGCGCGGCGCCAACCCCAAGGACCTCGTCAAGGAGGGCCAGGAGGTGAAGGTCAAGCTGATGGGCTTCGACGACCGCGGCAAGACGCGGCTGTCTATGAAGGTCGTCGACCAGCAGACCGGCGAAGAGGTCAAGCGCGACGAGACGGAATCAGCCGAGGGCTGATCGCCCCACGCAGCCCGTCGCGGAGATGCAGAGGCGCCGCCCTTCGGGGCGGCGTTTTCGTTCAAACCGCTGCTCGCTCTCGCTTGCTCCCGGATCGGGTCGAGTGCAGCATGGAGCCGGCGCAACGGATCGTCGGTCCACCATGTCCGACACGGCGGAAGACCTTCAGAAGGCACGTGCGCGGCTGGTCCGCCTTCTGCACCTGCGCCATCTGGGCCTCGATCCGGCCATCAAGAATTTCCGGTCGAACGAGGCGAACACCGCCAACGCACTGGAGCACGCCTTGGGCATCAGGTTCGAGCGCTCTCTCGGGGCGGGCGACTGGCAGGGCAGCGACGGCCGGATATATGACGACTGCAGCCCGGCGAAGTCTCAGTTCTTCAACGCCCAGAGCTGGGCGAAGAGCCTGCACAAGCATCTCTTCCAGAAGCAGGGCATCCATGTCGTCACCGTCGACCTGCGCGATCGCGGCCTGACGACAGAACAGCTTTCAGAGGTCACGGCGGGGCTGAATGCACTGCCGCAATCGGCGATGGGCAGAGTTGTGGTTCTCTTGAACCAGGATGGTTGAGCGCCGCGGTGCGGCCACTCTCACCCGTCCACGCGGATCGTCGCGTTCTTCGGGTCGTAGGGGCTGTCCTCGACCACCTCGGCGGGCCAGAGGTCGTTCAGCATGCGGACCTGCAGCTTCTGCCCGGTCTTCGCCAGGTCGGGGCGGACATAGCCGATGCCGATCTGGCGTCCGAAATGCACCGAGTAGCCGCCCGAGGTCAGGCGGCCGATCTTCTGGCCGTCCACCACCAGCGCCTCCTTGCCCCAGGGGTCGGCGTCGTCCGGCCCATCGATCAGGACCGTGACGCAAGCCGAGCGGATGGCGGTATCCTGCATCGCCTGCTTGCCGCGGAACTCCTTGGTCAGGTCGACGAAGCGGTCGAGGCCGCTTTCCAGCGGGGTGGCGTCGCGGCCGAGGTCCGAGCCGAAGGCGCGGTAGGATTTCTCCTGGCGCAGCCAGTTCTGCGCGCGGGCGCCGCAAAGGCGGAGGCCGCCGGGAATCCCGGCCGTCTCGCTGGCTTCGGCGAGGCGGTCGAACAGGTGGTTCTGCATCTCGATCGGGTGATGCAGCTCCCAGCCCAGCTCGCCCGTGTAGGCGACGCGGAGCGCGTAGGTGCGCACCATGCCGAGGTCGAGCGTGTCCGCCGAGAGCCAGGGGAAACGCTTGTTCGAAAGGCGTGTCGCCGGGTCGGCGTCGACCAGCAGCGGTCGCAGCAGGTCGCGCGAGCGCGGGCCGGCGATGGCGAAGACGCCGATCTGGGTCGTGATGTCCTGCACCTCGATCCAGCCGAACTCGGCCTTCTTCTTCTCGGCCTCCTTGACGAAGAAGTCATGGTCGTAGGCCTGCGCCGCGCCGGCGGTGATCACGTAGTAGTCGTCCGGCCCCAGCCGGGCGATGGTCGCCTCGGTGCGGATCGTGCCGGCCTCGGTCAGCGCGTAGGTCAGGTTGATGCGCCCGACGCGCGGCAGCTTGTTGCAGGTCAGCCAGTCCAGGAAGGCGGTGGCGCCCGGCCCCTTGATGCGGTGCTTGGTGAAGGCGGTGGCATCGAACAGGCCGACGCTCTCGCGCACGGCCTTCGCCTCCTCGACGGCATGGGGCCACCAGCCGCCGCGGCGGAAGCTGCGCGAGGCGTGATCGTCGAAGCCCTGCGGCGCGTAGTAATTCGGCCGCTCCCAGCCGTTGACTTGGCCGAACTGCGCGCCGCGGGCCTTGAGCCGGTCATAGCAGGGCGCGGTGCGAAGCGGCCGGCAGGCCGGGCGTTCCTCGTCCGGGTAGTGCAGGATGAAGACGTGCTCGTAGGCTTCCTCGTTCTTGCGGGCGGCGTATTCGCGGTTGATCCACTCGCCGTAGCGGCGCGGGTCGAGCGACCACATGTCGATCTCGGCCTCGCCCTCGGTCATCAGCTGCGCGAGGTAATGACCGGTGCCGCCGGCGGCGGTGA
The DNA here is from genome assembly GCA_963721105.1 of uncultured Alphaproteobacteria bacterium. GTDB lineage: Bacteria > Pseudomonadota > Alphaproteobacteria > Rhodobacterales > Rhodobacteraceae > Thermohalobaculum. The sequence continues at coordinate 354,950 of CAVRHY010000019.1, read as the reverse complement.
TGCCGAAGCTGAACCCCTCGGCGAACCAGAAGTTGTCGACGCCCGGCGCCGGACCGACAAGCGGGTTGCCGTCTGGCGTGTAGCAGATCGGGCCGTTGAAATCGTCCTTCAGCCCTACGCTCTCGGTCGACGGGATGCGGTGGATCATCGACATGTACTCGGCCTCGATGCGCTCGAGATCGAGTTCGAAGAGGTCGGCACGGAAACTGTCCGGCACGCCGTGGATGAACCGGGCCGGGGCGCCGCGCTCGTAAGGCCCCAGGATCCAGCCGCCGCGTTCCTCGCGGACATACCATTTGGCATCTGCGTCGCGGAGCACGGGGTGCTCGCCATGCGACTTCCGCCACTCGACCAGCGCCGGGTCGGGCTCGGTGACGATGTACTGGTGCTCTACGGGGATCGCCGGGATGGTGCAGCCGATCATCGCGGCGGTGCGCAGCGCGTGGTTGCCGGTGGCGGTGACGACATGCTCGCAGGTGATCGAGAACGCCTCCTCGGTCGGCACCAGGTTGCCCCCGCGGTCGGCCATGATGCGGCCGCTGACGCGCCATTCCCCGTTCACGCGCTCGAAGGCATCGACCTGCGTCTTGCGGACGATCTCGACGCCGCGCTGGCGGGCGCCGCGGGCCATCGCCTGCGTAACGTCGGCCGGGTTGATGTAGCCGTCGGTCGGGTGGAAGATCGCGCCCTTCAGGTCATCGGTGCGGACCAGCGGCCAGCGCTCCCTGATCTGGGCGGGCGTTAGCCATTCGAAGGGGATGCCGACGGTCTCGGCGGTCGAGGCGTAGAGCATGTACTCGTCCATGCGCGCCTCGGTCTGCGCCATGCGCAGGTTGCCGACGACGCTGAAGCCGGCGTTCAGCCCGGTTTCCGCCTCGAGCGACTTGTAGAACTTCACCGAGTAGTCGTGGATGTGGCTGGTCGCGAAGCTCATGTTGAAGAGCGGCAGCAGCCCGGCGGCGTGCCAGGTGGACCCCGAGGTCAGTTCGTCGCGCTCGAGCAGCACCGTCTCCCAGCCGGCTTTCGCCAGGTGATAGGCGATCGAGGTGCCGACCGCCCCGCCGCCGACGACGACTGCACGCGCGTGTGTCTTCATGGCTCTGCCCCCGGATCCGGTCCCGTTCCTGCCTTTGGCTGGCATAGTCCCAAGGCGAGTGCACAGAGTCGAGGCGTTGCGACCAGCCCCGGCGCGTTTCCGACGCTGGCCGCCGCAAAGCGGACGGTCGCGCGACGGTGGGGCCGTTGCGCAACGCGCGATCTGCGTCCGGGGCGCCTACGGCAGCGCGTCGTCGAGCACTATGGCAACGCTGTTGTCGGGGCAGATCTTGACCAGTCGCTCGCCAATCGCGACCCACCGGCCCTCGGCAAGCGTGGGCAGGTTGCCCAGCATCTCGGGCGCCGCCGAGACCTTGGCGTCGTCGCGCAGCGTGTGCGGGCTCGATGGCGGCATCCACCCTTTGGGCAGGTACTGGCCGGTGCCGTGGACAGCGGAGTGCCCGAACCCGGACTTGCTGTGTTCGATGGTCTCGCAGCTGACCTGGAAGTTGGCGGTCAGGGCCTTGTGCTGGACGACCGTGACCCTGCCCGACCGGGGTCCGTGGCGCTGCCGGTGGTGGCGATGCACGGGGCTGCCTGCCCGGAGGCGGGCGGTGCGGCGAGATGGCGGGCGGGGTTGTCCGGGCGCCGAAAAAGCCAGTCGGTGCGCCGAACGGAAGCGCGGCAAGCTTGGGGCGGTCCACGGTCTTCCTCCCGCAAGCTGGAACCCAGAGAGGCCGCCGCGGGCCGCACCCACGGCGCATGGAAAAGAGGCCCTGCGCGGGGCGCGCGCAGGGCCGTGGAAGCTGTCCGGACGCTCGGTCCGGCGGGGTGGCGCGCCGCTTACGGCAGCGCGTTGTAGACGACCATGACGATCGTGTTGGCATCGTCGGTCACCTCGACCAGGTGGTTACCCGTGGCAACCCAGTGGCTGCCGCCGTCCATCAGCGTTGGCAGGTCGCCCATCGCCTTCGGTACATCCGCGACCGGCGCGTCGGCCGGCATGGTGTTGCCCGGCACCAGCTGCTGGTTGATGGAATCCGGCAGCGTCTGCGGCGTCTCGTAAGCGGCCGTTTTGCCGAACAGCTCCTGCGCGCGGTCGACGATCTCGCGCTTGGTCTGGAACTTCTCGGCCATCCCGGAATCGTAGAGGATCGAGGGATCGTCGGCCGTGATGCCCGCGCCCGCGGCGCCGGCGATCGTCGTGGTCGCGCCCAGCATGAGGGCGGCAAGAATCGTGCGTTTCATTGTGCGTCTCCACTATCGGCTTTCTCCCGCACGGCGGCCAACGCTACTCTCGCGCGGCCGACCTCGTGGCGGGCGGAAAACGTCCTGGCAGGCCGGTTCGGCCCCGGGTTTCCCTGTGCGGGAGTCAACGTCTCGGGCGCGGCATGGTTTCGCCGCGGGGCGCGCGCTCAGACGAAAAGCCCGACTTTCTCAAAGTTCCGAACGTCGATGATTCCCTTGTCCGAGATGCGCAGCTCGGGAATCACCACCAGCGCCAGCAGCGAGTGCTGCATGAAGGCGTTGTTCAGCTTGCAGCCGCAGGCGCGCATCGCCGACATCAGTCGCCCGGCGCGATTCGCGACGTGGCGCGCCGGCGAATCGGTCATCAGCCCGGCGATCGGCAGCTCGATCAGCGCCATCTCCTCGCCCTCGCGCCACAGTGTCACCCCGCCGCCGACCTCGGCCAGACGGTTGGCGGCGCGGGCCATGTCGGCCTTCGAGGTGCCGACGACGATCATGTGGTGGCTGTCATGCGCGACCGTCGATGCCAGCGCGCATGGCACGTCGTAGCCGAAGCCCGAGACGAAGCCGTTGGTGACATGTCCGGTCGCCCGGTGCCGCTCGACCAGTGCGATCTGGCAGATATCACGCTCGGGGTCCATCTGCACCAGCCCGTCCTGCACCTCCAGCCGCGCCTCCAGCGCCCGCGTCGGCGCCTGGTTCTCGACGACGCCAATGACGCGCACGCGCGTGCCGCCGCTGCCGATCGGGGCGGCGATGTCGAAATCGCCCTCGGCCAGCGCCCGGCGGAGCCGGACGGTGTTGCGCGCGCTCTCCGGGTAGGCGAACTGCGGCGCGGCCGCCAGCATCTGGCCGTCCTCGGCGACGACCGCGCCGCGCGCGATGACGGTCTCGATCGGCAGGCTCTCCAGATCCGAGGTGATGATCAGGTCAGCCAGTCGCCCCGGGGTGATCGAGCCGAGCTCGCGCTCGAGCCCGAAATGCGTCGCGGTGTTCAGTGTCGCCATCTGGATCGCCGTCATCGGCTCCAGCCCCTGGGCGATGGCGTGCCGGACGACGCGGTTCATGTGGCCCTCGTCGACCAGCGTGCCGGAGTGGCAGTCGTCGGTGCAGAGGATGAAGTTGCGCGAATCCAGCCCCTTTTTCGTGATCGCCGTCACCTGCGCCGCGACGTCGTACCATGCGCTGCCGAGGCGCAGCATGGCGCGCATGCCCTGGCGGACGCGGGCGATCGCGTCCTCCTCGCGCGTGCCCTCGTGGTCGTCCGCCGGTCCGCCGGCGACATAGGCGTGGAACGGCGTGCCGAGATCGCGCGACGCATAGTGCCCGCCAACGGTCTTGCCGGCCATGTGCGTCGCCGCGATCTCGCCCAGCATCCTGAGGTCACCGGCGGCGACGGCGGGAAAGTTCATCATCTCGCCGAGACCGATGATGTTCGGCCACGTCATCGCCTCCGCGACGTCATCCGGCCCGATCTCGTGGCCCGTCGTCTCCAATCCGGGGGCCGAGGGCGCGCAGGAGGGCATCTGCACGAAGACGTTGATTGGCTGGACCATCGCCTCGTCGTGCATCAGCCGCACGCCAGGCAGGCCCAGCACGTTGGCGATCTCGTGCGGGTCGATGAACATGGACGTCGTGCCGTGCGGAGCGACGGCGCGGACGAACTCGGTGACGGTCAGCATGCCCGATTCGACGTGCATGTGGCCGTCGCAGAGGCCGGGCACCAGGAAGCGTCCGTTAGCCCCGATGACGTGCGTGTCCTCGCCGATCATCGCGGATGCGTCGGCGCCGCAATAGGCGAAGCGGCCGGCGACGATGGCGATGTCGGTGCCGAGGATCAACTCGCCCGAGTGGACGTTGACCCATGTGCCGCCGCGCACGACCATGTCGGCGGGCTGTCGGCCGGCGGCGACGCCGACCAGCTTCGCCAGGCAGTCCCGCCAGGCCTCCATTGTCCCGTTCCTCTCGTATCCCGCTCCTTCCTACGCCAGCTCCGGCGCGCGCGGAAGCGTCAGCTGCCGGCGCTGCGCACCGCCTGCAGCAGCGAGGCCGAGACGTAGCCGTCCGGAGTCATTCCGCGCGTCGCCTGGAATCGGCGCACCGCGGCGCGGCTGTTCGGCCCGACGATGCCGTCGACGCCCTGCGTGTCGTAGCCGAGCGCGGTCAGGCGGCGCTGCAGCTCCTGCGCCTCGGTGTGCGACAGCATCCGGTCGCCGCGCGGCCAGTCGCCGACGATCCCCGCGCCCCCGGAGATGCGCTTCGCCAGCTGCGACACGGCCAGCGCGTAGGAGGTCGCGTTGTTGTAGCGCTTGATGACGCGGAAGTTCGGATAGGCCGCGAATGCCGGCCCGCGGGCGCCGGCCGGCAGCACGATCTCGACGCCGTCGCCGGCCGGCAGCTTGCCGTCGACCGCCCGCACGCCGCGCGCCGACCACTCGGCGGCGCTAAGGCGCGTCTCGTCATCGGCCAGCGTGTAGTCGAAGCCCTGCGGCAGCCGCACCTCGACCACCGTTGGCGCGCCCTCGGTCCAGCCGGAGCGGCCGAGATAGTTCGCCGTCGAGGCCAGCGCGTCGGCCGCGTCCGGCGCCCAGACGTCGCGCCGCCCGTTGCCGTCGAAGTCGACGGCGTAGGAGAGGTAACTGGTCGGGATGAACTGCGTGTGCCCCATGGCGCCTGCCCAGGACCCCAGCATCCGCTCGGGCGCGATGTCGCCGGCGTCGAGGATCTTCAGGGCGGCGATGAGCTGCTCCTCGGCGAAGTCGCGGCGCCGGCCCTCGTAGGCCAGCGTCGCCATGCTCTCGACGACGGGGATGTCGCCGAAGTTCGAGCCGTAGGCGGATTCCAGCCCCCAGATCGCCAGCACGGCGGGGTAGTCGACACCGTAGCGCTGCTGGATGGCGCGGAGCGTCTGCTGCTTGGCCTGCGCCTCGCTGCGGCCGTTGGCGACGCGCGTGTCCGAAACGGCGCTGTCGAGGTATTCCCAGATCGGCCGCGTGAACTCGGGCTGGTAGGCGTCGCGCTCCAGCACGGTCTGGTTCGGACTGACGCCCTGGAAGGCGCGGTCGAAGGTCGCCGGCGAGATGCCGGCGGCCAGCGCGCGCGCCCGGAAGCCCTCGCGCCACTCGGCAAAGCTCGCGGGCTGGGCGACGACAGGCGCCTCGACGCCCGGCCGTGGCTCCGGCTCGGGGGCGACCGTCTGGGCATTGCTGGCGCAGCCGCTCAGCATCAGGGCGCCCGCCACGGGGCCGAAGATCCACGCCTGCCGGTCCCGACGCATGCTGCTCCCCCGTGCCGGTTGTTCTTTCGGCCTTGTCTACACGCGCCGGTGGTTTCAGTCGAGCCGCGCGCGCCGCGTGACGGGCCCGCCCCCGGCGGATTCGATGCGCAGCGACGGCGCCGGCCAGCGGCTCGACCACCGTCGACATGTGGTGGCCGTTGGAGTGGACCATGCGCTCGCCGTCGACCATCACGGCGACATGGCCGCGCCAGAAGACCAGGTCGCCGCGGCGGAGCGGCTCGGTCGCGGGCAGCGTCCGGCCGGCCCCGGCCTCCTGCATGTCGGAATCGCGCTGGCATGCGTGCCCGGCGGACTGCCGGGCGAGCTGCACCAGCGCCGAGCAGTCCAGCCCCGCCGGCGACCGGCCGCCCCAGAGATAGGGCGTGCCGACGAAGCGCTCGGCGACCGCCACCCAGTCCGGCTCGGCCTCGGCCAGCGTCGCGATCTGCTGCACGGGCAGCCAGCGGTCCGGCGCGATGCGGGCGAAGCCGTCGCGCGTCTCGGCGACCGCGACGCGCGCCGCGAAGGGCAGGGCGCCGGTGGTCGGCGATTTCAGCGCCGGCCGGGCGTAGAGGTTCGCCCAGTGCGTGCGGACGCGGTGGTCCGTCTCCGGGCCGTAGGCGGGCGCCAGCGCAGCGGCGGGCAGATAGCCGACATAGCCGTCCAGCGCCGCCTGCCCCCAGGCCCAGCCGTTCGCCACATCGTAGACGGCGAAATCCTCGCCGTGCAGCAGCTCGGTGTCCCAGGCCGCGGACGCATCGGCGACAGGCCGCAGCGGCGCGGTCGCGGCCGTTACGCGATGCGGCGCCGGGTCGGCGAAACGCGCCGCCTCGACGGCGCCCGCCAGGTGGCGCGCGGCCAGGTCCGGCCGGGCCGGCGTCAGCCGCCGGTCGGGTTTCATGCCGCGCCCCCGTCCGCACCCCTGTCCGCGCCCCCGGGGCGCGCCCGGCCGAAGCGGCCCTCCAACACGCGCAGAACGGCGCGCGCAGCCTGCGATTCGCCTCCCTTCGGTCGGCCGGGGCGTGGTTTCGGCACCCAGCCGTAGACGTCGAAATGCAGCCCAGGGCGTGCCGCCCACGAAGCGCTTGAGGAACAACGCCGCGGTGATCGACCCGGCCATGCCGCCGGCCGGCGCGTTGTCCAGGTCGGCGATCTGCGGCTCGATATCGCCCTCGTAGCCCGGCCAGAGCGGCAGCCGCCAGACGGGGTCGGCGGCGTGGCGGCCGGCCTCGGCCAGCTCGCCCGCCAGTTCCTCCTCGTCGGTGAAGAAGGGCACGACGTCGGCGCCCATCGCCACCCGCGCGGCGCCGGTCAGCGTCGCGAAGTCCAGCATCAGCGCGGGGGTCGTCCTCGGCGCCCAGCGCCAGCGCGTCGGCCAGCACCAGCCGGCCCTCGGCGTCGGTGTTGTTGATCTCGACCGTGCGGCCGAGCCGCGAGGCCAGTACGTCGCCCGGCCGCATCGAGGTCGCGCTGACCGAGTTCTCGACCGCCGGGACCAGCACGCGCAGCCGCACCGGCAGGCCGAGCGCCATCACCATATGCGCCAGGCCGAGCGCGGTGGCGGCGCCGCCCATGTCCTTCTTCATCAGTGCCATCGAGGCGGCCGGCTTCAGGTCCAGCCCGCCGGTGTCGAAGCAGACGCCCTTGCCGACCAGCGTGACCTTCGGCTGGCCGGGATCGCCCCAGGCGATCTCGATCAGCCGCGGCGGCTGGCCTCCGGCGCGTCCTACCGCGTGGATCATCGGGAAGTTCGCGGCCAGCAAATCGTCGCCGACGGTCACGGCGATGGCGGCGCCGTGGCGCGCCGCCAACTCGCGGCATTTGGCTTCCAGCGTAACCGGCCCCATGTCGTTGGCGGGCGTGTTGATCAGGTCGCGGGTCAGGCAGACGCCGTCGGCGATCGCCTCCAGCCGGGTTGCGTCGACGCCGTCGGGCGGCTGCAACTCGGCAACGCGCTTTTCGCCGCCTGGCTTGTAGCGGTCGAAGCGATAGCGCCCCAGCCGCCAGCCCAGCGCCGCCTCCTCGGCGGCGTCGGCGTCGAGCGGCGTCGCCAGCCGGTAGCGGCCGGCCGGTGCCGTCCGGGAAAAATCGCCGAGATGGAAGCGCTCGCGCGCCCGCGTGGCCGCGTCGCCCCAGCCGAACAGCACGCCGGCCAGCCGTCCCTCGCCGTCCGGCAGGCGCGCGGTCTGGCCGAGCTTGCCCGTGAAACCGTTCGCTCGCGCCCATGTCGCCTGGGCGGGAGGCAGGCCGTCAAGCACCGCCTCGACCTCGTCCCCGGGGACGAGGGTGATCGGGACGGACCCGGCTTCGGATGTCATCGAGGGATCGTCGCTGGGGGCCATGATGCGCCTTGGGTACCGAACTCAGAGGCGAACCTAGCGGGCCCCGCCGCGGACGCAAGCCCGCCTGACGGTGCAGGAGCGCACGCCGTGGGCTCAGCCGTGCCGGCGGTTCCCGAAGCGCCATCCGCCCGCCGCGCCAGAATCCCCTGACGGCGGGGCCCATGCCTGCAGAGCCGCGAGCGACGGGCCGCCCGCCTCCATGAGGGACGCCAGCGCGTCGACGTCGGTGTGTCCTGCGCGGGCGGCCTCGGCGGCGCGGGCGGCGTGGCCCGCGACCAGCGGCAGGCCCAGGCTGCCGGCCAGCCCGCAGACCTGGTGCGCAAGCCTGCCGACGTTCTCGCCCATCGACGGGTGCGCGAGGCGGGCCAGCCGGTCGGCCAGCTCGGCCTGGCCCTCGACCAGCAGCTCGCGCATCGCTGCCGCCCCGATATGCCGCGAAAGGCGGTCGAGCTGGGCGCAATCGAGCAGCGGAACCGGGTCCGCTCGCTCCCGCTGTCCTGCCTGCTGCGCCTGCCCGTCTGTCGCCATCCCCTCAGCATGGCAGTCAACGGTTAACGAACTGTCACTTGCGCCGCTTGTGCTCGTCCAGCCGGGGCATGATCTCGACGAAGTTGCATGGCATGTGCCGGTAGTCGAGTTGCGCCTTCAGGATTTCGTCCCAGCCGTCCTTGCAGGCGCCCGGCGAGCCCGGCAGCGCGAACAGGTAGGTCCCGCCGGCGACGCCGCCGCAGGCCCGGCTCTGAACGGCCGAGGTGCCGATCTTCGCCATCGAGACATGCGTGAAGACCACGCCGAAGGCGTCGATCTCCTTCTCGTAGACGTCGCGGTGCGCCTCGACGGTCACGTCTCGCCCCGTCAGGCCGGTGCCGCCGGTCGAGATCACGACGTCGATGCCCTGGTTGGCGATCCAGGCGCGCAGCCGGGCGGCGATCTCCGGCCGGTCGTCGGTTACGATCTGCCGGTCGGCCAGCACGTGCCCGGCCGCCTCGACTCGCGCCGCCAGCGTGTCGCCCGAGCGGTCGTCGGCCAGGCTGCGCGTATCCGACACCGTCAGGATCGCGATGCGGACCGGGATGAACTCGCGGCTCTCGTCGATACCGGACATGCGTGCCTCACAGGTCGAACCAGGTGACGTTCGGTCCCAGATTGTGGACCTGCGTGGCGCCGATCAAGCCCCTCCGGCCCCAGCTGTCGTGGATATGGCCGCAGACGGCCAGCCGTGGCTGCACCCGCTCGATCGCCGCCCGGATCGCCGCCGAGCCGAGCGTGTTGCCGGCCGAGGAGCGGTCGGCGACGCCCTTCGGCGGCGAGTGCACGACCAGCAGGTCGGCGCGCGCAATCCCGGCCAGCAGCGCCGCGGCCTCGTCTTCGGACAGGTCGCAGGACCAGTCGCCGAAGGGCGTGACCGGCACGGCGTAGCCGAGGCCGAAGATGCTCAGCCCGGCGCGCTCGACGGCCTCGCCATGCAGCACCGTCGCCGGCCCGGCGGCGGCGCGCAGCTCGTCGGCGCTCTCGGCATTGCCGGGCACCAGCACGGATTTCGCGAGGACAGGGCGCAGCATGGCCATGGCGTCCTCCAGCCCCTGCCGGTGGTTGCAGAAGTCGCCGGCGCCGATCACGAGATCGGCCTCGACCGCTGCCGCGACCACCTCGCGCGCGCAGCGGCGCGACATGTGCATGTCCGAGAACGCGAGGATGCGGGTCATGCCCTCACGACGCCGGCGTCTCGCCGTCCAGCGCGCGGCGCACGGCCAGCAGGTCGCGCCAGGCCAGCCGCTTGTCCTCGGGCGTGCGCAGCAGGTAGGCCGGGTGGAAGGACGGCATGATCGCCAGGCCGCTGGCCTCGTGCCGCACCCAGCTCCCGCGCATCCGCTTGATGCCAGTCATGGTGCCCAGCAGTGCCTTGGTCGGCGTGTTGCCCAGCGTCAGGACCAGGTCGGGCTTCGCCAGCACGATATGCCGCTCTACGAAAGGCAGGAATTGCCGCGCCTCGGCCTCCGAGGGCGTCCGGTTGCCCGGCGGCCGCCAGGGCAGGATGTTCGTGATATAGACCGCGTCCTCCGGCGCCGGCGCAGTGCGCGACAGGCCGATGGCCGCCAGCATCCGGTCCAGCAACTGCCCGGCCCGGCCGACGAAGGGTTTGCCGACGCGGTCCTCGTCGGCGCCGGGCGCCTCGCCGATCACCATCAGCCGCGCCCCCGCCATCCCGTCGCAGAACACCAGGTTGCGGGCGGCCTCGCGCAGCGGCGAGCCGGCCCAGCCGCGCATCGCCTCGGCCAACTCCTCCAGCGTCTGCGCCACCTCGGCCAGCGCGCGGGCATCTCATGCCCGCGCCGGCCCGGGCGCCCCCTCTCCCTGCGAGAGGGAGGGCCGGGGTGGGGGGCGGCGGTGCGGCCGGGCGCCGCCGCCGGTCCGGGAGCGGCAGCGCGGGCAGGCGCTCCCTCCTCCGATGCGGAAAGGGACAGAGGTGCCGAGGCCGTCCCGGCCGCCGCTCCGGCCTCCGGCGCCGATTCCGCGAACCGGTCCACCGGCGCCTCGCCGATCGCCTCGTTGGCGCCCAACTCGACCTGCCAAGCCAGCGCAGCCAGCCAGTCGGCGCGGCGATCGGCCGAGGCATTCATGCGCGCGGCGGTGGCCCGTCGCGCGGGTCGATCGGGCCGAGGTCCAGCGCCATCTCGGCCTCCAGTGCCGCGGCGTGGCTCAGCAGCGGCCCTTCTCCGTGCAGCGCGCCGATCATCTGCAGGCCGACCGGCAGCCCGTCCGCCGTGAACCCGCAGGGCAGCGACAGCGCCGGCGCGCCGGTCAGCGTCGCCGGGAAGACGATGGCCATCCAGTCGATATAGGTCTCGAACTCGATGCCATTGCAGTGCGTCACTGTCCGGTCCTCGACCGCGTAGGGCTGCACGATGGTCGCCGGCGCCAGCAGCAGGTCATAGGTGTCGAAGAACGCCGCCAGGTTCGCCACCATGCGCGTACGGATCTGGGTTGCGCGCACCATCTCCTCGCAGGTCACGGCGTGGCCGCGCTCGATGTTCCAGACGATGTCGGGCTTCAGCTTGTCCTTGTGCTTCCGGTAATGCTCGGCGTGCCCGGTGGCGAACGAGACGCCGCGCAGCACCTGGAATGCCTCGACGGCGCCAGAGAAATCCGGGTGCGCCTCCTCGACCACCGCGCCCATCGCCTCGAATCGCTTCGCCGCCGCCTCGGTGACGCGCTTCACCTCCGGGTCGACGGGGGTGATGCCGAAATCGGCGCTGTAGGCGACGCGCTTCGGCACGCGCGGGCTCTCGGCATGGCTGCGGAACGACATCCCGGGCGCGGGCTGGCAGAACGGCTCGCGCCGGTCAGGCCCGGCCAGCGCATCCAGGAACAGGCCGCAGTCGCCGACATTGCGCGCCATCGGGCCATTCTGGCTGAGCGCCGCGAACGGGTCGGCCGACGGCCCGCGCGGCACCCGGTTTGGGCTGGGCCGGAATCCGACGCAGCCGCAGAAGCTGGCAGGGTTGCGCAAGCTGCCACCCATGTCCGAGCCCTGCGCCAGCCAGGCCTGCCCCGAAACCAGCGCCGCCGCGGCACCGCCCGACGAGCCGGCGACCGAGCGCGACAGGTTCCACGGGTTGTGCGTGCGCCCGAAGACCTCGTTGAAGGTGCTGGCGCCGGCCCCGAACTCGGGCGTGTTCGACTTGGCGTAGATCACGCCGCCGCGCTCCTCGATGCGCTCGACGACATTGTCCGATATTTCCGGGACGTGGTCGGCATAGATCGGCGAGCCATGCGTCGAGCGCACGCCGGCAACGTCGGAGAGGTCCTTGATCGGCACAGGCAGTCCGCCCAGCAGGCCGCGCTCGCCCGCCGGCATGCCCGCGATGGCCGCCGCCTTCTCGCGCGCCCGGTCGAAGCACAGCGTCGGCAGCGCGTTCACCTTGCCGTCGACGGCGGCGACGCGCGCCTCCAGCGCGTCCAGCACGTCGCCATGGCTGACCTCGCCCTTGTTGAGGCGATCGATCACCTGCCGCGCCGTTTCGTGGATCAGTGCCATCCGCCTCTCCGTTTTATGCTGTGCCAGCTTTAGCCATCGCTGCGCCCACCGATCAAGCACGACCGGAATCGCGATTGCAGTGCGCGGATGCTTGGCTAGGCTGGCGGGCAAACCTGAGGGGAGAGGACGCCATGAAACACGTGACGCGAAGCGGCACATTCGACGCGGATGCCGATGCTGTCTGGGCCGCGATCGGCGATTTCCACGCGCTGGGCGACTGGCACCCGGCGGTGGTGAAGCAGATGGCCGAGGGCGATCTGCGCCATCTTGAGGTGCCCGGTGGCGCCGTCATCGTCGAGCGCCTGATCGGCCAGGATACGCGCTCCTATGCCTACGAGATCGTCTCGGGCCCGCTGCCGGTCAGCGCCTACCGCTCGGTGATCTCGGCGGCGCCGGCGGGCAAGGGATCGGTCGTCGTCTGGAGCTCGACCTTCGAGCCGACCGCCGGCAACGCGGCGGACGTGATCGCGGGTATCTACGAGGCCGGCCTCGCGGCGCTGGCCGAACGCTTTGGCGGCGCCGGCTTGGCAAGCGCGGTCGCGGGCGACTAGGGTCCGCGCGACCGGACAGGGAGGATGAGATGAGAACACGCGCCGCAGTCGCCTGGCAGGCGGGCAAGCCGCTGGAAGTCACCGAGGTCAACCTCGAGGGGCCGAGGGCCGGCGAGGTCATGGTCGAGATCAAGGCCACCGGCATCTGCCACACCGACGAGTTCACCCTCTCCGGCGCCGACCCGGAGGGCGCCTTCCCCGCCATCCTGGGCCACGAGGGCGCGGGCATCGTCGTCGAGGTCGGCGAAGGCGTGACCTGCGTGAAGAAGGGCGACCACGTCATCCCGCTCTACACGCCGGAATGCCGGCAGTGCCCGTCCTGCCTTCAGCCGCAAGACCAACCTCTGCACGGCGATCCGCTCGACGCAGGGGCAGGGCGTGATGCCGGACGGCACCTCGCGCTTCACGACGCTCGATGGCGAGCCGATCCTGCACTACATGGGCTGCTCGACCTTCTCGAACCACACCGTGCTGCCCGAGATCGCCGTGGCGAAGGTCCGCGAGGACGCGCCCTTCGACAAGATCTGCTACATCGGCTGCGGCGTCACCACGGGCATCGGCGCGGTGATCAACACGGCCAAGGTCGAGGCCGGCGCGACCGCCGTCGTCTTCGGGCTCGGCGGCATCGGGCTGAACGTCATCCAGGGGCTGCGGCTGGCCGGCGCCGACATGATCATCGGCGTCGACCTGAACGACTCGAAAAAGGAGTGGGGCGAGCGGTTCGGCATGACCCACTTCGTCAACCCCAAGGAGGCCGGCGACGACCTCGTCCCGCACCTCGTCAACATGACGAAGCGCGGCGCCGACCAGATCGGCGGGGCGGACTACACCTTCGACTGCACGGGCAACGTGGCTGTGATGCGCACGGCGCTGGAAAGCTGCCACCGCGGCTGGGGCGAATCGATCATCATCGGCGTCGCGCCGGCCGGGGCCGAGATCTCGACGCGCCCGTTCCAGCTCGTCACCGGCCGCGTCTGGAAGGGCACCGCCTTCGGCGGAGCGAGGGGCCGGACGGACGTGCCGAAGATCGTCGACTGGTACATGAACGGGAAGATCCAGATCGACCCGATGATCACGCACACCCTGTCGCTGGACCGCATAAACGAGGGTTTCGACCTGATGCACGAAGGGAAATCCATCCGCGCCGTCGTCACCTACTGACGCGCCCAGCGGCGCCGGCCTGCGCTCCGAAACCCCGTGCCGTACCCGGGCCGAGAAGCCAGGTGTGCGGCCCCTTTGTGCGCGATGAATCCGATTCGGCGCTTGACGGTTCCCGGTCAGATGTACGGCCGACCCGATCCAACTCGGCATCATCGTGGTGGTGGACATGGAGATCGGCATGATCACGCCCCCGGTCGGACTCGACCTGTGCGTGACCTCGGGGGTCGCCAACCTGTCGGTGATGGCGGTCGTGCGGGCGGCGCTGCCGTTCCTCGGCATCCTCGTCGTGTTCCTGATCCTGATCACCTACATCCCGTTCATCTCGACATGGGTGCCGACGCCGCCGACGGGCCGGGAGATCATCGTGAAATAGCCTGCCGGGCGGCGGGCGAGCCTCGTGCCGACGCCCGGTGGCGTGTCTATTCGGCCGCGCGCTGCGCGATGACCCTTTCGTCGATGATTGTGACGTCGCGCTTCGGGTAGGGGATCTGGATCCCGTTCGCCTTCAGCACGTCCCAGATCGCCAGGTAGACGCCGCCGCGCACATTCGTCAGCCCCTTCGACGGGTCGTGGATCCAGAACCGCACGATGAAGTCGATCGAGCTGTCGCCGAAGCCGGTGATGTGGCAGACGGGCGAAGGCTCCTCGGCCACCCGCGGCACCGAGGCCGCCGCCTCGACGACGATCTTCCGCACGGAGTGCGGGTCGCTGTCGTAGCTGACGCCGAAAAAGATATCGAGCCGCACCAGGTCGGACGAATGCGACCAGTTCACCACTTGGCCGGTGATCAGGTCCTCGTTCGGGATCAGGTACTCGCGCCCGTCACGCGTCAGCACCGAGACGCAGCGCGCGCCCAGCGAGGTGATCCAGCCGAAGGTGTCGCCGATCGAGATGACGTCGCCGGGCTTGATCGACTTGTCGGTCAGCAGGATCAGCCCCGAGACGAGGTTCGAGACGATCTTCTGCAGGCCGAAGCCCAGACCCAGGCCGATGGCGCCGGACAGCACCGTCAGGCTGGTCATGTCGAAGCCGACCGACTGCAGCGCGATCAGCACGGCGACGACGAAGAGGCCGATGCGGATCAGCTTGTCCGACAGCACCTTCATCGAGGGCGAGACGTCCTCGGACGCCTCGATGCGCGCGACGACCATCCGGCCGATCCAGGCCGCCAGCGTCAGCAGCACGGCCAGCGTCACCGTCACCTGCAGCACCAGCAGCAGCGACAGCCGCACGGCGCCGAACTCGACCGCCGCCCTGTCCAGCAGATCGCGCGCCCGGTCCGTCAGGCCCAGGATCTGCAGCGTCACGAAGGCCCAGGCACCCCAGGAGATCAGCACGCGCGCGATACGGTTGCGGATCAGCCGCGTGGCGATGGCGACGAACACCCAGGCCGTCGCCAGGCTGGCGACCAGCGCCACCAGGTAGCTGCGACTTGGCCAGGTGACCGACTGCAGCACCGCCACCGCCACCCATGCGAGCACGACGAAGATCAGCGGCCTCAGGCGCTGGTAGATCGTCAGCAGCAGCCGCAGCCGCGCCTTGCTTGCCCCCTCCAGGCCCTGCATCCAGGCCCGCATCGGCTGCGATAGCCAGCGGTTGAGAACATGCGCGAGCGCCCAGCAGGACAGCAGGATGGCGAGTTGGTAAAGGCGCCAGGGCTGGACCAGCGCGATGGCGGTGTTCTCGACCGTCGGCCAGAACTGCGTGACCTGTTGGATCAGCCAGTCGGCATTCATTCGCGAAGGATAGCCTGTTTTCCAAAGCTGTCGACGGCGCCGTACCTCGCCTGACGCCGCGGGGTCGGGCTCAGGGTTCGCAGCAGCCGCTGGCGCGCCTCTCCCCCGCGGCGGGGGTGCTGCGGAATGGCGGTGCCGGACCCGGGGCTGCCGGCACCGCCCGCGGCATCAGTTCCGGTGCATCGTGACAGACGGCACCGTCGCGGTCCCCGTCGGGGCGCCCATTGCGGGGCCCGTCACGGCGTCGTCGACGCTGCGGGCTGCCTGCACGGCCCGCGCGACGGCGCAGGCCTCCATCCGGGCCGCGCGCACGCCGTCGATGACCCCGTCGGTGCCCGTCGCGACCGCCACCCCGTCAACGACGAGCCGCACGTCGTCGAGCGCCTGGCAGCCGGTCAGGACCGCGCCCGAGGCGCCCTCCAGCGCGCCGGTGATGCCGTTCTCCTCGAAGCCCGCCGTGGTCCGCGGCGCGAATGTCTTGACCGTGTCGCAGCTCGTGACCGCCAGCGCGGCAGCAATGGCAATGGCCTTCATGGCGTGTTCCTTCATCTCTGCATGGAAGGCCGGCGCCGGCGGCGGCCTGCAAGAGCCGCGGCGCGGCCCGGCCGGGCGTCGTCGCCGATGCGAGGGATTACGCCTGAAAATTTAAGGCGAAGTGTACGGATCGCGGTCGCCCGCAACTTGGCGGTGCCGGCGTGCGCTGCCTCAGCGGCTCTCGCGCAGCCAGGCGCCCAGCAGCAGCAGGCCGACGAGCAGCGCCGCCAACCACGCGGGCACCAGCGGCGTCAGCCGGATCCCCGTCACGCGAAAGGCGTCGCGCGCCGTCAGGCCGATCCAGCCGCGACCGGCCGTGCGCCGGCCATCCTGCACGGCGCGCACGGCCGGCAGGCCATCGGCCAGCCAGGCGCTGGCGCCGCCGGTCGCGGCGACGAGCGGCGCCAGGGGCTTCGGGCTTGCCAGCGGGTTGGCGTATTCGGCGGGGCTGGGCGGGCCGACGGCGGCAACCGCCGTCGCCTGCCCGTCCTCCAGCCGCCACAGCCCCTCGTCGGCATTCTCCAGCAGCGCCTGCCAGCGGCCGGGCGCCACCTGGCTGTAGCGCAGCACCCGCGCCTCGCCGCCGTCCGGCGGGATGGCGCGCACCGCGTCCGGCGCCTCGTCGGCAAGCGTGCGGCGCTCGATCAGCACGCGGTCGCCGTCGACGCGGGCGAACAGCGCCTCCTCCTCCAGCTCGGGTTCGCGCATCAGCCAGTGCGCGACGCGGCGCAGCAGGTCGGCCTGCGGGCCGCCGCCGTCGAAGCCGCGCGACCACAGCCAGGAATGGTCCGAGGCCAGCAGCGCCACGCGCCCTTCGCCAACGCGGTCGAGGATCAACAGCGGCAGCCCGTCGATGCCCGACATCACCGTCGTGCCCGAGCGCGGCGTCACCTCGATCTGGCGCATCCAGCGGCCCCAGTTCGGCTCGCCGTCCGTCTTGCCGGCCGCGTCCTCCAGCCCGGCCGTCACCGGGTGGCGCTTGCCGATCTCGGTGACGCGCGGCTTGAAGGGGCGTTCGATCACGTCAATGGACGGGTTCGCCGGCAGAATGTCGGCCAGCGGCGTCTGCGCCAGGCTCTGCGCACCCGAGAAGGACGGGCCGGCCGAGACCAGCACCGCCCCGCCGTCGCGCACGTAGTTGGCGACGTTCGCCAGGTAGGCCGAGGACAGCACGCCGCGATAGCGATAGCGGTCAAAGATGATCAGGTCGAAACTGTCGATCTTGTCGAGGAACAGCTCGCGCGTCGGGAACGCGATCAGCGACAGCTCGCTGACCGGGGTGCCGTCCTGCTTCGATGGGGGACGCAGGATGGTGAAGTGGATCAGCTCGACCGACGGGTCGGCTTTCAGCAGGTCGCGCCAGGTACGCCCGCCCGGATGCGGCTCGCCCGAGACCAGCAGCACGCGCAGCCGGTCGCGCACGCCGCTGACCGTCGAGATCACGCGGTTGTTGCGCGCGGTCAGCTCCGCCGGGTGGGTGGCGAGGCGGATGTCGACGACAGTTGGGCCGCCATGCTCGATCTTGATGCCGATTTCGCGCGGCTCGCCCAGCGTCAGCGTCAGCAGGCGCGGTGCGCCGCCATCGACCGAGACCTCGACCGGCACGCTGGAGCCCAGGTCCGCCGGCAGCTTGCCCAGCGCCTCGGCCGCGATGCGGAAGGTGACCTGCTCGCCGACGATGCCGAATGCCGGCGCCGTGTCGAGCGCGAGACGCAGGTCGAAGGCGTCCTCACTGCCGGCGATCAGCGAGTGGACCGGGCCGGGGAAATCGTCCAGCCGGTCCGCGTCGTGCACCTGGCCGTCGGTCAGCAGCACGGCGCCGGCGATCTGGCCCGGGGCGACGCGGGCCGCCGCCTCCTCCAGCGCCGTGACCAGCCGCGTGCCCTTGTCGTCGGCGCCTTTGCCCGAGGTCACGTCGACGGTCACCAGCTCGAACGGGTCGCGCGGGGTCGAGAGCGCCGGGATGGCGGCCTGCAGTTCCTTCGCCGCCGCGTCGATCTGCGCCGCCCGGTCCTCCAGCGTCGTCGAGGCCGAGCGGTCGACGACCAGGAAGGCGACGTTCGGCAGCCCCTCGCGCTCCTCGCGCTTCAGTTGCGGCCCGGCCAGCGCCAGCACCAGCACGGCAAAGGCCAGAAGACGCAGCCACCAGCCGGAAAGCCGCCAGACGAGCGCGATCGCCACGCCCAGCACGGCCAGTCCCGCCAGCGTGCCGATGGCCGCCCAGGGAAGCACCGGGGCGAAGGTGATACCGAACTCGTTCACGCGCTCACCCTCACTGGCCCAGCCGGCGCAGCACCTCGGGGGCGTGCACCTGGTCGGACTTGTAGTTGCCGGTCAGCGCGTACATGACCGCGTTGATCCCGAAGCGATACGCCATCTCGCGCTGCCGGTCGCCGGGCCGGCCGATCGGGTAGAGCGGCATGCCGCGGTCGTCCACCGCCCAGGCCGAGGCCCAGTCGGCCGAGCCGACGATCACCGGCGAGACGTTATCGTCGACCCGGTCGAACTGCGGGATGTCGGCCGGCGGCGGCTCGTCGCCCTCGGCGCGCAGCGGCGGCGCCTCGGCCCAGACACGCCCGCCGCGCCAGCGGCCGGGGAAATCGGTCAGCAGGTAGAAGCTGCGCGTCAGCACGTGGTCCTCGCCGACGGGGGCCAGCGGCGGCAGGTTCAACGCGCGGGCGATCTCTCGCATCTCGACGGCGGCCGGTCCGCCGAAACCC
The DNA here is from genome assembly GCA_963721105.1 of uncultured Alphaproteobacteria bacterium. Taxonomy (GTDB): domain Bacteria; phylum Pseudomonadota; class Alphaproteobacteria; order Rhodobacterales; family Rhodobacteraceae; genus Thermohalobaculum. The sequence continues at coordinate 336,307 of CAVRHY010000019.1, read as the reverse complement.
GACGAGCCGTTCTGCGTGTCGATGATCAGCATGCCGCCGCGGCGGATATAGCCGGCCATAGCCTCCAGCGCCTGTGCGCCGGGCAGCGTGTCGTTGGTCAAAGGCCAGTAGAGCACGGGGTAGAAGCTCAGCTCGTCCGTGCCGGGCGTGACACCCATCGGCGGTCCCGGCTCGACGGCGGTGCGGCGCGCCAGCTCCTCGCCCAGACCCGCCATCCCGCGTTCGGAGACGCGGTCGATGCGCGGATCGCCGGTCTTGACGTAGCCGAGCGTCGTTTCGGCGGTCGCGGCGATCCACTCGGGCGGAACCGACCGGTCCTGCGCGTGCGCGCCGTCCGGCAGGCCGCCCAGCACCAGCACGGCGCCGGCGACCAGCGCCGCCGCGCCCGGCCGGCGCAGCCCCAGCCGGCCCGAGGCGACCAGCGTGCCCAGCACGTCGAGGCAGGCGAGCAGCAGCGCCAGCGCGATCAGCCAGGGTCCGTAGCGCACAGGCGCCGCGCCGCCCAGCGTCTCGATCACCGCGCCGGACGGCGGCGGCGGAAAGGCCGAAAGCCGCGTGTCCGCCTTCGTCAGGTTCACCACCACGCTGTCGGCGACGCCCGGCGCCTGCCCGGCCGCGCCCTGGCGGGCATAGACGCCGGGCGGCAGGTCCGGCCCGACCGTGCCTTCGGCCAGCCGCTCGCCGGCGACCGGCTCGGCCAGCGACGAGACGGCGCGCGGCTCGCCGTCCGGCCCCATCAGCGTGTCGGCCCGCCACAGCGTGTCGCGCAATGCCTCGGCGTCCGGCACGCCGGCGGTGCGGCCCGGCGCCAGCGTCAGCAGCCGGCCCAGCATCTCGACGAACAGGCCCGAGAGCGGCAACGACGACCACTCGGCATCGGCCGAGACGTGGAAGAGCGCGACGTGCCCGTCGCCCAGCCGCCGGCCGGTGACCAGCGGCGTGCCGTCCTCCAGCACCGCCCAGACGCGGCCGGCGAGGTCCGGCGAGGGCTCGGCCAGCACCTGCGTGCGCACCTCGACCTCGTCCGGCGCCGCAGGCCCGCGGAACGGCCCGGCCGGGTCGAACGGACCCAGCCGCGCGGGGCATCGTCCAGGCCAGCGCGCCGCCCAGCACGCGCCCGCCGCGGCGCAGCCGCACCGGCAGCAGCTCGTCCGCCCCGACCGCCGCGGCGCCGAAGCTGTCCTGCCCGATCGCCGCCGCCAGCCGCGGCCCGGCAAAGCGGACCAGCAGCCCGCCATCTTTCACCCACTCGGTCAGCGCCGTCCGCTCGGCATCCGTCATGTCGCCCTGATCGGCCAGGATGACCGCCGCGGGGTCCGAGGCCAGCACGGTCAGGATGTCGCCGCGCACGACATCGGCCCAAGGCACCAGCGCCTCCTCGAGATAGTGCACGGGCGAGGTCAGCCCGGCCACCGCCTCCTGCGCCTCGGGCGCGACGAGGCCCGCCGTCACCCGCCGGATCGCCCCGTCGGCGAAGGCGGCGCCGCCGGCGCTGGGCCGCACGCTCAGCACCAGCCGCGTCACCTGGTTCTGCAGCTCCGGCGGCAGGTCGAAGGTCACTGGCGCCCGCCCCTCGTCGCCGGCAAAGGCCGCGGTGCCGACCGCAATCCGCCGCTCGCCGCCACCCTCGGCCGCGGCCATCGCCACCACCTCGACGGCCTCGTCGCCGCTGCCGGCGCGCAGCACGTCGGCGGTCAGCACGCCGTCCTCCAGCCGTGGCGGCGTCAGCGCGCGGGCGGTGAACTCGGGCCCGATCAGCCGCAGCGGCCCGCGCCCGGCCAGCCAGTCCAGCAGCGCGGCCGTGCCCGGATGCGCCAGCCCGTCATGGAACCACACGGTCTCGCCGACATTGATGCCGCTGTCCTTCAGCCCCGCCAGTACGGCGGCGGCGTCAGGCTCCCACGGCACGGGCCCGGCGGTCGCCAGCGCCTGCCGGGCGGCGCCGGCCGAGACCAGCGGCGGCGGCTCGTTGGCGGCCATCGGCCAGAACAGCACGTCGCGCCCGTCCTGCCCGGCCTCGTCCAGGATCTCGCGCGCCGCCGCCGTGCGCTCGGCCCAGTCGGGCGCGCTGGCCCAGCTCTGGTCCATCAGCACCAGCAGCGGCCCGCCGCCGCCGATCCGGGCGCTCAGGTTCATGACCGGCTGCGCAAAGCCGACGAATGCCGCCGCCACCGCCAGGCAGCGCAGCAGCAGCAGCCACCAGGGCGTCCGGTCGGTCTGGCGCTCCTCGTCGTCCAGCCCCAGCAGCAGGCGGACGCCGGCGAAGACCTGGGTCTTCGGGCTGGGCGGGATGGCGCGCAGCAGCCACCACAGCACCGGCAGCGCCGCCAGCCCCCCCAGCACCCAGGGGTTCAGGAAGGCCAGCGAGCCGACCGTCAGCATCACGCACCCCCCAGGATGCCGTGCAGCCGGACCAGCGCCTTGCGCGGGCTCTCGTCGGTGCGATGCGTCACCAGGTGCCACCTCGCCCGCCCGGCCACGGCGGTCAGCTCGTCACGCCGCCGCGCCAGCCGCTCGAGGTATTTCTGGCGCAGGCTGGCGGCCTCGTCGGTATCGTGGCGCACCTGGCGGGCGACGCTCTCGAAGCGCGTCCGGCCGTGGAACGGGAACTCCTCCTCGACCGGGTCCAGGATCATCACCATGATCCCGCCCGTGCCCTGGCCGGCTGCATTCAGCAGCGCCGGAAAGATCGCGTCGCGCGGCCCCATGAAGTCCGAGAAGAACACGGCCTTGCCCGCCTTCGGCAGCAGCCCGGCCGGCGGCGCGCCGAAATCCGGCGGGCTCAGTGGCGGCTGGCTCAGCAGCGCCGCGATCCGCATCAGCTGGCTCTCGCCGGTGCGCGGCCGCTCGGCTTCGGTGCCGAGCAACGCGAAGCGCTCGCCGCCGCGGTTCAGCAGCACCGCGGTCGCCAGCGCCAGCAGCCGCGCGCGCTCGCCCTTCGACCACGGCACGGGGTCCGAGCGGAAATCCATCGCGCGCGAGCGGTCGCACCACAAAAGCGCGCTCTCGGCCGCCTCCCACTCCATCTCGCGGATATACAGCCTGTCCGACCGTGCCGAGCGCCGCCAGTCGATCTGCGACTGGCTGTCGCCCGGCTGGGCCGCGCGATACTGCCAGAACGTCTCGCCCATGCCCGCGCGCCTGCGCCCGTGCACGCCGATCGCCAGCGTCGAGACCAGCCGCTCGGCCTCGATCAACAGCGGCGGCAGCGTGCCCGAAATCTTCTCGGAATCGCGCCTGAGCGCGCCCGCGCGCTGGGGCGAGAACTCAGCCATGCCGCACTCCGACGCCCAGCTTGCCACTCACGCCCGGCACTCCTCGTTGCCACGCTGGAAGAAAAGCCAGGCCGAGAACACCCGGCTCTCCCTGACCAGCGTGTCCAGCCCCAGGCAGTCCTTGCCGTGCCGCCAGCGCAGCGTGCATTCGGGCCGCCCCGTCACCGCGCCGTCGCATGCCTCCGTGGCCGGCTGGCCGGCAGTGCCGACGACCGCCTCGCGCAGCTCGGACCAGCCCGTCCGCGGCGGCTGGCGCAGGTCAACGGCGACGCAGACCGCGCCCCTGACCGGATCGGTGTCGCCCGCGTTGACGCCGACCGAGACGCTGCCCGCCTCGAACGTCTCGAAAACCCCGTCATTGCCGGTCGGCGCCAGCCCGATCCGCTCCAGCGCCGGGGCGGACGCGGCAAAGTCCGGCAGCGCGTCCAGGCAGCCCGCGCGGAAGGCGGTCAGCAGGTCCGGCCGCCCGGGCACGACCGTCGGCTCGGCGCATGCCGCGCAGAGGGATGCCGCGAGCGCTCCGCCCGCCGTCGCGGCCCATCCGATCACGCGGCATCCGCCAGCGGCTGCCTTGCGATCAGCTCGGCGATGACACCGCGGATCGAGGCGCCCTCGGCGCGGGCGGCGAAGCTCAGCGCCATGCGGTGCGCCATCGCTGCCGGGGCCAGCGCGCGCACGTCCTCCATCGACGGCGCCAGCCGCCCCTCCAGCAGCGCGCGGGCGCGCACGGCCAGCATCAGCGACTGCGCCGCGCGCGGCCCCGGCCCCCAGGCCAGGCGGGCGCGCGCCACCTCGGCGCCGTCGGCGCTGTCCGGGCGCGCGGCGCGGACCAGGTCCAGGATCGCCTCGACGATGCTGTCGCCGACCGGCATGGCGCGCACGACGCGCTGCATCTCGATCAGTCCCGGCGCGTCGAGCACCTGGCGGCACTCGGCCTCCTCGGCGCCGGTGGTCGAGATCAGGATCTCGCGCTCCTCGTCGCGGCTGGGATAGTCGACGTCGATCTGCAGCAGGAAGCGGTCGAGCTGCGCCTCGGGCAGCGGGTAGGTGCCCTCCTGCTCGATCGGGTTCTGCGTCGCCAGCACGTGGAAGGGGCGCGACAGGGGGCGGTCCTGCCCGGCGACCGTGACGCGCTTCTCCTGCATGGCCTGCAGCAGGGCGGACTGGGTGCGCGGGCTTGCGCGGTTGATCTCGTCGGCCATCAGCACCTGCGTGAAGATCGGCCCCTCGATGAACTTGAACATGCGGCTGCCGTCCGGCCCCTGCTCCAGCACCTCGCTGCCGAGGATATCGGCGGGCATGAGGTCGGGCGTGAACTGGATGCGGTTGGCGTCCAGGCCCAGCACGGTTCCCAGCGTCTCGACGAGCCGCGTCTTGGCCAGCCCCGGCACGCCGATAAGCAGCGCGTGCCCGCCCGACAGGATCGCCGTCAGGCTCAGCGCCACCACGTCATGCTGGCCGACGATGCGCTTGGCGATCTCGGCACGCACCTGCGAAAGCCGCTCGCCGGCGGCCTCGATCTCGGCGACAGGGTCGGACATGGATGCCTCCGGCAATCGGATACGCGCGAGTGTCGCGCCGAGTCGTATCATTACCTATGTTGGTGGCAGGAATGATACAGGGGCAATCGGATGAGCGGCACACAAAATCCTGATGCTCGCGCGGATGCCGGCCCGGCCAAGGCGGTTGCCGGCGGCGACCCCGGCGCGGCCGACAGCCTGGCCCGCGCCATCAAGGAGGCGCAGAAGGGCCAGAAGGGGCTGCCGCCGGTCCATCTCTGGAACCCGGACTACTGCGGCGACCTCGACATCCGCATCGCCCGCGACGGCCAGTGGTGGTATCTCGGCACGCCGATCGGGCGCAAGGAACTGGTCAGGCTCTTCGCCTCGGTCCTGAAGCTGGAAGACGGTCGGCACTACCTCGTCACGCCGGTCGAGAAGATCGGCATCACCGTCGACGACGCCCCCTTCGTCGCCGTCGATTTCACCGTCGCCGACGCCGGCCCGTCGCAGACCATCACCTTCGAGACGAATGTTGGCGACAGGACCGTCGCCGGCCCCGACAACCCGATCCGCGTGGTTCGCGACCCGGAAACCGGCGAGCCCAGCCCCTACGTCCACGTCCGCCGCGGCCTCGAAGCCCTGATCGACCGCAAGAGCTATTACCGCCTCGTCGAGATCGGCGAGGACCAGGAGGTCGACGGCACGCGCTGGTTCGGCCTGCGCTCGGGCGGCATTTTCTTCCCGATCATTCCGTCGAAGGAACTCGAGGTCTGATCCGGGGGACGGTCGACGGGCCGCCCCGCATATCCCATTAGCAAAGATTGAATCCCCCTTTTCTCCACCTGCTCCGGCCGGCTTGCGTGGAACTTGTGCCCATGCCAGATCCACACGATGCCTCCATGCGCCCTTCCGCTTGCCCACCCCGCGCCGGCGCGGGATAAAGGCGGCAAAAGCCGGACGAACCGGCCGCCAGGGAGGATCGACATGGACTACGCCGCGCTGCGCGCCGACCCGAAGCGGCCGTTCACCGGCAACGAATACCTCGCCAGCCTGCGCGACGACCGCGCGGTCTACATCTACGGCCGGCGCGTCGAGGACGTCACGACCCACCCCGCCTTCCGCAACGCCGCCCGCTCGATCGCGCGTCTCTACGACGCGCTGCACGACCCGGCAAAGCGCGACGTGCTGACCTCGCCGACGGACACCGGCTCGGGCGGCTACACGATGAAGTTCTTCCGCCCGGCGCGCTCCTCGGCCGACCTCTTCGCCCAGCGCGACGCCATCGCCGAGTGGGCGCGGCTCAGCTATGGCTGGATGGGCCGGTCGCCCGACTACAAGGCGTCCCTGATGAACACGCTGGGCGCAAATGCCGGGTTCTACGGCGATTTCGCCGACAACGCCCGTGCCTGGTATCGCCGCTGCCAGGAGGCGGTGTTCTACCTCAACCACGCCATCGTCAATCCGCCCATCGACCGCGACAAGCCGTCCTCCGAGGTCCGCGACGTCTACCTGCATGTCGTCCGCGAGACCGATGCCGGCCCGATCGTCCGCGGCGCCAAGGTGGTGGCGACGAACTCGGCGCTGACGCACTACAACTTCCTGGCGCAGAACATGTCGGGCGAGATCGACCACGAGGATTTCGCCATCATGTTCATCGCGCCGATGGACGCGCCGGGCGTGAAGCTGTTCTGCCGCGCCAGCTACGAGCAGGTCGCCGCCGAGACGGGCACGCCCTTCGACTACCCGCTGTCGTCGCGCTTCGACGAGAACGACGCGATCATCGTCTTCGACGACGTGCTGATCCCGTGGGAGAACGTCCTCGTCTACAAGAACATCGAGATGCTGAAGGCGTTCTACCCGAAGTCCGGCTTCTTCAACGGCTTCACCTTCCAGGCCTGCACGCGGCTGGCGGTCAAGCTCGACTTCATGGCGGGCCTCCTGAACCGGGCGCTGATCGCCAGCGGCACGAACACATTCCGCGGCGTGCAGGTGCAGCTGGGCGAGGTCATCAACTGGCGCAACACCTTCTGGGCGCTCTCGGACGGCATGGCCGGCAACCCGCAGCCCTGGGTCGAAGGCTGCGTGCTGCCGAACGGCGCCACCTCGTCGGCCTACAGGATGCTTGCCACCGAGGCCTGGCCCCGCGTCAAGGAGATCGTCCAGCAGGTCGTCGCCTCGGGCCTGATCTATCTGCCGAGCAGTGCAAAGGACTTTGAAAACCCGGAGATCGACCGCTACCTGAAGCAGTATGTTCGCGGCTCGAACGGCATCGACTATCGCGAGCGCATCAAGATCATGAAGCTGCTCTGGGACGCCGTCGGCTCGGAGTTCGGCGGCCGGCACGAGCTCTACGAGCGCAACTACGCCGGCTCGAACGAGATGGTCCGCTTCCAGGCGGTGTTCCAGGCGCAGGGCTCGGGCGAGCTCGAGCGCATGACCGAATTCGCCAACCAGTGCATGGCCGATTACGACGAGCACGGCTGGCGCATCGACGGCTACGAGAGCGACCCCCGCGCCGCGGCGAAGTAAGCCGCTGGCCTGCAGGGCGGTGTCCTGCTATCCGGCGCAGCAGGCCGGGTGCGCGTAAGACGATGCGGAGGCGACCGAATGCCGTCCAGGAGGAACCGGAGCTTCGCCGTGATCGGCCTCGGCACCTTTGGCAGCACGGTGGCCTCCGAGCTGGCGCGCTATGGCAACCACGTTCTGGGCATCGACATCGCCGAGCGCAATGTCAGCCGGCTGGCCGACACGCTGGCCGAGGCGGTCATCGCCGATGGCCGCGACGATGAGGCGCTGCGCGAGGCCGGCGTCGGCAGCTACGATGCAGCGCTGGTCGCGATCGGCGAGGACCTCGAGGCCAACGTTCTCTGCACGATGAACGTCAAGCTGCTGGGGGTCGAGAAGGTCTGGGTCAAGGCGCTGAGCCGGACGCATCACCGCATCCTGGCGCGGCTGGGCGCCGACCGGGTGATCGAGGCCGAGCAGGAGATCGGACAGCACGTCGCGCAGATGCTGCACAACCCGCTGGTGCGCGATTACGTGAGCCTGGGCAATGGCTTCCACATCGTCGACTTCCGCGTGCCCGAGGCGATCGACGGCATGACCGTCGGCGAGCTGAAGGTGGCGGACCGCTTTCAGCTGCGCTGCCTGGGCCTGATGCGCGGCAGCGACTTCGTCGACTGCGGGGATGGCGAGGCAAGGCTGAAGACCGATGACAAGCTGCTGCTGCTCGGCAGGCGAGACGACCTGAGGGAATTCGGCGACAGCCTCTGACGCCGAGCGCATGGCCCCCTTCTTCTCCCTTTTCACGCGCCGGCGGATCGACATCCCGCCCCCTGCCGTGCTGGCGCTGCTCTATGCCGCGCTGATCGTCATCGGCGGGCTGCTGCTGAAGCTGCCCTTCGCCGCCCGCGTGCCGGTCGGCTGGGCCGAGGCGCTGTTCACGGCAACTTCGGCGACGACCGTGACGGGGCTGGTCGTGCTGGACACCGGCGGCGCCTTCAGCGGCTTCGGCCAGGCGGTGATCCTGGTGCTGATCCAGCTCGGCGGGCTCGGCATCATGACCTTCACGGTGCTGGTGCTGGCGATGATCGGCGTGCCGGTCGGCCTGCCGCACCGCATCTTCCTGCGCGAGGACCTGAACCAGACCTCGATCGCCGACCTCCTGCGGCTGGTGCAGGTGATCCTGCGCGTCGTGCTGGCCTGCGAGATCGTCGGCGCGCTGCTGCTGATGCCGGTCTTTGTGCCCGAGTTCGGCTGGCGCGTCGGCATCTGGAACGCGGTGTTCCACTCGGTTTCGGCCTTCAACAATGCGGGGTTCTCGCTGTTTCCCGACAGCCTGATGCGCTGGGCGACGAACCCGCTGGTCAACCTGGTCGTGCCGGCGCTGCTGATCGTCGGCGGCATCGGCTACAGCGTGCTGGCCGACCTCTGGACGGTGCGCGGCTGGCGCGGGCTCAGGCTGCACAGCAAGCTGATGCTGGTCGGCACGGCGGCGCTGCTGCTGTGGTCGATGCCGACCTTCGCCGTGCTCGAATGGAACAATCCCGGCACGCTGGGCCGGCTCGGCGGGCCCTGGGACAAGCTGGTCGTCAGCTGGTTCCAGGCGGCGACGACGCGCACCGCCGGCTTCAACACCGTCGACATCGGCGCGCTGCACGACAGCACCTCGCTGATGTTCATCGCGCTGATGCTGATCGGCGGCGGCAGCACCTCGACGGCCGGCGGCGTCAAGGTGACCACGTTCATCGTGCTGCTGCTGGCCACCGTCTCGTTCTTCAAGCGCCGGGCGACGGTCAACGCCTTCGGGCGCAGCCTGGGACACCAGGACGTGCTGAAGGTGCTGGCGCTGACGGTGGTGACGCTGCTGCTGGTCATGACCGGCATCTTCGTCGTCAGCGTCACGCATGACGGCGAGTTCCTGGACATGGCCTTCGAGGTCGCCTCGGCGCTCGGCACGGTCGGGCTGTCGCGCGGCGCGACCTGGGACCTGGACGCGCTGGGGCGCACGGTGATCGCGCTGATGATGTTCATCGGCCGCGTCGGCCCGCTGACGCTCGGCTTCTTCCTGGCCGCCCGGGTGGCGCCGCGCGTGCGCTACCCGTCGGGGACGGTGTTCCTGGGCTAGGTGTCGCCAGACTTTGCCAACGAAAGGCGGTTCTTTCGGCAATCAGTTCGGCAATGTCCAAGACAATCCATTCGGCAAGGATCGTTGCTTAACTTCTCGCTAATGCGATGCGCGGCCCCCCTCGCCGGCCGATCGGGGTCCCGGGGCGCGCTGCCCGGCCTCCACGAATTCCGGGGCGCTGCGAACCGTCCCGGCCGGCGCGGGGCTCAGGTGCCGACCCCGACATAGCGGTGGAAGAGCGCCGAGTGCGTGTCGAGGTCGGCCCCGGCGATGGTCTCGCGCATCTCGCCGTTCTCGAGGAAGCTGACGCGGTCGGCGACGGCGTGCACGGCCTCGACGCGCTGCTCGACCAGCAGGGTGGCGACGCCGGTCTCGCGGAGGCCGGTGACGACCTCGCGGATGCGGGCGATCATCGAGGGCTGCAGGCCCTCGGTCGGCTCGTCCAGCAGCAGGACGCGGGGTTCCAGGCAGAGCGCGCGGGCGACGGCCAGCATCTGCTGCTCGCCGCCCGACAGCGTGCCGGCGCGCTGGGCGAGGCGCTGGCCGAGCACCGGGAAGAGCGCCAGCATCCGCTCGCGCACGGCGCGGGCGCGGGCCCGGTCCCACCCGCGCGTCATCAGGCCGATCTCGAGGTTCTCGGCGACGGTCAGCTCGGCGAACAGGCGCCGGCCCTGCGGCACGTAGCCGACCCCCCGGCCCGGCACCGCGTGCGCCGGCAGGCGGGCGAGGTCGGCGCCGTCGAGCAGGATCTCGCCCTGCCGCGCGCGGACGAGGCCGATGATCGCCTTCAGCAGCGTCGACTTGCCGGCGCCGTTGCGCCCGGCAAGGCAATGCACCTCGCCGGCGTGCAGGTCGAGGCCGACGCCGCGCAGCACCTGCACGGCGCCATAGCCGGCGTCGAGGTCGCGGATCGAGAGGACGGGGGTCATGTCACGCCTCCGCCCCCCCGGCCCCGGCGGCGCCGCGCGTGCAGCGCGTGGCGGTGCAGGGGGTGGGGGCGGGGCCCGGTCGGGCGGCCGACGGCGCGCCACAGGCGCGATGGCGGGCGGGCGAAAATGCGCGCCGTTCGACGGTCGCGGCGCCCCGCGACGTGAGATTCGGTGCCGCCCGTTGCCCTGTGCCTCTCCGGCGGAGCCGCACGAAATCTGTCCGCGCGCGCTGCATCACGCCCCCAGATAGGCGGCTTGCACGGCGCGGCTGGCGCGGATCTCGGCCGGGGTGCCCTCGGCCAGCACGCGGCCGAACTCCAGCACGGTGATGCGCTCGGCCAGCGCCATGACGACGTCCATGTTATGCTCGATCAGCAGGACGGTGGTGGCGCCGCCGGCCGAGATGTCGCGGATCAGCGCGACGAAGCGCTCGATCTCGCCGGCGGCGAGGCCCTGCGTCGGCTCGTCGAGGATCAGCAGGCGCGGCGCCAGCGCCAGGCCCATCGCGATCTCGAGCAGGCGCTGGTGGCCATAGCTCTGCGCCCCGGCGCGCTGCTCGGCCCGGTCGGCAAGGCCGACGCGGGCCAGCGCGGCGCGCGTTCCGGCGGCGATGTCGCCGCCGCGACGCTGGACGGCGAGCGCGACGTTGTCGGCCAGTGTCAGGTTGGCGAAGACGCTGGTGATCTGGAAGGTGTAGGCGATGCCGAGGCGCACGCGCCGGTGCGCCGGCAGGTCGGTGATGTCGCGGCCTTCCCACAGCACGCGGCCGGCGCTCGGCCGGATACGGCCGCAGAGCAGCGAGACGAAGGTCGTCTTGCCGGCGCCGTTCGGGCCGATGACGGCGCGAACCTCGCCTTCCGGCAGTACGAAGTCGACGCCGTCGACGGCGGTCAGCCCGCCGAAGCGGCGGGTGATTCCCTCGGCGGCGAGCAGGCTCACGGCAGCCACGGGGCGAGGTGGCGGCGGACGGCGCCCAGGATGCCGGCCGGCGCGAACAGGACCAGCGCGACCAGCACGATGCCGACGACGATCATGTAGGCCGAGGCCAGGCCGCTGGCGTCGACGCCCAGCAGCGCCTCGGTCCGCCCGGCCAGCCAGGGCATGAAGGACGAGCTGGTCAGGTCGACCAGGTAGAACATCGCCGCCGTGCCGACCAGCGGCCCCAGCACCGTGCCGGCGCCGCCGAGCAGCACCCAGAGGAGCGGCAGGATCGAGTACTGGATCGAGCTGAAGGTCGCCCCGGCATAGCCGAAGAGCAGCGCATAGGCCGCCCCCGCCGCCCCGGCGCAGAGCCCCGACAGCACCAGCGCCGTCAGCCGGGCGCGGAACGGGTCATAGCCCAGCATCCGCGCCCGCTCCTCGTTCTCGCGCATCGCGACCATGACGCGGCCGGGACCCGAGCGCACCAGCCAGAGCTGGCCCAGCAGCGCCGCGCCGAACAGCGCCAGCGCGACGGCGTAGCGGACGTCCGGGTCGCTGAGCGGCAGGCCGGCCAGCGTGCGCAGCGGCTCGGCGATGACGAAGCCCTCGTCGCCGCGAGTGACGCTGCCGAAGTAGAGGATCGAGAGATAGGCCGCCTGGGCGAACATCAGCGTGACGATCAGGAAGGCGACCCCCGTCGTGCGCAGCGCCGGCAGCGCCACGACCAGCGCCAGCGCCGCCCCGGCTGAGGCTCCGGAGAGGAAACCGGCGCCGGCCGGCCAGCCGAGCACAGCCACCGGCAGCGCCGCGCCGTAGATCCCGGCGGCGAAGAACATCGCGTGGCCGAGGCTGAGCAGCCCGGTGTAGCCGAAGGCGATGTTGTAGCCGGTGGCGAAGGTCGCCAGCACCATGATGCGGGCGAGGTTGCCGTGGTGGTAGGCCGGCAGCAGGAAACCCAGCGCCGCGAGGAGCGCGAGGACGCCGAGATGGAGCGTGAGGTCGCGCCTCATGCGCCGGCCCGGAAGGCGGCGCGCCTCGCCCCCCCGCTCACGCCCGGGCCGTCCCGAACAGGCCCTGCGGGCGGACGACCAGCACCATCGCGACCGCGAGCGTCGCCAGCATCTTGGCCAGCGTCGGGTCGAACAGCGTCGAGATCAGTCCGTCGGCCAGCCCGATCAGAACCGCCGCCAGCACGGTCCCCTTCAGCGAGCCGAGCCCGCCGATGATGACGACGATGAAGCTGAGGAGCAACGGGTCGCCGCCCATCAGGTAGTGCGCCTGCTGGATCGGCACGATCAGCACGCCTGCCAGCGCCGCCAGCGCCGCGCCGAGCGCGAAGACCCCGGCATAGACCCGGTCGACCGGGATGCCGAAGGCCAGCGCCGTCTCGGCGTCGGACTGGGTCGCGCGCATCACCAGACCGGCGCGCGTGCGTGTCAGCAGCATCCAGACGCCCAGCATCAGCAGTATGGCGGCGCCGATGACGGCGAACTTGTAGCCGGAGTAGCCGAACCAGGGCAGCTGCACGCGCCAGTCGAACGGCGCCTCGACCGGGCGCGCCTCGGGCCCGTAGAGGCTGAGCGCCGCCTGCTGGATGATGTAGAGGAAGCCGATGGTCGCGACGATCGTCGCCTCCGGGTCGTGGTTCAGCCGGCGCAGCACCAGCCAGTCGATCGCCGCGGCGATGGCGCCGACGATGATGGGCGCGACGACCAGCGCCACCAGGAAACCGAGCCAGGGCGCCCCGCCCACGAGGCCGGCGGTGAAATCGGTGCAGAACCAGGCCAGCACGGCGCCCAGCATGAAGAACTCGCCATGCGCCACGTTGACGACGCGCATGATGCCGAAGACCAGGCTCAGGCCCAGCGCCGTCAGCGCGAGCACGGCGGCCATTACGGTGCCTTCCAGCACGCCTGCCCAGAACAGCGCCGGGTGCGGCAGCGAGAACGGCAGGACGGCGGTCAGGTCCAAGGGCCGGGCCTTCGCGAACAGCGGGTCCTCACGCTGCGCTCCGGTCATGTTCGGTCACGCGAAAGACCTCGACGGGCGCGTGGATGCCCTTGAACGTGATCTCGCCGCGCGGTTCGGCCGTGAAATCGTCCTCGACAGCCGCATAGGCGCGCGGGCTGAGCAGAATCTCGCCGTCCTCGGCCTCGTCGCAGAGCCGCGCGGCCAGGTTCACCGCGGTGCCGCTCGCCGTGTACTCGTAGCGGCCCTCGTAGCCGACCATGCCGACGGTCGCGTAGCCGAGCGCGACGCCGACGCCGAAGCCGAGCCGGTGGCCGAGCCGCTTCCAGCCCCGGCAGAGATCGGCCATCCGCTCGCGCATGGCGAGCGCCAGGCGGAGCGCGTCCCCGGCCGGGTCGTCGCAGGGCAGCGGATCGTTGAAGATCACCATGATCCCGTCGCCCGAGCGGTCGTCGACCCCGGCCCGGTGCTCGGCGATGAGGCGGCCCATCTCCTCGTGATAGGTCTGCAGCACCTCGATGGTCTCTTCCGGTTCGGCAGTCTCGCAGAAGGCGGTGAAGCCGCGGATGTCGCAGAACATCACCGCGATCAGCGCCCGGTGGCTGGACAGAAGCTTCTCGTCGCCCGACGAGATCACCGCGTCGGCGACCGCCGGCGAGAGGAAGCGCTTGAGGCGCCCCATCCGCTCGATCTCGCCGACCTGCGCCTCGACCCGCTCGCCGAGTTCCGCGTTGAGCCTTTCCAGAGCCCGGAACTGCTGCACGTTCTCGACGGCGATCACTGCCTGGGCCGCGAAGGTCTCGACCAGGGCGATCTGGTCGGCCGTGTAGGGCCGAACCTCTCGCCGGAACAGGATCAGCGCCCCGATCCCGCCCTCCTTGGACAGGAGCGGCACGAACAGGCTCGTTCGCAAGCCCGTATCGTCGACCAGCGACCGCATGGCGACGTCGCCTTCGCGGTATCCGTCGCTTGCGGCGAAGTCCTCGACATGGACCGGGACGCCCGTCACGATCGCCTGCGCGGCAAAGGACGTTTCCGGGTTCATCCCGACGTTTCCGGCCTCGTAATGCCCGCGGGTGACGGGGTGCATGTCGCGCGCCGCGGCGAGGCGCTGGTGCGGGTCTCCGGCCCGGCCGAAGGTCAGCGCGGCGGAATCGGCGCCGCAAAGCTCGGCCGCCTTCTCGAGGATCAGGTCGAAGACGGGTCCGTCGTCGTCCCGGCTCTGGCTGATGAGCCGGAGGATCTCGGCCGTGCCCTGTTCGCGCTCGAGCCGGCTCTGCAGTTCGCGGAACTGGCGGACGTTCTCGATGGCGATGACGGCCTGCGCGGCGAAGGTCTCGACGAGGGCGATCTGGTCGGCGGTGTAGGGCCGGACCTCGAGGCGGTAGAGGATCAGGCAGCCGATCCCCTCGCCCTGCGAGATCAGCGGAACCAGCAGGTTCGTGCGGATGCCCTGCCGGTCGACCAGCGAGACGAAGTTCGGGTGGCCGGCCCGGTAGGCGTCGGTGTCGGCCATGTCCTCGAGATGGATGGACCTGCGCTGGATGATCGCCCGGGCCGCGGTCGAGACCTCGGGGTCCATCGGGAATTTGCCGGAGCTGTAGAGCTCGAGCGTCTCGTCCGTCGCGCCGTGCTGGGCGACCATGACCTGCGGGCCGCCGCCCTCGCGGCCAAGGACGAACGCCGCCATAGTGGCATCGCAGAGCCGCCGCGCGTTCTCGAGGATCGTCTCGAAGACCGGCTGCTCGTCGTCGCGCGATCGGCTGATGACCTCGAGGATCCGCCGCGTCGCCGCCTCGCGCTCGAGCCGGGTCTGCAGCTCGCGGAACTGGCGGACGTTCTCGATGGCGATGACGGCCTGCGCGGCGAAGTTCTGCAGGAGGGAGATTTCGTCCTCAACGTAGGGACGGACCTCGCGCCGGAAGACCCAGACGCAGCCGATGGCGAGACCGCCGCTGACCAGCGGTACGACAAGCGCGCTGCGGGCGCCCGCGACATCCACGATCGCGACGCGGCTGGGATTGCCCTGGCGGTAGAGATCGTCGTCCTTCAGGTCCGGGCTGTGAAAGACGGCGCATTCCTTTACCGCCCGGGCAACCGTGTTCGGCCCGACGAGCGGGATGGCGAAATCGTTCGCGCCCAGCGTTTCCGGCGTCAGCCCCCGCTGCGCGACCAGCCTGAGCTCCGAGCGCGTCTCGTCCGCCATGTGCAGGCCGGCGAGCGGCGCGCCGAAAAGGCGTGTCGCGCATTCGAGGATCACCTCGAAGACGGGCTGCTCGTCGTCGCGGCTCTGGCTGATGACGTGAAGCACCTCGCCGCTGGCTGCCTCGCGCTCGAGCCGCGTCTGCAGCTCGCGGAACTGGCGGACGTTCTCGATGGCGATGACCGCCTGGGCGGCGAAGCTTTCGACAAGCCCGACACTGTCGTCCGAGAACGGCGCCACCTCGCGGCGATAGAGGGTGATCGATCCGACTCCCCGACCGTTCTGGATCAGGGGGACGACGAGAAGGCTGCGCGCGCCCTCGTCTTCGACCATCGAGACACGGTTGGGATCGCCGCCGGTATAGAGGTCGCTGTCCGCAATGTCGTCCTCGCGGAAAACCCGGCACTCGACGATCGCGCGGGCAAGCGCCAGCCGCGACCCGGCGAGCGGGACGCGCAGATTGTCCAGCGTCGTGCCGAACTTGGCGAAGGCGCCCCGGCGGGCCGGGGAAATGACGTGCGTGCGATCCTCGGTCACCATCGAAAGATAGGCGAGCGGCGCGTCGCACAGTGCGCAGGCGTTCTCCAGGATCGCGTCGAAGACCGGCGCCTCGTCGTCGCGCGACGCGCGCTGATGACCTCGAGGATCTCGCGCGTCGCCTTCTCGCGCTCCAGCCGGGTCTGCAGCTCGCGGAACTGGCGGACGTTCTCGATGGCGATGACGGCCTGGCGGCGAAGCCGCGCAGCAGGTCGATCTCGTCGTCGTCGAACGGGCGCACCTCGCGCCGGTAGAGGCCGAGGCACCCGATCGCCCGGCCGCCGGAGAGCAGCGGGACGGCCAGGAAGGTCCGCATCCCCTCGATGTCGACGGCGGCGGTGCGCTGCGGGTCGCCATCCCGGTAGATCTCGGTTTCGGCGAGATCCGCCTGCGTGCACGACCTCGCCCTCGCGGATCGACCGCGAGACCGACGCATCACCGTCGATCGGCCAGAGGGTATCGGTGCTTTTGAGATAGTCGGAGCGCGCGCCCCTGTTCGCGACGAGCCTGGCGTGCGTTCCGGCCGCGTCCAGCAGGTAGAGCCCGGCAAACGGCGCCGCGCACAGCCTGCAGGCGTTGTCGAGGATCGCCCGGAAGACAGGCGCCTCGTCGTCGCGCGAGCGGCTGATGACCTGCAGGATCTCGCGGGTCGCGGCCTCGCGCTCCCGCGCGCCGGCGGGCGCGGGGGCGGTGTGCCGGGCTGGCGGCGGGCGGGGCGCGGGTCACGGCCGGTGCCTCCGTGCCGGGAGCCTGCGCGCCGGATGCCGCCCGTCAGAACGGGCGCTCGAGATAGTTCGTGTCCGACTCGTAGAGCCCGTCCTCGATCGAGGTGGTGTGGACGAGGTTGAGGCGGCCGCCCTCGACCTTGCTGACGTGCTGCTGCCCGAACACCTGGTGCAGCTTCGGGCGGAACAGCTTTGGTCCCTGCGGGTGCTCGCGGCTCAGCGGCATCTCGCCCATCGTCTCGACCGCCTCGATGATCTTCTGGCGGTCGGACGGGCCCTGGTAGCCCGCGGCCTCCATCGCGGCCTTGATGACGTAGAGCGTCTCCCAGCAGCCGAACATGTGGCTGAAGGTCGAGACGTCGTCCGGGTCGCCCTTGGCCGCCCCGGTCGTCGTCGACGCCGACCGCGTCGCGGTAGAACGCGGCCTCGGCCGGCTGGTCGGGCGGGGCGTAGCGCGGCATCGCCTCCCAGAAATAGCTGCCGTCCAGGAAGTCGAGGCCCGAGGCGTTCAGCGGCACGCCTTCCAGGCTGTCGATGAAGCCGAAGATCTCGGGCCGCGCGCCCGAGCCGTAGAAGTCGCCCATCTCCTTGACGAAGGTCAGGACCGCCGGGCCGACCATGACGTGATACAGCACCTCGGTCTCGGCCGGGATCTGCGGGAAGTACTTGAAGAAGCTCGTCTCGCTGGGCGGGACGGCGATCTGCGCCACCACCTCGCCGCCCTGCGCCTGCATGGCGGGCGGCAGGTTGTCGCGATGGTTATAGCCGAAGGCATAGTCCGGGTAGAACATCGTCACCTTCTTGCCCAGCGTCCCGGCGATGTAGGGCGCCATCGAGCGGATCTGGCTGGCGACGTCGGTGATGCCCGGCTGCACGGTCCAGCGGTTCAGGCTGCCGCTGGGCACGTGCGTGCCCTCGGAGACGACGAAATAGGGCAGCTTCAACTCGCCGGCCACAGGGGCCGAGGCGATGACGACGTGGCTGAACAGCGTGCCATAGCCGATGTCGCAGTTGTGCTGGCGCACGAACTTCTCGACGACCTCGGCGCCGCGCTTGGGGTCGGTGCCGTCGTCCTCGGCGATGATCTCGACAGGGCGGCCGTTGATGCCGCCGGCATCGTTGATCAGCTTGACGGCGGCCTCGGTGACGCGGTCGTACCAGCGGCCGTAGGTGGCCCCGATGCCGGTGCGGTGCACCTGGAAGCCGATGCGGATCGGCTGCGAGGATTGCGCCTGGATATAAGGAACATAGCCCGTGGCGGCGGCGGCGGCGCCGGCGGCCAGTCCCTTCAGCGCGGTGCGGCGGCTGATCGTCATCTGTCCCTCCATCTCGGCTCCGGTGCAAATCGTTGTGCATGGCGGGGCGATTTGTCCAGCCCCGGCGTCCGTCACGCGCCCGTGGGCGTCGAGAGCAGCCAGAGGCCCAGCACCGTCAGCCCGACCATCAGCGCCGCCAGCGGCAATTGCGACAGCGCGGCGCGGCGCGGGTCGCGCTCGAGGTGCAGCGCGATGGCGTGCGCCACCGCGACCGCCAGCACGTGGCCGGTGACGATGATCGCGGTCTGCACGCGCCAGATCGCCTCGACGGTGCGCAGCTTGTTGAGGAACGAGCCGGTGACGTGGACATGGTCGAGGCCGACCGCCTCGGCGACCAGGGCCAGCGCATACTGGCCGTTCAGCATCAGGATCGTGAGATAGTGCGCCAGGTGATAGGCGAGCGCGATCGGCACGAGCGACAGCGCGATGCGCCCGAGCGTGGTCCCCAGGTCCGCGCGGCTGCCGGCGAGCCGGGCGCCGGCAGCGACCGCGCCGGCATAGGCGAGCGCCAGTGCCGCCCAGGCCCCCGCCAGCCCGGCGGTGTTCTGCGTGACGACGGCCGACCGGCCGGGAAAGTCCAGCGGGTTGATGCCGAGCCAGGTCAGCCAGCGAAAGGTGGCCGACAGCCCGTCGAAGCTGATGCTGGCGATCAGCGCGGTGACGAAAAGCCAGCCGGACAGTGGCAGCACCCGGCCGCGGGCGAGGCGGGAGCCGGGCCAGGCGAGTTCCAGCCGGCGCGGACCGATGCGCAGCGGGGCGATCCGGCCGACCAGGCGGAAGAAGACCGAGAACGTCTCGCCCCGCGCCCGCCAGCGCCGCTCGCCGACCGCCAGCATGGCGACGAAATGGACCAGCCAGTAGAGGCCGGCGGCGCGCGCCAGCCCGGCCGGGTCGGCGGGGGCCGGCGAGACGATTTCCAGCCAGACGAAGCCGAAAAGGCCCGCCAGCGCCGGCCAGTAACCGGCGCCGCCCGGCAGCCTCAGCGCCGACCTCAGCGCTGGCCTCAACCCCAGCCGGCGCAGCAGGCCGACGGGCGCCGACCACGGGTTCAGCAGCGGCCAGAGGTCGCCGACCAGCGCAGTCAGCGCCGTGTAGCCGACCCACCAGAGCGTCCAGACCGTCAGCGGCAGCGGGTTGTCCAGCGGATCGGTCGGGCCGAGAAAGCCCGCGGCGATCAGCGCCGCGAAGGCGGTGAAGGCGAGCCAGCGGAGACCACCCGCGACTGGCGGCCAGCGCACGGCCAAGCGGATCCGGCCGCCGAAACCGGCGACACGCGGCACCAGCGCCAGCACGGCGAACGAAACCGCGACCGCGACCGCGCCGCCGATCAGGTAATATCTGGTCGGCAGCAGCAGTATCAGCCCGCGCCCGGCGGCGTGTGCCGATGCGGCCGAGGGCGCCAGGACCCCCGCTGTCACCAAGACGATCGGCCCGAGCCCCCGCACGTCTTCTCCCGCCGCTGTAGGTTTCCCGGTCAGCAGGCCATGGAGCAGCCGCCGAGGCAAGCCGCCCGGCCGCGGAGTAGTGCATCAGCTTGAATGTCGCCTGCAGGGAGGCCAGCCCATCGCTGCAGATGAATCCGACGTAGGACTGCGCACGGGAGCGGGCATTGTGACGATGTTGATTGCCGGGATGCTAATTGGGTGAATACCTGTCCGAGGGAAAGGATTATCGCGTCCAACGACGACATGCGCAATTGGGCGCGGGAGTTGCTGCAGCGCGAGCAAGCAGCTCGCCTTTCAGGTTCAGGCTATGCGACTTGTCTGCATTGCGGCAAGCCAATCGCGGTGGGCGACGGCGTTGAGACGCCAGATGCCGCAATTTGCGATGTGTGCAACGATAGTGATTGATGTGCGCAGGTCGTCGTGCGGGCCGCTGTAGCTCGATTGGACGGATGACCGGAGTGCGCTTGATGCAGCTGTTTACTGCGCCAAGCGCGAAGGTCCGATCGAGGTTTCAAGCCACGTTCAAACAGAGACACTACCGGGCGTAGGGTCGGGTAG
Source organism: uncultured Alphaproteobacteria bacterium (assembly GCA_963721105.1). GTDB lineage: Bacteria > Pseudomonadota > Alphaproteobacteria > Rhodobacterales > Rhodobacteraceae > Thermohalobaculum. Next base: position 316,301 of record CAVRHY010000019.1, on the reverse strand, counting down.
CAGGGCATTGCTCGCAGGGCCGGCGCCGCGCACCATAGGCATCGCACCGGGGACAAGCCGTAAGATCACGGCTGCCGCGCTCGGCCTTCCGAGGGGTGTCAACGGATTATCAGTGGTCCCACGCGTGAGCCTGCGACGGCCGGGAGCCCCGTCCGCCCGGCATGACCGCGGCCAAGGGGGCAGCCGGCGGCGCCGGCCGCCCCAAGGCGCCTCACGGCAGCCCGGTCTCGATGACGCCGCAGGCAACGCGTCCGCCGGCGCCCGGATCGTCGCCATAGCTGTCGGCTCGCTCGTGGATGATGAAGGCCGAGCCGTCCTGATCGAAGACGCCGTTCGGCGCGTCCTTGCGCAGGCTGATCCGGTCGGTGAAGGCGTCGGCGGTCGCATTGCCGGCGGAGTCGGCAAAGATGTTCGGCAGGTCGCCGGCGTGCCAGCCGTCCTGCGACAGGAACCCGTGGCCGTGCCCGTCCGGCGCGAAGTGGTCGCCCGCCGCCTTGAAGTCAGGCGCGCACTTGCCGGTCTGGTGGATGTGGAAGCCGTGCCCGCCGGCCGCCAGGCCGCTCGCCTCGACATGGATGACCACGCCGTCGTCGCGCGACTGGATCAGCGTGACGGTGCCGATCTGCTCGCCGTTCGGCCCTTGCAGCACGGCATGGGCGTTGTCGGCGGCCAGGGCGGGCGCGCCGGCGAGGCTGGCGGCGCAGGCTAGCGCGAGACCGATGGCACGTGTCATGAAAAATCCTCCGGCGGGTTGCTTCGTCCATCTGAGCCGCCGCCGCCGCGGCCGGCAACAAGAATCGGCCGGCCCGGTGCCGAACCGGCTTGGACGGGCAACGCGCCCCGGTTAGGCTGGTTGCATGAAGAACGATTCACAGACCGGCCGGCGGTGGCACGACCTCGGCGGCACGCCGGGCGGGCCGGTGGACAGGCACGAGCACGACCACGCGCTGTGGGAAAAGCGCGTCGACGCGCTGCGCGCCATCGCCGCCGAGCGCGGCTATTTCACCGTGGACGGGCTGCGCCGCGTGCTCGAGGACATGGGCGAGCAGAGCTTCGAAACCATGAGCTACTACGAGCGCTGGATCGCCGCGACGACCGAGAACATGGTCGAGGCCGGCGCCTTCACCGTCGAAGAACTGAACGCGAAGATGGACGAGGTGCGCGGCCGCGGCCCGACCTATGGAGAGGCCCAGCGTCCCGACGACTGATGGCGCCGGGTGATGCCGGCATTGCGCCCGGCGGGCGAAGCCGGGGGCCGTCCGGAAGAATTTCGCGCGATTTAATCCGATTTTGACTCGATCGCCGCATCTCTGCTCCCGAAGCCATTCGGGAGCCGACCCATGCAGCCTTCCCACGCACCCGCCGCCGCGCCGCTGCCCTGCGCCCGGCCGCCGGCCGTCGCGCCAATCGGGGCGCCGCGCATCCCGCCGGTCGATGCGGGCCTGCTCTGGGCCGTGGCGCCGCGCTTTCGCGGCCAGCGTGCCGATCGCCAGCGGGCCATCATCGACGCTGCCGGCGAGGTGCTGCGGCCCGTGCTGGCGAGCTATCGCATCCACACCATCCTGCGCATCGCGCATTTCGTGGCTCAGCTCTGCCACGAATCGGCCGGCTTCCGCACGACCGAGGAGTTCGCCAGCGGCGCCGCCTACGAGGGGCGGGCCGATCTCGGCAACGTCCGGGCCGGCGACGGGCGTCGCTTCAAGGGGCGCGGGCTGATCCAGCTGACCGGCCGCGCGAACTACGCCCGGATGGGCGAGCGGCTGGGCATCGACCTGATCGCCGATCCCGAGGCCGCCGCCGAGCCGGTGCTGTCGCTGCGCATCGCCTGCGAGTACTGGGCGGCGCGCCGCATCAACCGGCCGGCCGACGCCGACGACCTGATCGGCGTCACCCGGCTGGTCAACGGCGGCACGAACGGGCTGGCCGACCGCCGCGCCTGCCTGCGCCGCGCCCGGGATGCGCTGGCCCGCATCGCCGCCGGCGCGCTGCCGGCGCCGAGCGGTGCCGGCCGGCCAGTGCTGCACCGGCGCTCGTTCGGCGCGGCGGTGGTTGAATTGCAGTCGGCGCTGCGCGACAACGGGTTCGCGCTGACGATCTACGGCGCGTTCGGCGCGGCGACGGAGCTGGCCGTGCGCCTCTGGCAGCGCCGGAGCGGGCTGGCGGCGGACGGGATCGTCGGCGCGCGAACGTGGGACAGCCTGGGCCTCTAGCCGGCCCGCAGGAGACGACATGGCGGAAGGGCGAAAGCTGGTCTGGACCGCCGATGAGCTCGCCGGGGCGAGCGTCCGTTTCCTCCATCCGCTGGATGACGGCGCCGAGGCCCTGATGGCACCGCTCTCGAGAATCACGGCGCTGCAGCGGACCGGGGTCAACCTGGTCCGCGTGCCGCCCGGCAGGCGGGCCTTCCCGCTCCACCGTCACCATGCCGAGGAGGAGTGGGCCTACGTCCTCTCGGGCACCGCAGACATCCGGCTGGATACCGAGGTGCACCGGCTGGGTCCGGGCGGCTTCGCCGCGTTCCCGCCCGGCGGCCCGGCGCACGCCGTCGAGAACGCGTCGCCGGACGCGGAGCTGGTCTGCCTGATGGGCGGCGAGAATGCCACGACGGACGTCGTCGACTTCCCCGAGGCCGGCCAGCGCCTCGTCCGCGCGGGGCCGCTGGTGGATGCCGCCGGGGCCGACGCGTTCGCGCCTTTCGACTTCTTCTCGAAATCGCCGCTGCAGGAGAGAACGCCGTGAGCCTGCCGAAGGTTGATCCGCCCCCCTTCCCGCCGCCCTATCCGGTCGCCAACCCGCGCTTTGGCCCGGGCGACGTCGTGCGCGTGCGCACCGGCATCGCGCCGGGCCATATCCGGACGCCATACTATCTGCGCGGCCGCATGGGGCGCATCGAGCGGATCTGCGGCGCCTTCCCGAACCCCGAGGAACTGGCCTATGGCCGAGACGGGCTGCCGGCGAAACCGCTCTACCGCGTGCGCTTCAGCATGGCCGAGGTCTGGGGCGACGCGGATCGACCGGCCGGACGACACGATCGACGCCGAGATCTTCGAGCATTGGTTGCAGCCCGCATAATCGCAGGGCTCCTTTACGGCCTCGCGGTGCCGTCTCCCGCGAGTGCAGCCGACGTTTGCTTCATTCTCGCCCGTGGTCCGGGCGACCTGGATCGCATCGAGCAGGCTTGCCCCGTCGGAGGCATCATCAACGTTCTGCTCGAGCCTCCACAAAGAAACTCGGACATGGCATCGACAGTGGTCGCGCAGTTCTGCGACTTCTCCGGCAAGATCCAGATCTCCGCCGGTCTTGAAGAAGGAACATGGCGTGTCCTGTGCGTGCGTGCCAAAGACACCCCACGCGGACGGTAGGAAAGGAATCGACCATGCCCCACGATCATCACGACGATCACGCTGAGGGCATCAGCCCGTCCGGCCACCCCTATCGCCCCGATAACGACGGGCCGCTGACCTACTGGCAGACCATGGAGATCGCCATCCGCGAGCTGATGGTCGAGAAGGGCATCGCCACGCCGGCCGAGATCCAGGCGCAGATCGAGCGAATGGACCGCCGCTCGCCCGCCGACGGTGCGGCGGTCGTCGCGCGCGCCTGGACGGATCCGGAGTTCAAGGCGCGCCTTCTGGCCGACGGCTCGACGGCCTGCGAGGAGATGGGCTTTTCCATGGACGGGCTGAAGCTGGTCGTCGTCGAGAACACGCCCGAGGTGCACAACGTCATCGTCTGCACGCTCTGCTCGTGCTACCCGCGCAACCTGCTGGGCCTGCCGCCCGACTGGTACAAGACCCGCGCCTACCGCGCCCGCACGGTGCGCGAGCCGCGCACCGTGCTGGGCGAATTCGGCCTGGAGCTGCCGGACAGCGTGCAGGTACGCGTGCACGACTTCGACCGCCGACATGCGCTACCTCGTCCTGCCGGCGCGTCCCGCCGGCACCGAGGGCTGGGACGCGGAAAGGCTGGCCGGCATCGTCACGCGCGACTGCATGATCGGCACGGCGGTGCCCGCCGTCTGAGAGCGGGCAACGGGACGACGGGGCGGGGCGCGCCCTGTGACTGCGCGGCGGCGGTCAGCGCGGCGCCGAATCCCAGTAGGGCCGGGCGGCCTCGCGGCGAGCGTCCTCTCGGGCGAGGCCGATGTCGCGCAGCATCCTGTCGTCGAGTTCCTCCAGCAGATGCCGCTCGCGCGCGACGCGCCGCCAGCGGCGCAGCGTCTCCAAGAGCGTCGGCAGGCCGAGCAGGCCCCGCGCGGAGCGCAGCGTTGAAAAGCCGGGACGGCGGGTGCGGGCGGTGGTGGGCATGGTCGTCATGGGCTGGACTCCTCAGGTCCGATTTCGCTGTCCCCGTCATGCCAGACCGCTCCTGACAGCATCCCGTCAGGACCGATGCCCCACTCCTGACAGGGTGCTGTCAGGAGTGTTGCGCTATGCCTGAGGGCGACGGAGAATCTCCCATGCGCCGCGCCGACCGCCTGTTCGACATCGTCCAGCTGATGCGCCGGAACCGACTGGTCCGGGCGCAGGACCTCGCCGCCGAGCTGGAGGTCTCGGAGCGCACGATCTACCGCGACATCGCCGCGCTGATCGGCTCGGGCGTGCCGATCGAGGGAGAGGCGGGCGTCGGCTACGTCCTGCGCGGCGGCTTTGACCTGCCGCCGCTGATGTTCACCGGGGAGGAGATCGAGGCACTGGTGCTGGGCGCACGCATCGTCGAGGGCTGGGCCGATGCCGGGCTCGGCCATGCCGCGGGCCGCGCGCTGGCGAAGATCGAGACGGTGCTGCCCGAGCACCTGCGCAGCTACATGACCGGCGTCCCCGTCAACGCGCCGCGCGACCACTGGGCCGAGCCGGTCGAGATCGACATCCGTGAGCTGCGCCGCGCCATCCGCGACGGCCGCAAGCTGGCCTTTACCTACCACTCGCTGCGGGGCGAGAGGACCGAGCGCACGGTGCGGCCGCTGCTGCTGTCGTTCTACGGGGCGGTCTGGAACGTGACCACGTGGTGCGAGTTGCGCGCGGACTTCCGCACCTTCCGGCTCGACCGGGTCCAGGATGCGCTTTTCCTCGACGAGTTCTTCCTGCCCGAGCCGGGGCAGACGCTGGCCGACCTGATGGCTCGCCCGCCCGAACTGCGCTGACCCGGCGCGCGGATGCATGCCGCCGCGCCCGGCAGGGTCGGCCCGGGAAGGTTCGACGCTGTCGCGAATTCGATGGAAACCGGCGCGAATCCGGGCTGTGCTGCGGCCGAGTCGCGGTTAGCTGGCGCGATCGGGGGAGGACGTCATGAAAACCCATGCGCGCGCGGTGGTGATCGGCGGCGGCGTCGTCGGTTGCTCGGTGCTCTATCACCTGACCAAGGCCGGCTGGACGGACATCTGCCTGATCGAGCGGTCCGAGCTGACCTCCGGCTCTACCTGGCACGCGGCGGGCGGGTTCCACACGCTGAACGCCGACACCAACATGGCGGCGCTGCAGGGCTACACGATCCGGCTCTACCGAGAGCTGGAGGCGCTGACCGGGCAGAGCTGCGGCCTGCACCATGTCGGCGGCATCACCATCGCCACCGACCGCGACCGGATGGACTACCTGACGGCCGAGCGCGCCAAGCACCGATACATGGGGCTCGAGACCGAGATCATCGACCCGGAGGAGATCACCCGGCGCTCGCCCATCACCAATGTCGAGGGTGTCGTCGGCGGGCTCTACGACCCGCTGGACGGGCATCTCGACCCCTCGGGCACGACGCACGCCTATGCCCGCGCAGCGCGGCTGGCCGGAGCCGAGATCGTGCTGCGCAACCGGGTGACGGCGCTGCGGCCTGTCGGGCAGGAGTGGGATGTCGAGACCGAGAAGGGCACTTGCCGGGCCGAGCACGTCGTCATCGCCGCCGGCCTCTGGGCGCGCGAGGTGGGGGCGATGGCGGGCGTCTATCTGCCGCTGCACCCGATGGAGCACCAGTACTTCGTCACCGACGACATCCCCGAGGTCTACGAGCGCGGCGAGGAGCTGCCGCATGTCATGGACCCGGGCGGCGAGACCTATCTGCGACAGGAGGGCCGTGGCCTCGTCATCGGCATCTACGAGCAGAAGGCGGTACCCTGGGCCGTCTCCGGCACGCCCTGGGATTTCGGCCACGAGCTGCTCAACGACGACATGGACCGGGTGGCCGAGCCGCTGGAGGCGGCGTTCCGGCGCTATCCGGTGCTGGGGCGCGCCGGCATCAAGCGGGTCATCAACGGCCCCTTCACCTTCGCCCCCGACGGCAACCCGCTGGTCGGGCCGATCCCCGGCAGGCCCGGCCTGTGGTCGGCCTGCGCGGTGATGGCGGGCTTCTCCCAGGGCGGCGGCGTCGGCAAGGCGCTGGCCGAGTGGATGACCGAGGGCGAGACCGAGACCGACGTCTACGCCATGGACGTCGCGCGCTTCGGCGACTGGACGGGGCCGGACTGGACGCGGCTGAAGGTGACGGAGAACTACCAGCGGCGGTTTTCCATCAGCTATCCGAACGAGGAGCTGCCGGTCGGCCGGCCGCTCGAGACGACGCCGGCCTGGGGCCTGTGGGACGCGCAGCGCGCCGTCTGGGGCAGCGCCTACGGCATGGAGCACGTCAACTATTTTGCGCCCGAGGGCGAGCCGCGCCATGAGGTGCCGAGCTTCCGCCGCTCGAACGCCTTCGCCGCCGTGGCCGAGGAATGCCGCGCCGTGCGCGAGGCGGTCGGCATCAACGAGATCCACAACTTCGGCAAGTACCTGGTCACCGGGCCGAACGCCGTCGACTGGCTGAACCGGATCATGGCGAACCGGGTGCCGGAGGTCGGGCGGATCGCCCTGACGCCGATGCTGAGCCCGCGCGGGCGCATCATCGGCGACTTCACCATGGCGCGGCTGGCGCCCGAGGCAGTGCAGTTGACGGCCAGCTATTCCGCGCAGGCATACCACATGCGCTGGTTCCTGGCGCATCGCGGGGACGGGGTGGCGATCGAGAACGTCTCGACGGCGCTGCTGGGGTTCCAGATCGCAGGTCCCAAGGCGCGCGAGCTGCTGGGGCGGGTGACGGGGCTGGACGTCTCGACCGCCGCGATCCCGTTCCTGTCGGTGCGCGAGGCGGCGGTCGGGCCGATCCCGGTGCGCGTCCAGCGGCTGAGCTACACCGGCGATCTCGGCTACGAGATCTACTGCGCGTCGGCGCACCAGGTGGCGCTCTACCTGGCGCTGGTCGAGGCGGGGCGCGACCTGGGGCTCAGGCCCTTCGGCATGCGGGCCATGATGTCGCTGCGGCTGGAGAAGTTCTTCGGCTCGTGGATGCGCGAGTTCAAGCCGGACTACACGCCGGCCGAGACCGGGCTCGACCGCTTCATCTCGTGGAAGAAGAACGATTTCATCGGCCGCGACGCCGCGATGGCCGAGCGCGAGACGCCGCCGGCGCGGACGCTGGTGCCGTTCCTGGTCGACGCCGAGGACGCCGACGCGGTGGCCTGGGAGCCGATCTTCGACGGCGAGGAGGTCGTCGGCTTCGTCACCTCGGGCGGCTACGCGCATTACGTCGGCCAGTCGGTGGCGATGGGCCTGATCCCGCGCGAGCGGGCGGCTGGCGGGGATTTCTCGATCGAGATCCTGGGCCAGCGGCGGCCCGCGGTGATCGCGACCACGCCGCTGGTCGACGCGGACGGCGCGCGGATGCGGGGGTGACGGGCGCCGGGGCGCTCAGCACCGGTCCCAGCCCCACCAGCGGCAGACCGCCTCGCCCATGATCAGGCGGAGGTCGGCCTCGGAGAGCCAGGGCATTTCCTCGGTGAACATGGTGATGCACTCGCGCCAGCTGCACGGCATCTTCGTGATGTCGGTGCCCCAGAAGACGCGCTCGGGGCCGAAGGCGTCGTAGATGCGGCGGACATGGCCCTGCATGATCGGGAACGGGTAGCGCTCGGCCGAGTAGCCAGGCGCGCCGGTGGCCTTGACGGCGACGTTCGGCAGGCGCGCCAGCGCCAGCAGTTCGGGCATGTGCGCCATCGCCGCGTCGTCCTTCAGCTCGGTGTTGCCGCCGCGGCCGCCCAGATGGTCGATGGTCAGCCGAAGCCCCGGATGGCGACGGGCGATCTCTCCTAGCAGGGCGAGCGAGTTGGTCGCCAGCACGGTCACCGGCACGCCCGCCGCCTCGGCCTCGCGCCAGAGCCAGTCGATCTCGCCGTCGTGCAGCGATGCGCGCGCCGGATCCTTGAGGAACATGTAGCGGAGCCCCAGCATGCCGGGCTGGTCGCGCCAGCCGGCGACCCGGTCGGCAGACGCGGGGTCGTCGAGCGGCAGCGCGCCCATGATGGCGAAGCGGCCGGGATGGTCGGCGACCGCCCTGAACGCCATCTCGGTCGAGCCGGGGTCCCAGGCCACCGGGTGGATCACCGCCGCATCGACGCCGGCCTCGTCCATCATGCCGACAGCCTCGGCCGTCTCGAAGGCGGTCACCTGCCGGTGCGCCATGTTGCTGGGCAGGCCGGAGCCCCAGAGGTGGATCTGCGCGTCGACGATCTGCATGGCGGCGTGTTCCTGGTGGTCGGCGTGATGGTCGGGGCCGCGACCATGCCATGCCTGCATCCGGCGGGCGAACACGCATGCGATGCCTGTCGCAAACGCATCGGGAACTGGCGAGAAATCCGCATTGGGCCGCGCGATCCATGCTTAGATCGCGCGTCTTCCGGGGAGGCAGGTGATGAAATCGCACGCGCGCGTCGTTGTCATCGGGGGCGGCGTCGTCGGCTGCTCGGTGCTCTACCACCTGGCGAAGCATGGCTGGACGGACGTCATGCTGCTGGAGCGGAAGGAACTGACGAGCGGCAGCACCTGGCACGCGGCGGGCGGCTGCCACACGATCAACGGCGACCCGAACGTCGCCAAGCTGCAGAAGTACACGATCCAGCTCTACCGCGAGATCGAGGAGCTGTCGGGGCAGGCGACCGGCTTCCACATGACCGGCGGCGTCATGCTGGCCTCGACGCCGGAGCGCTTCGACTGGCTGAAGTCGATTTCAGCGCCAAGGGGCGCTACCAGGACATCGAGACCGAGGTGATCACGCCCGAGGAGGCACATGCGGACATGCCGCTGATCGACCCCTCGCAGTTCGTCGGCGCGCTGCGAACGGTCGTCGACGGGCACCTCGATCCGTCCGGGCGTCACCTGGGCCTACGCGAAATCGGCGCGCAAGCTGGGGGCCGAGTACCACCAGCACGCGATGGTGACGGCGATCGAGCGGCTCGCCAGCGGCGAGTGGCTGGTGCGCACCGACAAGGGCGACGTCACCGCCCAGCACGTCGTCAACGCCGGCGGGCTCTGGGCGCGCGAGGTCGGGCGCATGGTCGGGCTCGAGCTGCCGGTGCTCGCCATGGAGCACATGTACCTGATCACCGAGGACATGCCCGAGGTCGCCGAGGTCAACCGCACGACCGGCAAGGAGGTCGTCCACGCCGTCGACTTCGACGGCGAGCTGTATCTCCGCCAGGAGCGCGGGGGCATGTTGATGGGCACCTACGAGAAGGCCTGCGTGCCCTGGTCCGAGCGCTCGACGCCATGGGAGTTCGGGCACGAGTTGCTGCAGCCTGATATCGACCGGATCTCGCCCTCGCTCGAGGTCGGGTTCCGCCACTTCCCGGCGTTCCAGAACGCCGGGATCAAGCAGATCATCAACGGTCCCTTCACCTTTGCCCCCGACGGCAACCCGCTGGTCGGGCCGGTGCGCGGGCTGCCGGGGTTCTGGTCGGCCTGCGGCGTCATGGCGGGGTTCAGCCAGGGCGGCGGCGTCGGGCTGGCGCTGGCGAACTGGATGATCGACGGCGATCCGGGCTTTGACGTCTGGGCCATGGACATCGCGCGCTATGGCGACTGGACGACGATGGCGTACACGAACGCCAAGGTGCAGGAGAACTACTCGCGCCGCTTCTCGATCCGGTTCCCGAACGAGGAGCTGCAGGCAGGCCGGCCGCTGAAGACGACGCCGATCTACGACCAACTGCTCGGCATGGGCGCGCAGATGGGCGATTCGTGGGGGCTGGAGGCACCGCTGTGGTTCGCGCCCGAGGGTGTGCGGGACGTCTTCTCGTGGCGGCGCTCGGCGGATTTCGAGCATGTCGCGCGCGAGGTCGCGGCGGTGCGCGAGAGCGTCGGCATCATGGAGATCTCCGGCTTCTCGAAGTTCCGTGTCACGGGGCCGGGCGCGCGCGACTGGCTGGACGGCATCCTCGCCTGCCGGATCCCGGCGCCGGGGCGCATGGTGCTGGCGCCGATGCTGAAGCATGACGGCAGGCTGATCGGCGACCTGACGCTGGCCTGCCTGGACGGGGGCGAGTATTTCCTGGCCGGCTCGGGCGCGGCCGAGGTCTACTACATGCGCTGGTTCGAGCGGCACCTGCCGGCGGACGCGGAAGTGCTGGTCGAGAGCGTCGGGCTCGGCCTCTGCGGGCTGTCGATCGCCGGGCCGAACGCGCGCAAGGTGCTGGAGGCGCTGACCTGGTCGGACGTCTCGGCGGCCGGCCTGCCGTTCATGGGCGTCCGGCGGATCGAGGTCGGCATGGCGCCCTGCCTGGTCGGGCGCGTCAGCTTCACCGGTGATCTCGGCTACGAGATCTGGATGAAGCCCGAGTTCCAGCGCCACGTCTTCGAGCGGCTGTTGCAGGCGGGCGCGCCGTTCGGCATCCGCCCCTTCGGCCTGCGCGCGCTGAACGCGATGCGGCTGGAGAAGAACTATGGCGGCTGGGCGCGCGAATACCGGCCGCTCTACGGGCCGCTGGAGGCCGGGCTGGACCGGTTCGTCGCCTATGGCAAGGACGCCGATTTCGTTGGCAAGCAGGCCGCGCTGGCCGATCGCGACGGCGGGGGCAAGCTGCGCCTGCGGGCCTTCCGCGTCGAGGCGAAGGACGCCGACGTGATCGGCGACGAGCCGATCTGGCTGGACGGCGAGGTCGTCGGCTGGGTGACGTCGGGCGGCTACGCGCACAACTCGAAGGCCTCGATGGCGCTCGGCTACGTGCCGAAGGAACACGCCGACGCCGCGACCGGCTGGGAGATCGAGTTGCTGGGAGAGCGTCTGCCGGCCAGCCCGCAGCACGTGCCGGTCTGGGATGCCAATGCCAGCCGGATGCGCGGTTGATCCGGCCGCCGGCCCGCCCGCGAGGCGACCCGGATTGTTGCACGCCGGACTCTCCGACCGGCACATTTCGGAAGCCGACCGCACATGATTTGCGCGCGCGTTGACAGCACCTCATGAGAGTTGAAATAGTTGGAGAAAATACCGGCCGGGGAACACCGCCGGACAGAAGCAGGAGCAGGAGTAGGCCGTGACCACCGATGTCTTGAGACTAGCGCTTGACCGGCGCGACCAGTTGCAGATCGAGATCGATCAGTTGGACAGGTTCATCCGCACGGCGGAGGAACTGATCCGGAGCGCGTCGTCGTCGGTCTCGCGCGTCCGAGGAGGAAGAGGCGCTCGGGCCCGCCCGCATGAACCTGCTGCGGAGAGGCTCCGCCGCCGTCGGCTGAGCAGCAGGGCACGCCTGAGCCGGGAAGGCGCAACCGGGCGCGCTCGTTCCGCGCCTTTGCCATCTTGGCAACCACATTCGGTCACAATCCGCAGCGAAATCTGCAGTATCGGGCGTTGCGGGGCGCGCCGGACTTTCGCCGGCCCTCGCATTGCCGACCGGAGTTGAGGATGCTGGCACGGAGGAGGCCCCAATGACCGACGTTCTTAAGATCGCCCAGGACCGCCGCGCAGAGCTGCGCGAGGAAGTCGCCCGGATTGACGATTTCATCCGCATGGCCGACAGCCTGATGCGCAAGGTGCCGCCGCGCGAGGATCGGCCCGAACCCGCCGAGCGCGCTGCGAGCCAGCCGCGCGACGTTGAGGATACGATCCGCGAGGACCCTGCCGTCTCTTCGGGCGATACAGCGTCGCCGGCGACATCCAGCATGGCGGCCGGCATCACGCGCATGAACCTGATGCGGCGCGGCCCGACGGCCGTATCCGGCTGACCTCAAGTGGCCGGTTGCCCGACGCTGCCAGCCTCTGAAAGCCGCCAATCAGCGCCAGTGGAACGCGACGGTCGCCAGCCTGATGCCGCCGAGGCGCTCGGACGAGCGGGCGAACTCCCGCCCGCCCATGGCGCGGTAGAAGCGGCAGGCCGATTCGTTCGCGACCAGTGAGCGTACCACGAGGCCACGCAGCCCTTCCGACCGCAGCTCGTCGCGGGCCGCCCTGAAGAGCTGCCGCCCGAGACCGGCGCCGTGGTACTCGGCCTTGAGATACAGCTCGTAGATCTCGCCCTCGGCGCCCAGGCTGCCGAAGCGGCTGCGCCCGAAGCTCGCATAGCCCGCCGGCGCTCCCTCGAACTCCAGGATCGTCGTCACGCCGCCCAGCCCGTGCATGTGCCGCCACCAGCGCGGCCCGCGCTGCGCCACCATGCGCTCGAGCACCAGGCCGGGGATGATGCCGCGATAGGCAAAGCGCCATGCATCGCCGTAGAGCGCCGAGAGTGCCGGCGCGTCCTCTGCCTGCGATCGCCTGATCGCGATCTCGACCGTCGCCAAGATGGCTGGCTCCGCACTGCCTCCACGAATGCAGGATAGCATGGTACCCGGCGGCACGTCTCGCGCAGCCGCGTGACCGGGTGCCAGGCCAGGCTCAGCGGTTGCCGGCCCGCTCTTGGCGGCGGTCGCGGTGATCCGCGGCACCGGACCCGGCGCCTGTTCCGACCGCTGTGTTGTCGGTAGCGTCCTCGTTGGCGTCCCCGTCCGGATAGGCGGCGCCGGTCCGGCCGAAGGCGCGGCTCAACGGTGTCGCGCTGATGCCGTGAAGCACTATCGAGCAGAACACGACCAGGCTGACGATGTGCCAGATCTGCTCGGGGTGCTCGACTGTCGGCTCGCTGTACATGTGCATCGCGTAGAACACGGCCGCGATGCCGATCGGCCCGAACCATCCGTTGAACGCCGTCTCGCGCCAGCCGCGCACCGAGCCGAGCAGGGGCCGCAGCAGCAGCCACGCCGGCAACCGGCGGAACAGCAACACCGCGATGGCAAAACCCAGCCCGGGCCAGCCGAGGTCGAGCCAGCCCTGCCAGGGCAGCACGGTGCCGAGGAAGATGAAGATCGGGATGTCGAAGAACCGCGCGACCGCGCTCTGCATGTTCTCGTGCAGCCCCTCCTCGTGCGCCGCGGTGCGACGGTTGAACGCCAGCCCGGCGGTGAAGACGGCCAGCAGCGAGGCGGTGTGGAGCAACTGGTCGATGGCCAGCACCGCCAGCGCCAGCGCCAGCGAGAGCGTCAGCATGGAGGGGCGCTCGGACTGCTCCTTGGCCAGAACCCAGACGAAGCCGCGCGCGGTCAGCCAGCCGAGTACGAGCCCGACGGCGATGCCTGCGATCACCTCGCGCAGCAGAATCTGGGTCAGCCAGTGCGGCACCGCCTGGGAGGGCGCGGCGCCCAGCAGGTAGACGGGCAGCATGACGACCAGCACCGCCAGCCCGTCATTGGCGCCGCTCTCGGCCGTGATTGCGTAGCGCATCCGGGCCGGGATCGCCTTGTTGGATGCCTCTCCCGCCACGATCGAATCCGCCAGCACGGGATCGGTCGGCGACAGTACTGCGCCGACCAGCAGGGCATAGAGCACGGGCAGGCCCAGCACCCAGAGCGCCAGCGCGCTGCCGACCAGCCACATCAGCGGCATGCCGAGCCCCAGCACCAGCGCCAGCTCGCGCCAGTTTTCGGCCTCCCAGCGCGGCGGCAGGCGCAGCGCGGCGCCCATGATCGAGATCGCCAGCGTGATGCGGGCGAACTCGAGCAAGACGGTCGTCTGGGACTCGTCCGGCACGGTGAACGTGGCGGCCGAGATGACCGCCGGGCCGATGACGATGCCGATCAGGATCGCGATCAGCGGCTCGGAGATCCACAGACGGTTCTTGATGAACCCCGAGCCGAGCCCGAGCGCCAGCACCGTCATGGCGCCGATGGCAAGCGCCAGGTCCATTTCAGACATCGTCATCCCGCCCCGGCTGCGCGCCGTCGAGTTCGATCTGGCAACTGGCGACGGCCGGCAGGGTTCCCCCGGCGCGGGAACGCCCGCTGGCGCGGGGCGCGATCGCGCCCCTGCTGGTGTTCCCGGCCTGCAAGGTTAGCGAGGACCCGTCGTGCTTGACCGGCCAGGTTCTGCGCCCCGATGGCAGGGACCTGACCGGCGGCTCGGGATGCGCGACCGGCCCGTCTCGACCGGCGCGTCTCAGGCGGTCGCGGGCGGCGGTAGCGGACCGGTGAGTGGTCCCCCGACATCCCGGCAAAGCCTCGGCGAGATCGCCCTCAGCGGCACGCGCAGTTCGTATGTCAGGCCTTCGGGCTCCATCGTCCTGCTCGCGGCGCCGCGCAGCGCCTCGGGCACGGCCAGGGTCAGCAGCTTGGTGCCGAAGCCGACCCTGCCGCCAAGGGTTACCGGCGGGCCGCTCTCGCGCCAGTGAAAGACCAGCCCGCCCGCGCCGTTTTCGGCGTCGCCCGTGGTCTCCCAGGATACCTCGACGCGCCCGTCGGCTGTCGACAGCGAGCCATGCTTGACCGCGTTGGTCGCAAGCTCGTGCACCGCCAGCGCGAAGTGCTGCGCCGCCTTCTCGTCGATCTCGACCTCGGGGCCGGCGATGGCGATGCGCGTGCCGTAGGTCTCCATCATGGGAAATAGCTGGTGGCGGATCACGTCGCCCAGCAACAAATATGCCCCTGTGCTGCGCGCCACCAGCGAGGCCGATGCGCCGGCCAGCGCCTCGACCCGACCGGAAACCGCTCCATGAAGGTCGCGACGTCTGCGGCGCGGCGCGCCGTCTCGCGCGCCAGCGACATGATGATCGTGGCCAGGTTGGCGCCGCGATGCACCGCCTCGCGGCTGGTCATCGAGAGCTGGCGGTTCGCTTCGGCCAGCTCGGCGGTACGCTGCTCGATCCTGCGCTCGAGCTCGCGCTCGCCGTCCTGCAGGCGCGCCAGCGCCTCGCGATGCGCGGCGATCTCGTCGATCAGCAGGCAGTTCACCCGCTCGAGTTGCTGCGGGCTGGGGATCGCGACCAGCTTCGGAATCAGCATGAACAGGACGACGGCCGTCGTTGCCGAGACGAGGCCGGTGGCAAGCTTCACCACGCCATGCAGCGGATAGGCGGGAATCCAAAGCGTGACGATCGAGGCGAGGTGCGTCAGGCCGCAGAGCAGGATGAACGCGGCGAACAGCGCGACCAGCCCGCCTTACCGCACGTCCGGCCGCCGCCGCAGGAACAGCACCAGCGCCAGCGGGATCGCCGAGTAGGACAGGAAGATCAGCAGGTCCGAGCCGGCGTAGAGCGCGACCAGCCAGGGCTGCCACAGAAGACAGTAACCGTGCGGCATGTAGGCCGCGATCTCGATGAGCGCCTGCATGCCGACGAACCCCCGGAAGTTCGGCCGACGCAACCCTGCCGGCCTTTACGCTGGGGATACCATCGCACGCCGCGGCGCACCACGACGAATGATCGTCGTGCCGTCCTGCGGTTTCATCCTGCGGCATCGCCCCGCGCCGCCGAGAGGCGGCGCGGATGCGGCGTCGACCGGCGGTCCGGAGCGCCGCCCGTCAGGCGGCGCCGAGCACCAGCTTGGTCGAGTAGACGTCGATGCCCAGCGCCTCGCCGACCGCGTAGTAGGTCAGCTTGCCGGCGTGGACGTTGAGCCCGGCGGCCAGGTGGGCATCGTCGCGGCAGGCCTGCGCCCAGCCCTTGTCGGCCAGCGCCAGCAGGAAGGGCAGCGTCGCGTTGGTCAGCGCCAGCGTCGAGGTGCGCGCCACCGCGCCCGGCATGTTGGCGACGCAGTAGTGCACGATGCCGTCGACCTCGTAGATCGGGTCGTTGTGCGTGGTCGCGCGCGAGGTCTCGAAGCAGCCGCCCTGGTCTATTGCGACGTCGACCAGCACGGCGCCGGGCAGCATCTGGCTCAGCTGCGCGCGGCTGACGAGCTTCGGCGCCGCGGCGCCGGGGATCAGCACCGCGCCGATCACCATGTCGGAGGCCAGCACCAGCTCCTCGGTCTCGCCGCGCGAGGCGTAGCGCGTCTGGAACTGGCCGCCGAACACGTCGTCGAGGTATTTCAGCCGCGGCAGCGAGCGGTCCAGAACCGTGACGCTCGCCCCCATGCCGCTGGCGATCCGCGCCGCGTGCGTGCCGACGACGCCGCCGCCGATCACCGTGACGCGCGCCGGCGACACGCCGGGCACGCCGCCCATCAGCACCCCGCGCCCGCCGTTCGCCTTCTGGAGCGCCCAGGCGCCGACCTGAGGGGCGAGGCGCCCGGCGACCTCGGACATCGGCGCCAGCAGCGGCAGGCCGCCCTGCGCGTCGGTGACGGTCTCGTAGGCGATGGCCGTGCAGCCCGAGGCCAGCAGGTCCTTCGTCTGCTCCGGGTCCGGCGCCAGGTGCAGGTAGGTGAACAGCACCTGCCCCTCGCGCAGCATCTGGCGCTCGACGGCCTGCGGCTCCTTGACCTTGACGATCATCTCGGCGCGCTCGAAGACCTGGCTCGCGGTGTCGGCCAGCTCGACGCCCACCGCGGCATAGGACTCGTCGGGAAAGCCGGCACCGACGCCCGCGCCCGTCTGCACCAGCACCTGGTGGCCGTGCGCGATCGCCTCGCGGCAGGTGGCCGGCGTCATGCCGACCCGGTATTCGCGCGTCTTGATCTCGGTCGGACAGCCTATGAGCATGGGTTTCCTCCCTCGGGCAGCATGGGGTGCCCATTGCACGCCTGCCGCGCCATATACTAGCGCCAGAGGCACCGTCACAACCACGCCAGCAGGCGTCACACCCTCGCTAGCGGGCGGGGGTAGGGGCATGGAGCGGGTTGACGGCGCGCGCGAGGGCGGGATTGTGGAGCGATGACAGGGCGCGGCGAGAACGATCTGCTGGTTGTGCTGATCCACGGTCTGGGCCGGACCGCGGCCTCGATGTGGCCGCTCGAATGGCGGCTGCGCCGCGCCGGCTTCGCCGTCCGGCGCGTCGGCTATCCCAGCACGCGCGCCGGCGTCGCGGCCTCGGTGGTGCATGTCCGCGCGGCGCTGGAGGCGCTGGCTCCGGCGCGCCGGCTCGCGCTGGTCGGGCATTCGCTGGGCGGGCTGATCGCGGCGCGCCTGCTGCGCGACCCGCAGGGCTTGCGGATCGCGTGGGTCGTGCAGCTCGGCTCGCCGAACCGCGGCTCGACGATGGCGCGGCTGCTGGGCGGCCTCTGGGGAGTGCGCGACCTGACCGGGCCGGCGATGGCCGAGCTGGGCGCGCCCTTCGAGCGCCCCGCGCCCGACCCGCGGATCGCGGCGATCGCCGGCACGATCGGCTGGCCGGTCGCCTCGCTGGCCTGGCCGAATGATTGCGGCGTGACGGTTCGCTCGGCCTGGAGCGGCGCCGGGCACCGGGCCGCCGTGCCGGTGATCCACACGCTGCTGCCGGCCTCTGCCCGCGTCGCCCGGCTGGTGGTAGACTTTCTTTGCGCCGGACGGTTCGCAGGACGCGCTCGTGGACGGACGGCATGAGCGCGTTCCTGCTCGCTCCCGACCCGTCCGACCCGCGCCTGACCCGCGCGGTCGGCGGCGTCGACCAGACCGGCGCCCCGGTCGAGACGCGCGTCGTCGAGGAGCGGGCGCTGACGATCTACCTGAATTCGCAGGAGGTCGTCACCGCCATGACGATCGGCGACTACCCGGAGTACCTTGCCATCGGCTACCTGCTGAACCAAGGCATGCTGCTGCCCGACGACCGCGTGACGGGCGTCGACCACGACGACGACCTCGGCGTCGTGGTCGTACGGACGGAGCGCGCTACCGACTACGAGGAGAAGCTGAAGAAGAAGACGCGCACAAGCGGCTGCGCCGTCGGCACCGTCTTCGGCGACATGATGGAGGCGCTGGAGGGCGTGACCTTCGGGCCGGGCGAGGTCCGCACCTCCTGGCTCTACGCGCTGGCCCGCCAGATCAACACCGCGCCGTCGCTTTATCTCGAGGCCGGCGCCATCCACGGCACCGTGCTCTGTGAGCAGGACCGTCCGCTGGTCTTCATGGAGGATGTCGGCCGCCACAACGCCGTCGACAAGATCGCCGGCTGGATGTTCCGCGAGCGCGTCGGCGGGGCGGACAAGATCCTCTACACCACCGGCCGCCTGACCTCGGAGATGGTCATCAAGACCGCGCTGATGGGCGTCCCGGTGTTGGCCTCGCGCTCCGGCTTCACTGCCTGGGGGGTGGAGCTTGCCCGACAAACCGGCCTGACCCTGATCGGCCGGATGCGGGGGCAGCGGTTCCTGTGCCTGAGCGGCGCGGAGCGGCTGGTCTACGACGTGGATTCGGGCAGCGTGCCCGAGGAGGATCGCAGGCACCGTCGCAAGGGAGCGGAGGTTTGAGCAAGCAGCGTATCTTCGGACCGCACAGGCATCTGCACCATGGGCGGATCCTCGTCGCCTGGGGTGGGCACTATGACCGCGCGTTAAGAGGTGCCTTAGAATGGTAAAGGTGGTAGCAATAACTGTTGATTTTATACTTATAATCTTTGGAATTCACACTGTTTATTTTCGATCTGATATGGTTTCGGCCGAGTTAGTGATATTTAATTTTATATTGGCCTGTATATTTACGACACGCCACTTCAAAGAAGTGAAAGAGATGATTCTGCCGTTTCCGCCCTGTATTTGGTTATCACGCCACCGGTCTGGCGTTTCATATTTCATTGTCGGCATCGCCGCGGCTGCGCTTGATCGCCTCGGCGGCGAACTCGGACCGGAAGGCTTTTGGGTGAACGAAAGAACCACGGACCACTGGGTCAATGAGCCCGGCACCTACTCCTACCCCGATTCGCTGCGCGAGACGACCGATGCTGCGTGACCCCCACGGCGCCGCCGTCGCGGCCGCCCGCGCGCTCATTGCCGAGCGCGCCAAAGAGGGGCGGCACCATGTCGCGTGCACCGTCATTACCCGCTCCGGCAACAGCTACACGGCCGTCAATATCGACAGCGTGCTGGGCCGTGCCGCCGTCTGCGCCGAGGCGGTCGCCATCGGCATGGCCGCCACCGCCGAGCCGGACGCCGAGATCACTTTCGCCTGCGCCGTCAACCGCCGGCAGGTCATCATCTCACCCTGCGGTCTCTGCCGCGAGCTGCTGCTGGACTATGGCCCGGAGGCGGTCGTCGCCGTCCCGACCGAGGGCACCGAGTGGACGACCCGGCCGCTGCCCGATCTGGTTCCAGACCCCTACAAGGCCGGGCGGAGGGGCGTGTGAGCACCGCAGGCGTGATCCTCGCTGGCGGCCTCGCCCGGCGCATGGGCGGCGGCGACAAGGCGCTGCTGGAGGTCGCGGGCAAGCCGCTTCTCCAGCACGTCATCGACCGGTTGCGGCCCCAGGTGGCCGAGATTGTGCTGAACGCCAACGGCGACCCGGCACGCTTCGCGCGCTTCGGGCTGCCGGTCGTGCCGGACACCGTCGAGGGCTTTGCCGGCCCGCTGGCCGGCGTGCTGGCGGGGATGCGATGGGCGGCGGCGCGGGCGCATTCTCACGTCGCCAGCGCGGCCGGGGATACGCCGTTCTTTCCGGCAGACCTGGTGGCGCGGCTGCAGACGGCGAAGGGGACGCAGCCGATCTCGATGGCAGCGACCGAAGACCCGGAGCGGGGCCTCAGCGAGCACCCGACCTTCGCCCTCTGGCCCGTCGCGCTGGCCGACGACCTAGAGAAATCGCTGACGACGAGCACCATGCGAAAGGTCATCGTCTGGACGTCGCGGCATGGCTGCGCTCGCGCGGTATTCGACGGGCACCTGCCGTTCTTCAACGTCAACACGCCCGGCGACCTCGCCGAGGCCGAGCGCATCGCCGCCGGCGAGACCGTCGCAAGGGGCGCATGAACGTCCCCGGAAACGTCTACGGCGTCGTCGGCTGGAAGAACGCCGGCAAGACCACGCTGGTCGAGCGGCTGGTCGCCGAAATCGCCGGCCGCGGCTTCACCGTCTCGACGGTCAAGCACACGCACCACATGGTCGACGTCGACCGCCCGGGCAAGGACAGCCACCGCCACCGCAAGGCGGGTGCCCGGCAGGTGATCCTGGCCTCCTCGGCCCGCTGGGCGCTGATGAGCGAGCTGCGCGGCGCGGCCGAGCGGCCGCTTTCCGAGCTGCTGGACCATCTGGACCCGGTCGATCTGGTGATCGTCGAGGGCTACAAGCGCGACGGCCACCCAAAGGTCGAGGCCTGGCGGGCCGAGACCGGGCAGCCCCTCATTGCCGCCGACGATCCGACCGTGCGCGCCGTCGCCTCGAACGACCGGCCGGCGACGGACCGGCCGGTGATCGGGCTCGACGACATCCCGGCGATCGCCGACTTCATCCTCGACGACCTCGGCATGGCGCTGCGCAAGACGGCCTGAGCGCTGCGCCGCGCCACGCTCATCCCTCCGCCTCGGTCGACGGTCGGCACGAAGGCGCCGACCACCCGCGCTACGGAGAGTCGCTGCAAGGACCATCCGCGTCCCTTCCTGCGGATGGTGTGCGAGGGGGTTGCGGCGCCGCCGCGCGGGCCGTAGTCGGATCGGATCGCTCTGCGCAACAGGGTAGCTCCCCATGACGGCCCGCCTCCGCGACGACTGCTTTGCCCTGCCGCCCGGCATCGCCTGGACGCCGGTGGACGAGGCGCTGGCGCGGTTGCGCGAGGGCGTCTCTGCCGTCACGAGGATCGAGGAGGTGCCGCTGGCCGATGCCTCCGGGCGCGTGCTGGCGCGCCCGGCCGTGTCTCGACGGAACAACCCGCCGGCGGCGAACTCGGCGGTCGACGGCTACGCCTTCGCCTGGGCCTCGCTGGCCGGGCGCGACGAGGCCAACCTGCCGCTCGAGCCCGGCCGATCCGCCGCCGGAAACCCCTTCACCGGACGCCTGCCGGATGGCCATGCGCTGCGCATCCTGACCGGGGCGGAGATTCCGCGCGGCGCCGATACCGTCGTGCTGCAGGAGGACGCGACCGTCGGCGTCGGCCGCGTCCGCTTTCGCGCGCCGCGCAGGAAGGGCGCGAACAGCCGCGGCCAGGGCGAGGACGCTGCCGAGGGCGACGCGGTGCTGCCGGCCGGCCGGCGGCTGGGGCCGGCGGACCTGGCCCGGCTGGCCGTCGTCGGCGTCGACCGCGTCGCCGTGCGCGCGCCGCTGCGCGTCGCGGTGCTCTCGACCGGCGACGAGTTGCTGCAGCCCGGCGACGACCCCGCCGGGCACGGCATCTTCGATGCCAACCGGCCGATGCTGACCGCGCTGGCCGCCGAGTGGGGGTACGACGT
The DNA here is from genome assembly GCA_963721105.1 of uncultured Alphaproteobacteria bacterium. Taxonomy (GTDB): domain Bacteria; phylum Pseudomonadota; class Alphaproteobacteria; order Rhodobacterales; family Rhodobacteraceae; genus Thermohalobaculum. Next base: position 294,975 of record CAVRHY010000019.1, on the reverse strand, counting down.
CGTCGACCTCGGCGCCATGCCCGACCGGGCGGCGGCGATCAGGGGCGCGCTCGACCGCGGCGCGGCCGAGGCGGACGCGATCCTGACGACCGGCGGTGCCTCGGCCGGCGACGAGGACCACATCAGCCGCCTGATCCGCGAAGAGGGCCGCATCGAGACCTGGCGCATTGCCGTCAAGCCCGGCCGACCGCTGGCGATGGGGCTGTGGCGCGGCGTCCCGGTCTTCGGCCTGCCCGGCAACCCCGTCGCCGCCTTCGTCTGCGCTCTGGTCTTCGCCCGTCCGGCGCTGGCGGTCATGTCGGGGCGCGACTGGCCCGAGCCGCAGGGTTTTCCTGTCCCCGCCGCCTTCGCGAAAAGCAAGAAACCCGGCCGCCGCGAATTCCTGCGCGCCCGGCTGACTCCGGACGGCGCGGCCGAGGTCTTCCACTCGGAGGGGTCGGGCCTGGTCGGCGGCCTCAGTTGGGCCGATGGGCTGGTGGAATTACCGGACGAGGCGATGGAGATCGCGCCCGGCACGCCGGTCCGCTACCTGCCATACGAAAGCTTCGGGCTGCGCGGTTGACGCCGCCCGACAGTCCGGGCCAGCCCCTGACGGCACGGGACGCCGCCACCCGGCGCGCCGCGGCTCAAAACCTCCGGACGGCCGGCGGCACCCCCCGGGGCGGAGGGGACATCGCCCGGCCCTGCCCGACGACGGCCGGCCGCACCTGCAGGACCAGGCCGTGCGGGCGGCCGTGACGCAATCCCGGCGGGCGGCGCTGCTGACGGCGGGCTTCTACGCCGCGGCCTTCGGCACCGCCGGCGCGCAGCTGCCCTACTGGCCGGTCTGGCTCGCCGAGTGGGGGTTGAGCGGGGCGGAGATCGGGCGCTACCTGGGGCTGGCCATCCTGGCGCGCATCGTCGGCGCGACGCTGTTGTCGGGGCTGGCCGACCGCCATGCCGTCCGGCGCTGGACGATCGCCGGCGCCGCGCTGGCGGCGGCGGCGGTCTACCTTGCGCATCTGGGGATCGAGCGGCCGGGCGTGCTGCTGGTTGCGACGATGTGCGCCTCATTCTGCATGGCGCCGCTGATGCCGCTGGGCGAGGCGCTGGGGCTGCGCGCCTCGACCTGGCATGGCTTCGCCTACGCGCCGGTGCGCGCAGCGGGATCGCTGTCGTTCCTGGCGGTGAACGTCGCGGCTGGCGCAGCGATCGGCGCGCTGGGCGCGGCGCCCGTGCTGTGGATCATCGTCGGCGGGTTGGTCTGCACGGCGGCGCTGGGCGCGGTCCACCCGGGCGGCGGCGGCGCACCGCGCGGCGGCAGCGACCGGGCAGGTCCGGGCGAAATGCGCCGGCTGCTGGCCGCGCCCGCGTTCCTGGTCGCGGCGGCGGCGGCGGCGGCCAGCCAGGCTTCGCATTCGATCTACTACGTCTACTCGGTCCTGGACTGGCGGGCGCAGGGAATCGGCGCGGGCGTGATCGGCTGGCTCTGGGCCTTCGCCGTCATCGTCGAGACCGGGCTGATGCTGGGGCCGGGGCGGCGCTGGGTTGCTCGGCTGGGGCCGGCCGGCGCGCTGGCCGTCGCCGGGGCGGCCGGCATTCTCCGCTGGAGCCTGATGGCGCTGTCGCCACCGCTTGCGGCGCTCTGGCCCTTGCAGGCGCTGCACGCGCTGACCTTTGCCATCGGGCACCTGGGAGCGATGGCGTTCCTGGCCGGCGCCGTGCCGCCGCGGCTCGCCGGCAGCGCGCAAGGCGTCGCGGTCGGCTTAATCGGCGGGCTGACAATGGCGGGGACGGCCTTCGTCGCGGCGGCGATCGTCGAGGCCACCGGGACTAGCGCCGCCTACTGGCTTTCGGTCGGGCTGTCGGCGGTCGCTCTGACGGCGGCGCTGGCGCTGCGTCGTGTCTGGCGAGGCGGGCTGATCGAGGGCGTCGGCCCGGCCTGACCGGCGGGGGAAACGCAGGGCGGGGCGCGCCCGCTCATTCGCAAGCAGTTTTGGTGTCTATGTGTTCAAACGATAAAATAGTCTGACGCAGATCGGATGACGGTGGTGCGAAAGCCAATCCGGCGGGGTCACTCCGCCGCTACGGGCACCGGCTGGAAAGCGCGGGTCAGCGTCGCGACCAGCACGAAGGCGCGGCCCGGCGGGGTCTCGGCCAGCTCGACCATGCGCGGGTCGGCGCCGATCTCGGCCGCCGCGCGAGCCAGCAGGCGCATGTAGGCGGCGACCAGCCGCATCGCCAGCGCGCGGAAGGCCGGGTCGTCGCGCAGCCGCGCGCGGGCGATGGCAAGCGCGATCTCGTCCTCGATGCCCGCCAGCGCCGCCAGTTCGCCGCCGCGGTCGCCCCGCGCGAAACGGTGCCAGAGTGCGGCCGGGGCATGCACGGGGGCGATGTCCGCCACGTGCAAGCCGTCCTCGGCCAATGCCCCGGCGACGCCGGCGGCCAGCGTTGCAACGGCGGCCACGTCCGGGTCGGCGGACGCCGCGTCGACCGTGCGCCGGCTCGCCTCGCCGACGGGGCGCCCGTCCAGCGCATGGACGACGGCAGTCCAGTTCAGCACGGCGCGCCCGGCGCCGCGCGGCAGCGCCGCGAAAGGCAGCTCGGGCAGCCCGCCGGCGGGCGGCTGCGCGGGATCGCTCGACCCGTCCATCAGCGGGTTCAGCCGGGCCGTGCGGTCGATCCGCTCCAGCAGGCGCGCGGCTTGCTCTTCCAGCGCGGTCATGCGCGAGACCGCCGTGCTCAGCGCGGCCCGGTCGGGTGCGATCTCGCGCATCGCCGCCTCGCCCAGCAGGCGGGCCAGCGTCTCGGCGCTGGCCGGCGGATTGGCGGCGACGGTTCGGCCCGTCTCGGCCAGCGCCGAGCGGAGCTCGCCCAGCAATGGCGCGACCTCGTCCTCGATGGTGCGCGCCAGCTCCTGGACGGCGGCGTGCATCCGCGTCTCGCGCTGGCGCATGTCGGCATCCAGTTCGCGGTGCCGGTTGCGCTGCGCCGAGGCAAGGTCGGCGGCCAGCGTGTTCAGTGCCGCATCGACCCGGTCGCCGATATCCGCCATCTGCGTGCCCAGGCCCGCGAGAAGCTCGGCCGTGCCGCTTTCAAAGCGATTGCCATGCGCATCGAGCGAGGCCGCGATGCGCTCGCCCAGCATCTGCTGCGCCGCATCGAGGCTGCGCGCCTGCGCCTCCAGCGAGTCCGCGATGCGCTCGCCCAGCACCTGTTGCGCCGCTTCGAGGCCGCGCGCCTGCGCCTCGATCGAGCGGGACAGCTTCTCGGCGTCGGCCTCGAGCCGGCGGGCCAGAGCTTCGCGCTGGGCGTCCAGCGCCGCATCGGCGCGCTGGGTGCGCTGGCGCAGGTTGCTGTCGAGCATCAGGGTGGCTTCCGTCAGCCCGGTGTCCAGCTTCTCGGCCTGCTCGGCCAGCGAGGCGTCGAGGCGCGCCATCGCCGCCGCGCCGTCACGCTCGAGCACGGCGGCGGCGTCGGCGATCTTGCCCCTGGTGCCGGCGCTGAGAGTTTCGACGGCCTCGTGCAGGCTGGCGACGGTCGCGGCCAGCGCCAGCGCGCTCTCACTTTGCGCGTTCATCGCGTCTGACAGTCGTGCCGAGCGCGCCTGCAGCAGCACGACCATCCAGAGCATCAGCACGGGGCCGATCGCGGCGAAGGCGAAGAAAAGCAGGTCCAGCGTCGGCAGCGCCCGAACCGTGCCTGTCGCAAGCCCGTCGCCCAACCGGTCGAAATAGCCTATGGCATAGGCGCCGAGCGCCATCAGCCAGACGCCCGTGACCAGGATCGGCAGGCGGTAGAGCCGGCCCGACCCCTCGGGGTCGGACGAGAACAGCCCCTTCAGGACCTCGCCGGCGCGGGCGACCGCCCCGGCGCGCCAGGCATCGCCGCCGGGGCCGCCGGGGCGACGGGAGCCGCCAAGTCGCAGCGCCGACGGCGCCTCTGCGCGATGATCAACCATGACTGCAGACTCACACTCTCGGGGCGACTTCGCAATCAGATATATTTGACGCTGATGATCTCGTAGGAGCGGCCGCCGCCCGGGGTGTGCACCTCGACGCTGTCGCCCTGCTCCTTGCCGATCAGGGCGCGGGCCAGCGGTGAGCGCAGGTTCAGCTTGCCGGCGTCGACATTCGCCTCGGGCTCGCCGACGATCTGGAAGACCTTCTCCTCCTCGGTGTCCTCGTCGACGATCTCGACGGTGGCGCCGAAGCGGATGGTCTGGCCGGACAGCTTGGTCACGTCGATGACGTCGGCGCGGCTGATCAAGTCCTCGAGCTCGGAGATCCGGCCCTCGATGAAGCTCTGGCGCTCGCGCGCGGCATGGTACTCGGCGTTCTCGGACAGGTCGCCATGCTCGCGGGCCTCGGCGATGGCGCGGATCACGGCGGGCCGCTGCTCCTCCTTCAGCACCTTCAGCTCGGCGTTCAGGGCGGCGTAGCCCTGCCTGGTCATCGGAACCTTGTCCATCTCGCCCTCCCCTACGTCACAAAAACGGAACCGGGCGGGCCGACATGGCCGCACCCGGACAAAACAACCAGAGCCGCGCCTTCAGGCGCGGCTCACTTCCTAATGATAGGCAGCGGACCCATGTTCCGCAAGGGCAGTCAGGGGCGGTTGTAGGACTGCAGCGGGGCCACTTCCATCGCCCCGTCCTTCAGCGTCTCGATGGCGCGCGCCGCCGCCAGCGCGCCCGCCGCGGTGGTATAGTACGGGATCTTCTGGCGCAGCGCGATCGCGCGGATGTCGAAGCTGTCGCTCACCGACTGCGCCCCCTCGGTCGTGTTGAAGACCAGCCGGACGAGCCCGTCCTTCAGCCGGTCGACGACGTGCGGCCGACCCTCATGCACCTTGTTGACGCGCTCGGCCGGAACGCCGTGGCGGCCCAGGAAGTCGGCCGTGCCGCCGGTCGCGATGATCTGGAAGCCCAGCCGGTGCAGGATGCGCGCGCCCGGCAGGATCGTCTCCTTGTCGGTGTCGCGCACCGAGATGAAGACGGTGCCGTCCTCGGGCAGGGGCACGCCGGCGCCGAGCTGGCTTTTCAGGAAGGCCCGCGCGAAGGTGCGGTCGAGTCCCATCACCTCGCCGGTAGAGCGCATCTCGGGCCCCAGCAGCGTGTCGACGCCGGGGAAGCGGGCAAAGGGCAGCACGGCCTCCTTCACCGCCACATGCGGCGTCCTTGGGTCAGCCAGCGTGAAGCCTGCCAGCTTCTCGCCCGCCATGACGCGCGACGCGATTGCGGCAATAGGCGAGCCGGTCGCCTTGGCGACGAAGGGCACGGTGCGGCTGGCGCGCGGGTTGACCTCGAGAACGTAGATGTCGCCGCCCTTGACGGCGAACTGCACGTTCATCAGCCCGACCACGTCCAGGCCCAGCGCCAGCGCCTTTGTCTGGCGGCCGATCTCCTCGACGATCTCCGCCGAGAGCGAGTGCGGCGGCAGCGAGCAGGCGCTGTCGCCGGAATGCACGCCGGCCTCCTCGATGTGCTCCATGACGCCGGCGATGTGGACCTGCTCGCCGTCCGAGAGCGCGTCGACGTCGACCTCGACGGCGGCCGACAGGTAGCTGTCGATCAGCACTGGCGACCTGCCCGAGACGACGACCGCCTCGGTGATGTAGCGGCGCAGCTCGTGCTCGTTGCGCACGATCTCCATCGCCCGGCCGCCCAGCACGTAGGAGGGGCGGATGACGACCGGGTAGCCGACCGCGGCGGCGATGGCGAAGGCCTCGTCGCCCGACCGGGCGATGCCGTTGCGCGGCTGGCGCAGTCCCAGATCGTTCAGCAGCCGCTGAAAGCGCTCGCGGTCCTCGGCGAGGTCGATGGCATCGGGCGAGGTGCCCAGGATCGGGATGCCGGCGGCCTCGAGCCCGCGCGCGAGCTTGAGCGGCGTCTGTCCGCCGAACTGGACGATGACGCCGACCAGCTCGCCGTTCTCCTGCTCGACGCGCAGGATCTCGAGCACGCTCTCCAGCGTCAGCGGCTCGAAGTACAGGCGGTCCGAGGTGTCGTAGTCGGTCGACACGGTCTCGGGGTTGCAGTTGATCATCACCGTCTCGAAGCCCGCCGCAGTCAGCGCGTAGCAGGCGTGGCAGCAGCAATAGTCGAATTCGATGCCCTGGCCGATGCGGTTGGGGCCGCCGCCGAGGATGACGATCTTCTTCCGGTCGGTCGGGCGCGCCTCGCACTCGGCGGTGCCGTCGGGCGCCGCCTCGTAGGTCGAGTACATGTAGGGTGTCTGCGCCTCGAACTCGGCGGCGCAGGTGTCGATGCGCTTGAAGACGGCGGTGACGCCCAAGCCGATGCGCGCCGAGCGCACCTGGTCCTCGGCCAGGTTGGTCAGCGCGGCGATGCGCGCGTCCGAAAAGCCCATTGTCTTGAGGCGCCGCATGCCGTCGACGGACTGCGGCAGGCCGCCCTCGACCAGCGTCGCCTCGACGCCGACGATCTCGTCGATACGCTCGAGGAACCACATGTCGTAGCCGGTGGCGGCGGCGATATCGTCCAGCGACAGCTCCTCGCGCATCGCCTGGGCGGCGACGCGCAGCCGGTCCGGCGTCTGCTGACTGAGCGCGGCGACGATGGCGCTGCGGCGCTCCTCGGCGGACTGGTCCGGCATCAGCCCGGGTATGTCGATCTCGTCGAAGCCGGTCAGCCCGGTCTCCAGCGAGTACAGCGCCTTCTGCACCGATTCGTGGAAGCTGCGGCCGATGGCCATCGCCTCGCCGACGGATTTCATCGCGGTGGTCAGCTCGGGCTTGGCGCCGGGGAACTTCTCGAAGGCGAAGCGCGGGATCTTGGTGACGACGTAGTCGATGGTCGGCTCGAAGCTGGCCGGCGTGACGCCGGTGATCTCGTTCGTCAACTCGTCGAGCGTGTAGCCGACGGCCAGTTTGGCGGCGACCTTGGCGATCGGAAATCCGGTCGCCTTGGACGCCAGCGCCGAGGATCGGCTGACGCGCGGGTTCATCTCGATGACGACCAGCCGGCCGGTCTCGGGCTGCACGGCGAACTGGACATTCGAGCCGCCCGTCTCGACGCCGATCTCGCGCAGCACCGCGATGGAGGCGTTGCGCATCCGCTGGTATTCCTTGTCGGTCAGCGTCAGCGCCGGGGCGCACAGTGATCGAGTCGCCGGTGTGCACGCCCATCGGGTCGACGTTCTCGATCGAGCAGATGATGATGGCGTTGTCCGCGCGGTCGCGGACCACCTCCATCTCGAACTCCTTCCAGCCGATCAGGGACTCGTCGATCAGGATCTGGCTGACGGGCGAGGCTTCCAGCCCGGCCCGGCAGCACGCCTCGTATTCCTCGCGGTTGTAGGCGACGCCGCCGCCCGTGCCGCCGAGCGTGTACGCCGGCCTGATGATGGCCGGCAGCCCGACATGGAAGAGCGCGTCCATCGCCTCGGTCATCGTGTTGACGATCGAGGCGCGCGGGTTCTCGAGGCCGATCCGGTCCATCGCCTCGCGGAACAGCCGGCGGTCCTCGGCCATGTCGATGGCCTCGCGGTCGGCGCCGATCAGCTCGACGCCGAACTTTTCCAGCACGCCGGTCTTGGCGAGCGTCATCGCCGTGTTCAGCCCAGTCTGCCCGCCCATCGTCGGCAGCAGCGCGTCGGGGCGCTCCTTCTCGATGATCTTGGCGACGATCTCGGGGGTGATCGGCTCGATATACGTGGCGTCGGCCATGTCCGGGTCGGTCATGATCGTCGCCGGGTTCGAGTTGACCAGGATGACGCGATAGCCCTCGGCGCGCAGCGCCTTGCAGGCCTGCGCGCCTGAATAGTCGAACTCGCAGGCTTGGCCGATGACGATCGGTCCCGCCCCGATGATCATGATCGAGGCGATGTCGGTGCGTTTGGGCATTCGGGGCTCCGGGCGCGCGCCGACGGGGGCGGCGGCCCCTGATTCGACGGCTTATGGTGGCTGTCCGGCGGGTTATACCCATCCGCGCCCGGCGGGCAACACGCCGGCCGAACGGGCGACGCCCGCCCCGGAACGCCTGGATCGCGTTGCCGCCGCCGTGGCGGCCGGCTGTGCCGGAGCCGCCGCCCCGCCGACCCCATCCCACGGTCCTCCGCTGGACGGGCGCGACGGGCGTCGGTAGGGTGCCGGCGCGCGGCGGGAGAGCGGGATTTGCGGGCGATCGGCGGGCGGATGCGGGCTGGCGCGCAGGGCGTCTCTGGCGGCTGCGGAGCACGGCCGGGCGGGGCGGGATGGCGCTGATCCTCGACAGGCTGGCGTGCCGGCGCGGCGGGCGCACGGTCTTCTCCGGGCTGTCCTTCGAGCTGCCGGATGGAACGGCGGCGCTGCTGCGCGGACCGAACGGGGCCGGAAAATCCTCGCTGCTGCGCGTGATCGCGGGGCTGCTGCCGCCGGTTGCGGGCGAGGTGCGGCTGGGCGAAATCGCGCTGTCGCGCGACCCCGCGGCGATGCAGGAGGCCGTGGCCTTCGCCGGACATCTCGACGCGGTGAAACCGGCGCTGACGGTCGTCGAGAACCTGGCGCTCTGGGCCGGCATCTTCGGCGCCGGGCGGGAGCGGGCGGGCGCGGCGCTGGAGCGGTTCGGGCTGGCGCACATGGCCGACCGGCCGGCCGGGCAGTGCTCGGCCGGGCAGCGGCGGCGGCTGGGGCTGGCGCGGCTGGTCGTGACCGACCGGCCGCTGTGGCTGCTGGACGAGCCGACGGTGTCGCTGGACGCCGGCTCGACGGCGTTGGTGGCCGAGCTGGTGCGCGAGCACGCGGCTCGGGGCGGGATCGCCCTGATCGCGACGCATATCGGCATGGGGCTGGGTGCCGTGCCGGTGCTGGAGATGGCCCGGGCGAGCCGGCCGGGCGTGCCGGCCGTACCCGAGGACGCCTTCCTGGCGGGGCGCTGGACGTGAGCCCGCTGGCTGCGCTGATCCGGCGCGACGTGGCGCTGGCGCTCCGACAGGGCGGCGGCGGCGGCGTCGGGCTGGCCTTCTTCGTGCTGACCGTCGTGCTGGTGCCGCTCGGCGTCGGACCCGAGCCGCAGGTGCTGGCGCGGATCGCCGGCGGCGTGCTGTGGATCGCGGCGCTGCTGGCGGCGCTGCTGAGCCTGGACCGCCTGTTCCAGGCCGACTGGGAGGACGGCTCGCTCGACCAGCTGATGCTGGCGCCGATGCCGCTGGAGCAGGTCGTGCTGGTCAAGGCGGCGGCGCACTGGCTGACGACCGGGCTGCCGATGACGCTGATCGCGCCTGTGCTGGGGCTGATGCTGCAGCTGCCACCCTCCGTGCTGCCGGTGCTGGCGGGTGCGATGGCCGCGGGCACGCCGGCGCTCAGCCTGATCGGTGCCGTCGGGGCGGCGATCACGGTCGGCGTGCGGCGGGGCGGTCTGCTGCTCTCGATCCTGGTGCTGCCGCTCTACCTGCCGACGCTGATCTTCGGCGCGCGGGCGGTCGAGCGGGCGCTGGTCTCGCTGGACCCGGCGCCGGCGCTGGCGCTGACCGGGGCGATTTCCCTGCTGTCGGCGGCGCTGGCCCCCTTCGCGGCGGCGGCGGCGCTGCGCATGAACGCCCGCTAGGGCAGGGCGTTCGTCCGCGGATGGCCGGCGGATTGGCGGCTGCTTGCGGCCCCGAAGGCGAGGCTTTCCGGGGGCTGGAATAGCGGGTTTCGCCGAAAGCCGACGCGCCTTTCTCAGGCGGTGCGGCTTTCCTTGTCGGCCGGTTCCTCGCCGCGCCGCTTGTTGCCCGCGTTCGCGACCGGGCGGGGCGGGACGACGCGGAACACGGATTCGCAGAAGCAGTAGAACGAGAATGCGATCATCCCCGCGCCGGCGATGCCCAGCAGCGTCCGCCCGTGCCAGGCGTTGCGGATGCGGCCCAGCGTCTGCCCGTAGCCGCCGGCGGCGGTCGGGTCGAGCGTCCATGCGGCCCAGATGATGAACCCGCCCATCAGGCCCATCACGACGCCGCGCGCGATCAGCCCGAAGCCGAGCAGCGGCGCCAGCCTCTCCACCGCCCGGGTGCTGCGCATGTGTTTGCGGTAGCGGCTGAACGCGCCCTTCCACATCGAGTAGAAGCCGAACGACACCGTGCCGAGGCCGACCAGCCCGATGAAGCCGCGGCCGGGCTCGCTGTCCATCATGCCCGATAGCGCGTCGGCAAGCTGGCTGCCGCTGCCGCTGGCGAAGCTCGCGCCGCCGAAGGCCAGCTTTGCGGCGTACCAGGCAAAGCAAAGGTGCAGCATCGCGACGAAGAACAGCCCGCCGCGCTCGACCCAGCCAAAGCCCCGGCCGTGCCCGGCGAGGTCGATGATCGAATCCAGTCCGCGCCAGATCGTGTAGGCGGCCAGCCCGACGGCCAGCGCCAGCAGGATCGGCTGGTTCATCGGCGCGTCCTTGAGCCGGCGGAGCGAGCCCATGAAGCCCTCGGCCTCGCCCTCGCCCAACGCCGCGCCCAGGGCTACGACGCCGACCAGCCCATAGACGAAGCCGCGCGCGGCATAGCCGGCCCGCATCGCCGCCACGATGCAGGCGAAGGTGGTGCCGGTCATGGCCGGGTCATCGCAGGGACGCGTGCCGACTGAGTTCATGGAACAAGGACTCCGGACGCGGGTCAACGGTTCCGTCCCGTCATGCCGCCGGCTCCGCATGTGACATCCGGGGATCATCGGCGCGGCATGGGCGGCTCAGATGTCGAAAAAGACCGTCTCGCCCTCGCCCTGCAATCGGATGTCGAAGCGGAACTCGGCATCGCCGGTCTGGCGCGCGATCAGCGTCGGCACGCGGGACTGGTGCTCGAGGCGCGTCAGCACGGGGTCCTCGGCGTTCGAGGGCTCGTCGGGAAAGTACATGCGGGTCTGGAGGCCGATGTTGATGCCGCGGGCGACCACCCAGACCAGGATATGCGGCGCCTGCAGGCGGCCGTCGGGGAACGGCACGCGCCCGGGGCGAATCGTGTCGAATGACCACTCGCCGGTACGGTAGTCGCCGGCGCTGCGGCCCCAGCCGGCGAAGTTCGGGTCGCCCGGGCCGCGCGGGTCGCCCGAGACGTAGATGCCGTCGGCATCGGCCTGCCAGATCTCGACCAGCACGTCGCGCGCCGGCGTGCCGGTGCCGTCAATGACGGTGCCGGTGACGGTGATCCGCTCGCCGCGAGTTCGGTCGCTGACCATCTCGGCGCCGAGATCCGCCGGCCAGACGCTGCCGATGCCGCAGAAGTTCGGCACGCAGCCGATGTGGACGTAGGGACCGGCTGTCTGGCTGGGGCTTTCCCTGCGGCGGGTCATGCACCCTCCAGCCGGTTCTCGAAATGGGTCTGGCGCTTGCCCCGAAGCACCAGGTCGAAGCGGTAGGCGCGGGCGTCCATCGGCACGGTGTTGCCCATGTCCAGCGTCGCCGTCAGGCTGGCGATGCCGGCCGGGTCAGGGATGGTGGCGACGATCGGGCAGAGCGCGACCATCGGGTCGCCCTCGAAATACATCTGCGTGATCAGCCGCTGGGCGAAACCCGAACCGAACAGCGAGAAGTGGATGTGCGCCGGGCGCCAGTCGTTGCCACCGTTCGGCCAGGGGTAGGGGCCGGGCTGGACGGTGCGGAACTCGTAGCTGCCGTCCTCGGCCGTGATCGTCCGGCCGCAGCCGCCGAAGTTCGGGTCGAGCGGCGCGATGTAGCGCTCGTTCGGGTGGCGGTAGCGGCCGCCGGCATTGGCCTGCCAGATCTCGATCAGCGCGCCGGGCACGCCGCGGCCGGTCTCGTCCATCAGCCGGCCGAAGACGATTATGCGTGGGCCGACGGCGCTCTCGCCCTGGGCGGCGAAGTTCACGGTCAGGTCGTTGTCGAGCGGGCCGAGCAGGCCGTGTCCGAAGACCGGGCCGGTCGTCTCGGTCAGCGTCTGCGGCATTGAGACCAGCGCCCGGCCGGGCGCACGCGTGGTCGACGAGCGGTAGCGCGGCGTCAGCGCCGGCGGTTGCCAGGCGCGGTCGCGGGCGAAAAAGCCGCCGGCGGGCGGCGGGCGGTTGGTGATCGTCACGGGCGTGCCTCCCTTGGGGGCAGGTTATCGCGTCGGGCCCGGCCCTGGGGAAGGGTGGAAATGGCGGGCCGTCGCGGGGACGGAAGGAGCGGGGAGCAGGCGACGCCGACCGCCGTATCGGCAAAAGGTCTGCACGCGTGAGACCATGCCCAATACATTGGAAAACAATGATAGACTGATTCTGTTGAACCGGATATTTGCTGCTTGATCTCCATTTGTTCGCGCCCAAGCGTCGTTTCCGCTACCCGGCAAGCTCGCCGTGGACATACCAGTCGTCGAAGCGCGAGAACTCCGGGAAGCGCCGGACATAGCCGTGGCGCCCCATCACGGCGTGAACGGCCTCGCGCTCGGGCGTGAAATTGTGCTCGACGGTCCAGAGCGAGACATGGTGACCGAAGTCGAACGCCTCGAGGATCGCGCGCTCGGCGCCCTCGGTGTCGACCGAGATGTAGTCGATCTGCCGGGGCGCGTCGTGGCGGTCGAGCAGGTCGGCCAGCGAGACGGTCGGCACGGTGATCTCGCGGGCGACGGTGCGCCGGCCCTGGCGCTCGAAGACGTCGTCGGGGGCGATGCTGGCCAGCCGCGAGAAGGCGGGCTTCTCGGTGCAGAGGAACGTCGCCGTCTCGCCCGTCCGCGCCCAAACGCAGGCGTGCTCGATGGCGGCGACGCGCTCGCGCGCGAGGCGGCGGTGGAAGGTCGGATTCGGCTCGGACAGGATGCCCCGCCAGCCATAGCGTTTCTCCAGCAGGTGCGTGTTCGACATCGTCACGCCGTTGCCGGCGCCGAACTCGACGAAGAACCCGCCGCGCTTCTCGCCGAGCTCGTGCAGCACCCAGAGGTCCTGCATGATCTGGGACTGCGAGAGGTGCGCGCGCGGCAGCGCGAAGGCGAAGAAGGCGTCGAGCGCCGCGTGCTCCGGGTCGGCGCCGTGCCGGCGGGTGCGGCGGGTGATCGCCAGCAGCCCCAGCATGGCGTCGGCGCGCGCGATGGCGACGTCGGCGATGCCGCTGGCGCGCATCTGCGCCATCAGCGGGTTCGAGGCGTCGCTGTCGCTCATCCGGCTCCCTCGGCTTGGCCCGGTCTGGTTAGCATGGGCGCGCAACGAACGGCACCCGGCTGCAACAGCCCGGTGATGGCCGCGCCGCCCCCGTGACGAAACCATTTGCCCGCACGGGCCCGGGCGCGTCAGCGTCCGGGCCATGAGGGTAGAGGCGAACGGACTGGACGGGCGCGCGCTGCGGCGTCTGTGGTGGATCGCCGCGGGGTTGTCGTTGGGGCCGGCCGTGTCGAACGGGCTGGCGCGCTTTGCCTACGGGCTGCTGCTGCCGGCGATGCGGAGCGACCTGGGGTGGAGCTACACGCAGGCGGGCTCACTGAACACGGCGAATTCCGTGGGCTACCTGGCGGGTGCGCTGGTGTCGCTGGCGCTGATCTCGCGGCTGGGGCCGCGGCGGCTGTTCGTCTGGGGCATGGCTCTGACCGTGCTCTCGCTGGCAGGCTCGGCGCTGGTACGCGATCTCTGGGCGCAGGGGCTGTGGCGCGTGCTGGCGGGCATCGGCGGCGCGCCGGTCTTCGTTGCCGGGGGCGCCATCGTCTCGGCGCTGTTCCCCGGCGACGCTCGGCGGAGCGCGCTGGCCATCGCCGTCTATTTCGGCGGCGGGGGCCTGGGCATGCTGGCAAGCGGCCTGGCGCTGCCGCCCTTCATGGCGTGGTTCGGGCCGGCGGGCTGGCCGCTCGGCTGGCTGATGCTGGCACTGTCGGGCTTCCTGGCCTTTCTGCCATCGGCGCTTGCCGCCGAGGCGGCGCCCGATGCCGGCGCCGGCGTGGCGCCGACAGGTGGTCGGATGCCGGTCCTGAGCACGGCGCCGGCGATGGCGGCCTACTTCATGTTCGGGCTCGGCTACCTGATCTACATGACCTTCCTGGTCGCCTGGATGGGCGATGCCGGCGCGAGCACGGCGCTGGTCGCCGCGACATGGGCGACCATGGGCGCGGCGGTTACGCTGTCCTCGCCGCTCTGGCGGCCGGTGCTGGGCCGGGCGCAGGGCGGCGGCGCCATCGCGTTGACACTGGCGGTGACCGGGGCGGGCGCGGCGCTGCCGGTGGCCGCGCCCGGAGTAGCCGGCTTCCTGGCCTCGGCGGCGCTGTTCGGCGCGTCCTTCTTCATGGTGCCGGCCTCGGTCACGGCGTTCAGCCGCACCAACCTGGCCAAGCGGCACTGGGGGCCGGCGATCGCGCTGTTCACCGTCGTCTTCGCGGTCGGCCAGATCGTCGGACCGGTGGCGGCCGGCGCGCTGTCGGACCGGACCGGCGGCACGGGCGCCGGGCTGGCCGCCGGGGCGGGCATCCTGCTGCTCGGCGCGCTGGTCGCGCTGGCCCAGCGGCCGCTGGCGCGGCCGAGCGCATCCCGGGCGCCTCTCCGTGACGAATAGCGTCGTCTGCGCGGCCGCGTAGCCCTTGCATCGCAACGCGTTGCCGACTAGATACACGTCCTTCCTCAGCCTTGCCCGAAAGGAAGCGGAATGGCCCGCGTTACCGTCGAAGATTGCGTCGACAAGGTCCCGAACCGGTTCGACCTGGTCCTGCTGGCCTCGCACCGCGCCCGGTCGATCTCGTCCGGCACGCCGATCACCATCGATCGCGACAACGACAAGAACCCCGTCGTCGCGCTGCGCGAGATCGCCGACGGCATGCTCGAGCCCGATCAGCTCTACGAGGACGCGGTCGAATCGTACCAGCGCCACATCGAGGTCGACGAGCCCGAGGAGGACAACATGGCCCTCCTGATGGCCGGCGGCGCCGAAGCCTCGCCGCAGCCCTCGGTCGACGATCTCGACGAGGAAAAACTGCTGCGCGCGCTGATGGCCGAGCAGGGCAGGTAACGCCGCAGCCCCGCGGCCCCATCCAGGGGCCGCCCGGGGAAGGAGAGCCCCGTTGATCCGTCAGTTCGAACTGGTCGAGCGGGTCCGGGACTACAACCCCCACACCGACGAGGCTTTGCTGAACCGCGCCTATGTGTTTGGCGCGACCATGCACGCGCGCCAGGTGCGCGCCGACGGCGGCCCGTATTTCGGCCACCCGCTCGAGGTGGCCGCGATCCTGACCGACCTGCGGCTAGACGACGCCTCGATCGTCACCGGGCTGCTGCACGACACGCTGGAAGACACCGACGCGACCTACGAGGAGATCCACCGGCTGTTCGGCCGCGAGATCGCCGATCTGGTCGATGGCGTCACCAAGCTGACCCAGCTCGAGCTCACCTCGAGCGAGACGGCGCAGGCCGAGAACTTCCGCAAGCTGCTGCTGGCGATGGCGCGCGACGTGCGCGTCATCCTGGTCAAGCTTGCCGACCGGCTGCACAACATGCGCACGATCAGCAATCTCAAGCCGGAAAAGCGCGAGCGTATCGCCCGCGAGACGATGGAGATCTACGCGCCGCTGGCCGGGCGCATGGGCATGCAGACCATGCGCGAGCAGCTCGAGGACCTGTCCTTCGAGGTGCTGAACCCAGAGGCGCGGACCTCGATCCTGCGCCGCTTCCTGAAGCTCAGGCGCGAGACCGGTGACCTGATCCCCGAGATCTCGGCGCAGATCCGGGCCTTCACCGACGAGGCCGGGCTCGACGTCCGCATCGAGGGCCGCGAGAAGCGGCCGTACTCGGTCTGGCGCAAGATGGAGGAGAAGCAGACCGGCTTTTCCCAGCTCTCGGACATCTACGCGTTCCGCATCGTCTGCCGCTCGATCGACGACTGCTACCGGGCGCTCGGCGCCGTGCACCGGCACTGGCGGGCCGTGCCGGGTCGGTTCAAGGACTACATCAGCAGCCCGAAGGCCAACGGCTATCGCTCGCTGCACACGACGGTCTTCTCGTCCTCGGCGACGCGCACCGAGATCCAGATCCGCACCGAAGAGATGCACGCGGTCGCCGAGACCGGCGTCGCCGCGCACTGGGCCTACAAGGACGGCGTGCGCGTCGAGAACCGCTTTGCCGTCGACCCCTACCAGTGGTTGCGCGACCTGGTGGCGCGGCTGGAGAAGGGCGACGAGCCGCAGGAGTTCCTGGAGCACGTCAAGCTGGACATGTTCCACGACCAGGTCTTCTGCTTCACGCCGAAGGGCGACGTCGTCGGTTTGCCGCGCGGCGCGACGCCGATCGACCTCGCCTATGCGATCCACACCAAGGTCGGCAACCACTGCGCCGGCGCGGTGGTCGATGGCCGCCGCGTGCCGCTGTGGACGCGGCTGCGAAACGGCCAGCAGGTCGAGATCATCACCGCCCGCGGGCAATCTCCGTCGCCGCACTGGGAGGACATCGCCCAGACCGGCCGCGCCAAGGCGGCGATCCGCCGGGCGCTGCGCGGCCGGATGCGCACCGAGCAGGTGGCGCTGGGCCGCGATCTCGCCACGCAGGGGTTCGCGCGGGCGGGGCGCGAGGCGGGCGAGAAGACCTTTGCGGTCGCCGCCGAGCGGCTGACCTACGCCTCGGCCGACGAGATGCTGGCGGATCTGGCGCGCGGCCGGCTGATGATCTCGCAGCTGATCGGCGCGATCTACCCGACCGAGCCCGTGCCGGCAGCCGACCCGCTGGCCGACGAGCCGGGCTCGAACGGCGCGCGCATCCGCGGCATCAAGCGCGGCCGCGCGGTCAGGTTCTGCGACTGCTGCTATCCCATCCCGGGGGACCGGATCATTGGCCTGGGCCGCAAGGGCGGGATCGTCGTGCATGCCATCTTCTGCCCGCTGCTGGAGGAGTTCGAGGACTCGCTGGAACGTTGGCACGACCTCTCATGGGCCGACGAGGCAGCGAAGAACACAAACAACCTGGCGCGGATCGAGCTGACGCTGGCCAACCAGCCGGGCGCGCTGGGCGCCGTCTGCACGCTGATCGGCGAGCAGCGGGCGAACATCGACAACCTGCAGATCACGACGCGAAAGCCGGACTTCTTCCACATGGGCATCGACCTCGAGGTGCGGGACACCAAGCATCTCGGAAACATCCTGACGGCGCTGCGCGCGCAGAGCTTCGTCAACCAGACCGACCGGGCGACGGCCCGGACACCCGCCGCCGAGCGCCGGTTGGAGCCAGGCCAGCCGCGCCTGCCGCTCGGCCACGACGCCGCGCTGACCCACTGACGGGGCCGCACAGGTGATCTTCAAGCGGCGCGAGCGCCCCTCGACCTACGACCGGCTGCGCGAGGCGGTGGTCCCGCGCAAGGGCTGGTGGCGCGGGCTCGACTACATCAACAAGCGGATGCGCCGCCTGCCGGACAGCCCGCACCGCATCGCGCTCGGCTTCGCCTGCGGCGCCTTCACCTCGTTCACGCCGCTGTTCGGGCTGCACTTCCTAGTCGCCGCCGCGCTGGCCTGGCTGGTGCGCGGCAACGTGCTGGCCTCGCTGTTCGGCACGGCGGTCGGCAACCCGGTGACCTTCCCGTTCATCTCGGCGACGGCGCTCTACACCGGGCGCTGGATGATGGGCCGCTACGCGCATGGCGGCAACTTCGAGGCGATCACGCACGCCTTCGCCGAGGGGATGAACGCGATCTGGGGCACGATCAAGTCGTGGTTCGGCTACGGCCCGTCAAAGCTGGAGGGGCTGCTGCACTTTGCCGACCAGGTCTTCCTGCCCTACCTGCTGGGCGGCATTATACCGGGGCTGATCACCGCCGCGGTGGCCTACTGGACGATCGGCCCGCTGGTCGCCGCCTACCAGACGCGGCGGCGCAAGAAGCTGCTGACGATCCAGGCGCAGCGCCGCGCGCAGCTGGACGCCGAGCTGTCTGCCTATGAGGCGCGCGACAGAGGGGAGGGGGACAATGCCTGAGTCTGATTCTGTGGCCGATTCGAAGACCGGGCCGGGTCCTTGGTCTGGCCGGCTGCGGCTGGGCGTCAACATCGACCACGTCGCGACGGTGCGCAACGCCCGCGGCGGCGAGATGCCGGACCCGGTGCGCGCGGCCAAGCTGGCCGAGGCTGCCGGCGCCGACGGCATCACCGCGCATCTGCGCGAGGATCGCCGCCACATCGCCGACAGCGACATCGAGCGGCTGACGGCCGAGCTTTCGGTGCCGCTGAATTTCGAGATGGCGGCGACCCACGAGATGCAGGCGATCGCGCTACGCCACCGGCCGCACGCCGTCTGCATTGTGCCCGAGCGGCGGGAGGAGCGCACGACCGAGGGCGGGCTGGACGTCGCCGCGGACGAGAACCGGCTGGCACATTTTATCGCGCCCCTCGCGGCACAGTCGCGCGTCTCGCTTTTCGTCGCCGCCGACCGCCGGCAGGTCGAGGCGGCGCGGCGAATCGGGGCGGCGGTCGTCGAGCTGCACACCGGCGCCTATTGCGACGCCTGGGCCGAGGGAGACGCGGCGGCGCGCGATGCCGAGCTGGCGCGGCTGACCGACATGGCCGCTTTCGCGGAGGAGCTGGGCCTCGAGGTCCATGCGGGGCATGGGCTGACCTATGACAGCGTCGGCCCGATCGCCGCCCTGCCGCAGGTGGTCGAGCTGAACATCGGCCATTTCCTGGTCGGCGAGGCGATCTTCGTCGGCCTCGACGCCGCCATACGCCGGATGCGCGAACTGATGAACGCCGCGCGAGGGCACAGCGAAGTCCGATCCGGCTGACCCGAGCCCCCGATTTCCTGCCATCCCCGCGACGGCGGTGATCTCGTTCATAGCCCCTTGGAAAGTCCCGCATCCGCGGCAATGACGACCCGATCCGCACGACCGGAATTGATCGGAAATCGCGCGCGCCGATCGATCGGCCGCCGCTACCGTTGACCCTGCGTTAACCGTCCCGGCGTATCACCCGGGCCATAGGGGCCGGTGTGGACGTCCGCCCCCAGTGCGCGCACGAAACGGCGTCCCGGTGATTGGCACACCGGCGCGTCTCCCGCCCCGCAAGGGGCACCCGCGGCCGGCCGGCCGTACTTCTTCCGTGAGACCCGGGCCGGAGCGCCGAGGGCGCCGGATTCCCGGGGATGCAGGACCGAGGGCAGGCGCATTTGCGCCGAGGCCCTCCCAGCACGAAACCAGCCGGCCATCGGACACCCGGAAACCGGGCGAACCGCGCCCTGGCGCGTCCGCCTGGCCTCCCGCCGCCGTCACCCCGGCCCGACCTGCCCCTGGTTTCCGCCGAGCTGGCCTCGGTGCAGCAGCACGTGGTCGAGCAGCACGCAGGCCATCATCGCCTCGCCGACCGGCACGGCGCGGATGCCGACGCAGGGGTCGTGCCGGCCCTTGGTGACGATCTCGGTCTCGGCGCCGTGGCGGTCGATCGTGCGCCGCGGCGTCAGGATCGAGCTCGTCGGCTTGACGGCGAAGCGCGCCACGACCGGCTGCCCGGACGAGATGCCGCCCAGGATGCCGCCGGCGTGGTTCGACAGGAACCGAGGCCCCTCGTTTCCCCAGGCCATCTCGTCAGCATTGTCGATGCCGGTCAGCGCCGCGCTGCCGAAGCCGTCCCCGATCTCGACGCCCTTCACCGCGTTGATCGACATCAGCGCGAAGGCGAGGTCAGCGTCCAGCTTGCCATAGACCGGCGCGCCCAGCCCCGCCGGCACGCCCGTGGCGACCAGCTCGATCACTGCGCCGACCGAGTTGCCGGCCTTCCGCAGTTCGTCCAGGTAGACGGCCCAGTCGGCGGCCGCCGCGGCATCGGGCGTCCAGAACGGGTTCCGCTCGACCTCGTCCCAGTCCCAATTCGCCCGCTCGATCATGCGCGGCCCCATCTGCACCATGCAGCCACGCAGGCTCAGCCCCGGCAGCAACTGCGCCAGCGCCGCCCGCGCAACGCCGCCGGCTGCGACCCGCGCCGCCGTCTCGCGCGCCGAAGATCGTCCGCCGCCGCGATAGTCGCGGATGCCGTATTTCACCCAGTAGGTGTAGTCGGCGTGGCCCGGCCGGAATTTCTCTGCGATCTCGGAATAATCCTTCGACCGCTGGTCGGTGTTGCGGATCATCAGCTGGATCGGGTGGCCGGTCGTGCACCCCTCGAAGACGCCGGAGAGGATTTCTACCTCGTCCGCCTCGCGCCGCTGCGTCGTAAACCTGGAGGTGCCCGGGCGGCGGCGGTCCAGCCAGTGCTGAATCGCGTCGGCCTCGAGCGGCACACCCGGCGGGCAGCCGTCGACGGTGGCGCCGAGCGCCGGCCCGTGGCTCTCGCCCCAGGTCGTCACCCGGAACATGCGCCCGAAACTGTTCACCGGCATGGCTCCCCCCGATCGGCGCCTGCGCGTCCGGCGCCCTCATACCGCCTGCGCGCCTGCCGGGCCAGTGCCCCGTTTCTCACGGTGCCGCCCTGCTTGCGGAACGGCGCAAATGGCCCGAGAACAAGGGCACGGCACGTGCCGCCTGAAAACGCAACGGGCCGGTCCATCGACCGGCCCGTTTTCCGTATTCCGCCTCGTGCGCCTGGCCGCGTCAGGCGGCCTCGTTTTCCTCGGAGCGGTGCTTGATCGGGCGCCACAGCTTCTTGTTGGTGTACCAGAGCAGCACGGCCAGGAAGATGACCATCAGCAGGTTGCGCAGCCCGGCCTGCTTGCGCTCGACCATGTGCGGCTCGGCGGCCCACATCAGGAAGGCGGCAACGTCCTGCGCCTCCTGCTCCAGCGTTGGCTGAGGCGGAATGTAGCCCTCGGGCGACTCGATCTGCTCGCCGGTCGGCGTGAAGGCAGCGTATTCCACATCGTCTCCGGCCAGCGGCGCTGGCATGCGGATGAGCCCGCCCGGGAAGATGTGGTTCTCGTAGAGCACGTTCCCGGCGACCTCCTTCTCCTCGCCGGTATAGGCCTGCAGGAGGGTGGCGATGTATTCCGGCCCGCCGGTGCCGTTGATCAGCTGGTTGATCCCCAGCCCCCACGGCCCGTGAAAGCCGGCCCGCCCCTTGGCCATCAGCGCCAGGTCCGGCGCTCCCTGGCTGGTGTTCGCCGGAAAGCGGTCGGACGGCAGGCAGGGCCGAGACTCGCCGGCCGGCAGCTCGGGGTCGGTGCACTGGTAGCTCGCGGCGATTGCCTTGACCTGCGGCTCGGGCAGGCCCGGGCCGGAGGGGTCGGCGAGCGACTGGAACGAGAGGTACTCCATGCCGTGGCAGCCGTTGCAGATCGAATTGTAGATCTGGAACCCGCGCTGCAGCTGCATCTGATCGAAGCTGCCGAACGGCCCCTCGAAGCTGAACGCGTAATCCGTGACCGGCGCGGTTTCATGCTCCTGCGCCCCGGCGAGGCCCGGCAGAGCGACGAGAGCGGCGAGCAGCGCCGCCGCCGTGATTTTTGTCCTGAACATCAGGCTCTCCCCCAGTCGCCCGTCACTCGCCCGGCAGGACGACACGCGTGCCGCCTGTGGTCGGGGAGTGGTGCTTGTCAAAATCCTCCTCAATCGTCCGCGGCTGCGGCAGTGGCTTCTCGATGAGGCCGAGCAGCGGCAGGATGATCAGGAAGAACAGGAACCAGTAGATCGTGCCGATCAGCGACCACGTGGCGATCGAAAGTCCGAAGTACACTGTATCCGGCGTCTGCCCGCCGCACCACATCAGCAGGAAGAAGACGGCGACCAGCACCCAGAAAAAGATCTTGAACGTCGGCCGGTAGCGACCCGAGCGCACCCGGCTGGTATCCAGCCAGGGCACCAGCGTCAGGACCAGCAGCGAGCCGAACATGGCCAGCACGCCACCCAGCTTGGAACTGATGAACCAGATGTTGAAGGTGATGGCGCGCAGCATCGCGTAGTAGGGCAGGAAGTACCACTCGGGCACGATGTGCGCCGGCGTCGCCAGTGGGTTGGCCGGGATGTAGTTGTCCGGGTGGCCCAGGAAGTTCGGCATGAAGAAGACCAGGATCACGAAGAAGGCGAGGATCACGGCCAGCGCGAACAGGTCCTTGATGACGTAGTAGGGCCAGAACGGCACGGTGTCCTTCCTGGCCTCGTCGATCGAGGCGCGGCGCACCTCAATGCCGGTCGGGTTGTTGTTGCCCGTCGTGTGAAAGGCCCAGATGTGCAGCATCACCAGCCCGGCGATGACGAAGGGCAGCAGGTAGTGCAGCGAGAAGAACCGCGTCAGCGTCGGATTGCCGACCGCGAATCCGCCCCAGAGCCAGGTCACGATGGGCTCGCCGACCAGCGGGATCGCCGAGAACAGGTTGGTGATGACCGTGGCGCCCCAGAACGACATCTGCCCCCAGGGCAGCACGTAGCCCATGAACGCGGTCGCCATCATGCAGAGATAGATCAGCATGCCGATGATCCACGTCACCTCGCGCGGCTCCTTGTACGAGCCGTAGTAGAGGCCGCGGAAGATGTGCGCGTAGACGGCGATGAAGAACAGCGAGGCGCCGTTGGCGTGCATGTAGCGCAGCAGCCAGCCGCCGTTGACGTCGCGCATGATGTGCTCGACCGAGGCGAAGGCCATGTCGACATCGGGCGTGTAGTGCATGACCAGGGTCACGCCGGTCGCGATCTGGATGACCAGGCAGACCGTCAGGACGATGCCCCAGATCCACATCCAGGACAGGTTCTTCGGCGTCGGGATCATCACCGTGTTGTAGATCAGCGCGCCGATCGGTAGGCGCCGCTCCAGCCAGCGCTCGAAGCGCGTGCTCGCCGGGTAGTCGTCGTGCGGGATACCAGCCATCTGCCTCAGCCCAGCTTGATCGTTGTTTCGGAGGTGAACTGCGTCACCGGGATGTGCAGGTTCTCCGGTGCCGGCCCCGACCGGATGCGGCCGGCCGTGTCGTAGACCGAGCCGTGGCAGGGGCAGAACCAGCCGTTGTACTCTCCGGCGTTGACGATCGGCACGCAGCCGAGATGCGTGCAGACGCCCAGCGTCACCAGCCACTCGCCGTCCTTGTCCAACGCACGGTTCTGGTCCGTGGCCGGTGCGTCGGGCGGCAGGTTCTCGTTGCGCGCGATCGGATCCTTCAGCTCGTCGAGCGGGGTGTCCTCGGCCGCCTTGATCTCTTCCGGCGTGCGCCGGCGGACAAAGACCGGCTTGCCGCGCCATTTGACGATCAGCTGCGTCCCGGGCTCGACGGTGTCGATCGGCACCTCGATCGAGGCCAGCGCAAGCACGTCTCTCGAGGGGTTCATCTGATCGACCAGCGGCCACACCGCCGCGCCGGCGACGACCACGCCGGCCGCGGCGGTCGCGATGTAGAGGAAGTCGCGGCGGTTCGGATCGCCCCGACCGTCCAGATCGTCTGCGTGCGACACGTAGCTTTCTCCCTCAGTCACCCCGGGCACCCGGAGGGGGATTAGCCCGTGATGCCGCGGGGGTCCAGAGGCAACGCGCCGCAGCCCCCGCTCCGACTGCCCTCCGAAGTGCCGGGGATCGTCCGCCATGCGCCGAGCCGTCCCGCCGCCGCTTTGTCATCGGCGGTATAGGCCATCCACATAGGCGTTGGTCGGATCGGGCAGGAGATCCTGCGGATGGTCGCCCCCGAAAGTCGCCCATTTGCTCTTGCCCGAAAAGGAATAGCTGGAAACCAGTATGCGTGTGGGCACGTCGAATACCTTCACGAGAACCTCGAGCCTGTCGGATACCCCCGACCATTCCGTCGCTCGATCCTCCCAGTGAAGAATGATCGGCTGGACGTAATACGCGACGCCCTGGCTTTCAGCCTTGGGCAGGCAGTCGTCGTCCCGGCAACTGTCGGTGACCGATACTGTCCGCGCGTGTTTCAGAAAGGCGGCCCGGAGAGCGTCGGCAACCATGTCGCCGGAGTGCTGATACTGTCTGCCGTCGTAGGTGCCATTTTCGGGCGTCGAGATCAGCACCGTTCCGCCCGGATCCAGCCCGACTGGCGGCGCCGCCGACTCCTGCACGCCATAACTCGCCGTGCAGCCGGCCACCATCAACGCTGCCGCGCCAAACCAAATCTGCCGCATCCGAAACCTCCATCATTTTCGATGGAGACTGGATAGCGCAGAGCGCGCGCGTCCAGTGCGCATGGCGACAGGCACGCGCGGCGTGGCCATCGTCCTGTAACCGACGGGCCACAGCGGAGACAGCGTGGCCCTTCGCTGCCCCGCGCGCGGGGCAGCAGTGGCCGCGCCGGCTACTCCGTGTCGCCGCGCGGCAGGAAGTCGGGCAGGTGCAGCCCGGTCCCGTATGTCTCGCGCGTCCGGCGGCCGTCGAAGACACTGCTCCGCCAGTGCTCGCCGAGCTCGGGCGCGCCGTTCAGCGCGCGCTCGCGGTCGCGCGGGTCGTAGCGGTCGTTCGCGAGCAGCCCGCGCATGTACTCGACAGCGTCGATGCGGCCGACGCGGTCGACCGGCTCGGCCGCACCCGGCGTTGCCTCCTGCGCGGCGGCGGCGCCGGCGGCGCCGAGGACGGCCACGAGGGCGAGGGCGGCGAATCTGCGGCTCGGCATCGTCGGGTCCTATCCTTTCCGATTTGCCGTCAACGATAACACAAATTTAGGGAAATGCTGCCATACCTGTGCACGTTCCGCGTGCGGCCCACAACCGCCCGGGACCGGGTGGCGGGAGGCGGCTGGCCGCCCATCTCTCCCGCGCATTCGGCGGCAGACCCTCTGACTGTCTCACCGGGGCCGGAGCGGCACACTCACCGCCGGCCGGCCCCGGTTTCGGCCGCCCCTTCCTGCGCCGCGCGATTCGGGCTAAGCACCCGCCGCGAACGGAAATGCCGGGCCGGAACAATGAAATTCACGCTGTCGTGGCTGAAAAAGCACCTTGAGACGGACGCGACGGTCGACCAGGTCGCCGCCGCGCTGACCGACCTGGGGCTCGAGGTCGAGGGCGTCGAGGACCCCGGCGAGACGCTCGGCGCGTTCACGATCGCGCGCGTCGTCGAGGCGGTGCCGCACCCGAACGCCGACCGGCTGCGGCTCTGCCGCGTCGAG
Organism: uncultured Alphaproteobacteria bacterium; assembly: GCA_963721105.1. Lineage (GTDB taxonomy): Bacteria > Pseudomonadota > Alphaproteobacteria > Rhodobacterales > Rhodobacteraceae > Thermohalobaculum. The sequence continues at coordinate 270,141 of CAVRHY010000019.1, read as the reverse complement.
ACCTGGCCGGGCGGGCCGGAGGCGCCGAGCGACATCGTCCAGGTCGTCTGCGGGGCGCCGAACGCGCGCACGGGGCTGGTCGGCGTCTTCGCACCGCCGGGCACGCACATCCCGGGCACCGGGGTCGACCTGAAGCCGGGCGTGATCCGCGGCATCGACTCGAACGGCATGCTCTGCTCGGAGCGCGAGCTGATGATCTCGGAGGACCACGAGGGGATCATCGACCTGCCGCAGGACGCGCCGATGGGCGTGCGCTACATCGACTGGGCGGGCCTCGGCGACCCGGTCATCGAGATCGCGGTGACGCCGAACCGGCCCGACGCGCTGGGCGTCGCCGGCATCGCCCGCGACCTGGCGGCGCGCGGCCTCGGCCGGCTGAGGACGCCGCCGGTCGAGGCCGATCGAGGGCGGATTCCCGTGCCCGGTCGGCGTGACGATCGACGACGACGTGCTGGCCGCGGCGCCGGTGTTCTGCGGCCGCGTCATCCGCGGCGTCAGGAACGGCCCGTCGCCCGACTGGCTGCAGCGCCGCCTGCGCGCCATCGGGCTCAGGCCGATTTCGGCGCTGGTCGACATCACCAACTTCGTCACCTACGACCGCAACCGGCCGCTGCATGTCTTCGACGCCGACAAGGTGGCGGGCGGAGCCTTGCGCGTCCGCTGGGCGCGCGCGGGCGAACGGCTGCGCGCGCTGGACGAGCGGGAGTACGTCTTCGAACCCGACATGATGGTCATCGCCGACGCGGACGGCCCGGAATCCATTGCCGGCGTGATGGGCGGCGAGGCGACCGGCGTGACCGAGGACACCGTCAACGTCTTTCTCGAAAGCGCGCTCTGGGACCCCGTCACGGTCGCCTCGACCGGGCGCCGGCTGAAGATCCACTCCGACGCCCGCTACCGCTTCGAGCGCGGCGTCGACCCCGCCTTCACCGAGCCGGGGCTGCACCTCGGCACGCAGATGATCCTCGATCTCTGCGGTGGCGAGCCGTCGCAGATGGTGCAGGCCGGCGCCGTGCCGGACACGGCGCGCGACTATTCGCTACCGCCCGTCGCGCGTCGCTTCGCTGGTCGGGCTGGACGTCGACCGTGCCCGGCAGGCGCAGATCCTGTCCGACCTCGGCTTTGCGGTCGAGGACCCGACGATCGCGATCATCGCCGCCGCCTCGATGGCGCCGTCGACGGGGCTGGTGCCCGCTGGCGACGACGAGCAGGACATGACCGTCTCGCCGCCCTCCTGGCGCCCGGACATCCGCGGCGAGGCCGACCTCGTCGAGGAGATCGCCCGCGTCGCCTCGCTGTCAGGGCTCGAATCGAAGCCGCTGCCGCGCCTGCCCGGCGTCGGCCGCCGTGTGCTGACGCAGGCGCAGGGCCGCGAGCGCGACGCCCGGCGTACGCTGGCGGCGCGCGGGCTGAACGAGTGCATCACCTACTCCTTCGTGTCGGAGGACCAGGCGCGCCTGTTCGGGGGCGGTGGCGCCGAGATGCGGCTGGACAACCCGATTTCGTCGGAGATGAGCCACATGCGCCCCTCGGCCCTGCCGGGCGTGCTGGCGGCGGCGGCGCGCAACCAGGCGCAGGGCGCCGACGGGATCGGCCTGTTCGAGGTCGGCGCCGGCTATGCCGGGCCGCAGCCGGGCGAGCAGCAGACCGCCGCCTCGGCGGTCAGGCTGGGCACGACGGCGCCGCGGCACTGGTCGGGCGCGCGGCGGCCCGTCGACCTCTGGGACGCCCGCGCCGATGCCGAGGCGGTGCTGGCCGCGCTGGGCGCCCCCGTCGGCAAGCTGATGATCGCGCGCGATGCGCCGGGCTGGTTCCATCCCGGCCGCTCGGCCGTGCTGAAGCTGGGGCCGAAGCTGGTGCTGGCCGAGTTCGGCGAGCTGCACCCGCGCGTGCTGCAGGCGATGGACGCGAAGGGGCCGGGCGTCGCCGTGACGGTCTACCTCGACCGGCTGCCGGCGAGCCGCGCGAAGGGCACGGCGCGCCCGGCGCTCGACTCCTCGAATTTCCAGGCCGTCGAGCGCGACTTCGCCTTCGTCGTCGACGAACGGGTCGAGGCCGATGCCATCCTGCGCGCCGCCCGCGGCGCCGACAAGGCGCTGATCGACAGCGTCGAGGTCTTCGACGTCTTCGCCGGCCGCCGCGCCGCCGAGCAGCTGGGCGAGGGCCGCAAGTCGGTCGCCATCTCGGTCCGCCTGCAGCCGCGCGAGGCCACCCTGACCGAGGCCGAGATCGAGGCGGTCGGCAGCCGCATCCTCGATGCGGTGGCGAAGGCGACGGGGGCCGAGCTGCGCCGGTGAGGTCGATGGTGGGCTGGCACCCACCCTATAGGATCGCGGAGGGTGGGTGCCAACCCGCCGCCGCGCCCGCGGCCGGCAACGCGATTTCCCCTTTGACGGGGGTCAGACCCGAAGCTACCTTCCCGAGCGGCACCTGGGGAGGGGCGAACATGAGCATGCTGGACGAATTCAAGGACTTCGCGGTCAAGGGCAACGTCGTCGACATGGGTGTGGGCATCGTCATCGGCGCCGCCTTTACCTCGATCGTCAGCAGTTTCGTCAAGGACATCATCAACCCGATCCTGGGCGTGATCACCGGCGGCATCGACTTCTCGAATTTCTTCGTGAACCTCGGCCCGAACGATTACGCCAGCCTGGCCGACGCGCAGGCGGCCGGCGCGCCGACGCTGAACTACGGGCTGTTCGTCAACGCCTGCATCAGCTTTATCATCGTCGCCTGGATCCTGTTCTTCCTGATCCGCGCGACCAACAGGCTGCGCAAGCAGGCCGAGGACGCGCCCGCCTCGCCCGCGACCCCCGAGCCGGCGGCCGATGTCCGCCTGCTGACCGAAATCCGGGACATCCTCTCGGGCAACGCGCCGGCCGGGCCGGCGGAGCAGCCCAGCCCGGTTTCGGACCGGATCTGAAGCGAGGCGCCGCGTCGGGGCGCGGTGAGCCGGCCCGGCAGCCGACGGCACGCGCCGCCTCGTCCGCACCCGTTGCGCCCGGCCTTGCGGCGGCACGGCGCCGGCCATACTCTCCGCCCGATCCCGCAGCGTAGCGCCCGGCCGCCCGAACCGCCAGCAACAGGAGGCGACGATCGACTCTCCCGCCTACCAGGTGCTCGCGCGGAAATACCGGCCCGGGCACTTCCGCGACCTGATCGGACAGGAGGCGATGGTCCGCACGCTGACCAACGCCTTCGAATACGACCGCATCGCGCACGCCTTCATCCTGACCGGCGTCCGCGGCGTCGGCAAGACGACGACCGCGCGCATCATCGCCAAGGGGCTGAACTGCCAGCGCGGCGACCGCCCGACCATCGACCCCTGCGGGGAATGCGACGCCTGCAGGGCGATCGCGGCGGGCCGCCATGTCGATGTCATCGAGATGGACGCCGCGTCGAACACCGGCGTCGACTACATCCGCGAGATCAACGAGGCGGTGCGCTACCGCCCGGCCGATGTCCGCTACAAGGTCTACATCATCGATGAGGTGCACATGCTCAGCACCAACTCGTTCAACGCGCTCCTCAAGACGCTGGAAGAGCCGCCGCCGCATGTCGTCTTCATCATGGCGACGACCGAGATCCGCAAGGTTCCGGTGACGGTGCTCAGCCGCTGCCAGCGCTTTGATCTCCGCCGGATCGAGACCGAGGCGATGCTGGCCCATCTGCGCGGCATCGCCGGGCAGGAGGGCGCGACGCTCTCGGACGACGCGCTCGGGCTCATTGTCCGCGCTGCCGAGGGCTCGGTGCGCGACGCGCTGTCGCTGCTCGACCAGGCGATCGCGCATGGCCGCGAGGCCGAGATCGACGCCGATGCCGTCCGCGCCATGCTGGGCCTCGCCGACCGGGGCCGCGTCATCGACCTGTTCGAGGCGATCATGCGCGGCGACGCGGCCGGGGCGCTGGCCGAGCTTGGCCGGCAATACGCCGACGGCGCCGATCCGGGCATCGTGCTGCGCGACCTCGCCGAGCTGACGCACTGGATCTCGGTCCTGAAGATCGCCGCCGAGACCGCCGACGACCCGACCGTCTCGCCCGGCGAGCGCGAGCGTGGCCGCGACCTGGCCGGGCGCCTGTCGATGCGCGTGCTGACCCGCGCCTGGCAGATGCTCCTCAAGGCGCTCGAGGAGCTGGCGCTGGCGCCGAACGCCATGATGGCCGCCGAGATGGCCGTCATCCGCCTGACCCACGTCGCCGAGCTGCCGCCGCCAGACGAACTTGTCCGCAAGCTGACCGAGGACGGGGCAACGCGCACGCCCGCCCCGCCGGGCGCCGGGCGCGGTCCGCGGGGCGGCGGGGGCCCGTCCGCTGCGCTGTCCGTGGTTCCCGCCGCCGAGCGCGCACCACAGTCGCCGCCGTCCCCGACCCCGGGCCATGCCCCGGAATCCGCCGCGCTGGCCGGGTTCGCCCGCTTTGCCGACGTGCTGGCCCTGATCCGCGAGGCGCGCGACATCAAGCTGCTGGCGGAGGTCGAGGAATTCGTCCGCCTCGTCCGCTACCGTCCCGGCGTCATCGAGTTCAACCCCGCCGACGGCGCACCCGCCGACCTCGCCGGCCGGCTTGGCCAGACGCTGCGCGGGCTCACCGGCGCCCGCTGGGGAGTCTCGGTCAGCGATGCGGAGGGCGCGCCCACCGTCGCCGACGAGCGCCGCCGAGAGCTCGATGCCCTCCGCGCCGAGGCGGAGAACCACCCGCTGGTCGCCGCCGCCCTGGCGAGCTTTCCCGGCGCCCGCGTCAGCCTGGTGCGCCCGCTGGCCTCGGAACCGCAGGCCGACATCCTTGCGCCCGCGCCCGAAGCGGACGACATGGAGGGCGATCTGGTGGATGATTTGCTGGACGATGGCGACCCGTTCGAGGAGGAGTTCTGAATGCTGAAAGGTCTGGGCGACATGGGCAAGCTGATGAAGCAGGCCCAGGAGATGCAGGCGAAGATGGCCGAGGCGCAGGAGCGTCTGAAGGCGATCGAGGCCGATGGCTCCGCCGGCGCCGGCATGGTCACCGCCCGCGCCAACGCCGAGGGCGACGTGCGAACCCTCTCGGTCGATCCCTCGCTGCTGTCGGGCGGCGAGGAGAAGGCGGTGCTCGAGGATCTGATTGTCGCCGCCGTCAACGACGCCATCCGGAAGGCGCGCGAGGCGGGCCAGGCCGAGCTCGCCAAGGTCACCGAGGGTCTGGCACTGCCCCCCGGCATGAAGCTGCCGTTCGGCTGATCCCGTGAACGACGTCCCCGTCGACGCCCTCGCCTTTCCGTTGGCATCCTCTCCCCCGCCGGGGGGGCGAGGCGTGGACAATGCCGGGATGGGTGGGGGCGGCAGCCAGCTCGGCTCGACCTTCTGCACCGCCGCCTATGGCGGTCCCGGCTGGTCGCCGCGCACCGCCACGCACGCGGCCGAGATCGGCCGCCTCTGGGCTGGCGGCATCGACAGCGAGTGGCGCCCGCTGAAGACCGTCCTCCTGCGCCGGCCGGGCGCCGAGATCGTCGTCGACGACGTCGATGCCGCACAGCAGCTCGAGGTCCTCGACCTCGCCCGCGCCCAGGCCGAGCACGACGCGATGGCTGACGCCTACCGTGCTGCCGGCGTAACGGTGCTGGAGGTGCCCGACGCCGCGCGGCCGACGCCCAACCGCATGTTCTGCGCCGACCTGTTCGCGATGACGCCCGAGGGCGCGATCCTCGCCCGCCCGGCCTCGACCGTGCGCGCCGGCGAGGAGGTCGCCGTCGCCGCCGCGCTGACCTGCCGCCCGCGTGCCGATCCTGCGCACGCTGACCGGCGCGGCCACCTTCGAGGGCGCCGACCTGATGTGGATCGACGCGTCCAACGTGCTGCTCGGCCTCGGCCTGCGCACGAACCCGCAGGCCGCCCGCCAGATCGCCGCGACGCTTGCCGAGATCGGCGTCGAGGCCATCGCCGTCGACATGCCCTTCGGTACCATGCACCTGATGGGCATGCTGCGCATCGTCGACCGAGACCTGGCCATCGCCTGGCCGCGCCGCACGCCGCACCGCGCCGTCACGGCGCTGCGCGAGCGCGGCTACGCGGTCGAGTTCCTGCCCGTCGCCGACGAGGCCCAGGCGAACCGCGCGCTCAACTTCGTCACCCTCGGCCCGCGCCGCATCCTGATGCCGGCCGGCAACGCCGCGACTCGCGCCTGGTACGAGACGCTCGGCATCGAGGTCGCCGACACCCCCGTCACCGAGCTTCGCAAGGCGGCCGGCGCCGTCGGCTGCCTGACCGGCGTCGTCGAGCGCGAGATGGCGGCTACCTAGCAGCCAGGCGATGACATTGCTCCAGCACCACCTCTCTTTGATATCGCCCGGCTCGGCCGGGCGAGATTCCGTCGTCGAGCCGAGGGACGGATGGAACGGGTCGGTTTGCGCGGTCCCGCCGTTATCCTCCGTCGCGACTGGACGATCTTCTGCCACCGCCCACCCGATGTCCTGATGTCCGGCGCCCCGGAAATTGAGAAGCTGATCGAGCTGATGGCGAAGTTGCCGGGCCTCGGCCCGCGCTCGGCCCGGCGCGCCGCGCTGCACATGGTCAGGCGACGAGAGCGGCTGATGGTGCCGCTGGCCGCCGCGCTGGACGAGGTCGCGCGCACCGTCCGCACCTGCCGCGTCTGCGACAACCTGACGACCTCGGAGATCTGCGCCATCTGCGCCGACCCGCGCCGCGCGACCGCTACGCTCTGCGTCGTCGCCGATGTCGCCGACCTCTGGGCGCTGGAGCGCGCCGCCGTCTTCCGCGGCCGCTACCATGTCCTCGGTGGGCTCCTGAACGCGCTGGACGGCGTCACGCCAGAAGCGCTGCGAATCCCCGAGCTAGCCGCCCGCGTCCGCGCCGACGGCATCACTGAAGTCATCCTCGCCCTCAACGCCACCGTCGAGGGGCAGACCACGGCGCATGTCGTCGCCGAGTACCTCGAAGGCAGCGGCGCCTCGGTCACTTCGCTCGCCAAGGGCGTGCCGATCGGTGGCGAACTCGACTATCTCGACGAGGGCACCATCTCGGCCGCGCTGGCGGCCCGCAAGGCACTCTGACGGGCCCGCCGTCGCGGTCGGGGCGTTCAATGCCGGCGCCGCGGAGCTTGGAAGGCGGCGCGAGTCGCCCCGTCTGCATCGGCATCGGGCTGAGTCGCTCCCCGCCCCTCCTCGCCCGGCTTGGCGTGTGCGTCCGGCTCCGGGCGCCCGGAAGTGTGCAGGATGCAAAAGGCTCCGCGAACGTTTCAGCCCAGGAAAATCAATGCCTTGGCGGATCGCTCGCCGATTGGTTGCACCGGGGCCCTCCGGTTCGTTTGTCAAACGGCGAGTCCGTTGCGGCGAATGCGGCGGAGTATAGAATTGGCGCAAGGAATTGGCACGGATCGGGAGGACGAAGTGATGGAAAATACCTGCGCCACCGGACAGATCGTCGGGCTTGAGTTCGTCCACATCGGCGTCCTGCACGCGTGCGGCATGGATGGCCGGAACATCATAGACCTGACGGTCGAGGCCGACGAGGCAGACGGGGTAGAGCTGCTGTTCGGCACGGCGCCGATCTCGGAAGTCGAGTTGCCGGCCGATGGCGGCCGCCAGCCGCGGGCACCGCGCCTGACGGTGATTGGCTCGGACGGGCCGGTCGACCTCACCGAGACCGCGGCGGCTGTTCGCGGCCGAGTCGAGCGCGCGCGTCAGGGGCTGCGCGAGATGCTTCGCCCGGCCGACCGCGCGGCCAGCTGACGCTTTCAGTCGTCGCCATCAGCGGGCGGTTTGACCCTTATCCCCGCATCCGCTCCCAGAAGTCCTTGACCTTCGAGAAGAAGTCCTGGTTTTCGGGGCTGTTGTTGCGGCCTTGGTCCTCGAATTCGCGGAGCAGTTCTTCCTGGCGCCGCGTCAGGTTCACCGGGGTCTCGACAGCAAGCTCGATATAGAGATCGCCGGTGCCGGCGCGTTGCAGGGCGGGCATGCCCTTGCCGCGCAGACGGAGCTGCTTGCCGGACTGGACGCCCGGCGGGACCTTCACCCGGGTTCGGCCGCCGTCGAGCGTCGGCGCCTCGATCTCGCCGCCGAGGGCGGCGGTCGTCATCGGCACCGGGATACGGCAGTAGAGATTGGGGCCGTCACGCTCGAAGATCGGGTGCGGCTGGACGTCGAGGAAGATGTAGAGATCGCCCGGCGCGGCGGCACGCGGGCCGTTCTCGCCCTCGCCGGCGAGGCGGATACGCGTCCCCGTCTCGACACCGGGCGGCACCTGGACCGACAGCGCCCGCTCCTTGCGGACCTGGCCCGCGCCGGCGCAGGAGCGGCAGGGATCCTTGATGATCGTGCCCTGGCCCTTGCAGGTCGGGCAGGTTCGCTCGATCGTGAAGAAGCCCTGCTGGGCGCGCACCTTTCCCATGCCGGCACAGGTCGGGCAGCTCTGCGGCTGCGCGCCGCCGGCAGCGCCCGTGCCTTTGCACGCGTCGCACTCGACCGCGCCGGGCACGGTGATGGTCGCCTGCTTGCCGGTGAACGCCTCCTCGAGCGTCACGGCCAGGTTGTAGCGGAGATCGGCGCCGCGCCGCGCGCCGGCGCGCCGGCCACCGCGACCACCCATGAAGTCGCCGAACAGGTCCTCGAACACGTCGGAGAAGGCGCTGCCGAACTCGGCGCCGTGCGCGCCGCGCGCGCCCGAGCCCATCGAGCCGTCGACGGCGGCGTGGCCGAACTGGTCGTAGGCGGCCTTCTTCTGCGGGTCCTTCAGGACGTCGTAGGCCTCGTTGACCTCCTTGAACTGGGACTCGGCGTTCGGGTTGTCGCTGTTGCGGTCGGGGTGCAGTTCCTTCGCCTTGCGGCGGTAGGCTTTCTTGATCTCCTCGCCCGACGCTTTGCGCTCGACTCCGAGCACGTCATAGTAATCACGCTTGGTCGACATGCGCATCGCCTGTGTCCTCGACGTCGTCCGGGCCGTCGGCGGGCATGGACAGCACCGCGTTCAGCCGGGTTCGTTCCTGAATTTCGTAGCCCAGCGCCAGCAGGTGTGCCAGCGCCGGCGTCTCCTCCCCGTGCCGAGCCTCGAGCACGACGCAGCGCGGCCACAGCGCCCGGGGCGCGGTGTGGAAATAGTGACCGAGGACCTGCATCTCCAAGCCCTCGATGTCGATTTTCAGCGCATCGACGCGCGGGAAGTCATATTCGCGCACCAGATCGAGCAGAGGACGCGTCTGGACGGAGGCGCCGTCGGGGTGTTCCGCCAGTTCGCCGCGATTGGTCGCCTCGGTGGCGATCCGGATCGTGCCGGCGTGGTCCGACAGCGCGACGGGAGCCACGGTGACATCGGCGCTGGCGCCCGAGGCTGCGAGGTTGAAGTGGAGGCGCACGAGGTTCTCGGCGTCCGGCTCGATGGCGAGGACGCGGAGGCCCGGGACCTCGGCGCGCATGGCCAGCGTGTAGAGGCCGGCATTGGCGCCCGCGTCGACGAAATACGCCGGGCGCGGGCCGCAGCGAAGCGCGGTGGCAAGCGCGGCGCGCTCGACCCTGTCCCAGGCGGCGGCGCCGGCGAAGACACGTTTGTCGCTGAGGTTCTCGGCCGGGTAGAGGCGGGCACGTTGGCCCGGGAAGGGTTCGACGTCGAACGGGCCGCGGCGGCCGAGCGCGGCGATGCGGCGCAGAACCGAGCGGGCGCGGCGGGCCAGCGCCCCCTGGCCAAGACCGGCGGCGAGGCGGCGGAGCCGTTCGGCAGAGGGTGGGAGGGAATAAAAGCCGAAGGCGGCCACGTCGTCAGACATGCCCGCCTTCCTGTTCATTTCCGCGGTTCACCGTGACGCGTTCAGGACGCCTTGCGGTCGTCGTCCGTCACGTCGGTGAACTCGGCGTCGACGACGCCCTCGTCCTCGGAGGAGCCGCCCTGGTCGCCGCCGTCGCTCTGGGCGGTGGCCTCCGCCTGCTGCTCCTTGTAGATCGCCTCGCCGAGCTTCATCGACGCCTCGGCCAGCGACTGCGAGCGGGCGCGGATCGTCTCGAGGTCCTCGCCCTCCATCGCCTCCTTCAGCGAGGTGACGGCGGCGGTGATGGCGTCGCGGGTGCCCTCGTCGACCTTGTCGCCGTGCTCGGCCAACGATTTCTCGGTCGCGTGCACCAGGCTTTCGCCCTGGTTCTTCGCCTCGACCAGCTCGCGGCGCTGCTTGTCGGCCTCGGCGTTCTCCTCGGCCTCCTTCATCATCTTGTCGATCTCGGTCTCGGACAGGCCGCCCGACGCCTGGATCGTGATCTGCATCTGCTTGCCGGTGCCCTTGTCCTGGGCGCTGACATTCACGATGCCATTGGCGTCGATGTCGAAGGTCACCTCGATCTGCGGCATGCCCATCGGCGCCGGGGGGATCCCTTCCAGGTTGAACTGACCCAGCAGCTTGTTGTGCTCGGCGATGTCGCGCTCGCCCTGGAAGACCCGGATCGTCACGGCGTTCTGGTTGTCCTCGGCCGTCGAGTAGATCTTGGACTTCTTGGTCGGGATCGTCGTGTTGCGGTCGATCAGCCGGTCGAAGATGCCACCCTTGGTCTCGATGCCCAGCGACAGCGGCGTGACGTCGAGCAGCACCACGTCCTTGACGTCGCCCTGCAGCACGCCGGCCTGGATGGCGGCGCCCAGCGCCACGACCTCGTCCGGGTTCACGCCCTTGTGGGGCTCGCGACCGAAGAACTGCTTCACCGTCTCGACGACCTTGGGCATCCGCGTCATGCCGCCGACCAGCACGACCTCCTGGATGTCCGAAGCGGTCAGCCCGGCATCCTTGAGCGCGGCCTTGCATGGGTCGATCGTGCGCTTGATCAGGTCATCGACGATGCTTTCGAACTTCGCGCGGGTCAGTTTCATCGTCAGGTGCTTGGGACCCGACGCGTCGGCCGTGATGTAGGGCAGGTTGATCTCGGTCTGGGCGCCGGAGCTGAGCTCGATCTTGGCCTTCTCTGCGGCCTCCTTGAGGCGCTGGAGGGCGAGCTTGTCCTTCTTCAGATCGACGCCCTGCTCCTTCTGGAACTCGGCCGCGAAGTACTCGACGAGGCGCATGTCGAAATCTTCGCCGCCCAGGAAGGTATCGCCGTTCGTCGACTTCACCTCGAACAGGCCCTCGTCGATCTCGAGGATCGAGATGTCGAAGGTGCCGCCGCCGAGATCGTAGACGGCGATCGTCTTGGACGTCTCCTTGTCGAGCCCGTAGGCGAGCGCGGCGGCCGTCGGCTCGTTGATGATGCGCAGCACTTCCAGGCCGGCGATCTTGCCGGCGTCCTTGGTGGCCTGGCGCTGGGCGTCGTTGAAGTAGGCGGGGACCGTGATGACGGCCTTCTCGACCTTCTCGCCCAGATAGCTCTCGGCAGTCTCCTTCATCTTCTGCAGGATGAAGGCCGAGATCTGGCTGGGCGAATACTTCTCCCCGCGCGCCTCGACCCAGGCGTCGCCGTTCTTGCCCTCGACGATCTTGTAGCTGACCATGCCCTTGTCCTTGGTCACGGTCGGATCCGAGTAGCGGCGCCCGATCAGGCGCTTGACGGCGAACAGCGTGCTGTCGGGGTTGGTGACGGCCTGGCGCTTGGCGGGCTGGCCGACAAGGCGCTCGCCGTCATTGGTGAAGGCGACCATCGACGGGGTCGTGCGTGCGCCCTCGGCGTTCTCGATGACGCGCGGGGTGGCGCCGTCCATGATGGCGACGCACGAGTTCGTCGTTCCGAGGTCGATACCGATGACTTTGGACATGCTTCTCTTTCCTCTTGGCGATAAGGGCACTCGGGTCCGAGTTTCGGCCCCCCTCGGCCCATCCCTGGATTGCGGCATTCCGAGCGTCACGGAACCGTGAGGGAATGCTTCGAAACGGTATATAGGCGGGGCGTTTTGGGGTCGCAACCGGGGCTCCGCCGGAATCTGCCGGGGCAGGGCCTGGCGTGGCAACGAGAGGGTCGGAGGATCAATGCCAGAGACGATCGGCGGGTTCCTGATTCATCGCGGCTGGCTGGACGGACCGGCGCAGCGGGTCACGCTGGAGGACGTGCGCGGCATCGTCGCTGCCGCGCCGCTGGTGCGGCCCGTCACGCCCTGGGGCAAGCCGATGAGCGTGCGCATGACCTCGGCGGGTCGGGTCGGGTGGATCATCGAGCGCGGGCGGTACCGCTATTCGGAGAGCCACCCGGAGACGGGCGAGCCCTGGCCGCCGATCCCGGACAGCGTGCTGGCGGTCTGGCGCGCCGTCTCGGGCTGGCCGGGCGATCCGGACTGCTGCCTGGTGAACTGGTATGGCGACGGCGCGCGCATGGGGCTGCACCAGGATCGCGACGAGGTCGAGTTCGACGCGCCGGTCGTGTCGATCTCGCTGGGCGATCCGGCGCGGTTCCGGATGGGCGGCAGCGAACGCAAGGGGCCGACGATGTCAACCATCCTGTACTCGGGCGACGTCGCGGTGATGGGCGGGCCGGCGCGGCTCGCGTTCCACGGAATCGACCGGGTGATGTTCGGGCAAGGCACCTTGCTGCCTGGCGGCGGGCGCATCAACCTGACGCTGCGGGTGGTGGGGTCGTGATCGCATCGTGATCGCATCGACCGGCCGATAGAGCGCGCCGGTGCGCGCGTTGCGGCTTGATCTGCCGCGCGCATCCAGGCTTATGTCCGCCGGCAAATCACGGGGAGCGCTGCCATGTCGATGAGTCTGCTGATCCTGCCGGGCGACGGCATCGGGCCGGAAGTCATGGCCGAAGTCCGCAAGGTCATCGACTGGCTGGACGCCAACCGCGGGCTGAGCTTCGACGTGCAGGAGGACCTGGTCGGCGGCGCCGCCTACGAGCAGCACGGCAAGCCGCTGGCCGACGAGACCATGGAAAAGGCGCAGGCGGTCGACGCGGTGCTGCTGGGCGCGGTCGGCGGGCCGAAGTGGGACGATCTCGACTTCTCGCTGAAGCCCGAGCGCGGCCTGCTGCGGCTGCGCAAGGAGATGGACCTCTACGCCAATTTGCGGCCCGCCCAGTGCTTCGACGCGCTGGCGGACTACTCGTCGCTGAAGCGCGAGGTCGTGGCCGGCCTCGACATCATGATCGTGCGCGAGCTGACCAGCGGCATGTATTTCGGCGAGCCGCGCGGCATCACCGAGCTGAACGACGGCACGCGCGTCGGCATCAACACGCACCGCTATACGACCGAGGAGATCCGCCGCGTCGCCCGCTCGGCCTTCGAACTGGCGGGCAAGCGGTCGAACCGCGTCTGCTCGATGGAGAAGGCCAACGTCATGGAGGCCGGCATCCTGTGGCGCGAGGAGGTGCAGAAGGTCCATGACGAGGAATACCCCGGCGTCGAGCTGAGCCACATGTATGCCGACAACGGCGCCATGCAGCTGGTACGCAACCCCAAGCAGTTCGACGTGATCGTCACCGACAACCTGTTCGGCGATATCCTGAGCGACTGCGCGGCGATGCTGACCGGCTCACTGGGGATGCTGCCCTCGGCCAGCCTGGGGGCGCCAATGGCGAACGGGCGGCCGAAGGCGCTCTACGAGCCGGTGCATGGCTCTGCGCCCGACATCGCCGGCAAGGGGATCGCCAACCCGTGTGCCTGCATCCTGAGCTTTGCCATGGCGCTGCGCTATTCGTTCGACCTGGGCGCCGAGGCGGACATGCTGGAGGGTGCCGTCAACGACGTGCTGGACGCGGGCGTGCGCACTGCCGACCTGGCGCCGAAGGGCAAGGAGCCGGCATCGACCGCCGAGATGGGCGATGCGGTCGTGCAGGCCATGGCGGCACGGGCCGGGTGAGGCAGACCGCCGGCCCCGCCCGCGGCGGGCCCGTGCGCTCTTCGCCGCGGGGCCGCGCGCCGCGCATCCCGCGATGCTGACGGAGTTGGGCGTCGCAGACGCGGTCGGCACGCTGGGCGCGCTGGTGATCTGCGCCGCCTATTTCATGGTCTCGCGGCGGATGATCGACCCCGAGGGGCGCGCGCTACCAGCTGATGAACCTGGGCGGGGCCGCGCTGCTGCTGTATTCGCTGTGGTTCCGGCCGAACCCCGGCGCCGTCCTCATCGAGGTGATCTGGGCGGCCATTGCATTGCTGGCCCTGGCGCGCCTCCTTCGGCGGCGCTGAGAGAGAACCCTGCGGGGGCTGGCCGCGCAGGAGCGGATTTAGGGCGGGATTTCACCCCGCCGCGCGCCTAATTTCCCAAATCCACCGACATTGTTGCGCCGCCCTGGCCATGCACGCTGTCGCGCGCCACGATCGTGACCGTGTGGACGCCGGGCGGGATGGCGACGCCGGAGAGCGAGCGGGTGAACGGCTGCTCGTCGACATGCGGGTGGGCGAGCTCGCGGGTGCCGAAGACGGTGCCGTCGGGGCCGAGCACGCGCCACTGGTCGGCGTAATGGTCCCACCCCTCGTCTGCATGGCGGATGGTGACGTCGAAGCGCCACGTCCCGCCGATTTGCGTCGCGTCGACGGCGACGACGTCGGCCTCGCCCGCCAGGGCCGGGGCGGCGAGGCAGGCGACCATGGCCGCGGCGACTGTTTGTCTACGGGCGCTCATCGAAGTGGATGAGAATGCCACCTGTGCCGGCGGGGTCAAGGAAGCCGATGCGCCCGGCGCGCGAGCCGGGGCGACCGGTCCGGTCGATCAGCGGCACACCGGCCCGGCCGAGATCGGCCAGCACGCCGTCGATGTCGGGGGTCTTGAAGGCCAGGTGGTGCAGGCCCGGGCCGCGCCTGGCGATGAAGCGGCCGATGGCGCCCTGGTCCTGCCGCGTCGTGCCGGCCTTGCCGCGCTCGACCACCGCCGGGTGGCTGGGGTCGAAGTTCTGCAGGAACTCCAGCTCGGTGTCGCCGACGGTGACGAACGCGACCCGCAGGCCCCCGACCGGCACCGGCGGGCGGGTGTGGTAGATCACGCCGTGCCGGTCCGAGGTGAAGCTCTCGACGGCGATGGCGACCTCCATGTCGGTCTGCTGGCTCTCGAGCGGGCAACCGAGGCGGTCGCACCAGACGCCGATGGCGGTGCGGTTGTCCTCCGAGGCGACACCGAGATGGTCGATGCGCTCGATGGCGGCGGAGCGGCCGGGGGCGATGTCGAGCGGCTCGGTCACGAAGGTGCGGACGCCGGAGAGCTGCGCACGGTGCAGTGAGACGCGGCGCCGACCGGCGAGGCCGGGACGTGGCGCGGCGGGGCTGGCGCCGGCGATCTCGCCGGCTTGGGCCAGGGCCCCGGCCAGGTCGGGCGCGCAGAGCGCGATGTGGTGGACACCGGGGCGGGCGTCCTCTCCGACATGGGCATGACCCTCGGGGAAAAGGACGAGCGCGCTCTCGCCCGCGGAGAAGGCGGGGACCGTGCCGCCGTGGCCGTCATCGAGATCGTGCCGCGGCAGGCCGAGGCGGTCGAACACCGCGGCGGGTGCTGCCGGGTCGCGCGCCACCAGCGCGACATAAGCGAGGTCACGCGCCAGCATGGTCGGGCATCCGGTGGACGGCGACGACCTCGCCCTTGCAGAGCGCGGCGATGCGGGCATCGTCGATGCCGTAGTCGGCCAGCACCTCGGCCGAGTGCTGTCCGAGGATCGGCGGCGGCATCCGAATGGTCTTCGGGCCAATCGAGTCGAGGCGAAGCGGGTTCGACAGCAGCTTCAGGGGGCCGATCTGCGGGTGCTCGATCGTCTCGACCATGCCGGCGTGCCTGACCTGCGGGTCTTCGAAGACATCGGGCATGTCGTAGATCGGCCCGGCGGGGAGGCCGAGCTTCACCAGCGCATCGACCCAATGCATGCGCGGGCGCTGGGCGAAGACGGCGTTGAGGCGACGCTTCATCTCCTCGCGGTTCCGCATCCGTGCCCCGTTGTCGATGTAGTCCGGGTCGTCGATCATGTCGTCGAGGCCGGTCAGCCGGCAGAGCCGAGCCCACATCTCGTTTGTCAGCGCCGCCAAGTTGAACGGGCCGTCGGCGGCGTGGAAGCCGCCATAGGGAACGATCACCGGATGATCGTTGCCCTGCCGGCGCGGCGTGTCGCCGAGGCTGAGCTCGCGCTGGCCCTGCACGTTCAGCATGCCGACGAGACCGGCCAGCAGCGAGGTCTCGACGCGCTGGCCGCGGTCCGTGGCCTGCCGCTGCATCAGCGCCGCCTGGATGCCGATGGCGATCCACATGCCGGCGCAGACGTCGCCGATCGGCATGCCGAGGCGCGTCGGATCGCCGTCCGGCTGGCCGGTGATCGACATGAGGCCCGACATGCCCTGCGCGATCTGGTCAACGCCCGGCCAGTCGCCATAGGGCCCGTCGTGACCAAAGCCGGTAACGCTGGCGTAGACCAGCCGCGGGTTGTCGGCGAGGAGGCTGTCCGAGGACAGCCCCATCGACTTCATCGCACCGGGGCGGAAATTCTCGATGACGACGTCGGCGCTACGCGCCATGTCACGGATCAGGTCCAGCGCCTCCGGTTTGCGGAAGTCCAGCGCCAGGCTGCGCTTGTTACGGTTGATGCTGAGGTAATAGACGCTGGTGCCGTCTTGGAACGGCCCCCAGCTGCGGGTCATCTCGCCGTCCGGCGTCGGCTCGACCTTGACGACATCGGCACCGAGGTCGCCCAGCACCATTGCACAGAACGGACCGGCCAGCGCGCGGGTCAGGTCGAGGACACGGATGCCCGAAAGCGGGAGGTTCGTGGTGTCTGTCATGGTCGAAGGCTAGGCGCCGCCGTCGCACCGGGTCAACGTCGCCGGTCCCCCCGGGGTATCCACATGCCGATAAATCAGGGCAGCCGAGGCGCCGCGCCTGTAGCCGACATCCGTGCGCGCCGCGGCCGGCGATGCGGTCGCGCTTCATCTTCCGTTAAGTCACCTGAGAGACGATCGGGAACGGCCGGATTCGGCCGACCAGCCGTCGGGGTTACATGCTTCGGGCTGGCGCCAGCGCGTTCTGGGATCCCGGTGACACAGCATGACCATAGCCACCCGACTTTTCCGATCGCTCCGCCGGGGCCGCAGCGTCAGGCTGCTGGCCTGCGAGGCGGGTGCCGTCGCGGTGATTGTCGCGGTCCTTGCCCCGATCCTGATCGGCGCGATGGGACTGGGGGCCGAATCCGGGTACTGGTACCTGACCCAGCGCAAGCTGCAGAACGCCGCGGACGTCGCCGCGCATGGCGCGGGAAAGCGGATGGCGACGGGTGAAGACACCGGGTCGATGGAGCAGACCGCGGACTATCTGGTCGCGGAGTTCGGGGGGACCCGGGAGCACCGGCGTTGCGCTGAACGTGCCGCCGACATCCGGCGCCTATGCAGGCGAGGACAACGCGGTCGAGGCCGTCGTCACGCAATCGGTGCCGCGGATGTTCACGGCCATCTACAGCAGCAACCCCGTCCTGATCTCGGCGCGCGCGGTGGCTGTGGTCCAGTCGGGCGGCAGCGGCTGCGTGCTGGCGCTGAGCCGAACGGCTGAGGGCGCGATCACGGTGACCGGTTCCTCCGATTCGACCCTGACGCTCTGCGACATGATCTCGAATGCCGCCGGGACCTCGTTCATCATGTCGGGCAACGGCTCCAGCGTCTCCGCGAACTGTATCCAGACGTCCGGCACCGCCGTGACGACCGGCAACCTCAGCGTCGTCTGCGAGCACCTGCGCGAGCACGCGGCGCCGGTTGCCGATCCCTTCGCCGATGTCGAGGAGCCGGCGCTGACCGGGGCGTGTCAGTCGGGCGATGTCGGGCGGAACAATGCGACGACGGTCGTCACCCCGACCGAAGCGCACGCCAGCGGGATGATGTCGAGACGCTACTGCAGCGGGCTGAGCCTGCGCGGGACGGTTCAGTTCGCCCCGGGACTGTACCTGATCGAGGGCGGCGATTTCAACATCAACTCGAACGCGACGATCGCGGGAGAAGGCGTGGTGTTCTACCTGGCCGAGGGGGTGAACCTGCGGTTCAACGGCACCGCGTCGGTCGACCTCTCGGCGCCGACAGCCGGTCCCTATGCCGGCATTCTGATCTTCGGCAGCCGGGACGCCACGACAGCCAGCCACACGATCAATGGCAATTTCGGTTCGACGATCGACGGGGCGATCTATGCGCCGGCATCGCACCTGACGCTTTCCGGCAGCGCGCAGACCTCGATGCACGGGTGCACGCAATTCGTCACCGACACGGTGACGTTCAGCGGCAGCGGAACCATCGACATCAGTTGCGAAAGCACGGCGGGGCCGACGATCGAGGTCCCGGGTTCGGTGACACTGGTCGAATAGGCGGCCGAACTCCCCACCGCGCCGTCCGCGCGGCCCTTACGGAGATTCGGTCCGGGCGGTCGCCCGGCCAGCAGGAATTTTCCGCACCGGCCCCGGCGTACCCTGTCGGGCGCCGGCATGTGCGGGGCCGTTGACAGGTGCTGCCGACGGACGGTCAGGCGCGGGCGAACTCGACGTCACGTCCCGGCGCGGCGGCCAGCAGCGAGCGTGTGTATTCGTGCTGCGGGTTCGCGTAGACCTCGGCCGTACGGCCCTGCTCCACCACGATGCCGCGCTGCATGACCATGATTCGATCGCAGATCTGCGCGGCTACGCGCAGATCGTGCGTGATGAACAGCATGGCAAGGTCGAAGCGCTGGCGGACGTCGTCCAGCAGGTCCAGCACCTGGGCCTGCACCGAGACATCGAGGGCCGAGACCGCCTCGTCGGCGATCAGCACTTTGGGCTGCATGGCCAGCGCGCGGGCGATGCAGATGCGCTGGCGCTGGCCGCCCGAGAACTGGTGCGGGAATCGCTCGAGCGCCTCGGGATCGAGGCCGACGATGCGCATGAGGTCGCGGGCACGGCGCAGCGCCTCGGCCCCCGAGACGCCGAAGTTCATCGGGCCCTCCAGGATCGACTGGCCGACGGTGCGGCGTGGGTTCAGCGAGCGGTACGGGTCCTGGAAGACGATCTGGATGTCCTGCCGGCGCGAGCGTAGAGCCGCCTGGGAAATGTCGGCGATGTTCCGGCCCTCGATCATCACCTCGCCCGAGGTCGGGTCGATCAGTCGGACGATGCAGCGCGCGACCGTCGACTTGCCCGAACCCGACTCGCCGACGACGCCCAGCGTCTCTCGCCGGTGGACGACGAGGTCGACATCCTTGGCAGCGTGAACCTCTCGGCCTCGTTTCAGGAAGCCGCCGCCGCCATAGACCTTGTTCAGTCCGTGCGCCTCCAGCGCCGGGGCGCCTGGCTCGATGTCCGCGCGGTGGCCGGGCGTCATCGACGGCACCGAGCTTATGAGCATCTTCGTGTACGGGTGCTGCGGTCGGGTGATGATCTCGTCGCGCGTACCCTGCTCGACGATCTTGCCCCGCTGCATGACGACGACGCGGTCGGCGATGTCGGCGACGACGCCGAAATCATGCGTGATGAACAGCACGCCCATGCCGTGCCGGCGCTGGATGTCGCTGGATCAGCTCGAGGATCTGCGCCTGCGTGGTGACGTCGAGCGCTGTGGTAGGCTCGTCGGCGATCAGCAGCACGGGTTCCAGCGCGAGCGCCATCGCGATCATGATGCGCTGGCGCTGCCCGCCCGAAAGCTGGTGCGGATACGAGTGGTACATCTTCTCGTGGTCCGGCAGGCTGACGTCCTCCATGACCTCGAGCACGCGGGCGCGGCGGTCGGAGGCGGAGAGGCTGGAGTGGATTTCGAGCATCTCGGCGATCTGGTCGCCAACCTTCATGACCGGGTTCAGAGCCGTCATCGGCTCCTGGAAGATCATCGCCATCTTCTCTCCGCGCAGGCGGCGCAACGCGCTGTCGGATTTCTTCAGCAGGTCCTCGCCGTCGAGCAGGATCTGGCCCCGCTCGGCCTTCAACTCGCGCGGGTTCAGGCCCATGACGGTGAAGGCGGTGACGGACTTGCCCGAGCCGGACTCGCCGACGACGCAGACGATCTCGCCGGCGCCGACGGTGAAGGTGACGTCCTGCACCGCGAAGGGGCGGTCGGCGCCGCGCGGCAGGCGGACCGAGAGGTCGCGGATCTCGAGCACCGGCTGGCCGGCAGTCCTGGTCGTGCGCTGCGGTCTGGCCATGCTCACATCTTCCTGGCGATGCGGGGGTCGAGCGTGTCGCGCAGCCCGTCACCGACGATGTTCACCGCCAGCACGGTCATGGCCAGCATGGCGCCGGGGAAGAAGATGATCCACGGCGTCAGCTGGAAATAGGTGCGCCCCTCGGACATGATGTTGCCCCAGCTCGGGATCTCGGGCGGAATGCCGGCGCCGAGGAAGCCGAGGATCGACTCGGTGATCATCGCCGCGCCGCAGATATAGGTCGCCTGCACGATCAGCGGCGCGATCGTGTTCGGCAGGATGTGGCGGATCAGGATCGGCGCCAGCCTTGTGCCGGAGGCGATGGCGGCCTCGACGTAGGGCTCCTCGCGCACGCTGAGCACGACTGAGCGGACGAGTCGGACGACGCGCGGGATCTCGGGGATGACGATGGCGAGGACGACCGTGGTCAGCGTCGCGCCCGAGATCGAGATCATGGCGATGGCCAGCAGGATCGCCGGGATCGCCATCAGCCCGTCCATGACGCGCATGATGACGGCGTCGAGCGTCCGGATGTAGCCGGCGATCAGCCCGGTGAAGAGCCCGATAATGGTTGCGATCAGGGCCACGGCGATGCCCACGACCAGAGAGATGCGCGCGCCCCAGACGACGCGGGCAAAGATGTCGCGGCCCAGGAAATCGGTGCCAAACCAGTAGGTCGCCGAGGGTGCTTGCAGGCGGCTGGTCACATTCTGGTCGGTCGGGCCGCCGGTGAAGAACGGCCCGATGACCGCGATAAGCACCATGGCCAGCAGCAGCGCGCCGCCCCAGACGACCGACCGGTTCCGCATGAGCAGCACGAAGATCGACGGGTGCTCGCGCTCGGGCAGCACGTCATCGACGCTGAGCGGCGGCTCGCCATCGCTCAGCGGGGGCGTCGGGACGGGGGCGCCGCTGTCAGGCGGCAGCGCGCCCTCGCCCTTGTCGACGGCATGCTCGCGGGTCAATAGCGGATCCTCGGGTCGAACAGGGTGTAGCTGAGGTCGATGGCCAGGTTGATGAGGATGTAGATCAGACTGAAGAACAGGATCAGCCCCTGGATCACCGGGTAGTCGCGCGCCAGCACCGCGTCGAGCACGAGGCGGCCGAGACCGGGGATGTTGTAGACGGACTCGGTGACGACGACGCCGCCGATCAGCAGCGCGATGCCGATGCCGATGACCGTGACGATGGGCACGGCGGCGTTCCTGACCGCGTGGCGCAGCAGGATCTTCATCTCGGACTGGCCCTTGGCGCGGGCGGTGCGGACATAGTCCTCCTGCAGCACCTCCATCACGCTGGCGCGGGTCATGCGCGCGATCAACGCTATGAATATCACCGAGAGCGTCAGCGTCGGCAGGATCATGTGCACCAGGAACGGCCCGATGCCGAACTCGAAGGGCGACTTGTAGCCCTGCACCGGCAGGATGTTCGCCTTCATCGCCAGCAGGTAGATCAGAATGTAGCCCAGCACGAAGACCGGGACCGAGAAGCCGGCGACCGAGAACAGCATGACCGAGCGGTCGATCCAGCTGTTCGACTTCCAGGCGGCGATCGTGCCCAGCGGTACGGCGACCAGCACCGAGAAGATGATGGTGGTCAGCGACAGCAGCAGCGTCGGCTCGATGCGCTGGCCGATCAGTTCGGCGACGGGCTTGCGCGAGAAGATCGCGGTGCCAAGGTCGCCATGGGCGAGCTGCACGCCCCATTTCCAGAGCTGAATGTAGATCGGATCGTTGAGGCCGAGCTGCTCGCGGATGCGCGCGACGTCCGCGGCGGTGGCGTAGTCACCGGCGATCACGGCGGCCGGGTCGCCGGGCGCGAGCCGGAGCAGTGCGAAGACCAGCACCGCGACGATGATCATGACGGGGATCGTCGCCAGCACGCGTTTCAGGACGTATCCGAGCATCGCGGCACCTCCGGGAAAGAAAGACCCGGCCGCGCGGGGGCGGCCGGGTCGAGGTCGTGGATCAGCGGTCGACGGACATGTTCCAGAAGAACTGGACCGGCGACTTGATCAGGCCGTGCACGTTATTGCGGTAGGCGACCGGGTTGAAGAACTGGCCGAGCTCGCCCGAGGCGCCGATGGCCCAGAGCCGCTGCTGCACCTTCTCCGCGATCGCCTTGCGCTCGTCGAGGCTGCCGGCGCGGGCATAGTCGTGCCGGAGCTTCTCGAGCTCCTCGTCCGTCGGCCAGCCGAACCAGCCCTTCTCGGGGTCTCCGGAGAAGGCGATCGACATCGGGTCGGAGACGTCGGCACCGATCCACCAAGTGTGGAACATGTTCCAGCCGCCGTCGCTGATCGGGTCTCGCTTGGCGCGGCGCGAGGTCAGCGTCGACCAGTCCATCGCCTGCACGTCGACGGTGAAGCCGGCATTGCGCAGCTTCTCGGCGGTGATCAGCGAGAAGGCCGAGAGCAGCGGGATGTCGGTCGGCTGCATGATGACCACCGGCGTGCCGTCATAGCCGGTCTTGGACAGCGCCTCCTTGGCCTTGTCGACGTCGCCGACCTGCATGACCTCCGAGCCCACCTCGGTCGCCAGCGGCGTGCCGCAGGGATACACGGAATAACAGGTCTGCCACCACTTCTGGTCGCCGACCGCGCCCTTCATGTAGTCCTCCTGGTTCATCGCCATGATGGCGGCGAGGCGGACATCCACGTCGTCGAAGGGCGGCAGCAGGCTGTTGAACCGGGCGAAACCGATATTGCCCAGCGGATCATTGACCTCGACGGTGATGTCGGGGTTGGCCTCGAGGATCGGCGCCAGGTCGTTGGCGGGCTGCTCGAAGTAATCCACCTCGCCGGCCATCAACGCGTTGATCGCAGTCTGCTGGTCGGGGAAGTAGGTCCAGATCACCTTGTCGACCTTCGCGACCTTGCCGCCGGCGGCGTAGGAGGGCGGCTCGTCACGCGGCACGTAGTCGTTGAACTTGGTGTAGACGACCTTTGAGCCCGGCACCCACTGGTCGGCCTCGAACTTGAACGGGCCACTGCCGGTGTAGTCGGTGATCTGCTTGAAGGGGTCCGTCTCGGCGACGCGCTTCGGCATGATGAAGGGAACGTTCGAGCTGATCTTGCCGATCGAACTCGAGCACCAGCCCGTAGGGCTCCTTCAGATGGAACTCGAAGGTCTTGTCGTCGACGGCGACCATCTCGTCCATGGCGGCCATCAGCTGCTGGCCCATGCCGTCACGCACGCCCCAGCGCTTCAGCGAGGCGATGACGTCCTCGGAAGTCACCGGCGCGCCGTCGTGGAATTTCAGCCCGTCGCGCAGCGTGAAAGTCCACGTCTTCTTGTCGTCCGACACCTTCCAGGTGTCGACCATCTGCGGCTGCGGCTTCATGGTCTCGTCCATCGCGAAGAGCGTGTCGTAGATCATGTAGCCGTGGTTGCGGCTGATATAGGCCGTCGTCCAGATGGGGTCGAGGTTCTTGAGGTCGGCATGCGGGATGACCCGCAGCACCAATTCCTCCTGCGCGTTCGCGGGGCTGAGCCCTGCGAGCGGCAGCGCCACGGCCATCGCGGCAAAAAGCCCGCGTGGTATCCAGCGCATCATGGTGGAACTCCCTGTTCTGTGATCTTCTGGAAGGAGGTGTCTCCTTCACCGGGAGTTAATGCACTGCACAATGGATGAGTCAACGCCGGGTGCCCGGAAACCTCGGGTCTGGCGGCGCCGGTCCTGCGGCACGCCGCCGCCGCACCCGCTCAGGCGCGCAGCTGCCCGATCGCGGTCTGGACCAGCTTGCCGATCCCGCTCTTGACGGCTTCGGCGAAATACCCGCCGATGCCGCTGCTCAGGCCCGACTGCAGCGCGCCGGCGAGGACGAGATGATCGAGCGCGTTGATCTCTGTCCCGGCCCAACTCAGGCGCGGCGCCGGCCACGGGAAGCGCCGGTGCGGGGTGCCGCACCGGTCGTCGATCGGGGCGGTGACGTAGTGCTCCCCGCATCGCCTTGCGCGGGCCCGCCTTGCCTCAGCCGACGCCGAGCGCGACACCGTCATGGCCGGGATCGGCGCCGCCGGTCAGGCGGTCGCCGTCGAGGCGGATGCCATGCACCGCCGCGATCCCGAAGGTCAGGGCCGAGCGGAGGATCTCGTAGCCCTCCGCCTGCAGCGGCTCGACCAAATAGCCCGGAATCCTGTTCGTGATGTCGATGGCATCGGAGGTGGCCGAGAAGCGCGGCGCAGAAACGGCGTCGGACATGCTCATGTCGAAGTCGAGCACGTTCATCAGCGCCTGCAGCACGCCCATGGCGATCTGCGTGCCGCCCGGCGCGCCGATGACGACGCGGGGCTGACCGTCGCGGAAGGCGATGGTCGGGCAGATCGAGGAGAAGCGGCTCTTGCCCGGCGCGATCGAGCCGGCGCGGCCGGGACGCGGGTCGAAGACCGCCATACAGCCATTGTACATGAAGCCGAGCCCGTCCGTGATGACGCCCGACGGCATGCCCAGCGAGTGGGTCATGGTCACGCAGGTGCCTTCCTTGTCGACCACGGCGACATGCGTCGTGTCCGGGCTTTCGGGCTGGCCGAAGCGCGGCACGCGGATGCGCTCGCCGCTACGGATCCGACCGGCGATGTCGGCGGCATAGCCCTTGTCGGTCAGGAAATCCGGGATCTCGACGAAGTTCGGGTCGCCGACATGCGCGTCCTTGTCTCGCGTCGCCGCCCGCATCGCCTCGCAGACGGTTCGGATGTAGCCGGTGGAGTTGTGGCCGAGCCCGGCCAAGTCGAAGTTTTCCAGGATGTTGAGCATCTCGAGCAGCATGATGCCGCCACCGGGCGGGTGGTTGGTCGCGATCTCCCAGCCGCGATAGCTGCCGCGAAGCGGGTCGCGCCGGGTGGTGCGGTAGGCTTGCAGGTCCGCCTTCCGCATCAGCCCGCCATGCGCCGCGAAGTCGGCGTCGATGCGGTCCGCGATCTCGCCGCGGTAGAAGACGTCCGCGCCGTCGCGGGCGATCAGCGCCAGCGTGCGTGCCAGGTCGGGGTTCTCGACGCGCTCGCCGATCTTCTTCGGGCGGCCGTCGGCGCGGAAGTAGGCCTGCCGGCCAGTGGCGGAGAAGCCGAGCCGCTCGGTCACCTCGACGCGGCCCATGTCGGCGCCGTGCGTCCACCAGTAGTGCACGTGCGGGCGGACGGCGAAGCCGCGCTCGGCCTGTGCGATGGCGGGGGCGACGATGTCGGCCCAGTCCCAGCTGCCGAATTCATCGATGGCCTCGGCATAGGCCTTGAGGGCGCCGGGCGTCGTCACCGCGCCGTAGCCGAGGTCGTTGACGTTGCCGCGGAGCACGAAGCCGAAGCCGTCGCGGGTTTCGCCTTCCAGCAGGTCGGCCCACATATCTGGCGTCGCCGCCAGCGGCGTCTTGCCATGGAAGTCGATGGTGGTGTGGACGCCCCGCTTGGGCGCGTAGATCTGGCACGAGCCGAAGCCGGCGATGCCGCACATCTGCGGGTCGACGACGCCCTGTACCAGCGCCGCCGCCATCGCCGCGTCGACGGCGTTGCCGCCGGCCATCAGCACGCGCGCCCCGGCCTCGGAGGCCTCGGGCTGGGCGGTGACGATCATCTGCTCGGGCATCGGCGGCCTCCTCGGAATGTGGCGCGTCGAGTTAACCGCCGCGCCGAGGATGGGTCCAGCACTGCGGGCTGATGGATCTCGTCGACCGTGGAATTGGCTCGAAGGCGGCGCCCTAGCCGAACAGGGACTCCAGCGCCTTGATCGTCTTTCGGCTGATCGACTGCGCCGCCAGGGCGGCGGCAGGGCAGGGCTTTTTCAAACGCTCGCCGACGGTTTCCATCGAGAAGGCGTTGCCGGCGCCGGTTCTGCAGAGCTCGTCCCAGGTAACGGGCGTCGCGACCGGCGCGCCCTTCCGAGCCCGCACCGAGTAGGGCGCGATGGCGGTCGATCCGCGCTCGTTGCGCATCCAGTCGATGAAGATGCGGCCCTTTCGCTCCGCCTTCGACGCCTTGGCGACGTAGCGTTCGGAATGCGCCTCGGCCAGGCCGTAGGCAAAGCTCGCGCGCGAAGTTCTTCTGGTCTTCCCACTCAATCGTGCGCCGGAGGGGAGCGGTGACATGCACGCCCTTGCCGCCGGTCAGCAGCGGGACGGAGTCGAGACCCAGCTTGCGCAGAAGATTCGCCCACCTCGGCCGCTGCCGACCGCGTTGTCTCGAAGCCCAGGCTCTCGTCGGGATCGAGGTCGATAACAAGCCGGTCGGGTCGGTCCAGCCGGTCGATATGCGCGCCCCAGACGTGGACCTCGATCGTGCCCATCTGCGCCGCCGCGACCAGCCCGGCCGGCGCGGTGGCGTAGAGGTAGGGTTGGGTGCTGCCGTCCTTCTCCTCGATGTCGACTTCCTTCAGATCCTTCGGCCAGCCCTTGCCGGCGTGCTTCTGGAAAAAGCACTGCGAGCCGATCCCGTCCGGGCAGCGGACCAGCGAAAACGGCCGGCGCGCGGGGGTCTCGAGGACCCGCTTTCCAGCCTCGGCATAGTAGCGGGCGATGTCCAGCTTAGTGACGCCGCCGCCGGGGAACATCTCGCGGTCGGGGCTGCTGACGCGGATGCCAGCCACAACCGGATCTTCGCCGGCCTTCTTCTTTTCGGACACAGTCTTCGCCTTCCTGCCGCGGGCCTTGCTGCCACTCTGCCAGCCCTGTCGTCGTCGCGGATTCCGTCCATCGAGCGGCCTGAGACGACGCTGTCGGTGTAGGCGTCGACAAGGTGCGCGGGGTCCTCGGTGGCGCGGTCGTCGCGTTCCTTCACCAGCAGCCAGTTCTCGCGCTTCTCGCCTTCGCGCGGGCGCATCCGGACCAGCGCCCAGCCTCCCTTCATGCGCTTCCCGTCGACGCGGAAGTGCAGCATGCCGTTCTTCAGCCCTTCGCCGGGATCGTGCAGCGGCTCCCAGCTGCCCTGGTCCCACATCATCACCGTGCCGCCGCCGTACTCGCCCTCCGGGATGGTGCCCTCGAACTCTCCGTAGGACAGCGGGTGGTCCTCGGTCCGGACCGCGAGGCGCTTTTCCGAGGGGTCGTCGCTGGGTCCCCTGCTCACGGCCCAGCTGAGCAGCACGCCGTCCCATTCCAGTCGCAGGTCGTAGTGCAACCGCCGCGCCGCATGCTTCTGCACCAGGAAGGACAGTGCCTTTCTTCCGCGCCCGGCCGGACCTGCCCTTCGGCTCGCGCGTTTTCGAGAAGTCGCGCCTGGCGTTGTACTCGGCCAGCTTCTCGCGGCGGGCAACCATCGCTGGACCTTTCTCCGACTGCGACGGGAGCCCAAGGCTGGCTCCGTCATGCTTGCGGACGATCAGGAAGCGAGAACGCGAGCGCTTTGGAAACGATCCCGGAATCGTGACGCAGGGGCAGTCGGACGGGCCGGTTTCCGGGGGAACCAAAGCCGCTTTTTGAATGTTCCAGACGGGGAGGATGTCCGCCATGCCGAGAGAAAGCAGGAAGAAGCGCCTGATGAACCCGGACCCGGCCGCGCCCGACGCGACCCGGCGCCGGCTGCTGACGGGGGGCGCGCTGACTGTCGCTGCCTCGGCCGCGGCGGTTGCGCGGTCTGGCGCGGAGGACGCCGCGCCCGAAGTCGAGCCGCAGGACAGGCGCAAGCTGACCTACCGCGAGACCGACCACATCGCCGCCTATTACGCGCGCGCCCGCGGCTGAGAGCCGGGCGAGACAAGGAGCGAGGAGAGACGCATGCTCAGGAGACGCAGCCCCGCCCCGGCAGTCCTTCCGAAGCGCGGGGTCCGGGACGTCTCGAACGGCAAAGCGCATTCCGCCCTGTCGCGCCGCGATTTCCTGCGGGCCAGCGGCGTCGGCGGACTGGCGATCGCCGGGCTGGGCGCGGGCGGCACGGTCCGCCGGGCCGAGGCCGCCGACCTGCCCGCGACCGATACCATCGAGCGCCGCAAGACCGTCTGCCCGTTCTGCTCGGTCGGCTGCTCGATCTGGGCCGAGGTGAAGAACGGCGTCTGGGTCGGCCAGGAGCCGGTCTTCGAGAGCCCGATCAACCAGGGCACGCACTGCTGCAAGGGCGCATCGGCCCGCGAGGTCTCGATCGGCGAGCGGCGCACGAAGTTCCCGATGAAGAAGGTCGACGGCCAGTGGCAGCGGATCAGCTGGGAGCAGGCCATCGACGAGATCGGCGACGAACTGCTTCGCATCCGCGAGCAGTACGGGCCGGACAGCGCCTACTGGCTGGGCTCGGCCAAGTTCCCGAACGAGATGGCGTACCTGTTCCGCAAGTTCGCCGCCTTCTGGGGCACGAACAACGTCGACCACCAGGCGCGGATCTGCCACTCGACCACCGTCGCGGGCGTTGCCAACACCTATGGCTACGGCGCGATGACGAACAGCTTCAACGACATCCGCAAGGCCAAGTCGATCATCGTCATCGGCGGCAACCCTGCCGAAGCGCACCCGGTAAGCATGCTTCACGTCCTGAACGGGCACGAGAACGGCGCGCCGATGATCGTCGTCGACCCGCGCTTCACCCGGACCGCGGCGCATGCCGACGAATACGTGCGGATCCGGCCAGGCACCGATGTCGGCTTCATGTTCGGCCTGACGCGCGTGATCCTGGAGAACGGCTGGGAGGACAAGGAATACCTCGCCCAGCGCGTCTGGGGTTTCGACAAGTGCCGCGAGGAGATCGACCACTGGACGCCCGAGGAGGTCGAGCGCGTCACGGGCGTCCCGCCCGAGCAGCTGCACCGTGTCGCGAAGATCCTGGCCGACAACCGGCCCGGCACGCTGATCTGGTGCATGGGGCTGACGCAGTCGACCATCGGCAACAACAAGACGCGGGCCGCCTGCATCCTGTCGCTGGCGCTCGGCAACATCGGCAAGGAAGGCGGCGGCTCGAACATCTTCCGCGGCCACGACAACGTGCAGGGTGCGACGGACCTGGGCGTCACTGTCGACAGCCTGCCGGCCTATTACGGGCTGGACGAGAACGCCTGGAAGCATTGGGCGCGCGTCTGGGGGGTCGACTACGACTACCTCAAGGGACGCTTTGCCTCGAAGGAGCTGATGGAGAAATCCGGCATCCCCGTCAGCCGCTGGTTCGACGGCGTGCTGGAAGACCCGGCCGCCATCGACCAGCCGGCGCCGCTGAAGGCGATGACGTTCTGGGGCCACGCATCGAACAGCCAGACGCGCGGCCCGGACCTCAAGAAGGGGCTGGAGACGGTCGAGCTGCTGGTCATAATCGACCCCTATCCGACGCAGACCGCCGTGATCCCCGAGCGCGACAATGGCGTCTACCTGCTGCCGGCGGCCACGACGGCCGAATGCTATGGCTCGGTGACGAATTCGAACCGCTCGGTGCAGTGGAGACAGAAGGTCATCGAGCCGGCGTTCGAAGCCA
The DNA here is from genome assembly GCA_963721105.1 of uncultured Alphaproteobacteria bacterium. Classification (GTDB taxonomy): domain Bacteria; phylum Pseudomonadota; class Alphaproteobacteria; order Rhodobacterales; family Rhodobacteraceae; genus Thermohalobaculum. The sequence continues at coordinate 240,772 of CAVRHY010000019.1, read as the reverse complement.
AGGCCGACTACGAGATCGCCTGGCTGCTGGCGCATAAGCTGGGGTTTGGCGACGAGCTGTTCCGCGGCGTGCGCTTCTCGGCCGACGATGACGAGACCATGGCCGACGACCTGCTGCGCGAGATCAATCGCGGCACCTGGACGATCGGCTACACGGGCCAGTCGCCCGAGCGCATCAAGCGCCACATGGAGCACCAGGACAAGTTCGACGGGGTCAGTCTGCGCGGCATGTCGGCGCCGGTCGAGGGCGAGACCTACTGCCTGCCCTGGCCGTGCTGGGGCACGCCCGAGTTCGGTCATCCCGGCACGCACATCCTCTACGACACCTCCAAGCCCGTCGCCGAGGGCGGCCTGGGCTTTCGCGCCCGCTGGGGCGTCGAGCACGACGGCGAGAACATGCTGGCCGAGAACAGCTATCCGGTCGGCTCGGAAATCGAGGACGGTTATCCCGAAGTGACGATGGCGATGCTCGAGGCGCTCGGCTGGGCGGGCGAGCTGACGGCAAAGGAAATGCTGGTCATCGTCGCCATCGCCTCGGGCATGTTCAAGCTCGAGCTGCTCGACACAGACGAGAAGACGGCGCAGGGGCTGGTCGAGCAGATGGAGGCCGAAGCCCGCAAGGGCCAGCTGCAGAAGGGCTCCGGCGATGACGGTCAGAGCACCGACAGCAAGAGCGAGAACTGGCAGAGCCCCGCTGGTGGCGGCGAGGAGAAGGGCGGCACGCAGAATGTCGCCCAGCGCTTCCCCGACTATCCGCCCGAGGCTTTGAAGGCGATCGCCGCCTACCTTGCGATCGACGCCAGGAAGGACGCCAAGGACAAGACGCTGCGCGACAAGATCCTGGCGATCAACTGGAAGACCGACCTGTCCGGCGGCATCCAGCGCGTCGCGATCAGCCACGGGCTTGCGCCCTACGGCAATGGCAAGGCGCGGACCTACGTCTGGAGCTTCCCTGACCCGGTCCCGGTGCACCGCGAGCCGCTGTACACGCCGCGCCGCGACCTCCTGCCCCAGTACGCCACCTACGAGGACAAGCAGTTCTTCCGGCTCCCGGTGCTCTATCGGACCATCCAGGACCAGAACTTCGCCGAGAAGTTTCCGATGATCCTGACCTCGGGCCGGCTGGTCGAGTACGAGGGCGGCGGCGACGAGACGCGCTCGAACAATTGGCTGGCCGAGTTCCAGCAGCAGATGTTCGCCGAGATCAACCCCGTGGACGCCGCCGAGGCCGGCATCGAGAACGGCGCCTTCATGCGGGTCAACACCCCCGAGGGCGCGGTGCGCGTCGCGGCGCTGGTCACCACGCGGGTCGGGCCGGGCACGGTCTTCATGCCGTTTCACTTCGCCGGCATCTGGATGGGCGAGGATATCTCGGACCGCTACCCGGAGGGAATGGTGCCGTTCGTCATCGGCGAGTCGTCGAACACGGTCCAGACCTACGGCTACGACTCCGTGACCCAGATGCAGGAAACGAAGGCCACCCTTTGCCGGATCGAGCCGGCCTGAGGAGAGACGAATGGCTCGAATGAAATTCCTCTGCGACTCCGAGCGCTGCATCGAGTGCATGGCCTGCGCCTCGGTCTGCAAGAACGAGCACGAGGTGCCGTGGGGCATGCTGCGCCGCCGCGTTGTCACCATCAACGACGGCGTGCCCGGTGACGAGAAGTCGATCGCGGTCAGTTGCATGCACTGCACCGACGCGCCCTGCGTCGCGGTCTGCCCGGTGTCGTGCCTTTACCAGACGGACCTCGGCATCGTGCTGCATGACAAGGAGACCTGCATCGGCTGCGGCTACTGCTTCTATGCCTGCCCGTTCGGCGCGCCGCAGTACCCGCGCGCCACCCAATTTGGCACGCGCGGCGTCATGGACAAGTGCACCTACTGCGCCGGCGGCCCGCCCGAGAACGGCTCCGAGGAGGAAGTCCGCCTCTACGGCAAGAACCGCATCGCCGAGGGCAAGCTGCCGCTCTGCGCCGAGATCTGCTCGACCCGCGCGCTGCTCGCCGGCGACGGCGAGGTGATCGGCGAGATCTATCGCGAGCGCGTCGTCAAGCGCGGCTTCGGCAGCGGCGCCTGGGGCTGGTCGACCGCCTATTACCCGGAGGTCGAGGGCTGATGGCACGCACGGACGAAGTCAGGGTCCACGGCCGCGATTTCCGCGGCTACCGTATCGGCGGCGCCATCGTAGCGCTCTTGTTCCTTATCGCGCTGGTCTGGCAGGCGGTCTACATCTTCCAAGGCTACAACGTAGTCACGCCAAGGGTAGGCTGGGCGGCGACCGGCGGCGCCCAGGGGACCGTCACAGCCGGCAACCTGGACACCGGCGCGCCCTCGGGCGAGATGGCCTCGCAGGTGCTTACCCAGCGCACCTCGCTGCTGCGCGACCGCGCCGTCAGCGGGCCGGCGCCCGGGCAGCCCGCGCCGCCGCTGGCCGTCGGCGGTCAGGAGCGCCTGGTCGAGGCGCCGCTGAATTCCGACGCCGCCACCTATTCGCGGGCCTGGTCGCAGCCCGACTCCGACACGCTCGGAATGTTGCGCGGGGGCCAGAACGTCTCCGGCTTCACCGCAGTGCCTTACGCGAACGCCGGCGTCTTCGAGCGGCCCGAGGGGCGCGCCTGGCGGCACGGGATCGCCGACTACACGGTGCATCTCGGCGCGCTGGCGATCATCGGCGCGATCGTGCTGCTGGGGCTGGTGCTCGCCCTTCGCGGCCGCGTGCCGATCGCCGAGGGGCGCGACGGGCGAATGGTCAAGCGCTTCGGCTTCATCGAGCGGGCGACGCACTGGATGACGTCCGGCAGCTTCGTCATGCTGGCGCTGACCGGCATCGTGATCGCATTCGGCAAGACCCTGATCGGCCCGGTCTTCGGCGCCAAGGCGCTGGGGGATGTCGGCTGGATCTCGACCTGGGCGCACATGATTTTCGTGCCCTCGTTCTTCATCGGCATCGTCCTCCTGGCCGTGATGTGGATCCTGCGCAACCTGCCCGAGCCAAGCCTTGACATCCCGTGGCTGGTGCGCCTCGGCGGCTTCATGTCCGACAGCCCTGACAACCCGCCGGCGCGGAAGTTCAACGCTGGCCAGAAGATCACCTTCTGGGTCACCCTGTTGGGTGGGCTCGTCATGACCGGGACGGGCGTGACGCTGATGTTCCCGTATTTCTGGGCCGGCATCTCGACGCTGGTATGGGTGATGCTGGCGCATGCCATCATCGGACTTCTGATGACCGCCTTCTTCATCGGTCATGCCTATATCGGCACGGTCGGCATGCAGGGCGCGATCCACGCGATGTGGGGCGGCCGGGTCGACCTGAACTGGGCGCGCGAGCACCACGAGCTGTGGCTGGACGAACTGGCGCGCAAGGGCGAGCTGCCTCCCGACATGCGCGGGCCCGACGCGCACGAGCCTTATCGCCCCGTGACGCCGCCACCCGGCCGAGCGGTTGCTGCGGGCCGCGGACAGGAGGTATGAGATGACGTCCTTTGCGACCGGCATCCTGAGCGCCATCGTGCTGGCGGGCGTCACGTGGTGGGCGTTCGAGGCTGGCACGATCTCGATGGTCGAGCGCAATCGCAACCTCTCGACCGAGAACGTCTGGCAGGCCAGCAACAGCTTCGGCGGCCCGACGCAGAAGCAGGAGGCCGAGCTGACGGCGACGCAGACGGGAACGGCCGGGAATGGCACGTGAGCCGAGCCTCGAGACGGAGCGCGCGAAGGAGCGCCAACAGGGTCCCGACGCGCCTGGCGAGACTGTCCGCGACGCCGACCTTTCGCCCCCGCCCGGCGTCGAGAGGGGCCGCGCCGCGCTCGAGCGGGCCAGCGCTATCGCGCGCGGCAGGCAGCGCAACGGCTATATCGTTCTCCGGACGCCGCTCCGCCGCGCCGTCTTCATCGCTGGACTGCTGGCGCTGGTCGTGCTGGGGCTGATCTTCCTGGTGCTGGCCTGACCCGGCTTTGTCCCCCTCCCGGGCTGTTGTCCCTGCACGGGCGCGCGGAAATTCGTGCCCGCGGGAGTATCCGCCAATAGCGCAGGATCATGCATCGGTGACGGGCTTTTCGCTTGCGGTCAGGACGCCTCTGCGTCACGATGTGGTGGTGCGACCTGGAACGGAGACAGCATTTCGTGCACCTTACCGCGGTCGGGGACAGGGTCGTGCCTGAAGCTCTGGGCGAGACCCTTGTGGAGTTTCCCGACAATCGGCTGCTGATCGACCTCTGCGGTCAGTACGACCGCAATCTCGCACAGATCGAGCAGGCCTTCGGCGTCGCCATCGCCCGGCGCGGCAATCGGATCGTGCTGCACGGGCCGGCGGATTCGCGCGAGCAGGCCGGCGCCGCGCTGACCGAGCTTTACGAGCGGCTGGAGGAGGGGCGGCCGGTGCAGGCCGCCGACATCGACCGTCTGATGCGCATGGGAACATCGGCCGAGGAGGTCGCCCGCCCCGACGACGCCCAGCTCGACATGTTCCCCGGCGGCAAGGTCGAGATCCGCACCCGAAAGCGCGTGATCGAGCCGCGCACGCCGACCCAGCGCCTCTACGTGCAGGCGCTGTTCGAGCGCGAGATGGTCTTCGGCATCGGCCCCGCTGGCACCGGCAAGACCTATCTCGCCGTTGCCGCCGCCGTGGCGATGTTCCTGGACGGCCATGTCGACCGCATCATCCTCAGCCGCCCCGCCGTCGAGGCCGGCGAGCGCCTGGGCTTTCTGCCCGGCGACATGAAGGAGAAGATCGACCCCTATCTCCGGCCGCTCTACGACGCGCTGAACGACATGATCCCCGGGCGCCAGGCGGCGAAGCTGATGGAGGAGGGCAAGATCGAGGTCGCGCCGCTCGCCTTCATGCGCGGTCGCACGCTCAGCCACGCCTTCGTCGTGCTGGACGAGGCGCAGAACTGCACAGAGATGCAGATGAAGATGTTCCTGACCCGCATGGGCGAGGGCAGCCGCATGGCGGTGACCGGCGATCCGACGCAGATCGACCTGCCGCGCGGCATGCGCTCGGGGCTGGTGCAGGCGCTCGATCTGCTGCGACCGGTCCAGGGCATCGGCTTCGTGCAGTTTTCGGCGGCGGACGTCGTCCGCCACCCGCTGGTCGCGAAGATCGTCGAGGCCTACAGGGAAGGAGGCGGGTGAGCGCGCAGCCCGAGCCGGAGTCGGACGCCGCCGCGGACCCCGAGCCGCTGGTCGACCTGATCGTCGAGGAACCCGGTTGGCAGCGCGCGCTGCCCGAACTCGACCGGCTTGCCACCGAGGCGGCAGGGCTGGCGCTGGATGCCGCCGGGCTGTCGCGCGACGCCTTCTCGGTCGCGCTGCTCGCCTGCGATGATGGCCGGATCGCCGCACTGAACGCCGATTTCAGGGGCAAGCCGACGCCGACAAACGTGCTGTCCTGGCCGGCATTCCCGCTGTCCCCGGCCCGCCCGGGCGATCCCCCCGCGCGCCCGCCGGCATCGTCAGCAGGGCGGCCGGTTGCCGCTCGGCGACGTGGCGATCGCCCTCGGAACCGTGGTAAAGGAAGCCGAAGCCGCCGGTCTGCCCTTGAAAAGTCACACGATGCACCTGATTCTTCACGGATGCTTGCACCTGCTTGGCTACGATCACGAGACGCCGCAGGACGCGGAGCTGATGGAGGAACTCGAGCGCCGGGCGCTTTCCCGGGCCGGGATTGCCGACCCTTACGAGTGAGGAGGCGCGGGTTACCCCCGCGCGTGACGGACAGCATGGACGACACCGGCCCGGCGACGGAACGCAGGGAAGACAGCGAGCCCCCCGAACCGCTGCCTGCGCCAGCGGCTCACGATTCCCAATCCTTCTTCGGTCGCCTGCTCGGCTGGTCGAACGGCGACGGCGACGATCGCCCGGCCCGGGGCCGCGCGGCGCTCGGTCCGGCATTCCGCAAGAGCTCCCCGGCCGAGTTGGCGATGGTTGCCAACATCCTCAGGCTGCGCGACCTGCGCATCGAGGACGTCATGACGCCGCGCGCGGATATCGAAGCGGTGCCCGAAGACGCGAAGCTGGACGATGTCCTCACCGCCTTCGAACGCGGCTCGTTCTCGCGCCTGCCGGTCTATCGCGAGACGCTGGACGACCCGATCGGCTTCGTGCACCTCAAGGACCTGGCGCTGAAATACGGTTTCGGCCGCGGCGATGCCGCCGGCTTCAGGCTCTCGGACCACATCCGGACGGCGCTGTTCGTGCCGCCCTCCATGCGCATCGCCGCGCTGCTGCAGCGGATGCAGGGCGACCGCGTGCACATGGCGCTGGTCATCGACGAGTTCGGCGGCGTGGACGGGCTGGTGACGATCGAGGACCTGGTCGAGCAGATCGTCGGCGACATCGAGGACGAGCACGACATCGACGCGGTCGAGCCGTGGACCAAGGAGGCCGACGGCGTCTATCTGGTCAATGCCCGGGCCGATATCCGCGAGTTCGAGGAGGCCGAGGGCGTCCGCCTGTTGCCAAACGAATGGGAGGAGGACGTCGAAACGCTGGGCGGGCTGGTTTTCATGCTGGCCAACCGCGTGCCGGCCCGCGGCGAGGTCATCACCCACCCAATGGGCCACGAGTTCGAGATCATCGACGCCGACGCCCGCAAGATCAAGCGGCTGCGCCTCTCGGTCGGGCGCGCGCTGGCGGCATCGTCTTCCGGGGCGATCGGCCAGGCGGCCGAGTAGCCTCGCGGTGGCAGACGCCGTGACGCCGGCCGCGGGCCGGCTGGGACGCATCGGCCGTTGGCGCCGGCTGGGGCTGGCCTTTCTCGCGGGTGCCCTGATCACCGCGGGGCAGGCGCCCGTGCAGTTTCCCTGGACGCTGTTCCTGGCCCTGCCGGCGATCACCTGGCTGGTCGCGGCGGCGCCCGGCCCGCGCGCCGCCGCCTGGATCGGCTGGGCCGCCGGCTTCGGCTACTTCGTCACCGTCTTTCACTGGATGGGCTATCCGTTCCTGGTCGACGCGGAGGACTTCGCGTTCCTGATGCCGCTGCCCGTGCTGGTCTTCCCGGCCTTCCTCGCTGTCTTCTGGGCGGCGGCGCTGTGGGCCGCGAAACGGTTCTGGCCGGGCGGCATGGTGTCGGGTGCGCTGCTCGTCGCAACGCTCCTCACCGCCGTCGAGATCGCCCGGTCCTTCGCGCTGACCGGCTACCCATGGGCCCTGCCCGGCTACGTGTGGATTGACCTGCCGCCGATGCAGGTGGCCGCCTGGATCGGTCCTTTCGGCATGACGCTGCTGACGCTGGTCCTGACCGCCCTGCCGTTGACGGCCGCGGCCGAGCGGCGCTGGGCGGTCCTGGCGCTGTCGCTCGCGGCCGGCGCCGGCATCTGGGCGGCGGGCGCCGAGCGTCTCACAGAGCCGCTCACCTATGCGCGGGACGCCCCGGTACTGCGCGTCGTCCAGCCGAACGCCCCGCAGCGCCTGAAGTTCGAGCCCGGCTATCGCGAGGAATACTACCGCCGCCTGCTCGCCAGCACCGCGGCGCCGGCCGATCCGGCGCTCGGCACCCCGGACGTTGTGCTCTGGCCCGAGACGTCGGTGTTCTTCGTGGTCGACGAGAACCCGGACGAGGCGGCCCATATCGCCGAGCTCGCCGGCGGCGCGCCGGTCGTGCTCGGCACGCTGCGCCGCGAGCCGGGTGACCCGGGCCAGGCGCGGGACCGCTGGTTCAATTCGCTCGAGGTCGTGCTGCCGGACGGAACGCTCGGGCCGCGCTACGACAAGCACCATCTCGTGCCCTTCGGCGAATACATGCCGCTCTGGTCGGTGGCCCGGTATCTGCACGTCCCGAACTTCACCAGCGGCCCCGGCTTCTCGCCCGGGCCGGGGCCGCGCACGATCGCGTTGCCGGGCCTCCCTCCCTTTTCGCCGCTGATCTGTTTCGAGGCGATCTTCCCTTGGGAGGTGATCGCCGACGGACCGCGCCCGTCATGGATGCTGCAGCTGACGAACGACGCCTGGTTCGGACCGCTGGCCGGACCGCGCCAGCACTTCGCGCAGGCGCGCGCAAGGGCGATCGAGCAGGGCATGCCGATGGTGCGAGCCGCCAATACCGGCATCTCGGCGATCATCGATTCGTACGGTCGGGTAGTCGAGTCTCTTGGGCTGGACATCTACGGGAAAATAGACGCCAAGTTACCAGAGGCGATCCCGCCCACACTCTACAGCAGAACCGGAGACTGGCCAGCACTGTCGGCGGTTGTAATCCTCTCTTTCTGCTTCGTTTGTCTGCACGTCAAAGTTGTAAGCGATTGACATACCAGAGATTGCATGGATTCATCTTCCTGCGTGCCGATCATGTGGCGCGCGGCGCGCCCGGCGGGGGGCGTCTGCAGGAACTTATCAGGCGTGCCGCCGCGTTCGGGGGCGCACCGGAGGATCGGGCAAGCGTATGCGATCCGCGGACGAGGTCGATGCACATGTCGGACGCCGGCTCCGCCGCCGGCGGACCGCGCTGGGCGTAAGCCAGGAGCAACTGGGTACCGCACTGGGGCTGACCTTCCAGCAGATCCAGAAATACGAGAAGGGCCAGAACCGGATCGGCGCCGGCCGGCTGTACCGCATCTCCAATATCCTCTCGGTCCCAGTGCAGTACTTCTTCGACGGGCTGGGCAACGGGGTCGACACGCCGGTGCTGCCTGGCGGCGAAGTTCCCGACAGCGAGATTCAGGCCTTCGTCGCTTCGCCCGAGGGCCTGGCGCTGTCCGGCGGCTTCATCCGCATCGCCGATCCGGCCACGCGCCGGCGCATCATCGAGCTGGTGACGACACTGGCGCGGCACGACCTCGGCGAGGTCTGAGGGCGGGTTCGGGCTGTCCGGCAGGCGCGCCGGGCCGGCGTATTGACCCCCGCCGGACCGCGTGCGAAAGGGGCCGTCGCCTACGCCCAAGACCCGCCCGAAGGAGCCTCGATGTCGCGCAAGGACTATCTCTTCACCTCCGAGTCCGTGTCCGAGGGGCACCCGGACAAGGTCTGCGACCAGATCTCGGACTCGATGATCGACATGATCCTCGCGCGCGAGCCGGAGGCGCGCGTCGCCGTCGAGACCGCGGCGACGACGAACAGGGTCATCATGATGGGCGAGATCAAGGTCAGCCCGGACAACGCGCCCTCGGACGAGGAGATGATCGAGCGGGCGCGCGAGACGATCCGCGAGATCGGCTACATGCAGAAGGGCTTTCACTTCAAGACCTGCGCGATCGACTGCTATGTGCACGAGCAGTCCTCGGACATCGCCCAGGGCGTCGACGCGGCCGACAACAAGGACGAGGGCGCGGGCGACCAGGGCATCATGTTCGGCTATGCCACCAACGAGACGCCCGAGCTGATGCCGGCACCGATCCTCTACGCCCACAAGATCCTGCGCCTGATGGCCGAGGACCGCCACGCCGGCAAGGCCCCGGACCTGGGTCCCGACGCCAAGAGCCAGGTGACGGTCGAGTACCGCAACGGCCAGCCTGTGCGGGCGCACACCATCGTGGTCTCGACGCAGCACGCCGAAGGGCTGGAATCGGGCGACATCCGCAAGATCGTCACGCCCTATGTCGAGAGGGCGCTGCCCGAGGGCTGGATCGACGAAAAGACGGTCTGGCACGTCAATCCGACCGGGCGTTTCGTCATCGGCGGCCCTGACGGCGACGCCGGGCTGACCGGGCGCAAGATCATCGTCGACACCTATGGCGGCTCGGCGCCGCATGGCGGGGGCGCGTTCTCGGGCAAGGACCCGACCAAGGTGGACCGCTCGGCGGCCTACGCGGCGCGCTATGTCGCCAAGAACGTCGTCGCCGCCGGGCTGGCCGACAAGTGCTGCATCCAGCTTGCCTATGCCATCGGCGTCTCGGAGCCGCTGTCGATCTATGTCGACGCCTACGGCACCGAGAAGGAGGATCTGGAGAAGATCGAGCGGGCGGTCCGCGACGCGATGAGCCTGACGCCGCGCGGCATCCGCACGCATCTGGGTCTGAACCGGCCGATCTATCGTCGAACGGCGGCCTACGGTCATTTCGGCCGCGAGCCCGACAAGGACGGCGGCTTCTCGTGGGAGAAGCTGGACCTGATCGACGCGCTGAAGGCGGCGCTCTGACGCCTCCCGGGCTCGGTCTCGCGCGTGAGACCGTGGCCAAGTGACTGATCGGTATAGGTTTTCCAGATCTGTTCAGAAACGCTCAACCATAGCGGCGGCGTTGCGGGCGCGCAGCCGCTACGTGAACCGCGGCCACGGGCGCCGTCACCCGGCGGCCCGGCCGATACGCACCGCGCCGTCGCTGCAGACCCTGTTCCGGCCCTCGCGCTTGGCCCTGTAGAGGCAATCGTCCGCCGCCCGCTGCAGGTCTCTCGGCAGCCCCCGCGACCGCGGGGCGAGACGGAATGTTGCGACGCCGGCGCTGATCGTCACATGTCCGTCCTTGCCCGCCCGGGACTGCGGGATCGCGAGATCGGAGACCGCCTGGCGTGCCTTCTCGGCCAGCGTGGCGGCGCCGGCGGCGTCGGTGCCGCCCAGGATGATGGCGAATTCCTCGCCGCCATAGCGCGCGACGAGGTCGCCGGGCCGGCCCGCCAGCGGCGCCAGCGCGCCGGCGACGCGGCGCAGGCAATCGTCGCCGGCGAGATGGCCGCGGCTGTCGTTGAAGGCCTTGAACTCATCGACATCCAGCAGGATCAGCGAGACGTGCCCGCCCGTTCGGCGGGCCCGGCGCCATTCGTCGTCGAGGACCTCGTCGAAACGTCGCCGGTTCGGGATGCCGGTCAGCCCGTCCAGCATCGCCAGGTGTTCGACATGCAGCTCGGCCAGCTTGCGCTCGGTGATGTTCTCGTGCGTCACGGCGAACAGCCCGTCGGTGCCGTCGATCGGGCAGGCGCGCATCAGGAACCAGCGCCGTTCCTCTGGCGAATGGCACGAATACTCGAAGTAGGCCGCGGCCTCGCTCCCCTCGGCCACGCTCCGCAGCCTGCTCAGGGCCTGCCCGGCGTCGGGCTCGCCCGCCGCCAGCGAGCGGTCGCAGGTGTCGAAATAGCTGGCCCCTTCGCCCGTTGCGCCGGGGTCGCCGCCATTCGCAGCGCCGAAGGCGCGCCACGCGCGGTTTGTCCAGACGATCCGGCCGGAGCGGTCGATGACGGCGATGTGTTGCGGCAAGGCATCCAGGACGGGACGCGCGAAGGCCCCCGGATCAGAGCGCAACATGCAGGAACTCCACCAATCTTGCGGTGCCGTAGCGTCGCAACCGAAGGTTAACAAAGCCTTGCCATGCTCGGGGGTCGCGCCGGGCCGCACGATTTCCTAGATGGCGCCCATGAGCATCCCCGAGCGCAAGGACGGCGCCCCCTGGCGCAATTTTTACGGCAGGCGGCGCGGCAAGAAGCTGCGTGCCGGTCAGGCCGGGCTGATAGAACACCGGCTGGCGGAACTGGCGCCGCCTGGCATCGGCTGGGACGAAAACCCGGAGCGCCGGGCGCTGGACCTTTCGCGCCTCTACCCCGGCAGGGCGGTGTGGCTGGAGATCGGCTTTGGCGGCGGCGAGCACATGCTGGCGCAGGCCGCCGGCAACCCGGGCGTCCAGATCATCGGGGCCGAGCCCTTCATCAACGGCGTCGCCAAGCTGCTGGCGGCCATCGAGCGGGCGGGCGTCGACAACGTCGCTGTCACCGACCACGACGCGCGGGACTTGATGGACGTTCTGCCGGCGAGCTCGGTCGGGCGGGCGTTCCTGATGTACCCGGACCCCTGGCCCAAGGCGCGCCACCACAAGCGGCGCTTCATCAACCCGGAGCAGCTCGACCAACTCGCCCGCGTCATGGCGACGGGCGCCGAGTTGCGCGTGGCGACCGATATCGAGGACTACGTCCGGCACACGCTGGAGGTTTTCGCCCGTGACCCGCGCTTTGACTGGACGGCGGAGCGGCCGGCAGACTGGCGCGAGGCATGGGCCGACTGGCCGGGCACGCGCTATGAGGCCAAGGCGCTGCGCGAGGGGCGCCGGCCGCACTACCTGACCTTCCGGCGCTCGGGCGCGGTGTGAGGCTGGACGGGCCGGCGAGCGCCGCGCTAGAGCAGGGCCGCGACCGCCATTTTCGTCGGCGGTCGTCGCCCCCGCGGATGCGGGGGTCTCTCCGGACGTCGTGCCGGGATTCCCGCATGCGCGGGAATCCCGCACACCTCGCGCCCGGGGGATGAAAAGGACGCCGTGCGAGAGGGCTGCCGATGACACATGCCAGCACCATGCCGTTGACAGCGCGCCGCGGCGGCGCGCTGAGCGGCACGGTCGAGATCCCGGGCGACAAGTCGGTCAGCCACAGGGCGCTCATCCTTGGCGCATTGACGGTTGGCGAGACCAGCGTCACCGGGCTCCTGGAGGGCGAGGACGTGCTGGCGACCGCCCGCGCGATGCGCGCCTTCGGCGCCGAGGTCTCGCGCAGTGACGCGGGCACCTGGACGATCCACGGCGTCGGCGTCGGCGGTTTTGCCGAGCCGGCGGATGTCATCGACTGCGGCAATGCGGGTACGGGCGTGCGCCTGATCATGGGCGCGATGGCGACGACGGCAATTGCCGCCAGCTTCACGGGCGACGCCTCGCTGCGCCGCCGGCCGATGGGGCGCGTGCTCGACCCGCTGCGGCTGTTCGGCACCGAGAGCATGGGCAGGCAGGGCGGCCTGCTGCCCATGACGCTGCGCGGCGCGCGCGACCCGGTCCCAGTGGAATACCGGCTACCGGTCGCATCGGCGCAGGTCAAGTCCGCGGTGCTGCTGGCGGGGCTGAACGCCCCCGGCGAGACGGTCGTCATCGAGGGCGAGGCGACACGCGACCACACCGAGCGGATGCTGCGCGGCTTTGGCGCGACGGTCGTCGTTGACGACATGCCGGAGGGGCGCGCTATCCGCCTGACCGGCCAGCCCGAGCTGGCGCCGCAGGTGATCGCCGTGCCGCGCGACGCCTCCTCGGCGGCGTTCCCGGTGGTGGCGGCGCTGCTGGTGCCCGGCTCGGAGGTGCTGCTGCCGACGATCGGGCTGAACCCGACGCGCGCCGGCCTCTACACGACGCTGGCCGAGATGGGCGCCGACATCGCGCACGAGAACGCGCGCGAGGAAGGCGGCGAGCCGGTCGCCGACCTCCGCGTGCGGGCGTCCTCGCTGAGGGGCATCGAGGTTCCGCCCGAGCGCGCGCCCAGCATGATCGACGAGTACCCGGTTCTGGCTTGCCTCGCGGCCTTCGCCGAGGGGCCGACCGCCATGCGCGGCATAGGCGAGCTGCGCGTCAAGGAATCCGACCGCATCGCCGCCACCGTCGCCGGGCTGCGCGCCAATGGCGTCGATGTGGACGAGCACGAGGACGGCATGACTGTGCATGGCCGCGGCGGCGAGGTGCCGGGCGGCGGCACGGTGGCGACGCAACTGGATCACCGCATCGCCATGGCTTTTCTTGTGCTGGGGCTGGGGTCTCGCGACCCGGTCACGGTGGACGACGGCGGCCCCATCGCAACCAGCTTTCCCGACTTCCTGCCGCTGATGCGTCGGCTGGGCGCGGAGATCGCCGGATGACGGGTGCGCCATGAAATTTGTCGTCGCCATCGACGGCCCGGCCGCCGCCGGCAAGGGCACGATCTCGAAGGCCGTGGCCGAGAGGTTCGGCTTTGGCCATCTCGACACCGGCCTTCTCTACCGGGCCGTCGGCAAGCGGGCGCTGGACCAGGGGCGGGGCGTCATCGACGAGGGCGTCGCCGAGCTGGTGGCGCGCGAGCTGTCCGAGGCCGACCTCGCCCAGCCCGGGCTCCGCTCGGCGGCGGCGTCCCGCGCCGCCAGCGGGGTCGCGGCACTGCCGGCCGTGCGGACGGCGCTGCTGGATTTCCAGCGGCGGTTCTGCCAGCGAGAGGGCGGGGCGGTGCTGGACGGGCGCGATATCGGCACGGTCATCTGCCCCGGGGCCGACGTGAAGATCTTCGTCACCGCCTCGGACAAGGCGCGCGCGCGGCGCCGCTACGAGGAAATCATCGGCCGGGGCGAGGAGACGACGCTGGAGCGCGTGCTCGCCGACCAGAAATCGCGCGACGCCCGCGACACTGCGCGCGACGCGGCGCCCCTGAAGCAGGCGGACGATGCGTACTTGCTCGATACAACCGACTTGTCTATATCCGACGCCGTCGCCAAGGCGGCGGAGATAATCGAGCAGGCATTGAAGCGATCCGGCGGGCAAGGGGCCTGACCGTTCCGCGTTTTTCGCGTCTCCGCCTCACGCACGCGCAAGACCGCCGGATCCAACCGGCTGGCCGGAAAAACAGAGACGCTTAGGAGATACAATGCCAGCTACGGCAACCATGGAAGACTTCGAGGCCCTGCTGCAGGAGAGCTTCGAGCACGATACCCCCGAGGAAGGCTCGGTCGTCAAGGGCAAGGTCATCGCCGTCGAGAACGGCCAGGCCATCATTGATGTCGGCTTCAAGGTCGAAGGCCGCGTCGACCTCAAGGAGTTCTCCGGCCCCGGCCAGACCCCCGAGATCAGCGTCGGCGACGAGGTCGAGGTCTTCCTCGAGCGCGTCGAGAACGCACGCGGCGAGGCGATGATCAGCCGCGACAAGGCGCGCCGCGAGGAAGCCTGGGACCGGTTGGAGAAGGCATACGATGCCAACGACCGCGTCGAGGGCGCGATCTTCGGCCGCGTCAAGGGCGGCTTCACCGTCGACCTGGGCGGCGCCGTGGCGTTCCTGCCGGGCAGCCAGATCGACGTGCGCCCCGTGCGCGATGTCGGCCCGCTGATGGGCGTGCCGCAGCCGTTCCAGATCCTCAAGATGGACCGCCGGCGCGGCAACATCGTCGTCAGCCGCCGCGCGATCCTGGAAGAGAGCCGCGCCGAGCAGCGCGCCGAGATCGTCTCGAAGCTGAAGGAAGGCGATGTCGTCGAGGGCGTCGTGAAGAACGTCACCGATTACGGCGCGTTCGTCGACCTGGGTGGCGTCGACGGCCTGCTGCACGTCACCGACATGGCGTGGCGTCGCGTCAACCACCCCTCCGAGATCGTGTCGATCGGCGAAACGCTGAATGTGCAGGTCGTCAAGGTCAACAAGGAGACGCAGCGCATCAGCCTCGGCATGAAGCAACTGCAGGCCGATCCGTGGGATTCGGTCGCTGCCAAGTACCCGATCGGCGCCAAGTTCACCGGCCGTGTCACCAACATCACCGACTACGGCGCGTTCGTCGAGTTGGAGCCCGGCGTCGAGGGGCTGGTGCACGTCTCCGAGATGTCGTGGACCAAGAAGAACGTCCATCCGGGCAAGATCGTCTCCACCTCTCAGGAGGTCGAGGTGATGGTGCTGGACGTCGACAGCCAGAAGCGGCGCGTCTCGCTGGGCCTGAAGCAGACCCAGGGCAACCCGTGGGACAACTTCGCGGCGAATTTCCCGATCGGCACCGAGGTCGAGGGCGAGGTCAAGAACATCACCGAGTTCGGGCTGTTCATCGGTCTCGACGGCGAGATCGATGGCATGGTCCATCTCAGCGACCTCGACTGGACCCGCTCGGGCGAGGAGGCCATCCAGGACTACAGCAAGGGCGATCTCGTCCGCGCGGTGGTGCTGGACGTCGACACCGAGAAGGAGCGTATCTCGCTGGGCGTCAAGCAGCTTGACGGCGACAAGTTCGCCGATGCGACCCAGACCGTGAAGCGCGGCGCGGCGGTCACCGTGACAGTTACCAAGATCGAGGATGGCGGCATCGAGGTCGAGTACGAGGGCATGAAGGCGTTCATCCGCCGCTCGGACCTCAGCCGCGACCGCCAGGACCAGCGACCGGACAAGTTCTCGGTCGGCCAGCGCGTCGATGCGCGCATCACCAACATCGACAAGGCGCAGCGTCGCCTGGGCCTGTCGATCAAGGCGCTGCAGATCGCCGAGGAGAAGGAAGCGGTGCAGCAGTACGGCTCGTCCGACTCCGGCGCCTCGCTGGGCGACATCCTGGGCGCGGCGCTGAAGCAGCGCGGCGACGACGAGTAGCCCGCGGATGACCGCGACGGCGGACATGATCCTGGAACGGCGCCGCGTGCGGCGCCGTCTCGCCTTCTGGCGAATCCTGGCGATCGTGGCCGTCGTCGTCGCGGTGATCGCGGTCCTGCCCGGCTGGGGTCACGACGCCGGCGAGCACGTCGCCCGCGTCACCATCGACGGCGTCATCACGAACGACCCGGATCGCGAGAAGGCGATCCTGGCCGTCGGCGAGGACGACAACGCAAAGGCGCTGCTGCTGCGGGTGAACAGCCCGGGCGGCACAGTGGTCGCGTCCGAGAACATCTACGAGGCGGTGCGCAAGGTTTCGGCGAAGAAGCCGGTCGTCGTCGTCATGGACGAGGTTGCGGCATCGGGCGGCTATGTCGCGGCGTTGGGCGGCGAGCGCATCTTCGCGCGCGGCAACACGCTGACCGGCTCGATCGGCGTGCTGATGCAGGCGCCGAACGTCGCCGGGCTGCTCGACAAGCTGGGCGTCGGCGTCACGCGCATCAAGAGCGCGCCGCTGAAGGCCGAGCCGTCGCTGACGAGCGTGCCTACCCCGGAGGCGATCGCGGCGCAGGAGGAGCTGATCGCCGACACCTTCAGTTGGTTCCGCGGCCTGGTCGCCGAGCGTCGCGGGCTGGACGGCCCGGCGCTTGAGCGCGTCACCGACGGGCGCGCCTTCACCGGCCGGCAGGCGCTGCAGCTCGGCCTGATCGACGCTCTGGGCGACGAGGACACGGCGCGCGACTGGCTGGCCGAGGCGCATGGCATTGACCGCAAGACGGCGGTCGTCGACCGCCACTGGCAGGACGACGACCTGCCCTGGCCGCTGGCGCGGATCAACGAGGGGGCGTCGATGCTGACCCGGCTGCAGCAGCTCATCGCCGCCGGGCCGCGGCTGTACGCGATCCTGCAATAGCCGGGACAATCAACCCGCAGGGGTGCGGCAACGTTGACGCGTGGAAAGTCGCGTGACAGCCTAACCGTTTAGACGCTAAAGAAGAATCACGGAACGGGCTGTCAGGGGGGCCGGGCGATGATCAAATCCGAACTGATTCAGAAGATCGCCGAGGACAACCCGCACTTGTACCAGCGCGATGTCGAGCGGATCGTGTCCACGGTCTTCGAGGAGATCACCTCGGCGCTGTCGCGCGGCGACCGGGTCGAGTTGCGTGGCTTTGGCGCGTTCTCGGTGAAGAAGCGCGACGGCCGGATGGGCCGCAACCCGCGCACCGGCGAGACCGTGCCGGTCCCCGCCAAGTCCGTGCCGTTCTTCAAGACCGGCAAGGAACTGCGCGAGCGCATGAACACCGGCTGAAGCGCCCGCGCGCGACTCTGCCAGAAGGACAAGGAGCGAACCGGATGCGGACGCTGAAGCTGGTCGTCGCGATCATCGTCGCGCTGCTACTGATGATCGTCGTGGCGGCCAACATGGACCCGGTCTCACTCGAGCTCTGGCCGCGGCAGTTCGGCATCGGCACGCTCGGCGTCTCGGGCGTGCCGCTGGCGCTGGTCGTCTTCGCGGCGCTGGCGGTCGGTTTCGGGATCGGCGAGTTGGTCGAGTGGAGCCGCGAGCGCAAGTATCGCGCCCAGCTGGCCGAGCAGCGCCGCCAGCTGGCCGAGCTGCGCGACGAGAACGACCGCCTGTTGCGCAAAACCGGCGCGCGCGACGACGAGCTGGCGCTGATCGAGCGCTGACGGCATCAGGCCCGAAGACCTCCGTCATGCCCCGGCGCGACCGGGGCATCTCCCGGGGCGGAAGGAGATCGCCCGGCCAGCCCGGACGATGACGGATCGAAGCGAGGCGAGGCCCGCGAGCACCCGATGCCCCCAGAGATGCGCGTGAAGATCTGCGGCCTGACCCGACCGGAGCAGGTCCGGCACGCGGCCGCGGCGGGGGCGGATTACGTCGGGCTCGTGTTCTTTCCGCGCTCGCCGCGCAACGTCTCGCCCGAGCAGGCGGCGGAGTTGTTGGCTGCGGTTCCAGCCGGCGTGACGCCGGTGGCGCTGCTGGTCGACCCGGACGACGCGCTGGTCGATCAGCGTCGCGGCGCTGGGCGTCGGGATGCTGCAGCTGCATGGCGCCGAGACGCCGGCGCGCGTGGCGGAGGTCCGCGCCCGCACCGGCCTGCCGGTGATGAAGGTCGTCGGCATCGGCGGCCCGGAAGACCTGCCCGGCATCGCCGCCTACGAGGCCGTCGCCGACCAGATCCTGGTCGACGCCCGCGCGCCGGCCGGCGCGACGCGGCCGGGCGGCAACGCGCTGGCCTTCGACTGGGGCCTGATCGCCGGGCGGCGCTGGGCGCGGCCCTGGATGCTGGCCGGCGGGCTGACGCCCGGGAACGTCGCCGACGCGGTGCGGCTGACGGGCGCCCGGCAGGTCGACGTCTCGTCTGGCGTCGAGCGCGCGCCCGGCGACAAGGACCCGGCGAAGGTCGCGGCCTTCATCGCCGCCGCCGGGCGCGTCGACTGATCGGGCGGGCTTTGCTACGATCCTGCCATCACGAGGCGGAGGCGCGAATGTCGCGGATCGAACAGGCCCTGAAGGCGGGCGTCGAGGGCGGCCGCACGCCCGGCGTCGTGGGCATTGCCGCCACGACGGGCGGGACGCTTTACGCGGGCGCGCACGGCGTTCGGAAGGCGAGCGGCCCGGCGCCGATGGCGCTGGACAGCGTTTTCCGCATCTTCTCGATGACCAAGGCGATCGGCACGGCGGCGGCGATGATCCTGGTCGATCGCGGCGAGATCACGCTCGACACGCCCGTCGCCGACATCCTGCCGGCCTTTGCCGAGGTGCCGGTGCTGGAGGGCTTCGACGGCGACACGCCGCGGTTGCGCCCGGCGCGCACCAGGGCGACCGTGCGGCACCTGGCGACGCATACCTCCGGCCTCGTCTACGAGTTCTGGAACGCCAACCAGCAGCGATATCTGGACGTCACCGGCCGGCCGTCGATCCTGAGCGGCGAGCGTGAGGCGCTGATGTCCTACCCGCTGGCCTTCGATCCGGGCGAACGCTGGGACTACGGCGTCTCGATTGACTGGCTGGGCGCGCTGGTCGAGGCGGTCGCGGGCGAGCGGATCGACGCCTTCTGCCAGCGCGAGATCTTCGACCCGCTGGGCATGCAGGACACCGCCTTCGAGCTGCGCCCCGACATGGTCGACCGGCTGGTCGGCGTCCATGCGGCGTCGCCCGAGGGCTTCGTCGCCATCGACCTGGCGCCGCCGCCCCGGCCGGAGCTGTACGGCATGGGCCATTGCCTCTATTCGACCGGGCCGGACTACATGAAATTCCTGATGATGCTGCTGGGCGGCGGCGCGCCCGTCTTTCGGCCCGGGACGGTCGACGAGATCGCCCGCAACCAGATCGGCGATCTCGAGGTCGGTGATCTGGTCTCGATCGCCCCGCAGATCTCGGCCGATGTCGCGCTGTTCCCGGGCATCCGCAAGACCTTCGGACTGGGCTTCCTGCGCAACGAGGCGGATGTGCCCGAGATGCGCAGCGCCGGCAGCCAGACATGGGCCGGCGTGCTGAACACGCATTTCTGGTGGGACCCGGTAAAGCGCGTCGCCGCCGTCATCATGATGCAGCACCTGCCGTTCGTCGACGAGAACGCGGTCAGCCTCTATGGCGACTTCGAGCGCGCGGTCTATGCCTCGCTCTGAGCCGGCATGACGGTCACGTTCCGCGAGGCCACGCGCGACGAGGTGCCGGCCATCGTCGACCTGCTGCGCGAGGACCCGCTGGGCGCCGGGCGCGAGACTGCCGGGGCGGAGACCTACCTGGCGGCGTTCGACCGGATGGCGGCCGAGCCCGGCAACATCATCATCGTGGGCGAGAGCGAGGGCCGGGTCGTCGCCTGCTACCAGCTCACCTTCATCTCGGGCCTGTCGCGCCAGGGCATGCGCCGCGCCCAGGTCGAGGCGGTCCGCGTCTCGGGCGCGCTGCGCGGGCAGGGCACGGGCGAGGCGCTGATGCGCGATGCCGAGGCGCGGGCACGCGCGGCCGGCTGCGGGCTGATCCAGCTGACCAGCGACACCAGCCGCGAGCGGGCGCACGCCTTCTATCGCAGGCTCGGCTATGTCGCGTCGCATCTCGGGTTCAAGCGCTGGCTGTGAGGGGAAGATGGCGGACGTGAAGCTGCACTATTTCAGGGGCCGGGGGCGGGCCGAGACGACGCGCTGGATGCTGGCGGCCAACCGGATCGAGTTCGACAACGTGCCGCTGGAGACGCCGGAGGAGCTTGCGGCGCTGCGCGCGAGCGGCAAGCTGCCCTTCGACCAGATCCCGCTGCTGGAGATCGACGGCCACTGCCTCAGCCAGTCCTCGGCGATGATCCGCTACCTCGCGCGAAAGGGCGATTTCTACGGCGACACGGACGAGGACGCGGTCTGGTGCGACATGGTCGCGGGCGCCACCGCCGACTTCGCCGAGACGGCGATGCAGGCGGCCTTCCAGCCGACCGAGGAGGTGGCGGCGCGGATGCTGCGCGACCGCTTCGCCAAGTTCGGCCCGCGCTTCGAGGCGCGCCTGCAGGCGAACGGTGGCCGGCACATGGCGGGCACCCGCCTGACCTTCGCGGACGTCGTGCTGGCCGAGGCGCTGGAGAACTACCTGGAGCGCGTGCCCGACCTGCTGTCCGGCACGCCGGGGCTGGCCGACCTGCATGCCCGCGTGATCGCGCATCCCGGCATCGCCGCCTACCTGGCCGGCCCGAACCGCTGGCCGATGCCGGATGCGCAATACGTCATCGACGTCGCCCGTGTCCTGCAGCGCGCGCTGCCGCCGCACATGCCCGACCCGCAGCGGTTCGTGCCGTAGGGCGGGGATCCACCTTCCGGGGTCGGACCGTCTCCGGCCGCCTCGCGGCGCGACTCCCGCGTAATAGCCGATCCGGCCTTCCCACCCGCCGCCCCTTCGCCTAATACAGGCGCGCCTTTCCGGGAGTTGCGCCATGCCATCCGAGATGCTGAACACCTATCGCACCGGCCCGGACGAGCGCGGCCGCTTCGGCGATTTCGGCGGCCGCTTCGTCTCCGAGACGCTGATGCCGCTGATCCTGGAGCTCGAGGCGGAATACAACCGCGCCAAGGAAGACCCGGCCTTCTGGGCCGAGATGGACGACCTCTGGAAGAACTATGTCGGCCGGCCGAGCCCGCTCTACTTCGCGCCCCGCCTGACCGAGGAACTGGGCGGCGCGAAGATCTACCTGAAGCGCGACGAACTGAACCACACCGGCGCGCACAAGATCAACAACGTGCTGGGCCAGATCCTGCTGGCGCGGCGCATGGGCAAGACCCGCATCATCGCCGAGACCGGCGCCGGCCAGCACGGCGTCGCGACGGCGACGGTCTGCGCCAAGTTCGGCCTGAAATGCGTCGTCTTCATGGGCAAGACCGATGTCGAGCGCCAGCGCCCGAACGTCTTTCGCATGCGCCTGCTGGGCGCCGAGGTCGTGCCCGTCACCGCGGGCCGCGGCACGCTGAAGGACGCGATGAACGAGGCGCTGCGCGACTGGGTCACCAACGTTCGCGACACCTTCTACTGCATCGGCACGGTGGCCGGCCCGCACCCCTATCCGGCGATGGTGCGCGACTTCCAGTCGATCATCGGCAAGGAGACGCGCGAGCAGATGATGGAGGCCGAGGGCCGGCTGCCCGACGTGCTGGTCGCCTGCATCGGCGGCGGCTCGAACGCGATGGGGCTGTTCCACCCGTTCCTCGACGACAAGGACGTGCGCATCGTCGGCGTCGAGGCCGGCGGGCACGGCGTCGACGAGCGCATGGAGCACTGCGCCAGCCTGACCGGCGGGCGACCCGGCGTGCTGCACGGCAACCGCACCTACCTGCTGCAGGACGAGGACGGGCAGATCCTGGAGGGCCACTCGATCTCGGCCGGCCTCGACTATCCCGGCATCGGGCCGGAGCACGCCTGGCTGCACGAGATCGGCCGCGTCGAATATGTCAGCGTCACCGATGCCGAGGCGCTGGAGGCGTTCAAGCTGTCGTGCCGTACCGAGGGCATCATCCCCGCCCTTGAACCCAGCCACGCGCTCGCCCATGTCGCGAGGCTCGCGCCGACGCTGCCGGCCGACGCGCTGCTGGTGATGAACATGTGCGGCCGCGGCGACAAGGACATCTTCACCGTTGCCGACGCGCTGGGGACGTCGATCTGAGAAGGTCACTGGCTGCAGACCGCGAAGGCCGGGGAGAGTTCCCCGGCAGACCTGGCCCGGCGCGGGGTCGAGAACGAAGAGGACGCGCAGCCGCGCGAAAGTGACGAGATGGCGAAGTTCGAAATCGGCGACCTGGTCGTCCTGAAATCCGGCTCGATGCGGATGTGCGTCGAGGAGATCTCCGAGGCCGACACCGATGGCGAGACCATCCAGACGGTCTGGTGCAACGAGGGCGTGATCGGCCGCGACCGCTTCAGCGCGGCGCTGCTGAACAAGTGGGAGCACCGCGAGGACAGCGGCCGCCCCGGGCATGACCGGGGCGCGCCGCGCGGCGGCGGCAAGCCCTATGGCGGCGACCGCGAGGGCGGCGGCAAGCCGTATCGCGGCGGCGGTGGCGATCGGGACAGGGCCGGGGACCGCGGCAGCGACCGCGAGGGCGGTGACCGCCCGCCGCGCAAGACCGGCTGGGACGGCAAGCCGCGCGAAAAGAAGTTCTACCGCAAGGACGGCTGACCGGCACGACGCGGCGTCGTGCCCGGCACCCCAGCCCGTGGCTCCGAAGGCCCGGAGTGGGGTAATGTGCATCGCACCCCGCTCGCGTGCCGCTGCCTCTTGCGGCGGCGCGCCTGCCGGGATAGGGCGCGACCGTCGCAGCCAGCTTCTCCTCCGCTGCGGGGGAGGGTTCAGGGCCTCCGGGGAGCAGCATGTCCCGCATCGAAGATCGCTTCGCGCAGCTTCGCGCGCAGAACCGCGCCGCCTTCGTTTCGTTCGTCATGGCGGGCGACCCGGTCTATGACCGCTCGCTCGAAATCATCCGCGGCCTGCCGGCGGCCGGCGTCGACATCATCGAGATCGGCATGCCGTTCACCGACCCGATGGCCGACGGGCCGGCGATCCAGGTGGCCGGCCAGCGGGCGCTGGCGGGCGGCCAGACGATGCGCAAGACGCTCGACATGGTGCGCGCCTTTCGCGAGGGCGACGGCGAGACGCCGATCATCCTGATGGGCTACTACAACCCGATCTACTCGATGGGCGTCGACCGCTTTCTGGCAGAAGCGAAGGAGGCCGGCGTCGACGGCTTGATCGTCGTCGACCTGCCGCCCGAGGAGGACGATGAGCTCTGCCTGCCGGCCGCCGCCGCCGGTCTGCACTTCATCCGGCTGGCGACGCCGACGACCGACGACCGCCGACTGCCGAAGGTGCTGCAGAACACCTCGGGCTTCGTCTACTACGTCTCGATCACGGGCATCACGGGCGCCGCCGCGGCGGTCGCCGGCGATGTCGGGCCGGAGGTCGCCCGCATCAAGCGCAAGACCGACCTGCCGGTCTGCGTCGGCTTTGGCGTGAAGACGCCCGAGAACGCCGCCGAGATCGCGCGCGTCGCCGACGGCGTCGTCGTCGGCTCGGCCATCGTCAATCAGATCGGTGATGGCAAATCGCCCGCCGACGTGCTGGACTTCGTCCGCGCGCTGGCCGAGGGGGCGCACGGCGCCCGCGGCTGAGAGCCGCGCACAAAGCCCGGTTCTCGAACCGGAAACATGAGGGGGAACGCGCCGTGCCGGTCCTGACAATCGACGATCAGAACGCGCTCTACTACCTGCACACGCCGCCGACGCGCGACGGCGCCCCGACATTCGTGTTCGTCAACGCGTTGACCGGCACGACCGAGCACTGGGAGGCCGTCATCGCCCCTGCCCTGCGCGAGAAGGGCTTCGGCACGCTGACATACAACTTTCGCGGCCAGGCCGAGAGCCCGTTCGGGCCCGGCGTCGAGCTCGACAACCGGCTGATCGTCGACGACATCGTCCGCATCTGCCGCGAGCTGAAGCCGGTGCGGCCGGTGCTGGTCGGCCTGTCCATCGGCGGCCTGTTCGCCGCGCAGGCGATCCGCGCCGGGGTCGAGGCGACGGGAGTGGTTTTCCTCAACACCATCCGCGAGATCGGCCCGCGCATCGCCTGGGTGAACGACGCGCTGCCGCTGTTCGCCCGCACGACGGGCCTGCCGATGTACATGAACGCGACCTTCCCGATGCTGGTGAATCCGGAGTTCCTCGAGAAGGTCCGGCCGAACATGCTGAAGGACGACATCGCGCCGCTGCCGGCCGAGCACGGCCACATGAACCTGATGCGCAATTCGCCCTCTGCCGACTGGGGATTTCCGTGGTCGTCGATGACGATGCCGGTGCTGAATATCACCGGACACTGCGACCGCGTTTTCCTCGATACGGCGATCGTCGACCGCGTCATCGCGTCGATGAAGGACGTCCGCCGGCTGGACTGGGACGACTGCGGTCACCTGATCCCGCTGGAGCGGCCGCAGCGGCTGGCCGACGCCCTGTCCGAATTCGGGACGGAGCTGTCCACCTGACAGTAACCCCGCATGCCCCCATATCGGGGGTGTGAGAACGGGAGCATGGGCGATCGCGGTCGCCCTGCTGGCGCTGGGCGGGGGCCCGGCGTCGGCGGACGCCATTGCGGGCCGCGCGCGGCTGATCGACGGCGACACCATCGAGGTCGCCGGCACGACCGTGCGCCTGCACGGTATCGACGCGCCGGAAACCGGCCAGCGCTGCAAGGACCGCGATGGAGTGTCCTTCGCCTGCGGCGTCCGCGCCACCGACACGCTGCGCGGACTGATCGGCAAGGCCGAGGTCGCCTGCGAGGGCAACGAGCACGACCGCTACGGCCGCCTCGTCGCCATCTGCAGCACCGGTGCGCTGGTCCTCAACCGCGAGATGGTGCGCCTGGGTCAGGCCGTCGCCTGCGAGGCATACAGCGACGACTACCTGCCCGAGCAGATCCAGGCGTTCGAGGCAGGCCGGGGCCTCTGAGCGGGCAACTTCCAGCGCCCGGCCGCGCTGCGCGCCGTCAGGTGGCACGTGGCGGCGCAGCGCGCGCCCAGGCGTTGCCCGATCAAGGGCAACATCTCCAGCGCCGGTCGCATCTACCACGTGCCCTGGTCTGAATGGTACGAGCGCACCCGCATCGACCCCGCGCGCGGCGAGCGCTGGTTCTGCTCCGAGGACGATGCCATCCGCGCCGGCTGGCGCGCGCCCTACCGCTGAATCTTGCGCCCGGCCCTGCTTGCGTCACGCGCGGTCGAGCATCGGGCGCGCAGATGCACGCGGGACGGGCACCGCCCGGGGCAGGGTAGGGCAGGCGTGGCGATCGGCATCCCGCGCCGCCATCCGGCGGTACGCGGCCGCCGCGACAAACCTTCCGTGCGAGGCGGCGCCAGGGTGGTGCCGCCGGCATCGCCGGCGCCGCAGCTCCCTTCCCCTGAGGGAGAGAGAAAGTGTGGAGGCTCGCCGTCCCGGGCCGCGCCCGGCGGTCAGGCGCAGCCCCTCCTGTTGCACCGCGGCAGGGGGGCCTATATGCCTCGGGGCGGCAAAGCGGACGGGACGCGATGAACTGGATCACCGATTACGTGCCCTCGAAGATCAAGTCGATCTTCGTCCGGCGCGACATGCCCGAGAACCTGTGGTCCAAGTGCGACGAGTGCGGGCAGATGATCTTTCACCGCGAGCTGACGGACAATTTGCACGTCTGTCCGAACTGCGGGCACCACATGGCGATCAGCCCCCGCGAGCGCTTCGGTTCGCTGTTCGACGGCGGCGTCTTCGTCGAGATCGACGTGCCCGACCCGATCAGCGACCCGCTGCATTTCCGTGACGAGAAGCGTTACACCGACCGCCTGCGCGATGCGCGGCGCAAGACCGGCGAGCACGAGACCATGCTGGTCGTCGAGGGCCGTATCTTTGGTCTGACCACCGTCGCCGCCGGACAGAATTTTGCCTTCATGGGTGGCTCGATGGGCATGGCGGTCGGCAACGCCCTGCTGAAGGCGGCCGAGACCGCCGTCAGCCACCGGGCGCCGCTGGTCGTCTTCGCCGCCGCCGGCGGCGCGCGCATGCAGGAGGGCATCCTGAGCCTGATGCAGATGCCGCGCACCACGATCGCCGTGCAGATGCTGCGCGAGGCGCGGCTGCCCTTCGTCGTCGTCCTGACCAACCCGACCACCGGCGGCGTGACGGCCAGCTATGCCATGCTCGGCGACGTGCAGATCGCCGAGCCCGGTGCGCTGATCTGCTTCGCCGGCCCGCGCGTCATCGAGCAGACGATCCGCGAGAAGCTGCCCGAGGGCTTCCAGCGCTCGGAATACCTGCTCGAGCACGGCATGATCGACCGCGTCGTCAAGCGCAAGGACATCCGCGAGGAGCTGGGCCGCATACTGCGCCTGCTGATGGGCCTGCCGGCGATGGTCCACGGCGACCTGCCCGCCCCGGCGCCCGTCGCCGAGACGCCGCCGCCCGACGAGGCTGCGGCCGGCTCGTCCGGTTTGGGCGCCGAACCGGGCCGACACGCTGGAGACCGAGGCGAAGCCCGGAGCGAAGCCCGACCCGGCCGCGAAGCAGGCCAAGGCCGTCGCCAGCGGATCCGCCGCGTGAAAGAGGCCGAGCCCAGCGACGTGCTGCTCGACCGCCTGCTGACGCTGCACCCGAAGATCATCGACCTGTCGCTCGACCGCGTCTGGCGGCTGCTGGCCGCGGTTGGCAACCCCGAGCGCTCGCTGCCGCCAGTCGTCCACATCGCCGGCACGAACGGCAAGGGCTCGGTGCTGGCGATGATCCGCGCCGGGCTGGCCGGCGCCGGGCTGACAGCGCACGCCTACACCTCGCCGCATCTCGTGCGCTTTCACGAGCGCATTCGCGTCGCCGGCGAGATGATCCCCGAGCCGGACCTCGCCACCCTCCTGGCCGAGTGCGAGGCGGCGAACGACGGCGTGCCGATTACCTTCTTCGAGATCACCACCGTCGCGGCGCTGCTGGCCTTCGCGCGAACGCCGGCGGACTACACGCTGCTGGAGGTCGGGCTGGGCGGCCGGCTGGACGCGACGAACGTCGTCGAGACGCCGCGCCTGACCGTGATCACGCCCGTCTCGGTCGATCACCAACAATACCTCGGCGACACGCTGGCCGAGATCGCCGGCGAGAAGGCCGGCATCCTGAGGCCCGGCGTGCCCTGCATCGTCGGCCCGCAGCCCGAGGCGGCGCTGGACGTCATCCACGCCCGCGCCGCCGCGGTCGGTGCGCCCCTGAGGGTGCATGGCGAGGATTGGGTGGTCGGCACCGAGCACGGCCGCCTCGTCTACCAGGACGAGGCGTGCCTGCTGGACCTCGACCCGCCGCGCCTTGCCGGCCCGCACCAGGTGGCGAATGCCGGCATCGCCGTCGCGGCGCTGCGCGCGCTGGGCCTCGGCCAGCCGGCCGTGCAGGCCGCGCTGCGTGATGCCACCTGGCCGGCGCGCATGCAGCGCCTGTGCCGTGGCCCGCTGGCGGAGGCGCTGCCGGCCGGCGCCGAGCTCTGGCTCGACGGCGGCCACAACCCGGCGGCGGGCGAGGCGCTGGCCGCCATCCTGGACGACTGGCGCGCCCGGGCACCGCTGCCCGTCCACCTGGTCGTCGGCATGCTCGAGACCAAGGCCGCCGCTGACTTCCTGCGCCCGCTGGCGCCGCGTGCCGCCTCGCTGACGACCGTCGCCATCCCCGGCGCGCAGGCCAGCTACCCGGCCGAGGCGCTCGCCGCCATCGCCCAGGGCATCGGCGCCCGCGCCCGGCCCGCCGACTCGGTCGACGACGCCATCGCGCGCATCGCCGCCGAGGCACCGCCGCCCTTTCGGGTGCTGATCTGCGGCTCGCTGTACCTGGCGGGCCACGTGCTGGGGACGAACGGCTGAGGCGCCGGCTCGCTCAGGTGGTGCCGGGGGTTCGTGCCGATGCGATGAACTGCATCAACTGCTGGTCCGCGAAGATCTGCCGAAATACGTCTGCGAGTGCGGCATTAAGCGCTTCGTCGATTTCCGTACCTTTCGGCACGACCATCGTGCGATCTTCGGTGCTGTAGCGGTAAACTTGTTCGTAGTCTTTGACGCCTCGGTCGGCGTTGATCCCAATCGCAACGCTCGTGTTCTCCGCTCCAGTCCAGAACCCGGTTTCGATGAAGAACTTGAAGGCGCGTAGCCGTGCCGTCACTGTCGCGTCTGCCGGCACGCCGTCATTCGCAATCGTGAAACCCTTGGCAGCGAAGCCAGTTCGAAGCTCTCGCTCAATGATCGGCATGATCTGCGCCGATGTGATATCGGCTCCGATCATTCCGGCCCCTCTCTGGCCGATGACGGTGCTCTCGCGATCATCGATTACGCGCAAGTTGACAGTAACACCACTGCCGATCGTCGATGACTGCACCGGCGCGGCAGCCGTAACGAGAACTTCGTGTGGCGTGAACGTGCATGCGGTGAGAAGGTGGCCGGCGATAGCCGCCGACAATATACGTAGGAACATCTCTGGTCTTCCTTGTCTGCGAGAGCTTCATCTCCCGAAGCTGAAGATGCAGATGAGAGCACACCAGCGATTGGCTAATACCAACCCGCGCTGATCAAAACTCATGCGCCCAGTCCCGCAGTCCGAGGGACATGATGCGCCACGGCTGGTCGGCGAGCTTGTTCCACGCCTCGCAGCAGTGGGCGACAATGTCGTCGTAGGAGTCGAAGACCCGGTTCGACAGCCAGTTCTGGCGCATGAACTGCCAGACGTTCTCGACGGGGTTCAGCTCGGGCGAGCGCGGCGGCAGCGGCAGGAGCGTGATGTTCTGCGGGATGAGGAGGCGGCCGGAGACGTGCCATCCCGCCTGGTCCAGGATAAGCACGGCGTGTGCGCCGGGCGCCACCGCGGCGCTGATCTCGACGAGATGCGCCTGCATCGCTTCGGTGCCGGCGAAGGGCATGACCAGCGCCGCACCCTTGCCGAGCTTCGGGCAGATCGCGCCGAAGATGTAGGCCCATTTCGTGCGCTGGTCGTGCGGTGCGCGGGGCCGCGTGCCGCGACGCTCCCAGCGGCGCGTGATCAGGTTCTTCTGCCCCACCCGCGCTTCATCCTGGAACCAGACCTCGATACGCCTGCCGCGGGCGTGCCGGTCGCGGATCTCGGCGATGGCCGCCGGGAAGCTTTTTAAAGGCGCCCACCGCCTCGGGATCCTGCCCGTGCGCCTGCGGCCGCGCCGTCAGCACCCGGAAACCCAGCCGCTTCAGCGCCCGGCTCACCGTCGTCTCGCTGACCGAGACCCCGAACTCCTCGCGGAGCCACGCCGCCAGGTCCCCGAGCCGCCAGCGCACCACCCCGTGCAGATACGGCTTCGGTCCGTCTTCCACCGCCTGCGCGAGTGCCGCCAACTGCTCCGCCGTCAGCCGCGGCGCCTGGCCCGGCGCCTTGCGGTCCACAAGCCCGGCCGGCCCATCGGCGTTGAACCGCACCACCCAGTCCCGCACGATCTGCAACCCGACACCGCCGATCCGCGCCGCCTGCGTCCGGCTCCCACCCTCGTAGATCGAGGCCAACGTCAGGAGCCGGCGGGTCTGCTTCGCATCCCGGCTGGCCTTCGCCAGCCCTCTCAACGCATCCGCCGAGTAGTCAGACCTGAGCCCGATCGCTGCCGCCATGGAGAACCCCCTCTGTTCTCCATGATGAATCACGACCAGGTCCCCGAGGGAATCCGCTTCGTGAGTCAGCCTCAGCGCCGATTGGTATCAAACCTTCAAAAAAAGGGGCGCGCCCGTGGCGCGCCCCTGCGGGTCATTCGCTCTCGGGAGGCTCAGATCGCGCTTTCGATCCACGCCTCGATGCCGCGCTTCGAATCGGCGCCGACCTTCTTGTCGACCACCTCGCCATCCTTGAACAGCAGCAGCGTCGGGATCCCGCGCACGCCATAGCGCGACGGGGCGTTCGGGCTGTCGTCGATGTTCACCTTCGCGACGCGCACGCGGCCGCCCATTTCCTGGGCGATCTCCTCCAGCGCGGGGCCGATCTGCTTGCAGGGCCCGCACCATTCAGCCCAGAAATCGACCACCACAGGTCCCTCGGCCTTCAGCACGTCGGTTTCGAAGCTGTCATCGGTCACGGCATAGGTCGCCATGTCGGTGTCCTCCGTTGTCCTGCCCCGCGCTTCGGCGGCAGAGCGTCAAAACTAGGAGCGGCCGTCGGCCAAATCAATGTTCCCGGCCGCCGCCGTCAGCGCGACCAGGCTCTCGCCATAGGCGCCGTCGAGCGCTGCCGGGTCAAGCCGCATCAGCGCCGGACCGGTCGTCCAAAGCAGCGCCGCGCCGACCGAACGGCCGGGAAACGCGGTCCGCATGGCAGCGCGATAGGCGCCGAGCTGGGCCAGATAGCCGTGCGACACATCGGCAGCCGAGGCCGGCGGCACCCTGTCGGTCTTGAAATCGACGATCAGAACCTCCTCGGCGGCGACAACCAGCCGATCGATCCGCCCGGTCATGCGTATTCCGCCCGGACCGGGTATCGCGGCCGCCACCTCGGCGAGCGACTCACCGCCGAAGACCGATTCGGCCTCGGCCATCGCCATCACCGCGGCGGCCTCGGCCCAGGCGGCGCGTCGGTGTTCCCCGTCCAGGTCGGCAAACTCGTGCGTCAGCAGCCGCCCGGCCAGCGCCTCGCGCCGACCCTCCGGGTGGTCCGGTAGCCGCTCGAGCAGCCGGTGCACCGCCGAGCCCAGCCGCAGTGCCAGCGCGCGCCCGACCCCAGCGCCGCCATGCAGTGACTCTTCGGCGAGCGCCAGCGACGACGGACTGTGCCCCGGTCGCCTCGGCTCGCGCGGCGCGGCCGCCAGCCAGGCGGGCAGCGCCGACTCGGCCGGCGCCGCCGCCTGCGCCGACACCCCGACCGGCTGCGGCAGCGGGCCGGTCTCGAAGCGCCGCATCTCGCCCGCTCCGGTCGGGCTGGGCAGCTTCGTCGCCTCCACGACGTCCATGCCCTCGGCCAGCATCTCGTACCAGGTGCCCTTCGGCTTCGTCCTCAGCGCGGCGCCGCACAGGATCAGCCAGTCCTCGGCGCGCGTCAGGGCGACGTAGAGCAGCCGCTTGCGCTCGGCCTTGTCGCGGGTCTCGGCATCGGCACGGGCGGCGGCCGTGATTCGGTCGTCCTCGGCTTTCGCGCCGGCCCACAGCGTCAGTGCGGGCAGGTTGCCCCCCGCCACCGCCGGGAAGAGCATCGGCCCGCCGCCCGGCCGGCCGCCGGAGATCGTGTCCGGCAGGATCACCACCGGCGCCTCCAGCCCCTTGGCGCCGTGCACGGTCATCACGCGCACGTGGTCGCCTGTCTCCATCTCGCGCTTGACCGTTATTTCGTCGGCCTCGATCCAGGCGGTGAAGCCTGTCAGCGAGGGCGCCTCGGCCGTCTCGTAGGCCAGCGCCTGCGCCAGCAACTCGTCGATGGCGTCCTCGGCCTCGACGCCAAGCCGCGCCAGCAGCCTGCCGCGCCCGTCGTGCCGCACCAGCGCCCGCTCGAGGAACTCGTAGGGCCTGAGGAAATCCGCCTGCGCCGCCATGTCGGCCAGAAACTCCGCCACCGCGCGATGCTCCGAGCACTGCACCGCGCCCCAGAGGGCGCCCTCGCGCTGCCACGCCAGCGCGAAGAGGTCGTCCTCGGACAGCCCGCAGAGCGGCGAGCGCAGCAGGGCGGCCAGCGACAGGTCGTCTGTCGGCAGGCACGCGACCTTCGCCAGCGCCAGCAGGTCCTGGACGGCCAGCTCGCCGGTCAGCAGCATCCGGTCGGCGCCGGCCACCGGGACGCCGCGCTTCTTGAGCTCGCGGATGATGCCGGCCGCCAGGCGGTCGCGCTTGCTGACCAGCACCAGCACGTCGCCCGGCCGGATCGGCCGGGCGGCGCGATCCGGTGGGCGCGGTCCCAGCCACTCGGTGCCGATCATCCCGTCGATCTGCGTCGCGACGGCGCAGGCCAGCCGCTCCTTGGTGTCCGAGGCAGGAACGGCGTCGACCGGCTCGAACCAGGGCTTCGGTTCATCCGCCTCCGCCACCTCGATCACGGGCCAGAGATCGACCCGCCCGTGCGCGCCGACGCGGTGCGCGACATGGCGCACGGGCTCGCCCGAGACGGTCAGCCCCTCGCCAGCCGGCCCGGCGAACACCGCGTCGACGAACCCCAGAATTGCGGGCGCCGAGCGGTACGAGGTCAGAAGGTCCGGCCGGCCGAGTGGGGTGCCGATCCCGTCCAGCCGCTGCTCGAAATGCCCGCGCATCCGCCCGAAGGCGTTCGGCTCGGCCCCTTGGAACGAATAGATCGACTGCTTCTCGTCGCCGACGACGAAAATGGATCGCCCGGCCGGCCGCGCGCCGGCGCCAGCAAAGAATTCCTCGGCGATGGCGGCGACCACGTCCCATTGCGGCGGCGCCGTGTCCTGCGCCTCGTCGACCAGCACGTGGTCGATCCCCTGGTCCAGCTTGTAGAGCACCCAGCCGCGCATCACGCCGTCGGTCAGCAATGCCCGGCTGCGCTGCACGAGGTCGTCGAAGTCCAGCAGCGCGCGTGTCGACTTGGCGTCGTCGTGCCGGGCCAGCAGCGCTTCGGCGAAGCGGTGCAGGTCGCGCACGCGCGCCGCCATGCGGGCGGCGCAGACCCGGTCGCGCGTTTCCAGCGCCCAGTCGGACAGGCGGCGGAACTCGTCCTCAGCCTCGGGCCGGGCGCGCTTGACGTCGACGCCGGGGAATCCTCGCGTGCTGCGCGGCTCCATTTTCTGCGTCAGCACGCAGCGGATCAGCCGGTCGACGGCGGCCTCGGGGTCGGCGTCGCGCTCGGCGGCGTCGATCGCCAGCGCCTCGCCCACCGGGCCGTCATACCGGCCGCCCTTGTCAAGCAGCACCGTCCGCAGGGCGGCGTAGGTGCGCCAGTCGAGCTGTTCCAGCGCATCCTTGCAGATCTCGATCTCGGACAGCGACCCGTCGGCACCGAAATGCGCGGCGATCCGGTCCTCCAGATCCTCGGCCGAGACGCGGTGGCGCAGCAGGGCGTTGGCCAGCGCGTCGATGTCCCCCTCGTTCAGCACGCGCGCGGCGCAGTCGAAGGCGTCCGCGGCGGCTTCGGCCATCGCCTCGCGGACCTCGGCCAGCAGGGCCCGCGAGCGGCGGTCGTCGGCCACCTCGAAGCGCGGGGACACGCCGGCCTCCAGCGGAAACCGACGCAGCACCTCGGTGCAGAAGGCATGAATCGTCTGGATCTTCAGCCCGCCCGGCGTCTCCAGCGCCCGCGCGAACAGGCGCCGCGCCGCGGCCAGCGCCGCCGCGTCGGTCACGGGCGCCCCGGCGCCCGACAGGTCGCCGAGCGTGCGGCCCAGTTCCTCGGCCGGCGCCATCGCCCACTTGCCGAGCGTCCTGAACAGCCGCGACTGCATCTCGGCGGCCGCCGCCTTGGTATAGGTCAGGCAGAGGATGTGCTGCGGCTCGGCGCCGTCCAGCAGCAGCCGTGCCACGCGCTGCGTCAGCACATGCGTCTTGCCCGAGCCGGCATTCGCGCCGACCCAGTTCGAGCGGTCCGGGTTGGTGGCGGCGATCTGCTCCGCCGCAGGCACCAGCCGGCTCATTCGCCCTCTCCCCACCACTCGCGCCGTCGCGCCAGGTGGTCGTAGTCGCCGCCGTCGCGCGCCATCTCGGGCCGGCCCATCGCGGTGAAGGGCGCACCCGTGTCGTAGGCCGCCAGTAGCGTGCGCACGCCCTCCAGCCGCTCGGCGATCTCGTCCGGCTTCACGTCGAGAATCACCTCGTCACCGCCCTTCTTCGAGCCGGTCAGGCCGATATAGCCACCGCAGGTCGTGTCCATCGCCGGCAGCCCGTCGAAGCCGCCCTGGGCCAAAATGGCGGCTTGCAGGTGGAGCTGTTGGTAGAATCCGGCCGCGATTTGCTTCTCCGACGGCGGCTTGCCGGTCTTGTAGTCGTAGATGGCTGCACCCCCCGCGTTCAACCGGTCGATCCGGTCGGCCTGCGCGGTGATGGAGAAGGCGCCGCCGGGCAGGTCGATCTCCAGGCGCCCGCGCACCTCGCGCGCGACCGGGGTGCCATTCGCGCGCCTCGCCTCCTCTGTCGCGACGAACCAGTCGGCCGACCGCTCGATGCGGGCGCGCCATATGCGGCGCAGGTCGGACCAAGGCACAGCCTCGGCCAGCACCTCGTCGACGGCCTGCATCAGAAGCTCGCGCGCCGCCCCGGCACCGGGCCAGGGCGCGGTGCGTTCCGTGAACCGCACCATCATGTCGTGCACGAGGGTCCCCCGCTCGCGGGCGTCCGGCGGGCGGCCGAGGGGGTCCAGCGGGCGCAGCTTCAGCACCTCCGAGGCGTAGATCGCATAGGCGTCGCGGATCAGCGTCTCGATCCGCGTCACCGAAAGGCGGCGCGGCCGGGCCTCGGGCGGCGGCACCGGCGCAGGGCGTGGGGCAGGGGGCTCGGGTGCCTCGGGGCTGGCCAGCCGGCGCGCCAGCGCCAGGTAGCGCGCGCCGCGGGCGCGCATGGCCCCGGCCTCGGCCTCGGCGCCGATTCCCTCGACCAGCGTGTCCAGCCGGATCAGCCAGCGCGAGGCGACGGTCGGCGTGCCGTCGATCTTGCGCGCGCGGGTCAGGATCACGCGCGGCTGGCAGGCCGCCTGGAGGAAATCATGCGCCGCCAGCCCGACGCTCCGCTCGGGCAGCGGCAGCCCCAGGCTGGCGCACATCGGCCGGCTGAGCCACGGGCCCGGATCGGCGGCGGCCGGCCAGACGCCGTCGTTCAGCCCGGCCAGGATGACCAGGTCGGCGCCCTGCACGCGCGCCTCGCGCTGGCCCCAGATGGCGACGCGCGGGTGCGGCTGCTGGGGCGCGGGGCGCAGCGTTTCGCCACGCATCAGGCCCATCAGCAGCGCCGGAAGGTCGCCCGCCGGGCCGTCGCCGAAAGCGTCCGCCGCGGCCTCCAGCTCGGCGAAGAACTCCGCCAGGCGCTCGCCCGGCTTTTCGGTCCAGACTTCCGGTCCCTCCCCGGCATCACTCAGCGCCTCGGCGGCGCCGCGGAGCGCCGCGACGACCGCCGACAGCGCCGCCCCGCGGGCCAGCGCGCCTGCCAGCGGCGCCAGCGCGGCCTCGACCGCGGCGAGCCAGGCGGCGCGGGCCGCGCGCGTCTCGCGCCAGCCGGTGCGCGCCATCTCGCGCTCGGTCGGATCGGGCCAAGCGGGCAGGCGGCCCGCCGGGGTGCGCGCGACGACGCCGCGCAGCACGGCGACCTCGTAGTGCCGGGCGTGGCGCAGGTGCTCGCGGCGCGCCATGCCCGGCTGTACCAGCGGGTGTTGCAGCAGCGCCGCGATGGCGACGGCGTCGGCCCCGCTCGCCGCGACCTGCGCCACCAGTCGCAGCAGCACGGCCGGCGGCGACAGCGCCAGCGGCCGCCCCAGCGTGTCGTCCGGCACGATGTCGAAGCGCGCCAGCGCTGCCGTCACCCGCCTTGCCAGGGCAGCGTCGGGCGAGACCAGTCCCACCGTCGCGCCGGACGCCTCAAGCGCCTCGCGGATGGCGACGGCGATGGCCTCGGCCTCGTGCCGAAGGCTGTCGGCCTCGATCAGCGTCAGCCCCTCGGTCGCCGCGGCGACGCCCTGGCGCAGCTCATCGGCCTTCTCGTGCCAGTGGTCGGTGACGGGGGCGGGGCGCAGCGCCTGCTCCAGCAGGGCGCGGCGAGGGTCCGGCGCTGCCTCGGCCCAGGGGCGCACCGCTGCGGGCGCGAGCGACAGCCGGTCGAGCAGCGGGCGAAAGATGCCAGCCGGGTGGTCCGGGCCGGCCGCCTCCCAGATCGCCGGCTCGATGCCGGGGTCGAAGCCCGGCAGCACGACCGCGCCCTGCGGCAGGCCGGCGATGGCGGCCATCAGCTCGGCGGTCGAGCCGGCCGAGCCGGTCGAGGCCGCGGCAATCACCGGGTGCGCTGGCGGATGCGCCCGCCATTCGGCGATCGTCGCCTCGATCGCCGCGCGCTGGCGGGCGCCGGGATCGGGGGCGCCGCCCTCAGCCTCGGCGCAGATGCGCGGCCATTCGCGCCGCACGATGTCTACGAAGCGCAGCGTCCGGTCCCAGTGCGCCGCGGGGCCGTCGCCCAGGCCCGCGCCCTCCAGCAGGCGGTCGAGCCCGCCGGGCGCGATGCCCTCCTCGTGGAAGCGCTCGATCAGCTCGGCCAGCGATTCCGCCAGGTCCGCGGCGCAACTCGCCGGGGCCAGCGGCTCGGCGGCGAGGAAACGCTCAACCAGCCGCGTCAGACGCAGCTGGCGGCGCATCCGGGCGATGGCCGGCGGCAGGTCGACGGCCAGCGGATCGGCATAGAGTTCGGACATCAGTTCGACGCGCGGCAGCAGGCCGGGCGCGGGCGCGGTGTCGGCCAGCGCCTGCTCGATGACGCGCTGGGCGCGCCGCGTGCCGACCAGCACCAGCGTCCGGGCGACGGATAGGGGGTCCGCGAAGCGGATGTGAACCCCCTCGGCAAAGCGGCGCGCGAACGGGACGCCGGGCGGCAGCGCGAAGACGCGCGGGGTCAGGCCTTCCAGCGTCATGCGCCCGCCCCAAGTCATGCGCCCGCCCCCCTCATGCGGCGGCCAGCGTGCGCCCGGCCTCGGCCAGGCCCTCGGGCGTGCCGACGTCGACCCACACGCCCGGCCAGGTCACGGCGGCGAGCCGCCCGGCGGCGAGCAGCCGGTCCCAGACCACGTTCAGCGAGAACGCCCCCGCCGGCGCACCGTCCAGCGCGCCCGGCGCGAGCATCTGCGCCCCGGTGAAGACGTAAGGCGCGCTGTCAGCGTCGCCGCGCCGGGCCGGGACCGCGCCGTCGGCTGGCAGGAAGAAGTCGCCCCGCCGCGTATAGGCGCGGGCGCGCGCGACCGGGACCAGCAGCATCAGCGCGTCCATCCGCGCCGGGTCCCAGGCGGCGCCCAGCGCGCAAAGCGGGTTCGGGCCGGAAAAAACGGCGTCGCTGTTCAGCACGGCGAACGGCCGGTCGCCGAGCAGTGGCAGCGCGTGTACGAGCCCGCCGCCGGTATCCAGAATCTCCGGACGTTCCTCGGAGAACGCGATCAACGGCGCTGTCCGCCCGGCCAGGTGCGCCCGGACCTGCTCGCCGCGATAGTGCAGGTTGACCACGGCGCGGCGGATGCCGGCCGCCGCCGCCAGGTCCAGCGCGTGGTCGATGAGCGCGCGGCCGGCGACCGGCAGCAGCGGCTTCGGCCGGTCCCGCGTCAGCGCGCCCATGCGCGTGCCAAAGCCGGCGGCCAGCACCATCGCCGTCTCGGGTGCCGTCTCAAGGCCCGCCACGGACACGCTCCCGGCAGTCACGCCGGCACCCCCTCGGCCGCGCGGGCCAGCACGGCCGGCCCGGGCGGCGGCGCGTGGCGCACGACCCAGGCGGCCAGGGGCGCCAGCGCCGGGTGGGAAAGATCGCGCTGCAGGTGGTCCCAGACGCGGGGGATCAGCGAGAGGTAGCGCGGCTTGCCGTCCCGCCGGGCCAGCCGGGCGAAGATGCCGATGATCTTCAGGTTCCGCTGGGCGCCGAGGATGGCATAGGCGGCGCGGAAAGCGTCGGCGTCGAGGCCCGGCCGGGCAGCGAGATAGCGTGCCACCATCGCCTCGCGCAGCGCCGCGCCGGTGTCGCGCCGGGCATCCTCGAGCAGCGAGACGAGGTCGTAGGCGGGATGCCCGGCCAGCGCGTCCTGGTAGTCGAGCAGCCCGACCCGCGCCGCGCCCTCCCGCCCGGGCAGCCAGAGCAGGTTCTCGGCATGGTAGTCGCGCAGCACGACGGTATCGCGCGCCGTCGCGACCGGCGCGGTCGCCGCGCGCACCAGTTCCTCGTAGTCGCTGGCCATGCCCGGCGAGACCTGCGTCACGGCGGGCAGCCACCAGTCGCTGAACAGCCCGGCCTCGCGATCCAGCACCGCCTGGTCATAGGGCAATAGCGGCAGGCGGCCCGGCGAGTCGGCGACCCCGCCGCGCGGGATGGGCAGCGGCGCGGCGTCTCCCCCCAATATCTCCCCGGCAGGGAAGGCGGGCGCTGGCGGCACCGATGTCGTACGGGCAGCGTCCGGCGGGCCCGGGGGCGGTGGCGCGCTTGTGTCGGGCGGCGTGATGGGCGGC
Organism: uncultured Alphaproteobacteria bacterium; assembly: GCA_963721105.1. GTDB lineage: Bacteria > Pseudomonadota > Alphaproteobacteria > Rhodobacterales > Rhodobacteraceae > Thermohalobaculum. The sequence continues at coordinate 202,655 of CAVRHY010000019.1, read as the reverse complement.
GCGTCCGCCAGCCCGGCCAGCAGATCGACGGCAGCGCCGTAGAGTATCGCCTCGTCCGTCGGGCGCCGGGCCAGGTGGCGGGCGTAGAGGTCGTCGCCCAGATCTTCGAGCAGCAGGAGCCCGGCCTTGGCGTCGGCGGCCAACACGCGCGGGGCGGACAGGCCGCGCCCCCGCAGCCAGTCGGTGACGGCGACGAAGGGGCGAACGTCCTCGCCGCGCTCGGGCGGGGCGTCCATCAGCACGGCCGTCCCGCCGCGGCCGGTCACGCGCAGATATCGGCGGTTCGAAGCGTCGCCGGCCAGCGGCGCGACCCGCGCATCGCCCCAGCCGGCGTCGGACAGGAAGGCGGCGAGCCGGGGATCGTCGGTCATGCCATGCCTTCCGCCGCTCGGGCGCCGATCCGGCGAGCGCCGACCGGCGGCGCATTGCTGCCGATGGTGAGCGGACAGAAGCCGGGCCGGGCGGTCGCGCCCCGGCCGGTGGCCGGGCAGTGCGCGCCATCCGCTATTCTCCGCCCGCCTTTGGCACCGGGCGGCGCTGGCCGGGATCGCGCAACGTTGGCGCCAAGCGGCAGAGCCGGCGCGTGGCTCCGGGCACGGGCGGCACGGGCGCGGGCGGGTCGGCGACCGGCGTTCACGACGCGTCCCGCAGCGCCTGCACGGCAGCGCTCCAGCCGGCTCCGTGCGGCGTGACGGCGATGTCGCGCCCCTCGCCCGCGGCGGCAAGCGCGATCTCGAGGCGGCGGGCGGGCAGCCCGGGCCAGCGGTCCGGCCACTCCACCAGCAGGATGGCATGCTCCAGCACGTCGGCCAGGCCGATCTCGGCGATCTCCTCCGGATCGACCCGATAGAGATCGGCGTGCCAGATCTCGGCCCCTGACGACGCCCCGGGCCCTGCCGCCGGTCGTGCACCCGGTGCGGCTCCCGGTGTAGTCCCCGGTGCGGCATAGACGTTGACCAGCGTGTACGTCGGCGAGGGCACCTCCGCCATCGGGTCTCCCAGCCAGCCGCGGATGACGGCGCGGGCGAGGTGCGACTTGCCGGCGCCGAGCGCGCCCTGCAGCGCGACCACGTCGCCCGGCCTCAGCGCTGCCGCCAGCGCGCGACCGAGCGCGTCGGTCCGGCACGGCGCCGCCGCGCGCAGCATCAACGCCGGGCGGGCGGCAGGGGCTTCCGGGGCGGTTGGCAGAGTGTCGGGGGCGTGCATCGCGGGAGGGTTCGCGGCGGGCTGCTGCTTCGGACTCCACCGAGTCTAGCCGCTCGCGCCGCCCGGTGCCAGCGGCGGATGCCCTCGCGGGCCCGCGCTGCGCGTCCTCGGCCGTCAGTCAACGTCCCAGCCCTGCGCCGGCATCCCGTGCCGGCGGAGGGCTGTTGGACGTTGGACCGGGCTGTTTGACAGGAAAGCGGGTGCATCAGCTGCCGTGACCCGTCGCCAACGCCCCACCAAGCGGTGACAAGGGGCAACGAGTGCGACTTGGTGTCGGCCGGTCCTGCCCAACCCAGCGGTCGTAGGAGGTCGAGATCTCGGATGCCTGCGGAGCCGTCGCCTCCCGCGGCCGGCGCCATACCACCCTCGGCTGCAGCCGGTCGCCGGTGACGCAGCGTCGGATCAGCCGGCCTTCGGCTTCAGCGAGAGCACGGTCCCGCCATGAATCACCCGCCCCCCCGGCGCGCCGCCGTCGCTCCGCTCGGGGCGCCGCGCCTCGCAGTGGCAGGTAACGCAGCCCGGGCCGGTCGCCGGGCCCTGCTCGATCTCGACATGGCCGCCCTGCCGCGCCACCAGCCGGCCGAGGCGTATCAGCGCCTCGCCGCTCACGGCGTCGGCAGCGGGACCGGAGCGGGGGCTGCCAACGGCGCCGACGCGCGGCGGGCGCGAGGCGCTGCACTCGGCCCGGAGCGTGAACCGGTCGCCCTCGCCCTCGGCGCGCAGGACGACGGTGCCGCCCGGCTCGGACCGGCCGATCGCGTCGGCCCCAAGCTGGAAGGTGATCTGCCCCAGGGCGCCGGCCGGGCAGGCGACCCGCCCGGGCGCGCTGGCGGCATCCGTCAACAGCGCCACGCCGGCCTGTGCGGCGCGCGGCGCCAGGATCGCCGCGACAAAGGTGAGCGTCTCGGCCGGATCGCCGCCGGGCTCTCCGTTCGCGGGCCAGTTGGTCGTTGGGAGGAGGGATCGCACCGCGATCCGGGCGGCGCCGCCCAGCGCCGCGCGCAGCTCGGCGGCAGCCTCGGCCAGTGCGGCGCCGGCGTGGCGCGCCTCGTCTGGCAGCGGTCCGGCGCGGTCCAGCGCGCCGAGCTGCGCCTCGATGTTGTCCAGCGCCGGCGTCGAGCGGGCGGCGAACAGGCCGCTCAGCGCGGTCCGCGCCGTCTCGGCCATGTCCAGCGCAGCGTCGCGCTCCAGCAGAGCATCGGCGACGCGCTCGGATTCCGTCATGTCGGAGAACACCGTCAGCGTCGACCCGTCCGGCAGCGGCGCGAATCGCGCGATCAGCGCCCGTCCAGAAATCGTCCCCAGCCGCGTCGTCCAGGCGCGACGGCTCTCCTCGCCGGTGATGAAACCGTGCAGCTTCTGCCAGATCTCGGGCTCGGCGGTGATCTCCTCGCAGAGCGCGATCAGCTGGCGCGCGTGCATCGCCGCATAGACCGTGTCGCCATCGGTGCCCCAGATCTCGTGGAAGGCCTGGTTGACGAACTGCAACAGACCGTTCGCCCCGAACACGGCGATCCCCTCGGTGAGCCCGTCCAGCGTCGCCCGGCGCAGGTCGATCGAGTGGCGGTAGCGCTGCTCCAGCCGCATCCGCTCGCTGATGTCGTCGAAGGTGAAGGCCAGCGCGCCGTGCGGGTGCGGCCGCGCCAGCACCCGGATGTTCGAGCCGTCCGCCAGGTGCCAGAGCTCCTCGTAGTCTGCCGCCTCGGTGTTCTCGAACAGCCCCAGCAGGCGTCCCCGCCACGAGTGAAAATCCTCGAGCTCGGGCAGCCGCCGGATCGAGCGCAGTTCGTCCAGGATGTCGCGCAACGACGGCCGGCGCGCCAGCCAGGCCGGCTCGACCTGCCACATCTGCACCAGCGCCGGGTTGAACAGCGCCAGCGTCTGGTTGCGGTCGAAGATGGCCAGCCCGACCGTCAGGTGCGCGAAGGTCTCGGTCATCGTCTGGACAAAGCGCGCCAGCGTCCGCTCGGCGGCGGCGGCGGTGCCGGCATCGGTGGCAAAGCCGATCCGGCTGCCGTCCTGGCGGACGATCTCGACGACGTGCAGCGAGACGGTCTCGGCGCCGTCGCCGACGACGATCTCGATGCGCGACTTCTGCGGCTCGCCGGCCAGCGCCGGCTGGCGATTGACGCGCATCCGCGCGACGATCAGCTCGACCGCCATCTCGGGCGTCACGCCGCCGGTGCGCGTCACGATACGGCCGGCCGACCAGTTGACCGTGCCGTCGGCGGCGCGGTGCCAGGCGATGATCGGCGCCTCCGCAACCAGAGCGTGGAGGGCGTCCTGCTCCCAGCTATGCGTGCGCAGCGCGTTCTCGGCAGCGCGGATGCGCGCCTCGGTTTCTCGCAGCCGCTCGTCCAGGTACCGCGCCTCGCGCAGCACGATGCGGATCAGCGCGCCGGCCGGCGCGCCGATCAGCTCGAAGGCGCGGCCATCGCCGGTCCGCACCAGGATATCGACGGGATCGCCAGTGATCTCGAGCTGTCCGGCGGCCTCGATGGCCGGCCCTGCGCTGGCATCGAGAAAGCCGCGCAGCAGCTCCGCGACAGGGCGGCCGGCGCAGGCACCGAGGAGCGCGCACGCCCCCGGCGAGGCCTGCTGCACCAAGCCATCCGACACCACCAGCACCGCGCCGTCGGTCAGCAACCCGCCATCACGGGCCGGCACCGAGGTGCGCAGCACCCGCCACGTGAAGAACAGCACCAGCGCCAGACCGGCGCCCGACAACATCACAACCCACGCCGCGTCAATCGACACGATATCCGCCCCAATCAAAACCGCACGACACAGATGACCTGCGTCACCTCCTTACCTCCCCGGTTCGCCCTCCGGTTGGGAACCCATGTCGGCTGCGCGCCCTTGTCAATGATCATATCCGGCGGTCGCGTTGGGAATTCGTTAATCAGATATATGATCAGATATCAAACCTTCGGTTTTGGCCCAGTGCCCGCCGGGCCTGGTCGGGAGACGCGACCAGCGCGCCGGCCGGCCAGACGATCTCGATGATTGCGCCGGGCGGGTGCTGCTCCTCGACCGGCAGCGCGGTCCCGGGCACCCGGTCCGGCTGCCTCGTCGGCCCGCGCTTCCGGGCGGGCCCCATCCTCATCCCCATCCCCATCACCTGTGCGGCTCGTCCGCGCTGCGGTCCCCGGTGCCGCATCCGGTGCGGCCCCCGATGCGGACCTGGGAGCGGCTCCTGGTGCGCTCCCTGGCGCGGGGGAGGCCTCTACCCCCGCCCCGGCCGCTCCCGCGGCGCCCGCCACTGCACCGCCCGCGGCGCGCCGGCGCGTGTCGCTGCCGTTAGCGAAGGCGACCCTGGCGCCGGTCCGTTCGAGCAGCGTGCGCGCGATGAACAGGCCCAGCCCCATGCCCTCGTACTCGCCGTCCGCCTGCCTTCGCTCTCCGCGCGCACGGGTCGAGACGTAGGGTTCTCCGAGCCGTGGCAGGATGTCCGGGCTGAAACCCGGCCCGTCGTCGCCAACCGCTATGCGCAGCGTGCCGCCCGACAGATCAGCGTCGACCCAGACCGTCGAGGCGGCGAAGTCGACGGCGTTCTGGATGGCGTTGCGCAGGCCGTGGATCAGCTCGGGGCTGCGTGCCACGATTGGCTGCTCCCCGTCCGCCTCGTCGGCCGGCAGCCCGTCGACGCGGACGATCAGCCGCTTGCCGCGGCTGGCATGCGGGAGCGCCGCCTCCTCGATCACCGCCGAGACCGGCGCCAGCCGCAGGTGCGCGTCGTCGCGCCCCCCCTGGCTCAGATCCGCCATGATGGCGCCGCAGCGCTCGGTCTCGCGGCGGATCAGGGCGGCGTCCTCCGCCAGATCGGGCGCCAGTTCGGGATGGTCGGCCAGCTCGCGCGCCAATTCGCCGGCGGCCAGCTTGATCGTCGCCAGTGGCGTGCCCAGCTCGTGCGCCGCCGCGGCCGCCATGCCGCCGATCGCCGCCAGTCGCTGCTCGCGCGCCAGCGCCAGCTGGGTGGCGGCCAGCGCCTCGGACATGGCGTAACCCTCGACGGCGACCCGTCTTGCGTAGAGGCCGAGGAACAACAGCCCGACCGCGAGCGCCACGGCGATGCCGTTCCGGTAGAGCTCCGGCACCGCCAGCACGGTGCCGTCGCGCGTGACTAGCGGCAGGTGGACGACGGACATCACCGCGATCGCCGCCAGCGCCGGCACCGCCAGCGCCAGCGTCGAGCGCAACCGCAGCACGGTCGCCGCCACCGTGACCGGCGCCAGGATCAGCACCGCGAACGGGTTCGACAGCCCGCCGGTCAGCATCAGCATGCCGACAAGCTGCGCCAGGTCGAAGAACAGCGATGCCAGCGTGCCGCGCTCGCTCAGGCGCTTCTCGGCCGGGTTGACCATCTGCGCGACAATGTTGAACGACGCCGAGGCCGAGATCAGAAGCGCGCAGAGCGACATCGGCAGCTCGAAGCCGAACAGGTGCGTCGCGATCAGAACGGCCGCGGTCTGGCCGGCGATGGCGATCCAGCGCACCCCGACCAGCGTGCGCAGCCGAACCCAGTCGCCGCGGGCGCGCGTGTTCCAGCCGGGCCGCCCGCCGCCCGCCGGTCCCGCGCCCGCCGGTCCCGCGCCGACGCCGCCCGCTCCCGTCCGATCCGCGCCCGGCTGGCTATCGATGTCCGTCATGCATTCCTTATCCCGCAGCGCCGCGCCGGCGCAAAGCGCGATTCGGCGTCGCGCCCCTCTTGCAATCGTGCGCGCCGCGCATTTCGTCACCATTGCACACCCGCGGGGAGCGGCGGGTGGAATCGCGGGGAGAAGCCATGCGCACCGTTATCCTGTCCCTCGCCGGCGCGCTGGTCGCCGTCATCGTCGTGGCCGCGCTCTGGCTCGGGCTGGCCGGCCAGCCGGCCGAGCTGTCGCCGAACATGATCAACGTCCAGGACGCTGACATCGGCGGCCCGTTCGAACTGACGACGACGACCGGCCGGCGGATCACCTCGGCGCAGCTCATCGACGGACCGACGCTGATCTATTTCGGCTATACCTATTGCCCGGACGTCTGCCCGATCGACGTGCAGAAGATGGCGCAGGCGACCGACATCCTCGCCGGCGAGGGCGTCGCGCTGAAGCCGGTCTTCATCACGGTCGATCCCGAGCGCGACACGCCGGAGGCGCTGGGCGAGTGGACCGCCGCGGTGCATCCCGACATGGTTGGGCTGACCGGCAGCGCCGAGGACATCCGGGCTGCCGCCGACGCCTACAAGGTCTACTACCAGAAGGTCGAGCCGGAAGGCTCGGGCGCCGGCTACCTGATGAACCACACCAGCTATTTCTACCTGATGACGCCCGATCACGGGCTGGCGGCGATGTTCCGCCACGACATCAAGCCCGAGGGCCTGGCAGCGGACATCAAGCGCGTGCTGGCCGCGCTCTGACGGCCGCCCCCTGACCCTCGTGTCCGACAACCGGTCGAGCGCCGTCCCCGCCCCCTTGCCTTGGCGGTCCGCCGCGGCCTAGCTTCGCGCGAACCAACGAGGAGGCGAGCGGATGGACGATTTCTTCGAAGCCGGGCTGGCGAAGCGCAAGGAGACGCTGGGCGCCGACTATGTCGAGAACACGCTGAAGAACGCGGACGATTTCAGCCGGCCGTTCCAGGAATTGATGACCGCCTGGTGCTGGGGCTTCGGCTGGGGTGACGAGACGCTGCCGCCGAAGACCCGCTCGATGGTCAACCTGCCGATGCTGGCGGCGCTTAACCGGATGGAGGAGTTCGAGCTGCATTTCCGCGGCGCCATCCGCAACGGCGTCAGCAAGGAGGAACTGCGCGCCCTGCTGCATGTTATCTCGATCTACTGCGGCGTACCGGCCGGCGTTTCCTGCTTCCGCATCGCGCGCAAGGTCTTTGCCGAGACCGACTGAGGGTGTGCCGCAAAGGACTCACATTTTAGCCAGATTTAGGGTGATTTATGGGTCTCGTGTCATGCGGGGATTAAGGGGTTATTTGCTTTCTCGCCGGTTGAATGGCGGGTATTTTTCGAATGGAAGTGTTTTTCCGGGCTTCGGGTGGTGTGCGATCTGAATGGGGCAGCTATGAAATTCGTGATCACCTCTTTCGTCGCCGCCGGCCTCGCGCTCGCCGCCAGCGCGTCCCCTGCAAGCTCGGCGGATACCAAGACCTGGTATGTCTATTGCGAGGGAAATAGCCACGGGGACCACTGGGTCGTGTTCTCCGAGAATTTCTGGCCGCACCCGATGACCGAGGGCTATGGCCGACAGGTCGGCAGCGCCGCCAAGGCGTTCTTCGAAGCGCACCACGACCTTCAGCTCGAGGGCTGCGCCGCCGTCAATTTCGTCGACTTCAGCCTCGCCGAATACAGCCGGAGCCGTACTGCCCGGCTGCACAGGAAGATGGGCGACCGCGTGTTCTTCTTCCCGCTGCCGGACAATGCCCTGCCGGTCGCCGTGGCGAAGCCGGCGCAGATCGCCGTCGACATGCGTCCCGTCGACGCCACCGCGGTCGCGCGCGCCGCCGGCAAGGCCAGCGAGCCGTCCTCGGCCTTCACGCCTCAGCACGTCGAGCGCTGACGCCTCCAGCGCCCCCCGGGCGCGCCGCCAGTTGGGCAGATCTCGATCCGCGCGCCGGACACGCGGATCGACCCGATCGACCTCGGATCGGCCGAACGGATGCGCGCCAACCTGTCAGCCTTCCGACCTCAACGGTCATGCAGACCCTTTCCATCGTGGATCTTCCGCAGCACGCTCGATCCTCGCGACCAGTCTGGTCTGCTTGGGCTGCGAGAAACAGAGGGCGTACCCGCGCTGCCGTCCCGGCGTCAGCGCCTCGAAAGCCGCCTTCAGCGCCGGCTCCCCATCCAGCCTTTCGACGAGCTCCTCGGGAAACTCGAGATCGTCATCGCTGAAGTCCACCTTCAGCCCGGGCCTTTTCCATGGCGATGGCCTCGAGGACATTCGCCTTCAGGACCTCTTCCATCGCGCCAATTTCCGCGACGCTCGTGACCCAGACGCATACGCACCGACCGCGAGTTCTCCCCGGGCGCGACGAGGATGCCCTTGGGGTCCTTCAGAAGGACGCCCTTGAAGAACGACAACGCACAGGCCTCCTTCAGCCCCCAGACGGTGGCGACGTTGCGGTCCTGGACAGTGTAGCAGGGCGAGCGCCACTTGAAGACCTCGGTCACCGGGCAGGCGAGAAGGATCGCCCGCAGCGCCTCCAGCTCGGCCCGCCAGGTTCTGGCCGAGACGAAGAAGGCCTCTACCCTCGGATCCGCGTCAGTCATCGCCGGCACCCATGCCGCGACCGGCACCGCCGTCAGATGTCGAGGTTGACGACGCTCAGCGCGTTGTCCTGGATGAACTGCCGGCGCGGCTCGACCACGTCGCCCATCAGTTTCGTGAAGATCTCGTCGGCCTCGGCCATGTGGTCGATGCGCACCTGCAGCAGCGTGCGGGCATCCGGGTCCAGCGTCGTCTCCCAGAGCTGCTCGGCGTTCATCTCGCCGAGGCCCTTGTAGCGCTGCAGCGCGATGCCCTTCTCGCCCTCGGCCATGATGACGTCGATCAGCTCGGAGGGCGCGCGGATCGCCACCTCGCGGTCCTTGCGGCGCAGCACCGCCGGCCGGCCGTAGGTCTCGGCCATCGACGCCCCGAACCGCGCGAGCTGGCGCGCCTCGGCCGAGCGGAGCGCCATGCCGTCGATCGAGCGGACCTCGGCGACGCCGCGCACGATGCGTGTGAAGCGCACGCCACCCTCGTCCGTGACCTCGCCCAGCCAGCCGCGCTCGGTTTCGGGCGCCAGCCCGTCCAGCCGCGCGGCCACCCGCTGCACGACCTCGGCCGAGGGGTGAGGCGCCACCGCGCCCTCGATCGCCATCTGCTCCAGAACGAAGCGCGGGTAATGCGTCGGGAACGAGCCCAGCACGCGGCGCGCGCGGCGCGCCTCGTCGACGACGCGCACGAGGTCGGGCCCCGCCATCTCGGCGCCCGAGCCGAGACGCAGCACCGCGCCATCCGCCCCCTGCGCCACCAGGTAGTCCTCCAGCGCCGGCTGGTCCTTGAGGTAGACCTCGGACTTGCCGCGCGTGACCTTGTACAGCGGCGGCTGCGCGATGAAGAGATAGCCGCCCTCGATCAGCTCGGGCATCTGGCGGTAGAAGAAGGTCAGCAGCAGCGTGCGGATATGCGCCCCGTCGACATCGGCGTCCGTCATGACGATGATCTTGTGGTAGCGCAGCTTGCCGATGTCGAACTCGTCCCGGCCGATGCCGGTGCCGAGCGCGGTGATCAGCGTGCCGATCTCCTGGCTCGACAGCATCTTGTCAAAGCGCGCGCGCTCGACGTTCAGGATCTTGCCGCGCAGCGGCAGCACCGCCTGGTTGTGCCGAGAGCGCCCCTGCTTCGCCGACCCGCCCGCCGAGTCGCCCTCGACCAGGAACAGCTCGGCCCCGGCCGGGTCCTTTTCCTGGCAGTCGGCCAGCTTGCCGGGCAGGTTGGCGACGTCCATGACCGACTTGCGCCGCGTCAGCTCGCGCGCCCGGCGCGCCGCCTCGCGGGCCAGTGCCGCCTCGACGACCTTGCCGACGACAACGCGCGCCTCTGCCGGGTTCTCCTCGAACCACTCCGACAGCTTCTCGTGCACCAGGCTCTCGACCGCCGGGCGGACCTCGGAGGAGACCAGCTTGTCCTTGGTCTGGCTCGAGAACTTGGGATCCGGCACCTTGACCGACAGCACGCAGGTCAGCCCCTCGCGCGCGTCGTCGCCGGACAGCGTCACCTTTTCCTTCCGGGCTATCCCGGAGGACGCGACGTAGCCGTTGATCGTTCGCGTCAGCGCGCCGCGAAAGCCGGCCATGTGCGTGCCGCCGTCCTTTTGCGGGATGTTGTTGGTGAAGGGCAGCACGGTCTCGTGGTAACCGTCGTTCCACCAGAGCGCGGCGTCGACCGTGACGCCGTCGCGCTCGCCGCGGATGGCGATCGGGGCCGAGATCATCGGCTGCTTCGAGCGGTCGAGATAGCGCACGAAGGCCTCGACGCCGCCGTCGTAATACAGCTCTTCCTCGCGCACATCGGCATGACGCTGGTCGCGCAGCACGATGCGCACACCCGAGTTCAGGAAGGCCAGCTCGCGGAGGCGATGCTCCAGCGTGCCGTACTTGTACTCGATGTTGGTGAAGGTGCCGGGCGAGGCGTGGAACTTGACGCGCGTGCCCTTCTTGCCCTCGGCCGGGCCGACGACGCGCAGCGGCTCGACGGTGTAGCCGCCCTCGAAGCGCGCGAAATGCTCCTTGTCGTCGCGCCAGATCGTCAGCTCCAGCCAGTCCGAGAGCGCATTGACCACCGAGACGCCGACGCCGTGCAGCCCGCCCGAGACCTTGTAGCTGTTCTGGTCGAACTTTCCGCCGGCGTGCAGCTGGGTCATGATGACCTCGGCGGCGCTGACGCCCTCCTCGGTGTGGATGTCGGTCGGGATGCCGCGGCCGTTATCGGTGACGCTGACGCTGTCGTCGGCATGCAGCACGACGCGAACGCTGTCGGCAAAGCCGCCCAGCGCCTCGTCGATGGCGTTGTCGACGACCTCGTAGACCATGTGATGCAGGCCCGAGCCGTCGTCGGTGTCGCCGATATACATGCCGGGCCGCTTGCGCACGGCCTCGAGGCCCTTCAGGACCTTGATCGAGTCGGCGCCATAGGCGTTCGGAGTCTGTTCGTTTTCTGCCATGTGTCCGTCAGTCGGTTGCGTCTGTCGCGCCGGGCAGCGTCAGCGTGCCGTCCGCCGCCAGCGGGAACATCGGCACGTGGGCGAATTCCCAGATGTGGCCGTCCGGGTCGGCCAGATAGGCGACATAGCCGCCCCACTCGGTCTCATATGGCATTCTCAGCGGCCTTGCGCCAGCCGAGACCGCCTCGGCGAACAGCCGATCTACCGCCTCGGGCCGGTCGAGGTTCTGCGCCAGCGCCACGGCACCCGTGACATCGCCGGGGCCGGGGCCGTCCAGCGGCTGGCCCAGGTCCTCGGCCATCATGGCGCGCGGGTAGAGCGCCAGCACCTGGCCCGGCAGCTGGAAGAAGGTGATCTCGTCCAGGCTCTCGGCGGCGCGCCGCCAGCCCAGCGCCTCGTAGAAGGCGGTGGCGCGGGCGACGTCCGCGACGCCGAGGGTGATCAGGCTGACGCGCTGGTCCATGTCAGCTCGCCGCGATCCAGGTGCCGGCGCCGATCAGCGCCGTGCCCGAGGCGCGATCCACCCTGCGCAGCATTCGCGGCGTCGACAGGATCGCGCGCGCCCGGTGCGCCGCCAGCGCCCAGAGAATGTTGCCGGCGAACAGCACGCCGGCGCTCATCGCGACGATCAGAACGACGTCCAGCGGCGTCAGATCGGCAATGCGGAAAAAGCCCGGCAGCAGGCCCATGAAGAAGAAGATCGACTTGGGATTGCCCAGGTTGACCAGCAGCCCGGCGGAAAAGGCGCGCCCGGCGTCGTGGCGCATCAGGGCGGGGTCGGGCGCCTGGTGCAGGGCGCTGCGCGGCCGGGCGATCAGCCGCCAGCCCATCCACAACAGGATGGCGGCGCCGACATAGCGCAGCACCTGGATGACCTCGCCGTAGAGCGTGGCGATGGCCGACAGACCGAAGATCGCGAGCAGCGGCCACATCACATCGCCGACGGCAACGCCGGCCGCCAGCGGCAGCGCCGAGCGCCAGCCCGAGGCCAGCGTGCGGGCGACGGTGGCGACGACCACCGGGCCGGGCGTCGCGACCAGCACCGCCAGCGCGAAGGCGTAGAGGGCTAGGTCGAGGGGCGAGACGGTCATGGCTGCTCCCCGGCCTCAGGCCACGTCCAGCAGCGACACGCCATCCGCCTCGCGCACGGCGAGGCGCCGCGCCTCGAAGCCGTCGAACAGCGCCTCGGCCGTGCCGGTGGCGAAGGCCTGGCAGCCGAGCGCGGCGATCTCGGCATAGAGCGCGCGGCGGCGGCTGGCGTCGAGATGTGCCGCGACCTCGTCCATCAGCAGGACCGGCGCCGCCCCGGCCGACGCCAGCGCCCGGGCGTTCGCGAGGCAGAGCGAGATCAGTAGCGCCTTCTGCTCGCCGGTGGAGCAGGCGCGGGCGGGCATCGCCTTGTCCGCATAGACCGCCTCGAGGTCCGACCTGTGCGGGCCGTCCAGCGTGCGGCCGGCGGCGGCGTCGCGCGGGCGCGAACCCTCCAGCATACGGGCCAAGCCCGCAGCCTCGTCGATCTCGGCTGCATCCAGATCGGCTGCGTCCAAGCCCGGCGATTCGGCGCGGTCGCGAATCACCTGTACGAAGCGGCGTTCCATCGTTCCGAAAATAGTCAGTTCGGCCCTCGGAAACAATGCGCGCGGCCCCGCCGGGGCCTGTTCCTGCGCCTGTTTCAGGCGGTCGAGCGCCTCGGCCCGGGCGCGCGCGAGGCGCGCGCCGGCGCGCGCCATCTGGCCTTCCAGCGCGCCCAGCCAGGCGTCGTCGAAGCGGCCGTCCTTCAGCAGCCGGTTGCGCTCGCGCATCGCCTTCTCGTAGGCCAGCGCGATTTCGGCATGACCGGGCTCAAAGCCCAGCGTCATGCGGTCGAGAAACCGCCGCCGGTCGCCCGCCGCGTCGGTCCACAGGCGGTCCATCGCCGGCACCAGCCAGACCTGCCGCACCAGCCCGCCCAGCGCCGTCTGGGAGGCCGGTTTGTCGTCGATGGTCACGCTTCGCCGCGTCGCCTCCGGGCCGTCCGCGGCGGTGACGATCCCGGCCGTGCCGTCGGCGGTCGCGATCTCGGCGGTGATCTTCCAGCCCAGCCGTTCGGGTCGGCGGATCAGCTCCTCCGTGCCGGCCCGGCGCAGCCCGCGCCCGGGCACCAGAAGCGAGGCGGCCTCCAGCACGTTCGTCTTGCCCGCGCCGTTCGGCCCGAACAGCGCGACAGAGCCGCCGCCGGTCTCAAGCACCGCCGCGCGGTAGGACCGGAAATGCGACACGCGAAGGCTCAGGATCGTGGTCATGCCCGTGAGCGGCGAGTAGAAGCCCAGGAAACTCCACCGGGAGAAGCTTTTAAAGTCAATGGCTTGGTCATTTGCTCACGCGTGAGCAGCCAAGCGGCAGGGTGCGTGCCTGCACGCACCCTGCCGGAAATCACACCCGCATCGGCATGACGACATAGACGGCGCTGTCGTCGTCGCCCTCGCGCACCAGCGTCGGCGCGTTGGCGTCGTCGAACAGGAAGACGGCATTCTCGCGGTCGATCTGGCTGGCGATCTCGACCAGGTACTTGGCGTTGAAGCCGATCTCCATCTCCTCGTCGGCATAGGCGACGGGCAGTTCGTCCGCCGCCGAGCCGGCATCCGGCGAGTTCACGCTGAGCGTCAGCCGGTCGTGCTCCATCGACAGCTTGACGGCGCGCGAGCGCTCCTGGCTGACGATGGCGACCCGCTCGACCGCGTTCGCGAAATCTGCAGCGTCGACCTCCAGCCGGCGCGAGTTGCCCTGTGGGATCACGCGCGAATAGTCCGGGAAGGCCCCGTCGATCACCTTCGAGGTCAACACCAGCCCGTCTACCGTGAAGCGGATCTTCGTCTCGGAGACCGAGATGGAAATCTCGCCCTCGTCGTTGTCCAGCAGCTTGCGCAGTTCGCCCACGGTCTTGCGCGGCACGATGACGCCGGGCGCGCCCTCGGCGCCAGTCGGCAGGTCGGCATCGATGCGCGCCAGCCGGTGCCCGTCGGTCGCGACGGCACGCAGCTTCCGCGCCCCGCCCTCCTCGACGACGTGCAGGTAGACGCCGTTCAGGTAATAGCGCGTCTCCTCGGTCGAGACCGCGAACTGCGACTTCTCGAACAGTCGGCGGATGACCGGAACCTTGGCCGTATAGGTGACCTGGTACTCGCTGGACGCCATCACCGGGAAATCCTCGCGCGGCAGCGTCGCCAGCGTGAAGCGCGAGCGCCCGGCCGTGACCTCCAGCCGGTCGTTCGAGCTGTCGACCCGCATCTTCAGCTGCGCCCCGTCGGGCAGCTTGCGGACGATGTCGTGCAGAAGGTGGGCCGGCACGGTCGTCGTCCCGGCCTGCTCCACCATCGCGGGAACGTCCTCGATCACCTCGAGGTCCAGGTCGGTGGCGCGCAGGCTGATCCGGTCTCCCTCGGCTTCGATCAGCACGTTGGCCAGGATCGGAATGGTGTTCTTGCGCTCGACAACGCCCTGCACGCGGCCCATTGCCTTGAGCAGTTGCGCCCGCTCGACTGTCACTTTCATGGCAGAGCCGTCCCCATCCCCCGGTTCCCGCGCAACGGCGGATGCCTACACTATCGGATTCCGGGGGGCGATCAATCCGTTCTCGTCATGTAGAAGCCCCAAGATGTGGGGTTTGACGGGCCGAAGCCCACCGCTAGTCGCGTGGATCAGCGCCCTTCCAGCGCGCGGCGCAGGATCTCGATGTCTTCGTTGAGCTGGCTGTCGATGGCGCGCAGCTCCTCGATCTTGCGGATCGCGTGGATCACTGTCGTGTGATCGCGCCCGCCGAAGCCGCGGCCGATCTCGGGCAGCGAGCGGGCGGTCAGGTTCTTGCACAGGAACATCGCCACCTGCCGCGGCCGGGCGACGGCGCGCGCCCGCCGGGCCGAGATCAGGTCGTTCATCCGCAGGTTGTAATGGTCGGCGACGCGGCGCTTGATCTCCTCGATGGTGATCTTCTTCTCGGACGAGCGCAGCACGTCGGCCAGGCACTCCTGCACCATGTCGAGGTTGATCGGCCGCCCGACCAGCGTCGCGAAGGCGAACAACCGGGTTAGCGCGCCCTCCAGCACCCGGACATTCGAGCTGATGCGCTGCGCCAGGAACTCCAGCACCTTGTTGTCGATGTGGATCGACGGCTCGTCGCGCATGATGCGCTCGGCCTTGGACTGCAGGATGCCGAGGCGCAGCTCGTAGTCGGTCGGGTGGATGTCGACGACCAGCCCCCATTGCAGGCGCGAGATGATCCGGCTCTGCAGCCCGTCGATCTGGTCGGGGCTGCGGTCGGCCGAGATGACGATCTGCTTCTTCTGGTCGATCAGTGCATTGAAGGTGTGAAAGAATTCCTCCTGCGTGGAATCCTTTCCGGCGATGAACTGCACGTCGTCGACCATCAGCACGTCGACGGCGCGGAACTCCTGCTTGAAGGTGATCGTGTCGCGGAAGCGCAGCGCCTGGACGAAGCGGTACATGAACTGCTCGGCGGAGAGATACAGCACCTTGCAGTCGGGCCGCGTGCGCGGGATCTGCCAGCCAATCGCATGCATCAGGTGCGTCTTGCCCAGTCCGACGCCGCCATAGAGGAAGACCGGGTTGAAGGTCGTTACGCTGTCCTCGGCGACCCGGCGGGCGGCGGCGTGTGCCAGCTCGTTCGGCTTGCCGACGACGAAGCTGTCGAAGGTGAAGCGCGGGTCCAGCGGCGCCGACTGCAGCGAATGCGTGGCGATCGCGGCCGGTCCCGGCGCCAGGTCGACCTCCTCGGGCGGAGGGGTGGGGCGCTCTTCGACCTCGACGGTCAGCCGCCGGACATGGCCAAGCTGCGACTGGAAATAGCGCAGCAGGTGCAACCCGTAATTGCGTTCGATCCAGTCAGCGGCAAAGCTCGAGGGCGCGTTCAGCACGACGAGGTCACGACGGATCTCGGCCAGGACGACCGGCTTCAGCCACTTCTTCACCGGCTCGCGTCCGAGCTCGCGCTCGGCCGCCTCGGTGACCTTCCGCCAGATGCCGCGAAGCCTGTCCGATTCGGAGCCGCTGCCGTCTCTGTGATCGCGCATGATCTCCCCGTACATGGTTCGCTATCTCTCGCTGTTCCATCAATTCCGTTGCGGGTTCGCCTGCCTCAGGACTGCCTCCAGGGAAGGCCGTGAGCTTTCCATCCGCCCTGCCGGCCGCGGTGGCCCTCGGCGTCGAGGTCGCCCTCGAAGCCCTCGGCGACGTTGGTGCAGCGCACGGGCTGCCCGCGCCGCTCGGCCTCGGCGGCAACCAGGCGCGCCGCCGCCATCGAGCGCGCGCCCGAGCGGCACATGAAGAACAGCCGGTCCGGCAATCTGCCGCCAGCCTGGGCGACAACCTCCTCGAAGAAGCCCGGGTTGGGTGTCATTGCCGGGAACGACATCCATTCGACGGCAAGCACCTCCCGCCCAAGCGGGGTCAGGTCGGGCATCCCGGTGAACGTCCATTCGGCGCGCGTGCGCACGTCGATCAGGGCGCTGTCGGGATGCTCGGCCAAGGCGGCCAGCGCGTCCGGCGGAGTCAATTCGTCGACCGTCGAGCGGCGCTCTGCCGTCATGCTTTGATCTCCCCTCGGCCCGCTGCGGGGCCCACCCGAAGGAATATTCACCGGAGCAGATTCGGCACAAGTGAATTCCAACCTCGTCAGCCAAGAAATTCCCGCGACGATTGAAGAATATCAAATGTAATTCAAAGGGTTGTTGCGCAAATGTACACCCGTCATTACTTTCGTACGCGGGTTTTCGTTATGCGTTACTACAACGGGGCGCGCAGGGGGCGATTCCTGCAGGGCGTGATCCTAGGCGCGAATCCGTCCCGACGACAACGGGAAGAAACAGCGAACATTACAGTTCGCCGACGGTCGCGTTACGGAACTGTGAAAAAGGGCGGAGCAATGCTTCGCCTCGGGCAGCGACCCCGGGGCGCGGCGCGCGGCGCCGAGCCGGGGACGCGCCGCCAAGCGCCTGTCAGGCGCCCAGCGCCTTGATGCGGCTGTTCAGACGGCTGATCTTGCGGCTGGCGGTGTTCCGGTGCAGCACGCGCTTGCCGGTGCCGCGCATGATCTCGGGCTGCGCCTCGCGCAGCGCCTCGCGCGCGGCGGACTGGTCGCCGGCGGCGATCGCTTCCTCGACCTTACGCATGAAGGTCCTGATGCGCGAGCGGCGCGCCTTGTTGACCGCCGTCCGGTGAGCCGTCTGGCGGACCCGCTTCTTGGACTGTGGCGAGTTGGCCATGCCTGTTCCGATCCTAGAGAGGGACAAAAGAGAGCGGGCAGATAGAGGATTCGCGCCGGCCAGTCAACGGGGGCGTCAACCGGGATCGACCTTGCGGGCGGACCCTCCAGGCCGCGTCAGCCGCCGCGGAACTGCGGCGTGCGCTTGTCGACGAAGGCCTCCATGCCCTCGGTCCTGTCCTCGGTGGCGAACAACGCGTGGAAGACGCGGCGCTCGAAGCGCACGCCCTCGGCCAGCGTCGTCTCGTAGGCGCGGTTGACCGATTCCTTGATCGCCATCACGGCCAGCGGCGCCTTGTCGGCGATCTTGGCGGCGGTGGCGATCGCCTCGTCGATCAGGTCGTCGGCCGGCACGATGCGGCTGACCAGCCCGGCGCGCTCGGCCTCCTCGGCGTCCATGAAGCGGCCGGTCAGGTTCATCTCCATCGCCTTCGACTTGCCGACGAAGCGGGTCAGGCGCTGCGTCCCGCCGATGCCGGGCATGACGCCCAGGTTGATCTCCGGCTGTCCGAACTTGGCGTTCGGCGCCGCCAGGATGAAGTCGCACATCATCGCCAGCTCGCAGCCCCCGCCCAGCGCGTAGCCGGCCACCGCTGCGATGATCGGCTTGCGGATGCGGTTGATGCTGGCCGTCTCGGCCTCGAAGAAATCCTCGCGAAAGACGTCGACGAAGGTCTTGCCCTGCATCTCCTTGATGTCGGCGCCGGCGGCAAAGGCCTTCTCGTTGCCGGTCAGCACGATGGCGCGGACGCCGTCGTCCCCGTCGAACTTGGCGAGCGCCTCGCCGAGCTCGCGCATCAGCGCCGCGTTCAGCGCGTTCAGCGCCTTGGGCCGGTCGAGCGTGACCAGGCCGACATGGTCGCGGGTCTCGACGGTGATGCAGGTATAGGCCATGCGCTGCCCCCTCTCTGGCTGCCCATTCAGGCGCCGGAGACTAGCCGCGGCGGCGGCGAAGTCGAGTCACTATGACCATGACGGGACTGCTCCGGCGCCTATCGCTGGCAGCGCGGGCAGTAGAAGGTCGAGCGTCCCGACTGGACGATCCGGCGGATCGTGCCGCGGCAGCCGGGCGTCGGGCAGGGCGCACCCTCGCGGTCGTAGACGCGGAAGGCTGTGCTGGAAATAGCCGAGCTCGCCATCGGTGTGGCGGTAGTCGCGCAGGGACGAGCCGCCGGCGGCTATCGCGTCCGTCAGCGTCGCGCGGATCTCGGCCGCAAGCCTCTCGACGCGCGGGCGCGAGATCGACGCCGCGATCCGCGTCGGGTGGATGCCGGCCCGGTGCAGCGCCTCGCAGACATAGATGTTGCCCAGCCCCGCGACGGTGCGCTGGTCCATCAGCACCGCCTTGACCGGCGACTGCCGCGCGGCGAAGGCGGCGGCCAGGACCGGACCGTTGAAGTCGTTGCCGAGCGGCTCGGGGCCGAGGTTCGCGAGCTGCGGGTGCGTGGCCAGATCGGCGGTCGGCCACAGGTCCATCGCCCCGAACCGCCGCGCGTCGTTGTAGGTGATGGTCGCGCCCCGGTCGGTGGTGACGACGACATGGTCGTGCTTCGTCTCCTTGCCGGCCGGGTAGACGTGGTCGCCCAGCACCACGCCTGCTTGGGCGACCGGGCCGGCGTACGTGGGCGCGGTTGCCGTCGCGGGCGGACCGGCAGGCGCAGCGCCGGGATCGGTCGCGGAGACCAGCACGCGTCCCGACATGCCGAGATGCACCATCCAGGTCTCGCCGCCGTCGAGCCCCAGCAGCAGCCATTTCGAGCGACGCCCGACGCCCTCGACGCGCCGCCCCGTCAGCCGTTCGGCAAACCGTTCGGGCAGCGGCCAGCGCAGATCGGGCCGGCGCTGCTCGACGCGGCGCCAGCACGCGGCCCGCCAGCACCGGCTCCAGCCCGCGCCGCACCGTCTCGACCTCGGGCAGTTCAGGCATCGGGACTCCACGTCTGCTCGTTCCGACGCAGTTCACTCACCACTCGATCGGCAAAAGCGACCTTGCCGGGCAGTGCCAGAACCTGCCCGTCGCTCCCTCGCAACTCGCCCTTGCCGGAGACCTCGCGGAAATCGGTGATTGCCGTCACTTCCGGGAACCGCACTGATCGCCAGCCATGCCGCCACCCTCTGAAGCGCACCGTTTCCCCTTCGATCACAACCTTCTGGCGCTGGATACCGATCACGGCCAGCGAACCGATTGCCAGCCACGCGATGGTGATTGCAAGATATCGCTCTCTGCCGTCCTGCAGCCAAGCGCCGAGGGGCGAGAGAGCGTAGTCGACCAGCGCCTCGAGGAAGATGCTGAGGAACAGGACGTAGAGGACAGTTCACCTCCCCCCCGCGGGTCGCGATCATCAGGAGCGGCCCGAGGCTGAGCAGAAAGACCGGCAAGGCGATCAGCAGCCCGCCCAGCGCCGATCCCGCTTCTCCTCCACGCCCCGCCTCTCCTGCGGCCAAAAGTTCTTTCGCCCGGATAGTATGTCGCGAAACACCGCGCTATGTCTCCCGCCCATGAGCGAGCAGGGCAAGACCACGCATTTCGGCTACGAGGAAATCCCGGAGGCCGACAAGGCCGGCCGGGTGCGGGACGTGTTCTCGTCCGTCGCCGCGCGCTATGACCTGATGAACGACCTGATGTCGGGCGGCATGCATCGGCTCTGGAAGGAGCATCTGGTCGACTGGCTGGCGCCCCGGCCGGGGATCGCGCTGCTGGATGTCGCTGGCGGCACGGGCGACATCGCCTTTCGCGTGCTCGACCGCGTGCACGGGCAGGGATCCGCCACGGTCTGCGACATGACCGAGGAGATGTTGGCCGAGGGCGCCAAGCGCGCCGAGGGCCGGGGGCTGAGCGTCGACTGGGTGCGCGGCGACGCGATGAAGCTGCCCTTCGCAGACTGCCAGCTTCGACGCCGTGACCATCGCCTTCGGCATCCGCAACGTCACCCGGCCCGAGGTCGCGTTGGGCGAGTTCCGGCGCGTGCTGCGCCGGGGCGGGCGGTTCATCTGCCTCGAGTTCAGCCAGCCCGCGCTGCCGGCGCTGGAATGGGCCTATGACCGCTACTCGTTCAACGTCATCCCGGCGCTGGGCCGGGCGGTGACGGGGGACCGGGCCAGCTACCAGTACCTGGTCGAATCGATCCGCCGCTTTCCCGACGCCGAGACCTTCGCCGGCCAGGTTGCGGGCGCCGGCTTCGACCGCGTCCGGGTCCGCACGCTGAGCATGGGCATCGTGGCTCTGCACTCGGGCTGGCGCCTGTGAGCTGGGTCGGCGCGCCGTCGCATCTCTGGCGCCTGTTCCGCACCGGGGCGACCTTCGAGCGCACCGGCGCGATGAGCGACATCCTCGACGCGCTCGACGTGCGCGGCTGGCCGCGCTTCGCGATCCGCGCGCTGGCCCGGCCGGTCGGCATGTTCGGCCGCGCCGGCGACGCCTCGCTGCCGCCCGTGGCGCGTGCGCTGATGGCGATGGGGCCGGCCTATGTGAAATTCGGCCAGGTGCTGTCGACCCGGCGCGACATCGTCGGGCCCGAGCTGGTGGAGCAGCTCCGCTTTCTGCAGGACCGGCTGCCGCCCTTTCCGCTGGCCGAGGCGCGGGCCGAGATCGAGTCCGATCTCGGCGCGCGGATCTGGGAGCGCATCGGCGACCTTGGCCCGCCGGTGGCGGCGGCCTCGATCGCCCAGGTCCATCCGGCGACCTGGCTGCCGACCGGCGAGAAAGTCGCCGTCAAGGTGCTGCGCCCGGGCGTGCGCGACCAGTTCCGACGCGACATCGCCGCCTTCCACTTCATCGCGCGCAGCATCCAGAAGCTGGTGCCGCAGACACGCCGCCTGCGGCCCACCGCCGTCGTCAGTCACTTCGAAGGCGTCGTGATGTCCGAGCTGGACCTGCGGCTGGAAGCGGCGGCGTCCAGCGAGTTCCGCGAGAACTCGCTCGAGGATCCCGGCATCCGCGTGCCGACGATCCAGTGGGAGGGCACCAGCCGGCGCGTCATGACGATGCAGTGGCTGGAAGGCACGCCGATGGAGCCGGGCGCACTGCGCGCGGCGGGCCAGGATCTGGGCGAACTGGCGCGCCACGTGCTGCGTACCTTCCTGCGCAACGCGCTGCGCGACGGATTCTTTCATGCCGACATGCACCAGGGGAACCTGCGCGTCTCGGCAGACGGCACGCTGATCCTGCTGGATTTCGGCATCATGGGACGTCTCGACCCGCTGACCCGGCGGCACTATGCCGAGATCCTCTACGGCTTTCTGACGCGAAACTACCGCCGCGTCGCCGAGGTGCA
The DNA here is from genome assembly GCA_963721105.1 of uncultured Alphaproteobacteria bacterium. Taxonomy (GTDB): domain Bacteria; phylum Pseudomonadota; class Alphaproteobacteria; order Rhodobacterales; family Rhodobacteraceae; genus Thermohalobaculum. Next base: position 181,217 of record CAVRHY010000019.1, on the reverse strand, counting down.
TTTCGAGGCCGGCTACGTGCCGCCCGACCGCGATGTCGAGCAGTTCGCCCAGGCGCTCCGCGCCATCGGCGAGCCGATCTTCGGCCAGGACGCGGCGCACATCTCGATGGCGCGGGTGCTCGCCTACCTGCTCGAGACGACCGAGCGCTTCGGCATGGCGACGCGCACCGAGCTTATCCTGCTGCAGCGGACGATGGTGGTGGTCGAGGGCGTCGCGCGCACGCTCGACCCGGTCGCCAACATCTTCGAGGCGGCCCGCCCCGTCGTCGAGGACTACATCCGCGACCACCTCGGCCCGCGCGCGCTGGTCGAGGACGCGGTCAGCACGGTCGTCATCCTGTCGCGGCTCGGCACGCGGATGCCTGGGCTGGCGAACGAGCTGTTGATGATGGCCGAGGAGATGCGCACCCGCCGCCAGTTCCCGCATGCCGAGGTGCAGGCGCATATCCGCGTCTGGCGCTGGCTGGTGCTGGGCATGGCCATCGGCGCCGCGGGCGGCTTCATCCTGGCCTCGGTCTAGAGCATTTTCCGATCACTCCAGCTCGTATCCGGTGTCTGTGAACATGTTCACGCATTCGGTTGGGCTGAAGGCGTCCAGCGCCCCGGTTACTGCGCTCCAGAGGGCGTTCTTCGTCCGGCCGGCAGTTTCTGTTTCGGGTGCCGCAGCGGGCTTCTGCAGGCGCCCGCTGCGGCGTTTCTCGCGCAGCCGATAGCTGTCGCCGCGGATCGTGATCACGTGGCTGTGGTGGAGCAGGCGATCGAGGATCGCGGTGGCGACCACCGGGTCGCCGAAGACGCTGCCCCACTCGCCGACGGCCCGGTTCGAGGTGATCAGCATCGCGCCCCGTTCATAGCGGCGGCTGACGAGTTGGAAGAAGAGATGTGCGGCGTCGGGTTCGAGCGGCAGGTAGCCGAGCTCGTCGACGATCAGGAGCTTCGGCTTGGCGAAGTGCGTCAGCCGCTCCTCGAGGCGGGCGGTGCCGCCTGCGCCTTGGCCAGGTTGGCGACCAGCTCCATCGCCCCGGTGAAGAGCACCGTATAGCCGGCGACGATCGCTGCGCGGCCGAGCGCCACCGCCAGGTGCGTCTTGCCCACGCCCGGCGGACCGAGCAGCAGGAGCGCGTCGCCGTTGGCGATGAAGCGCCCGGTCGCGAGGTCGCGGATCTGCGCCTTGTCGACCGAGGGCTGGGCAGCGAAGTCGAAGCCGGTCAGGTCCCGCACGAACGGGAACTTCGCCAGACCGAAGCTCATGTCGATCCGCCGCGGCACCTCCCCGGATCACACGGCCCGCGGCGCCGGCGACCCCATCGAAGTGGGCGCGGTCGAACGATGCGCCGAGCGTGATGCCGGCGCTGCTGCGCCCGCTGGCCGAGTACGAGGCCGCGGCCGGAGGGGCCTGGTGATGGGCGCCGAGATGCAGTCCGAGCTTGACCGGATGCTGACGCGACTGAAGCTGACCGCGGTCCGGGATCAGCTCGACACGCTCCTCGACGAGGTCGCCCGTTCGGAGATGACGCTGCGCGATGCGCTGGCGTTCCTCTGCGAACGCGAGATCGCGCGCAAGGACCAGCGTCGCTCCACCGCGCAATCGGGCCCGACGCGCCGGCTCAGCTCGCGCGTCGCCGGGAACGGTCCGCATCGCGGCAGGGGCTTCAGCTTCCCGGCCTCGTCGCGGGCAAATCGCAACACCGGAGCCTCGCCGGTCGTGCCGTGCACCCGCTGGTCGGCGATCTCCCGCGTCCAGCGCGCCAGATGGGCCTCGAGTGCCTCGAAGGTCTCGAAGCGGCGGCCGGCGACGGCATTGCGCTTCACGTAGCCGACGCCACGCTCGTCCTTTCCCTTGGTCCGCGGCCGATAAGGCGCGCAGGCCTGGACCCGGAAGCCCCAGTGCCGCGCGAAGGCATGCAGCTTCGGGTTCAGCACCACCTCGCGGCTGGCCACGTCGTGGCTCAGGATCAGCGCGCGGGCGTTATCGAGCAGCACCTCCGCCGGGACGCCGCCGAAGGCTGCGAAGGCGCTCTCCATCCCCGCGAACCAATGCTCCTGCCGCTCGCCGGGAAACGCCCGCACGTGGATTCGCCGCGAGTAGCCGAGCGTCGCCACGAAGAACGACACCAGCCGCAGCGCGCCGTCGATCTCGACCCGCCGTTGACCGAAATCGATCTGCAACTGCTCGCCCGGCCGGGTCTCGAAGCGCACCGTCGCCCGCGCCTCGGCGCGCAACGCCTGGCGCAGGTGAACAACCGCCCGCTCCACCGTGCGCAGGCTCACAATGACGCCCTTCTCGCTGGCAAGCTCCTGGCGCACCACGTCGGCGTTGCCACCATGACGGCGGAAGCGCTCATCGAGCCAGACTTCCAACCCGTCCAGGGCCTTCGGGCGCGGAGGCGGCGACGGTCTGCGCCATTCGCCCTCCCTCAGCCAACGCCGAGCCGTCGTCCGCGAGCACCCGAGCTCCGCCGCAATCCGACGTGCCCCCAGCCAAGCGCCTTCAGCTTCAGCATGGCCGACACATCGTCCGGCTCCAGCATCTCGTCCCTCCGCAGACCCCCGGTCCGCGGCAGCGTCGTCGTCGTCAACATGGTCATCCAGACCCTCCTCTCAGCTCACCGAGGGGGCCAGATCCTCATGTCGCCAGAGGGCCAGTTTGTCGTGTCACCTGACACCTGCCGGCAGGACGCGCCCGCATCGACCGCCTTGATCACCCGCCGCCGAAGATCCTCGGAATAGGCTCGTGTCATGCATGCTGGCCTCCCCCTCCAGTACATAGGTTGAATCACGAACCAGCCGTGCAGGGAATCCCTTCCGAGTCGGTCAGGTCGAGAAGCGCTCTAGCGCCGACGCCGGCGACGGGCGGGCGCGATCAGGCCTGCGCTGCGACGGCGGGCATCGGGCTGGGCGTCGGCTCGAGCACCAGGCTGGGCGAGCCGAACCAGAAGCCCTGGAAGTACTCGACGCCGATGCCCGAAAGGCAGCGCGCCTCTGCCGGGCCCTGCACCGCCTCCGCGACCGACATCATGTCGAAGCGCCGCGCCATCTCGACCAGGCCCTCGACGAAGAAGGCGCCGTCCGAGCCGGGCCGGATGTCGCGCACGAAGCGGCCGTCGATCTTGGCGACGTCGAACCGGAAATCGCGCAGGTGGTGCAGCGCGGTGCGCCCGGCGCCGAAATCGTCGAGCGCGAAGGCGACGCCGTGCCGGCGCAGCCGGTCCATGAAGGCGAGCGTGCGGCGCGGGTTCAGAACCGCGCCGGTCTCGGCGATCTCGACGATCAGCCGCTCGACCCGCGCCGCGTCGCGCGTTGCCACCCGGTCGAAGAGCTCCATCCAGCCGGGGTCTTGCATCGTCTGGGGGAAGACGTTGACCGACAACCGCGCCGCCGGAAAGCGCGCCAGCGTGTCGAGCGCGGCGGACAGGACCTGGCGGTCGATCAGCGGCGCCATGCCCAGCCGGTCGAGCGCCGGCATGAAGCCGCCGGCCGTCATCAGCGCACCGGCCGGCCGCCTGATGCGGGCGAGGCATTCGTGGAAGCTGATCGTGTGGCTGCCGCCGGCGCGGACCACCGGCTGGAAGACGATGGCCAGGTGCTCGGCGCCATCCGTGCCGGGCGCCCCGCCGGCGGCGCGCGTTGCGTCCGTCAGCCGGGCAGGGCACTCCAGCAGCGCCCCCTCGTCGAGGGCGATCCCGTAGCTGCCGACGCCGCGCGCCATTGCGCCGTGCAGCGCCTGAAGTGCGGCGCGCTCGACCGGGTCGCAGCCGCCGAGCGCGTGCGCCTCGCCGGGGAGGCCCTCGGCGGCACCCTCGGCAAAGGCGCTGCCGCCCGACAGCGTGACCGCCACCGGGCCGGACCCGGTCTCGATCGGCTCTGCCGCCGCGGCCTGCAGCCGCTCGAACAAGACCGCGACCGAGGCCGCGCCGAGCCCTCGGAGATCGACCAGGAAGCGGCGGTGGCGCGTCGCGCAGAGATCGGCGCCGAACGGCATCGCACGCGCCAGGCGCCGGCCCAGCGCCGCCAGCACTTCGTCGCCCAGCTCCTCGCCGAACAGCTCCTCGAGCACGCCGAGGTTGTCGATCCCGATCGCCAGAACCGCGCGCCGGCGACCGAGCCCTGTCCCCGGATCGTCCCCGCTGTTCCGCCCCATCGCGATCTCCGCCATTTCCGGGTGCAAACCTGCTGGCCAACGCAGCCCGAAAGTTCTAATAATGTTCTAACACTTCGTTATCGACTGAACCCTGATGACTTCCACGCCCGCGATACGCTGCACCTGGTGCGGAACGGACCCTCTCTACATATCCTACCACGATTGCGAGTGGGGCCGCCCGGAAACCGACTCTCGCGCGCTCTGGGAGAAGCTGGTGCTCGACGGCTTCCAGGCCGGGCTGGCCTGGATCACCATTCTGCGCAAGCGCGAGAACTTCCGCGCCGCCTTCCAGGGCTTCGACCCCGTCCGCATCGCCCGCTGGGGCGAGGCCGACGTCACCCGGCTGCTGGCGGACCCCGGCATCGTGCGCTCGCGCGCCAAGATCGAGGCGGCCATCGGCAACGCCCGCGCCTGGGAGGCGATCGAGGCGCGCGAGGGGTTCGCCCGGTTCCTCTGGCAGCACTACAACCATCACCCGCTCCAGAACCGCTGGGAGACGATGGCCGAGGTGCCGGCCGAGACCGCCGAGAGCCGCGAGATGTCGAAGGCACTGAAGGCGGCGGGCTTCAAGTTCTGCGGCCCGACCATCGTCTACGCCTTCGCGCAGGCCTGCGGCATGGTCAACGATCACGTCGCCGGCTGCCTGCAGCAGGCCGAGTGCGCCGCCGAGGCGGCCGGGGTGGTGGTGGCATGACCCGCGTACTCGTCGTCGTCTTCGACGCGCTGAGGCCCGAGTTCCTGATCCCCGAGGCGATGCCGAACCTCTGCGCCTTCGCGCGCGCCGGCGTGCGGTACACCAGCGCCCGCTCGACCTTTCCGACCGAGACGCGCGTCAACCAGTCCGCGGTCGTCACCGGCTGTCGGCCCGTCGCGCACGGCGTCGTCGGCAACCGCTTCGTCGCGCCCGAGCTGGCCGGCGACCGGCTGATCAACACCGGCAACGACCGCCAGCTGGCGCGCGCCTTCGCCGCCGGCCCGGTGCTGCTGGCGCCCTCGCTTGGCGAGCGGCTGGCGGCGGCGGGCAGGACCTATGCCAGCATCAGCGCCGGCACGCCGGGGGGCGGGTTCCTGATCAACCACGCGGCCGAGCAGACCGGCGGCTTTCGCCTGGCGATGCGCGCGCCGGAGCGCGCCGCGCCGGCCGGCGTCTTCGCCCGCATCGTCGAGCGGATCGGCCGCCCGCCCGAGCACGCGCTGCCGGCGACGCGCTGGATCGGCTGGGCAGTCGACGCCTATCTCGGCTTCGTCGAGCCGGAGATCGCGCCCGACGTCATGCTGCTCTGGCTCTGCGAGCCGGACGAGAGTTTCCACGCGCTCGGCATCGGCTCGGCCGGGTCGGTGCAGGCGATCCACCATGCCGACGCGCTGTTCGGGCGCATCCTCGAGACGCACCGCGCCGCGATCGAGGCCGGCGAGATGCAGATCATTGCCATGTCGGACCACGGCCAGATCACGCTGGAAGGCGCGCCGCTGGCGCTGCCCGACCGGCTGACCGAGGCGGGCTTTCCGGCCTCGGCCGAGCGGATGGGGGCCGGGGACTGCGTCATCGGCGTCGATTCGGCGGGCGGCATCTGGGTGCGCGACCGCGACGCGGACCTGGCGGCGCGGATCGCCGAGTGGCTGCTGCGCCAGCCCTGGTGCGGGCCGCTGTTCACGCGCGAGGGACTTGCGGGAACGCTGCGCACGGCGGAGGTGGGGATCGACCACGCGCGCGGGCCGGATATCTCGCTGGTGCTGCGCAGCCATGCCGGGCCGAACGCCGAGGGGATGCCGGGCATGACGGCGCACGACGCCTCCTATCCGGTCGGCGGCGGCTGTCATGGCGGGCTGAACCGGCACGAGCTGGCAACCGTTCTGGCGCTCGGCGGCCGCGCCTTCCGCGCGGGCGCCGAGATCGCCGTGCCGGCGGGAACGACCGACATCACGCCCACGGTGCTGGCGCTGCTGGGCCTGCCGGGCGACGGCATGGACGGCCGCGCGCTGGCGGAAGCCTTCCGCGATGGGCCCGACCCCGCGGGCGTCGAGTGGCAGACGCGCGAGCTGGTCTCGGCAGGCACCCCGCGCACGCGCCTGTCTTTCTCCGAGGTCGGCCGCACCCGCTACCTGAACGACGCCGTCGCGGAGTGAGGGGCGGCGGCCCCGCAGGCCGGGCGCCGGCCAAAATGCGGCCAGGGCAGGCGGCGCCGCCCCGCCCGCAGGGCCGCCGAGATCTGGTAAATTTCAGGCACCGCCCGATATTTTTGCACTGACGCGAAAAGAATATCGTTGTTTGCCAGCGGCCTGGGGACCGTCTCAGAGCGCGTCGTGCAGGCCGGTCGGCACCTCGGCCGGCAGGGCCACCTCCAGCAGTTCCAGCTCCGGCGTGCAGCCGGCGTACTGGACGTGCATCCCGGGCGGCACGGTGAAGGCGTCGCCGGGCTGCAGCGCCTGGTCGGGGTGCCCCTCGCCGCGCAGCGTCATGCCGCCCTCCATGACGAAACTGAACAGGATATCGGTGGCGTGACTCCAGACCGGGCTTTCGGCCGCCTCGGCCCGGGCGATCCGCACGCCGGCCACCCCCTTCGTCGCGGTCGCGATGCCCGTGTCGCGGGCGCGAAAGCCCGGCAGCCGCCAGGGTCCCCATGAGGCTTTCCCCACCTCGTGCCGGACGAAGGTCTGGCCCCCGAACTCCCGCGCCGGGCACAGATGCGGGGTCGGCAGCGCCATCTCGTGGTCGATGGTCGTGACGTGCTCGGCCGGGACGCCGATCTCGACGACCTCGATGTTCTCCGAGGCGTAGAGCACGCGGTGGCGGATCTCGGGCGGCTGGATCACGCAGTCGCCGGCCGACAGGCGGAAGGGCGGACCCTGATCCTCGTAGACGAGGTCGACCCAGCCTCGGTAGCAGAAGATCAGCTGGAATCCGACAGTGTGGTAGTGGACCAGGTCCGGCACCGGCCCGCCGTCCGGAATGCGGATATGGCTGGCAATGATGCTGCCGCCCAGCCGGCTGGGGATCAGGTCGCGGTACTGCATCCCGGCGCGGCCGATCACCCAGGGCGCCTCGTCGCGAAGGCGGCGGACGACGAAGGCGTGGCGCGTCTCCGGGATCGCCAGGGGCGGGTTGCGCCGCACGATCTCGACGCGGGTGCCGTTCGGGGCGGTCAGCTCGGTGGCGCCGCCGGCGAACCCCGCCGGGTCGTCGCAGAGGAGCCGCAGCCTGCCCGGCGCCTCGGGCGCGCCGCGCTGCAGGCGGAGGCGCACGCCGTGGCCGGAAAGCACCGCGACGGCGGGGTCGTCTGCCGGGAAGATGCGGTCGAGCCGGAAGCCGAGGCGCCTGGTGAAAAACGGCAGATCCTGTTTCAGGTCGCGCGTCGGCAGGCAGATCTCGGCCTCGATGCTCTGCGTGGCGGATGCGGTGGCCGGTGCGTCCATGGAGGCTCTCCTAGTCGGCTGGCATCATCGACCGGCGGCGCCGCGGGTCAAGGGCGCGGCTTGCCGACACACCGGGCGCGGGCCACTCTGGCGCAAGGGGGTATGGATGCCGGGCATAATCAAAGTGACGGGCTTCCTCGGCGCCGGCAAGTCGGCACTGGCCGAGCGGTTGCGCGCGGCGCTGCCCGGGTGCGAGATCGTCGAGGCCGGCGGCGGCGACGCTCCGGTGGCGGCGCCCGGCCCGGTGGTGGCTGTCGCCGACGCGGCGAACCTGTCCGGCTGCCTGGGCGACGCGCTGATCGGGCCGCTCGTCGGCGCGCAACTGCGCGCCGCCGGGCTGGTGGTGCTCAGCCGGACGGACCTGGTGCCGGCAACCGCGGCGCTGGACGCGCTAGCGGGCGTGACCGGCGCCCCGGTGGTCGAGGCGCCGCCCGGCGACCTGCCGGCCGGGCTGGCGGCGCGCATCGCCGCGCTGCCCGTCGAACCGGACGGGGAGCCCACGGCACCCGTCGCATTCGCAGAGTGGCGCTATGCCGGGCCCGCGACGATCCGCGAGGACGCGCTCGAGGCGTTGCTGCAGAAGCGCCCGCCCGGCCTCTACCGCCTGTCGGGTCAGGTCCGGACCGGCAAGGGCGGCATCGAGGTCGAGGCGGTCGGGCGCCTCCGCCAGACGCGTCCGATCCCGGAGCCCGCCGAGACCGTGCTGGTGGCCATCGGCCCCCGCGCGCGCTTCCGGCCCGACCGCATGGCGCTGGCCTTCTCGGACGCCGTCGCATCGGCGAGCTGGCTGTCCGGGCTGTTCGGCCACCGGTAACGTCGCCCGCCCTCCTTCTTTCAGAGGTTCAGCCTGGGCCACGCAGGCATGGGCACCCGCGGGCGCCGCCGGCGTCTGGGCCGAAAGCGGCACCTTGCGCCGCGGCAGGCCCAGCGCATGTCTGGTTCGCGCGCCCAGCGCGAATTCCGGTTGCTTCAGGTCCGACACGCTCAGGCGTCGAAGCGGTAGGCGTGCAGCTTTCGCCCTTCGCGCTTCAGCCAGGCGCGGTGGCGGTCGTAATCGGGAACAAGGCGCTCCAGCACCGCCCAGTAACGCGCGGAGTGGTTCATCTCGACCAGGTGCGCCGCCTCATGCGCCGCGACGTAGTCCAGCACCTCGGCTGGCGCCATCGCCAGCCGCCACGAGAAGCTGAGCGTGCCGGAGGTCGAGCACGATCCCCAGCGCGAGCGCGTGTCGCGCAGCCCGATGGCGGCGATCTGGCGCCCCAGGCTGCGGGCATGGAAGCGAGCCGCCGGCAACAGCGCATCGCGCGCCCTGAGCCGCAGCCAGGCGGCGATGCGCGGCCCCTCGGCGCCCGCGCCCTGCAGGACCAGCGCGCCGTCCCCCAGGACGGGAGGCCGGCGCGGCCCGGGGCGGACCTCGACCGGGACGAGGCGGCCGGCGACCGGCAGCTCGGCGCCGTGGCCCACGACGACCTCCTCGGGCCGGTGTGCCAGCGCGGTGCGGAGCCACCCGGCGTGGCGTGCCAGGAAGCGGCGGCTCTCGACCTCGGGTACGCCGGGCGGGACCGTCAGCACCGCTCCCTCCCCGGCCGGCTCGAGCCGGAGCGTGAAGCGCCGCGCGCGCGGGTTGCGGACAAGTCGCACCCGGCAGGGCGGGTCCTCGAGGTCAATGCTGCTCATTGGCGCCGCGATGCCCGATGGCTCCGGGCGCGTCAATCCCGGCCCGTCTACGCGCCCGCCGGACCTGCGCCCGTTGGGACCCGCGCCGGGCCGGGCGCCGCAGCCGCGCCTCAGCCGCGCGCGCGGGTTCGCTCGGCGCGGATGAAGTCGCGGATTCGCGGCAGGATCTGGTTGCGGAAGCGGGTGCCGTGGAAGACCCCGTAATGGCCGACCCGCGGCTGCACGTAATGGATCTTGCGATCCTTGGCCAAGCCGGTCGCCAGGTCATGCGCCGCCCGCGTCTGGCCGCGGCCGGTGATGTCGTCCTTTTCGCCCTCGATCGTCATCAGGCCGATGTCGCGGATCGCCTGCGGCTTCACCAGGCGGCCGCGATGGCGGTACTCGCCCTTGGGGATCAGGTGCTTCTGGAAAACCGCCTCGACGGTTTCGAGGTAGAACTCGGCCGTCAGGTCCATGACGGCCAGGTACTCGTCATAGAACGCCCGATGCGACGCCACCGAATCACCGTCACCCTCGACGAGGTGCTGGAAATGGTCGAAATGCGCGTCGACGTGGCGGTCCATGTTCATCGACATGAAACCCGAGAGCTGCAGGAAGCCCGGGTAGACGCGGCGCAGGAAACCCTGGTTCGGCCAGGGCACGGTGACGATGACGTTCTTCTCGAACCAGGTCAGCGGCTTGCTCTGCGCCAGCCGGTTCGGCTCGGTCTGGTTGATGCGCGTGTCGATCGGGCTGCCCATCAGGATCATCGATGCGGGGCGCGCCGGGTCGTCGTCCTCGGCCATCAGCGAGCCGGCGACCAGCACCGGCACGCCCGGCTGGCAGACCGCCATGACCGCCGGCCGGCCGCCGTCGCGCGCCAGGAAGCGGCAGAACTCGATGATGTAGTCCGTGTAGTCGGCCAGGTCGAAGCTTCCGCCCGCGACGGGTACGTCGCGGGCGTCGATCCAGTCGGTGACGTAGACTTCGTGCTTGGGCAGCATGGCCTCGACCGTGCCGCGCAGCAACGTCGCGAAATGGCCGGACATCGGCGCGACCATCAGAACCTTCGGGTCGTTGCGCGCCTCGGCGACGGGACCGAGCCGGCGAAAGTGCCGCAGGTTGCAGAAGGGTTTCGAGAGAACGACCTCCTCGACGACCGGGACGCTCTGTCCGGCGATCTCGGTCTTGTCGATGGCGAAGTCGGGCTTGCCGTAGCGGCGGGTGGCGTTGACGAACATCTCGCAGGCCGCGGCGGTGGCGCGGGCGGGGTAGGTGGCCGCAAACGGATTGAACGGGCTCGAGAGCATCTGCTCGCTGGCACGCGCCCAGGCCCGCATCGGACCCATTGCGGCGTGTGTCATCTCGTATGCATGATACAGCAAGATATGCCCTTTTTGCGTCGCTGGCCTGATTTCTTGGCCGCCTCACGCTAAGTTCATGTATGCGGTGCAGCAAGGGTTGGTTCCGCGACTGCGAAAACTTATCTGCCTGTCGATGCCGCGCGGGCCAATGCCGGGCTTTGACAAGCTTGTCCCGGATGTGGCAAGCGCCACCCAAATCTCCGCGAATTGAGGATGCACCGATGCCCAAGCCTGAATGGGGCGTGAAGCGGACCTGTCCGAACTGCGACGAGCGGTTCTACGACCTGCAGAAAGAGCCGATCGTCTGTCCGGAATGCGGCGAGACCTATGATGTCGACGCGCATGGAAAGGTCTCGGCGACGCGCGAGCGGCGCGCGCCCGTCAAGGCCGCGGCCGACGAGGAGGATCTGGTCGACGACGAGGACGTCGACGCCGACGAGGAGGACGAGGCGCTGCTCGGAGACGACGAGGACGACGAGGAGCCGGCCAGTCCGACGCTGAGCGACGAGGACGAGGACGAGGACGCGGCCGTGCCTTTCAAGGAAGCCGGCCTGGTCGACGACGACGAGCGACGACGACCTCGATGACGACGATACGGACGAGGATGACGACGACGTCGACCTCGACGACGTGCCTGGCAAGGGCAAGCCCTAAGCCGCGCCTGAACCGCTGGATTGCCGCTTGATTCTTCCGGGGGCTGCGCCTAGGTTCCGCCCGCCGACTTGGGGGCCATAGCTCAGTTGGGAGAGCGCTTGAATGGCATTCAAGAGGTCGGGGGTTCGAACTCCCCCTGGCTCCACCAGTCGGCCGAAGTCAAACCCCCGCGCGAGCGGGGGTTTTGTTTTTCCGGCATAGGGTTTCCTGGCTACCGCGCGCCCCTCGTGTCATTCCGGGACGCCGTGGCGCAGGACGATCCCGCATCGGGATGGCTGGGGGCTGATCCGGCGAGCCACGCCGGGCGCGCGGCGTGATTGTGCCGTGACCGGCATGGCCGGATGGCGGGGCCACGGCGTTCGGGACGTGGCTTCCTGACGGTGGCATGACCCTTGCTTTGCCGGGGACAGGACGGTCGAGCAGAATGGAGGCTCTGGACACATGATCGCGGGGTTTGCGGAGAATGAGCGACGGCGCGAGTTTCGCCGGCGGACGCTGAAGGCCGGAGGCGTCGTCGACCCGCTCGCCGCCACCCGGGATGACTGCGTGATCCGGAATCAGTCGGCGGGCGGAGCGAAGCTGGTGCTGGACGAGGCGCGCGTGGTGCCGGCGCTCTTTCGTCTCGACACGGACGGCGCCTGCCGGCCGGTCGAACTGGTCTGGCAGTCCGGCGCCGAGCTGGGCATCCGCTTTCTCGACGCCGGCTAGCCCCGGCCTGCCTGCGGCGCGGCCTCCAGGCCGGCCCGGTCAGATCCCATCCTGCTTGACATCCGGGGCAGATCCGCGCGAAACGCCGCGCTTCGCGGCGCTTACACCCCTGGAGGATCGCCGCGCGTCAATATCTCAATGGAGCGAACAAATGGCCTCGACCATCGAACTCGAAGCCACGTCGCGTCCGGGCGTGGGCAAAGGGGCTGCCCGGCAGGCGCGTCGTGAGGGCTTCGTCCCCGGAGTCGTCTACGGCGGCAACGAGGAGCCGGCTGCCATCAACATTCGCCACAACGTCCTCTTGAAGGCGTTGAAGGCGGGCAAGTTCATGCAGTCGCTGATCAAGCTGGACGTGGACGGCACGGCGCAGACGGTGATCTGCCGCGCAGTGCAGCGCGACGTCGTCAAGGACCTGCCGGTCCATGCCGACTTCCTGCGGCTGAGCGAGCGCTCGGTCGTCGAGTTGGCGATCCCGGTGCACTTCGCGAACCACGAGGCCTCGCCGGGCATCAAGCGCGGCGGCGTTCTGACCGTTGTGCGCGCCGAGGTCGAACTGAAGGTCGTGGCCTCGAACATCCCCGACGAGCTGGTCGCCGACCTGACGGGGCTGGACGTCAATGACGTCATCCGCATCTCGGACATCACGCTGCCCGAGGGAGCCCGGCCGGTCATCACCGACCGCGATTTCATGATCGCCAACATCTCGGCGCCGACGGTGCTGAAGGCCGAGGGCGACGAGGAGGAGGCCGAGACGACGGCTGCCGGTTCCGCCGACGAGGGCGAGACCGAGGAGGAGGAAGGCGAGGGCGAGGGCGACGAGTAGCCCAGCCGCAAGGATCCCGAGACCGCAACCCGGCGCCCGCGTGGCGCCGGGTTCTTTTTTTCAGCCGACCGGGGCGAGCGCCACCGCCGCCCTCACGCCGCCGCCCCCCCGTTCCGAGGCTTTCGGCCTGCCCGACCGCAGCCGCACCGACCGGCGCCGGCGCGCCCGCGTCGGGCCGAAGGCTACTCCAGGTGCTCGGCGCCGGCGACGCTGGGATGCGTCTGGATCAGCAGGACGATCAGGACGGCAACGAACAGCGGGATCACCGCCAGCCCCCACAGCATCCGCGTCGGGTCGCCCCAGGCGTCGATGGCGAAGCTGACCGGCAGCGGCCCCAGCGAGGCGGCGAAGACCCCGACCATCTGGCCGGTCCCCTGGATGCGGCCCAGGTGCTTGCGGCCGAAATAGCGCGGCCAGATGTATCCGAACATCGTCATGCTGAAGGCGTTGTTCAGGCCGAAGATCATGCCGTAGACGAACAGCGCCGGCACGCCGTACACGAACGTCACCATGACCAGCGAGGCCGCCTGCACCACCAGCCCGGCGGCCACCACGTACCGCGTGCGAAACCGGTCGAAGGCGCGCCCGACCAGTGGCATCATGAAGACCATCGTCACCGCGGCGATCGTGAAGGCGCTGGTCGCCCAGGCCGGGTCGACGCCATGCATCACCATGATCGTGACGTTGTGGAAGTGCAGCGTCGTCACCAGCCCGGCCAGCGACAGCCAGGCCAGCGACAGCAGGTAGAACGTCCGGTGGCGCAGCGCCTCGGCCAGCGTCGCGCCAGTCAGCGCCGGTTTCTGGCCCGTCGGGTCTGCGGACTCGGCGGCGTTGTCGGGGCTGAGGCCCAGGTCCTCGGGCTTGTCCTGGACGAAGACGAGCAGCACCGGGACCATCAGGACCCAGGTGACCAGGCCCAGCCCCACCCAGGCCCAGCGCCAGCCGAACGCCTCGATCAGCCCGCGGCCGAGCTGCGGGTGAACGGCCATCGACGCGGCGAAGCCCAGCGCCATCAGGCTCATGGCGAAGCCGCGCCTGGCCGAGAACCACTGGGCGACAAGGTTGGCCGAGCCGAGCATCATCGACCCCTGCCCCAGGAAGCGCAGCAGGCCGAAGCCGACCACCAGCCAGATCATATTGGCCGCCGCGCCGAAGAACAGGCAGGCCAGTCCCAGCAGGATCACGATGCCGATCAGGCTGGTGCGCGGCCCGAAATGGTCGACTTGCTTGCCGACATAGGGGAGCAGGAAGGCCGCGCCGACCGTCGCCAGCGCGTAGGCGAAGGCGATCGAGGTGACCGAGATGCCCAGATCGTCGCTGATTGGCCCGATGAAGACGCTGAAGGTGTGCGACTGCCCCGGCCCGCTGGCGAAAATGCCGAGCCCGGCCACCAGAACCATGACCCAGCCGTAGAAGACCCGGTCATTGATGCCGGTGGCGAGCGATGTTCGCGTGTTCTGAAGCAAGGCGGTCCCCCGGACGTCCCGCGATCCCGTGAGGGATTTCACGGACCGCACGCGCATGATTCTATTGCGGGGAAGGCCCCTCATGTCGATGCAGGGGCGCTACTGCGGGGCATTTATCAGGGAGGTGGTTCATGGGGCTGCGAATCGAGGGCGCACGGATTCTCGTCGCGGGCGGCGGCTCGTTGGTGGGCTCGCACCTGGCCGCGGCGCTGCTGGCGCGCGGAGTCGCCGAGATCGTCGTCTACGACCCCATCGCCTTCGACGCCGAGGACGCGCTGGGCGAGCTGAAGAAGGACCGGCGCGTGACGATGGTGCGCGGCGACCTGATGAAGCTGCATCAGGTCATCGAGCAAATGGAAGGCATCGACGGCGCGGTGAACCTGGCCGCCTACATGACGCTGGGGCTGTCGCGCACGCCGATCGACGCCATCGACGTCAACGTGCGCGGGCACGCGAACTTTCTGGAGGCCGCGCGTGTCCGGGGCGTGAAGAAGGTCGTCTTCGCCTCGTCCAACGCCGTCTACGGCTACGGCATCGGCGGCGGCATCTCCGAGGACGAGCCGCACCACAACGCCGGCATCCCGGCGGCGGCCGCCGCCTATGGCGCGACCAAGATCCTGGGTGAGCAGCTCTGCCGCATCTACAAGCAGCAGCACGGGCTCGACTATGTCGTGCTGCGGTTCTCGACGGTCTACGGCGAGAACCAGCACTACCGGGCCGCGAACGCGCTCTACATCATCGAGACCTGGGACAGGGTGCGGCGCGGCGAGCGCCCGCAGCTGTTCGGCGACGGCAGCGAGTCCAAGGACTTCGTCTATGCTGGCGATGTCGCCCGCGCGATCTGCCTGGCGCTGGAGTCGGACGCCACCGACGTCGCGCTGAACACCTCGGGCGGCAAGGGCATCTCGACGAAGGACCTGGTCGCGCTGGTGACGAAGATCGCGGAGTCGGACATCGAGCCGGAATACATCGCAGATGACGGCCGCGTCCGCCTGCCGACCGGCGCCAGGCTGCACTTCGTCAACACCAAGGCAAAGGCGGTGCTGGGCTGGGAGCCGGAGATGGACTTCGAGGAAGGCGTCCGCCGGCTGGTTGCCGACCACGAGCGGCGGCGGAACCGGGCCTGATACAGGTAACCTGACTTAATGCCGAATGAACATTTCGGACTTCGCTGCGATATCAATGGCTTGAATACCGTCTCACGCTTGAGATCGCCGATTTCGCCGTCCGGCCTGCCTTGCGGGAACTCCCTCAGACCACGCCCCGGCGCACCAGGTCGCCGGCGATGCGGTCGGCCTCGGCCAGCGGCTCGTACTCCCAGCACGCGATGCCGCCCGTAAAGCGGCGGCTGGCGCCCCGCGCGCGCAAGCTCTCGTGGAAGCGGGCTATCTTCGGCGCGACGCGGCCGAGCGGGAAGACGTGGACGGGCAGACCCGTCGTCGCCGCCTCGGAGGCCATGTTGACCGAATCCTCGGTCACCAGCACCGCGTCGGCATGGCCCAGCAGGCCCGGATACGGGTTCTCACCCTCCCCGTCCCAGACGAAGGCACCGGGCAGCGCCGTGCGCAGGCGTTCGATCAGCCCGGCCGGCGTCCGGCGCGAGCCGGTGACCATCAGCCCGTGCGTGCGCGCCAGCGTCTCCAGCGCCAGGGTCAGCTCAAGCGTGTCCGTGGCAGCGAAGCGCGCAGAGCCGCTGGGGCCGCCGACCAGCACGGCGACGCGCGGCCGGGGTAGCGCGGCGAGCCGGTCGGCCCAGCCGGCAGCCGCCTCGGCGATCGCGCTCGGCGTCAGCCGGTTCGGCGCGCCGACGCTGCGGATCACGGTGGCGCCGGTCAGCCCGTCGTGCTCGGGCACGACCACCGCGTCGAAAGCGCGGGGCGGCATCTGCGGGTCGAGGATCTGCACGGCGGCGATGCCATGCAGCCGCTTGAGCGCCGCAGCGATCGGGGCAGCGCGGCGGCCGGCCGCGACCACGGCCACGGGCCAGGGTGGCGCCAGCGTCTCGGCCCCCGCGGCCAGCCCCGAGAAGGGCCAGCCGCCCCGGCGCGCCCCCAGCCGCCAAGACCAGGCCGCCGGGACCAGCGCCGCCCAGCGCGTCAGGGCGACGCGCTTGACCGCGATCGCCGCCGGCCGGCGCCGCGCCAGCGCCTCGGCCAGGCCCAGCGCCTGCGCCTCGTTGCCGGCCCGGCCGTCGCTCAGCACCCAGAGGGTGATATCCGTCTGCATCGGGATTGCCTCGGGCACTGCCTGCGGCAATATTGTTGCTTTCGTACCGGGCGAAAAGTACTAAATCGCCGCCCCGCATCCCGCGACCGTCCGCGCGCTCTTGCCGGGAACGGCGTCGGACGCGGCGATCCGCGACAAGCAGGGACATCATGCCAGGCACGAAGCTCGACCTCATCGACCGCCGCATCCTGGACGAGCTGCAGGCCGATGGGCGGATGACGAATGTCGAACTGTCGCGCCGCGTCGGCATCTCGGCCCCGCCATGCCTGCGCCGCGTGCGCGCACTGGAGGAGAGCGGGCTGATCGAGGGCTACCACGCCCGCCTGAACGCGCGCGGGCTGGGCTACGAGGTCACCGTCTTCGCGATGGTCAGCCTGGCGCGACAGGCCGGGCCCGAGCTGGAGGAGTTCGAAGCGCGCTGTCGCGACTGGCCGCTGGTCCGCGAGTGCCACATGCTGAACGGCGAGATCGACTTCCTGCTGAAATGCGTGGCGCCCAGCCTGTCGATCTTCCAGGCGTTCCTGACGGACGAGCTGACCGCGCTGCCGAACGTCTCGAACGTCAAGACCTCGCTGGTCATCCGCACGGCCAAGGACCAGCCTGGCGTGCCCTTCGAGGTCTCGGACCATCTGGCCGCCGAAAACGTGTGAGTGCAGCAACTTGGCGCATGCGACCATGCGCACGGTGCCGTGACTTGACCCATGGGTCAGGCAGGTCCATCTGTGCAGTCCCAAGACATCCCCATCCGGAAACGAAATGCCCGACACCTACACCATAGGCGCGGTGTGCGCCGACTTCGACGTCACGCCGCGCGCGTTGCGCTTCTACGAATCGAAGGGCCTGCTCGGCCCGATCCGCGACGGCCAGAAGCGCCTTTTCACGACCCGTGACCTCGCCCGCCTGAAGTTGATCCTGCGCGGCAAGCGGTTCGGCTTCTCGCTATCCGAGATCAAGGACCTGCTGGACCTCTACGACGTGGACGACAGCCAGGTGACGCAGCTCTCGGCGACGCTCGAGGCCGCGCAGCGCCACCACGAGGAGCTGATCGCCCAACGCGACGAGATGAACACCGCGATCGCCGATCTCGAGGAGCAGATGCGCCAGATCCGCCAGCTGCTCGAGGCCAGGGGCGCCAGCCGCGCGGCGGAGTGAACCGCGTTTCGCGTGTATGACGTGCGTATCCGTTCCGTGCAGAATGCATGCATGAACGGGCACATGCCAGGGGACGCCGATGCCGGGCTACGAGCCGCCGCTGCGCGATTATCGCTTCGTGCTGCACGAGGTCCTGAAGATCCAGGATGAGACCGAGATCGCCGGGCTGGACGAGCTGACCGAGGACGTGACCGCGGTCGTGCTGGGCGAAGCCGGGCGGCTGGCCAGCGACGTGCTGGAGCCGCTGAACCGGATCGGCGACATCGAGGGCTGCCGGCTTGAGAACGGCGTCGTCCGCACGCCGACCGGCTTTCCGGACGCCTGGGCGAAACTGGTCGACGGCGGCTGGCCCTCGCTGGAATGCGACCCGGCCCATGGCGGGCAGGGAATGCCGGCCGTGCTGAACTTCTCGGTCGGCACCATCCAGACGGCCGCCAACATGGCGCTGATGATGTACCAGGGCCTGACGCACGGCGCCTATTCGGCGATCCGCCGGCACGGCACCGAGGAGCAGAAGCGGCTTTATCTGCCGAAGCTCGCCTCGGGCGAGTGGACCGGCACGATGAACCTGACCGAGCCGCAATGCGGCACCGACCTGGGCCTGCTGCGCACCAGGGCCGTGCCGCAGGACGACGGCAGCTTTCGGCTCACCGGCCAGAAGATCTTCATCTCGTCGGGCGAGCACGACCTGACCGGGAACATCATCCACCTGGTGCTGGCCCGGCTGCCTGACGCGCCCGAGGGCACGCGCGGCATCTCGCTGTTCGTCGTGCCGAAAGTCCTGGTCAACGCCGATGGCAGCCTCGGCGAGCGCAACGCCGTTACCTGCGGCAAGGTCGAGGAGAAGATGGGCATCCACGGCAACGCCACCTGCGTCATGAACTATGACGGGGCGACCGGCTGGCTGGTCGGCGAGCCGAACAAGGGCCTCGCGCGCCATGTTCACGATGATGAACGAGGCGCGCCTGCTGGTCGGCATGCAGGGGCTGGGCGTGGCGCTGGTCGCCAGCCAGCAGGCCGCCGCCTATGCCCGCGATCGCCTGCAGGGCCGCGCCGTGACGGGCGCGCAGAACCCGGAGGGGCCGGCCGATCCGCTGATCGTCGCACCCGGACGTGCGCCGGCTGCTGCTGGACCAGAAGAGCTTCGTCGAGGGCGGCATCGGCTTCCTCAACTGGGTCTGCCTGCTGCTGGACGCCGAGAAGCGCCATGCCGACCCGGCCGAGCGCGAGCGCGCCGCCGACATCGTGGCGCTGCTGACGCCGGTGGTGAAGGGCTTCCTGACCGAGGAGGGCTTTCGCCTGACGGCCGAGGCGCAGCAGGTCTTCGGCGGGCTACGGCTATATCGAGGAGACGGGCATGTCGCAGCATGTCCGCGACGCCCGCGTCACCATGATCTACGAGGGCGCCACCGCGATCCAGGCGCTGGACCTGGTCGGCCGCAAGCTGGGCCTGAAGGCCGGCAAGCCGATCATGACCTTCTTCGATTACGTCAAGGGCTACATCCACGAGAACGAGGGCGACCTCACGCTGATGCGCGACTTCCTCGAACCGCTCAAGGCGGCGTCCAAGGACCTGCAGCAGGCGGCGATGTACTTCATGCGCGCCGGCATAAAGGACCCGAACGCGGCGTTGTCGGGCTCGGTCGATTTCCTGCACCTATTCGGGCTGGTCTGCATGGGCCTGAGCTGGGCGCGCCAGGCCAAGGCCGCGCAGCGCGCCATCGAGGCCGGGAGCGACGAGGAGCAGTACTACCTGAACAAGCTGGCGACCGGGCGCTACTACATGAAGCGCGTGCTGCCCGAGACTCACCTGCGCCTGGCCCGCATCGAGACCGGCGCCGAGCCGGTGATGGACCTGCCGGCCGAGGCATTCTGACCGCACGCTGCCGTCGATCCCACGGAGGTTTCGCCTATGCCGTTCCGCTTCCTGGCGTCCGTCCTTTTCTGCCTGTCGCTGGCCGCGACGGCATCCGCCCGCGATCTGACCGCGGTCGAGCGCCAGACCCTGCCGGACGCGCTCGGCAGCTTTCGCGACGCGCTGGCGGCGCAGGATGTCGAGACGGTGATGTCGTTCATCCCGCCGCCCGTCGCCGCGGGGATGGCCGAGCACATGGGCATGACCGTACCCGACATGGTGCAGGCGCTGGCTGACCGGACGGCCGAGAGCGGAGATCTGGTCTCGGTCCGCTCGGTCGCGCTCGACCTGGATGCGGCCGAGGCACTCGAGGCGGGCGGCGAGCCCTACCTGCTGATCCCGACCGAGATCATCGTCACCTTCCCCGGGACCGGCACCGTGCGCGAGAGTTCGCACACGCTGGCCTTCCCCGAGGCCGGCGAATGGCGACTGCTCCGGCTGGGCGACGACGAGGGACGTTCGCTGCTGAAGGTCGTCTATCCCCGTTTCGCCGGGATCGAGCTGCCAGAGAGCACGGTCGAGAAGGTCGATCCCTGACCGTTGGCCGAGCGGTGGCGAGGGGTGGCCCTCGCTCCGCCGATAAAGTGCCGCCACCCGCAATGCCGGTATCGCGCGCTCCGTCCGCAAGCTATTCGGTAGGGCAAAGCGTCGCGCGCCGAGAGGAGAGACAATGGCCGAGTACCGCCTGCACTGCTTTGCCCAGTCGGGCAACGCCTACAAGGTCGCGCTGGCGCTGGAGCTGGCGCGGGCGGACTGGGAGCCGGTCTGGGTCGACTTCTTCAGGGGCGCTCACCGCAGCCCGGAGTTCGTCTCGCTGAACGCGATGGCCGAGGTGCCCGTGCTCGAGCACGAGGGCAAGACCCTCAGCCAGTCGGGCATCATCCTCGACTACCTGACCGACACGCTGGGCCGCTACCGCGCCGCCGACCAGCGCGAGGCCTGGCGATGGATCCTGTGGGACAACCACAAGCTGACGGCGAGCCTCGCGACCTGGCGCTTCCTCGCCAACTTCGTGCCCGAAGCAAAGCGCAGCCCCGACGTCATCGCCTTCCAGAGGGGCCGCGCCGTCGCCGCGCTGAAGGTGCTGGACCGGCATCTGGACGGGCGGGAGTGGATCGTCGGCGACCATCTGTCGACCGCCGACCTCTCGTGCATCGGCTACATGTTCTACCAGGAGCAATACGATTTCGACTGGGGGATAGTGCCGAACGTCACTGCCTGGCGCGACCGGATAGCCGCGCTGCCTGGCTGGAAGCACCCGCACGAGCTGATGCCGGGCCATCCGCTGGAGGTTGCATGAACGGCAAGTCCGGGATCACCGGCGGCTGCCAGTGCGGCGCCGTCCGCTATCGCGTCACCGGCGAGCTCGGCGATTCGGGCATCTGCCATTGCCGCATGTGCCAGCGCGCCGCCGGCAACGTCTTCGCGCCTCTGGTCACGGCGACGGGCGTGGTCTGGCAGGGCACGCCCGGCCGCTGGGCCAGCTCGAACATCAGCGAGCGGGGGTTCTGCGCGACCTGCGGCACGCCGCTGTTCCTGCGCGATTTCGACCGGCCCGAGGACGAGGTCGAGCTGATGATCGGCACGCTGGACGATCCTGACATCGCGCCGCCCGATCACCATGTAGGCGTCGAGAGCAGGGTCGCCTGGCTGAAAATGGACGACGGTCTGCCGGAATACGTGACCGGCGAACGATCCGGCAGCGATCCGGGCCGGATCCGGTCGAACCAGCACCCGGCCGGCGCGGCCGAGGAGGATTGATGGACGCCTATATCTACGACGCCGTGCGCAGCCCACGCGGCAAGGGAAAGAGCGACGGCAGCCTGCACGAGGTGACCTCGCTGCGCCTGACCGCCGGCGTGCTGAACGCGCTGAAGGAGCGGAACGCGCTGCCGACCGAGCAGGTAGAGGACGTGATCCTGGGCTGCGTCACGCCCGTCGCCGAGCAGGGCGGCGACGTCGCCCGGTCGGCCGTGCTCTATGCCGGGTGGGACGAATCGTGCCCCGGCCTGCAGATCAACCGCTTCTGCGCCAGCGGACTCGAGGCGGTGAACCTGGCCGCCAACCAGGTGCGCGGCGGCGCCGGCGACCTGTACGTTGCGGGCGGCGTCGAGATGATGAGCCGCGTCAAGATGGGCTCGGACGGCTTCTCCATCGCCATCGACCCCTATCTGGCGATGAAGACCTATTTCGTGCCGCAGGGGATCGGCGCGGACATGATCGCAACGCGCTGGGGCTTCTCGCGCGACGATGTCGACGCCTTCGCGGTCGAGAGCCAGAGGCGCGCCGCGACGGCCTGGCAGGAAGGCCGCTTCGCCCGCTCCGTCGTGCCGGTGAAGGACCAGAACGGGGTTCGGATTCTCGACCATGACGAGCATATGCGGCCGCAGACCGACATGCAGTCTTTGGGTGCGCTGAAGCCGAGCTTCAAGGACCTCGGCGAGACCATGCCGGGCTTCGACGCCGTCTCGATCCTGCGCTACCCGGAGGTCGAGAAGATCAACCACGTCCACCATGCGGGCAATTCGTCCGGCATCGTCGACGGCGCGGCGGCGGTGCTGATCGGCTCGAAGGAGGCCGGCGAGCGGCTGGGGTTGACGCCGCGCGCCCGCATCCGCGCGACCGCGCGAATCGGCAGCGAGCCGTCGATCATGCTGACCGGCCCGCTGCCGGCGACCCGCAAGGCGCTGGCCGCGGCCAGCATGGAGATCGGCGACATCGACCTTTTCGAGGTCAACGAGGCCTTCGCGGCGGTCGTCCTGATGTTCATGGCCGAGTTCGGCGTCGACCACGAGCGCGTCAACCCGAACGGCGGCGCGATCGCCATGGGTCACCCGCTGGGCGCCACTGGCGCCATGCTGCTGGGCACCGCGCTGGACGAGATGGAGCGCAGCGACAGGCAGACCGCGCTGATCACGCTCTGCATCGGCTCGGGCATGGGTGCTGCGACCGTGATCGAGCGCGTGTGATGGACCCGGCCGTCGTGACGGCAGAGACAGCGGCGGGCACCGGCCCGTGCGCGCCGTTTCCACGATGATCCGCTACGCGCTGAAATGCGCCGAGGGCCACGTCTTCGACGCGTGGTTTCGCGATTCTGCCGCCTTCGACACGCTGGCCGGCGAGCGCCGAGTAACCTGTGCCGTCTGCGGCGAGGTGCGCGTCGAGAAGTCCCTGATGGCCCCCTCGGTGCGGGCCGACGAGCGGCCCGCGACGCGCGCCGGCGAGACCCCCGTCCCGCCGCCGGCCGCCGGGGCGCCTGCCGGCCGGGCGGTGCCCGGCCCGCTGTCGGCGCCCGCGACCCCGGCCGAGGCCGCGCTGGCGGGGCTCCGCCGGTTCCTCAGCGAAAAGGTCTCCTATGTCGGCCGCCAATTCGCCGACGAGGCGCGCAGCATCCACCTCGGCGAGGCCGAGGAGCGCCCAATCTGGGGCGAGGCGACGCCCGAGGACGCCCGCGCCCTGCAAGAGGACGGCGTGCCCGTTGCGCCGCTGCCCTGGCTGTCGCGCCGCGACGACTGAGACGACGCACTGTGACGGTTGCGACGGCATCGGCCCGCGGATGCCGCCCGCGCCATCGCGCACTGTTGACCTCTGCCGCGCACCTGCATACCTCGCCCGCGCCGGACGGGTCGGCAGCGGAGGACAGATGGGCTGCCGGATCATCGAAAGGCTGTCGGAGATCGCCGGGGACTACGAGGCGATCCTCTGCGATCTCTGGGGCTGCTATCATGACGGCATCCGGCCGTTTCCGGCAGCCGTCGAGGCGTGCCGCGACTTCCGCCGCCAAGGCCGGCGCGTCATCCTGCTGACCAACGCGCCACGGCCGGGCGCCTCGGTCCAGCGGTTCCTCGACGACATGGGCGCGCCACGCGACAGCTATGACGCCATCGTCTCGTCGGGCGGGGCCTGCCAGTCGGCGATCGCCGAGGGCCAGTTCGGCCAGCGCATCCACTACGTGGGCCCCGACCGCGACCTGCACGTGCTCGAGGATACCGGGCTGAGTCCCGTGCCCGTCGACCGGGCGGACGCCGTCCTCGTCACCGGGTTCCGGAACGACCGCACCGAGCGGCCCGAGGACTACGCGCCGGAGATCGCCGCGTGGAGCGCGCACGACCTGCAGATGCTGTGCGCCAACCCCGATATCGTCGTCGACCGCGGTGAAGAGCGCCTGTGGTGCGCCGGCGCCATCGCGCGCGACTATGCCGCGGCGGGTGGGACCGTGCATTACTTCGGCAAGCCGTACCGGCCGATCTACGACCGCTGCCTCGCCGTTCTGGCGGAGATGGGCGCGTCCGGCGGGCGCATCCTGGTCGCCGGCGACGGGATCGCCACGGATGTCGAGGGCGGGCGTGCGATGGGTTTCGACACGCTGTTCGTGACCGGCGGCCT
This sequence comes from uncultured Alphaproteobacteria bacterium, assembly GCA_963721105.1. Taxonomy (GTDB): domain Bacteria; phylum Pseudomonadota; class Alphaproteobacteria; order Rhodobacterales; family Rhodobacteraceae; genus Thermohalobaculum. The sequence continues at coordinate 157,312 of CAVRHY010000019.1, read as the reverse complement.
GGCCGCCGCCGAGCTGGGCCCGGACCCGGATAACCCCGACGCCAACCGGCTGGAGAATTACCTCGCCGAGCACCGCCAGTCGCCGCGCTACGCCATCGGCCGGCTGCGGTGATGGAGCGCCGGCTCGGCCGGATCGCTCGACTTTTGCAGCTTTTCCGCGGATGAGAATCGAATAACGTGAGCGCCTCGACGGAGGGGACGCCTAGGGGAGGGGCCCGCATGGCCCGGCTGGAAGACGCGCCGGCCGCCGGCGAGGTGGTGCGCCGCGCTGCTGACCCAGCGCCGCACCGGCGCGCCCGCGATTCTCTCGGGTCGTCTCCGGGCGAGGGCGGCAGCGGTGCGCCCGAGGCCGGCATCCGCGGGCCCGCAGACAAGCCGGCCTACCGGGCCCGGCTGTCGATCCACGTTCTGGTGCTGGCGCTCAGCATCGCGCTGGTGGCGCCGGCGATCGGTTTTCTCGCCTACGTCATCAGCCAGCAGCACGAAGCGCAGCACCGCCAGGCGACCAACCGGGGCACGCAGCTGGCGACCGACATCGCAGGCCGCTTAGAGCAGGAGCTCGAAAGCCTCGGCACGATTCTCGCCGTTTTCGCCTCGAGCGGCTGGCTCGAGGCGAACGAGCTGGAGCTGCTGCATCGCCGTGCCAGCCGCGCGCTTGCCGGGACCGGCCGGCACCTGATCGTTCTCGACGAGAACCTGGTCCAGCTTCTGAACACGCGCGTGCCCTTCGGCACGCCCCTCGGCAAGACCGGCAACACCGACGCCGCCCAGGAGGCGCTCGAATCGGGGACACCGGCAATCTCGGACATCTTCATCGGCCACGTTGCCGATGCGCCGGTTTTTAACGCTCTGCGCCCCGTCACCCTGCCGGACGGCCGCGAGCGGGTCCTGATCCTGACCAGGAACGCGGCCAGCCTGGCTGAGGTGATCGGCACCCCGGAGACGCAGGACGGCTGGGATTTCGTCGTCCTTGATGGCAGCGGACAGGTCGTAACGCGGCGTGCCGCGATTCAGCCGGCCAACCAGCCTGTCCCGCCCTCCTGCATGCGCGAGACTCCCGGGCCGCAGGTGCAGGAAATGGACGACAGCGAGCTGCAGGTCTTCCTGCGGCCGGTCAACGGGTCGCTCTGGCGGGTCTGCGCGTGGAGCGCGTCGGGCATCCTCCCGGCCGGGGGCGAAAGCTGGAGCCCGCTGTTCACGGCCGCCGCCGCCTGGATCGGCGTGGCCATTCTGACCGCCGTCATGCTGAGCGCGCTCATCAGCCGCTCTATCGCCCGGACGGCGCGCATCGGCGCGACGCTGGGCTCGGGCGGAGAGGTGCCATATGTGCCCTCCATCGTTGCCGAGGTCGATGACGTCCGCAGAACACTGGCCGAGGCCGCGGCCGAGCGCGTCCGCAACGATCGCCGTCTCGAGCTGCTGCTGCGCGAAGCCGCCCACCGGGCGCGGAACCAGATCGCGCTGGCGGTGTCGCTGGTCGATCTCTCCTCGCGCGGCGCCGGAACGGCGGCCGAACTGAAGACCGACCTCAGCAGCCGGCTGCGCGCGCTCGGGCGCTCGATCGACGCCCTGACCGCCAGGGCGCCGGACACTGCGCGCCTTGGCGACCTGGTGACGGCGCAGCTTGCCATGTTCCTGGACGATCGCGGAGAGCGCCTCGAGGCGGGAGGCGAGGAGGTGCTGATCTCGGAACGCGCCGCCCAGTCGCTGAGCCTCGTGCTGCACGAGCTGGCGACCAACGCGTCGAAGTACGGTGCCTGGGCAAGCCCGGAGGGCACGGTGACCGTCAGATGGCACGTGACCACCGACAGCCTGGTCATCGACTGGTCCGAAGCGGGCGCCCCGGGTGCCGGTATCCCGTTTGCCGGCGACACGCCCGAGGGATCGGGTTTCGGCACGAAGCTGATGAAGACGCTTGTCGAGAAGGGGCTGAACGGGCAGCTCGACCGCAGTTTTGGCGCGGCTGGATTCAGCTGCCGCATGGTCCTGCCCCGCGAGAGCGTCGCGCCGCAGCGGCACGAGCCCTGACGCCGAGGCCGGGAGGCGTCGGCTCTCTGGAACGAAACGATCTTGCGCAAGTTTGTTGCGCGACGGCGCGTTCTCGCGTAACCCTGTGCCGCACCTGGTCGGAGGCCGGTATGTTGGACAACCTTACCGTCGAGCGCGGCACGGTCTGTATCGAGGACCTCGAGATCGGCATGAAGCGCCGGCTGGAAAAGACCATAGAGGACTGGGACATCCGCGGATTTGCCGACATCTCGACCGACCACAATCCGGTCCACCTCGACGAAGACTACGCGCAGCAGACGATCTTCGGCGGTCGCATCGCGCACGGCATGCTGACCGCAGCGCTGATCTCAGCCGTCATCGGCGAGCAGTTGCCCGGCCACGGCACCATCTATCTTGGCCAGTCGCTGAAATTCCTCGCCCCCGTCCGCCCCGGCGACACCGTGCTGGCCGAGGTCGCCGTCCGGGCCATCGACTATGCCAAGCGCCGCGTCACGCTTGACTGCGCCTGCCGGGTCGGCAACAGAACGGTGCTCGAGGGCGAGGCGCTGGTGCTGGCGCCCTCGAAGAAGTTCGACTGACCGGGGTGCTGGCCGCGCCCGGGCCGAGTGCACCCGGGGGTCCATGCGACGCATCGACGGCTACCGCGACCTGAGCCCGGAGGACCGGGGAGCCTCGGCGGCGATCGGCAATTTCGACGGCGTTCACCGCGGCCACCAGATCCTGATCGCCGATGCCTACAGGGCGCGCGCCGCGCGGGCGGCAGCCACCGGGGCTGCGCCGGGCGCGCCGCTGGGCGTCATCACCTTCGAGCCGCACCCGCGTCGGCACTTCCAGCCCGACGCGCCGCCCTTTCGCCTGACGACCGCCGACGAAAAGGCGCGCCTGCTCGAGGGGCTGGGAGTGGAGCGCCTCTACCAGCTCCACTTCGACGCGGCGCTGGCGGGGATGCAGGCCGAGGACTTCGTGCGTGACGTCCTGGTCGCGGGGCTCGGCATATCCCACATCGTCGTCGGCGCCGATTTCCGCTTCGGCAAGAGGCGCAAGGGCGACGCCGTGCTGCTTCGCGCGATGAGCGGCGAACTGGGCTTCGGCGTCACGATCCACGAGATGATCGGCGACGACACCGGCGAGTTCGCCTCGACGGCACTGCGCGTTCTGATCGAGGAGGGCCGCTGTCGCGAGGCGGCGCGCCAGCTTGGCCGCTGGCACACCGTCGCGGGGCGCGTCATCGAGGGCGACCGGCGTGGCCGGACGCTGGGTTACCCGACGGCCAACCTGAACTTCGGCGAGCAGCTTGTGCCGCGCTTCGGGATCTACGCCGCGCGCGTCACCGTGCATGACGGTCCGCATCGCGGCGAGCATGACGGCGTCGCCTCGATCGGCGAGCGGCCGACCTTCGGCGTCAACAGGCCGAATTTCGAGGTGCACCTGTTCGACTTCGACGACGACCTCTATGGCGCGGACATCTCGGCCGGCCTGGTGCAACGCCTGCGCGACGAGGCGCGTTTCGACACCGTGGAGGCGCTGGTAGAGCAGATGGGCCGCGACAGCGCCGAGGCCCGCGCCGTGCTGGCGGACGCGACGGTGCCGTCGTGATGGACAGATCAATGAGGCCAGCGTGACCGCATGATCCGCTCGACTATCTTCAACATCCTCTTCTACGGCTTCACCTTCTTCGTCGCGCTGACCTGCTGGGTGCTCGCCTGGGTGGCGGGTTCCGGCCCGATGTGGCGCGTCCTGTATTTCTGGGGCTGGGGCACGGTGCGGCTGGTGCGCCTGATCCTGAATTCGCGGATCGAATTCCGCGGCCTCGAGCACATCGACCCGACGCGCCCGCAGCTCTTCGTCTCGAAGCACCAGTCCGAGCTCGACGTCGTCCTGCTGCCGGCGCTGATGCCGGGCGTCAGCGCGGTGGCGATGGAGGAGCTGACGCGGACGCCCTTCTTCGGCACCATCATGCGCGCGCTTGGCATCGTGCTGGTCGCGATCGAGCAGGGTCCGCAGGGCCGTACGCAGCAGACCATCGATGGCGCGAAGCGCATGAAGGCCGCAGGCCGCTCGATGGTGATCTACCCCGAGGCCGAGCTGATGAAGCTGGGCGCCAAGGAGCGCTATCGCCGCGGCGCCGGGCACCTCTACCAGGCGATGGGCGTCGAGGCGGTGCCCATCGCCGAGTTGCTCGGCGTCATCTGGCCGCGCCGGGAATTCCGCAAGTTCTCGGGCGTCACCGGCATAATCGAGTACATGGAACCGATCCCGCCCGGGTTGGATTTCGACGCATTCATGGCCGAGGTCGAACGCCGCATCGAGACCCGGACGATGGAACTGATCCGCGAGAGCGCCACCGGCGACCGGCTGGCCGAGGCGCTCGATCGCCACGCGCGCGGCGCCAACAACGAGCGCGAGCCGGAGGCGGGCGACATCCGGTCCTGATTTCGGTGCAGCGCAGGGCGCCTGACCGTCGCCCACGGCAGGCAGGGCGTCAGCCGCGATCCCGCCTCCAGCCGTCCCGTTTGACGGCGCGGGCGGGCTGCGGCAGAGTTCGCGGGCGCGCCCCGCCCGCGCGCTCCGGAGGCGCCGATGATCCGCACCCTCGCTTTCGCCCTGACCGTGCTCGCCGCCGCGCCGGCCCTGGCTGGCCTGCAGCGCTGGGAGGTCACCTATCTCGACAAGGCCGGCAACCCGGTCGGCTACGGCCACGGCGGCAGCCCCGAGGCGTTCGCCCACGACGCGCGCGGCTACATCGTCTCGATCGTCTGCGCGCCGGGCGGAGGCCATGCCATCACGTTGACCGCGCCGCAGGGCATGGCGCCGGACTTCGCCGGCCCGACGATCCATCCGGGGCTGCGGATCGCCAGGCCGGGCACCGACCTGTTCTCCGGCCCCGTCGGGCCGATGACCTTCGACGGCAGGCGCTATGTCGGGCCGGTCAGCGAGGCCGTGCTGGTGCCGCTGCGCGACAAGATCCATGACGGCACGCTGATGCTGACCGAACTGGCCACCCACACCACGGTCAAGCTCGAACTCGAGCAGATGAGGCGGTCGCTGGCCGAGGTCGTCTGCGACTGACGCCGCCGCCTGCGATTCCGGGAAACCCAATTCCGCTGGCGCCGGCGGCGGCGCATCGCTAGGGTCCGGCGCCGTCCCGCCGCCGGAGACCCGATGCCGCCCCCCGCCCCCAAGATGTCCACCGCCAGACAGCCAGTCCGCGGGCAGCCGGCCGCCGTGCATTTCGCCGGGCAGCCCGTCACCAACCAGTTCGCGCTGCTCGGCAAACGCCGCTTCCTGCCGCTGTTCATGACGCAGTTCCTGGGCGCCTTCAACGACCAGGTCTACCAGAAGGCGTTCGTCGCGCTTGTCACCTACAGGCTGGCCGAGAAGGCCGGCATCCCCGTCGCCCTGCTCGGCGTCATCGCCTCGGGCCTGTTCATCCTGCCCTTCGCCGTCGTCACGCCGACCGCCGGCCAGATCGGCGACCGGGTCGACAAGGCGGTGATGATGCGCTGGATCAAGGCGTGGGAAATCGTCGTCATGGGGCTGGCCGTCGTCGGCTTCTACACGCAGAGTATCGTGTTCCTCTACTTCGTGCTGTTCCTGATGGGGGCACAGTCGGCGATGTTCGCCCCGATCAAGTACTCGGTCATCCCGCAATACCTGCATCGCGACGAGCTGATGGGCGGCAACGGGCTGGTGCAGGCATCGACCTTCCTGGCCATCATCGTCGGCACGATCCTCGGCAACGAGCTGATCCTGCGCGAGCAGGGCGAACTGATCGATCTCTACCTCGTCTCGTTCCGGATGCCGATCGACGGCGTCGCGCTGATTTCCGCCGCCGTGGTCGGCATCGCCGTCTGCGGCCTGGTGGCCAGCCTTTTCGCGCCGTCGGCGCCGCCGTCCGAGGCGCACGGCCCGGTCGACTGGGTCTTCCCGCGCGCCATCTGGAATCTGCTGAAGATGGTGTTCCGCAATCCTCCCGCGCTGAAGACAATCCTGTCGATCTCGTGGTTCTGGTTCCTCGGCGCGACCTTCCTGTCGTTGCTGCCGGCCTATGCCAAGGTCACGCTGGGCGTGGACGAGGGCGTGCTGACGGTGCTGCTGGCCGGGTTCTCGATCGGGGTCGCGGTCGGCGCCGTCGCCTCGGAATGGCTCAGCCACGGCGAGGTCAGCGTCCGCGTGCCGCCGGTCGGCGCACTCGGCATCTCGCTGATGGCGATCGAGCTCTGGTTCGCGACGCCCGGCGTGCCCTTCGGGGTGGAGGGCGCGCTGGTCGACCGCACCGCCTTCTTCGGGCAGGCCGCTGGCTGGCGGATCCTCGCCGACTTCGTGCTGCTCGCCGCCTTTGCCGGGCTCTATGTCACGCCGCTGAACGCCATGCTGCAAGCGCTGGCGCCCGACCGGTCGCGGGCCAGCTACATCGCCGCCGCCAACGTCATCGACTTCGAGCTTCATCGTGCTGTCGGCGGCGGCCGTCGGCATCATGGTGGCGCTCGGCATCCCGACCGCCAGCGTGCTGGTGCTGCTGACCCTGACCGGGCTGCCGATGTCGTTCCTTGTCGCCCGCTACGCGCCGGAAAGTGTGCTCGGCCGCCTGGCGCTCGCCGTCTGGCCGCGCTCCACGACCCGTGGCCGGCGCCGCACGCCGAGGCCACGATGAGCAAGCGTCGCCGCGCCAAGGGGATGCGCCGCGGGCAGGGCGCCGCGCCTGCCGCAGGCGGTGGGGCACCGCGCCACCCACGGGGAGCGACGCCGGCACCCCGCCCGCCCGCACTCGAAGCCCGCGCAGCCCGCCGGGCCCCGGCCGCCGACCCCGCGCTCCGTCCGCGCTTCTGGGAATCGGTGCCGCTGGCCGAGATGACCGCCCCGGAATGGGAAGCGCTCTGTGACGGCTGCGGCAAGTGCTGCCTGCTCAAGCTCGAGGACGCCGACACCGGCCGCGTGCACTACACCGACGTCACCTGCCGCCTGTTCGACTGCGCCACGCGCAGCTGCGGCCAGTACACGCTGCGCCGCATGTTCGTGCCCGGCTGCGTCGTGCTGGCGCCCGACAACCTGGACGACGCCGCCGGCTGGATGCCGGCGAGCTGCGCCTACCGCAGGCTGCACGAGGGCCGCGGGCTGGCCGACTGGCACCCGCTGGTCTCGGGCGACCCCGCCTCGGTCGCGCGCGCCGGCCAGGCACTGACCCGGCGCACCGTGCCCGAGTACGAGGTGTCCGAGGACGACCTCGAGGACCACGTGCTCGACGAGGACCTTCTGAACGACGACGGAGAAGACGCGTGATTTTCACCTCGGACAACGCCTCGGGCGCGGCGCCGGAAATCCTCGACGCGCTGGTCGAGGCCGAGAAGGGCTATGCCATGCCCTATGGCAACGACCCGCTGACGGCGCGCGCGCAGGAGCGCGTGCGCGAGGTGTTCGAGGCGCCGGACGCCGCCGTCCACTTCGTCGCCACGGGCACGGCGGCGAACGCCCTGGCGCTGTCCTGCCTCTGCCCGCCCTGGGCGACGATCTACTGCCACCGCGGCAGCCATATCGAGGAGGACGAATGCTGCGCGCCCGAGTTCTTCACCGGCGGCGCCAAGCTGACGCTGCTGGGCGGCGAGGACGCGAAGATCACGGCCGACGAGCTTCGCGCCACCATCCGGCACGCGGCGCCGGTCGGCGTCCACAATGCGCAGGCCGGCGCGCTGTCGCTGACCCAGGCCACCGAGGCGGGGGCGGCCTACACGCTGGACGAGGTGCGCACGCTCGCCGGCATCGCCCGCGACGCCGGGCTGCCCGTCCACATGGACGGCACGCGGCTGGCCAACGCGCTGGCGCGGCTGGGGGTCAGCCCGGCCGAGATGACGTGGAAGGCCGGCATCGACGTGCTCTGCCTCGGCGCCACCAAGAACGGCGCGATGGCGGCCGAGGCGGTCGTGCTGTTCGACCCCGAGAAGGCGTGGGAGTTCGAGCTGCGCCGAAAGCGCGGCGGCCACCTGTTCTCGAAGCTGCGCTTCCTTTCGGCGCAGATGGACGCCTACCTGACCGACGGGCTGTGGCTGCGGCTGGCCGGGCACGCCAACGCGATGGCCGACCGGCTGGCGGCCGGTCTGCCGGAGCGGGGCGCCCGCCTGCTGAACGCGATGGGCGCCAACATGCTGTTCGCCGAGATCACTCTGGACCAGCACCGCCGCCTGCAGGCGGCCGGGGCGCGCTACTACACCATGTCGCCCTTCGATCCCGACGGCGCGGCCGGGCAGCGCATCAGGATCCGCCTCGTCGCCAGCTTCCGCACGAGCGAGGCAGACGTCGACGCCTTTCTCGCCGCCCTGGCGGGATAGGGCGCAGGCTGCGCCACACGCCTCTCGGGCCGGAGCCGGGGCCTTGCCCGATGACGGGAACGGTCCCGCCGGCGGCGCAGGGTTCCTGACGTCGGCAGGGTCGCGAAAGGCCCGGCAAACCCGCGCCCGGTGCTTCTACAAGATGTCGTCCGCGCGCAACGGCGGCGGGTTGACGAGCGCGTCGCATGCTACCGGCGCTTGCAAATTGGCCCGATTTGCGCCAGATGTACTTGGCTATTGCGATCTGCCTGACCTGTCCGTCTCTCTGGGGCCGCCGGTCTACTGCATCGACAGCCACAGCCGCGGCACTCCGCGCGCGGCGATCTGACTAGGAGAACGGACATGCCGAAGGGCACCGTAAAGTGGTTCAACCCGACCAAGGGTTTCGGCTTCATCCAGCCCGATGCCGGTGGCAAGGACGTGTTCCTGCACGTCTCGGCCGTCGAGCGTTCCGGCCTGCAGCCGCCGGCCGATGGCCAGAAGGTCGAGTACGAGCTCGAGACCGGCCGCGACGGCCGCACCTCGGCCGGCAATCTCGAGTACATCTGACCCGGCCGTTCGGCCGAACAGGCTGACCGAATCGGAACCCGCGGAGCCTCGCTCCGCGGGTTTTTTTCGTGTCGCGCGCCTGCCGCTGGCCGGCGCCTCGTCGTCCGGCGCCATGTTGCGGCACGATTTTTCGCCCGGCTTGATCGCCCGCCTTCGCATCTGCACCAAATTCGGTTGCGTCGCGGAACCGGCAATGTCATGAATGTGTTCTGCCGGTAATGCGCATTAATATTGCGCAACTTTATTTCACGGGAGGGTCTCATGGACGGTGTCGCGACGGCGGAGAAGGGTACGGCAGGAACAAGGGACCTCTACGAGGTCGGCGAGATTCCGCCGCTCGGCCATGTCCCGGCGCGGATGCATGCCTGGGCGATCCGGCGCGAGCGCCACGGCGAGCCCGAGCAGGCCATGCAGCTCGAAATTGTCGAGACTCCGCAAGTGGATAGCCAGGAGGTGCTGGTCCTGGTCATGGCCGCCGGCGTCAACTACAACGGTGTCTGGGCGGGGCTCGGCACGCCCGTCTCGCCCTTCGACATCCATGGTGCGCCCTACCACGTCGCGGGGTCCGACGCGGCCGGAATCATCTGGGCGGTCGGCGACAAGGTGAAGCGCTGGAAGGTCGGCGACGAGGTCGTCATCCACTGCAACCAGGACGATGGCGACGACGAGGAGTGCAATGGCGGCGACCCGATGTTCTCGCCCAGCCAGCGGATCTGGGGCTACGAGACGCCGGACGGCAGCTTTGCCCAGTTCTGCCGCGTCCAGGCGCGCCAGCTTATGCCGCGGCCGAAGCACCTGACCTGGGAGGAGTCGGCCTGCTACACGCTGACCCTCGCCACCGCATATCGTATGCTGTTCGGCCACCGCCCCCACACCTTGAAGCCAGGCCAGAACGTGCTGGTCTGGGGCGCCTCGGGCGGGCTGGGGTCGTTCGCGATCCAGCTGATCAACACGGCGGGGGCCAACGCGATCGGCGTCATCTCGGACGAATCGAAGCGCGAGTTCGTCCTCGCGCTGGGCGCCAAGGGCGTGATAAATCGAAAGAATTTCGACTGCTGGGGCGAGATGCCGGCGGTCGGCAGCGACGCCTACAAGGCGTGGTTCGGCGAGGTCCGCAAGTTCGGCAAGGCGATCTGGGAGGTCACCGGCAAGGGCGTCAACGTCGACATGGTCTTCGAGCACCCGGGCGAGGCGACCTTCCCCGTCAGCGTGTTCGTCGTCAAGCGTGGCGGGATGGTGGTTATCTGTGCCGGAACAACGGGTTACAAGCTGACCATGGACGCGCGCTACCTGTGGATGCACCAGAAGCGCGTGCAGGGCAGCCACTTTGCCAACCTGATGCAGGCGAGCCAGGCCAATCGGCTGATGCTCGAGCGCCGGCTCGACCCCTGCATGTCCGAGGTCTTCGAGTGGCGGGACATCCCGCGCGCCCATACCAAGATGCTGAAAAACCTTCATAAACCGGGGAACATGGCGGTGCTGGTCTCGGCCCCGACAACGGGCCTGCGGACCATCGAGGACGCGCGCGAGGCCTTTGGCTGAGGCGCCGCCGCCAGGCCGACGTCCAGGGGGCCGGCCGGGCGTCACGCAACCGGGCGACATGCCCGCCGGGTTCGGGGGCAATGCCCCCGAACATCTCGCGCAACCGGGAGTCCGCCCCGGCCCGTGAGTCTTTGCAAGAGAATCGTCCCTCCGCGGCGGGCGATCCGCCCTGCCGGAGAGGGAGTCGCGCACATTCGGGGGCAATTGCCCTCGAATGGTTCGGTGATTCCGACCGGCGTTCGCGCTGGCGCCGCCCGCCCGGCCGGCCTACCAAGGGGCCATGTTCGAGCCCGAGCGGCAGCGCCTGGACTTCTCGCCCGACCAGACCGCGGCCTGGGACGCTATCGCCGCGCGGCTGGCGGCCTATGGCATCGACCTCGACGCCGGCTCGACGACGCCGCGGAGCGAGGAGAAGGCGGAGTCGGACGTGCTCGCCGTCACCGGCAAGGCCGGGTCCGGCAAGACCGTGCTGCTGGCCGAGCTGGCGCACCGGCTGGGCGAGGCCGGGCTGGCGGCGATTCGCGCCGACTGGGAGCCGCGCCGCCAGACCAGGCGGAGCTTTGCCGTGCTGGCGCCGACCAACAAGGCGGCCAGCGTTCTGCGCGCGCGCGGCGTGCCGGCGACGACGATCCACCGAATCATCTACTCGCCCGTCTACGCGCCCGAGTACGAAAAGCTTGCCGAGTGGCTGGCCGGCGAGCGCGCCGAGCGGCCGGTGGTCGAGGGGCTGCCGGACGCCGCGCTGGACCGGGCGATGGCCTTCTACAAGCTGCACGAATCGGTTGCCGGCGCCTTCGCCGCGGCGGGGCTGCGCGGCGCCGACTTCATCACCGGCTGGAAGCGCCGCGACGAGCCGCTGGACGTCGCGCTGGTCGACGAGGCCTCGATGCTGGACCAGGGCAAGCTGGACGACCTGAAGGAGATCTTCGGGCTGGTCGTGCTGTTCGGCGACCCGGCGCAGCTGGCCCCCGTGATGGGCTCGCGCGCCGAGGGCGGCGCGATGGTCTTCGACACGCTGCCCGACGACCGCCGGCTGGCGCTGGCGCGCATCCACCGGCAGGCGGCCGACAACCCGATCCTGGACCTGGCGCACATGCTGGGCGACCCGGGCAGCTGAGCTTCGAGGCCTTCGAGGAGGCGCTGCGCCGCGCGGCGCGGCAGGACGAGCGCGTCGTCATCGCGCAGCGGGCGGATGCCGACCTGATGAAGGCGAGCCCGATGCTGGTCTGGCGCAACAAGACGCGCGTCCGGCTGATTCGCGCCTTCCGCCAGGCGCATGGCTGCCCCGAGGCCGCGCTGGTGCCCGGCGAGCCGCTGGTCTGCGACGGGCTGGAGCTGCCGCTGAAGCGGCGGAAGGAGCGCATGTCGCTGGAGGCGCGCGGGCTGATCAAGGGTGCGCAGGCGACCTATCTGGGGCCGGGGCGCAAGCCCGGCTTTGCCAAGGTCAACATCCTGGGCACCGAGGAGCCGGGCATCTCGGTCGCCTCGATCATCCAGATCGAGGGGCCGGACCAGGACGAGCCGCAGATCATCACCGCGGCGCGCTCGGGCGCGCTGTTCCTGCACGGCGCGGCGGTGACGATCCACAAGTCGCAGGGCAGCCAATGGCCGGCGGTGCAGGTGTTCGCGCCCGACCTCTTCGCGGCAGCGCGCTCGGGCCAGGAGGAGGCCGGCGCGGCGCTGTGGAAGCGGCTGGCCTATGTCGCCATCACGCGGGCCGAGGAACGGCTGGTCTGGGTGACGCGCTGGATGATCTCGAAGCCGGCCGAGCCGCTGGGCGAGGCGGCGGGGCAGCTGCTGTAAGGCGGCGCGGGGAGTGGCGGGGGGAAACCCTGCCCTACGTGTTTGGCGGGAGTGGCCTTCAGATTTGCGGGTGGCGGGGGGCGGCCCGCGGGCCTCGGGCTGGCGGGGATGTCGAAAGAAGGGGGGCTGGGAGGACCCGACCTGGGGCCGGGCCGGGCGCGAGCGTTTGCGAGTCTCGGGGATAGGCGTTGGCGGGGGCGGGTCGGTGATGCGAGGCGGTGGTGGAGTGGGGCCTTCCGGCGCGAGGCGAGCTGTCATGCGGCCGCGTTGCATTGGGCGCAAAGCGGCCTTTCGCAATGCAGCATTGTGCGTTGGTTCTTGGTATACCAGATTGATCCCGACGCCGAGGCCCGGCCGCGAGACGCGGCGGGCGGGCAGGACAGGGAGACCGAGACATGACCACCCAGACGATGAACACCGCCGGCACCCCGATCCTGGGCGAGCTGGTCGAGACCGTCAGCCGTGCCGTCGCCGCGATTGCCGCCGGCGCGCGCGCCACGCAAGACTGGCGCCGCATGAGCGCGATGAGCGACTCGGCGCTGGCCCGCAGCGGGCTGGCCCGCGAGCAGGTCGCCCGCGCCGTCATGGAGCGCAACTTCCGCTGAGCCGTAGAGGGCCGCCGGCCCGGAGGCGCTGGAGATCGAGAAAACGGTGCCGGACCCTGCGTCCGGCACCGTTTTCGTTTGCGGGCGTCGTCTTCGGCCGGCGCCTCAGGCCGAGGGGAAGGCCATTGTCGAGAGCAGGGCGAGCGCGGCCTGGCGGGAGTCGAGCCGCGTGTGCTGCACGACGATCGGGACGTCGGATTCGAAGACGCTGGCATAGTCCGTGTCGCGCGGGACCGGCTCGGGATCCTCGATGTCGTTGAAGCGCAGGTGCAGCGTGCGGCGCGGCTGTACGGTCACGCGGTAGGGGCCGACCGGCTCGCGGTCCTTGAAGTAGAGCATGATCTCGACATGCGCCGGCGCGTCGCCGGCGTTCAGCAGGCAGGCGGTCTCGTGGCTGACGAATGCCGGGCCCTCGCCCGTGCTCTTGCCGGGGATATAGCCCTCGGCGATGGCCCAGCGCGTCGCTCCGATCGCGGTCATGGCGGTCTCCTTGCCTCTCGGTTCGATCCCACAGAGCGGGTTTGCCCGCTGATTCGGCCCTCGTCAGGCGGCCCTCGCGCCCCGCGTCCCCTTCCCCGGAGGCGACGCGGAGGCGCGTGCGGGCGCCTCAGAAGCCGTGCCCGTAGCCGATGGCGAAGATCAGCCCGTAGAGCGCCTGCGCGAGCACGGTCGAGACCGGCGTCATCCGGCCGTAGTTCAGCCCCGCCGGCCCGGGCGGCTCGAGTCGGCGTCGCGCCGACGGCCCCTCGTAGCGCGTCGCGATGCGCGGGTGGACCTGGGCCAGCAGCGGCAGGAAGACGACGATGAGAAACAGCCCATGCACCGTGCCGGCCACCAGGCCGATCCACCAGGCGGGCCAGAGGCTTTCCAGCAGCAGCGCGTAGACGATGGCGAACAGCCATGCGCCGGCCATGTAGAGGATGTAGCCGTAGAACTCGGCCTTGCGGCGGTTGCCGGTGACGACGGTGCCGAACAGGAAGGGCAGGCTGAGCCGGCTGAGCCCGACGAGTTGCGCGCCCTCGAGCACCGTGGTCATCACGACCGTCGCGAGCCCGCCCCACAGCAGGATCCGGTCCCAGTGGTGCCATGCCGCATGGAAGATCGTCACGCCGGACTCCGGGGGCCGCGTCGCTCGGACGGCTGCCCGATGGGCGCGAGGCGCGCGAGGGCGGGGATCGCGATGAGCCGTCGGAGGAGATTCCCGCGGTCGCGGGAATGACCACGGGGGGCGCCGGCGGACCAGCCGTTGCGGGAACGAGGGGCAGAGGCGCTGGAGGACCACCCTTCGCGGGGCTGACGGGAGGCGCCCGGCGACTCGCCGTTGCGGGAATCGCGAGAGGCGCCCGACGGCGCGCTCGCGCGGGACGGGCGAAGGGGCCGAAATGCCCCGGCCTCGTCGGAGCCGGGGCGCGCCGCCTGCTCGGCGGCGTGGATGGTCAGGGCGGCGTTGATGAGCCCGACATGCGTCAGCGCCTGCGGGTAGTTGCCCAGCGCCTCGCCGGTGGCGGGGTCGATCTCCTCGGCGAAAAGGCCGAGATCGCTGCCATAGCCGAGCAGCGCCTCGAAGCGGCTGCGCGCCTCGGCCAGGTCGCCGCGCCGCGCCAGGTATTCGACGGCCCAGAAGCAGCAGATGCCGAAGGCGCCCTCGTGCGAGGCGAAGCCGTCGATGCCGTGCGGGTAGCGGTGGATCAGCGGCCCGTCGGCCAGCTCGTCCATGATCCGGTCCCAGGTCGCGCGCATCCGCGGGTCGTTGGCCTCGACCAGGCCCAGCCGCGGCAGGGTCAGCACGGCGGCGTCCAGGTAGTCGTGGCCGAAGGCGCCGGTGTAGGCTTGCCGGTCCTCGTTCCAGGCCTCGTCGAGGATGACGGCCTTCACCTCGTCGGCCTCGGCCTGGAAGCGGTCGGTGTCGATGTCGATCGCGCCGTCCCGGGCGAGCCGCAGCAGCCGGTCGAGCGCGCACCAGCACATCGCCTTGCCATAGGTCGTGTGCCGGCGCGGGCCGCGGAACTCCCAGATGCCGTCGTCCGGCTTGCGCCAGACGTCGCAGACCGTCCGGCCGAGATCGTGCAGGATGTCGGCCTCGTTCGGCTCGATGTCGCCGCCGTGCTGCGCGTGCTGGTAGACCGCCTCGATCACCGAACCGTAGACGTCGAGCTGGAGCTGGTTCATCGCGCCGTTGCCGCGGTGGACCGGGCCCGAGCCGCGGTAACCCTCGAACTGCTTCAGCATCTGCTCGCCGATGCTGGTACCGCCGTAGAGGTCGTAGACGGCCGCCAGTTTCGGCCGGGTCAGCCGGGTGGCGTGCAGCAGCCAGGCGAAGAACGCGTCCGCCTCCTGGGTCTGGCCGAGACCGGAGAAGCCGCCGAGGATAAAGCCGGAATCGCGCGGCCAGCAGTAGCGATAGTCCCAGTTGCGCGTGCCGCCGATCGCCTCGGGCAGCGAGCAGGTCGGCGCGGCGATGACGGCGCCCGACTGGCTGCACGTCAGCAGGCGGAGCGTCATCGCGCTGCGCATGACGGCGTCGCGCCAGGGGCCGTCATAGTCGATGCGCCCCTCCCACTCGTCCCACCAGTCGAGCGTTCCTTGCAGCTTTTCCTCGGTCTCGCCGGCTAGCGCCGGCACGATGCCGATGTCGCGGCCGGTGTAGGAGAGCGAGACGTAGCGGCGCTGCCCGGCCTCCAGCCGCGTGACGCCCTCGAGCCGGTCGTCGCGGCCGCGGGCGACGGTCAGGTCGGTGCGCAGCAGGTAGGCGTCCGACCCGGCCGAGATCGTCCAGCCCTGGCTGCCGCTGCGGGTCAGCTTTGACGGCGCGTCGGCATAGCCGGGCCGGCAGGTCGCCTGGAAGGCGACCTCGACCGCGCCCTCCTCGACGTCGACGATGCGGAGCAGCTGGCGCTCCGGCTCGAGCCGGTCGCCCGATCCGGCCATCGTCGGCATGAAGTCGGTCAACGCCAGCACGCCGTCGGCGGTGCGAAAGCGCGTGCGCAGCACGGGGGTGTTGTCGATGTAGTCGCGCGCGATCTCGGCCTCGGCCGTCGGGCCGATGCGCATCGCGCCGCCGTTCAGCCGGTCGAGGATGGCGGCGAAGATCGACGGGCTGTGGAAGTCGGGCAGGCAGAGCCAGTCTATCGAGCCGTCGCGCGACACCAGAGCCGCCGTCCGCGTGTCGCCGATCAGCGCGTAGTCGCCGATCGGGCGATAGCGATCGGCCATCTTGCCCGGCATGTGGTCGGCACTCACGCGTCCCGGCCCCTCCTGGCACCTCTCGCGGCAAGGAACGCGCCGCCGACCAGCAGGCCGAGGCCCAGCGCCAGCAGGCCCGCCGTGGCGCCCGGGTGCTCGGCCGCCGTCAGCGCCGGGGCGCTGTAGGTCGCGCGGCTGTCGAACCGGCCATGCGCGGCGTAGTCTCCCTCGACCGGGTCGTAGAGGTTGTCGGCGTGGTCCTCGGCCGGCTCGTCCGTCTGCTGGCCGGCATAGGCCTGCCTGGCCAGCATGTGGTCGAGATAGCCGGGCGCGACCTTCTGGCCGAGGATCGACATGATCGCGGTGCGCCCGATCCACAGCTCGCGCCGCGGGTTGTGGGCGAGGAAATGAATGCCCTCGGCCGGCACCTCGGGCTGGTAGATCGGCGGCAGCGGCTGCGGCCGGTTCGGCATCCGGTTACGCGCCCACTCGAACTGCGGCGTGTTCACCGCCGGCAGGTGGGCCGCGCAGATCTTCACGCGCGAGCCGTCATGGATCAGCTCGGAGCGGATCGAGTCGGTGAAGCCGACGACGCCGTGCTTGGCGCCGCAATAGCCCGACTGCAGCGGGATCGAGCGGTAGGCCAGCGCCGAGCCGACCTGGACGATGGTGCCGTGGTCGCGCGGCTTCATCCGGCGGAGCGCCGCCATCGTGCCGTAGACCTGGCCGAGATAGGTGACCTCGGTGATGCGCCGGAACTCGTCCGGGGTCATCTCGACGAAGGGCGCGATCATCGTGACCATCGCGCAGTTGATCCAGATGTCGATCGGCCCCAGCTCGCGCTCGGCCTGCCCGGCGGCGGCCTCGACCGCGTCGGCGTCGGCGACGTCGCAGGGCAGCACCAGCGGTGTGCCGCCCAGCGCGCGGACCTCGGCGGCGGCGGCATCGAGCCGCTCGCGGCCGCGGGCGATCAGGCCGATGCGGGCGCGGTCGTGCTCGGCGAAGCGGCGCACGACGGCTCGCCCGACTCCGGCCGAGGCGCCGGTGATGACGACGACGGGTCCTCTGTCGCGCATGTCCGGTCAGTCCTGCCCGGCCTTGACCTTGACGGTGTCGAAGGTGACCTCGCAGCCCTCGAGAAAGCGACGGCCGTTCTTCTCGTCGTGGCGCATGAAGTCAGGCGCGTCGAATTGCACGCGCAGCCCGTAGGTGCCGTCGCCGGGGGCTTTGAAGTTGGCGCCGTAATGATAGAGGTAGGGGTGCCAGAGCAAAGGCAGCGTCTGCTTCTGGATGGTCTTGCCGTCGCTGTCCAGCAGAGCGGCCTGGATCTTCAGCCCGGGGATCAGCCGCCCGTCGGCAGGGTCGCGCACTGCGATCTCGACATGGCAGTTCTCGGCGTCGGGCTCGACCCATTCGAGCTTGCCGCCCTTGGGCATCCACATGCCCTCGGCTTCCTCGACGGCGTAGGCGACCAGGTATTCGCCGGCCTGCACCTCACCGCCGTCATGCGCGATGTCATCCTGCATATGCTTCAGCGTGCGGGTCAGCGCCTCGCCCTGGGCGCGGCCGAGCTCGAGCCCCTTGCGGTCGCCCTCGTCGCTGGGAACCAGCGGCCGCGCGCCGTTGTCGCCTGCCGAAGCGTCGTTCATGCGTCGTCCTCCTGGCGGTCAAACTCTGAATCCAACGCCGCCCGGACTGGCGCGGTTCCGCACGCCGGCCGGAACCGCGCCGTTGTCGCAGGCGTTTCCAGCGCTGGCCGGCGGGCGCCTTTCGGCGTCGGGGGGCGGGAAGCGGGTGGCGCCTGGCTGCCCGCGCAAGACGGGCCGGCATGGCCGAGGGCACGTCACGCTACGCGGATCGGGCCCGGGCGCCGGCCCGCGGCTTCGGGAGCTTTGTTCAGGTTGCACCCGCGTGGCCTGATCCTCGAGGCCGTCGCCGTCTTCGCCATCTTCGTGCCGGTCGCCATGCTGGCCGTCTTCGGCGTCGCGCCGCGACGTGCCCAATCCGCGCGCGCTCGGCCATGCCGAGCCGTGCCGGTTCCGGGCGGCCTCAGCCCCGGTCGCGCAGCAGGCGCGCCTTGTCGCGCTGCCAGTCGCGCTTGGCCTCGGTGGCGCGCTTGTCGGGCGCTTTCTTGCCCTTGGCGATGCCGAGCTCGAGCTTGGCCCTGCCGCGGTCGTTGAAATACACCTTCATGGGCACCAGCGTCATGCCCTGCCGGCCGGTCGCCTGGTACAGCCTGGCCAGCTGGGTCTTGTGCACCAGCAGCTTGCGCCGGCGCCGCTCATCATGGCTGAACGCCTCGGCCATCGCCTGGCTGAAGGGCGGGATGTAGGCATTGATCAGCCACAGCTCGCCGTTCTCGACCGAGGCGTAGCTCTCGGCGATGTTCGCCTTGCCCTCGCGCAGCGACTTCACCTCGGAGCCTTCCAGCATGATGCCGGCTTCGAGCGTGTCCTCGATGAAATAGTCGTAGCGCGCGCGCCGGTTCTCGGCGACCGGGCGTTTGTCGGGATTTTTCGCGGCCATGGGATGCGCGGCATCGCCGAAAGCCGCGCGCGTGTCAACCGTGGCACGTCGAGCGCCCCTCAGGCGCCTTGCGGCACGCGTCGCGTGCGGCGTTTACCCAGTTGCAACTACAGGTTATGGGGGCGGTTGCGGATCGCGCGGAAGCGCTGCAGAGTTGCGCAGCGCAGCAATGGTACAAGGCTTCTGGCAGGGTGCGTGTGGACGGGACCAGATCGCAGCATATGAACAGCCCGGAGACGCTGAGCTACTTCTTCGGCAACCTCGCCCGGCTGATCGGCGAGGCGCGGATGACGCCGCGCCAGCTGTCCCAGGCGGTCGGGCGCGCGCCGGACCACATCGCCGACCTCATGCGCCGGCGCGTCTCGCCCGACCTCGAGGTGGTCTACGCGATCGCCGAGACCCTGCGGGTCGACGTCGCCGACCTGCTGCGGCCGGGCCCCTCCTTTGGCTTCGTCGCCGAGCATTCGCGCAACTACTGGGCCGAGAAGGTCGCCGAGGAGGTGCTGGCCGGCGCGCTCGAGGACAGCCGGCAGAAGACCGCCTTCGAGGCGCCGAGCTTTGACGCCGTGCTGAACTGGTGGCACGCCAATGGCGGCCTGCTGACCGACATGGAGAAGCTCGACCAGTACGTCGAGATCTTCGGCCGCCCGGACACCGCCGAGATGCGCCCGATCGTCAAGAGGATGGGACGCCAGAGCCTGGCGGCGCGAGAGCTGAACCTCTCGACCGTCGAGCAGCTCAACAGCATCTTCGAAGGCTCGGAGCCGGCCGTCGCCCGCGCCGTCGCGCTCGCGCACGCCGACGTGGTCGAGGGCCAGCTCAAGCTCTCGTGCCATTCCATCATGATCGACATGTCCACCGGACACCTCGTCAAGATGAGCTACTTCCGCCTGCTCCTTCCCGTGCGCGACGGCGACGGCCAGAGATTCGTGCTCAACTACTCAAAGCCGGTCAGGCGCAACGAGATAGGTTCCGAGCATGTCGGAGAATTCGAGCCGGTCCATCGCGGCCAGCCAGTGCTCTCGGGTCTCGACTGAGGGCCTCAGCGTCCAGCTGTGCGCCAGC
The DNA here is from genome assembly GCA_963721105.1 of uncultured Alphaproteobacteria bacterium. Classification (GTDB taxonomy): domain Bacteria; phylum Pseudomonadota; class Alphaproteobacteria; order Rhodobacterales; family Rhodobacteraceae; genus Thermohalobaculum. Next base: position 137,706 of record CAVRHY010000019.1, on the reverse strand, counting down.
GGGTAGACCCGCGGGAAGTGATAGAGCCACGGCGCCCCGCGGGCCACGTCCCGGTCGCGCAGGAACGCATAGAGCCAGTCGAAGTCCTTCCACTTCATGTAGATGGTCGTGTAGAGGAGCAGGACCAGGGTGCGCAGCGTCTGGCGGTTGGTCGAGCGCAGCCCGCGGCCGACGAACAGGCCGCCGGTGTAGACCACGCGTCCCTTGATCTCCGAGGCGATCCTGGGCAGGCGGTCCGGGGCCACCGGCACGTCCGCCTCATCGGGGAACATGTTGCGCAGCTTGCGCACGGAATACGAGCTCAGCGGCTCGCGCCCCGTGTCGTCCAGCCGCGCGCCGACCATCCCGGACGGCGCGCCGTCGGGATCGTGCATCAGCAGCCAGAAGCAGTTGCCCTCGAAGAAGTCGTTCTTCCGGGGCGACATGAAGTCCGTCAGGTACGGCTTGTCCATCCGCGCGACCATGCGCATCGCCAGGTCGAAGTCCGAGGTCTGCTCGACGATGATGCCCGCTTCGGCGAGGCGCGACATGCATTCCGAGGCCAGCAGTGCCACGGAAAGCTCGCAGACGTCCCGGTCCCGCCGATGGGGCCGCGAACGCCCCGGGGCCGGAGCGCCGGGCGAGAGGAGTGTGTCAGCAACCTGCGCCGAGGCCGCTGTCCTGTCATGCACAGTCATAGTGCTCACCTTTCTGGTAATCCCCGTCGGGACCTCACACCCTCTGCAGGTTCGCACGATTCGTGGCAAAGTCGTTAATGCGGTGTCTGCTGGACGCCAGACTGAAGCCATTCTGTGGATAACGTCGGGGATTGATCGCGCGATGCGCGCAATGGTTGCAGGGCGAGGGCCTGATGCAACCTGTTTTGAGCGAATACTTGCCGGATTGTCACAGGCCGGCCGGGCGGCGGGTGCTGGCGGCGTGCCGTACCGCCGGCGTGCCGGCGGCGGGTTGGCGGCGCGCTAGTTGATCAGACGCGCATGGACCATCGCGGCGCGGATCCGGTCACCGACCGGAGCGGTCACCGGCATCAGCGGCAGCCGCACCTCCTCGCTGCACCGGCCGAGGATCGACAGCCCATGCTTGGCGCCGGCGAGGCCGGGCTCGAGGAAGATCGCCGTGTGCAGCGGCATCAGCAGATCCTGCAGCTCCATCGCACGGGCCAGGTCACCCGACAGCGAGGCCTCCTGGAACTCGGCGCAGAGCCGCGGCGCGATGTTCGCCGTCACCGAGATGCAGCCCCGCCCGCCATGTGCGTTGAAACCCAGCGCCGAGGCGTCCTCGCCCGAGAGCTGGACGAAGTCGGCGCCGCAGGTCGCGCGCTGCTTCGACACGCGCACCACGTCGCCGGTGGCGTCCTTGACGCCGACGATGCGCGGCAGCGAGGCCAGCTCGCCCATCGTCTCGGGGTTCATGTCGATGACCGAGCGGCCGGGGATGTTGTAGATGATGATCGGCAGCTCGCAGCAATCGTGCAGTGCCCTGAAATGCGCGATCAGCCCTGCCTGGGTCGGCTTGTTGTAATAGGGGGTGACGACAAGCGCGGCATCGGCGCCGACCGACTTGGCGTAGCGCATCAGGCGGACGCCCTCGGTCGTGTTGTTCGAGCCGGCCCCGGCGATCACCGGCACGCGGCCGGCCGCGTGCTCGACAACGACCCGGATGACGCGCTCGTGCTCCTCGTGGCTCAGCGTCGGGCTCTCGCCCGTCGTGCCGACGGGCACCAGCCCGTGGCTGCCCTCGGCGATGTGCCAGTCGACCAGCGCGCGCAGGGCCTCCTCGTCGACGCGGCCGTCACGGAAGGGTGTCACCAATGCCGGGAGAGAGCCCCGGATGACCTTGCCGTTCGCCTGTCCCATACCGAATCCCTGCGGCCTCCCTGCGTCGGATCGCGGCCGACCATAGGCGCGCTCGGCGAGAGCCGCAAGCGCGGGCAGCCGAGCGCCGAGAGGACCCGGGCCGCGCGGAAAGCGCCCCGCAACGGGGCCGAAAGGCCCAGATAGGGCGCGCGCGGCCACCCCCGGTTGTGGTAGGCTCGCGTCGGTGCTGATTTGCCAGCTCGGGGGAGGGGTCACTTGGTTTCTGTCCGTATGCGCGCCGTCCGATTCTGTCTTTCCGTTCTCACTCTTTTCCTTCTCGTCCTGCCCGCCCGGGCGCTCGACCTCGCACGAGCCGAGCGCGATGGCCATGAGGTCGCCCAGGCGTCTGCGGCTGGGCGAAAGCGGCAAGTGGGACGCCGCCCAGGCGCTGGTCGCCAGGGACGATCCGCTGGTCCGCGACATCGTGCTGTGGCGCAAGCTGCGGAAGGGCGGCGGCACGCCCGAGGAATACCGCGACTTCGTCTCGCGGCGCAGCACATGGCCGGGGCAGCAGGTGCTCGGCCGCGTCGCGCTGGACGACGACACGCCGCGCGGCCTGGTGCGCCAGCCGCGCATCACGGGCGAGGCGGCCGTCCGCTGGCGCGCCTTCGCCGATGCGGTCAACCGCCGCGACTGGCCGGCGGCCGAGACGATCCTGCTGAGTGTCACGGGCAGCCCGGCGACGCTGGGCGACCCCGAATCCTGGGCCGACCGCCGGCTCGACCTGGCCCGCCGCGCCGCGCGCGAGCATCGGGGGCAGGCGGCCTATGCGCTCGCCAGCCAGAACTTCCTGACGCCGGCCGCCGGCTATGTCTACTCGGACACCGAGTGGGTGGCCGGCTGGGTGGCGCTGACCATGCTGCACGACCCGGCACGCGCCATCGCGCATTTCCAGCGGTTCGAGAACTCGGTCGACACGCCGATCAGCCTGGGTCGTGGCGGCTACTGGCTGGGCCGAGCCTACGAGGCCGCCGGCAACAAGGCCGAGGCGCACCGCTGGTTCGCCGATGCCGGGCGATACCAGACCTCGTTCTACGGCCAGCTTGCCGCGGCGCGGATCGGCCTGGCCGGCGACCCGCAGCTTGCGGTTGCCGAACTGCCCGATTGGCGCACGCATCCTGCGATGGACTCGGACGACGTGCGGCTGGCGGTGACGCTGTTCTATGCCGGCGAGGACAGCCTGGCGATGCAGACCTTCTCGCATCTCGGCGAGACGCTGCCCGCCGGCGCGCTGGCACCGCTGACCGGGCTGGCGCTGGACCTCGGCCAGCAGCACTACGCGGTGCGCATTGCCAAGAAGGCGGCGCGCCGCGGCGTGCTGATCTACCCGGCCTACTATCCGCTGCACGAGGTCGGCCACTACGCGACCAAGGTCGAGCCGGCGTTCGCGCTGTCGATCGCCCGGCAGGAAACCGAGATGAACCCGCGCGCCATCAGCCGCGCCGGCGCGCGCGGCCTGATGCAGCTTATGCCGGCCACCGCGAAGAAGGTCGCGGGCTGGATCAACGAGCCCTACGATTCGGGCCGGCTGCTCAGCGACTGGCGCTACAATGTGCGGCTGGGCGAGACCTATCTCGCGCACCGGGCGGCGCAGTACGGCGGCTCGTACGCGATGGCCGCGGCCGCCTACAACGCCGGGGCGGGCCGGGTCGACGACTGGACGGCAGCGTTCGGCGACCCGCGCCGGCCGGACATCGACATCGTCGACTGGATCGAGATGATTCCCTTCGACGAGACCCGCAACTACGTCCAGCGCGTCATGGAGGGCCTCTACGTGTATCGCTCGCGTCTGGCGGGCAAGGCGGGGCCGATGACGATCCAGCGCGATCTCGCGCGCGGCCGCGGGTAGCGGACCTCCGTTTTCCGGGGCGCCGCTCGGGGAGCGGGTTCCAACGCGCCCTTTCTCCGGAGAGCCGCCCGGCGGTCGGGGGCGGCCGGATCGGACCGGGCCACGCGCCGCTTGCCCCGGCCAGGCGCCGCACGTAAGACGGCGCGCGGGAGGGGCCGCGATGTTCGAACACCGCCACCTGCTGGGCATCGCCGCGCTGACCGCGGACGACATCACGACCATTCTCGACCGCGCCGACCGCTATGTCGACCTGAACCGGCGGCGCGCCAAGCATGACGACGTGCTGCGCGGGCTGACCCAGATCAACCTGTTCTTCGAGGCCTCGACCCGGACGATGGCCAGCTTCGAGCTGGCCGGCAAGCGGCTGGGCGCCGACGTCATGAACATGGCGGTGCAGGCGTCCTCGATGGTCAAGGGCGAGACGCTGATCGACACGGCGCTGACGCTGAACGCCATGCGGCCCGACCTGCTGGTTGTGCGGCATTCGTCCTCGGGCGCCGTGGCGCTGCTGGCGCAGAAGGTCAACTGTTCCGTGCTGAACGCCGGCGACGGGCGGCACGAGCACCCGACGCAGGCCCTGCTGGACGCGCTGACGATCAGGCGGGCCAAGGGGCGGCTGCACCGGCTGACCGTCGCCATCTGCGGCGACATCGCCAACAGCCGCGTGGCACGCTCCAACATCATGTGCCTCAACTGCATGGAGAACCGGGTGCGCGTCATCGCGCCGCCGACGCTGCTGCCAGCCGGAATCGAGCGTTTCGGCGTCGAGGTCTTCACCGACATGGAGGCGGGGCTGGAGGGCGTCGACGTCGTGATGATGCTGCGCGTGCAGAACGAGCGGCTGGCCGGCGCCGCCATCCCCTCGACGCGCGAATACTTTCACCTCTATGGCCTGACGCGCGAGAAGCTGGCGCGGGCGAAACCGGACGCCATTGTCATGCACCCCGGCCCGATGAACCGCGGCGTCGAGATCGACGCCGAGGTCGCGGACGACCTGCAGCGCAGCGTCATCCGCGAGCAGGTCGAGATGGGGGTGGCCGTCCGCATGGCGTGCATGGAGCTGCTGGCCGCCAACGCGGCGGCGGCCTGAGCCGCCGGGGGGAGGCACGCATGAAGTTCGCGAAGACCGGCGGCGTTTCGATCGGGCAGGGCGGGGGCGCCGGAAACGAGGCCGGAAACGGGGCCGGCGACAGGGGCGGCGACAGCTGGGCGCACTATCTGGACCAGGACGAGGCGCTGCTGTGGCAAGGCGCGCCCTCGGGCGCCGTGCGCCTCCGCGGGAACGACCTGATGGTGGTGGCGGTCGGCGGCTTCTTCGTGCTGTTCTCCGTGGTCTGGATCGGCCTTGCGGTGGCGATCGGGCCGCAGTCGGGGGCGGAGGCGTTCTTTCCGCTGTTCGGCGTGCCGTTTCTGCTGATCGGGTTGCTGGTGATGGTCGGCGGACCCAGGTGGAATGCGCGCGTGCGGCGCCGCACGCGCTACGCACTGACCGACCGGCGCGCCATTGTCGCGCGCAGCGCATGGGGGCGCAGCCTGAAATCCTATCCGATCGACGAGGACACGCGGATCGACTATCGCCCTGGGCCCGAGGCGACGATCTACTTCGCCGAGGAGGTCAGGCGCGGCAACAAGGGTAACAGCTACACCGTGCGCCACGGATTCGAGTACATCGCCGACGGCGACGCGGTCTATCGGCTGATGCGTGACATCCAGCGGCGCGCCGCCGACAGGGCGCGCGGATGACGACCACCTTCGTCAACGCCCGGTTGATCGACCCGGAAGGCCATGACGGCCCCGGCGGGCTCCGCGTTCGCGGCGGGGTGATCGAGGACGTCGTGCGGGGTGCCTCGCCGGCGCCGGGCGAGGGCGCGGTGATCGACTGCGGCGGCAAGGCGCTGGCGCCCGGGCTGATCGACATGCGCGTCTTTGTCGGCGAGCCCGGGGCGCGGCACCGCGAGTCGTTCCGCTCGGCCGGCGAGGCGGCGGCGGCGGGCGGGGTCACGACGATCGTGGCGCAGCCCGACACGACCCCTGCGCTGGACGACCCGGCGCTGGTGCAGTTCGCGCTGGCCCGCGCCGGCGAGGTCTCGGCCGTCAACGTCCACGCGATGGGCGCGCTGACGCGGGGGTTGAAGGGCGCCGAGATGACGGAGCAGCGCTTCCTGCTGGATGCGGGCGCCGTGGCGCTGACCGATTGCGACCGCCCGGTGGCCGACGCAAGGCTGATGCGCGCCATCATGACCTATGCCCGGGGGACCGGCGCGCTGATCGTGCATCACTGCCAGGAGCCGGCGCTGTCGCGAGGCGCCTGCGCGACCTCGGGCGAGTTCGCCTCGCGGCTGGGCCTGCCCTCCGTCCCGGCGATCGCCGAGCGGATGATGCTGGAGCGCGATCTGGCGCTGGTCGAGTCGGTCGGCGGCGCTGTCGGCTCTCTCGCGGCGCGCTATCACGCGGACCAGGTGACGACGGCCGGCGCGCTGGCGCCGCTGCGCCGGGCGCGCGAGGCCGGGCTAGGGGTGACGGCGGCGACCTCGATCCACCACCTGACGCTGAACGAGTTCGACATCGCCGACTATCGCACCTTCTTCAAGCTGACGCCGCCGCTGCGGTCCGAGACCGACCGCGAGGCGGTCGTCGACGCCGTGGCGGAGGGCCTGGTCGACATCATCGTCTCGTCGCACCTGCCGCAGGACGAGGAGGCGAAGCGCCTGCCCTTCGAGGAGGCGGCGACGGGTGCGGTCGGGCTGGAGACTTTCCTGCCGGCCTGCCTGCGGCTGGTCCATGCCGGGCGGATGGACATGGCGACGCTGTTCCGCCGCGCCTCGGCGGCCCCGGCGCGGCTGCTGGGGCTGCCCGGCGGGCGGCTGGAGAAGGGCGCGCCCGCCGACCTGGTGCTGTTCGACCCGGACGCGCCTTTCGTGCTGGACCGGGACAGGCTGTGCTCGCGGTCGAAGAACACCCCGTTCGACCGGACGCGGATGCAGGGGCGCGTGCTGGGCACCTGGGTCGGCGGCAGGCGCGTGTTCGGCGAAACGGTCGGAGGCGGAGATGCTGGTTGAAGCGACGACGGGCGTATGGTCGCCGGGCGGGCCGGCGTTCTCCCTGGCGGTCGGCTACCTGGTCGGCTCGATCCCTGTCGGGGTCCTTCTGGCGCGGCTTTTCGGGCTTGGCGACCTGCGCAAGATCGGCTCGGGCAATATCGGCGCCACCAACGTGCTGCGCACGGGCAACAAGAAGGCGGCGGCGCTGACGCTGCTGCTCGACGCGCTGAAGGGCGCGGTGCCGGTGATCGTCTTCTCGGGCTCGGATACCGCCGCGCTGACCGCGGGCGCCGGCGCGGTGCTGGGACACTGCCTGCCGGTCTGGCTGCGCTTTCGCGGTGGCAAGGGCGTGGCGACCTTCCTGGGCGTCGTGCTGGCGCTGCAACCCGTCGCCGGCGCCGCGGTCTGCGCTACCTGGCTGGCGGCGGCCTGGGCCAGCCGCATCTCGTCGGTCGGCGCGCTCGCCGCCGCGGCCTCGGCGCCGCTGTGGCTGTGGGCGGTCGGCCGGGGCGAGGCGGTGCTGGTCGTCGCCGCGCTGGCGGCGTGGGTCTGGCTGCGCCACCGCGAGAATCTGGCCCGGCTGGCACGCGGCACCGAGCCGCGCATCGGGGCCGGCGGGAATCGCAAGGACTTAACCGGGCGTTAACCACTGGTGCGGCCTGATCGTGGCAGGTCCACGGAGTGCCGCGATGTCCCTTGCCCAGCGCCTGACGCCCTCGCCTGACCCGCAGTTTCTGCCCGCGCCGGTGGCGGACGAGGCCGAGCGGTTCGCCAGGCTGCGGCTGGCGCGCAGCGGCAACGTCGGCCCGCGCACCTACGCGCATCTGATGCGCCGCTTCGGCACGGCGCTGCGCGCGCTCGACGCTTTGCCCGAACTGGCGGCGCGCGGCGGACGGCCCGGCTATTCGGCGTGCCCGATCGAGGATGCCGAGCGCGAGATGGCGGCCGCCGACAGCGCAGGCGCGCGCCTGCTGCTGCTGGGCGACGGGGTGTATCCGCCACTGCTGGCCGAGATCGAGCCGGCGCCCCCCACGCTGTGGGTACAGGGCGACCCGGGCATCTTCGCCCGCTCGGCCGTTGCGATCGTCGGCGCGCGCAACGCCTCGGCGCTGGGCCTGCGCACGGCGCGCCGGCTGGCGCGCGAGCTGGCGGCGCAGGGCCGGGTGATCGTCTCCGGCATGGCGCGTGGCATCGACACCGCGGCGCACGAGGCCAGCCTGAACACCGGCACCGTCGCCGTTCTGGCCGGCGGGCTGGACCACCCCTACCCGCCCGAGAACGTCGACCTGGCGCGGCGCATCGCCGAGACCGGGGCGCTGCTGTCCGAGGTCGCCTTCGGCACCGTGGCGACGGCCAGCCACTTTCCGCGGCGCAACCGCCTGATCTCCGGGCTGGCGCGCGGCGTCGTGCTCATCGAGGCGGCGGCGCGCTCCGGCAGCCTGATCACCGCGCGCTTCGCGCTGGAGCAGGGGCGCGAGGCAATGGCCTGCCCCGGCGCGCCCGAGGACCCGCGCGCCGCCGGCTGCAACCAGCTGATCCGCGAGGGCGCCGCCCTCATCCGCCATGCCGGCGATGTCGAGGAGGCGCTGGCAGCCCCCCGCACGCTGCACCTGCGCGAAGCGGGCAGAGACTTCGACTTTGATGTCGACCTGTTCGAAGCCGATGGCCTGACCGACGAGTACGAAGCGCAGGGCGATTTCGACGAGGAGGGCGGCACCGGCGACCGGGCGCTGGCCGAGCAGATCGTCGACCTGCTCGGGCCGAGTGCCGTCGAGCTGGACGAACTCGCGCGCCAGTGCGGCGCCAGCCCGGCCGAGCTGTCGCTGGCGTTGCTCGAGCTCGAGCTTGCCGGCCGCATCGAGGTTCGCCCGGGCGGGGCGCTCGCCCGCAGCATGTCGCCAGACTGACCGCGGAAAGGCGGCACGACCCGCCACCGCCTGGCCTTGCCGCCCGGCCGCGCACTGCCCGTGCCGAACGGACCGTGACCCGGGGCGGCGTTGACTCCGGCAGGTCACCGACCCATTTTCCGTCACCGCGCCATCAGAAGCGCATCAGCGACAGCTGCACCGGGTGCGGCGGAGGGCCCGGCCCTCCGGATCGCCCGACATGAGGGCAGGCCGGCCGAGGCCGGCGAGGAGAGCAGTATGACGGTTGTGGTGGTCGAGTCCCCGGCCAAGGCCAAGACGATCAATGCCTATCTGGGCAGCGGCTACACCGTGCTCGCCTCGTACGGCCATGTGCGCGACCTGCCGTCCAAGGACGGCTCGGTCGATCCGGACGCCGGATTCGAGATGAAGTGGGAGGTCGACCCCAAGTCGCAGAAGCACGTCCGCGCCATCGCCGAGGCGCTGGCCGGTGATGGCAGCCTGATCCTCGCCACCGACCCGGACCGCGAGGGCGAGGCGATCTCGTGGCACCTGCTCGAGGCGCTGAGGAAGCGCAAGGCGGTGAAGAAGGACACGGCGGTCAGTCGCGTCGTCTTCAACGCCATCACGAAATCCGCCGTCTCGAAGGCGATGGAGACCCCGCGCGAGATCGACATCGCGCTGGTCGACGCCTATCTGGCGCGCCGCGCGCTGGACTACCTCGTCGGCTTCACGCTGTCGCCGGTGCTGTGGCGCAAGCTGCCGGGCTCGCGCTCGGCCGGCCGCGTCCAGTCTGTGGCGCTGCGCCTGATCGTCGAGCGCGAGATGGAGATCGAGGCGTTCAAGGCGCGCGAGTACTGGACGGTCAAGGCGGTCCTGACGACGCCCGCCGGCGATGAGTTCGAGGCCCGCCTGGTCACGCTGGACGGCAAGCGGCTCGACCGCTTCGACATTGCCGACGAGGCCGCCGCGACGGCCGCCGTCGCCGCGGTGCAGGCGGCGTCGCTGGCCGTCAGATCGGTCGAGGCGAAGCCGCAGACGCGCAACCCGGCGCCGCCCTTCATGACCTCGACCCTGCAGCAGGAGGCCAGCCGCAAGCTGGGCTTCGGCGCGCAGCAGACCATGCGCACGGCGCAGCGGCTCTACGAGGCCGGCCACATCACCTACATGCGGACCGACGGCATCGACATGGCGCCCGAGGCGATCCATTCGGCGCGCGACGCGATCGGCGCGAAATACGGGCGCCAGTACGTGCCCGAGAAGCCGCGTTTCTACAAGAACAAGGCCAAGAACGCGCAGGAGGCGCACGAATGCATCCGGCCGACCCGGCTGGACGCGGCGCCGGGCCAGGTGCGGCTGGAATCCGACCAGGCGCGGCTCTACGAGCTGATCTGGAAGCGCGCCATCGCCAGCCAGATGGAGGCGGCGCGCTTCCAGCGCACGACCGTCGAGATCGCCGACGACAGCGGCAGGACGGGCCTGCGCGCAACCGGCCAGGTCGTCACCTTCGACGGCTTCCTCAGGGTCTACGAGGAAGGCCGCGACGACATCGTCGACGACGACGACCGCCGCCTGCCCGAGATCGCCGAGGGCGCGGCGCTGGGCCAGCGCTCGGTGACGCCCGAGCAGCACTTCACCCAGCCGCCGCCGCGCTATACCGAGGCGACGCTGGTCAAGCGGATGGAGGAGCTCGGGATCGGCCGGCCCTCGACCTATGCCTCGATCATCACGACGATCCAGGACCGCGAATACGTCCGCAAGGACAAGGGCCGCCTGCATCCCGAGGACAAGGGCCGGCTGGTGACCGCGTTCCTCGAGAACTATTTCCGCAAGTACGTCGCCTACGACTTCACCGCCGAGCTGGAGGAGGAGCTGGACGAGGTCTCGGCCGGCAGGGTCGACTGGAAATCGGTGCTGACCGATTTCTGGAAGGATTTTCGCGCCGCCGTCGACGAGACCGCCGACCTGCGCATCGGCGAGGTGCTGGAGAAGATCAACGAGGTGCTGGCGCCGCACCTGTTTCCCGACCCCGGCGACGGCAGCGACCCGCGTGCCTGCACGCACTGCGCCGGGGGCAGGCTGGCGCTGAAGACGGCGCGCTCGGGCGGGGCCTTCATCGGCTGCTCGAACTACCCGGCCTGCCGCTACACCCGGCCGCTGGGCGGCGAGCCCGGCGGCGAGGAGGGCGGCGTGCCGCCCGAGGGCATCCGCCTCGGCGAGGACGAGAACGGCATTGCCGTGATGCTGAAATCGGGCCGCTTCGGACCCTACGTCCAGCTTGGCGAGGCGGACCCGGACTCCGACGCCAAGCCGAAGCGCAGCTCGCTGCCGCCGGACCTGGCGCCCGCCGACGTGACGCTGGAAATCGCGCTGAAGCTGCTGTCGCTGCCGCGCGAGGTCGGCACGCATCCCGAGGACGGCGTCGCCGTCGAGGCCGGGCTGGGCCGTTATGGCCCCTACGTAAAGCACGGCCGCGTCTATGCCAGCCTTGAGAAGGGCGACGACGTGCTGGCGGTCGGCATGAACCGCGCCATGGAGCTGCTGGCCCGCAAGGCACAGCGCGGCGGCCGGGGCGCGTCGCAGAAGCCGCTGCGCGAGCTGGGCGAGCATCCGGACGGCGGGCCGCTCAACGTCATGGAGGGTCGCTACGGGCCGTACGTGAAGTGGGGCAAGGTCAACGCGACGCTGCCCAAGGACGTCGACCCGCAGTCTGTCACGCTGGAGGAGGCGCTGGTGCTGGTCGAAGCCAAGGCCGGCGCGAAGAAGGGCAGGAAGACGGCCCCGAAAAAGGCGACCGCAAAAGCCGGAGCGACCGGAGCCGGGAAGAAGACCGGCGCGAGGAAGCCGGCGGCCAAGCGGGCTGGGACGAAGAAGCCGGCGGCGGGCGCGCAGACTTCGCCGGTCGCAAAGAAGCCGGCGGCCGCGCGGAAGAAAACCGGCACGGACGACCGCCTGATCGATGAATGACGCCGGGCGACGCGCGTGCTAGGGCCGGTGGCATGAACAAGCTGCCCACCAAGGACGCGCTGCTCGACTGGATCCGCGAGAACCCGGAGGCGGCGAACAAGCGCGAGATCGCGCGCGCCTTCGGCGTCAAGGGCGCCGAGCGGATCGAGCTGAAGCGCCTGCTGCGCGAACTGCAGGATGACGGGCTGGTCGCAAAGGAGCGCAAGCGGATGCGTCCCTCGGGCACGCTGCCGCCCGTCACCGTGCTCGAGGTGCTGGGACCGGATGCCGGCGGCGACCTCGCGGCCCAGCCGGCGAGTTGGGACGAGGACGGGCCGGCCCCCCGGGTGCTGATAGCGCCGAAGAAGGGCGACCCGGCGCTGGGCGCGCGCGACCGCGTGCTGGCCAAGCTGCGCCGAACCGGCGCCGAGGGCTATGCCTACGAGGCGCGGATCATCAAGAAACTGGAGTCCGGCGGCCGCCGGATGCTGGGTATCTACCGCGCCGGTCCGCAGGGCGGCCGGCTGCTGCCGATCGACAAGCGCGCCGATCGCGAGTGGACGATCCCCGCCGGCCAGACCGGCAGCGCAGAGGACGGCGAGCTGGTCGAGGCCGAGGGCATCGGTGGCGCCCGGCTGGGGCTGCCCAAGGGCAAGGTGCTGGTTCGGCATGGCCGGCCGGGCGACCCGCGGCAGGTCTCGCTGATCGCCATGGTCGAGCATGGCATCCCCTACGAGTTCCCCGACGAGGTGCTGGCCGAGGCGGCAAAGGCGAAGCCGGTCAAGGCCCTCGGCAAGCGTGAGGACCTGCGCGCGTTGCCGCTCATCACCATCGACCCGGCCGATGCGCGCGACCATGACGACGCCGTCTGCGCCATGCCGGACGAGGATGCGAAGAATCCCGGCGGGCATGTCGTCTGGGTCGCCATCGCCGACGTCGCGCACTATGTCACGCCGGGCAGCGCGCTGGACCGCGAAGCGCTGAACCGGGGCAACTCGACCTATTTCCCGGACCGCGTCAGCCCGATGCTGCCCGAGGAGCTGTCGGCCGATCTCTGCTCGCTGGTCGAGGGCGTCGACAGGCCGTGCATGGCGCTGCGCATGGTACTGGACGCCGAGGGCAACAAGATCGGCCACCGCTTCACGCGGGGGCTTATGCGCTCGCCGGCCTCGCTGTCCTACGAGACTGTGCAGAACGCGATGGACGGGCGGGCGGAGATCGACCCGGCGCTGATCGAGCGGGCGATCCGGCCGCTTTACGCCGCCTACCGCGCCGCCACGACGGCGCGCGAAAAGCGCCAACCGCTGGACCTGGACCTGCCTGAGCGGCGGATCGTGCTGGCGGAGGACGGCAACGTCGCCGACATCCGCTTTCGCGACCGGCTGGAGGCGCATCGGCTGATCGAGGAGTTCATGATCCTCGCCAACGTCGCCGCCGCGGAGACGCTGGAGGCGCAACGGACGGCCCTGGTCTATCGCGTGCACGAGGAGCCGGCGCCCGAGCGGCTGGATTCGCTCCGCGAGATTGTCGAGCCGCTGGGGATGCGCCTGGCGAAGGGGCAGGTGCTGAAGACCCGCCACTTCAACGAGCTGCTGCGCCAGGCGCGGGGGTCGGAACACGCCGAGGTGGTCGGCATGTCGGTGCTGCGCAGCCAGACGCAGGCGTATTACGGCCCGCAGAACCTGGGCCATTTCGGGCTGAACCTGCCGCGCTACGCGCACTTCACCTCGCCGATCCGGCGCTATGCCGACCTGATCGTCCACCGGGCGCTGATCACGGCACTGGGGCTGGGCAAGGACGGGCTGACGCCGGACCAGATCGCCCGGATGCAGGAGACCGCCGAGCAGATCTCGATCACCGAGCGCCGCTCGATGGAGGCCGAGCGCGACACGGTCGACCGCTATGTCGCGTCCTATTTGTCGGACCGGATCGGGGCCGAGTTCGAGGGCCGCGTCAACGGCGTCTCGCGCGCCGGGGCGTTCATCCGGCTTGACGAGACGGGGGCGGACGGGCTGGTGCCGATCTCGACGCTGGGCAGCGATTATTTCCGCCACGACCGCGACCGGCAGACGCTGACCGGCGAGCGGACGGGGCGTGTCGTCGGGCTGGGGATGCGGGTGACGGTGCGGCTGCGCGAGGCGGCGCCGATCACCGGTGGGCTGATCCTGGAGCTGATCGACGTCGAGGGGGCCAAGATGGCGCCGGCGCGGCGCCCGGGCGGGCAGCGCAAGGCCGGGGCAAAGCGCATCGCCAAGGCCAAGGCGGCGCGGTCGAAGGGCCGGCGTTAGCCGCCCGGCGACGGTCTCGCGCGTGAGACCGTCTCACGACACTGACTTGCTGATAAAATCATGAGCAAGCCGCCGGAAGGAGGAATCGCCCTCCAGACATGGGACTATGCCGGCTGCCGTTCCTGGGCGGTGGGCGTGCCCCATACCCGCTGCTGCGGGCGGGCGTCATGAGGCGCAGCGCCCACCCGTTACTCGACGGCGCGAATGAGCTTTCGGTCGAAGACCTTCAGCACCTGGCCGAGCTCGCGGCCGCGTTTCAGCACGCCGGCGCCGCCGGGGCTGACGACGGACCAAGCGCCCTGGCGCTGCGCGTCCTTCGGCCGCTTCTCGACGCGGTAGAGCGGCGTCTCGCTGGTGCGCCGGAAGATCGAGAACACGGCGCGGTCTGCCAAGTGGTCGATGGCGTAGTCGCGCGCCATGCCGGAGGTCAGCATCCGTCCGTAGACGCCGAGGATCAGCGACAGCTCTCGCCGGTCGAAACTGATGATTTGCTGCTGGGTCCGGCGGCGCCACTCGGACGCAGCCGGGACGACTATCGAGGCGGGATCACCCGAGGGGTCGAGGCTCATAACTGAAACATGACACCGGCGCGACCGGGCTGCAACCCCCGCGCGCCCGCAGGCGCGTCAATGGCACTGCGAGCGGTCGAAGACGTAGCGGTCGCCGTCGTACTCGGCGAAATAGTCGCCGATGTCCGGGTGGTCGACCGGCATGCCGCTGTCGTCGGGCAGCAGGTTCTGCTCGGAGACGTAGGCGACGTAGTAGGTCGTGTCGTTCTCGGCGAACAGGTGGTAGTAGGGTTGGTCCTTGCGCGGCCGCATCTCCTCGGGGATGGACTGCCACCACTCCTCGGTGTTGGCGAACTCCGGATCGACGTCGTAGATCACGCCCCGGAACGGATGGATCCGGTGCCTGACAATCTGGCCGATCTTGAACTTGGCGGATGTCCGCAGCACGAAATGGCTTCCTCTCTTCGGGCAGGGGGCTGGTAGCCCGCAGTCGATCAGCTTGTCCATATAGCGGTTGCGACGCCACTATCCAATGGCGCCCTGTCCGCGCCCGGCGAGGGGGTCGCGGGGCAATCTGGTCCCGGGCACCGGCTGAGTTCCGGACTCATGCGGGCGCGCCAGAGCATTGCACATTGTGGACTTTCGGGTGCCGGGGTTCTCTGCTATAGTTGCAGAAAAGCACCGGAGGCAGAGCAGTGATCCCCCGGACCATCTACAGGCTCGCCGCGGCAGTGGCGGTGCTTCTCGTGACATCCTGCGGTGGCGGCGATCGCCGTGCCGAGAGACCGCCGTCGAACCAGGACGACATCTGCGCCATTTTCGCCCAGCGGCCGGCGTGGCGCGATGCCGTCTATGCCTCGGCGCACAAATGGGGCGCGCCGGTGCCGGTGCAGATGGCCATCATCTGGCGCGAAGTCGAGCTTTCGCGGCGACGTCCGGCCGCGGAAGACCTCGTTCATGGGCGTGCCGACCGGGCATATTTCGTCGGCCTACGGCTTTGCCCAGGCAATCGACGGCACCTGGGACTGGTACCGCAACGACAGCGGCAACCGGCATGCGGAACGGACCCGGTTCGAGGACGCCGCAGATTTCGTCGGGCTGGTACATGGCCAAGTCCTGGGCTGCGAACGGCATCGGCATGAACGACGCCTTCAACCAGTACCTAGCCTACCACGAAGGCCATGCCGGGCATCGGAACGGCAGCTACCGCGACAAGGGTTGGCTCCTGGACGTTGCGGCCAAGGTCGCCGAGCAGACGGTACGCTACCGCGGCCAGTTGAGGGGCTGTTCGTAGGCGAAGCAGCGTCGTTACGCGGGAGGCGGACACCGCCAGAAAGCCGCTCCATGCGAGGCTGCTGTCGCAGACAGCATTGCGGTGCCGGATGGCTCCCGGCGTTCGGGTGTGACCCGGCGGCCGGCGGGGCGCGTCGGAGCGCGTCGAACCTGGCGGGCCTTGCCGTTACCGACGGCCGCGCAGGCGGCGCCACCAGCTGCGGCGGTCGTCGAAGCGGCGGTCGACCTCGGCGACGACCGGGTCGACATGCCGGCGGCCGATCATGATCAGCAGGACGCGCCGCAGCATCAGCACGGCGATCACCAAGAGCGCGACGACGATGATGTTGAACCAGGGGACCAGCGTCTCGTCCGGTCCGGTGGCCCGCCGCATCGAGATCGCGTTCGGGTACATCGAGAACAGCGGCATGCGCCAGCCATAGTGCTTGACGACCATCCAGCGCGGTGCCGCCTCGGTCGAGACCATGTTCGACGCTTCGGTATCAAGGTTCGCGCTGTCGAACTTGAAGTACCAGACATTGTCCTCGTTGCGGTAGACGCGCGGCGAGCCGTCCGGCTCGACCGACTTTATGAAGTGGACATCGTCCTGGTAGGACTGCGTCTGGCCGTTCGGCCCGGTGCGGGTCTTTTCCTCGAGCCGGACCTCGGTGCCGACGATGCGGACGATGTCGCGCGACGGCAGGATGTAGTGCAGGCACGCCGCGACGACGGCGAGTACCAGAAAGATCAACGTCCATTTCACGTAGGCCATCGGCGCCCTCCCGGCGCTGGCTATAGCGGCACCGGGCCGCGCCGGCAATGCGGGGTTGTCGGCCGCCGCGGCGCGGTGGGCGTCAGGGCGCCGGGCGCGATATGCGCAGCAGGTTCGACAGTTTCTGCGTCTGCGTCGCGCCGAGCACGCCGCAGGTCGTGGCCACCCCGGCGCGCGTCGTGATGCAGTAGTCGAAGCTGCCCATGTCCAGGTTCAGCGCCATGTCCGGGTGATAGCGCTGGCGCAGCGCCCAGGCCGCGTCGAACAGCGTGACGGGCTGGCTCGTTTGATAGATCGCCCAGCCGCCGGGGCCAGTGAACAGCATGCGCCGGCGCGCTTTCGGCGCATCCATCTGCGGGCGGACGTCTACCCGGCCGTCGCTGATCAGCAGGTGGCTCTGCATCACCGACCGGCCCTGCTCGGCCGACTGGGCGGCGAAGTCGAGCCGCTGGTCCGGGTCGGTAAGGTCGGCGGTGCCGCCGCGCAGCGCGACCCGGGTGGCGTGGTAGATGCGCGGCTGGCCGTCCCCGTCGATCACGAGGATCCCGTCCATTCGGGCGAGATGCGGGCTGATCACCTGCCCCTGGTCGACGAACAGGCCCACCGGGTTCGGCTTGCCACCGTCGCGCGTGTCAGTTCCCGTATAGCCGCCGGCGACGACCAGCGTTTCGCCCGCTTGGGGCAGTTCGCCCAGCGTATCCGCCTCCTCGGGCAGCAGCACAAGCTCGGCCGTCGCCGGGCCGTGGCAACTGTGGAACAGCAGGCGGTCGTTCTCGGGCGGGCAGGTCGCGGCGGCGCCCGCGAGACGGCGAGGCCGGCCAGCGCCGGTGCGGTCAGTGCGGCGGCTGCCAGCGCGAGGCGGGCGGCGGTGCGGCGGATCACGGAAGCATCACCACGGGTTCACGGAAAAGCACGGATGCATTGCCCGTCGCGCAGGGGTGCGGCGGGGCGGCGTCGTCGAGCGTGCGGCGGCGGAACGGGCGCGGCGCCTCACTGCGGCGCCATGCCCCGCAGCCGCTCGGAGCGGCGGCGCAGCAGCTCGACGACCGTCAGCAGCGCGATCGAGACCACGACCAGGACCGTCGCGACCGCCAGGATGGTCGGCGAGATCTGCTCGCGCAACCCGGTGAACATCTGCCAGGGCAGCGTCTTCTGGCTGGCCGAGCCGACGAACAGCACGACGACGACCTCGTCGAACGAGGTGATGAAGGCGAACAGCGCGCCCGAGATGACACCCGGCAGGATCAGCGGCATCTGCACCTTGAAGAAGGTCGTGACCGAGTTCGCCCCCAGGTTCTGCGAGGCGCGCACGAGCGCTGCGGTCGAAGCCGACCAGCGTCGCGGTCACGGTGATGATGACGAAGGGCGTGCCCAGCGCGGCGTGGGCCAGGATCACGCCCAGATAGGTGCCCTGCAGGCCGATACGGCTGTAGAAGAAGTACATGCCGGCCGCCGAGATGATCAGCGGCACGATCATCGGCGAGATCAGGAGCGCCATGATCGTGCCCCGGAACGGCACGTGCGGCTGGCTGAGTCCGATCGCCGCCAGCGTGCCGATCGACGTCGCCATCAGCGTCGCCAACGGCGCGATGATGAACGAGTTCTGCAGGGCAAGCTGCCAGTCGTTGTTGCTCCAGAAATCCCGGTAGTGCCGCAGCGAGTAGCCCTCGGGGTCGAAGGCCAGCATCTCCGGCGTGAAGGTGAAGAAGTCCGACGAGGTGAAGCTGAGCGGGATGATGATCAGGATTGGCATGATCAGGAACAGGAAGATCAGCCCGCAGATGAGGCGATAGCCGTAGTGCCAGGCGACCTGGCCGGCGGAAGCATAGGGCGGCAGCGCGGCCATGTGGTTTCCCCTCAGCCCAGCTTGACGTTGTCGATGCCGACGATGCGGTCGTAGACCCAGTAGAGCAGTAACACCGCGGATAGCAGGATGACGCCCAGTGCCGCGGCCAGCCCCCAGTTCAGGCTGGCCGAGATGTGGTAGGCGATGCGGTTCGAGATGAAGATGCCCGACGTGCCGCCGACCAGCTCCGGTGTGATGTAGTAGCCGATGGCCAGGATGAAGACCAGGATCGCCCCGGCGCCGATCCCGGGCACCGACTGCGGGAAGTAGACCCGCCAGAACGCCGTCCAGTCAGTCGCGCCCAGCGAGCGCGCGGCGCGGACATAGGAGGGCGGGATCGTCTTCATTACCGAATAGAGCGGCAGGATCATGAACGGCAGCAGGATATGCGTCATGGCGACAATCGTGCCGGTCGAGTTGAACATCATCTGCAGCCGGTGATCGTTCGAGATGATGCCGAGCGAGACAAGGATATCGTTGATCACGCCATTCTGCTGCAGCAGCACGATCCAGGACGAGGTGCGCACCAGCAGCGACGTCCAGAACGGCAGCAGCACCAGGATCATCAGCAGGTTCGACGTGCGCATCGGCAGGCTGGCCAGCAGGAAGGCCACGGGATAGCCGAGCAGCAGGGTCGACATGGTGATGGCGACCGACAGCAGCAGCGTCCGCCAGAACAGCTTCAGGTAGATGCTCTCGTCTGCGGGCTTGAACTCGGGCCCGTCCACCGTCGGCTGCATGTCGACGGCATTCAGGAAGTAGCTCGTCGTCAGCGGACTGTCGAAGAGCCAAAGCGTGCGCCAGGTTTCGAGATCGCCCCAATCCTTGTTCGAGTCGAGGAAGGCGGCGGTGAAGTCCGGCGCCGGCACCTCGTCGGCGCGGGCGACCGTGGTGTGCAGCACCTCGGCGCCGGGACCCTGATAGGCCTGCATCGCCTCGCGCACCGCCGGGTCACGCAGATCGAGCGCGAGCGCGGCGAAGACCGCCTCCCAGGGGGCCCTCTTGGCCACCTCGCGGCCCTTGTCGAGCGCGGTGAAGACGGCGAAGGCGGTGTACGCTTTCGTCGTTCGGGGCAGGACCGCCGCGATGTCGGCGCGCGGCGCGAAGCCGACATCGCCCTTCATCGATGCATCCGTCATGTCTGCCAGCCGGGACCGCGTCGCGTCGAGCAGGTCGTCGGCCGCGTCGCCTTCGCCGGCATTCATCAGCTCGTACCAGAAGCCGGCTTTCTTCCATTCCGGCGCGATTGCGACCAGCGCCTCCTCGAAGACCTTGCCCATGTCGTCGAGGTCGCGTCCCGTGCCCCGGAACAGCGACGACATCCCCGAGAACTCGTAGTTCAGCCGGCTGCCCAGCACGGTGTGCTCCTTGGCCTCGACGGCCAGGAACAGGTCGAAATAGAGCGCGCGGAAGGCCTCCTCGGGGGGCAGCTTGCCGGAATCCGGATCCCACTCGGCAAGCACTTCGGTCGTCACGGGCAGCGTGTTGGGCACGACCGTGTTGTCGACCGAGTAGAACAGCATGTCGAGGATCGGCGCGATGAAGGCGACCAGGATGAAGATCAGCAGCGGCGCGATCAGCATCAGCGCGCGCAGCTTCTGTCGCCGCAGCGCCCTGG
This sequence comes from uncultured Alphaproteobacteria bacterium, assembly GCA_963721105.1. Taxonomy (GTDB): domain Bacteria; phylum Pseudomonadota; class Alphaproteobacteria; order Rhodobacterales; family Rhodobacteraceae; genus Thermohalobaculum. The sequence goes on along the minus strand of CAVRHY010000019.1, from coordinate 117,844 downwards.
CCAGGGAGACGCGCAGCGGCGTCCCGTCGGCTGCCAGCATCGGCCCCTCGTTGCCGCTGTCGGCGATGCGGAGCGCGTCGTCAGGAGTGGGCGCGCGCCTTGCCGTAGTCGCGTCGGTGACGTCGGCCTTGCTGCTCATCGCATCCTCTCCCCGTTCGGTGGGCGGGGCCGTGGCGGCCCCGCCCCGTCACGCAGTCCAGCCTACTGGATCAGCCAGGACTGGAACTTCGCGTCGAGTTCGTCGCGATGGTCCGCCCACCACCCGTAGTCGTAGATGAACGGGTTGAATGCGTTCTTCGGGTTCGTCGGCATTTGCGGCGCCATGTCGATGCCCAGCGTCGCGTGCTTGCCGACCAGCGGCTGCGACGAGGCGCGGGCCGGGCCGTACGAGATGTACTTGGCCTGGTCGGCGAGGCGCTGCGTGTCGGTGGCGAAGTAGATGAAGTCCTTGATCGCCTCCAGGTCGTTGTCGTCCTTGCCGGCGTCGGTCGGGATGACCCAGCCGTCCAAGTCGTACATCTGCATGTCCCAGATGATGTCGACCGGCTGGCCTTCCTCCTGCGCCACGGCGAACAGGCGGCCGTTATAGGTCGAACCCATCACGGCTTCCTTGTCGGCCAGGCGCTGCGGCGTTTCGGCGCCGGCGGACCACCAGATCGTCTGGTCCTTGATGGTGCCCAGCTTGTCCAGCGCGCGTTGCAGGCCCTCGTCGGTGCCGAGCACGTCGTAGATGTCTTCCTTGGCTACGCCGTCGCAGTAGAGCGCCCATTCGAGGTTGTTGATCGGCCGCTTCTCGAGGCTGCGCTTGCCGGGGAACGTCTTGGTATCGAAGAGCGCGCAGACATCCTTGGGCGTCTTGCCATTCCACTCGGCGACGTCGGTGCGGTAGCCGACCAGCGTTGAGTAGACGATCTCTGGGATGAAGCAGTCGGACTGGACCGTGTCGCCCAGGTCCTCGGTGGCCGAGGTCCCGTCGGGCGCAGGCGCCATCCACTCGTCATGGTCGATCTCCATCGCCAGCCCCTCGTCGCAGAGGCGGATGGCGTCGGAGATGACGACGTCGACGACGTCCCAGGTGACGTTGCCGGCCTCGGCCTGGGCGCGCATCTTGGCGACCGCCTCGTTCGATGCGGACTCCTGCACGATGCTGACGTTAGGGCAGGCCTTCATGAAGGGCTTGTAGTAGGCGTTCTCCTGGCTGGCCTCGTAGGCGCCTCCCCAGGAGACGATGACCAGTTCCGGGTTGCCCGCCGGGCACTTGACCTCGTCCGCGGCCTGGGCGGACGCCCCCGCGAGCAGGACGGCCGCCATCGCCGTCCCGGCGGTTGCAGCTACGCGTGTAAGCATGGATTACTCTCCCTGTTTTCTTGCCGGATCGATCCGGCCTTGAGATCGTCCCGGCCCCGGTCGAGGCCCGGACCTGTCGCCGCGCCGCCCGGGCTCAGACAGCGTCCAGGGCGCGGCAATCCTCGGTTACCCAGCCGATCGGCGTCTCCTCGCCGACCCTCAGCGCCGCGTGCGCGTGGGTGTTCGGTACCTTGACGATGAAGTCCTCGTTGCCAGCAACGTCCATGCGGCAGCGGATGTGGTCGCCGAGATAGATCAGCTCGAGCACCTTGCCGGTCAGCTCGTTCGCCGCGTTGGCTCCCGCCGCCTCGTTCGCGCCGTTCAGCAGCACGCGCTCGGGCCGGATCGAGAGCATGGTCGGCTTGCCGACGCCGTCGCAGTTGACGGCCAGCGCGTGGACGTGCCGGCCGTCGCCCAGGCGAACGGTCGCGATCTCGCCGTCGATCGCCTCGACATCGCCGCGGAAGCGGTTGTTCTCGCCGATGAAGCCGGCGACGAAGGCGTTGTCGGGCTTCTCGTACAGCACCTCCGGCGGCGCCAGCTGCTGGATCTTGCCGTCGTTGAAGACGGCGATCCGGTCCGACATCGTCAGCGCCTCGGACTGGTCGTGCGTGACGTAGACGACCGTGACGCCGAGGCTGTCGTGGATGTGCTTGATCTCGAACTGCATGTGCTCGCGCAGCTGCTTGTCGAGCGCGCCGAGCGGCTCGTCCATCAGCACCAGCTCCGGCTCGAAGACCAGCGCGCGAGCCAGCGCGACGCGCTGCTGCTGGCCGCCCGAAAGCTGTGCCGGTCGCCGGCCGGAGAACTCACCCGTGCCCATCTGCACCATGTCGAGCGCGCGCTGAACCTTCTTCTCGATGTCGGCCTTGCTCATCTTCCGCACCTGCAGCGGGAAGGCGAGATTCTCGGCGATCGTCATGTGCGGAAAGAGCGCGTAGTTCTGGAACACCATGCCGATGCCGCGCTTGTGCGGCGGGATGTTGTTGATCGGCCGGCCGTCCAGCTTGATCTCGCCATGCGTCGCCGTCTCGAAGCCGGCGAGCATCATCAGACACGTCGTCTTGCCCGAGCCGGAGGGGCCAAGCATGGTCAGGAACTCTCCCCGGCCGATCGCGAGGTTCAGATCCTTAACGACCAGCGTGACGCCGTCGTAGCTCTTCTGGACGCGTTCGAACGCGACGAACGCGTCGCCTGGCGTGGCTGGGCTCATTTTCCGCCTCCCCGTCGGGCGGTGGGATACCGCAGGCGCGAGGTAACCACCCCCCGGTTTGCAGCACAACCCTAAATCCGGCGTTTCTGTAGCCCTAATTCGGTGCTCCGCGACATTTTCTTGCGCAATTTTGCGGCGTGTGATGGGCGCGGCGCGTGGGTCCCGTGCGGCACGGAAATAGGGGGACCGGCGTACCGGTCCCCCCAAGGTTTGCGGGTGGCAGGCTGTCGATCGGGCCGCCGCTCAACCCCGTCCGGGCAGAACCCTGAAGGGCAGCCGCGGCGAGCTGTCGACCTGGCGGTACGACCCGCAGTCCTGGGTCATCTGCACCAGAAACTGCGCGCGCCCCACGGCCATCCCGGGATGGACTGTTACCCCGAACGCGAGCCCCTGAGAGCCCTCGATCTGCGGCACGCGCGCCAGGTCGGTCTCGACCGAGTACCACTTGCCCCGGGCGTCGATCATGAACGCCGCAAGGTCGCCGGTCCGGCAGTCTTCGCGCACCCGCTCGACGGGCGCGAGGCTGACCGTCACGACATCACCCGGCCGGCCATCCTCGATCGCGTGCTGCGTGCCGGGAAAGACCAGCGCCGGCGACCGGTCGGTCGCCGGGCCGGCCGGCCCGGCCTCGAGGCGCGCCACCCCCGACCGAAGCGCATCCACCCCCTCGCCCAGCGCCTCGACGCGGGCCGGCAGATCGACGAAACGGTCGTAGACGTCGCGCACCCAGAACAGCACGCTGGCCGCGAACACTAGCAGCACCCACTGATCCCGCAGCCTGCGAAGCGTCACCCAGACGCCCTCGGCCGCGAGCACACCCGCTTTTCTGGCTGTCATCGTTGCCCCCTTTCTTCCCCGGGGGCCGGCGCAGCCGGCCAGCCGCCGGGGCGCACCGCGTCTTCGCGCGGGTTGCGGTCCATGACACCTCGCGGCGCAGCCAGAGCCGTCCGGTGTCCACCGATGCGACCGGAACCGGAACTCCGGTCCGTGGCCGCACCCCCGAGGCTAATCGGCCTTCGGAAACAAATGGATAAGACGGTGAGAATTTTCGCAAATTCTGTCGGGCCGGCCGTGCGCCGGCGCGACTGGCCGGGGGGGGGGCGGCTGTGGCGGTCAGATAACCATCCGTTAGCCACTTCGTCGTAAATCCGGCCGCATGTTCGGAAGACGCTCGAGTGACGATCGAAACAACGCCCGGCCCGCCCCTGCGCGGCCGGCGCAGCCGAGCCCTCCGGCGACGCTGCGCAGCGAGCGCCCGGCGACGCCGGCCGCGCCGCCGGAAGCACCCCCGCCCGAGGCCGAGACGCACCTGGCCGAGAGTCTGTCGCCGCCGCCGCCGCCGCCGCCGCCGACGGCAACGCTGACGTCATCGCGCGCCCGTCGGCCGCGCCGCGGCGGCGAGGTCGGCGAGTTCGAGCGGCAGGACAAGATCAAGGCCTTCTACGAGACCAAGGATTCCGTCTACTCGGCGCTGATCGAGTTGATCGACATCACCCAGCTCTCGAAGATGACCAACGACAAGGCGCGCCAGGAGGTCGCCGACATCGTCCGCGAGATCATGCTGCTCAGGCGCCTGTCCCTGCCGGTCGTCGAGCAGGACGTCATGCTGCGCCAGATCTGCGACGACCTGCTGGGCTATGGCCCGCTCGAGCCGCTGCTTGCGCGCGACGACATCGCCGACATCATGGTAAACGGCACCGCCCCGATCTTCATAGAGGTCGGCGGGAGAGTAGAGCAGACGCCGATCCGCTTTCGCGACAACGCGCAGCTTCTGCAGGTATGCCAGAAGATCGTCAGCCAGGTCGGTCGGCGCGTCGACGAATCCAGCCCGATCTGCGACGCGCGCCTGGCCGACGGCAGCCGCGTCAACGTCATCGCCCCGCCGCTGGCGATCGACGGCACGACACTGACGATCCGAAAGTTCAAGCGAGACAAGCTCACGCTCGACAAGCTGGTCGAGTATGGCTCGATCACGCCCGATGGCGCCCAGGTGCTGCGCATCCTCGGCCGCGTCCGCTGCAACATCCTGGTCTCCGGCGGCACCGGCTCGGGCAAGACGACGCTGCTGAACGTGCTGTCGAACTACATCGACCACGAGGAGCGCATCATAACCTGCGAGGATTCAGCCGAGCTGCAGCTGCAGCAGCCGCATGTCGTCCGGCTGGAGACCCGCCCGCCCAACATCGAGGGGCACGGCGAGATCACCATGCGCATGCTGATCAAGAACTGTCTGCGCATGCGGCCCGAACGCATCATCGTCGGCGAGGTGCGTGGACCAGAGGCGTTCGACCTGCTGCAGGCGATGAACACCGGCCATGACGGCTCGATGGGCACGCTGCACGCCAACTCGCCGCGCGAGGCGCTGAGTCGCATGGAATCGATGATTACCATGGGCGGTTTTTCGCTGCCGGCCGCCACGGTCCGCCAGATGATCGTCAGCTCGCTCGACATCATCGTCCAGGCGGCGCGCCTGCGCGATGGGTCGCGGCGGATCACGCACATCACCGAGGTCGTCGGCATGGAGGGCGACGTGCCGATCCTGCAGGACCTCTTCGTCTACGAGATCGAGGGCGAGGACGCGCAGGGCCGCATCATCGGCCGCCACCGCGCGACCGGCGTCACCCGGCCCAAGATGTGGGACCGCGCGCGCTATTACCGCGAGGACAAGGCGCTGGCCGCGGCGCTCGAGGCGGCACAATGACGGGCACGGCGAGCGCAGTCACGGGCGCAGTTGCGAGCGCGGCAACGGGAGCGGCGGGCGTCCTGCCGCACCGAGCCTCGGTCTCGCTGCCGCCCGAACTGGTCCCCATCGCCGTCTTCGCACTGGTCCTCACGGCCACGGCGGGGATGCTCTACCTGCTGTTCCACGGCCGGCTCACCGGGCGCGCGGCGCTGCTGCACCGGCTCGAGGTCTCCGGCGGGCTCGACATCAAGGCCTCCGGATCGGGCGGCGTCGTCAGCGAGGCGCGGCGCAAGCAGTCAATCGAGAAAGCGCTGACCGAGATGGCGCAGCGCGAGCGCGCCAAGCAGCGCGCCAAGCTGACGCTGAAGATGCGGCTGAACCAGGCCGGGCTCGACTGGACGGTGACCAGCTTCTACACGCGCGCCGCCATTGCGGCCGTGCACGGGGGCGCGGCGATCCATTTCGGGCTCGGCGGCCGGCCGCTCTTCGCCGTGCCGCTCGGGGCGCTGCTCGGCGCGGTCGTCCTGCACCTCTTCGTCAGGTCCAGGCGCATGCAGCGCATGAAGGCGTTCATGGCCGAATTCCCGAACGCCATCGACGTGGTGACCCGCGGCGTCAAGACCGGGCTGCCGCTCGGTGACTGCCTGACGGCGATCGCCGCCGAGGGGCAGGAGCCCGTGCGGGGAGAATTCCGGCGCATCGTCGAGGACCTCTCGGTCGGGCTGACCCTCCACCAGGCGCTGACCCGATTCACGCAGCGCGTGCCGATCATGGAGGCGAACTTCTTCGCGGTCGTCGTCGGCATCCAGAGCCAGCTCGGCGGCAACCTGTCCGAGGCCCTTGGCAATCTCAGCCGGGTCCTGCGCGAGCGCAAGATGATGAAGGAGAAGATCAAGGCCTTCAGCTCCGAGGCGACGGCCTCGGGCGCCATCATCGCCTCGATGCCAGTTGCCGTCGCCGGGATCCTGACGCTGACCAGCCCCGACTATATTGGGCTGCTGTTCTCCGAGACCGTGGGCAACGTGGTCCTGGGGTGCTGCGCCATCTGGATGCTGCTCGGCGTCATCGTCATGCGCAACATGATCCGCTTTGACTATTGATCCGATGATCGCCGATCTCGTCGCACAGCATCGCGGCCAGCTCGTCGCCGTCCTGACGGCGCTGTCGGTATTCGGGCTGGCGCTCTTCCTCGGCTGGTCGTCCTTCGCGCCGAACGAGCTGGCCCGCCGGCTGCGCGAGCAGGCGAGCGGTGATGCGCGCCGGCATGCCAGGCGGCGCGCGAAAGCCCAGGCGCTGCCGGTGGCCGGGCTGCGCGAGCGGCAATCCCGCTCGCTGGCGCGCCTGGTCTCGGTCTTCCGCATCGGCGACCGGTCGACCGACGGGCGCCTGGTGCAGAAGCTGCAGCAGGCGGGTTACCGGGGCAGGGGCGCGGTGCTGCAATACCTCGCGGCGCGCATCGTCTGCCCACTGGCGCTGCTCGCGGGCGCGGGGCTTTTCGTCATCGTGGTTCTGCCGGACCAGCCCCTGCACATCCGCGCCGGAGTCCTTGCGGCCGGCGGCATCCTGGGCTTCTTCCTGCCGCCGATCCTGCTGAAGAACCGCATCGACAAGCGCAAGGTCGAGATCAGCCGGGCCTGGCCCGACGCGGTCGACCTCATGCTGATCTGCGTCGAGACCGGCATGTCGATAGAGCACGCCTTCCGCAAGGTGGCCGAGGAGATGGCCGCGAACTCGATCGAGCTAGCCAAGGAGATGGGCCTGACGACCGCCGAGCTCAACTACCTCAAGGAGCGCCGGCAGGCCTACGAGAACCTGTCCCGCCGGGTCGAGATCGACGGCGTCAAGGCGGTGACCGGCACCCTGATCCAGTCCGAGCGCTACGGCACGCCGCTTGGCACCGCGCTGCGCGTGCTGGCGCAGGAGAGCCGGTCGATGCGCATGGCCGCCGCCGAGAAGAAGGCCGCCGCCTTGCCGCCCAAGCTGACGGTGCCGATGATTCTCTTCTTCCTGCCGGTCCTGTTCGCCGTCATCATCACCCCGGCGGCGCTGCAGATCATGAACAGCTGACGCACCGCCGGAAGCCGGATCCACCCGCACCGCACGCGTGAAGGGTTCCTGAACGGCGAAGCGTTATCCCAGCCGGACTGGCGGCTTGGCTTGCTGTGCAGGCAGATTCGCCTTTGCAATGGAATTCGTCGGATCTGCCAGGCGCGACCTGCTCCCTCGCCCTCCGGCGAGGGCTGGGGCGGGGCGTCGGCCATTCCCTGCCGGGCCAGGCATCTCGCTGACCGCGCACCCGGCAGGTCGGCGCGCCGTCCGCCGAGACCGCAGGTTCAGGCTCGGGGCTTCGGAGCGCCCAGCGCTCGGCCTGCCGGCGCCGGGTCCCCCCAGCGCTCCAGAACCCGGGCGACGTCCGCCCGCTCGTTTTGCCCGACCTCCGCGAGTGTCTCCGAAAAGCGCGGGGCCGGGGCGGGCTGCGGCGGGGCGTCCAGGAATGCCCGCCGCGCGCGGTTGTGCGGGTGGTGCGGCGCCTCGTCCATGGTCAGCACCGGGGCGACGCAGGCGTCGGTGCCGTCGAACAGCGCCGCCCAATGGTCCCGTGGCTGGCGGGCGACGACGGCGGCGATCTCGTCCGCCAGCGCCGGCCAATGCTCGCGATCCGCCTGGTCCCAGGCCGCCGGGTCCAGCCCCAGCCCCTGCATCATCGCCCGGAAGAACTGCGGCTCGATCGCCGCGATCGCCAGCCAGCGGCCGTCACCGCACTCGTAGCAGCGATAGAAGGGCGCGCCGCCATCCAGCAGGTTGCGGCCGCGCTCCAGCGACCAGTGGCCGGCGGCGAGCATGCCGTAGATCATCGTCATCTGGCTTGCCGCGCCGTCGGCCATCGCCGCGTCGACGACCTGCCCCCGCCCGGTGCGTGCCGCGCTGACCAGCGCCGCGGCGATGCCGAAGGCGGCGAAGAGGCCGCCCCCGCCATAGTCGCCGACCAGGTTCAGCGGTGGCATCGGCGGGCGCCCCGGCTCTCCCATCGCCGCCAGCGCGCCGGTCAGCGCGATGTAGGTAAGGTCGTGCCCGGCGGTCTTTGCCCATGGCCCCTCCTGCCCCCAGCCGGTGATGCGGCCATAGACCAGCCGTGGATTGCGGCCGAGGACGACGTCGGGGCCGAGGCCCAGCCGCTCCATCACGCCGGGCCGCAGCCCCTCGACCAGCGCGTCGGCGCGGTCGAGCAGCGCCAGCGCCCCGTCGCGGCCGTCCGGCGCCTTCAGGTCCAGCGTGACGGTGGTGCGGCCGCGGTCGATCGGCTCGTCGCCGGTATGCTGGATCAGCGGGCCGCGCTCGGCGTGCGGCCGGGCGACGCGCACGATGTCGGCGCCGAGATCGGCCAGCAGCATGCCACAGTAGGGCGCCGGGCCGATGCCCTCGAATTCGACCACCCTTATGCCTGCCAGCGGTCCCATCGCGCTCTCCCTTGCAAATCGTCCTGCTTTCCCGCTCGCTCGGCGCTTTCGCGACAACAGGGGGAATCATGGCCGCGCCGGGACCACTGAACACGATTTGCGACGTGCCCGGAATCCGGGTCGGCAACGCCGAGGACCACGCGCTGGTCACCGGGGCGACCGCGGTGGTGCCGGACGCCCCTGCCGTGGCGGCGGTCTCGGTGATGGGCGGCGGGCCGGGGACGCGTGGCACGACGATCCTGGGGCAGGGCGCGACAATGACGCATGTCCATGCCGTCGTGCTGTCGGGCGGCTCGGCTTACGGGCTGGATGCGCCGGGCGGCGCGATGGACTGGCTGAAGGGGCAGGGCGTTGGCTTTCGCATGGGCGAGGCGCGGGTGCCGATCGTGCCGGGGGCGATCATCTTCGACCTGATGACCGGCGGGCCGAAGCAGTGGGAGGGTTCGCCCTGGTGGTCGCTGGGCCGTGCCGCGGCGGCCGGGGCGGGGCCGCAGTTCGCGCTCGGCAATGCCGGGGCGGGGACGGGAGCGCGGGCCGGCGGGCTCAAGGGGGGGCTGGGCAGCGCCTCGTTGGTGACCGGGCGGGCGGTCATCGGGGCGCTGGCGGTCGTGAACTCGCTCGGCCGGACCGTGGTGCCGGGCAGCGACGCCTTCTGGGCCTGGCCGTTCGAGCGCAACGCGGAGTTTGGCGCGGCGCCGCCGCCGGCCGGGCCGCTGGCCGACCTGACCTTCGACTTCACGCCCTACGGCGCCGGGGAGAACACCACGCTGGGCGTGATTGCCACGGATGTTGCTCTGACCCGCGGCGAGGCCGAGCGGGTGGCGATGATGGCGCAGGATGGCGTGGCCCGGGCGATCCGGCCGGCGCACAGCCCGCTGGACGGCGACACGGTCTTCGTGCTGTCGACCGGCGCCCGGACGCTCTCTGACCCGATCGCCGGGGTGGCCGAGATCGGCCACCTTGCGGCCGACTGCCTGGCCCGCGCCATCGCGCGCGGCGTCTACGAGGCCGGGCCGCTGGCCGGGATGCCCTCCTACCGGGAGGTGCACGGACGCTGAGGATTTCCCCATCGCGCATGGTCTTACGCGTGAGGCCGGCATCAAGTCATTGAGAGAATTATAATCTTCAAATTTCCTTCACCTCGCTCTAACGCGCGTTGCGCCGGCGTTAACCACCCGGTGCGCCGTGCGCGATGGCGCTGGCGCCGGCCGGCTCGCCGGTCCGGTCGTCAAAGGCGCGCACGGTCTCGGCGCCGTCGGGGGCGCGCAGCACGAACAGGATGGTGCCTTCGCCGCGGCCGATCGCGACGACGTCCATGCCGGCGGGCAGGGTTATCTGCTCGGCCGTCAGGGTGCGGGTTCCACCCAGGCCGAAGCCGAGGCGCATGACAATGGTGCCCGCGATCGCTAGCACGGCCAGGATGAGCACCACCATCAGGCCCGTGACCAGCCAGCGCAGCCGCCGCAGCTGCGGCGGCTCGGGTACATCGTCGTCCTGCTGAAAGAACATGGCCCCTCTTCCCGATGACAGCGAGATAGACGACGCGGCGCCCGAGGTCGACGGCGAAACGATCGACCTTGAGATCGGGGCGACGCAGGCCGGGCTGCGCCTGGACCGAGCCCTGGCCGACGCAGCGCACGCCGCGGGGCTGGCGCTGTCGCGCTCGCGCATCGGGCAGCTGATCGCCGCGGGGGCGGTCGAGGGGCCGGAGGGCGCCGTGTCAGGCTCCGCCAAGGTGCGGAAGGGTGACCGCTACCGGGTGGCGCTACCGCCGGTCGTCGAGGCCGAGCCGCGGCCCGAGGCGATCCCGCTGACGGTCGCCTACGAAGACGAGGACCTGATCGTTGTCGACAAGCCGGCCGGCATGGTCGTCCACCCGGCGCCGGGCGCCGCGACTGGAACGCTGGTCAACGCGCTGCTGGCGCATTGCGGCGAGAGCCTGACGGGGATCGGAGGCGTGCAGCGGCCGGGCATCGTGCACCGGATCGACAGGGACACCTCGGGGCTGCTGGTCGTCGCCAAGACCGGGGCGGCGCATGCCGGGCTGTCGGCGCAGTTCGCCGCGCATACCGTCGAGCGGCGCTACCTGGCGCTGCTATGGGCCGCGCCGGACCGGTCCGACCCCAGGCTGGCCGGCCTGCCGGGCGTCAGCTTCGAGGATGGCGGCTGGGTGCGAATCGAGACGGGCATCGCCCGGCACCGCATCGACCGCAAGCGCATGGCGGTGACGCCTGGCGGCCGCCGCGCGGTGACGCGGCTGCGAGTGATCGAGCGGTTCGGGCAGGCTGACAGGCCGATCGCCAGCCTCGTCGAATGCCGACTCGAGACCGGCCGGACGCACCAGATACGCTTGCACGCTAGTCATATCGGCCATGCGCTGATCGGTGATCCGGTCTACGGCCGCAATCGCCCGCCGCCGGCAGGCGCCTGCCCGGAGGCCATTCGTGCAGCGCTGACAGGCTTTTCGAGGCAGGCGCTGCACGCGGAGACGCTCGGATTCACCCATCCGGTCACCGGCTCTGACGTTAAACTTTCGGCAACAATCCCGGCCGATCTGAACTATTTGTTAATGGATTTGCGCCGGATTCCGTGAGAGTATCGTTGATATAGAGAGCCGACGGGGTGACCAAGCGGAACGATCGCCCGCAGCCTCCCGTTGGTAATTCAGATGGTCTTCTTAGGACAGACGTAATGGCAAACACCTATGCATCCCTGCCAGCACCGTCCCCGGAACAGGGGCTGAGCCGGTATCTTTCGGAGATCCGGAAGTTTCCGATGCTCGAGCCCAACGAGGAATTCATGCTCGCCAAGGCGTGGGTCGACCACGGCGACCGCGAGGCGGCTCACAAGCTCGTGACCTCGCACCTGCGGCTGGCCGCCAAGATCGCCATGGGATATCGTGGCTATGGCCTGCCGATCTCCGAGGTCATCTCGGAGGCGAATGTCGGGTTGATGCAGTCAGTCAAGCGCTTCGACCCGGACAAGGGCTTTCGGTTGGCCACCTACGCGATGTGGTGGATCCGCGCCGCGATCCAGGAATACATCCTGCGGTCGTGGTCGCTGGTTAAGCTGGGCACGACGGCGGCTCAGAAGAAGCTGTTCTTCAACCTGCGCAAGGCCAAGGGCAAGATCGGCGCGCTGGAGGAGGGCGACATGCGCCCCGAGCACGTCGAGAAGATCGCAACCGACCTGGGCGTCACCAAGGACGAGGTCGTCTCGATGAACCGGCGCCTTTCCGGTGGCGGCGACAGCTCGCTGAACGCGCCGCTGAAGGGCGACGGCGAGGGGTCGTCCGAGTGGCAGGACTGGCTGGCCGATGACGACGCCGACCAGGCCGCGACCTACGCCGAGGACCAGGAGCTGGAACTGCGCCGCGAGCTGCTGCTCGAGGCCATGAAGAACCTGAACGACCGCGAGAAGCACATCCTTACCGAGCGCCGACTGAAGGACGACCCGGTGACGCTGGAGGACCTGTCCAAGGTCTACAATGTCAGCCGCGAGCGCATCCGGCAGATCGAGGTGCGGGCGTTCGAGAAGCTGCAGCGCCGCATGCGCGAACTGGCGGCCGAGAAAAACCTGGTGCCGGCGTAACACCCGGTTCCCGGCGTATGAGATGCAGGGTGGGCCCTTGGCCCACCCTTTTTTGTTGTGTCCGCAGCGGGCTGGTGGGCCAAGGCCCACCCTACGACCGTCTTGCCCCGAAGCGCGAAAATCCCTTGGAGTGGCGTTCCCCCACCCACCGCCCGAGCGCCCGGCTCACTCCTCGAGGCGCGTGATCATCACCGTGACCACGGGGCGCTTGCCCCAGTGGCGGCCGGCAACGCGGCGGATGGCGCGGCCGGCGACCTCTTCCAGCCCGGAGTCGCTGCGCCGCGCCTTGGCGGGCATGTCCTCGATGGCGTCGTCGACCGCGTCGGCGATCATCTCGTCCAGCGGTGCCGACCAGCTCTCGCCATCTTTGGGCGCGCCGATGCAGCGGACGTCCGGGTCGGCGAGCAGTTCGCCCCCGTCGTCGACGACCAGCGCACAGACGATATGGCCCTGGCGGGCCATCTTCAGCCGCTCGCGGATGACGCCGTCCAGCGCGCCGATCTTTGCGGCGCCGTCGATATAGGTGCGGCCGGTCTCGACGTAGTCGACCGGGCCGGGCGAGTTGCCGTCCAGGCGCACCATCGTGCCGTTCGGCGCGACCACGGCATTGCCGACGCCCCATTTGCGCGCCCAGCCGGCGTGTTCGACCAGATGGCGGTGCTCGCCGTGGTTCGGCACGGCGACGCGCGGCTTCAGCGCCTTGTAGACGCGCTCGAGGTCGCCGCGGCGTGCGTGGCCCGAGACGTGGATCCGCTCCATGTCGCCGTCGATAACGCGAACGCCGTTCTCGCTGAGCCGGTTGTAGAGGCGGTATATGCCGGCCTCGTTGCCCGGGATCGTCTTGGACGAGAACAGGACCGTGTCGCCCTCCTTCAGGGTCATCGTCGGGTGCGTGCCGGCGGCGATCCGGGCGAGCGCGGCGCGGCCCTCGCCCTGGCTGCCGGTCACCAGGTAGAACAGGGTGTCGGCCGGCATGTTCTTCGCCTGGTCCTCGGACACGGTGGCCGGAAAGTCGGTCAGCAGCCCGGTCTGGGTGGCGATCTCGATCATCCGGCGCATGGCGCGGCCGACGACGACGATCGAGCGGCCGCTGGCGCGCGCAGCGTTCGCCAGGGTGCGCAGCCGCGCGACGTTCGACGCGAAGGTGGTGGCAGCAACTGCGCGCGGCGCCGCCGAGATGACGCGCTCGAGGTTGGCGACGATCTCGGCCTCGGAGCCGGCCGCACCCTCGAGGAAGACATTGGTCGAATTGCAGGTCAGCGACAGCACGCCTTCCCGCCCAAGCACCTCGAACTGGTCCATGTCGATCGGCGGCCCGAGCAGCGGCTCGGAGTCCAGCTTGAAGTCGCCGGAGTGGACGATCATTCCGGAGGGCGTGCGGATGGCCAGGCACGACGCCTCGGGGATCGAGTGGGTGACGGGCAGCCACTGGATCTCGAACGGGCCGAGCCGGGCGCGCTGGTCCGGGCCGACCTGGCGGATCACGCTGGTGTCGAGCCCCGCCTCGCCCATGCTGCGGCGCACGACCTCGGCCGTGAAGGGACGGGCGTGGATCGGCACGCGCAGCTGGCCCCAGAGGTGCTGGATGGCGCCGATATGATCCTCGTGCGCGTGCGTCAGGACGATGCCCTCGATGCGCTCGCGCTCCTGCACCAGGAAGGCGATGTCGGGCACCATGACCTCGACGCCGGGCGCGGTCTCCATGTCGCCGAAGCCGAGGCCGAAGTCGACCACGATCCAGCGGCGTGCCTTGCCGGTGCCATAGCCGTACAGATAACAGTTCATGCCGATCTCGCCCGCGCCACCAAGGGCGAGGTAGACCAGCTCGTCAGGAGCTTCAGGCATGCAGTTCCGATTTGCTGATTGTCTGGTTGAAGGCGTGGATGATGACCAGGCCGCGCATGGTCAGGTCGGGGTCGGCGATCTGGATCATCTCGGAGCCGCGGGCGAACAAGGGCGACAGGCCGCCGGTGGCGACCAGGCGCATCTCGTGGCCGCGCTCGGCGGCGATGCGGGACGCGATGCCCTCGATCAGGCCGACATAGCCCCAGTAGATGCCCGACTGCATGCAGTGGACCGTGTTGCGGCCGATGACGTGCGGCGGCCGGCTGACGTCGATGCGCGGCAGGTGCGCGGCGGCGCTGTGCAGCGCGTCGAGCGACAGGTTGACGCCGGGCGCGATGGCGCCGCCGATATAGGCGCCGTCATGCGCGACGACGTCCAGCGTCGTGGCCGTGCCGAAGTCGACGACGATGATCTCGCCGCCATAGCGGTCATAGGCGGCGATCGTGTTGACGAGGCGGTCGGGGCCGACCTCGGTGGGGTTGTCGACGCGGATCTCGCAGGGCAGTCGGCAGTCCTCCTTGCCGACGACCAGCGGACGCGTGGCGAAATAGCGGTCGCAGAGGACGCGCAGGTTGAACAGCGTCGCCGGCGCCGTGTTCGAAATGACGACGGTGTCCACCATCGACGTCTCGAGGTGGTGGTGGTGCAGCATCTGCTTGAGCCAGACGAAATACTCGTCGGCCGTGCGGCTGCTGGACGTGCTGCAGCGCCACTCGCCGACGAAGCCGGTGCCGTCATGCAGGGCGAACACCGAGTTGGTGTTGCCGACGTCGATCGCCAGCAGCATCAGCCGGCCTCCCAGTAGATATCGCCGGCCGCGACCCGCCGCGTGCCGTCGGCGGTTTCTAGGACAAGCGCGCCGTCGGCGTCTATCTCCGCGAAGCGGCCCGTCAGTGTGCCGCGCGGCAGGCGGGCGTCGATTATCTCGCCCAACCGGTCGGCGCGGGCGAGCCAGGCGGCGCGGACGGCGGGGAAGCCGTCGCCGGCGAGGACGTCGAGCCAGTGCGCGAGGCGGTCTGCCAGCGCCGTCAGCGCCACGTCGAAATCCGGCGCGGTGCCGGTCTCGGCGGCGATGCTGGTGGCGGGCCAGCGAATCTCGCCGGGCTGCGGGTGGTGGGCGAGGTTGACGCCGATGCCGATGGCCAGCTTCTGCCAGCCCTCCGGGACGGCGCCGAAGTTCTCCAGCAGGATGCCCGACGCCTTGCGTCCGGCCAGCAGGACGTCGTTCGGCCATTTCAAAGCGACGCGGGCGCCGGGGGCGAGGCGGTCGAGCAGGTCGGCAACGGCCAGCGAGGCCGGGAAGCCGAGGCGCGACGCCTCGGCCGGCGTGCCGTGGAAGGGCAGCAGCAGGGTGGCGGCGAGGTTGCCGGGCTCGGTCGACCAGGGGCGGGCAAGCCGGCCGCGGCCGGCAAGCTGGCGGCGGGCGGCGATCCACAGGGGGCCGGTCTCGCCGGCGAGGACGCGGCGGCGCGCCTCCTCGTTGGTGCTGTCGATGCTGTCGAGGACGACGCGGCCGGTACCAGCGGGCCAGCCGCTCATTTCAAGAGCGACAGCGCCGCCTCCGTCGCGAGTTCAGGGACGCCGAAGCCGCCGAGGAACGGCAGCCAGCCGAGCGCCATGACGGCCGCCGAGCCGCCGAGCGTTGCCGAGTGGAAGAACCGGCCCCGCAGGTCCAGCGGGCGCGCCGGGTCCGAGAGGTACATCACCCGGACGATGTTCAGGTAGTAGTATGCGCCGATCACCGAGGCGATCACTGCGGCGACGGCCAGTGGCCAGAGGCCGGCGTCGACGGCGGCCTTGAAGACGAAGAACTTGGCGAAGAAGCCGACCATCGGCGGCAGGCCCGCCAGCGACAGCATCAGGATCGCAATGGCCAGCGCCTGCGCCGGGCGCGAGCGTGACAGGCCGGCGAGGTCGGCGACAGCCTCGACCGGCTGGCCGTCGCGCTCCATCGTCAGGATGAAGGCGAAGACGCCGAGGTTCATCACCAGGTAGATCGACAGGTAGATCAAGAGCGACGCCGCGCCCTCGGGCGTGCCGGCGGCCAGCCCGACCAGCGCGTAGCCCATGTGGCCGATCGACGAGTAGGCCAGCAGGCGCTTGAGGTTGGTCTGGCCGATCGCCGCGATGGCGCCGAGGAACATCGAGGCGACGGCGAGAAAGACCAGGATCTGCGCCCATTCGTGCACCGCGGCGGGCGTGAAGCAGTCGTAGAGCACGCGGGCGAACAGCACCGCCGCCGCGACCTTGGGCGCGGTCGCGAAGAAGGCGGTGACCGGCGTCGGCGAGCCCTCGTAGACGTCGGGCGTCCACATGTGGAACGGCGCGGCCGAGATCTTGAAGGCGAGCCCGGCGCAGACGAAGACCAGGCCGAAGGTCAGGCCCAGGCTGACCCCCTCGGTCGTGACGATCACGCCGATGCCGTGGAACAGCGTCGTGCCGGTGATAGCCGTAGACCAGCGAGGCGCCGTAGAGCAGCATGCCCGACGAGAGCGAGCCGAGGATGAAGTACTTCAGCCCGGCCTCGGTCGAGCGGGTGTTGTCGCGGTTGATCGAGGCCATGACATAGGCGGCCAGCGACTGCAGCTCGAGCCCCATGTAGAGCGTGATCAGGTCGCCGGCCGAGACCATCACCATCATGCCGACAGCGGCGAGCAGCACCAGGATCGGGAACTCGAACTTCATGATGCCGCGGCGGGTGAACCACGGCTCGCCCAGCATCAGCATCAGAGCCGCCGAGAACAGGATCAGCACCTTGGCGAAACGCGCGAAGCCGTCGGCGACATAGGCGCCGGCAAAGCCGATGCCGTGGACATCGCCGCGGAAGCAGATCCACAGGCCGACGATGAACAGCAGCGCCGCCGACAGCGAGTTGACCGTCGTGGCCTGCCGGTCCCCGCCCCGATAGGCGCCCAGCATCAGCAGCGCCATGGCGCCGACGGACAGCACGATCTCGGGCAGGACAAGGGTGTAGTCGGCACTCAGCATCGGGTTCTCCGGGTCACGGCAGGCTGGCGACGACAACGGGCGCGGCCGCCTGGGCCAGCCGGACGGCCTCGAGCAGCGCCTCGACCGTCGGCGAGAACAGCTCGAGGACGAGGGCAGGGTAGATGCCCAGCAGTACGGTCGCCACGACCAGCGGGGCCATGTAGGCGACCTCGCGCGTGTTCATGTCGGTTATGGTCTTCAGGCTCTCCTTGATCAGGTCGCCGAAGATCACGCGGCGGTAGAGCCAGAGCGCGTAGGCGGCCGACAGGATGACGCCGAATGCGGCACCAAAGGCCGCCCAGGTCGAGACGCGGTAGACGCCGACCATGCTGAGGAACTCGCCGACGAAGCCGCTGGTGCCGGGCAGGCCGACATTCGCCATGGTGAACAGCATGAAGACCGCCGCGTAGACCGGCATCCGGTTCACCAGCCCGCCATAGGCGGCGATTTCGCGCGTGTGCATACGGTCGTAGATGACGCCAACGCAGAGGAACAGCGCGCCCGAGACAAAGCCGTGGCTGATCATGATGAACATGGCGCCGTCGACGCCCTGCTGCGTGCCCGAGAAGATGCCCATCGTCACGAAGCCCATGTGGGCGACGGACGAATACGCGATCAGCTTCTTGATGTCCTCCTGCATCAGGGCGACCAGCGAGGTGTAGATGATCGCGATGACCGAGAGCACGAAGACGAAATCGGCAAGCTGGGCCGAGGCCACCGGGAACATCGGCAGGCTGAAGCGCAGGAAGCCATAGCCGCCCATCTTCAGCAGGATGGCGGCCAGGATCACCGAGCCGGCGGTCGGTGCCTGGACGTGCGCGTCGGGCAGCCAGGTGTGCACCGGCCACATCGGCATCTTGACGGCGAAGCTGGCGAAGAAGGCCAGCCACAACAGCGTCTGCGCGCCGCCCACGATCTGCCAGCCCAGGAAGCTGACCGGCCCTGCGTCGAAATTGTAGGCCAGCAGCGCCTGGATGTCGGTCGTGCCCGCCTGGAAGTACATGTAGAGCATCGCCACCAACATCAGGAGCGAGCCGAGCAGCGTGTAGAGAAAGAACTTGAAGGCGGCGTAGACGCGCTCCTTGCCACCCCAGATCCCGATGATCAGGAACATCGGAATCAGCCCGCCCTCGAAGAACAGGTAGAACAGGATCAGGTCCAGCGACACGAAGACGCCGATGATCAGCGTCTCGAGAAGCAGGAACATCGCCATGTATTCCTTGACCCGCGTCTCGATCTTCCAGCTGGCGGCGACGCAGATCGGGAAGAAGAAGGTCGTCAGCATTACGAAGGGCAGCGAGATGCCGTCGACGCCCATCCTGTAGCTCAGCCCGCCGAGCCAGGTGCCTTCCTCGACGAACTGAAAGCCCGGGAGGCCGGCGTCGAAGCCGGCCAGCAGGAAGATCGACATTATGAAGGTGGCGCCCGTCCAAAGCAGGGCGAACCAGCGAGCGTTGCGCCTGGCAGCTTCGTCGTCACCGCCGAGCACGAGCACCAGCATCAGTGCCCCAACCAGAGGCATGAAGGTGACGACGGAAAGCAGGTTGATGTCGCTCACGGGCTCACCCCCCCCCGTAGAACGCGAACCAGGTGATCAGCAGCGAGACGCCGATCAGCATCGCGAAGGCGTAGTGAAAGATGTAGCCTGACTGGACGCGGCCGGAAAACCGGGTCAGCCAGGGCACGAAGCCCATCGCCAACCCGTTCAGGAACCCGTCGATCGTCGAGCCGTCGCCGCGCTTCCACAGGAAGCGGCCAAGCGCCATCGTCGGGCCCACGAAGATCATGTCGTAGAGCTCGTCGAAGTACCACTTGTTCAGCAGGAACTTGTAGAGCGGCTCGTGCCGGCGCGCGAACTCGCCCGGCAGCGCGGTCCGCGCGATGTAGAAGGTGTAGGCGACCGCGAAGCCCGCCAGCATCGCGAGGAACGCGGCGATCTTGGCCGGCCAGGGCACGCCGTGCGTCGCCTCGAGCAGGTGCTCGCCGTGGATCGTCAGCGCGTTGAAGATCGAGGCGCCCCACCACTCCTGCTCGTGATGGCCAACGAACCAGGGCTCGCCGATCATGCCGGCCAGCGCCGCGCCGGCGGCCAGCACGTAGAGCGCGATCATCATGACGCTCGGCAACTCGTGCGCGTGCTCGTAGGTGTGGTGATCGGCGCGCGTCCGGCCGTGGAAGGTGACGAAGATCAGCCGCCACGAGTAGAAGCTGGTGAAGCAGGCCGAGACCACCAGCAGCGCGAAGGCAATGTACCCGACCTCGCTGCCCCGCGCAAAGGTCGTCTCGATTATGACGTCCTTGGACAGGAAGCCGGCAAAGCCGATGCCCGTCAGCGGGATGCCGACGCCTGTGATCGCCAGCGTGCCGATGACCATGCACCAGTAGGTGAGGGGGATCTTCTTGCGCAGCCCGCCCATCTTTCGCATGTCCTGCTCGTGGTGCATCGCGTGGATGACCGAGCCGGCGCCGAGGAACAGCAGCGCCTTGAAGAAGGCGTGCGTGAACAGGTGGAACATTGCCGCCTCGTAGGCGCCGACGCCGGCGGCGGCGAACATGTAGCCGAGCTGCGAGCAGGTCGAGTAGGCGATGACGCGCTTGATGTCGGTCTGCACCAGGCCGACGGTGGCGGCGAAGAACGCCGTGGCGGCTCCGACGATCGTGACCACCATCAGCGCCACCGGCGCCAGCTCGAACAGCGGCGACATGCGGCAGACCAGGAAGACGCCCGCCGTCACCATGGTCGCGGCGTGGATCAGTGCCGAGACCGGGGTCGGACCTTCCATCGCGTCGGGCAGCCAGGTGTGCAGCAACAACTGGGCCGACTTTCCGCAGGCGCCGATGAACAGCAGGATGCAGATGAGCTCGAGGGCGGGGACGTCCATCCCGAGGAAGTGCGTCCGGAGTGTCGAAAGCTTGTCTGCGTCGGCGAAGATGTCGTCCAGCATCAGCGAGCCGGACAGGTAGAACAGCGTGAACATGCCGAGCAGGAAGCCGAAATCGCCAACCCTGTTGACGATGAAGGCCTTGATCGCCGCGGCGTTCGCCGACGCCTTCTTGTACCAGAAGCCGATCAGCAGGTAGCTGGCGACGCCGACGCCCTCCCAGCCGAAGAAGATCTGCAGCAGGTTGTCGCCGGTCACCAGCGCGAGCATGGCGAAGGTGAAGAACGACAGGTAGGCGAAGAAGCGCGGCTTCGAGTTGTCCTCGTCCATGTAGCCGATCGAGTAGAGGTGGACGAGCGACGAGACGGTCGTGACGACGACCAGCATCACCGTGGTCAGCCGGTCGACGCGGATCGACCACCACGCCTCGAGATCGCCCGAGACGATCCAGGGGAAGAGCTCGATCGAGGCCGGGTGCTCGCCCTGCAGCGTGAAGAACGCGATCCACGCCAGCACGCAGCAGAAGAACAGGATCCCCGTCGTAATCCACATCGCCATCTTCTCGCCGGTGACCCGGTTGAAGAAGCCCGCGATGACCGCGCCGAGCAGCGGCAGCAGAAGGATTGCCGTGTACATGATCAACCCTTCATCGCGTTGATGTCCTCGACGTCGATGCTGCCCCGGTTGCGGAAGAAGCAGACCAGAATCGCCAGTCCGATCGCCGCCTCGGCGGCGGCGACGGTCAGCACGAACAGCGTGAAGACCTGGCCCGCCATGTCGTTGAGGTAGGCCGAGAAGGCGACCAGGTTGACGTTGACGGACAGCAGGATCAGCTCGATCGACATCAGGATGACGATCACGTTTCGGCGGTTCACGAAGATGCCGAAGACGCCGATGACGAACAGGATCGCGGCCACCGTCAGGTAGCCCTCCAGCCCCACCCCGCCGAGCGCCGGCGCGGGTTCCACGACAATGACGGGTTGCATCAGACCCCCTGACCCGGCTCGACGTCCTTCAGCTCGACGTCCTGGCCGCGATAGATCTGGGCCAGGACATCCTGCCGCTTGACGTTGGTGCGATGGCGCAGCGTCAGCACGATCGCGCCGATCATGGCGACCAGCAGGATCAGCCCGGCGAGCTGGAAGATGAGAATGTAGTGATCGTAGAGAAGCAGCCCCAGCGCCTGCGTGTTGGGGATCGCCAGTGGCGCCGGCATGACGGCGATACGCGTCGCGGGCGAGGCGTCGGCAAAGACCCAGTTGCCCAGCACCAGGCCCAACTCGACGATCAGGATTACGCCGATCAGCGCGCCCAGCGGCAAGTAGGAGACGAAGCCGCTTTTCAGCTCGGCGAAGTCTACGTCCAGCATCATGACGACAAACAGGAAAAGCACCATCACGGCGCCGACATAGACGATGACCAGCAGCATCGCGATGAACTCGGCCCCCAGCAGCACCATCAGCCCGGCGGCAGAGAAGAAGGCGAGAATCAGCCACAGCACCGAGTGAACCGGATTGCGCGCCAGCACGACCAGCAGGGCCGAGGCGACGGCGACGGTGGCGAAGACATAGAAGGCGATGACGGTCAGATCCATGTCAGCGGCCCTCGTCCAACGGCCAGCTCCGGAAGGCGAAGACCCAGAGCGCCACGATGTTGACGACGGGCAGAGCCGCGAGCAGCCCCCACCACGGCGAAAAGCCAACGCGGCCGACGATGCGCATCACTGGAATGCCGTAGATCAGGAACATCACCAGCAGGATGACGACCAGCGCGGGGGCGCCGTGCAGCGAGAAGCCGGTATTCCAGTCATGCATCATCGGTAGGGCGCGTCCAGGGCCAGGTTGCGGGCGATCTCGCGTTCCCAGCGGTCGCCGTTCTCGAGAAGCTTCTGCTTGTTGTAGTAGAGTTCCTCGCGCGTCTCGGTGGCGAACTCGAAGTTCGGACCCTCGACGATTGCATCGACCGGGCATGCCTCCTGGCAAAAGCCGCAGTAGATGCATTTGGTCATGTCGATGTCGTAGCGCGTCGTCCGCCGGCTGCCGTCGACGCGCGGCTCGGCCTCGATGGTGATGGCCTGGGCGGGGCAGATGGCCTCGCACAGCTTGCACGCGATGCAGCGTTCCTCGCCGTTCGGATAGCGGCGCAGCGCGTGCTCGCCGCGGAAGCGCGGGCTCAGCGGGCCCTTCTCGTATGGGTAGTTGATCGTCGCCTTGGGTCTGAAGAAGTACTTCATGCCCAGCCGCATCCCGCCCCAGAAGTCCTTGAGAAGGAAGTAGCCCAGCGCCTTGTCGAGGGGGATTCCCAAATCAGCCTCCGACCGCCCAGCGGGCGTATCCGACAACCCCGAACTTTGCCAGGAAGGCAACGATGACGACCCAGCCGAGGCTCATCGGCAGGAAGACCTTCCAGCCCAGTCGCATCAGCTGGTCGTAGCGATAGCGGGGCACGATCGCCTTCACCATGGCGATGAGGAAGAAGAAGAACAGCACCTTCAGCGCAAACCAGAACACGCCGTCCGGCAGGAACGGAACGGGGCTGAGCCAGCCGCCGAAGAACAGGATCGTCGTCAGCGCACACATCAGCACGATGTTCATGTACTCGCCGATCATGAACAGGAGGTACGGCGTCGACGAGTATTCCACCTGGTAGCCGGCGACGAGCTCGGATTCGGCCTCGGGCAGATCGAAGGGCGGGCGGTTGGTTTCGGCCAGCGCCGAGGCGAAGAACAGCACAACCATCGGCAGATGCGGCAACCAGTACCAGCCGAACAGCCCCCAGCCGGTTTCCTGCGCCAGCACGATGCGAGTCAGGTTCAGCGAGCCCGTCGAGATCAGCACGCCGATGATGATCAGGCCGATCGAGACCTCGTAGCTGACCATCTGCGCCGCCGAGCGCAGCCCGCCAAGGAAGGGGTACTTCGAGTTCGACGCCCAGCCGCCCATGATGATGCCGTAGACGCCGAGCGACGAGATCGCGAAGATGTAGAGGATGCCGACGTTCAGGTCCGAGATCACCCAGCCGTTCGCGAAGGGGATGGCGGCCCAGGCGATCGCAGCGAAGACAAAGGACATCATCGGCGCCAGCAGGAAGACGACCTTGTCGGCGCCTGCCGGGATGACGACCTCCTTCAGCACGAACTTGAGGAAGTCGGCGAAGGATTGCAGCAGCCCGAAGGGACCGACGACGTTCGGCCCACGGCGCATCTGCACGGCGGCCCAGACCTTGCGGTCGAGGTACAGCAGGAAGGCGAGGCTGACGAGGATCACCACCGTCACCGCCAGGCATTGCGCCACGATGATCAGCAGGATTCCCGCGCCGGTGTCCCAGAAATTCATCTGTTCCGTCTACTCCGCGCTCGTCGGCAGGCCCGCCCTATCGCATCTGGCGAGCTGGACGTCCACCGCCAACACGTCGCGGCCGTCATGGTCCGCGACCGTCAGCCCAGGGTCGAAGGCATAGATCTGCACCCCCTTCGATGTCTGCTTCCGCACGCCGTCGACGACGCGGAACTCGTCGGTCAGCGGGCCGCCGTTACGCCGGAAGACGTCGTGCAGGCGCGTCCCCTGATCGTCGCGGAGACGGTCGACATAGCCGCTGGCCAAGCACCGGGCCAGTTCGTAGCCGTCAGTGTTCAGCGCGGTCAGGCTGATGGCAAGGCGGTTGTCGCTGGTCGGCTCGATCCGCGCGTCGACAAGGTCCGAGCCGCCCTCGCTGACCGGGTTCAGCTCGGTGCAGGCGGCCAGCCTGAAACCGGCCAGCCTGGTAACGGCCAGTGTCGCCGGCGCGAGGCGGAGCGCTGCGCTCATTCGGCCGCCATCGCGGTTGCCCGGCCGGCCGCGAGCCGGCTCATCTCGGCCATGATCGCCGAGGCGCGCAGGATCGGGTTGGTCAGGTAGTGGTCCGAGGCTAGGGCACGGATCGGCGCATCATCAATCGGACCGGCCTCGACCGGCTGCCAGTCGTTCTCCGGCACCTGGTCCAGCGCGCCCAGATGGCTGTGCACCGCGACCAGCTGCTGGCGCAGTTCGTCCAGAGAGTCGAAGGGCAGCGTCTGGCCCAGCTCGGCCGAAAGCGCGCGCAGGATCGACCAGTCCTCCTTGGCCTCGCCCGGTGGGAAGCTGCCGCGGAACGCCATCTGCGGTCGTCCCTCGAGGTTTACGAAGATGCCCGATTGCTCGGAGTAGGCGGCCCCCGGCAGAATGACGTCGGCGCGGTGCGCGCCGCGGTCGCCATGGCTGCCATGGTAGACGACGAAGGGACCGGCATCGATCTCGATTTCGTCGGCGCCCAGGTTGTAGATCACGCCCGCGTCGCGGAAGCAGCCCAGCCCGTCCGGGTGGACGAAGCCGATGTCCATGCCGCCGACCCGGCTGGCCGCGGTGTGCAGCACCAACAGCTTTGCCCCGGCCTCCGTCGCCAGCGACATCGCGTGGCCCAGAATGGCCGCGCTGTCCGGGCGGACCAGCGCCGACTGGCCGACGATCACGATGGCCGCCTTGTCGCGCATGAAGTCAATCGCCTTCGAGCGGTCGTGGCCCGTCAGCAGGCCGGGCGCATCGCCCATCTGGTGGACGGGGTAGGTCAGGTCGGCGGGCTCGCCGATCGCGGCCACCTCGGCGCCGCCCAGCCATGCCTTGCGGATGCGGCTGTTCAGCACCGGCGCTTCGCGGCGCGGGTTGGCGCCAATGATCAGGACGGCGCCGGCGGTGTCGAGATCGGCGACCTTTGCCGTCCCGACATAGGCCGAGCGGTTGGCCGCGGGCAGCTTCGCACCGTCCTGCCGGCACTCGACGCGGTCCGAGCCGAGCCGGGCCATCAGCTCTTTCAGCGCCCACATCGCCTCGACGGGGGCGAGGTCGCCGGCAACCGCGGCGATCCGGCCGTCCGCCCCGTCGACCGCCCGCTTCACCGCGGCGAAGGCCTGCGCCCAGCTCACCGGGCGCAGCTTGCCGTCCTCGCGGATGTACGGCCGGTCCAACCGCTGCCGGCGCAGCCCATCCCAGTGATAGCGCGAGCGGTCGGCCAGCCACTCCTCGTTCACGCCGTCATGGTTGCGCGGCAGGACGCGCATGACCTCGCGACCGCGCACGTCGATGCGGATGTTCGAGCCGAGCGCGTCCATGACGTCGATCGACTGCGTCTTGCGCAGCTCCCACGGCCGCGCCGTGAAGGCATACGGCTTGTTGGTCAGCGCGCCGACAGGGCAGAGGTCGACGATGTTGCCCTGCATCTCGGATTCGAGGATCTTGCCGAGGTAGTTGGTGATCTCGGCGTCCTCGCCGCGACCGGTCTGGCCCAGCTCGGCGACGCCCGCGACCTCGGTGATGAAGCGGACGCAGCGCGTGCAGGAAATACAGCGCGTCATGTGCGTCTCGACCAGCGGGCCGAGATGCAGGTCGACCGATGCCCGCTTCGGCTCGCGATACCGGCTGAAGTCGACGCCATAGGCCATCGCCTGGTCCTGCAGGTCGCACTCGCCGCCCTGGTCGCAGATCGGGCAGTCGAGCGGGTGGTTGATGAGCAGGAACTCCATCACCCCCTCGCGCGCCTTCTTGACCATCGGCGAGTTGGTCCGGACCTCCGGCGGCGCACCCTCGGGGCCGGGCCGCAGGTCGCGCACCTGCATGTGGCACGACGCCGCCGGCTTGGGCGGGCCGCCGACGATCTCGACCAGGCACATGCGGCAGTTGCCGGCGATCGACAGGCGCTCGTGGTAGCAGAAGCGCGGAATCTCGACGCCGGCGACCTCGCAGGCCTGGATCAGCGTCAGGCTGGGATCGACCTCCACCTCGCGGCCGTCGATCAGAATCTTGCGCAGGTCCGCCATATTCTCTCCTTACCCGCAGCGTCCCTGGAACAGCCATGCCGGCCCGCCCTGGGTCAGGGCGGAGCGCTGATCGTCCTCCTGGAAGGTGGCGCTGTCCGGATAGATCTGCATCGGCTGGCCGCCACCGCAGTCGAATTGCTGCGCTGCCGCGAAGGCGGCGTCATAGGCTTGGCGCGCATCGGCACGGTCGATGCCGCGGCCGGTGCGCGAGGTGACGAGGACGCGCTGCACACCGCCGCCGACCCTGTAGACCTGCACCTGCATCAACCGGCCCTGGCGGCGCACGGTGAAGCTGGCCACGTCGCCGCCGACCCCGGTGGCCTGGACGACCTGCGTATCGGTGGGCCCGGTGGCATCCGCGTTTGCGGCGGCGTCCGGGCCCGGCGCGGGCCGCGCGGTGCAGCCGGCGGCCAGCGCCAGCAGTACGGCGGCGCCGGACTGGCATAGCATGCGGCCGGTCATGACCGGACCTTCTCGATTGCGCGCGGCGCGCGGTGCAGGGTGAGGGTTCGGGAGGACGTGCCGCAGAGCCGCGCCCACAGGAGGTCCGCGATCGCCGCCGGGGTACGCGCGCGTCCGGCCGTGGCAATATCGGCAGCGCCCAGGCGATGCTCGACCGTCCGCTCGGTCAGGCGAGGCATGTACATCTCGACGGAATGGCACATCGGCACCTCCTCAGGCGATCAGCATCTGCCAGGCGCTGACGACGGCCAGCAGCACCGTGCACGCCAGGACCGCAGCCACGGCGCGGCCGCTCCGCCGCTCGTCGCGCCGGGCGCAGCGCGAGCAGCGCAGCGCCCGGATCGCCTCAGGGTCGGTCTCCATCGAGACCATCGCGCGCCCGCAGCGGCCGCAGCGCTCGGTCGACAGGCTCATTCCGCCGCCACCGCGCTGACGCGGCCGGTGCGCTTGTGTCGGATCCGGTCCTCGATCTCGTCGCGAAAGTGCCGGATCAGGCCCTGGATTGGCCAGGCTGCGGCGTCGCCGAGCGCGCAGATCGTGTGGCCCTCGACCTGCTTGGTGACGTCCAGAAGCATGTCGATCTCCTCGACCGCCGCCTCGCCGGTGACCAGCCGCTCCATGACGCGCATCATCCAGCCGGTGCCCTCACGGCAGGGCGTGCACTGGCCGCAGCTCTCGTGCTTGTAGAACTTCGAGAAGCGCCAGATCGCCTTGATGATGTCGGTCGACTGGTCCATCACGATGACCGCCGCGGTGCCGAGGCCCGACTTCAGGTCCTTCAGGTGGTCGAAGTCCATGATGCAGTCGTCGCAGAGCGGCGCCGGGATGCACGGCACCGAGGAGCCGCCCGGCACCACCGCCTTCAGGTTGTCCCAGCCGCCCCGCACGCCGCCGCAATGCCGATCCAGGAGCTCGCGGAGCGGGATCGACATCGCCTCCTCGACGACGCAGGGCGCGTTGACGTGGCCGGAGATCGCGTAGACCTTGGTGCCGGTGTTGTTCTTGCGGCCGATGCCGGCGAACCAGGCGGCGCCGCGGCGCAGGATGGTCGGTGCGACGGCGATCGACTCGACATTGTTCACCGTCGTCGGGCAGCCATAGAGACCGACGCCGGCCGGGAAGGGCGGCTTGAGGCGAGGCATGCCCTTCTTGCCCTCGAGGCTTTCCAGCAGCGCCGTTTCCTCGCCGCAGATATAGGCGCCGGCGCCGTGGTGCAGGTAGATGTCGAAGTCCCAGCCGGACCCGGCCGCGTTGGCGCCAAGCAGGCCCGCGTCGTAGCACTCGTCCACGGCGATCTGCAGCGCCTCGCGCTCGCGGATGTATTCACCGCGCAGATAGATATAGGCGACATGAGCGCCCATGGCGAAGCCGGAGATCAGGCACCCCTCGATAAGGGTATGCGGGTCGTGCCGCATGATCTCCCGGTCCTTGCAGGTGCCGGGCTCGGATTCATCGGCGTTGACGACCAGGTAGTGCGGCCGGCCGTCCGACTCCTTGGGCATGAACGACCATTTCAGCCCGGTCGGGAAGCCAGCGCCGCCGCGCCCACGCAGGCCCGAGGACTTCATCTCCTCGATGATCGCGTCCCGACCGCGCTGGATCAGCCCGGCCGTGCCGTCCCAGTGCCCTCGCGCCCGCGCGCCCGCCAGCGTTCGGTCGAACATCCCGTAGAGGTTCGTGAAGATGCGGTCCTTGTCGTCCAGCATTGTTCCGTCCCGCCCCTCAGGTTTCCCGCTTGCCCGTGCCCGGCTCGCTGCCCTGGCTCAGCGCCCTGGCCTGGCTGACCCAGTCGTCGCGCTCGACCCGGCCCCGAAAGCCCTCGAGCTGCCCATCGATCCAGGCGATGTCGTCCGCGCCCCAGCCGGCGATCTGGTCGAAGTGCCAGATGCCCAGCGCGTTCAGCGTCTCCTCCAGCTTTGGCCCGATGCCCGAGATGCGCTTGAGATCGTCCTGCTTGCCGTCGCGCGCCGCCGGCAGCAGGTCCGGGCTCTGCGCTCGGGGCGGCCCTTGCGGCGTGCCGGCCGGGTCGCTCATCACCGGCTCCGGTGCTGGGCCGCTTTTGTCCGCGGGCGGCAGCTCGCTGCCATTGTTGCCCTTCGCATCGGCCTTCGGCGTCTGGCGCTCGGTCGCCGACTGCTTTTCGGTCTCGTCGGCCGTCTCGGCCTCGTCGGCGCGGAGCGGGGCAGGGCGTTCGGCTCGCTCCTTGCGGTCAGGCTCCGTGTGCGGCGCCGCGTCGGGAGCGGCCTGTCCGGCCGGCTCGCCGGGCACCTCGTCGCGACCGGCGATCATCTCCCGGCCCTCGGGCGGCACCATGTCGCCTGCGACGGCCTCGCCCGTAATGCGCGCGACCGTGTCGCCATGCGCCAGCGCCAGCTCGACCGAAGCATTCGCGCCATGCACCGGATCACCTGCCAGCGAGGTCCGCCCGGTCACCGGTTCCGACGCCCAGCGCCCGTTCTGCGGCCCGGGCCGAGGCACCTCGCCCCGCGCAAATCGGTCGATCAGCTCCGACAGGATCTCCGGCGTAAGATCTTCGTAGTAATCCTTGCCGATCTGCACCATCGGCGCGTTCGAGCAGGCGCCGAGGCACTCGACCTCCTCCCAGCTCAGCCGGCCATCTGCCGAAAGCTGGTGCGGCTGCGGCGCGATCTTCTCGCGGCAGACGCGCATCAACTCTTCCGAACCGCACAGCATGCACGACGTCGTGCCGCAGACCTGGACGTGCGCGACCTCGCCGACCGGCTGCAGCTGGAACATGAAGTAGAAGGTGGCGACCTCGAGCACGCGGATCGGGTCGAGGCCCAGCATCCGCCCGACCTCCTCGATCATCGGCCGGGTGACCCAGCCCTCCTGCTCCTGGCCGCGCCAGAGCAGGGGGATGACGGCCGAGGCCTGCCGCCCCTTCGGGAACTTGGCGATCTGCTTCTCGGCCCACTCGGCGTTCGCCGGCGTGAAGGCGAAGCAGTCGGGCTGCTCGTGGTGAAGGTGGCGGGCGCTCATGCGAAGTTTTCCGAAAGCGAAGCCTGAGGACGAGGGACCTGTGCGCCAGGATGGCGGCCGACATGCTCACCGGTCGATCTCCCCGAAGACGACGTCCAGCGAGCCCAGCACCGCCGACACGTCGGCCAGCAGGTGGCCGCTGCACACCTCGTCCATCGCGGCCAGGTGCGGGAAGCCGGGCGCGCGCAGCTTGGCCCGGTAGGGCCTGTTGGTGCCGTCGCTGACCAGGTAGACGCCGAACTCGCCCTTCGGCGCCTCGACGCAGGCATAGGCCTCGCCGCTCGGGCACGTGGAAGCCCTCGGTGTAGAGCTTGAAGTGGTGGATGAGCGCCTCCATCGAGGTCTTCATCTCGCCCCGAGTCGGCGGCGCCATCTTGCCGTCGCCGGTCATGATCGGCTCGCCCTTGCAGGCGTCCAGCTTTTCCAGCGCCTGGCGCATGATCTTCGTCGACTCCGCGCATCTCCTCCATGCGGCAGAGATAGCGGTCGTAGCAGTCGCCGTGCTTGCCGACCGGGATGCGGAAGTCGAACTCGGAGTAGCGCTCGTAGGGCTGCGCCCGGCGCAGATCCCAGGCCCAGCCGGAGCCGCGCACCATGACGCCCGAGAAGCTCCAGGTCTGCGCCTGCTCCAGCGCTGACGACGCCGATGTCGACATTGCGCTGCTTGAAGATGCGGTTGTCGGTCAGCAGCCCGTCGAGATCGTCCAGGACCTGCGGGAACTCCTCGGTCCACTGCCAGATGTCGTCGAGCAGCTGCGGCGGCAGGTCGAGGTGCACGCCGCCGGGACGGAAATAGGCGGCGTGGAGCCGCGCCCCGCAGGCGCGCTCGTAGAAGACCATCAGCTTCTCGCGCTCCTCGAACCCCCAGAGCGGCGGGGTCAGCGCGCCGACGTCCATCGCCTGCGTCGTCACGTTCAGCAGGTGGTTCAGGATGCGGCCCATCTCGGAGTAGAGCACGCGGATATAGCTGGCGCGCCGTGGGACCGTCGCACTTGACCAGCTTCTCGATCACCAGGCACCAAGCGTGCTCCTGGTTCATCGGCGCGACATAGTCCAGCCGGTCGAAATAGGGCAGGTTCTGCAGGTAGGTGCGGCTCTCCATCAGCTTCTCGGTGCCGCGGTGCAGCAGGCCGATATGCGGATCGACGCGCTCGACGATCTCGCCGTCGAGTTCCAGCACCAGGCGCAGCACGCCATGCGCCGCCGGGTGCTGCGGCCCGAAGTTGATGTTGAAGTTGCGGATGCGCTGCTCGCCCGCCTGGACGTCCTTCGCCATGCTCGCCCCGATGCTTCTGCTCAGCCCGCCGGCCGGTCGGCCGCGCGGAATTGGGTCGCCGCCATTACTCAGACCTCGCGCTTGCCCGTCTCGGGGTTCTTCTCGTCGCCGGGAAGGATGTACTCCGCGCCCTCCCAGGGCGACATGAAGTCGAAGGCCCGGTATTCCTGCACCAGCGTCACGGGCTCGTAGACGACGCGCTTGCGCGTTTCGTCATAGCGCACCTCGGTGTAGCCGGTGGTCGGGAAGTCCTTGCGCAGCGGATGGCCGCGAAACCCGTAGTCGGTCAGGATCCGGCGGAGGTCCGGGTGGCCCGAGAACATGATGCCGAACATGTCGAAGACCTCGCGCTCGTACCAGTCGGCCGAGCAGAAGAGGTCCGAGACCGACGGCACCACCTCGTCCTCGGCCAGCGAGATCCGCACGCGCACGCGCTGGTTCTGCGTCATCGACAGGAAATGGTAGATGACGTCGAACCGGTCGTCGCGCTCGGGCCAGTCGATGCCCGTGATGTCGATCAGCGTCGTGAAGGCGCAGGCGGCGTTGTCGCGCAGATAGGTGCACAGCCGGCGGATGCCGGTGACCGTGGCGCGCACGGTCAACTCGCCCGTCGCGACGTTATAGCCCAGCACCGTATCGGCCTGGGCGGCGGCGATCATCTCGCCAAGCTCGTCGAGCGCGTCGGCCATTGGCTCCTCAGCGGACGATTGTGCCGGTGCGGCGGATCTTGCGCTGCAACTGGAGGATTCCATACAGCAGCGCCTCGGCGGTCGGCGGGCAGCCGGGCACGTAGATGTCGACCGGCACGATCCGGTCGCAGCCGCGCACCACCGAGTACGAGTAGTGGTAGTAGCCGCCGCCATTGGCGCACGAGCCCATCGAGATGACATAGCGCGGCTCGGGCATCTGGTCGTAGACCTTGCGCAGCGCAGGCGCCATCTTGTTGGTCAGCGTGCCGGCGACGATCATGACGTCCGACTGGCGCGGGCTGGCCCGGGGGGCGAAGCCGAAGCGCTCGGCGTCGTATCGCGGCATCGAGGTGTGCATCATCTCGACGGCGCAGCAGGCCAGGCCGAAGGTCATCCAGAACAGCGAGCCGGTGCGCGACCAGTTGATCAGCTGGTCGGCCGTCGTCAGCAGAAAACCCTTGTCCGCCAGATCGTTGGAGAAGCCGGTCGGCAGAACGGGCGTGCTGCCCAGCCCCGCCGCGGGGTCGGGGTTGACGACGCGGCCGGTCGGGTCAGGCTCGTTCACGCCAGTCACAGGCCGATCGGGCGTGTTCACTCCCATTCCAGCGCACCCTTCTTCCACTCGTACGCGAACCCGATCGTCAGCACCGCCAGGAAGACCATCATCGACCAGAATGCCGTGTCGCCCAGCAGGCCGAAGGATGCCGCCCAGGGGAACAGGAAGGCGATTTCCAGGTCGAAGATGATGAACAGGATCGAGACCAGATAGAACCGCACGTCGAACTTCATCCGGGCGTCGTCGAAGGCGTTGAATTCCGCACTCGTAGGCCGAGATCTTCTCGGCGTCCGGGTGGCGCACCGCCAGCACCATCGCGGCCAGGATCAACACCAGGCCCAGCGCGGTGGCGATGCCCAGGAAAATGACGATTGGCAGGTATTCCAGAAGCAGCACGTCCATTCGGGCAATCCTGGCTGGGAAATCCTTGGCTCGGTGGTCCGCAGGCTGCGCAGTGTCTAGCCGCCGGGGCCATCGAGGTCAACGTCGGCAGCCACGCTCCGCCCGGTCCCGGGCGGTCGGGAGGGCCCCGCGCGGCCGCGATCGCGGTTGACCGAACGTCACGCCCCGCGCTGAGTGCAGCGGGGCGCAGTTCGGGGGCGTGACGATGGCGGGACGCGATTCATCGAAACCGGTGCACGAGAGAGGCTCTGCCTTGCCCGGCGCGTTGCGGCAGCGTTTCGAAGCCGAGCTGGGCGGCGACTTTTCGCAGGTAGCGGTGCACACGAACACCGACCCGCGGACTCTGAGTCACGCCGTGCAGGCCCGGGCGTTCACGACCGGCCAGGACATCTTCTTCAGGACCGGCGAGTACAATCCCGCGACCACGAGCGGCCAGAAGCTGATCGCGCACGAACTCACGCATGTCGTGCAGCAGAACGGCGGTACCGGCGAGGGGTAGCGGCACGGCCTTACCGAAGGCGGTGTCGGCTGCCGAAAGCTGATCTTCAGGGAAAGTGGCGCGGTTGACGGGACTCGAACCCGCGACCCCCGGCGTGACAGGCCGGTACTCTAACCGACTGAGCTACAACCGCGCATCCCCGCGCCCGGCAGACCGGGAGGCGAGAGCCCGCATGTAGGCGAGGCGAGGGCCGGCCGTCAAGCGCCTTCGGCCCGAATTTCGGGCCTCCCGGCGCGCTCGCTTGACGAGGCTCTGTCGTCGTCCTACCGCCGCGGCATGAGCATCGTTTCCGACACCGCGCCCGGCCTCGGCGATTTCGAGGAAATGGCCGCGGCCGCCTTCGCCGCGATGCCGAGAGATCTTCCGCGAGCGCTGCGGAGGCGTCGTGGTCCACGTTGCCGATTTCGCCGAGGACGAGGTGCTGAACGAACTTGGCATCGAAGACCCCTTCGAGCTGACCGGGCTCTACAGCGGCATCGCGCTGACCGAGCGGTCGGTCAGCGACATCATGACCATGCCCGACGCGGTATGGCTGTTCCGCCGGCCGATTCTCGACGAATGGGCGGCGCGCGGCGATGTGGCGCTGGATGCGCTGATCGCGCATGTCCTGGTTCACGAGATCGCGCATCATTTCGGCATGTCCGACGATGACATCGCGGCAATCGACGACTGGCGGCTCTGACGGACCGCAGGCGCGACCGGCCTGCCGCCGGATCGCTGCCGGCGTTGAAGATCAATTGCCGTCTTGCGCCGTCCGCCTACAGTGGGCGCGGCCGCGGAGGCGGCTCAGCCCGTGAAGGCCGGACTCTCCCAGGCCGCTTCGAGCGCGCGGATCGCCTCGTCGGGCAGCGGCCCCATCTCGACCGCGGCGATGGCCTCGCGCAGATGGGCGATCTCGCCCAGCCCGACGACGATGGTCGAGAGGCCCGGGCAGGCCAGCCCGAAGCGAAGCGCCGCCTGGGCGGGCGTGCCGTGCGCACCGCCCATCGCGGCCACGACGGCCGTCGCGCGCGCCGCCTCGGCCGCGTCGTCGGCATTGGCGGTGATCGGGATCTCCCGCCCGTGCCGCTGCTGGCTGGCCAAGTGGCCGGCCGCGAAGATGCGGATGCCCATGACGCCCATGTCCCGCTCCTGCGCAGGCATCCAGCAGCCCGGCGAAATCCGTGCTGTTCCAGCCCGTACGCGGCATCCACGCCGTCGGGTTCAGCATGTTGCAGTAGACCTGCGCGACGTCGAACTTGCCGGACGCCGACGACGCGTAGCAGCGCGGCCGGGTCGCCGAGCGCGGTCATGCCGAGCGCCCGGCAGAGATTGTTCTCGCGCAGCTCCTCCATCAGGTCGGCGACCCGCAGCGCCTGGTCCTCGGCCAGCCCGCCCTCGCCGAGCTGGTTGTGCAGGATGACGACCTCGACATTGCGGAGGCCCGAGCCGGTCCAGGCTGGCCTCGACCGAGCGCAGCATCTGGCCGCGCAGGTCGCCCGCCGCCGGGTCCAGCCGGAACTTGGTCGAGATCCTCGGCCGGCGCTGCGTCCGCGCGGGCGCGCAGCCACGCGCCGATGACGGTTTCCGAGACGCCGTCGCCATAGGACGCCGCGGTGTCGATCCAGTCGATTCCAGCCTCGACGGCCAGGTCCAGCGCCGCGAACGCCTCGTCCTGATCGCGGTGGATCAGCACGCCGCCGACCCAGCCGCCGCCAAAGGTGATCGCCGGCACCTCCAGCCCCGTCCGCCCGAAACGCCGTCGCGGAATCGCCATGTCGCCCCTCGCTGCTCTGCCTCGATGATCACCATAGCACGCGCCGGCATGGCTGGCTCAACACTGGCCGGGCGCGCTCCTCTGGCCGTGGGCTCGGCGGCATCTGGCGCTATCATCGGTCCAGATGGGGGGATAGCTGGCTGGACAAGCTCCGGCCGCGGCTCCACGCTGCCGCCGTCGCCAAGCACGGGCTCAACGCAATCGGGAGAAACGCCATGAAGATGACGACGGAAGAAGCCTTCGTGAAGGTGCTGCAGCGGCACGGAATCCGCGAGGCGTTCGGCATCATCGGCTCGGCCTTCATGCCGATCAGCGACCTGTTCCCGCAGGCCGGCATCCGCTTCTGGGACGTCGCGCACGAATGCAACGGCGGCTACATGTGCGACGGCTACACGCGCGCCAGCGGCAAGATGGGCATGTGCATCGCCCAGAACGGGCCGGGCATCACCAACTTCGTCACCGCGATCAAGACCGCCTACTGGAACCACACGCCGATGCTGCTGGTCACGCCGCAGGCGGCCAACAAGACCATCGGGCAGGGCGGTTTCCAGGAAGTCGAGCAGATGAAGCTGTTCGAGGACATGGTCTGCTACCAGGAGGAGGTGCGCGACCCGACCCGCATCGCCGAGGTGCTGAACCGCGTGATCCTCAAGGCGCGCCGCCTGTCGGCCCCGGCGCAGATCAACGTGCCGCGCGATTTCTGGACGCAGCAGGTCGACATCGAGCTGCCCGCCATCGTCGAGTTCGAACGTCCCGGCCGGCGGCGCCGAGGCGATCGCCGAGGCGGCGAAGCTGCTGAGCGAGGCCAGGTTCCCGGTGATCCTGAACGGCGCCGGCGTCGTGCTGGCCGGTGGCATCCCGGCCTCGAAGGCGCTGGCCGAGCGCCTCGACGCCCCGGTCTGCTGCAACTACCAGCACAACGACGCCTTCCCGGGCTCGCATCCGCTGTTCGCCGGCCCGCTCGGCTACAACGGCTCGAAGGCGGCGATGGAGCTGATCAAGCAGGCCGACGTCGTGCTGGCGCTCGGCACTCGGCTCAATCCTTTCTCGACGCTGCCGGGCTATGGCATGGAGTACTGGCCGGCCAAGGCGAAGCTGATCCAGGTCGACATCAACCCCGACCGCATCGGCCTGACCAAGCCCGTCGCGGTCGGCATCATCGGCGACGCCAAGCTGGTCGCCGAGCGCCTGCTCGGCGCGCTCTCCGACGTGGCCGGTGACGAGGGCCGGCAGAAGCGCCGCGACCTGATCGCCGAGACCAAGTCGCGCTGGGCGCAGGAGCTCAGCTCGATGGACCACGAGGAGGACGACAAGGGTACGACCTGGAACCAGCGTGCCCGCGATCGCCAGCCCGAGCACATGAGCCCGCGAAAGGCCTGGCGCGCCATCCAGGCGGCGCTGCCGCGCGAGGCGATCATCTCGTCCGACATCGGCAACAACTGCGCCATCGGCAATGCCTACCCGACCTTCGAGGAGGGGCGGAAATACCTGGCGCCGGGCCTGTTCGGCCCCTGCGGCTACGGCTTCCCGTCGATCCTGGGGGCCAAGATAGGCTGCCCTGACACGCCGGTCGTCGGCTTCGCCGGCGACGGCGCCTTCGGCATCAGCATGAACGAGATGACCGCCTGCGGCCGCGAGGACTGGCCGTCGATCACGATGATCGTCTTCCGTAACTACCAGTGGGGCGCCGAGAAGCGGAACTCGACGCTCTGGTACAAGGACAACTTCGTCGGCACCGAGCTGGACCTCGATGTCAGCTACGCCGGCATTGCCGAAGCCTGCGGCCTGAAGGGCGTACAGGCCCGCACGATGAACGAGCTGACCAAGGCGCTGGCTGACGCCATCGAGGCGCAGGCACGTGGCGAGACGGTGTTCATCGAGGTCATCCTGAACCAGGAGCTGGGCGAGCCCTTCCGTCGCGACGCCATGAAGGCCCCCGTTGCCGTCGCCGGCATCGACCCGGCCGACATGCGCGAGCAGGAGCCGGCCTGATTCCACTGACGCCGCAATGAGAAAGGGCGGCCCGCCGTACAGCGGGCCGCCCTTCTTTTTCCGATCTGTCCCGGATCACTCGCCGCTGACGGTCGCCTTGACGATCTTGTCCGGCTCGCTGACCGTGCCGCCCTGGCCGGTGCCGCGCTTGATCGCGTCGACGTTCTCCATGCCTT
This sequence comes from uncultured Alphaproteobacteria bacterium, assembly GCA_963721105.1. Taxonomy (GTDB): domain Bacteria; phylum Pseudomonadota; class Alphaproteobacteria; order Rhodobacterales; family Rhodobacteraceae; genus Thermohalobaculum. The sequence continues at coordinate 81,202 of CAVRHY010000019.1, read as the reverse complement.
CAACGACGCGGCCGACGACCGTGTACTGGCCGTTCAGGTGCGGCGCCGGGGCGAACATGATGAAGAACTGCGAGTTGGCCGAGTTCGGGTTCGAGCTGCGCGCCATGCCGACGACGCCGCGCTCGAAGGGGGTGTCGCTGAACTCGGCCGGCAGGTCGGGCATGTCGGAGCCGCCGGTGCCGGCGCGTGGGCTGACCTGGCCGTTCGGGCCGACCTTGCCGAACTCGACATCGCCGGTTTGCGCCATGAAGCCGTCGATCACGCGGTGAAAGGCGACGTCGTCATAGGCGCCCTGCTTCGCCAGCGTGGTGATGCGCTCGACGTGCTTGGGCGCGACGTCGGGCAGCAGCTCGATCTTCACCGTGCCGGAATCGAGCTGGAGCGTCAGGTATTGCTTGTTCACGGCGAATGCCTCCTGGGTGAGGGAAACGGAGAACAGGAGCGCCATCGCGGCGAGCATCGTTCGGAACATGTGTCCTCCAAGGTTGGGATGAGGGGCGACTGCTAGCGCCGGGGGCGCCGCCAGTCAAACGCGGCGGTCGAGCGCGCCGGACAAACTGGGTGCGGCGGGCGGCGACCCGACACCGGCCGCGCGCCGTCAGCCGCCCGCGTAGCAGCCGTGCTCGATCTCGTGCATCAATGACGGTGCCGAGGGGTGCCAGCCCAGCTCGTCGCGCGCCCGTCTGGCGCGCACGCGGCTGTTCGATCCCATCGTGTCCTCGGCCGGCCCCTCGCCCCATTCGGCGGCGGCCTGCGCTGCGGTCATCGGCTCGCTCCGGTCGCCGAGCGCCAGCGCCCGGCCGATCGCCCGGCAGACATCGCGCATCGACACCTCGCCGTTCTCGGCCCAATAGAACGCTCCTGCCGGCGCGCGCTCGAGGGCCAGCGCGTAGAGACCGGCGAGGTCGTCGATGTGGACGTTCGACCAGACGTTCTCGCCCGGGCCGAGGTGCCGCGGCACCCCGTGCCGACTGGCTGTCGCGATCAGCCAGGGCACCTGCATGCTGTCCGGCGACAGCCCGCGGCCCGTGCCGTAGATCAGGGCGGGCGCGATGATCACCGTGCGGATGCCTTCCGCCGCCGAGGCCAGGATCCGCTCGTTCAGGGCGACACGCGCGGCGCGGGCGGGCGAGGGGGTGAATGGCGTGTCCTCGTCGAAGATCGCGTCCGTGGCGTGGCCACCGCTGCGCGTCCCCACGATGCTGGAGCCGCTGGTGTGCAGGTACGTCTTGCCCGACCCCGCCAGCGCGCCGAGGATCGCCTCGACGGCACCCCGGTGGTCGGCGCTGGCAGCGTTGACGACGGCATCGGTGTCGCGCGCCGCCCCGGCCAGGACGGCCGCGTCGTCCAACGAGCCGATGACCGGCTCGACACCCGTCCCGCGCAGCGCGTCGGCGCGGGCGGGATCGCGCACCAGGCCCGCGACCGCATGGCCGTCAGCCAGCAGGCGCGCCGCGACCGAGCCTCCGATGTAGCCAGTCGCGCCGGCCAGGAAGACCCTCATCCCCGCGTCATCCCGCCCTGCGCTCGCCGTTGCCGGCGGCGAACTTGGCACGCAGCGCCGCGTCGACCTCGGGCGAGACGAACTTCGATACGTCGCCGCCCAACCGAGCGATCTCCTTGACCAGCTTCGAGGCGATCGCCTGGTGCTGCGCCTCGGCCATCAGGAAGACCATCTCGATCTCGGCGTTCAGTGCCCGGTTCATGCCGACCATCTGGAACTCGTATTCGAAATCGGAGACGGCGCGCAGCCCGCGGATGATGACAGAAGCGCCGACTTCCTCGGCAAAGTTCATCAGTAGGTTCTCGAACGGGCGCGGCTCGATGTCGACGCCGGTCTTCTCGGCGATGGGGGCGGTTTCGCGCCGGATCATCTGGACACGCTCGTCCAGCGTGAACAGCGGTGCCTTGTCCCGGTTGATCGCGACGCCGATGATCAACCGGTCTACCAGCTTGGCCGCGCGCCGGATTATGTCCTTGTGGCCGCGCGTGACGGGGTCGAATGTCCCCGGGTAAAGTCCGATGCGCACCATTCCCACCGCCGTTTCCCCTCGTGCCGGATCAGAATGCGGGGCACGCAACATCGTTGCGCCGGCGCGGTCAACCCCACGGGCTGATTGGCCGGGCGAGACGGCGCCGATTGGCGCCTGGTCGAAAGAACGGCGTCAGCCGCTCAGCATGTCGGCCATCGCCGCGTTCTCGGCCTCGATCTCCTCCAGTCGCGCCTTGACGACGTCGCCGATCGACAAGATGCCGGCCAGCTGACCGTCGGCCCCGACCACCGGCATGTGCCGGAAGCGGCCGCTCGTCATGCGGCCGAGCAGTTCGAAGGCGGTGTCCTCGACGGTGCAGGTCTCGACCTTTGCGGTCATCAACTCCGAAACGGACCGAGCGAGCACGTCGGTTCCCTCCTCGCCGAGACGCCGGACGACGTCGCGCTCGGACAGGATCCCGGCGATCGCGCCGCCGTCCTGGCTGACGACTAGCGCGCCGATGCGCCGCTGCGACAGCTCGCGGGCGGCGTCGGCGACGGTGACGGCCGGTTTCACGGTGGCGACCTCGGTCGACCCTTTCTTCTGCAGGATGACGGATACTTTCATCGCAGCACTCCTGGGTTCCCTGAGGGAGGGTCACGCAGGACGGCGGGGCTGTCAACGGCGCGCCACAGCCTCTCCGCTGCAGCCGCCTCGCCGCCCGCAGGCCCCCGCAGCTCGGAATCCCTCGCGCGCCCGGGTTTCGGCACGCTCATTCCGCTCGCGGTTGCGCATCGAGGAACGGGAACCCGGTGGTTCGGCGTTTCACTGCCATTCGGACACATAATGGAGACCGACATGAGACTGGGCACTTTCCTCGCCGCGACGGCGCTGGGCGCATCGCTGCTGGCCGCCGGACCGGCGTTTTCGGATCCGTCGCATTGTCCGCCGGGACACGCGAAGAAGGGCTGGTGCTCCACGGGCCACCAGGCGCGCGATTCGCGTGGCGATCACCACCGGAACCGGGATCGTGACAGCCGTTACGAACGCAGCCACGATCGGGATCACGACAGGAATCGCGACTGGAGTCGCATTGACAGCTGGGACAGTTCGCGGCAGGTCGACGATGCCTATCGGCAGGGATATCGCGCCGGCATGCGCGACGCTTGGCGCGTCGGCGATCGGTTGCCGCGAGAGCGCTACCGTGTTCTGCCGGACTATTACAATTATGGCTGGCCTACCCCCCGTGACGGTCGGGCCTACGTGACCGCCGATGACAAGTACTACCTGATCGAGCAGGCGACCGGCCTGGTTCTCGACATTCTGACGCGGTGATCACGGCGGGGGACGGCCTTCGGGCCGGTCCCCCTCCTTTCGGCCTCCCGGTGCGGGCCGGCGTTTCCTCACCGGACGGAAACAGCAGGCCCAAGACAGCTGAAGCGCGGGCCGCCCGGCAAGATTGCCGATTGGAGGCCCCGGACGGTACACTTAGATCGGTGCCCGTCTGGTGTGAATCGCAGAGGGGGATTCCCACGGTGCGCCTGTTCTGAATCTCTGTTTGAGAGGCAGATCTGGGGGCAGGAGGTGGGCAAGTCGCTATACATGGATCTTCGTTCGCGGCGCTCGGGGCGGTGGATGCTGAATTGAGCCGACGATCGGCAGCCCGGCGCTTCGGCGTTTCGGATTCCTCGCTGATCCGCTGGGACGCATCGCGGAGGACGCCCGTGAGCTTCCAGCCGAGGCCGCAAGGCGGCGACACGCGCTCAAAGAGCGTCGAGGAACGGCGCTCGGAGATCATGTCGGCCCTCGAGTAGGAAGGCGATCAGATGCTGGAGGCGCTCCGCGTCAGGCTCACCGCACAGGGCCATCCCACGTCCACCTCCGCCGTTTCGCGCTTCTTCCGCCGCCACGGCATCACGCGGAAAAAAGACCGGCCACGCGGTCGAGCAGGACCGCCTGAACGTCCTGAGGAAGCGCCGCGCCTGGTTCGAGGCGCAGCCGGATCTCGATCCCGAGAGACTGGTTTTCATCGACGAGAGTGAGCCATCGAGGCGCCATCGGTTCGAGCCCGGTGGCGAACGACCGCGACGAACATGGCGCGCACGCACGGCCGCTGCCGCCGGGGCGAGCGGCTGCGCATGGGCTTCCCGCATGGCCACCGCAAGACCACGACGCTGGTCGCCGGCCTCCGTCTCGACGGCATGGTCGCCCCGATGGTACTCGACGGGCCGATCAACGGCGACTGGTTTCCGCACAGACCAGGGTAGCCCCCTGGGCACTCGCCTCCGGTCACTGCGGCCCTGGATTGCCGAGCCGTTGCAGCGCGACGCATGCTCGGGGCTGGCGCGGCGCGCACCGTCGTTCAGGTCGCTAAACCGCCGCCCCGTTGTGGCGGGCCGCGCGACAGGCCGAACACAAGCTCCGAGAATCAAAAGGCCCCCGCCTGGGGGGAGGCGGGGGCCGTCGCTTACACACCACTCGGGGGGGGGAGGTGCGCAGGCGAATTCGTGCCCGGTCAGCCGGGCAATTGTCTGTCGAAGCAGGGATACGTCTGTCCTCTGCCCGAGGGCGTGACGGTTGCAATCAGCGTCCTGCGTCCCATCACTCTCACGAGCCTGTCTGCAAATATTCGGAGCGACAGTTCTCGGTCCGGATGACCACGCCCTTCTCGCCGTGTAAAACGCGGTTTCCATCGGAAGGTTCCGGCCATGCGACACGAATCCTACGCCGCCCCGCACGGGGACCCCGCGGGCCCGGGGAATGCCGCGCCTGGTGCCCCGAAGGGCGACGGGTGGCTGCCCCGGCGCGACGCGTTCGAAATTCCGGACGGTCTCATCTACCTTGACGGCAACTCGCTCGGCCCGCTGCCCGTGGCAGCGCGCGCTCGCGTCGCGCATGCCGTCGCCGAGGAATGGGGCGGAATGCTGATCCGCGGCTGGACCGGGGCCGGCTGGATCGACCTGCCGGCCCGCGTCGGCGACCGCATCGGCAGGCTTGTCGGCGCCGCGCCGGGCACCGTCATGGCCTGCGATTCGACCAGCGTGAACCTTTACAAGGCGCTGTCGGCGGCGCTGGCGCTGCGGTCTCAGCGCCGCACCGTGCTGTCTGACAACGGCAACTTCCCGACCGACCTCTATGTCGCGCAGGGACTGCTGGCCGGCTCCGGGTGCGAGATCCGCACCGTCGCCCCCGACGAGGTCGCCGACGCGATCGACGAAAGCGTCGCAGTCCTTATGCTGACCGAGGTCGACTACCGCACCGGCCGGCTGCACGACATGGCCGGGCTGACCCGGCGCGCACACGCTGCCGGCGCGCTGACCGTCTGGGATCTCGCGCATTCGGCTGGCGCGCTGCCCGTCGACCTGGCGACGGCCGGCGCCGATTTTGCCGTAGGCTGCGGCTACAAGTACCTGAACGGCGGCCCGGGCGCGCCGGCTTTCGTCTATGTCGCGCCCCGCCACGCCGAGGCGGTCAGCCCGCGGCTCTGCGGCTGGATGGGCCACGCCATGCCGTTCGATTTCGACCCCGGTTATCGCCCGGCCGCCGGCGTCGAGCGGATGAGGGTCGGCACGCCGCCCGTCCTCTCCATGACCGCGCTCGACGCCGCGCTCGACCTCTGGGAGGGCGTTGACATGGCCGATGTCCGGGCGCGCTCGATCGCGCTGTCCGAGCGCTTCGTCGCCGAGATCGAGTCACGCTGCGGCGGGCACGGCCTCTCGCTTGCCTCGCCCCGCGATCCGGCGCGGCGCGGCAGTCAGGTCTCTTTCCGCTGCCCCGAGGGCTACGCCGTCATGCAGGCGCTCATCGCCCGCGATGTCGTCGGCGACTTCCGCGCGCCCGACCTGATTCGTTTCGGCTTCGCGCCGCTCTACAACAGCGAGGAAGAGGTGGTGGAAGCCGCCCGCCGGCTGGCCGCCGTGCTGGACGAGCGGGCTTGGGACCGGCCGGAATACAGGATACGCGCGAAGGTCACCTGACCGTCCGTGGTGCGCCGTCAGCCCCGCCGCCCGAAGCGGAGCGGTAGCCGGCCGCGCAGGACGCGGCGTAGCACGCCGCCGGCCTCCGCCGCGGGCGCGGCGGGCCCTGCGGCCCGGCAGCGCGGTCAGTCCTGACGGGGTCAATAACGCCCTGTCGACGCCCTCGAGTACCAGGCAGGACAGCGTGCCGCCGAAGACCGCCCCGGTGTCGATGCCGATCCGGTTCGGCCGCACCTCGACGCCCTGCACTGGCGTGTGGCCATGGACGACCACCGCGTCGTGCTGCCTCGGGCTGGAAAGGAAACGGTCGCGGATCCACATCTGCGTTTCGGGGTCCTGCTCCTCCAGCGACCGATACGGGTCGATTCCGGCATGCACGAAATAGTAGTCGCCGAAGCGCTGGCTGTGCTCCAGCCCGTCCAGGAAGGCGCGATGTGTCGCGGGGATCGTTTCCTGCACCGGCCGTTCGGCGCGCAGCGCCTCGATGAAATCGGCCAGGTTCAGGCCGTAGCTCTCGAGCGTCTCTACGCCGCCATTGTTCAGCCAGATCTCGCCCAATCGCCGGTCGCCGGCGATGGCGCCGGCGAACATCGCGTCGTGGTTGCCGCGCAGGAACAGCAGCCGAGAATCGCTGGCGGCGCGGGCGAGCAGGAACTCGATTACGCCGCGCGATGCGGACCCGCGGTCGACATAATCGCCAAGAAGGATGATCCGCCAGTCAGCAACCGGACGCGCGGCGAGATCCGCGTCGACCGCGTCCAGCAGCCGCGACAATGCATCGAGACAGCCATGCACGTCACCGATGGCATATAGCCGCATGCCGTCCGGCGTCCGGGCATCCGTCAGCCAAACCACCCCATGACTCCCGAATCACTCAACCCCCGGCAACGGCGGCGCCGGGGGTCGCGATACGTGCCCGCAAGCGGCGCGCGTGGCCGTCCTGCGCTCAGAGCAGCCCTTCGCGCTGCGCCTTCTTGCGTGCCAGCTTGCGCGCCCGGCGGATCGCCTCGGCCTTTTCGCGCGCCCGCTTCTCCGACGGCTTTTCGTAGTGCTGCCGCAGCTTCATCTCTCGGAAGATGCCCTCACGCTGCATCTTCTTCTTCAGCGCCCGCAGCGCTTGATCGACATTGTTGTCGCGAACCATTACCTGCACGAGTGTCAGACCCTTTCCGTGCCTCGAGTTGCATGGGATCGGAACCATATAACGACGGTCGAGCTTACTGTCCAGCACAGGGCACACGGGGAGGACGCGCCATGAACGGGATGGATTCCACAGGGGGTTCCACGGGGTCCGAGCGCGCGACCGACCCGGGCGCCGACCTCGAGGATGACCGCCTGGCGGCGGCGCGCGATCGGCTTCTCGACGCCGCCCTGCCCGATGTCGTCTTCGACGGCTGGACCGAGACAACGCTGCGCCGCGCTGCCACCGAGACGGGCGACGACATGGCTCTGGCCCGCCTGGCCTTCCCGCGCGGCGGCATCGACATGGCGCTGGCCTTCCACCGCCGCGCCGACCGGCAGCTCGCGCAGGCGCTGGATCGTGCCGACCTTGAGACGATGCGCATCCGCGACCGCATCGCCTTCTGCGTCCGCAAGCGCATCGAGATCGTCGCCGACCATCGCGAGGCAGTTCGTCGCGGCGCCTCACTGTTTGCACTGCCGATGAATGCGCCGGAGGGAGCGCGCGCGGTCTGGGAGACGGCGGACCTGATCTGGACGCGCTGCGGCGACACGGCGACCGACTACAACTGGTACACCAAGCGGGCCATCCTGGCCTCGGTGATCTCGTCGACCATGCTTTACTGGCTGGGCGACCACTCGACCGACTTCACCTCGACGTGGGCCTTCCTCGACCGCCGCATCGAGAACGTCATGCAGGTCGAGAAGGGCAAGGCGGCATTCCGCAAGAACCCGCTCGCCCGCGCCGTGACCTGGGGGCCGCGCCAGTTGCTCGGCCTGATCCGCGCGCCGGGAACCAGGGCCCCGTCCATTCAACCGGCCAGCCGCAGCTACGCAGACGAATGGCCGGGCACCACGCCCGTCTCCGTGGGCGGGCCGCTGCCGGACTGACCCGTTTCGGAACAGTCGGGCCGGTTTTTGAACAGCGGATCCCCTTGGCCGGAATTGGTCGGTCGCGGTAACCTGCGACCCGCGCCCGGGCACAGGAGCGCGCGGGAGGATGCCATGTCCGACGACCACGTCTCCCATGCCGACGCCGTAGGGCTGCGCGCCGCGCGCGAGCTCGAGGGCCATCTCGCCTGGCTCGGCACCTTCACCTCGGCTGCGCTGGGCGTGCTGGCGGTCGCCTCCGGCATCTACACCTATCTGGGCGTCTCGTCGCTCCTCGACGGGTCCGGTCCGATGGTGTTCCTGGCAGCGGTGGCCTATTCGATCGCCGTCTCGGTCGGCATCTTCGTCTTCTGGAGCTACATGCTGCGCCTTCTGCCCGCGATGCGCGGCGCCGGCAGCTATATCGGCCTGATCGTCGCCATGGCGGTCGGCTCTGCCGCCATCGTCGCCATGTCGAGCTGGCTGAACGCCGCCGCACTGGCCGGCTCGGCCGCCGTCGAACAGCATCTCAAGCAGACCGTGCAGGAGTACCAGTCGGCGCTGGAGCGCGCCAACCTGATCGCGCAGTCCGCGCAGGGTCTCCAGCGCGACGTCGCCCGCGCGCGCGACAACTTCGACGCCCTTGCTGCGCAGGAATCCAGCGGCAACCTCTCCGGCGTGGCCGGGCAGGGCGCCGTCTTCAAGCTGCTGACGCAGAAGACGGACGAGCTGCAGGCGCTGGAGACGCAGATCGAGGCGCAGGAGGCCCCGATCGGCGCCGCCTTCGAGGAAGGCAACGAGATCCTCAGCCGGATGCGCAAGCTGATCGTCGAGCAGGGGCCGGTCGAGGACCGCTCGGTCCTCTTCTCCGAGGAATCCGTCCGCCTCGCCGGCATCATCACGCGGCTCCGCCAGCTCCAGGTGGCGCCGCTGGTCGCCCGCGCCGCCGAGGATCTGCGCGCCTCGGTCGTGCTGCCCGAGCTCGACGGCGCCAGCGCGCAGATCCGCTCGGACCAGGCGGCGACGATCGCCTCGGTGCGCGAGGCGCTGGACCTGCGCGCCCAGACGCTGAAGCAGGCCGCCGAGGAAGTGCTGGCCATGCCGCCGCCGGCCGAGACGACCTACACGCCCATCTCGGCCGCCGACGCCGTCATCAAGTATGCCGCCAACTTCGCCCCGAGCTGGGCGGGCGCCATCGCCATCGACCTGCTGCCGGGCGTGCTGGTCTTCATCCTCGCCATCACGCAGGCGGCGATCCGCCGCGGCAAGGAGGGGGTCAGTCTCGAGGAGACCATGACCCTCGCCGACCTGCGCACCGCGATGCGCGCCATGAAGGACATCGAGGCGTCGATGGGCGCCGCCGACCGTGACTTGCAGGCGCGGATCCGCGCGCAGGACGCCGAGGCGACGCGCGCCGCGGCGATTCGCCCGGTGCGCGACTGAGCCCGGGCGGGACGCGATGAGCGCCGCTGCCGCGGACCCCTCCGCCGGAATCTCCGCCCCCACGTCTGCCGTCCGGCGCTGGCTGCCATCGGCGCGGGCGGTCATCTGGCTCTGCCTTGCAGCCCAGACCGCCATTGCGGGCGCCATCATGGCCGACGACGCCTGGAACTGGGCGATGTGGCTCGGCCGGAACGGCATCGAGCGGGTGACCACGCAGCCCGTCTCGCCCGGCGACCAGACGCGTCCCTTCGCCCCCGTCACGATCCCGGCGCACGGACCCGCGCTGGGGCCCGGCCATGTGGATTCGCCGGTCGTGCTGCCGCCAACCCTGCCGCGCGGCCTGACCTTCTCGGTGCAGCAGACCGACGAATACGGCCCCGTCCTGCTGATTGCCGGCTCGATCGAGGAGGGCGACGCGCATCGCTTCAACGCCGAGATCGCGGACATGGCCGATCCGCCGAAGACGATCGCGCTCTACAGCCCTGGCGGCCGCGTGCGCGAGGCGCAACGGATCGGCCGCACCATCCGCGCGCACCGCATGAACACGCTGATCGTGCCCGATGCGGCCTGCCTGTCGTCCTGCCCCTACATACTGGCCGGCGGCGTCGAGCGTACCGTTTCGCGCACCGGCTGGGTCGGTGTGCACCAGCACTTTCACGACAGGAAGACCGTGCTGCCCGCCTTTCTGGCGGTGCAGGGCATCCAGGACGGGCAGGGCGACACGCTGGAATATCTCGGCGAGATGGGCATCGACCCGCTGATCATGGTCCACGCCCTCAAGACGCCGCCCGACGACATCTACCTGCTGGTCGAGAAGGAGCTGCTCGACTATCGGCTGGCGACCCGGGTCGTCGACTGAGACATGCCGGGCGATGACGTGCCGGGCCTGATCGGGACGACGGCCCTCGGTCGGCGCCCGACGCCCGGTCAGAACAGGACGAGGTAGGTCGCCATCCGGCCGACGCCCTTCATCTCGGTCTCGCCCCTCGAATTCGACCTCGGCCCGCCCGTTCAGCGCCTCGAGCGTGCTCTGCGAGATGTGAATCCTGCCGGCGACGCCGGTCGATTCCAGCCGGCTCGCGATGTTCACCGTGTGCCCCCAGACATCGTAGACGAAGCGCTTGCGGCCGATCAGCCCGGCGACGACGGGGCCGGTGTGAATGCCGACGCGCAGATGCAGGCGTGTGTCATCGTCGTCGCCGCCGCCCAGGTCCGACAGAATGGCGCGGGCAAAGCTGACCGCCGACAGCGCGTGGTCCGGGTGCGGCTCGGGGATGCCGGACGCGGCCATGTAGGCGTCGCCGATCGTCTTGATCTTCTCGACCCCGTGCGCCTCGGCAAGTTCGTCGAACCGCGAGAACAACACGCCCAGCCGCTTCAGCAGCCGCGACGGCGACGTCCGCGCCGCCATCGGCGAGAATCCGACGATGTCAGCGAAAACGATCGTCGCAGCATCGAAGCGGTCGGCGATCACCGTCTCGCCGCCGTTCAGCCGCTCGACGATCAGCGTCGGCAGGACGGCGTGCAGCAGCCCGTTCGCCCGGTCCATCTCGGCCTGGATCTGCGACAGGTAGCGTTGCTCGCGCTCGCGCCAGCGCCGACGCTCGAGGCAGGCCTGGATGCGGGCCCGCAGCAAGACGGTGTCGACGGGTTTCGGCAGGTAGTCCTCGGCGCCCTCGGCGATGCAGCGCAGCACCGCCGACTCCTCCTTCAACCCCGAGATCATCAGCACCGGCACCCCGTGCAGCCGCGGATCAGACTTGATCCGGTGCAACAGTTCGATCCCGTTCATGCCGGGCATCAGGATGTCGATCATCAGCAGGTCGAACTCCTGCTCGCGAAGGATGCCGAGCGCGTGCTCGCCCGAGCGAGCCTTGACGACCATGTGTCCGTCTCGGCGCAGCCGGCGGGCCAGCAGGTCGCGGTTCGTCTTGACGTCGTCGACGACGAGGATGCGTCCGGGCTCGCCCGCGACCTGCACGGGGCGCGCGTCGATGGTCCGCGCGAGCTGCGCCGCGATGGTCAGGTCGGCCGCATCGGCGCCGAGTTGGGGCTCGTCGCTTCGGACGTGCTCGACCAGCGCGTCAATACGCTCCAGCAGCACTCGGGCCTGGGCCTGGACGGTGTCGATGTCGCGCGCGACGCGGGCCGGCAGCGCGTCGCCGAAATCCTCCGCGACCATCTCGGAATAGCCGAGGATGGCGTTGATCGGCGTGCGCAGGTCGTGGCGAAGCTTCGCCTCTGCGGCCTCGTCGTCGACCGCCGCTCGGCCCTCGACCGCCTGTCCGCCCTCGCCAAGCAGTCCCGCGACCAGCGCGTCCAATGCACGGGCCGCGACCAGCACCTTCTCGAGGTCCTCGACCGCGTCCTCGGGGCCGGTCTCGCGCACCGTCTCGACGATCAGCTCCTGAAAGCCGAGCAGCGCCTGAGTCGGCCCGGCCAGCCGCTGCGCCAGCCCGGCGGCGTAGGCGCGGTCGATTGTCCGCTCGCCGGGCAGCGCCATCAGGGGCCGATCAGCCGGGCGATCTTCTCGAGCAGGCCGGGCAGCTCGATCGGCTTGGTGTCGTAGTCATCGCAGCCGGCTTCCAGCGCCCGGTCGCGGTCGCCCGCCATGGCGTGCGCCGTCAGCGCGATGACAGGGATGCCCGCGGTGGCGGGGTCGGCCTTGATGCGCCGCGTCGCCTCCCAGCCGTCGATGACCGGCAGGCTCATGTCCATCAGCACGAGGTCGGGGCGAGACTCGGTCGTCGCCGCGACCCCGGCCTCGCCATCGGTCGCGATGACAACCTCGTAGCCGCGCCGCTGCAGCCGACGCGAGAGCATGTCGCGGTTCATTTCGTTGTCCTCGACGATCAGGATCCTCGCCATGCGGCACGCCTCCTCACGCGGTCGTCTTTTGCCCGACATGGCGCTTCAGCGCGGCGACGAGCTCCGCGCGCCCATGCAGCCCCTTGCGGACGACGTCTGTCGTGCGCGCCTGGAGCCAGTCGATCTCGTCCCTGCTCAGGTCCCTCGAGGTGATGACGATGACCGGCAGATCGGCCAGGTCGGGTGTCTCCTGCAAGCTCCGCAGCACCTCGAAGCCGTCCATTTCCGGCATCATCAGGTCAAGCAGAACCAGCGTCGGCCGCCGCGCCCTGACCTCGTCCAGCCCGCGAATGCCGTCGGGCGCCTCGCGCACCGCCCATCCCTCGCGCGAGAGGATACGCCGGCAAAAGGCGCGTGTCGACGGATCGTCGTCGACGACCAGCACCTCGCGCCCGCCGCTCCCCGCCAGCGCGTCGAGTGTCCGTAGCAGTTCGGCGGGATCGACCGGCTTGGTCAGGTGGCCGGCGGCGCCGAACGCCAGCCCCATCTCGCGATCCGAGACGACGGTCGCGAGGACGACCGGGATGCCGCAGAGGGCGTCGTCTGACTTGATCTCCTGCAGCACGGACCAGCCGTCCTGCTCAGGCATGATCACGTCCAGGACGATGGCGTCGGGCCGTGCCGCGCGGGCGACCGCCAGCCCGGCGGCGCCGCTCTCGGCTTCCACGACATCGAAGCCGCCGGCGCGAATTGCATCGGACAGCGACGTCCGCGCCCGCTTCTCGTCGTCGATTACCAGCACCCGGCCACGGGTACCGGCGGCCGGCACAGGCTCTTCGGGCGGCGCTTCCTTGGTCGGGCACTCGGCAGGGATGCGAAAGCTGAAGGTCGAGCCTCGCCCGGGGGCGCTCTCGACCGTGATCGTGCCGCCCGCCATCTGGACGAAGGCCTTGGTGATTGCCAGGCCCAAGCCTGTGCCGCCGTAGTTCCTCGTCGTCGAGCTGTCCGCCTGCGAGAAGGCCTGAAACAGCTTGGCCTGCTGCGCCTCGGTCATACCGATGCCGCTGTCGGTGACGGCGAACTCGAGCCAGTCCGTGCCGTCTTCGCTCCAGCGCCGGGCGCGCAGGAGGATTTCGCCGCCCTCGGTGAACTTGGCTGCGTTCGACAGAAGGTTGAAAAGGTTCTGCCGCAGCTTGGTCTTGTCGGTCTCGACCTCGGCCGAATTGACCTCCACCTCCAGCGTCAGGCGATTGCCCTTCTTTTCTATCAGCGGGTGCACCGTCGACCGTACGTCCTCGAGCAGTTCGCGAAGGTCGAAGCGCTCGACATAAATCTCCATCTTACCCGCCTCGATCTTCGAGAGGTCGAGGATGTCGTTGATGAGAGACAGCAGATGGCGCCCCGAGCCGGTGATCTTCTCGAGGTCGGAGACCATGTGGTCCTGCCCTTCCTCGCCGGCGTCCTCGATCAGCATCTCGCTGTAGCCGATGATGGCGTTCAGTGGCGTCCGAAGCTCATGGCTCATCGAGGCGAGGAAGCGGCTCTTCGCCTCGTTCGCCGCCTCGGCACCAGCGCGCGCCTGCTCCAGTTCTTCCTGGCGCAGGATGAGGTCGGTGATGTCGCTGTAGACCGCGACCGTGCCGCCGTCCGGCGTCTTGCGCTTGGCGATGCGCAGCATGGTGCCCCCGGCACGGCGCTGCTCGGCCACGCCATCCGGGTTGCGGTGGTGGCGCATCCGCTCGGCAATCCAGTCCTCGACCGAGCGGTCGCCCCTGTCGACCCCGCCGAGTACCGCCTGGGCGCGGAGAAGCTCGGAGAACGGAGTCCCCGGGACTGCCATTTCGGCGACCTCCGGGAAAATCCGGCGGTAGCGCTCGTTGACCAGCACCAGCCGGTCGTCGGCGTCGTAGAGGGCGAAGCCGTCCGGCACGGTCTCGACCGCGGTCCGGATCGTCGCACTCTGCCGCTCGGCGGCGGCTTCCAGGCGCTCGCGCTCAATCTGGCTGTCGCGGAACATCCGCAGGGTCCGCGCCATGCGGCCCAGCTCGTCCTCGCCCTCCGGCGGCAGGTCGACGTCCAGCCGCCCGGCGCCGAGCGCCGCCATTGCCCTGTCGATGCTGCGGAGCGGGCGCAGGATCGAGCGCAGCACCAGCAGCGTCAGCAGGATCCCGCTCAGCGTGATGACGGCCGCCGCGATCCCGGCACGGAGCACCGAGGCGCGCGCCGTGGTGGCGGCCATGTCGCGCGCCTCGGTGGCCTCGCGCTCGAGCTGGGCGATCAAGGCGGTGAGGGATTTCTCCACCGCGTCGCTGTGGACGCGGGCGGCGGCGAGATGGCTGTTCCCGATGACCCGATTCTCGTCGGTGTAGGCATCGGCGGCGTCCAGCGCCCGGTCGAAATAGGCGACGGATTCAGCCCGGATCTCGTCGGCCGCCACCGGCGCGAACCCGCCGATCCTGTCGAGATCGGCGCCGAGTTCGGCCAGCGCCTCGCGCGAGCGCTTCTCGGACAGCGTCAGCAGGCTGACCGAGAGGTCTGTCATCCAGTACCGAACCTCGTCGAAATGATGCTGCGCGGCGGCCGCCAGCTCGAGCCGGTGGAATAGTCCGGTCGCCCGCTCGACCCGCCGCTGGGTTGCGAGCAGGTCGAACGCCATGAAGGCCAGGCTGATGATCAGTGCGCCCAGCAGCAGGGTCGAGAGCGAGACCACCCGCAGCGGGATGCGGCTCTGTCGCATCACCCGAAACCGTCCGCGCATGCCGCCGACGGCAGGCGCGTCCGTCATTGGAACAGGGTGATGCTGATCGCTCCGCCGAGATCGCCCTCCGCGCCGCCCTCTTTCGGGTATCCGGTCACATCGACCTCGCCGGCCGGGCTGCCGTGGCAGGTCAGGCACGAGGCGGAGTAGTATTCGGGCATCAGCATCCGGAACGCCGGCCGGCCGGCCATCTCGGCGTGCTCGGTGACGGCCTCGCCCTTCTTCCAGTCCGGGCGCAGGAACCTTCCTTCGATGACGGACTTCTCCCAGTCATCCGGGCGCGCCTTTCGGTTGCGGACGAGGTTGACCGGCGCGGTCACCTTGATGCGAGCCTCGCTGCCGACCTTCTCGGCGAAACGCTCGCCGACCAGCCGTCCGTAGACGGCCGGGATAAAGCCCTTGAAGCCCATACCGGGCGTGTCGATCTCGGCCTCGTGCTCGTCGACGACCTCGCGCATCGAGTCCATCAGCGCCTGCATCAGGAGGCGTTCCGGCTCCGGCGTTGCGTCGGAGAGCGGCGGCGCGCCCACCTTGTCCGTATAGGATGCGACTGCTTCGCTGATAACGCTTTCGCCGTCGACGCCCTTGTCGCCGATCGCCGGATCGTTGATCACGTCCTGGTGCTTCGAGATGACGCCGCGACCCGCACGCAGAAGCGCGGCCAGGTGTTCCCCCAGAACGACGTTGTCACCGTCGCTGGCCGCCCCTGCCGGGGGGACGCTCGCGCAAGTCGCGAAGATCAGGATCATCGGTACGAGCCGAGAAAGCCGCATCTCCACCCCCGGAGCGAGCATCTAGAATGATGGTATCATCCCACCCGCTTCCGCGCTAGTGCCCCCCGCCGGGGACGCCCCGGGGGCGCCGGTAGGGCGCCGTCAGAGGGGCCGTCACGCGACGCACGAACTGGTTGCCGGGCGGCAGACGGCATCTGCGCATCTCAGTCAGGTGCCACCAAGCACCCCGGAATCTTGGCCAATTCCGGCGGCTTGCCTCGTTTCTGACAAGATTTTTGCAATTATCAGTTGTGCGTTTACCCTGCGTTAACAAGAGGTCTGGCTTCATATGATCCGAACGAGCGGTAAGGCCTTTATGGTGGCAACACGAGCATTGCTGATCGGCTACGGCATTGCGACCCTTGCGGGCGCTGTCGTGGGGGATCATTCCGGATACCTGGCAGGCCTGCTGACAGCGTGGACCGGCGGGGCGATTCTGAGCCTGCTGATCGCCTATACCTCGTTTGTCACCACGGCCGAAGAGGGCTTCGGGAAGCCGGGGGCCAGAACGACGGGCGCCCGATCCGGCGGCTCAGTCCGGCTCGTCAAGGTCTGGGACAGGGATCTCGTCTAGTCCCCGGAAGCAGCAACCGGTCGCCCGCTATCGCGGGGGCGCAACGCGCGGCCAGTCGGCATCCTGACGTAAACCCTCCGAGCAGCGGCTCGGTCGTTCGCTGGCCGGCGGCCCGGGTCTCCGGTCCGTCCGAGCAGATGCCGCCGGTCCGCCGGATTGATGGCCGCCGGCGCTACCCGCAGAATCCTCCGCTACAGCCGAAGCTGGAGGACCCGGAGCACTTCGTCCAGCCCCGACTTCTCGGCGATCCGGGCTCCGATCAGCTCCAGAGGCAGGTAATACATCTGGATCGCCCAGAGCGCTGCCGGAATACCGATCAGTATCAGGGCCAGGAAGACAGCGATGCGCGTGGTGCGCCAGCGCCGCTCGGACCGAGTCGTGATGTATGGAATTGCCACGACCGGATACAGTTGGAGTTGTTGCTGCATCTGGGCGGCCGAGCGGATCGCCGGGCGCAGCATCTCGATCAGCACCGCGATTCCGACGGCCAGCGCGAGACTCATCATGCTGCCGAGCACGACGACCTTCTTCCGGTTCGGGGATGTCGGCTCGTCGGGGACGATCGCGTTTTCAATCACCTCGAAGCGCTCGGCCTGCTGGTTGACCTCGAGCTTCTCGCCGATCTCGGCATCCGTCCGCTTGCTCAAGACCTCGGCATACTGGGCCTGCAGCTCGGCATGGCGCCTGGACAGCGCGTTCAGCTTCATCTCGACGTTCGGCGTTTGCTGGATCGACGTCTCGAGCTCGCCGCGGGACTTCTTCAGTTGCACCTTGTAGTCGTTGAGCATCGCCACCTGCGCGTCGATGGTCTTTATCTGGTTGAGAATCGAGTCGAGCTCCGGATGTTGCCCATCGGTCCCGTCGCTGATCGCCTCCTGGGCCGGCAGGTTCGCCTTCATGGAGGCGATCTGCGCCTTCAGGGCGCGTATCTCGCGATGGCCTTCAGCATAAACCGCCCTCTTCTGGGCAAGCTGCGCCTCGAGATCGTGAAGCTGCTTCTGCTCGGGAGTGAGGAGAGCGGGCCCGGCGGCTTTCGCCTGCACGAGGGCTGCCTGGAGCGCGCCGCGCTTCTCCTCGAGTTCGAGCAGGCGCTGGTCGGTGGCACGGTCGCTCTCGACGTTGCGCGTGAACTGGTCCCGGCGAAATTCAAGGCTGTCGGGCAGCGCCTGCTCATGCTCCTTCTTGTAGGCGATGATGTCCGCCTCGATCGAAGCGAGCTCGCCGGCAAGGCGCTTCTCCTCGTTCACGAAGAAACTGAGCGTGTCGCTGGCTCGCTGCGACCGTGACCTGAGGTTCTGGTCGAGGACCATGGTCACGAAGTCGTTGGCGATGTTCGCAGCCTTGATGGGATCTTCGAACGAGACCTTGATGGTGAAGGCGGCGATCTCGGCGTCCTGCCGTCGACTCCGCTTGTTGCCGACCGCGATCGGCTCGATGGCCGTTGCGTCACGAATCCGCTCGATCTTGTCCGAGGCGCTGAGATCCGGCCGGTCCCTGTAAAGCCCGCGCCCGTCGATCAGCCGCAGCAGGTTGTCCCGGGTCATCAGCTGCTGCTCGATCAGCTGCAGCCGCTCGGCCGCGGAGCTCCTTACGGTCGAGCGGGCAAGCTCATCGGGGATCTGCTGGCTTTCGACAAGGATCTTCGCCTCCGCCTCGTAGACAGGCGGCAGGACGTAGGCGAGGAATCCGACGGCGACAATTCCGAGGGTGCCGATGATGGTGAGAATCCAGAAGCGGCGGAGAAACATCCGCCACAGGTCGACGAGCATCTGCGCCTGTTCCATGATCTCTCCTTCCCAGCCTCAAATAGGGTCGCGGGCAATCTCGGCCGATCGACCGGCGTGCGCCGGCCCGTCGGCTATCCTGCCGCTACCAGCCTGCCCGTGATGAACCGCGGCAGGACCGGGAGCGCCTCGCCCATCAGTCTCCTGATGCGCCTCTCAGCCGCCTCCACCGTTTCGCCCGGGGCGATCGGCGTCGTGAGGCGGACGAGCGCGCCGTCCGTCCGGCCGCTCTGCACGGCGTCCCAGACGAGCATGGCCTTTGCGGCATAGTCCCAGGCGATGCGTCGGCCACTCTGGTCGAACCAGTAGTAGACGAGCTGGCGCTCGCCCGCCTTCTCGATGATCGCCCTGTTGACCGGAACAGGCACCTGCTGCCCACCGGAGTTGATGACGATCTTGTCGGAGCCGATGCTTGACATTTCCCAGCCGCCGGCCGGGATGCAGACCTCGGGTGTGTGGATCTGGGCTCGCGTCTGGTCGCGATACCAGGCGACGAAAAGTTCGACCGGAGCCGCAGCGCTCGGCCTGTCGAAGCCGATCTGCAGGTAGTCGTCCGCCGCCAGCGTCGCAGCGATTTCCTTCGACAGCTCCGGGCGCATCGTGCCCTGCCAGTCGCCCAGCTCGCGCGGGAAGAGAAGGAACGGATCGCGCGAGATCACGGGCGGCTCAGGCCGGGTCAAAGGGCTCCAGAGAAACGCCGCGATCAGAAACACCACGGCGGCGCCGATCAGCGCCGCCGTCGGCCGGATGTCGCGCACCCGCGCGAGTTGCGTCCCCAGGCCGCTCGTGTCGAAGTCGAGCACCTCGGAGAGGCTGCGGCGGTCGCCGGAGAGGCGCTGCACGACCTTGGCAAGCCCGATCATCGCGATGATGCAGATCAGGAAGATCACCCAGCCCTCGAACAGGTGCATGAAGCCCTCGGCCTGTTCGATGCCGTAGCCGTCGACCATGATGCCGATGAACCCGATCCTGACCGCGTTAAGGAGGACGGCAATCGGCATGGCCGCGAGCAGCAGCACCGCCTTGTGCCAGACCGATCCCTGGTAGAGCGTTGCGAACACGTAGGTGAAGCTCATGATCGGGTACATGTAGCGCAGACCCGAGCAGGCATCCGCGACCTGCAGCTTGTAGGTGCCAAGATCGATGATGTTGCCGTCGAGGAAGACCGGGATTCCGATCATCCGGATAATGTCGACACCGATCTCGGACGAGACGTGCTGGAGTGCGATCGATGCCCGCCAGTAGAGGAAGAACGGCAGCGGCAGCATGAAGACGAGGTGCAGCACCGCGGGCCAGAACTGCCGCCCGCGCTCCCAGCCGAAGATGATCAGGATGATGCCGCCGACCCAGACGATCAGCGCGACGGCGACAAATTTCTCGATATGCGTTACGTTGCCGAACAGCCCCAGTATCAGGGCGAATACCAGCACCGCGACCCCGGGCAGGCGCTCGCGTGCGGCCACCCGCCGCGACGGCACGTGCTTCAGGTGCCGCAGGAACAGATAGCCCGAAATCAGCGGGATCAACGGCCCCTGGCTGTATTCGGGGACCTGCCAGGCTTCCCAGAGGTCGGCAATCCCCTCGCGGAAGAACAGCGCCGCCCCGATACAGGCGACAGCCAGCCAGAATGGCCCCGTCGGGCTCCAGTCGATCTTCGTCAGACCGCCCCGGCGGCTGCCCTCTGCACTGATCGTCATTCTAATTCACTCGACAGGTTCGCCGCCTGGATAACGCGGCACTGCTTCATATAAAGACGGCTCCGTTCCATATACAGTGGCGCAGGTTACAATGCGAGTCCGCTATGTCGCCTCAGGGGTCCCGCACGGCGAAGCCAGTCTGGACAGGACGCCGGAGGGGCTGTAAATAAAGGGCGTCGCGACGCGCCACCGCACCGCTGCGAAAGTCGGTATGAAAGTTTAGTTATTTTTATGCTTAGTCGTTTTACACCTCCGGAGTCCAGCCCTAGTGCGTCCGGGCGACCGGTCGAGCCGGCGCGCTCGGCATTGTGCGCGAAGAAAGGCCAGCGGCGCGTCGTGGCAATTTCTTCCGGGGGTGGCCATTGGGTCGAGTTGTTGCGGCTGCGCCCGGCCTGGGCCGGCTGTGCCGTGACCTATGTGACGACGCATGCCGGCTATCGCGACGAGGTGCGGGACGAGGCGGCGGGGTTTCACGAAATCCCCGACGCGAACCGGTGGCAGAGGTTGCGTCTGGTTGCGCAGCTTTTCCGCATTTTCACCATTCTCGTCAGGGTCAGGCCGCATGTGATCGTCAGCACGGGCGCTGCGCCCGGCTACTTCGCCCTGCGTTTCGGCAGACTGCTCGGGGCGCGCACGATCTGGGTCGACAGCTTCGCGAATGCCGACGAGTTGTCGATGTCCGGCCAACTCGCGGGCCCGCACGCAGATCTCTGGTTGACGCAGTGGGAGCATCTCGCCCGCCCGGCCGTGCCTAACGGGCCGCTCTACCGGGGATCCGTCCTGTGATCCTGCTGACTGTTGGCAGCGAGCTGCCGTTTGACCGGCTCGTGGCCGCCGTTGACGAGTGGGCCGGGGCGCGCGGCAGGTCGGATATCTTCGGCCAGCTTTGCGAGGACAGCGGCGGGAGTTATCGGCCGAGGAACTTCGAGTGGACGGCTCGGCTCAGCCCGCCCGACTTCCGGGCCCGGATCGCCGAATGCAACTGCATCGTCGGTCACGCTGGTACCGGAACGATCGTTGACGCGCTGACCCACCGCAAGCCGTTGCTGATCATGCCGCGGCGGGCCGGGCTCCGCGAGACGAGGAACGACCACCAGCTCTCGACCGCCGCGAAGTTCCGGTCGCGCCCCGGCGTGCGCGTCGCCCTCGAGGCGAGTGCGCTCGCGGCCGAGCTGGACGCACTGCTGCTCGATACCGGCACGACCGAGCCGCTCAGCCCCTTTGCTGCCCCGGAATTGATCGCAGCGCTCCGCGGGCAGATCCTGGCGACGTCCGATAAGGGGGCCGAGGCGGAATGCTGAGCGTCATCATTCCGGCCAACAACGAGGAAGCCTGGATCGGCGGGACTCTCGACGCGTTGCTCGCGCAGGAGCCGGAGACCCTGGACGATGTCGAGATCGTCGTGGCCGCCAATGGATGCACCGACAGGACCGTGGAAATTGCGCGCGGCTTCGAGGCGCGCGCCCGGGCCCGCGGATGGCGCCTCGTCGTCCTCGATATCGCCGAAGGCAGCAAACCGAACGCGCTCGACGAAGGCGACAGGGCGGCCACGGGCGACATGCGGGTCTATCTCGACGCCGACATCGTCTGCAGCGCACGCCTGCTCTCGAACCTCCGCGACGCGCTCGACCAGTCCGAGCCGGTCTACGCCAGCGGGGAACTGGTCGTCGCCCCAGCGCAGAGCTGGGTAACACGGCATTTCGCCGATCTCTGGCGGCGCCTGCCCTTCGTCACCACGGACGTGCCGGGCGCCGGGCTTTATGCCGTCAACGCGGCGGGGCGGGCCCGCTGGGACACCTTCCCGCGCATCATCGCCGATGACGGATACGTCCGGCTGCTGTTCCGGCCCGAGGAGCGGGTGAAGGTCCAGGGCACCTTCCTGTGGCCGATGGTCGAGGGCTTCTCCAAGCTCGTGCGCGTGCGCCGCCGTCAGGATGCCGGCGTGCAGGAACTGGCCGAGACCTTCCCGCACCTGCTCGCGAACGAGGGCAAGCGGCCGCTTCGGCCGATGGATCATCTGCGCCTGTTTTTCGCCGCACCGACGAGCTACCTCGTCTACGTCACGGTCCGGCTTGCAATTCGACTGGGCCGGCAGAGAAACGACCGGAGCTGGAGCCGCGGCCGCTGAGGGTCGTCATGTGGACCGGCCGGGGGGCGGCGCACGGGCGCGAGGCGAAGCCCGGCCAGCTGCCGTCGGGCAGAACGGAACGGGCAGAGCGCGCCGGATAACGGCTGGGCTGCCAGAGATGGACGGAAATGAAGATCGGCTACCTGATGAACACGTACCCGGTCACGAGCGGAACCTTCATCCGCCGCGAGATCGAGGCGCTCGAGGCGCTGGGGGTCGCGGTCAGCCGCTTCGCCATCCGGCGCTGGTCGGACGATCTGGTCGATCCCGCCGACCGGGCCGAGCAGGCCCGGACGCACTATTTGCTGAGCGGCCGGCCGGTCGCGCTGGTCGGCGCCTTTCTGGCCGAGCTCGCCGCCAACCCGGCAGGCATCGCGCGCGCGCTCGGCGGCTGGACGCGGCTTGTCCGCAACGGCGGCGGCCTCGTGCGCCACGTTGCCTACATGCTGGAAGCCGCGGCGCTGAAGCGGGCTGCGTTGCGCGAAGGCATCCAACACGTGCACGCGCATTTTTCGACCAACCCGGCGGCCGTCGCCATGCTCTCGCGCCTGATGGGCGGCCCGGGCTACAGCTTCACCGCGCACGGGCCTGACGAGTTCCTCGACCCGCGAGCATCCAGCCTGGCGCTGAAGATCGAGAACGCGGCCTTCGTCGTCGCCATCTCGCACTTCGCCCGGATCACGCTGGCGCTTGCCGGCGGCATGGGCGCCTGGGACAAGATCCACGTCGTCCACTGCGGGCTCGACCTCTCGGACTTCCCGCCGAGCGGCGCGTCGTTCGAGGACAATGCGACGCTGGTCTGCGTCGGCCGTCTCTGCCCGCAGAAGGGGCAGGTGCTGATCCCGCGCGCGGTCGCCGCGCTCGCCGCCAGCCATCCGGACCTTCGGATCGTCCTGATTGGCGACGGCGAGAGCCGGGGCTCTGTGGAGGCCGAGGTCGAGCGGCTCGGCCTTCAGGGCCGGATCGAGCTGACCGGCTGGCGCGCGAACGACGCTGTCCGCGAGATGGTCGGGAGGGCCCGGGCGCTCTTGCTGCCGAGCTTTGCCGAGGGGCTGCCGATCGTGCTGATGGAGGCGCTGGCGCTCGGCCGGCCGGTCGTCACGACCTACATCGCCGGCATCCCCGAGCTGGTCGACCGGTCCTGCGGCTGGATCGTCCCGGCCGGCGACGAGGAGGGGCTGGCCGCTGCGCTGGACGAGGTGATGCGGGCGACGCCGGCCGATCTGGCCGCACGCGGTCGCGAGGGACGGCGCCGCGTCGAGGCGGCGCATGACATCGGCGCCAGCGCGGCGCAACTGGAGGCGCTGTTCGCCTCGACGCCCGCGGGCAGGGCAGCACCGGTCGCCGCCGGCCCGGCCGAGGCCGGCCGCGTGGCCGCCTGAGGCCAGGCGGATGGCGATCATGTCGGGAGAGATGGACTCGGACGTGCTCGATGCCGGAGCCGGCGACCGGCCGCTGGACGTGTCGGTTTCGATCATCAATTTCCGCACGGCGGACCTGACGATCCAGTGCGTCCGCTCCGTGCTGGACGAGCTGGACGGAATCGACGGCCATGTCGTCGTCGTCGACAACTGGTCCGACGACGGGTCGGCAGACGCAATCGCGGAATGGATCGCCGCGCAGGGGCCGGACGTGCCGGTGACCCTGGTCCGCTCGCCGACGAACACCGGGTTCTCGGGCGGCCACAACCAGGGCATCGGCGCGCGGCTTGCCAGCTACTATCTCGTCCTGAACTCGGACGCCCTGCTCAGGCCGGGCTTTCTCGGCACGCTTCTCGCCGCCGCCCGCGCGGCCCCGCCGGAGATCGGCTTCTTCACGCCCCGCCTGGAGTTCGATGACGGAACGCCACAGATCAGTCACTTCCGCTTCCCCGGGCCGATCAGCGAATTCATCCGGGGCGCCGGCAGCGGCCCCGTGACGAAGCTTTTCGCCCGCTACGACATTCCGCTCGGCACCGAGCCCGACGAGGACGAGGTCGGCTGGGCGAGCTTCGCCTGCATCCTGCTGAGCCACGCGATGGTGGACGAGATCGGGCCGATGGACGAGGGCTACTTCCTGTATTTCGAGGACAGCGAGTACTGCCTGCGGGCGCGCCGCGCCGGCTGGCGCATCCGCCACGTCCCGGCGGCCCGCACGGTGCACTTCCGCGGCGGCAGCGCCCCGGTGAAGAAGCTCGTCGCCGCACGCCGGCGCGTGCCCGCCTATTTCTACGCCTCACGGACCCGGTTTCTCTACCAGGCGCATGGCTGGGCGGGGCTGCTGGCGGCGAACCTGCTGTGGCATTCCGGCCGGGCGGTCGCCCAGCTGCGGCGGCTGGCCGGCAAGCGCGTGCCCGCCACCGTCGAGGCCGAGGCGCGGGACATCTGGACGAATTTCCTCGACCCGCTCGGCGACCGTCACGCGACCGGGCGCTGAGATGGCGCTGCCGGACTTTCTCATCATCGGCGCGATGAAATGCGGCACCTCGACGCTGCAGGCGCAGCTCGCCGCCCAGCCCGGGGTCTTCATGACGACCCCGAAGGAGCCGAACTTCTTCTCGGATGACGCGATCTATGCACGCGGCCTCGGCTGGTACGAGGGCCTGTTCGACGCCGCGCCCGCCGGGGCGCTGAAGGGCGAGGCGAGCACGCACTACACGAAGCTGCCGACCTACCCCCGATGCATCGACCGGCTGGCCGCGGTCGTGCCGGCGCCGAAGCTGATCTACATGGTGCGAAACCCGGTCACGCGCGCGGTGTCGCACTACATCCACGAATGGACGATGGGCGGGATGCAGGGCGACATCGCGGCGGCGTTCCGCGCGCATCCCGAGCTCGTCGCCTACAGCCGCTACGCGATGCAGATCGCGCCCTATGTCGAGCGCTTCGGGGCGGAGCGCATCCTCCTTGTCAGCCTCGAGACCATGCGCGCCGATCCGCAAGGCGAACTGGAGCGCGTCGGCGCCTTCCTCGGCCTCGCCGAGGCTCCCGTCTGGCAGGCGGAGCAGTCCCGGATGAACGCCTCCGCCGAGCGGATCCGCCGCATCCCCCTCTATGGCCTGCTGATCGCCAACCCGATCGCCGGCGCCCTCCGCCGGGGGCTTGTGCCCCGGCGCCTGCGTGACGCCGTCAAGCAACGCCTGCAGATGCGCGAGCGTCCCGAGCTGCCGGACGATCTCGTCCGACAGCTCGAGGCCGAGTTCGCCGAGGACCATGCCCGTCTCCGCGCGCTGTTCCCCGGCCATGAAGGCCTGGCGGCGAGCTATCCGTTCGTCGCGCAATGAGCGCCACGCAGTGCGTCGGGGCCGTGCTGATCGGCCGGAACGAGGGCGAGCGGCTGGTCCGCTGCCTCCGATCGGTCGCCGCCCAGGCCGGGCGCATGGTCTATGTCGATTCCGGGTCGACGGACGGCAGCGTCGAGCGGGCCCGCGAGGCCGGCGCCGAGGTCGTCGAGCTGGACCTCGCCAGGCCCTTCACCGCGGCGCGGGCGCGGAACGCCGGGCTGGAGGCGCTGCTCGCCGGCGAGCCGCTCGACTACGTCCAGTTCGTCGATGGCGACACCGAGTTGCAGCCCGGGTGGCTCGATGCGGCGCTGACGTTCCTCGAGGCGCAGCCGCAGGCCGCCGTGGCCTGCGGGCGGCGGCGCGAGCGCGCGCTGGCCGCCTCGGTCTACAACCGGCTCTGCGACCGCGAATGGGATACGCCGATCGGCCGCGCACTGGCCTGCGGCGGCGATGCGCTGATGCGCGTCGCGGCGCTCCGGCAGGTCGGCGGCTTCGATCCAAACCTGATCGCTGGCGAGGAACCGGAACTCTGCGTCCGGCTGCGCGCGGCTGGCTGGGAAGTCTGGCGGCTCGACCACGAGATGACGCTGCACGACGCCGCGATGACCCGCTTCGGCCAGTGGTGGACGCGCGCCCGGCGCGCCGGCTACGCCTTCGCCGAAGGCGCGGCGATGCATGGCGGGGCGCCCGAGCGCCACGGCGTCCGGCCGACGCTGCGCGCGCTCGTCTGGGCGGTCGGCCTGCCGCTCGCCACCCTGCTGCTCGCGACGGCGACGCCCTGGGCGTGGCTCCTGCTGCTCGCCTATCCCGCCCAGGTCGTCCGGCTGGCGACGAGCGACGGGGCGACGACGCGCGCCGCCTGGGAGCGGGCGGTGTTCACGATGTTGGGAAAGGTCCCGGAGGCGTTTGGTGCGCTGGAATACCTGCTCCGCCGAATCACGCGCCGTCGCGCGTCGCTGATCGAGTACAAGTGACGTGACCGATGCCGGCATGCGCTCATGGAACGTCGGACGCGGAAAGTCCCCGGACCGCGATCTGATCGGGACCCGAGGGTCCGGGGGCGGCCTTGGCGAGACCCGGGCTCGGCGGATGGCATCGACGCCGTTCTGCGGGCCGGGCGCCGGTCGATATTTGTGCTGTTCCCTTCGCGGTGCAGCGAGTGACGTCGGGTTCGGTGCCGGATGAAGATCGAGATACGGAAATTCCTATGGGCGCCGACATCGCTGCGCGAGCGCGCGATCAACGCCAGTCTCTGGAACATCGCGGCGACAGTGGCGCGCTATCCGCTGCGATTGGCCGGCAACCTCGTCATGGTTCGAATTCTGGCGCCCGAAGCCTTCGGAATGATGGCCACGGTCGCCTCGCTGCAGATCGGACTCGCGCTCTTCTCGGATGTCGGGATCGTCCAGAGCGTGATGCGCAGTCCACGAGGCGACACGCCCCGCTTCCTGCGAACCGCCTGGGCCGTGCAGATCATCCGGGGCGCACTGATTACCGGCATCATGGCTGTGATCGGGATTGCCATCCACCTACTCGGGCCGCGGCTGGCCGGGCCGGGGACGGTCTATGCCGATCCGCGCCTGCCGGCCCTGGTCGCCGTGTCTTCGCTCGCGCTGTTCGTGGCCGGCTTTCAGTCCACTGCCATCCTTCTCGCCCGACGCCGCATGGAGGTCGGCGGCATCATCGCGATCGAGATCGTTTCCATGATTGTCGGCATGGGCGTGATGATCGGCCTCGGGCTGGTCCTTCAGAACGTCTGGGCGCTGGTGATCGGACCGATCGCTGGCAGCCTGACCGGGATGGCACTCAGCCACAGGATCCTGTCTGGGCCCCGCATGCGCTTCGTCTGGGACAAGGTCCAGGTCGCCGAGATGTGGTCCTTCGGCAAATGGCTGATCTGGGCTTCGGTCGGCGGATTCCTGATCAACAACGGCGATCGCCTGATCTTCGCGGCGCTGATCGACAAGTCGCTGTTCGGTGTCTACGCCATCGCTGTCGTCTGGGTCGAGGTCGGCACCCAGATCCTGCAAAAGATCGCCGCCACCATATTCATCCCGACCTTTCGGTCGGTGCACGCGACGCGCCCGGGCCAGATCGGGCGGGTACTGATGCAGTCGTCGCGGACGTTCTCTCTCGTGTCCGTCCTTGTTTCGGTCGCCGCGGCGGTGACCGGCATCCTCTGCATAAAGTTCCTCTACGCCCCGGTCTACCAGCCCGCCCGGTCCTTCATACTGATCCTGAGCTTCAGGTCGCTGGTGCAGATGTTCCTGGTTTTTCGGCAGTACACCATCTTTCAGGGCGATACCCGCTACAGCGCCGTTGTAAGCATGGCGACAGGCGTGCTCTCGCTCACCGCCGCCTCTGTGCTGCTGACCTTGGCCGGATTCGAATGGGCGCTGTTCGTCATCGCGCTCGGCTGGGCGCCCGTCTATGCTGCGATGCTGTTGCATCCCGATGTCCGGCGGCACGTCGATCCCCGGCCCCAGTTGCTCATGATGGCGGCCATCGTGGCAGGATGCGCGCTGACGGTCGCATGGATCGGCGGCTGGTGAGGATCGGGGCCATGCGGCTCATCCGGCGTGGGCGGCCGTCGCGTCTCCGGCTACACCGCCACGGCGGGCCGGCATGAGCTGAAGGATCTGAAGTCACCGTGCCAAATCTTTTCGCCTATGTCGCTCTCCTGTCGTGGCCGATTGTCGCCATCGTGTTGTTCCGGTCCTTCCAGGACAGGTCGCGGGCGATCATCTGGTCGGTCGTGGCGTCTTTCCTGCTGCTGCCGTCGTCGATGGCCATCGACCTGCCCGGCGTGCCGGCGATGGACAAGGTGACGATTCCGAACCTGAGCCTTCTCGCGCTTGTTGTGCTCGGCTCGGGGAAGGGCTTCAGCTTCCTGCCGAAGAACCGAATCGGCAAGGTGCTGGTCGTCGCCGTGCTTGTCGGGCCGTTCTTCACGGCGATTGCCAACCCCGATCCGGTGCGGATCGGCATCACGTATCTGCCCGGAATGACGACCTATGATGCCCTCTCGAACATGGTGCAGGCCGGGCTCAGGATCGTGCCCTTCCTCGTCGGGCGCGCCTGCCTTGCCCGGCTCGAACTCGCATCGCGCGATCTTGCGGATCTTGCTGAAGGCCGGGCTGGCCTACTCCATCCTCATGCTTTTCGAGATCCGCATGAGCCCACAGCTGCACACTTGGGTCTACGGGTACTTCCCGCACAGCTTCCTCCAGCAGATCCGCGATGGTGGCTATCGCCCGGTGGTGTTCCTGCAGCATGGTCTCTGGGTCGCGTTCTTCGCGATGACGGTGACCGTCGCCGCCACGGTCCTCTGGCGGGACGGCTGGATCAGGCGGATGGCGGCGCCCGGAGGATTGCCCGGTCTCGATCTCCTGGCGGCGGGCTATCTCGGGGCCGTCCTGGTACTCTGCAAGACACTTGGAAGCCTGCTCTACGCCTGCTTTCTCGTGCCCGTCGTCGCGTTCACGAAGCCGCGGACGCAGATATGGATTGCTGCCGGGCTGGTGATGATTTCATTGACCTATCCCGCGCTGCGCGGGTCCGGGCTCTTCCCGATCGGGACCATCGAGGAGATGGCCCAGTCGATCAGTAAAGCGCGTGCGGCTTCGCTTCAGGGCAGGATCACCAACGAGGAAATGCTGCTTGCCAAGGCACAGCAGCGGCCACTCTTCGGCTGGGGCAGTTGGGGGCGCAACCGCATCTTCGATCCCGACACAGGGGGGGACATCAGCACGACGGACGGTTTCTGGGTGATCATCATTGGCACGTCCGGGTGGATCGGTTACCTGTCCACGGTCGGACTCCTGGCGCTGCCTGTGCTCGCGGTCCTGCGGCGGACGCGCAGATCCTCGGAGGATCCGAGCCCGATTACCAGCGGCCTCTGCCTGCTTCTCGCCATCAACATGGTCGAGATCCTGCCGAACTCGACCCTGCCGCCCTGGACATGGCTGATCGCGGGCGCACTCCTCGGCTTTGCCGAGAGCCCCGAGAAGGAGACCGAACCGGTCGCGCGCGCCACCGCGTCGCCGACCCCGCGGCAGCGGACCGTGATCTGACCGCGATCTGAACGGCCACTCCGCCGTCGCGTGACCGCCGGCGCCCCGAGGGCTTTCTTTCCAGGGGCGGCTGGACTGCTGCTGCCGGCCTCGCCGGTCCGCGGCCCCGACTGCTATTTCAGATGTTGTTCGGCCATGCGGTTGATCCGCGTCCGCAGGCGCCGGTTCCAGGACTTCAGGCCAAGCCATCGCGACGCCTTCTCGGCGACGACGACAGCTGTGCCGTAGCGTCTGGCCGAGAACTGCCAGACCCCGGTCTTGTTTTTCAGGGACAGCAGGATCCGCTCGCCCCGGCCGGGCGAGACCGGCTGAACGCCGCTCGAGGCATAGCCGTGCGCGGTGAGCAGGGGGCCGAGCTTGCCTTCCAGGATCGCCAACTCGTGCGATTCGAGTTTCCTGCGCCACTGGTCGATCATGCGCGGGTCCGGCGGACCGTAGGTCGTCCGCTCGTGGTATCGCAGCATCGCGGGGTCGAACGGGATGCCGAGAAAGGCGCAGACATCGTGCAGCCTGCCGGGCGCATCGGCGATCAGCGCCTCGTATTTCAGTTCAAACTGGTCATCCGGTGCGATGGCGCCGGCCGCGCGGTCCCACTCCCTTTCGGATCGTATCCAGGAGTCGACGCCGTGATAGGTCGTGCCGGCCCAGCCCATGCCGATGCAGGAGCTCGCCACGTCACGCGGGTCGCGCAGGACGTGGATGACGCGGGAGCCCGGAAACAGGGCAGCAACCTTGCCGAGGTTGCGGTGAACGTTCAGCGACATCAGGCCGTCGCCGCGTGACCGGAGTTGCCGGACGAAATCGGCAAGGATCTCGCGACCGCGATCGGCGGGGAGGTCCGGCAGCGCCAGCCTCGACGTTCCGAAGCTCCGGTCGAGCGCGAGCGCCTCGAGGTTGTAGCGCCACCGGTCGTCGTCGCCATGGTGGATATGGTCGAACAGGTAATCCACCTCGCCCGGGTTGTTCAGGCCGGGATGGGCGTTCAGCATCAGGCGAAACAGGGTGGTCCCGCTGCGCAATCCGCCATAGACGAAAACAGGGCTTTGATCGGACATCGCTGTCTGTCCTCGACTCAAATCGTGACTGGAAAAGGATCAGGCACCGTCGGCGAGGGCGCGGAGGTAGCTGCCGTATTCCGTCTTCATCAGCGGCTCGGTCAGGCGCAGCAACCGGTCACGGTCGATGAAGCCCTCGCGAAACGCGATCTCCTCGGGGCAACCGATCTTCAGACCCTGGCGCTTCTCTATGGCGCGGACGAACTCGCCGGCCTCGACCAGGCTGTCATGCGTGCCCGTGTCGAGCCAGGCAAAGCCGCGCCCCATCAACTCGACCGTCAGCGTGCCCTCGAGAAGATACATGCCGATCAGGTCGGTGATCTCGAGTTCGCCGCGCGCCGAGGGCCTGATGTTGCGCGCGAGGGCGGGCGCCCGGCCGTCGAGGAAGTAGAGGCCGGTGACGGCGTAGTCGGACCGGGGCGCTTCCGGCTTCTCCTCGATGCTGATGGCGCGGCCGGCCTTGTCGAACTCGACGACGCCGTAGCGCTTCGGGTCCGACACACGGTAGCCGAAGATCGTGCCGCCATCGGTCCGCTGATCGGCCGAGGCGAGCAGCTCGGTCATTCCGTGGCCGTAATAGATGTTGTCGCCGAGGATCATCGCGGACGGGCTGCCCGCCAGGAAGTCCTCGGCCAGCAGGTAGGCTTGCGCCAGGCCCTCGGGCCGCGGCTGGGCGATCCAGGTGAGGGAGAGCCCGAGATGCGAGCCGTCGCCGAGCAGGCGGTGGAACTGCTCCTGGTCCTCCGGCGTGGTGATGATCGCGATCTCGCGGATGCCGGTCAGCATCAGCACGCTCAGCGGATAGTAGATCATCGGCTTGTCATACAACGGAAGCAGCTGCTTCGAGACCGCCCGCGTCAGCGGGTAGAGCCGCGTGCCCGAGCCGCCCGCCAGGATGATCCCCTTGCGTGTCATGCGTGTCCTCCGGTTTCTCGTGCGTGCCCGACCTGGCGTCGGGCGAAACCGCCGCTCGCATCGACACTACGCATCCCGCGCCCTCAACTCGGCGACAATCGGCCTCAGCGAAGCCCGCCAGTCGGGCTGCGCGATGCCGAAGGTGGCCCGGATCTTCGTGCAGTCGAGCACCGCATGAGCCGGGCGCGCGGCAGGCGTCGGCCAGTCCGCGGTCCGTATCGGCACGATCTCGGGCGGTGTCAACCAGTCTGCCTGGGCGAAGATCTCGCGGGCGAAGCCGCACCAGCTCGTGGCCGGCGCGCCGGTGTAGTGGAAGATCCCCGACGTGCCGCGACCCTGCGCGAAGGCTCGCGCGATGGCGACCAGCGTCCGCGCGATGTCGGCCGCCGCTGTCGGTCCGCCCCGCTGGTCGTCGACCACGGTCAGCCGCTGGCGGGCCGCCGCGGCCCGCAGCATGGTGCGCACGAAGTTCGTGCCATGCCCGGAATGCACCCAGGATGTGCGCAGGATTACATGCTTGCCGCCGGCGGCGGTGACATCCCGCTCGCCGGCCAGCTTGGATCGGCCATAGGCGCTGAGGGGGGCGGAGCTCTCGTCCTCGCGCAACGCGCCATCCTTCGCGCCGTCGAACACGTAATCCGTCGAGACGTGCAGGAACGGAATCGCGAGGGCCGAGGCGGCGCGCGCCATCGCGCCGGGCGCGTCGGCATTGATCACGGTCGCCAAGGCCTCTTCCTGCTCGGCCCGGTCGACGGCGGTGTAGGCGGCGGCGTTGATCACGACGTCCGCGTTCGTCGACGCAACCGCCCGGGCGCAGCCGTCGGGATCGGTCAGGTCGGCATCGGTGCGCCCCAGCGCCGTGACGTCGAGATCCGGGCCCGCGAGCCGCAGGAGCTCGGTCGCGACCTGACCGGTTTGCCCGAAAACCAGCAGCCGCAGCATCATGCACGCAGCCCGAGCCGCCGGCCCACGCCCTCGTCCTTGATCGCCCGCCACAGGCCCTCGTTGTCGAGATACCAGTCGACGGTCAGCGCGAGACCCTCCTCGATCGTCACCGAGGGCTGCCAGCCGAGCTCGGCCCGGATCTTCGAGGCGTCGATCGCATAGCGGAAGTCGTGCCCCGGCCGGTCCTCGACAAAGTCGATGAGCCGGTCGTGCGGGGCGTTTCCGGGACGGCGCTCGTCGAGGATTCGGCAGACCCCGCGCACGATGTCGATGTTCCGGGCCTCGGCGTCGCCGCCGACGTTGTAGGTCTCGCCCGTCCGGCCGCGGTCGAGCACCGCCAGCAGGGCGGCCGCATGGTCCTCGACATAGAGCCAGTCGCGCACGTTCTCGCCGCGACCGTAGACCGGAATGCTCTGGCCGTCGAGCGCGCGCAGGATGATAACCGGGATCAGCTTTTCGGGGAACTGATAGGGCCCGTAATTGTTCGAGCAGTTCGTGATCACGACGGGCAGCTTGTAGGTCTCGCCCCAGGCCCGCACCAGGTGATCCGACGACGCCTTCGATGCGGAGTAGGGCGAGCGGGGCGAATAGGGTGTCGTCTCGGTGAACTTGCCCTCGGCCCCCAGCGTTCCGAAGACCTCGTCGGTCGAGACGTGGTGGAAGCGGAACCCGGCCGGCCGGCGCCGCGCCTCCCAGTAGGCGCGCGCCGCGTCCAGCAGCATGTAGGTGCCGGTAATGTTGGTCTCGATGAACGCGGCCGGCCCGTCGATCGAGCGGTCGACATGGGTTTCGGCCGCGAGGTGCATGACGGCATCGGGCGCGTGCGTGTCGAAGATCCGCCCCAACGCCGCCCGGTCGCAGATGTCCGCCCGCTCGAAGGCATAGCCCGGGTCCTCCGCCACGGGGGCGACGTTGGCCGGGTTTGCCGCGTAGGTCATCTTGTCGACGTTGACGACGGCCCGCCCCTCGCCGACCGCCTGCCGGACGACCGCCGAGCCGATGAAGCCGCAGCCGCCCGTGATCAGCACCTTTTCTGCGCCGCTCATATTACCTCCCCCCTTTTCACGATCCGGGCGGGAATCCCGACAGCAGTGCTGCCCGCGGGCACGTCGCAGAGCACGACCGCGTTGGCGCCGATGCGGGCGTTATCTCCCACGTCGATGTTCCCGAGGATCTTCGCCCCCGCGCCAATGTCGACATGCCCACCGATCCGGGGTGCGCCCGGATTGCCCGACACCATCCCGAGCGTCACCTGCTGGAAGATCAGGCAATTCGGGCCGATCCGCGCCTTCGGGTGGATGACGATCCCGTTTGGATGCGGCAGCACGAGGCCGCCGCCGATATCGGAGTTCAGCGGAATGTCCGCCTGCGTGACGACCGACCAGAAACGGTGCTGCAGGACATGCCATCGCCGGACCAGGGGTGCCAGGGGGCCTCCGGCCGCCTGGTACCGGCGGATCGACCGCAGGAGGCGTTTCGAGGGGTCCCACCAGCGCCGGGGCGCCTCGCGGGACCAGTCTGGTCGGCTGGCGGAGATCATCAGTCGGCAGGCTCGACGTCGAATGGCGAGACGAAATCCCGGAACGCCATCGCCGCCGCATCCTTGTCGGAGAGGACGGCCGATCGCGCGTCGATTCGCCAGTCGATGGCGAGATCCGGATCGTCGAAGCGGATGCCGCCGTCGCAGTCCGGATCATAGTGGGCATCGACCTTGTAGACCACGTCGGTGTGCGGGATCAGCGTCACGAAGCCGTGCAGGCACCCGCGGGGCACCAGCAACTGGGCGCCGTTCTCGTCCGAGAGCTCCTCGGCGATCCATTGCCCGTAGGTCGGCGAGCCGCGGCGGACATCGACCGCGACATCGCGCACGGCGCCGCGCGTGACCCGGACCAGCTTGGCCTGCGCCATGGGCGGACGCTGGTAGTGCAGGCCGCGCACAGTGCCACGCTCGGCGGAATACGAGTGGTTGTCCTGAACGAAGTCGATATCCAGCCCGGCATCGGCCATGCGCCGCCGGTTCCAGTCCTCGGTAAAGTAACCGCGCGAGTTGACAAACCGGCGAGGCACGATCTTGAAAACGCCCCTCAGGGCTGTCTCGGCAATTTCCAAACTGAACCCTCTCGCCGCCGCAGGACGATAGCCGAGAAGGCTGCACAGGAAAAGATCGCGTTTCGAACTCCTTCGGCAGTAAGGGCTTTCGCGCGCCCCCGGCCGCCCGCCGGTGCCGGCCACCTGAAAGCCCCGCGTCTCGAAGATCGACCCGGGGCCGGCAGGGATCCCTCAGAAGGCCAGCGCGCGGGCCTGGCGGACCTGGGGCAGCGCGGCGATCTCGTCCAGCACCTCCGGCCCAACCGGCTCGTCGACGCCGATCAGGGCGATGGCCTCGCCTCCCTTCTCGGCGCGGCCGAGCGCAAAGGTCGAGATGTTGACGCCCAGCGCGCCCAGCCGCGTGCCCAGCGCTCCGATATAGCCGGGCGTGTCGGTGTTGGTCGTGTAGAGCATGAATGGCAGCGGCTCGGCCTCGAGGTTGATGCCCTTGATCTGGATGAAGCGCGGCTTGCCGTCCGAAAAGATCGTCGCCGCCACCGAGCGGGTCTGCACCTCGGTGGTCACGACCAGGCGGATGTAGCTGCCATACGCCCCTTGCGCGTCCTTGCGCGTCTCGGCGATGCGGATGCCGCGCTCGCGCGCCAGCACCGGGGCCGAGACCATGTTGACGCCGCCCTCTCCCATGATGGGCGCCAACAGCGTGGCGGTCAGGGCGGCGGTCATCGGCTTCATGTTCAACTCGCCGACGCGGCCGACATATTCGATCTCGATGGCGCGCAGCGCGTGCTCGCTGAGCTGGCCGGCGAAACCGCCCAGCACCTCGGCGACGCGGATCCAGGGGCGCAGGATTGGCGCCTCCTCGGCGGTGATGGATGGCGCGTTGATGGCGTTCTGGATGGCGCCGTGGTTCAGATATGCGCTCATCTGCTCGGCGACCTGCAGCGCCACGTTCTCCTGCGCCTCGGTGGTCGAGGCGCCGAGATGCGGGGTGGCGACGACGTTCGGCAGGCCGAATAGCGGGTTGTCCGTCGCCGGTTCGACGGCGAAGACGTCGAAGGCGGCGCCGGCCAGCCGGCCGTCCTTCAGCGCCTCGACGACGGCGGCCTCGTCGACCAGCCCACCACGTGCGCAGTTGATCAGGCGGGCGCCGGGCTTCATGCGCGCGATGCGCTCGGCCGAGAGGATGTTGGCGGTCTTGTCGGTCTTCGGCAGGTGCAGCGAGACGAAGTCGGCACGCGCCAGCAGGTCGCCGAGGTCCTCGACCTTCTCGACGCCCAGTTCCTCGGCCCGGTCGGCGCCCAGGAACGGGTCGTAGGCGATCACCTTCATCCGCAGCCCGATGGCGCGCGAGGCGACGACCGAGCCGATGTTGCCGCAGCCGACCAGCCCCAGCGTCTTGCCGGTGATCTCGACACCCATGAAGCCGGACTTCTCCCACTTGCCGGCATGGGTCGAGGCGTTGGCCTGCGGGATCTGGCGGGCCAGCGCGAACATCATGGCGATGGCGTGCTCGGCGGTGGTGATCGAGTTGCCGAAGGGCGTGTTCATCACGACGACGCCGCGTGCCGAGGCGGCGGTGAGGTCGATGTTGTCGACGCCGATGCCGGCGCGCCCGATGACGCGCAGTTTCGTCGCCTTCTCGAGGATCGCCGGCGTCACCTTGGTGGCCGAGCGGACGGCCAGGCCGTCATAGGCGCCGATGACCTCGGCCAGCTTCTCGGGGTTCTTGCCGAGATCGGGCTGGAAATCGACCTCGATGCCGTTGTCGCGGAAGATGCGGACGGCCTCGTCGGACAGCTTGTCGGAAATCAGGACCTTGGGCATTGTGGTTCTCCTCGGCCCGGTCGAGGGGGGTGAAAACCCTCCCGCGGGTGCGCCGGACGGCGCGCGGCCGTGTTGTTCGTGACCATTTGATTCGCGTGCCCTCCCGCTTGCGGGGAGGGTCTGGGGTGGTCGGCGCGGCGCGGGCTCAGGCCGCCAGACGCTCCTCGCGCGCGCGGGCAAAGGCCCAGTCGAGCCAGGGCGTCAGCGCCTCGATGTCGGTCGTGTCGATGGTGGCGCCGCACCAGATGCGCAGCCCCGGCGGCGCGTCGCGGTAGCCGCCGATGTCGAGCGCCACGCCCGCCTCCTCCAGCGCGCCGGTCATCGCCTTGACGAAGGCGCGCTGCGCGGCCTCGTCCAGCGCCGCGACGGCCGGGTCCGTGATGTGGAGGCAGACCGAGGTGTTCGAGCGCGCCGCCGGGTCGGCGACCAGATTCTCGACCCAGGGCGTGCGGTCGACCCAGCCCTGCAACGCGGCGAAGTTGGCGTCGGCGCGGCCGAGCAGCGCCGGCAGGCCGCCGATCTCCTCGGCCCAGGCGAGCGCGTCCTCCCAATCCGCGACGCAGAGCATCGAAGGGGTATTGATCGT
Source organism: uncultured Alphaproteobacteria bacterium (assembly GCA_963721105.1). Lineage (GTDB taxonomy): Bacteria > Pseudomonadota > Alphaproteobacteria > Rhodobacterales > Rhodobacteraceae > Thermohalobaculum. The sequence goes on along the minus strand of CAVRHY010000019.1, from coordinate 44,529 downwards.
CTCGCCGCGGAACACGCCGTCAATCAGCGCGCCGCCCTTGGTCAGGCGGAAGATCTTGGGCAGCGGGCGGTCGGGGGTGAAGCTCTCCAGCCGCTCGATGGCGCGCGGCGACAGGGCGAGCATGCCGTGGCCACCCTCGCCGCCCAGCGCCTTCTGCCAGGAGAAGGTGACGACATCGAGACGGCCCCAGTCGAGCCGCTGGGCGAAGGCGGCCGAGGTGGCGTCGCAGATCGCCAGCCCCTGCCGGTCTGCGGCGATCCAGCCGGCATCCGGCACGCGGGCGCCGCTGGTCGTGCCGTTCCAGGTGAAGACGATGTCTGCCTCGCGACGCACGGCGGCAAGGTCGGGCAGGGCGCCATAATCGGCCTCGATGACGCGCGTGTCGGGCAGCCTGAGCTGCTTGACGGCGTCGGTGGCCCAGCCCTTGCCGAAGCTCTCCCAGACGGGCAGGTCGACGGGCCTGGGCCCGAGCAGCGACCACATAGCCATCTCGACGGCGCCGGTGTCCGAGCCGGGCACGATGGCAAGCCGCCAGTCGGCCGGCATCTCCAGCAGGCGCGCCGTGTGGTCGATCACCGATTTCAGCTGCGCCTTCGGCCCGCTGGCCCGGTGCGAGCGGCCGAGCCAGGCTCGCGCGGCGACGCCCTCGGCGGTCCAGCCGGGGCGTTTGGCGCAGGGGCCACTGGAGAAGTACGGGCGGCCGGGGCGGACTCCGGGCCGGTCAGGGAACGTCATGGACGCGCTCCATCGTCAGGGCGAGATCGCTGAGCCCGGTCCCGCTCGCCCTTGTCCGGGGCCGCGCCCGGGATCGCGTTACGGGGGAAACCCGACTTCGTCAATCGGAAGCGGGGCGGGGGCTCTCTGGCGCGCCGACCGCGAGAAGCCAATGGCTTCGGCCCGGTCTCGCCGCCTGTCCGGCCGCCGGCAGGGGGTCGCGGGGTTGCAACCAACGCTTGCGCAGGTTTGTAACAGATTTGCCCGGTGGCCCGCGGCGGCGCAGACTGGCCGCGACCCGAAATGCGGAGGCGATCCGATGCCGCTGTTCACCCATCCCGACTATGACGACCACGAACAGGTGGTGTTCGCCCGCGACGCCGCGGCCGGGCTGACGGCGATCATCGCGATCCACAGCACGGCGCTCGGCCCTTCGCTGGGCGGCTGCCGCATCTGGCGCTACGACAGCGAGGACGAGGCAGTGACGGACGTGCTGCGCCTGTCTCGCGGCATGACCTACAAGGCGGCGCTGGCGGGCCTCGCGCTCGGCGGCGGCAAGTCGGTGGTGCTGGCCGATGCGGCGACGGAAAAGACGCCGGCGATGATGCGCGCCATGGGGCGCGCCGTCGAGCGGCTGGGTGGGCACTACATCGTCGCCGAGGATGTCGGCGCGACCGTCGCTGACATGGACGAGATCGCGAAGGAGACCGCCCACGTCTCGGGCACCTCGGCGACGGCGGGAGATCCCTCGCCGATGACGGCGCTGGGCGTCTTCCTGGCGATGCAGGCGGCGGCGCGGCACCGTTGGGGCGACGGGCTCGATGGACGGACGGTTTCGGTGAAGGGGCTGGGGCATGTGGGCGCGAGCCTGTGTCGGCAGCTTGCCGGCGCCGGGGCGCGGCTGGTCGTCTCGGATCTCCGGGAGGACGCCGTGCGCCGCGTGGTCGGCGAGACCGGCGCCCGCGCGGTTGCGCCCGATGCCGCCCACGCCGCCGAGGCCGACATCTTCGCCCCCTGCGCGCTGGGCGCCGGGCTGAATGCTCGGACGATCCCCGAGATCCACGCCCGGCTGGTCTGCGGCGCCGCGAACAACCAGCTTGCGGTGCCCGAGGACGCCGGGAGGCTGGCGGCGCGCGACATCCTCTATGCGCCGGACTACCTGGTGAACGCGGGCGGCGTGATCTCGGTGGCGCGCGGCGCGCTGGGGCTGGACGGCGCCGCCGTCGAGGCGAAGGTGGCGGCCATCCCCGAGACGCTGGTGCAGGTCCTGCGCTCCGCCGAGCGTCAGGGTGTGACGCCGGCGGCGGCGGCCGACCGGCTGGCGGAGAGCCGGTTCCGCCCCGCTTGACCCCCCCTCGCGCCCCTCGGCCGCCGCCCGCCCCCGACCACCCCCCGGCGCGCGCCGGCCGCAGGGGCGCGAGGGGGCAGGGGAAGAAAGGGTGCTGGGGAAGGCCGGATGGAGGCGTCCGGCCGGCGCGAGCGTGCTGCGACCAGCAGGCCGGACCAGCCGCGCATCAGCTCGAAGAACAGGCAGTTCGAGCCAGTGATGCCGTCACACCCGCCGATCTCGCCGAAGGTGCCGCCGCGCCTGCCCCGGAACACGCGCTCGTCCAGCCATGCGTCCTGACCGGCCTGGCTGAAGAAATGCTGGCGTTGCCCGGCCAGCCGCTCGGCTTGCCAGAGGCGGCGGTTGATCACGCCGCGAGCGCGGGGGTTCGTCACGGCGGGCAGGATGGCGCGGAGCAGGCGCCGGCCCTCGGCGATCGCCTTGCCGCCCTCGTCGAGCAGCACGCGGGCGCGTTCGAGGCGGCGTTGCAATTCGTCGGGGTCGGGCGTGGCCGCCGGCCGGTCGGAGTCCGTCATTCGCGGCCGGCGTCCCGCCGGCCTAGCCGAGCGCCGCCTTGACGCGGGCGCCGACCTGGCCGAAGTCCATCCGGCCGGCGTGCTGCGCCTTCAGGGCGGCCATAACACGGCCCATGTCGCGGATCGAGCTGGCATTGGTCTGGCGGATCGCCTCGCCGATGGCGGCGGCGACCTCGCTATCGGTCATCGGCCTCGGAAGGAACTCGCGGATGACGGCCTGCTCGGCACGCTCGCGCTCGGCCAGCTCCATGCGCCCGGCCTCCTCGTAGGCGCGCGCGGATTCCTCGCGCTGGCGGAGCATCTTCGAGAACAGCGCTCGAATCTCGGCATCGGGCAGCTCGCCGCCCTCGGGCTGCCCGCGCCGGGCGATGTCCTGATCCTTCAGCGCCGCCGACATCAGCCGCAGCGTCGACAGCCGGAGATCGTCCCGGGAGCGCATGGCGTCCCTGATCGATTCGGCGATGCGATCGCGCATGCGCGCTCCCGTCCCTGCGCCGCCTCGCCGCGGCCGAAGTGGCGACCCTAGCACCGGGCCGCGCCGGCGGCAACCGCCGCCGTGCAGGGCAAATCGCTGATTTTCAAGGGAAAATCCTGGCGGCCCCGGCCCTTGACGTAGCATCGGTCGGCACTTAGGTTCCGCCGGGCCCTGCGGCCGCCCCGGGTCGGGGCCGGCATCCTGCGGCCCGGAGCCACGTCACGAGAGGGGCAGAGATGCCGGGCATGCAGGGCGACATCTTCGCGCGCGGGGACGACGGCGCGGGCACGGCGACGGCCGCGCTGGCGCTGGCCGACGGCACCGTGCTGCGCGGGCGCGGTTTTGGCGCGACCGGCGTGACGGTCGGCGAGCTCTGCTTCAACACCGCCATGACGGGCTACCAGGAGATCATGACTGATCCCTCCTACGCCCAGCAGATCGTTACCTTCACCTTCCCGCATATAGGCAATGTCGGCGCCAACCCGGACGACGAGGAGGCGCCAGACCCGGTCGCGCGCGGCATGGTTGTGCGCTGGGACGTCACCGAGCCGGCGAACTGGCGCGCCGCGCAGCACCTGTCGGCCTGGCTGGGCCGGCGCGGACGCATCGGCATCAGCGGCATCGACACGCGGCGGCTGACGCGGCTGATCCGCGACAAGGGGATGCCGCACGCGGCGCTGGCGCACGCGGTCGACGGGCGGATCGACACCGACGCGCTGATCGAAAAGGCGCGGGGCTTTGCCGGGATCGACGGCGCCGACCTGGCGCGCGAGGTCACCTGCGCCCAGTCCTATCGCTGGGACGAGATGCGCTGGGCCTGGGCCGAGGGTTATCCGCGCCAGATAGCGCCTCGGCACAGGGTCGTCGCCGTCGACTACGGCGCCAAGCGGACGATCCTGCGCTCGCTGGCCTCGGCCGGCTGCGACGTGACGGTGCTGCCGGCGAGCGCCACCGCCGAGGACGTGCTGGCGCATGACCCGGACGGCATCTTCCTGACGAACGGCCCGGGCGACCCGGCGGCGACGGGGGCATACGCCGTACCGATGATCCAGGAGTTGCTGAAGGCCGACAAGCCGATTTTCGGCGTCTGCCTCGGCCACCAGCTGCTGGCGCTGGCGCTGGGCGGGCGGACGAAGAAGATGGCGACCGGCCACCACGGCGCGAACCACCCGGTCAAGGACCTCGAGACCGGCAAGGTCGAGATCACCTCGATGAACCACGGCTTCACGGTCGATGCCGACACGCTGCCCGGTGGCGTGATCCAGACGCATGTCTCGCTGTTCGACGGCACCAACTGCGGCATCCGCATGGCGGACCGGCCTGTCTTCTCGGTGCAGTACCACCCGGAGGCCAGCCCCGGACCGCAGGACAGCTATTACCTGTTCGAGCGCTTCGCCGCGGCGATGGACGCCCGCTGAGGCGGGAACCGTCGCCGGGGGCGCATCGCGGCTGTTGTCCCCGCCGGCCTGCTCGGGCATTTCACGTGCTCTGATGTGAAGCCTGCCGAGGGGCCATGATCGATCCTGACCACCACCGGCTGCTGGCCGGCGCCGGGCGCTATGTCGACGACGAGCGGCGCGAGGGCGCGCTCTTCATGGCCCTGCTGCGCTCGCCCGTCGCGCATGGCGCGATCGAGGCGCTGGACGCGGCCGAGGCGGTGGCGATGCCGGCCGTCCGGCTGGTGCTGACGGCGGCGGACCTTTCCGGCATAGGTCCGATGGTCGCGAAGAACCCCGTCGAGGGCATGATCGAGCCGCGCCGCCCGGTGCTGGCCGAGGACCGCGTCGCGTATGTCGGCCAGCCGGTGGTGGCGATCGTCGCCGACACGCCCGAGGCGGCCATGGACGGGGCGGAGGCGATCGGGCTGGAGATCGGCGACCGCCCGGCGGTCGTCGACGTCGCGTTTGCGCAGGACGCGCCGGCGATCTGGCCAGAGGCGCCGCGCAACACCTCCTTTGCCTGGGAGAAGGGGAACGGCGACGAGACCGACCGGCTGATCGCCGGGGCGGCGCATGTCGTGCGGCTGACGGTCGAGCATCCGCGCATCGCCATCTCGCCGATCGAGCCGCGCGGCTGCGTGGCGGAGCACGACGCGGCGACGGGACGCTACACGCTGACGGTGCCGAGCCAGGGCGTGGTTGCGCTCCGCGCCGCGATGGCGGGGTGCCTCGGCGTGCCGGCGGACCGGGTCCGCGTGCTGACGCACGATGTCGGCGGCAGCTTCGCCGCGAAGATCTGGCCCTATCCCGAGCACGTGCTGGCGCTGGTCGCGGCGCAGCGGACGGGGCGGCCGGTGCGATGGACGGCCTCGCGCTCCGACTCCTTCCTCGGCGACGTGCCGGGGCGGGCGCGGCTCGACCGGGGCACGCTGGCGCTGGATGCCGAGGGGCGCTTCCTTGCCTTCCGCATCGAGGCGCTGGCCGATATGGGGGCCTTCCTGAACGCCGCCGCGCCGTCCATCGTCACGCAGGGGGCGGTGCGGCCCTTCGCGCAGCTCTACCGCATCCCCGGACAGCACTACCGGGTCGAGGCGGTCTTCACCAACGCGCACCCGACCGACGCCTATCGCGGCGCCGGCAAGCCCGAGACGACGGCGACGCTGGAGCGGCTGATCGACGTGGCGGCGGGCGAACTGGGGCTCGACCCGCTTGCGCTGCGCGAGCGGAACCTGATCCGGCCGGACGCCCTGCCGCTGACGACGCCGATGGGCGAGGTGATGGACGCCGGCGACTTTCCCGGCCATTGCCGCGGCGATCCGGCAGGCGGCCGACTGGGACGGGCTGCCGCGCGTCGGCGCGCCGAGACCGAGGCGCGCGGCTGGTTGCGCGGCGCCTCGATCGGCTTCCACCTGCACGCGACGGGCGGCTCGACGGCCGAGCGCTCCGAGGTGCGGGCGCTGCCGGACGGCACGGTGCTGGTGCGCACCGGCGCGCAGGATTCGGGGCAGGGGCACCGGGCGACGCTGGCCATGGTCGCGGCCGAGGCGCTGGAGCTGCCGCCCGGGCGCGTCCGCGTCGAGCAGGGCGACAGCGACCGGCTGGAGGTCGGCGGCGGCACCGGCGGCTCGAACCTGATGGCGGTGGCGGCGAACACCGTGCACCGGACCGCGCTGGAGATGCTGGCGCGCGCCCGGCGCCTGGCTGGCGAGATGCTCGAGGCCGCCGAGGCCGACATCGAGTACGGCAAGGGCGCGTTCCGCGTCGCCGGCACCGACCGGGGCGTGACGCTCGCCGAGGTCGCGGCGCGCGTCGGTCGAGGACGACGCGCCCGGCTGCATGGCCGAGCTCGACTTCGAGGGCACGCACACGACCTGGCCGAACGGCGCCTTCGCCTGCGAGGTCGAGGTCGACCCGGAGACCGGCGCCGTGCGCGTCGACCGCTTCGCCGGCGTCGACGACCTCGGCCGCGTCTACAACCCGCCGGCGGCGGCCGGCCAGCTGCAGGGCGGCATCGCGCAGGGCATCGGCGAGGCGCTGATGGAGGGCGTGCGCTACGACGCCGACGGCCAGCCGCTGAACGCCTCGTTCATGGACTACGCGCTGCCGCGCGCGGCAGACGTGCCGTGGCTGCCCGTCGCGTGGCTGCCGACCGGCAGCCCGAACGCGCTGATCGGCGCCAAGGGCGTGGGCGAGCTCGGCTCGATCGGCGCGCCGGCGGTCGTCGTCAACGCGGTCCTGGATGCGCTTCGTCCCCGGGGTGTGCGGCATCTCGACATGCCATTGACGCCGGAGCGGGTGTGGCAGGCGTTGCGGCGGCCGCGATGAGGGCGCCGCGCGCCGTGATGCGCTCGCGGTGGAGCGTGTAGACGCCGGTGCCGACGACGATCGAGGCCCCGAGGACGGTCAGCCAGGACGGCACGTCGCCGAAGACGGCAAAGCCCAGCAGCAGCGCCCAGATCAGGTTGGAATAGCGGAAGGGCGAGACGAAGCCGATCTCGCCGACGCGCATCGACGTGACCCCGGCGTGGTAGCCGAGCAGCAGCAGTACGGACGCGCCGGCTAGCCGTGCGAAGACATCCCAGCGCACCGGCTGCCAGTCGGCGAAGGCGGTCACCAGCCCGGCGAAGACCGTGATGGCGAGCGAGGTGGCGACCGTGACAAGCATGCTGGGCACGGCGTGGCTGAGGCTGCGGGTCGTCAGGTCGCGGAGCGTGATGAAGACGACCGAGCCGAGCACGGCGAGCGAGTATTCGTTGAACCCCTCGCTGCCGGGCCGCACGATCAGCAGCACGCCGGCAAAGCCGACGCCGATGGCCGTGTAGCGCCGCCAGCCGACGGCATGGCCCATGAACCAGGCGGCGGCCAGCGTCACCGCCAGCGGCGTCGCCTGGGCGATCGCCGTGGTGTTGGCGATCGGCATGTTGAAGAGCGCCGTCAGGTAGAGCGAGGTGCCGCCGATCTCGCCGGCCATGCGCCAGCCGATCAGCTTCCGGTCGCGCCCGCGCGGGCGGTAAGCCAGCGCGCCTCGGTGCCAGGCGAGCAGCGCGATCAGGCCAGTGGCCAGGAGGCCGCGCATGAAGATCGCCTGGAACAGCGGCACCTCGCCCGAGACCGACTTCATCAGCGTGTCGTTCAGGATGAAGCCGGCCATGCTGGCCATCATCCACAGCCCTCCGCGGGCATTGTCGCTGATGGGCGCGGTGCGTGTCATGGCGGGGTCTGCGGTCCAAGTGGCGTCATGCCCGATCTGGTCGGCATCTCTCCGGGCGGAAGGGGATCGTCCGGCATGGCCGGACGATGACGACTGCGCGTCCCGCGTCAGTCGGGATCGACGGGGCTGGGCGGCGTGCCGGCGGCCTCGATGATCTTGCCGGCGTCGAGCAGGATGTCCTCGCGATACCGCCCGCCGACAAGCTGCACGCCGACCGGCGTCTTGCCCACCAGCCCGGTCGTGACCGTCAGCCCGGGCAGCCCCATGAAGGGCAGGCCGATCTGGATGATCTGCGCCTCGAAGCAGCGGCGGAAGCTGTCGTCGCTCTCGACGTCCAGCCCGTCCGGGAAGGGGAGTTCCGCCGAGACGGGGCAGATCAGGACGGGGTGCTCCTTCAGGAAGACCTGCCACTGGCGGACGAGGCCGGCGCGGCGCTGCACCGTGTCGAGCAGGCCGTTGACGTCGGGCGCCTCGACCACGTCGCAGAGCATCCGGTAGACGTGGTTGGCGTCCGGGTCGTCCTCGCGCGCCACCGCCTCGCCGCCGCCGCGGCGCATCTCGGCCATCCAGAGCTGGATGTCGAGCTTCGCCGGCTCGCGGATCGGCGGCATGTCGGTCTCGACCACCTCCCAGCCGGCATCGGCCAGCCGCGCGGCGGCGTCGCGGAGCGCCGCCTCGACCTCGGGGACGGTGTCCAACCCCTCGGGCCGGACGCAGAGCGCGGCGCGCTTCGGGTAGGCGCCGAGGCGCGCCGGTACGGGCACCCACCACGGGTCGCGCACGTCCTCGCCGATCATTGCCTCGAAGCCCAGCCGGATGTCCTCGATGGTCCGCGCGAGCGGGCCCGAGACGGCCATGATCTGGGCGCCCAGCAGCCGGTCGGGGCCGCTGAAGTTCATCGCCGGGATGCGGCCGAGCGTCGTGCGCAGGCCGTGGATGCCGCAGGCATAGGCCGGGTAGCGCACCGAGCCGGCGATGTCGGTGCCGTGGCCGATGGCGCCGATGCCCGCAGCCGTCGCCGAGGCGGCGCCGCCCGACGAGCCGCCGGGCGTCAGCGCGGCATCGCGCGGGTTCTTCGTCGCGCCGTGCAGAGAGTTGCGGCAGAACCAGCGCAGGCTGAAGGCCGGCGTGTTGGTGCGCCCGATGATAATGGCGCCGGCCTTGCGCAGGTTGGCGACGACGGGGCTGTCCTGCTCGGCGATCAGGTCCTTCTGGATGCGCACACCGTTCGTGGTGGCGTGGCCTTTCTGGTCGACGTTGACCTTGAGCGTGACCGGCACGCCGGCCAGCGGGCCGAGCGCCTCGCCGGCCTTGCGCTGCGCATCGACGCGGTCGGCGGCGTCCAGCGCCTCGTCCGGCATCTCGGCGACGACGGCGTTGATGGCCGGGTTGACGGCGGCGAGCCGCGCCAGAGCGCTCTCGGTGACCTCGCGCGCCGAGGCCTCGCCGGCCGCGACCAGGCGGGCGATCTCTGCCCCCGGCATCTTCCAGTAGTCCATATCGGCCTCCCTAGGTTCTCGCGGCCACAATGGGCGGGAGCAGGGCCGAATGCCAGAGACGCGGGCGCGGCATCCGATCACGGCTGGGATGAGTGGGGCGGCTGGAGCCGACGCCGTTGTCTCTCAGGGAGCCGGGCGCTGACAGGTTGCCCCGGTGCCGGGAGCCGGGCGGGCCGGGCCGTGCGGGCGCGTCCGGGCGTCGCCGGGGTGACGCGGAGTCGCGGGCGCGAGGCGGAATCGGCCAGCCCTGTGCCTTAGCCGCCGGGAGATCCCCGGTTTCGCAGGAATGACGAACCTACCCGCATGATCGGTTCCATTCCGGCGCCCTCGGCGCATCGGCCCGGGTCCCACGTAAATAAGCACGGCCGGCCGCCGCGGTTTGCCCTCTGCGGGCAGGAGGCGCGCCGGTGTGCCAATCACCGGAACGCCCCTTCGTGCACGCACGGGGGCGGACCGTCCACGACCGGCCGCTTGCCCTCGGGCGGTGGTGATACGCCGCCAGGGTCGAGGCCGTGTCAAGATCAAGAGGCCCGGCGCCGCGGGTAGGGCGAGACCCCTGCGAGCCCGCGGCCTCGGGTTCCTCAGTGCGCCGCCATCAGGTTCTGCCAGGCCTGGTCCAGCACCGACGGCGACATCTGCGGCGGCAGGTCGCGGTAGGCGCAGATGTTCTTGCACTGCTCGATCAGGAACGGCGCGTGGAAGGCGTTGAAGCGCGCCGTCGGGTTGCGGCCGTAGAGCTCCAGCAGGATGTAGGCCAGCACGTCCTCGTCCAGCTTCATGCCCGCGCGGGCGGCCGTGCGGGCGAGGATGCGCACGAAGGTCTTGCGGTCCGGCCGGTCGATCAGGATCTTGTGGCGCAGGCGCCTGAGGCCGGCCTCGTCCATGATGCTGCGCGGGTCGAAGTTCGTCGAGAAGATCACCAGCGTGTCGAACGGCACCTCGACCTTGCGGCCGTTGTCGAGCACCAGGTGCTCGGCTCCGCCTTCGAGCGGGATGATCAGGCGGTTGATCAACTCCTGCGGCTCGTGGCGCTGGCGGCCGAAATCGTCGACGACGAAGATGCCGCCCGAGGCCTTGAGCTGCAGCGGAGCGTCGTAGAACTCGGTGCGCGGGTTGCGCTTGAGCTCGAGCTTGTCGAGCGTCAGTTCGCCGCCCATGACCACCGCCGGGCGCAGGCAGGGCACGTAGCGCTCGTCCATCGTCTGCGGCCGGCGCAGCCCGCCGGCGCCGCCCGTGCCGGTGCCCATGTCGATCTCGACCGGCTGGTGCACCGAGGGGTCGAAGAACACGACGACGGTGCCGCCGACCGACAGCGCGTGCGGCAGGTAGATATGGCTGCCATAGGCGGCGCAGATCGCATTGGCGATCGACGACTTGCCGTTGCCGGGCGGCCCGTAGAGCAGGATCGACTGGCCCGAGTTCACCGCCGGGCCGATCCTGTGCATCACCTCCTCGGTCAGCGTCAGGCGGTTGAAGACGCCACGCAGCGCCTCCTCGGTCAGCGTCTCGTGGCGGATGCTCTGCGCCCGGATCTGGCGGATGAAGTGCTCGATCGGCACGGGTGCCGCGCCGACCCAGCCGTTGCTCTCGAGCGCGTTGCGCGCCCAGTCACGGCCCTTGGTGGTAAGCTGGTAGCGCATCTCGGCCGAGAAGTCGGCGTTCGGCTGGCCGAGAATCTGCAGCAGCTGCTGCGAGGTCGTCGCCTCGATGAGATGCTCGATGATCATCCGCGGCAGCTTCAGCTCCTCGGACATCTGGCTCGGCAGCTCCATGCCCCGCCGGAACATCGTCTTGACCAGCAGATCGACCAGGAAGGGCAGCCCCAGCCCGGTGTCGGCGATGCTGCGCGGCGCTGGCGGCATCGGCGCGCGGATCCCGCGCTGACTGGAAAGCGAAACGGAGTAGTTCATGGCTGTTCATCGCCCCGCTGCATTGGCTCACCTACCCGACCGGCCCGGCCGACCCGATCCGCCCGACCGCCGGTCAACGGGGACGCGCGGCACCTGCTTTCGCCGGCAACCGCGCATCCCCGCCCCCCGGAGGCCCCGCAAACCCCGGGGACACGCGTCCGGCCGACGGCCCGCCGAACGCCCCCGCGCACGCCCCAAGCGATCGGCGTGCCGCAGGTTCCCTTCGCGCCGGGTTTGGCTAACATGCCCGCCGATCCGGGCGCCGGACCGGCAGACAGGATGGAGCACGCATGAAAACCTACCAGCATTACATCAACGGCGAATACGTCGACCCGGCGCAGTCCCAGTGGTTTGACAGCCAAGACCCCTACCGCGGCGAAATTTGGGCGAAGATGCCGCGCGGCACGGCGGCGGACGTCGATCGCGCTGTCGGTGCGGCCAAGGCCGCACTGAAAGGCCCCTGGGCACAGCTGACCGCCTCGGCGCGCGGCAAGCTGATGCGCCGGCTGGGCGACCTGGTCGCCGACAATGCCGAGCGGCTGGCCGCCATCGAGGTGCGCGACAACGGCAAGCTGATGAGCGAGATGCTGGGCCAGCTCAAGTACCACCCCGAGTGGTGGTATTACTTCGCCGGGCTGGCCGACAAGGTCGAGGGCGCGACGATCCCGATCGACAAGGCCGACCACTTCGCCTTCACGACGCACGAGCCCGTCGGCGTCGTCGGCGCGATCACCGCCTGGAACTCGCCGCTGCTGTTCATCGCCTGGAAATGCGCGCCGGCACTGGCGGCGGGCTGCACGGTGGTCGTCAAGCCGTCGGAGTTCACCAGCGCCTCGACGCTGGAATACGCGGCGCTGACCAGGGAGGCGGGTTTCCCGGACGGCGTCTTCAATGTCGTCGCCGGCTTCGGGCAGGAGGCCGGCGCCGCGCTGGTCGATCACCCCGACGTCGCCAAGATCACCTTCACCGGCTCGGACAAGACTGGCGCCGCGATCTATGCGCAGGCGGCCAAGACCATCAAGCGCGTGTCGCTGGAGCTGGGCGGCAAGTCGCCGAACATCATCTTCGACGACGCGAATCTCGACGCCGCCTGCGCCGGCGCCGTCTCGGGCATCTTCGCGGCGACGGGGCAGACCTGCATCGCCGGCTCGCGCCTGCTGGTGCAGAACTCGGTGCGCGAGGAGGTCTCGCGCAAGCTGGTCGAGATCGCGCGCACGGCAAAGATCGGCGACCCGATGAAGCCCGACACGAACATCGGCCCGGTGACGACCGAGCCGCAGTTCAGGAAGATCCGGGAGTACATCGAGATCGGCCGCAAGGAGGGCGCCGAGGTGCTGTTCGGCGGCGGCACGCCCTCGGGCGACGGGATCCTCGGCACGCAGTTCGTCGAGCCGACGATCTTCGCCAATGTCAGGAACGACATGCGGATCGCGCAGGAGGAGATCTTCGGGCCCGTGCTGTCGATCATCGGCTTCGACACCGAGGAGGAGGCCGTCGAGATCGGCAACGACATCGCCTTCGGGCTGGCCGCCGGGGTCTGGACGCAGAACATCGGCCGCGCCGTGCGCATGTCGAAGGCGCTGAAGGCGGGCACTGTCTGGATCAACACCTACCGCGCAATCAGCTACATGATGCCGTTTGGCGGCGTGAAGCGCTCGGGAATCGGCCGCGAATCGGGGGTCGAGGCGATCCGGGAATATCTCTCGACGAAATCTGTGTGGATCAATACGTCCGACGCCGCGCCGGGCAATCCGTTCGTCATGCGATAGGGCTCTTCGAACGCGTCTTCGCCAGGGTTCCGTCGCCGGATTTTCGATAATTTTCCGGCGACGGAAACCGGCCGCGCGGGCCGTTGACTCGCCACCAGACCGAACAACTGGAAGGTGACGACATGAAGAATTGGTTTCGATCGGCGCTGATCGCGTCTGCCGCCGCGCTGGCGATGGGCATCGGCGCGGCTTCTCCGGCGGCCGCGGCTCCGTGGGACAACAACACGAGCTGGCGCGGCGAGCATCGGGCCGAGCAGCGGGCAGACCAGCGCGGCGACTCGAAGCGCGGCGACCACGACCGCTGGACGAGCAACGAGCGCGACAAGGACCGCTACAGCCGGCACGACGGTCGCGACGGCAAGTGGGGCGAGCATCGCCGCCACGACCGCTATAGCCGTCACGACCGCTACGACCGCCGCCACGACCGCTACGACCGCCACGACCGCCGCCACGACGGCCGGTGGGATCGCCACGATCGCCGTGGCAACGACCGCTGGAGCCGGAACGACCGGCACGACAACGGTCGCTGGGACCGGCATGACCGCCGCGACAATCGCTTCGAGCGCCAGGCCAACCGGCTGGACAGTCGCGCCGACTGGCTGGACCGCAACGGCCACGACAGGGCGGCCGATCAGCTGCGGCAGAAGGCCGACCGCTTCGAGCGGCGCGCCGATCGCTGGGACAACCGCGACTGGCGCTACTGAGCCATGCCGAAGGCGGGGCGGTCCACTGGCCGCGCCCGCTTTCCCCTCCGCCTCACGCATTCGTTAACGCGCCCGGCGGCGTAATCGCCGGGCGCGTTCGTATATCTGGTACAGGCGGCGATGCCGGCCGATCGCTGGAACGGAGCATTTCCGGACAGGTGAGCCGGTCCCCCTCCCGGTCTCACCTCGCGCCCCCTCCGCGCCCCGCGCGGAGGGGGTTGCCGTTCCGGGCCGCTTTGTGGGTCGCCTCGACGGAGCGTCGGGTCAGAGGGTGTAGAGCGCCGAGAACTTCGCCTCCAGGTAATCCAGCAGCGGCACCTCGGTCGGCGGCTCGCCGCAGGCGCGGGCGATGATCTCGGCCGGTTCGTGCAGCGAGCCCTGCCGATGGACGTGCTCGCGCAGCCAGCCGATGATCGGCGCCAGCTCGCCGGCTCGCATCAGCGCGTCGGTGCCCGGCACGGCGCGGGTCAGCGCCGCCCACAGCGCGCCGGCATAGATGTTGCCCAGCGTATAGGTCGGGAAATAGCCGATCAGCCCGGCCGACCAGTGCACGTCCTGCAGCACGCCCGCAGCCGCGTCCGGCACGGTGCGGCCGAAATCGGCGGCGAAGCGGTCGTTCCAGGCCGCCTCCAGGTCGCCCACCGCCAGGTCGCCCGACAGCAGCGCGCGTTCCAGGTCGAAGCGCAGCAGGATGTGCAGGTTGTAGTGCACCTCGTCGGCCTCGGTGCGGATGAAGCCCGGCTCGACGCGGTTGGCGGCCCGGTGCAGATCGTATGCCGAGTCGATGCCCATTCCGCCGAAAGCGGCGATCATCCGCGGGAACATCCACTCGGCAAAGGCGGCGGAGCGGCCGATCTGGTTCTCGGTCATGCGCGATTGCGATTCGTGCACGCCCATCGAAACGGACGCGCCGGCCGGCTGCCAGGCCAGGCTTGCGTCCAGCCCCTGCTCGTAGAGCGCGTGGCCGGTCTCGTGGATCACCGCCGAGAGACAGTAGAACGGCTCGGACTCGTCGACGCGCGCGGTGATGCGCACGTCGCCAAGCGTGCCCGCCATGAACGGGTGGACGACGAGGTCCATCCGCCCGGCCTGCCAGTCATATTGCAGGGCGGTGGCCGCCTCGCGCGCCAGCGCAAGCTGGGCGTGTTTCGGGAAATGGCCGGTGAGGCGTGGCGCCTGCCGGCCGCTGTCGGCTATGCGCTGGCGCAGGCTGGTCAGGCGCGGTCGGAGGCGGCCGAACATCGCGGCGAGCCCGGCCTCGGTCGCGCCCGGCTCGTAGTCGTAGACGAGCGCGTCGTAGAGCGTCTCGCCATCGGTGGCCAGGCACTCGGCGCGGGCTCGGGTCAGCTCGACGATGCGCGCCAGCATCGGGGCGAAATCGCCGAAACGCCGGGTGGCGCGCGCCTCGGCCCAGACGGCGTGGCCTGCCGTCGTAACCCGCGCCAGCTCGGCGGCGAGGCTCGCCGGCACGCGGGCCGCGCGCGCGTGGCGCTGGCGCGTCCAGTGCAGCGTGGCGCGGCCGGCGTAATTCAGCGAACCGGGGTCGATCGCGTCCAGCCACTCGGGCACGCGCGGGTCGGTCTTGCGCGCGTGCAGCACGCCGGCCAGCGCGCCGGCCTGCTCCGAGCGTTGCGCCGCCCCCTTCGGCGGCATCATCGCCTCCTGGTCCCAGTGCAGCAGGCGCGCGACCTGGCCGAGCGCCGCCGTCTCCTTCAGGTGCGCCAGAAGGCCGGTCCATGCCTCGGCCGAGGTCACGCACGACCCCGCGCGGGCGGGCTGCGGAACGGCACGCCGCCCGTGCCCTCGCCGCGCATGTCGCGCGCCGGCGCCCAGGTGTCCGGGTCGGTGATGACCGCGGCGACCGCCTGGGCCGCGGCTTCCAGCAGCCGCTCGCCCTTTTCGGCGCTGGCGCGCGTCGGCACGCCCGAGACGCCGTTGGCGGTGCCATGCTGGAACGGTCGCCAGCGATAGGACGCCTTGCCGGCCGACAGGACGGCGCTGCGCTGGGTGGCCAGCGAGGCGAGGTCCGAGGTGTCGACCAGCGCCGGCTCGACGGCCAGCATCATCGAGGTCTCGGCCTCGCAGGCGTGCTGGATGCCGCCCTGGTCCTCCAGGATCTTCGCGAACTCCAGCGCCGATTCCCAAGCGTAGCCGGTGGCGACGATGGTGGCCGGAAGCTCGGTCGCCAGTTCGTCGGCGATCTGCTGGATGGCGATGTTGTTGCCGCCGTGGCTGTTGGCGATGGCGATGTCGCGTGAATCCGTGCCGCGTCAGCGCGCCGATCAGGTCGCGCAGGATGGCGCGGAAGGTCGAGTGGCTGACCGTCAGCGTGCCGCCATAGGCCATGTGGTGCTCGGACAGGCCGGACCAGACGACCGGCGTGACGAGGGTCGGGCGCGTCGGGTACGCGATCCGCGCGGCGCGCACGGCGACCTCGTGGCCAAGGCGCGTGTCGGTCATCACCGGCAGATGCGGCCCGTGCTGCTCGATCGAGGCGACCGGCAGGATGACCGCCGCGCCCTTCTCCGCCAGCGCGCGCAACTCGTGCGCCTTCAGGCGCGCCCATTCGACCTCGACTTCTCCGCCATTCCTGCCCTCCGTCAGCCGGGCGGCCCGCGCCGCCCGGCCCCGGATGGCAGGCCGGCGGGCCGCCGGCAAGCCCCACGGCGGCGGGACTGCCACGGGTTGACTCTACGTCATCCAGTGGCACGCTCGTGCCGGTAAGGGGGACGGCATGGCGGACACGTTCAGCTCGGTCGAACGCGATGGCTGGGACAGCAGGGCAGGGGTCTACGGCGACTCGACGGCGCTGATGACGACGCAGGCCATCCCCGACCTGATGCGCGCCGTGCGGCCGCGGGTCGGGGTGCGGCTGCTCGACATAGGCACGGGGCCCGGCTATGCGGCGGGCGCGGCCGAGGCGATCGGCTGCGACGTCACCGGCCTACTTCGCCCAGCGATGGTGGCCGAGGCGCATGCGGTCGTCCTGCGCCAGCAGCCGGCGCAGTTCGCGCCGGGTGCGCTGCTCCTTGTGGACGGGCCGGACCCGGCCTTCGCCCGCTCGTCCGCTCGGCCACGCTCGACATCGATGCGCTGCCTCCGTCGCCGCGCGTTCGCGGCCGCACGCCCGCCGCCGTCTCCATGCAGGGCAAGTCGCTTTCCTCATCTGGTCTTGTACCGTGAATTGCCGGATCGCATCGAGGTCTGACGCGTCCGGCACGGGGCGCGTGACATCCTCTCCTCGAGCCGCGATCCCGACGAGGGCAGTCCCCGGCCTTGCCATACCGCGTCGCCCGACGTATATCGCGCTCAACATCGCGGCGGCCTCGCTGGCACCAGCGGGACCCCCACCGGGATTGAGCGAGCGGGCCGCGAGAGCCCGTTTTATGTCCGAACCCGATCCGATGACCAACTGGCCCCCGGCCCGGCGCCGATCCGCAGTCCGGCCCGGCTCCGCTGCCCGGCATGGTCGCCAAGGCACCCATGGACCAGCGGCTCGCCGCCATCGTCCGTCCCACCGTCGAGGGGATGGGCTTCGAACTGGTGCGCCTGCGCCTGATGGGCGGCAAGCGCGCGACGCTGCAGATCATGGCCGAGCGCCCCGATGGCACGATGGAGGTCGAGGACTGCGCGCGCCTCAGCCGGCAGATCTCGGTCGTGCTGGACGTCGAGGACCCGATCGAGCGCGAGTACACGCTGGAGGTCTCCTCGCCCGGCATCGACCGCCCGCTGACCCGGCTGGCCGACTTCGACCGCTGGGAGGGCTACGAGGCGAAGCTGGAGACCGACGAGCTGATCGACGGCCGCAAGCGCTTTCGCGGCGTGCTGGCCGGCATCGAGGGCGACGAGGTGCTGATCGACGTCGAGGACGACACGATCAACGGCACCATCGGCCTGAAGTTCGACTGGATCTCGGACGCCAAGCTGGTGCTGACCGACGAGCTGGTCCGCGAAAGCCTGAAGCGCGCGAAAAAGCCCTTCCGGCCCGAGGACTTCGACGAGGTGGCCGAGACCGCAGACGATTCCGACGATCCCGACGAAGACGACCGGCCCGACGGGCCTTTGCGAGAGGATGCCTGAGATGGTGAGCGCAAACCGACTGGAGCTGCTGCAGATCGCCGACGCCGTGGCGCGCGAGAAGCTGATCGACCGCGAGCTGGTGCTCGAGGCGATGGAGGACAGTCTCGGCAAGGCGGCGCGCTCGCGCTACGGCGCCGAGTACGACATCCGCGCCTTCATCGACCGCAAGTCCGGCGAGATCAACATGAGCCGGGCGATGGAGGCCGTCGAGGACGACGCCGAGGAGATCAACCACTTCACGCAGATCCCGCTCAGCGAGGCGCGTCACAAGAACCCCGAGGCGCAGGTCGGCGACTACATCACCGAGCCGCTGCCGCCGATGGATTTCGGCCGCATCGCCGCGCAGACCGCCAAGCAGGTCATCGTCCAGCAGATCCGCGACGCCGAGCGCGAGCGCCAGTACGAGGAGTTCAAGGACCGCGTCGGCGAGATCATCAACGGCATCGTCAAGCGCGTCGAGTACGGCAACGTCATCGTCGACCTCGGCCGCGCCGAGGCGATCGTGCGCCGCGACCAGCTCATCCCGCGCGAGGCCTACCGCGTCGGTGACCGCGTCCGCGCCTATATCCGCGACGTCCGCTCGGAAGTCCGCGGCCCGCAGATCTTCCTCAGCCGCACGGCGCCCGAGTTCATGGCCAAGCTGTTCGCCCAGGAGGTGCCCGAGATCTATGACGGCATCATCGAGGTCAAGGCGGTGGCGCGCGACCCCGGCAGCCGGGCGAAGATCGGCGTGATCTCGTACGACAACTCGATCGACCCGGTCGGCGCCTGCGTCGGCATGCGCGGCAGCCGCGTGCAGGCGGTGGTCTCGGAGCTCCAGGGCGAGAAGATCGACATCATCCCGTGGAACGACGATGCCGCCACGTTCATTGTCAACGCCTTGCAACCAGCCGAGGTCACCAAGGTCGTGATGGACGAGGACGCGCAGCGCATCGAGGTCGTCGTACCGGACGAGCAGCTCTCCCAGGCGATCGGCCGGCGCGGCCAGAACGTGCGCCTCGCCAGCCAGCTCACCGGCTGGGACATCGACATCATGACCGAGGCCGAGGAATCCGAACGCCGCCAGCAGGAGTTCCGCGAGCGCAGCGCCATGTTCATGGAGACCATGAACGTCGACGAGATGGTGGCGCAGCTGCTGGTCTCCGAAGGCTTCACCTCGCTCGAGGAGGTCGCCTACGTCGACGTCGAGGAGCTGACGGTGATCGACGGCTTCGACGAGACCACGGCGGAAGAACTGCAGGCCCGCGCCCGCGAGAGCCTGGAAGAGATGAACGCCAAGACCCTCGACGAGGCCCGCGGCCTCGGTTCGCAGGAGGACCTGATTGAATTCGAGGGGATCACGCCCCAGATGGTCCTTGCGCTCGCAAAGGACGGCGTCTTCGACCTGGCCACCTTCGCCACCTGCGCCGACTGGGAGCTCGCCGGCGGGTACACCGTCGTCGACGGCAAGCGCGTCAAGGACGATGGCGTGCTCGAGCCCTTCGACGTCACCCTGGAAGAAGCCCAGTACCTGGTGATGAAGGCGCGTATCGAGCTGGGGCTTGTCAATCCCGACGACCTCGTGACCGAGGAAGAAGGCGAGGCCGAGGAAACCGAGGAAGAAGAGACCGCGTGATCCAGACCCCGACTCTCGCACAGGTGGCGGACGACATGACCCGCGGCGGGCGGCGCGACCAGCGCGGCGAGCCCGAGCGGCGTTGCATCGCCACCGGCGAGAGCGGGCCGACGGACCGGCTGATCCGCTTCGTTCTGTCTCCGGAGGGCGAGACGGTTCCAGACCTCGCCGGCAAGCTGCCCGGGCGCGGCGTCTGGCTGACGGCCGACCGCACGCTGGTCGAGAGGGCGGTGAAGAAGCGGATGTTCGCCCGCGGCTTCAAGGCGCAGGCAAGGACGCCCGCGGACCTGGCCGACAGGCTCGAGGCGATGCTGGCGGGGCGCATGGTCGCGCTGATCGGCCTGGCCCGCAAGGCGGGGCAGGCGGTGACCGGCGCCGAGAAGGTGCGGGCGCGGATAACCTCGGGCGCGGCCGGGCTGCTGGTTCAGGCGCGCGACGGCGCGCCGGCCGGGCGGCGCAAGATGGCGGCGCTGGCGCAGGGCGCAGGCGCCGGTGGACGGGCCGGCGGAAGAACGAGGGGGCAGATCGGCTTGGTCGAACTCCTCGATTCCTCTGAATTGGGTTTGGCTTTTGGGCGCGACTTTGCCATACATGCGGCGCTCGACGCCGGCGGTTTCGCGGCGCGCCTCGAGGCAGAGGCGCGGCGGCTTTCCGGTTTCCGCGACGCGCCGCCGGCCGGGGCGGCAACCGGCGCGACTGCCGATGCACGGACCGGGGCAGGCGATGGGCATCACGCGGCCGAGGGCGCTGACGCGGAGAATGCCGGGCACGACCCGGACGACGACCACATGAACGGACGAAAGGGGCAGACCGGCCCCGCGAAACAGGACGATCTATGAGCGAGCACGAGAGCGGCAACAACAAGGGTGGCGGGCGCGGGCGGCAGATGCCCGGGCGCAGTTCTGTGCGCCAGAGCTTCAGCCACGGGCGCTCCAAAGCCGTCGTTGTCGAGAAGAAGCGCAAGCGCATCCTGGCGCCGGGCACCAGCGCGGCGAGCGGCGTCGCCGCGGCCGCGGCCGCGGCCAAGAGCGCGACGGCCGGCAAGCCGGCGGCGGCTCGCCCCGAGGCATCGAAGGTCGATCTGACCAGGGCCGAGGCCGTCAAGGCCGAAGCTGTCAGGGCTGAAGCTGTCAGGGCCGAGGCTGCCCGTGCCGAGGCCGCGAAGGCGGAGGCTGCGAAGGCGGAGGCTGCGAAGGCCGAGTCGGCGGAAGCCGACGCGACCGCGGGCGCCGCCGAGGCACCGGCCGCCGAGGCGCCGCCCGCCGAGGCGCCGCCCGCCGAGCACACCCGCGCCCGAGGCATCCACGGCCGAGGCGAGCGATGCCGCCCCCGCTGGGGAGGCGGCGACCGCGAGCGCCGCGCCGAAGACCGAGCCGCGCAGGACCGCAGCGGCCGCCAGGTCCCCGGCGTCCAGGTCTCCTGCGTCCAAGTCTCCTGCCGCAAGGTCCGACGCGCCGCAGAAGGCGCGGTTGGCGGCACCCGCCACGGCGCGCGGCGACCGTGGCGCCGGGGCCGGCCGTGCCGACACGGCGGGCGGAGGTGCGCGGCCGGGCCGCGGCGGCCCGCGCCCGCGCATGCTGAACACGCTGAGCGAGGACGAGGCGGCGCGTCGTCTCGTCGCCATCCGCCAGCACCAGAAGGACGAGGAAGTCCGCAAGCTCCGCGAGGCCGAGGACGAGAAGCGCCGCGTCGAGGAATCCCGGCGCCGCGCCGAGGAGGCCGCCAAACGCGACGCCGTCGAGCGCGAGGAGCGCGAGCGCCGCGAGCGCGAGGCCGCGCAGGAGCAGGCGATCGCTGAGGCCGAGAAGGCCGAGGCCGAGGTCGAGGCGGCGAAGGACAACCCCTCGCCCCAGCCCGGTGCCTCGCGTCCCGCCCCGCGCGCTGCCGCTTCGGACGAGGACGACCGGCGCGGCCGCGGCGGTCCGGCCGCTACCGCGAAGAAGCCGGCGCCCTCGACGCGCGCTCGCGAGGACGCCAAGCGTCGCTCGGGCAAGCTGACGATCACCCAGGCATTGAACGACGGCGATGGCGGGCGGCAGCGCTCGCTCGCAGCCATGCGCCGCCGGCAGGAGCGCGAGAAGCGCCGCCACACGGGCGGCCCGGTCGAACGCGAAAAGGTAGTGCGCGACGTGCAGATCCCCGAGGCGATCACGGTGCAGGAGCTGGCCAACCGCATGGCCGAGCGCGTCGCCGACGTCATCAAGGCCCTGATGAAGAACGGCATCATGGCCACGCAGAACCAGTCTATCGACCAGGACACGGCCGAGCTGATCATCGAGGAATTCGGCCACAAGGCGCGGCGCGTCTCGGCTTCGGACGTCGAGAACGTTATCGAGACCGCGGCCGACGCCGAGGAGCACCTGCAGCCGCGTGCCCCGGTCGTCACGATCATGGGCCATGTCGACCACGGCAAGACGTCGCTGCTGGACGCGCTGCGCAAGACCAACGTGGTCGCGGGCGAGGCCGGCGGCATCACGCAGCACATCGGCGCCTACCAGATCGTGACCGAGGGTGGCCAGAAGATCACCTTCCTCGACACGCCGGGCCACGCGGCCTTCACCTCGATGCGCGCCCGCGGCGCGCAGGTGACGGACATCGTCATCCTGGTGGTGGCGGCGGACGACTCGGTGATGCCGCAGACCATCGAGGCGATCCACCACGCCAAGGCGGCCGGCGTGCCGATGATCGTCGCGATCAACAAGGTCGACCGCGAGGGCGCCGACCCGCAGAAGGTGCGCACCCAGCTCCTGCAGCACGAGGTCCTCGTCGAGGAGATGTCGGGCGACGTGCTCGACGTCGAGGTCTCGGCGGTGACGGGCCAGGGGCTCGACCGGCTGGTCGAGGCCATCGTCCTGCAGGCCGAGCTGCTCGAGCTGAAGGCCAACCCCGGCCGCGCCGCCGAGGGCGCCGTCATCGAGGCCAAGCTCGACACCGGCCGCGGCCCGGTCGCGACCGTGCTGGTGCAGCGCGGCACGCTCAAGCTCGGCGACGTCTTCGTCGTCGGCGAGCAGTGGGGCCGCGTCCGCGCGCTGGTCAACGACCAGGGCGAGCGCGTCGACAGCGCCGGCCCGTCCGAGCCCGTCGAGGTGCTGGGCCTGAACGGCACGCCCGAGGCCGGCGACGTGCTGAACGTCGTCGAGGGCGAGGCGAAGGCGCGCGAGATCGCCGACTATCGCGGCGGCGTGGCGCGCGACAAGATGGCGGCCACGGGCGCGCGCACGACGCTCGACCAGCTGCTGGCGCAGGCCAAGTCCGGCACCGCCACCTCCGAGCTGCCGCTCGTCCTCAAGGCGGACGTGCAGGGCTCGGCCGAGGCGATCGTCCAGGCGCTCGAGAAGGTCGGCAACGAGGAGGTGCGCGTCCGCGTGCTGCACTCGGGCGTCGGCGCGATAACCGAGTCGGACGTCACGCTGGCGGATGCCTCGCGGGCGCCGATCATCGGCTTCAACGTCCGCGCCAACGCGGCGGCGCGCCAGGCGGCGAACCAGAAGGGGGTCGAGCTCCGCTACTACTCGATCATCTACGACCTGGTCGACGACGTGAAGATGGCCGCCTCGGGCCTGCTGTCGCCCGAGGTCAAGGAGAAGTTCATCGGCTACGCCAAGATCCTGCAGGTCTTCAAGATCACGGGCTCGGGCAAGGTCGCCGGCTGCCAGGTCACCGAGGGCGTGGCACGCCGCTCGGCTGGCGTCCGCCTCCTGCGCGACGACGTCGTGATCCACGAGGGCACGCTGAAGACGCTGAAGCGCTTCAAGGACGAGGTGAAGGAAGTCCAGGTCGGCCAGGAATGCGGCATGGCCTTCGAGAACTACGAGGACATCCGCGAAGGCGACGTCATCGAGATCTTCGAGCGAGAGGAAGTCGTCCGCACGCTGGCGTGACCGGGACGGCCTCGCCACAGGTCAGAGGGGCCGCCCTTCGGGGCGGCCCTTTTGCTTCTGGAGCCTGGGGCGCCTGCTGCGGGGCTTGCGGGGGGATGGATGCGGTCCCTACGGGGTCGCCCCCGTACGGGCCGTGTCCGCAGCGTCAGGCCGGTGGCGGCCCGGCTTGCCGGGAGTGGGTCAGAGCTGGCGGATGCGGAGTTGCCCCCCGTCGGTTTTCTCCACTTCGAACGCTCCCGATTTCTGCACCACGTCCGACAGTTTTCTGGAGCCGTAGGTCCGCGGATCGAAGTCGGGAAATATCTTCAGGAGCTGGCTCCCCACGGCGCCCAGCGTCGCCCAGCCCTCCTCGTCCTCGAGGTCGGCCATTGCCTTGAGGATGCGTGCCGTGGCCCTGGACGGCGGTTCCTTCCCGGAGGCGGATGCGGACTCTGCGGGTTCGGGAGCGGGCTGCTCCTGGCCCTGGCCCCCGCCGCCCGACTTCCGGGTGGTCTTCGCCGTGGACCGGCGCCGTCCGCCCTTCTTGTCCTCTCCCGCAGCCTCGACAGGCGCGGCATCGGCAACGGCCGGTTCCAGGTTCTCGATGTAGATGAACCGGTTGCAGGCGTTCCGGAAGGCCTCGGGCGTCTTGCGCTCGCCGAAGCCGAGGACGGTCTTGTCGTTCTCGCGCAGCCGCCGGGCAAGTCCGGTGAAGTCGCTGTCCGATGTCACGAGGCAGAACGTGTCGACGACCCCGGTGTGCATCAGGTCCATCGCGTCGATCACCATGGCGATGTCGGCGGCATTCTTGCCTGACGTGAATGCCCGCTCGAAGCGGGCGGTGATCGCAAGCGGCAGCATCTGGTCGACCCAGCCTTTCAGGCGCTGCTGCGAGAATTCGCCGTACATGCGGCGGATGTTCGCCTCGCCGTGCTTCGCGACTTCCTCGAAGATGGCGCGGGCGTGCGCCGCGCTGGCGTTGTCGGCGTCGATCAGCACCGCGATGCGGCGGGTGTCGGTGGCCATGCTGGGCTCCTGCTGGTTCGCGCGCGATGCTATACGCCGCCCGCCCCCACGGGGCAAACCCGGCGCACCCCCGGCGCAAACAGCGGATCGCAACAATGTTGCGCCGAATCTTCGCGCCGGATGCTGGACAATGCGGAAACAGCCGCCATAGTCTGCCGCGCTGCGCTGCACCATGACCGTGCGGCGCGCTGGAAACCGGCCCGGAACGCGAGGCCGGACGGGCCGGGGAACTGACATGGAAATCCGCACGGTAGGCGTCATCGGCGCCGGACAGATGGGCATCGGCATCGCGCAGGTCTTCGCGCAGGCCGGCTACGACGTGGCGCTGAACGACATCGACCCGTCCCGGCTGGACGCGGCGAAGGCCGCGATCGCCGAGGCGCTCGACCGCTTGGCCGAGAAGGACAGGATCAGCGCCGCCGACCGCGATGCCACGCTCGGCCGGCTGCGGCTCGAGCCCGAGATCGCGAAGCTCGGCCCCAGCGACCTGATCGTCGAGTCGGCGATCGAGAAGGAATCCGTCAAGGTCAACATCTTCGGGCAGCTTGCGGCGTCCCTGGCTGCGCACACGATCCTGACGACCAACACCTCTTCGATCTCGATCACGCGCCTCGCCTCGACCACCGACCGGCCCGAGCGGTTCATGGGCCTGCACTTCATGAACCCGGTGCCGGTGATGAACCTGGTCGAGCTGATCCGCGGCATCGCCACGGACGAGGAGACCTTCACGACGATGAAGGACGTGGTGGCCCGCCTCGGCAAGACAGTCGCCGTCGCCGAGGACTTCCCGGCCTTCATCGTCAACCGCATCCTGCTGCCGATGATAAACGAGGCCGTCTACACGCTCTACGAGGGCGTCGGCTCGGTTGAATCCATCGACACCGCCATGAAGCTCGGCACCCGCCACCCGATGGGGCCGCTGGAACTGGCCGATTTCATCGGCCTCGATACCTGCCTCGCCATCATGAACGTGCTGCATGACGGGCTGGCCGACACCAAGTACCGCCCGTGCCCGCTCCTCGTGAAATATGTCGAGGCCGGCTGGCTCGGCCGCAAGTCCGGGCGCGGCTTCTACGACTACCGCGGCGAGACGCCCGTCCCGACCCGCTGACCCGGGCAGGCGACCTGCCGGAACATGATGGGGTGTAGCCCCGCCCTGTAGAACAAATTGCCTTGAAGGGCGGCGTTCCATCCCGCCGCCGATCGTCGGCCGGCCGGCGCCGCGTCACCCGCCGGCGGGTTCCGCTCAGCGCACCAGCTTCACCCTCTCGCCCGGCAGGACCTCCTCGCCCTGCTGCAACCCGTTCAGCACGCGGAAGCGCGCCTCGGCGAAGGCATCGGGCGCCATTCGGGCAGCCAGCGAGGCCACCGTGTCGCCCCGGCGCACGGTGACGATCTCGACCTCGGTCGGCACCAGCGCCGCCGCCTCGCCGCGCGACAGCCGACGGAAGCTGTCGGTCGCCTTCTGCACCGCCGCCATCTGGCCCGAGCCGCGCGGCACCAGCCCGGCCAGCCGGTAGAGCTTGCCGTCCAGCCGCACGGCCGTCAACAGCACCTCGTGCTGCTGGCGGCCGATGGTCGCCGGCAGCACGGTCGTCGCCGCCTCCATGCCGTTCAGGCGGCGCGTGGTGACGCGGCCGGGCCGGCCGACCGGGAACTGGCGCGAGATGGCCGGGATCCAAGTATCGACGATATAGCGCTCCAGCGAACCGGCGGGGTTCGTCGCGCCGTCCATGATGAAGCGCGCGCCGTCCGGCCCTGTCGCCCGCACCGCGTCCGAGCTGTTCAGGATCTCGAAGCCCTCGGGCACCGTGAAGGTGAAGCCCAGCAGCGGATGGCTGAAGGTCCGGTCGCGCACGAACCCCTGCTCGCGCGAATCGCCGTAGGTGACGCCGCGGATCGCCTCGAGGTAGCGCTCGCGATAGCGTGCCTCCTGGCGCGGCCCCGGCGCGCCGGAATCGCGCGCCAGGGCGACGGCGTTCCGGGCGCGATCGGGCGTCGCCGGGTGGCTCGAGAACCAGCCGGTCGTCGAGGAGTTGTACTTGCGCCCGGCCATGCGCGCGTCCAGCGCGGCGGAATTGGCGAGGCTCTCCAGGAAATCGGCCTCGGCGTAGGGGTCGTAGCCGGCACGGGCCAGGTAACGCACGCCCAGCTGATCGGCCACCAGCTCGTCATCGCGCGAGTAGTCGGCCAGGATGCCGCCGGCGGCCAGTTGCCCCAGCTGCCCGGTGGCGTTCAGCACGCCCGGCGCGACGCCGAAGACCGAGCCCAGGATCTGCGCGCCGACCAGCAGCCCGGTCGCCACCGCGCCCCGCGTTTGCCGGCTGTCGGCATGGCCTGCCGTGACGTGACCGATTTCATGGCCGATGACGCCGGCCAGCTCGGCCTCGGAGTTCGCCAGCGCGACCAGCCCACGCGTGACGAAGACCTGTCCGCCGGGCAGCGCGAAGGCGTTGACGACCGGCGAGTTCAGCACGGTGAAGGTCCAGGGCTCGCCGGCCTGCTCCGAGACGGCGGCCAGCCGCTGGCCGATCCCGCTCGACATAGGCCGCCAGCGCCGGGTCGTCGTACTCGCCGCCGAACTCCGCCAGCATCTTCGGCGCCGCCTCGTCGCCCTGGCGCTGGTCGACCTGGCTGCGCTCGGAGATGGTCTCGGGGCCGGCGTCGCGGCCCGCCTCGGCCGGCAGGACTGCGCCGGTGGCGGACAGCACCGCCGCCAGCAGCAGCGCCATGTGCGCGGACGTGTTCGCCATCGGAGCCTCCCGGTTTCCCGTCGACCTATGCAACGCGGGGGCCGCGCGCAACCGTCGGGCGTCACCGGCAGGGCGACCGGATCTCACCGAAGGGTTCGGGGGAAATCCTCTCCGAAATGCGCCGATGCCCGCGCGGGGCGTGCAGCCCGCCCTGACGGCAGCCCGGACGGCAGGAATTCTCTTGCAAGACTCTCCTCTGCCGGGCGGTTTGCCCGGTTCGGCGAGATGTCGGCGGGCATTGCTCCACGCAACATAACCGAAAGCGTTACCGAACTCATTGTCGAACGGATTGCCGCACGGATTTCGTAAATGACCGCCACCGCAGCCGGCCGGTCGGCCCACGACCCGGTCATCCCCGATAGGTCTCGTCCAGCGCATAGCCGGCGGCGCGGACGGTGCGGATCGGGTCGCGCTCGCCGCTCAGGTTCAGCGCCTTGCGCAGCCGCCCGATATGCACGTCGACGGTGCGCGCCTCGACATAGACGTCGCGGCCCCAGACCAGGTCCAGCAGCTGCTCGCGGCTGTAGACTCGGCCCGGGCGCTGCAGCAGGCATTCCAGCAGGCGGAACTCGGTCGGGCCGAGACGGACCTCGCGGCTGGCGCGGTGGACGCGGCGCGTCTCGCGGTCCAGCACGAGGTCGCCGAAGGTCGCCATCTCCGAGGATACCGCCGGCCGCGCCCGGCGCAAAAGCGCCCGGATGCGGGCGACCAGCTCGGGGATCGAGAATGGCTTGGTCAGGTAGTCGTCGGCGCCAGTGTCGAGCCCGCGGATGCGGTCGGCCTCCTCGCCGCGCGCCGTCAGCATGATGACCGGCATGTCGCTCAGCTCGGGTTTCGCGCGGATGCGCCGGCAGATCTCGATGCCCGAGAGACCCGGCAGCATCCAGTCGAGCAGCACGAGGTCCGGCTCCTCCTCCTCGAGCGCCAGCATCGCCTCGTCGCCATCGCCGACGACGCGCACCGCGAAGCCCTCGCGGCCCAGGTTGTAGTCGAGCAGCGCCGCCAGCGCCTCCTCGTCCTCGACCACCAGGATGCGTGCGGCCATGCGCGTCCCGCCCTCAGCTCTCGCCCTTGACGGCGAAGTCGCCCCAGGCGTTGCTCTTGGGCCGGTCGTCGCCCAGCGGCCGCCCCTCGACGGCGTAGTAGGTCATCTCAGCGATGAAGGTCGTGTGGTCGCCGATTCGCTCGAAGTTCTTGACGACAAACAGCAATTGCGAGCAGAGGCCGATCGTCCGCGGGTCCTCCATCATGTAGGTTATGAGCTCGCGAAAGATCGAGTTGTGCATCTCGTCGATCTCGACATCGCGCTTCCAGACCGCCACGGATCGCGCCGTATCGCGCGCCGTGTAGGCGTCCAGCGCCTCGGCCATCAGGGCCTGCGTCTGCCGGCCCATGCGGGTGATCGACGACACGACGCGCAGCGGCGCGCTCTGGTTCAGCACCAGCGTCCGCTTGGCGACGTTCTTGGCGAGATCGCCGACGCGCTCGAGCGCCGACGAGATCTTCAGAGCGGCGATGATCTCGCGCAGGTCGCCGGCCATCGGCTGGCGGAGCGCGATGACCTGCACCGCGGTCTGCTCGAGGTCCATTTCCATCTGGTCGAGGCGCTTGTCCGAGCGGATGACCCCGTTCGCAAGCTCGGAGTCGCGGTTCTGCAATGCCTCGATCGCCTGGCCCAGCTGCTCCTCGGCCAGCCCCCCCATCTCGGCAATGCGCGACGAGATCGTCCGCAGGTCCTGGTCGAAGGCGCTGACGATGTGCCTGCTGGTCATGCTCTCGCCCCCTCAGCCGAACCGGCCGGTGATGTATTGCAGCGTCTTCTCGTGGTCGGGGTTGGTGAAGATCTTCGAGGTCGGCCCGAACTCCAGCAGCTGGCCGAGGTGGAAGAACGCCGTCTTCTGGCTGACGCGCGCCGCCTGCTGCATCGAGTGCGTGACGATGACGACCGAGTAGGTCTCGCAGAGCTCGTCGATCAGCTCCTCGATCTGCGCGGTGGCGATCGGGTCGAGCGCCGAGGCCGGCTCGTCCATCAGCAGCACCTCGGGCGAGGTCGCGATGGCCCGCGCGATGCAGAGCCGCTGCTGCTGGCCGCCGGACAGGCCGGTGGCGGCCTGGCCCAGCCGGTCCTTCGCCTCGTCCCAGAGCGCGGCGCGGCGGAGCGAGGTCTCGACGATCTCGTCCAGCTCGGCCCGGTTGCGCGACAGGCCGTGGATGCGAGGGCCGTAGGCGACGT
Source organism: uncultured Alphaproteobacteria bacterium (assembly GCA_963721105.1). GTDB lineage: Bacteria > Pseudomonadota > Alphaproteobacteria > Rhodobacterales > Rhodobacteraceae > Thermohalobaculum. The sequence continues at coordinate 15,378 of CAVRHY010000019.1, read as the reverse complement.
TCTCGTAGATCGACTTCGGGAAGGGGTTGGGCTTCTGGAACACCATGCCCACCCGCGCGCGCAGCTGCACCGGGTCGACGTCGCGGTCGTAGATGTCCTCGCCGTCCAGCAGGATCGTGCCGGTGACGCGGGCCGTCTCGATGATGTCGTTCATCCGGTTGAGGCAGCGCAGGAAGGTCGACTTGCCGCAGCCCGACGGGCCGATTAAGGCGGTGACGGTGCGGTCCTCGATGTCGACGTCGACATCCTTGATGGCGTGCACATCGCCGTAATGGACGTTCACGCCGCGCGCCGAGATCTTGATCTCGTCGAGGGGACGGTCCGCCTGGATTTCCTGCATCGTCGCCATGTCCATCGCAGCTCCTCCCCCTACCAACGGCGTTCGAAGCGCTTGCGCAAGACGATGGCGGTCAGGTTCATCACGAAAAGCACCACCAGCAGCACGATGATCGCGCCCGAGGCGCGCTCGACGAAGCCCGGGTCGGCGCGCTGGGTCCAGTTGAAGATCTGGACGGGCAGGGCAGAGGCCGGGTCGAAGAACCCCTCGGGCGGCGCCGCCGGATAGTCGACGACGAAGGCGACCATGCCGATCAGCAGCAGCGGTGCGGTTTCGCCAAGCGCCTGCGCCAGCCCGATGATCGTCCCGGTAAGGATGCCCGGCATCGCAAGCGGCAGGACGTGGTGAAAGACCGATTGCATCTTCGACGCGCCGATCCCCAGCGCGGCCTGCCGGATCGAGGGCGGAACGGCGCGGAGCGCAGCCCTCGCCACGATGATGATGGTCGGCAGCGTGCGCAGCGTCAGGACCAGCCCGCCGACGATCGGCGTCGATTGCGGCAGCCCGGCAAAGTTGATGAAGATGGCGAGCCCAAGGATGCCAAAGACGATCGACGGAACCGCGGCGAGGTTGTTGATATTGACCTCGATGATGTCGGTGAACCAGTTTCGCGGCGCGAATTCCTCGAGATAGATCGAGGCCGCGACCCCTATGGGGAGTGCCAGCACCAGCACGATCAGCATCATGTAGACAGAGCCGAGGAGCGCGACCCCGACGCCGGCTGCCTCGGGTCTCTGGTCCGAGGCGTCGGGGGCCGTGATGAAATCCCAGTTCCACCGGAGCTCGAGCAGCCCCGCCTCGTGCAGCCGGTCGGCAAGCTCCAGTTGCTCGACCGAGGTCTTCTGGTCGCGCCCGGCGCTCTCCATCGTCACCCGGCCCTTGAGGTAGCCGTCGATCCGGCCATTCGCGAGGATCTCCAGATCGACCGTCTGGCCGACCAGCGACGGGTCGGCCAGGACCTTCCAGCGAAGGTCGGCGGCGGCGCTCTTCGAGATCATGCCGGCGACCTGCTTGGGGTCGACGCCTTCCAGCCCGAGCTCGCCGATCCGCGCGGCCAGCGCCTTGGCGATCAGGGGGCCGTATGAGAAGGTCGTGACGGCCTGCATCTCGGCCGGGTCGCGATGGCCCTTGGGGTCGAGCGCGGCGGCGTCGAGCTGCACCGGGACGGTCAGGTAGGTCTGCCAGAAGGCCGACAGGCCGGTGCCGAGGATCGAGGCGAGCAGCACGAAGAGAAAGACGATCGAGATGATGATCGCCGAGATGCCGTAGAGCCGGAAGCGCTTCTCGGCCCGGCGCCGACGGCGCGCCATCGGCGTCTCCTGGCGCAGCGACACGCGGCGCCGGCCGTCCGCTGCGGTGGCATCGGTCACACCGGGGGCGAACTCGGCGGCGCTCATTCGTATTGCTCCCGGAAGCGGCGGACGATCCACTGGGCCAGCACGTTGAGGCAGAGCGTCGCGACGAATAGCGTCAGGCCCAGCGCGAAGGCTACCAGCGTTTCGGGCGAGTTGAAGTCGGTGTCGCCGGTCAGCTGGCTGACGATCTTGACGGTGATCGTCGTCATCGCCTCGAACGGGTTCAGGCCCATCTGTGCCGCGGCGCCGGCGCCCAGAACGACGATCATCGTCTCGCCGATTGCGCGCGACGTCGCGAGCAGCACGGCGCCGACGATGCCGGGCAGGGCGGCCGGCAGGACGACTCGGCGGATCGTCTCGGACTGCGTCGCCCCGAGGCCGAGCGAGCCCTCGCGCAATGACCGCGGGACGGCGGTGATGATGTCGTCCGACAGCGACGAGACGAAGGGAATCAGCATGACGCCCATGACCAGCCCGGCGGTCATCACGCTCGATCCGCTCTGCGCCAGCCCGAGCGGCGCGGCGAAGTAGTCGCGCAGGATCGGGCCGACGGTAATCAGGGCGAACAGGCCGTAGACGATGGTCGGGATGCCGGCCAGCACCTCGAGCAGCGGCTTGACCAGCGAGCGAATGCGGGGTGTGGCGTACTCCGCCATGTAGATCGCGGCGTAGAGGCCGATCGGCACGGCAACCGTCAGCGCCACCAGCGAGATGTAGGCGGTGCCCCAGACCAGCGGGATGATGCCGAGCTGGCTGCGGCCCTGGAAGGCGGGGCTCCAGGTCAGGCCGAAGAAGAAGTCGACCGCCGGGTACTGGCTGAAGAAGTTGATCGTCTCGAACAGCATCGAGGCGACGATGCCGGCCGTCGTCAGGATGGCGATCGTCGAGGCGCCGATCAGCAGGACGACGACCGAGCGCTCGACGCGGTTGCGGGCGCGCATCGCCGGGCGGGTGGAGCGCTGCGCCACGGCGAAGCCGGCCAGCGCCAGCAATAGGACGGCGGCCGTCATCGCCCAGCGGCCGGTGCGGGCCCAGGCGCGGTAGTCGTTCGCGGCCGCCAGGACCTCGGGGCGGACCTCGGCGCCGAGCGCGACGCCGACCTCGCCCAGCCGGGCGCGGATGTCCGACGTGCCGGTGTCGAGATCGCGCGCCTCGCGGGCCGTCATCGCGCCCTGGGCGACGGCGGTGTCGAGCCCTTCGGCGACGCGGCGGACGTCGCTCATCGCCAGGCTGCGTGCCTGGGAGTCTTCGACGAGCGCGGGGGAGAGGCTTTCCGCGATCAGCGTCTCGATCACGCGCGGCTGTGCGATCATCCAGAGGGCGGCGAGCAGGAGCGGCGCGACCGCGGTGAACAGGAACGCGTTCGCGCCGTAATAGGGCAGCCGCGAGTGCAGGCGGCGCGTGTCGCCTGCGACCGCGGCCCGCGCTCGGTGGATCGCGACGACGAAGGAAAGCAGGGCGAGCACGACGACGACGGCCGCCAGCCAGAGCGCGTTCATTGCGGCATCCCCCGTCGTCCGCTTCTCGTCAGTGTCACCGGCCCGCAGACCAGCAAGGGGCGGCCCGCGTGGGGCCGCCCCGGTTTCCACAGGAGCCCGATCAGTTGGTCAGGTCCATCGGCTGTTCCTGCTCGACGGTCTCCTGAACCTTCGAGAGTTCGGGGTCCGGGACCAGGCCGTAGTTGGCCAACGGGCCGCCGGGGCCGGCGATCGCGTCCGAGACGAAGAACGCCGCATATTCCTTGAGGCCCGGGATAACGCCGATATGCGCCTTCTTGATGTAGAAGTAGAGCGGGCGCGAGACGGGGTACTCGCCCGAGGCGATCGTTTCCTGCGAGGGGCTGACGCCGCCCATCGTCGCGACCTGCAGCTTGTCGGTGTTGTTCTCGTAGAACGACAGGCCGAAGACGCCGATGCCCTTGGGGTTCGAGCCGATGCGTGACAGCGTTTCGGTGTAGTCGCCGTCGATGTCGACCGCGACGCCGTCGGTACGCAGCTTCATGCACGCCGCCTCGGCGGCCTTCTCGTCGACGCCCTGGACCTGCATGATCTGCTCGAGCGCGCCCGAGTCCTTGCAGCCGGCCTTGATCACCTTTTCCTCAAAGACCTCGCGCGTTCCGTGCTTGGTGCCCGGAATGTACGCCGTGATGTCGACGGCCGGGAAGTCCGAGTTGACGTCTTTCCAGGTCTTGTTCGGGTTGGCGACCATCTTGCCGTCCTTCGGCAACTCGGCGGCGAGCGCTTTGTACCAATCGGCCGGGGTGAAGGCGTAGGTCGCGCCATTGCGATCCGAGGCGAAGACGATGCCGTCATAGCCGATGCGGACCTCGACGATGTCCTTGACGCCGTTGGCGGCGCAGGTCTTGAGTTCGCTATCCTTGATCTTCCGCGAGGCGTCGGCGATGTCGATCGTGTTCTCGCCGACGCCCTCGCAGAACTTCTTGAGGCCGGCCGACGAGCCGCCCAATTCGACAACCGGGGTCGGGAACGAAAAATTCTCGCCAAACGCCTCTGCGACGATCGTGGCGTAGGGCAGCACGGTCGACGAGCCGGCGATCTGGATCTGGTCGCGGGCGGCGGCGCTGCCGGCCATCGCGAATGCGGCGAGGGCGGTGATGGCGGCGGTGGAGTGGATCTTCACGGTGTCTCTCCGTCGGTTGCGGTGCATCCGGGCGAACGCGACAGGGCGCCCCCGCCTGTCCTGCCCGGGGCGCGGCGGCTCGCCGGCGGATCCCGGGTCCCCTCTCCGCTCGGGCGGCGCCGCGTCTGGTCAGCGCCGTCCGTGCCGTCTGGCAGGCAGGGCTCTGATAGCCGTGCCGGGCCACGTTTTCCGGACGAAACGATGTAGGATTTGTGACAGTTCCACGGGCAGGGCCAACGGGTCTATCCGGCGGCGGGGGATGCCGGCGCGGCGGTGCGGCGGTGATGCTCGCTTGCCTGCACCTCGACGAAGACATTGGTGACCTCGGGAAAGCGCTCCTTAATGCGGCGCTCCAGCCGCGCGACCGTGTGCTCGACCTCGGCCAGATTCGACCGGTCCTCGAAATCCAGGCTGATGTTCGCGAGGATGTCTTCGGGGCCGAAATGCATGCTGCGGAACTCGTTGATGGCCCGCACGGATGGCTCCTCCAGCGCCATGCGGCGGATTTCCTCGACGATGGCGGGCGCGGCCGCCTCGCCGGTCAGCAGGCTTTTCGTCTCGTAGGCGAGGCCCAGCGCCGTCAGCGCCAGGATGACGCCGATGCCGATCGAGGCCGCGCCGTCGGCCCAGACGATGCCCAGGAACTCGGATGCCAGCAATCCGACGAAGGCGACCACGAGACCCAGGATCGCGGCGCTGTCCTCGAAAAGCACGGTGAACACCGTCGGGTCCTTCGACCGTCGCACCGCCTGGAACAGGCTGCGGTTGCCTCGCGCGCGGTTCACCTCGCGGAAGGCGACGGTCCAGGCGGCACCCTCGAAGACCAGCGCGACGCCCAGCACGATGTATGCGGCCGTGTAGCTCTCTACCGGCTCCGGATTGGCCAATTGGCGCAGCCCCTCGTAGATCGAGACGCCGGCGCCCAGGCCGAAGATCAGGATGGCGACGATGAAGGCCCAGAAGTAGATCTCCATGCCATAGCCGAACGGGTGCTCGCGGTCGGGCGGCCGCTTCGAGCGGGCGATGCCCATCAGCAGCAGGCCTTGGTTGCCCGTATCGACACAGGAGTGGACGGCCTCGGACAGCATGGCCGACGACCCCGTGTAGAAGGCCGCGCCGAACTTGGTCACGGCTATCCCGGCATTGCCGGCGAGTGCGGCGTAGATGACGACTTTCGATCCACCCTGGGCTGCCATGTGGTCTCCTCTCAGTGATGGTCGGCGAGCGCCGCCTCGCCGGGCGCGGGGGCGATGCCCGCGCGGGTGGCGAACCAGGCGGCGACGCGGGTGACGGTCAGGCCCTGCACGATGATCGAGAAGATGACAACGATGTAGGTCGCTGTCAGAATCAGCGACTTCCACTCGTCGGCGGGCAGGGCCAGCGCCAACGCGATCGAGATGCCGCCCTTCAGCCCGCCCCAGGTCATCACCGGGATGACGTCGTTGCCGATGCGCTGGAACGGACGCAGGATCAGCACCGGGATCGCCACCGAGGCGAGCCGCGCCACGAGCGAGAGCCCGATCGCGCAGAGGCCGGCCAGCACCATGTCGCCGGTGAAGGCGATCGCGAAGACCTCGACCCCGATCATCAGGAACAGGACGGCGTTCAGGATTTCGTCGATCAGCATCCAGAAGCCCTCGACATAGCGCCGGGTCAGCTCGCTCATGCCGTCGCGCTTGCCGACATGGCCGATCAGCAGCCCCGCGACGACCGCCATGATCGGCGCCGAGACATGCAGCGCCACGGCCAGCGAGTAGCCGCCGAAGGCCAGCGCCAGCGTCAGCAGGACCTCGACCGGGTAGTCGTCGATCCGGCGCATGACGCGGAAGACGCCCCAGCCGAGCACGCCGCCCAGCGCGGCGCCGCCGAACGCCTCGCGCACGAACAGGAAGACGGCGTCGAAGGCAATCGAGCCGTCCTCCCCGGTGCCGCCGTGCCCGGACGCGTGGCCGGCCAGAGGGAAGGCGATGCCGAGCAGGACAAGGTAGACGACATAGCCGACGCCGTCGTTGAACAGGCTTTCGCCGGCGATCACGGTCTCGAGCGACTTGCGCAGATTGGCCGCGCGAAGCACGCCCAGCACGGCGACCGGGTCGGTTGGCGAGATCAGCGCGCCGAACACCAGGGCGATGACCAGAGGCATCCCCGTCAGCCACGAGAAGGCGGTGCCGACAATGGCCGTCGAGATGGCCACGCCGAGCGTCGCCATCAGCAGCACCGGAACGGCTTCGCGCTTCAGCTCGTCCAGCGAGACGTGCAGCGCGCCGGCGAACAAGAGCAGGCCGAGCATGCCCTCGAGCAGCGCGTTCGAGAACTCGATCCCCGTTACAGTCGCGCGCACCGTCTCGATGATGCCAAGTGCCGGCAGGGCGAGGTCGGCCGCGAGGACAATGAGGGACGCGAGCAGCGAGACGACAAGAATGCCGATAGCCGAGGGCAGCCGCAGCGTGAGCGCATTGATCGCAGAGAACGCGGCCGCGAGGACAATCATGACGGAGGCAATCTGGAGCAGCTGCATGAATCCCTTTCCTCCACCCTGGGGCATTGAACTCCGCCGGCCGCGTATCGCTCCGCCATGCCGAACGCGAACTGTGCCATACCACGCGACCGTCAGGTTGCGCCCGGATGACGTGCCGGCCTGCCTCCGGTCGGCTGGCACTCGATTGCGCCGCAATCGCAGACGCCGCGATAGCAGACATTGCGGTCGGCTTCGCCGCGCCCCCATGACGTCGACCGGGACCCGAAGGCCGACCTGCCCGCCGTCCGCGGCCACTATGGGACGCCCGATGCAAGTTGTTGTCGCCGCCATTCAACGCGTCCTCCCCCGTGCTCTGGTACGACAAGGACTTGCCGGACAAGGCCGGCGCCGAGGTGCCGAAGACCTGGGGCGACGTTTTTGCTGTCGCGGACAAGCTGCGCGCCGTTGACCACAAGTTCGCGCTGTCGATCGGCTGGCAGTGTGGACGATGGCCGAGAACTCGCCAGTCTGGTGGCACGACACCGAGCTGATCTTCAACGAGCAGCCCGAGCTGGTGAAGCTGCTGCAGCGCATCGCCGACAGCCGAGGAGGGCGCCTTCGAGTACGGCGGCAGCCGTAGCGAGAGCCTGCCGCTGTTCACCAGCAGCGAGTGCGCGATGTGGATCAACCCGTCCGGCTGCTGCGCAGCGATCAAGAAGCAGGCCGGGCTCAAGTTCGGCGAGGCTCACGCACGACCAGCATCGAGGCGATGACGCTGGCCGATGGAGATCTCCTTCCCCCCGGGCCTCGAACTTCGGCGCCGGGTTCATCGGCGCGCCGACAAAGAATTTCGTTCCGCTCGAGTCGGGCTCTGCCGAGGCAGAGGCACTGGGCCCGCGTGCCGAGGGGATTGTGGTGCTGGGATTCATGCCAGAGGACGCCGGTCCTCTCCGACCTGGCGCAGCCGCCTGGTGGCCGTCTGAATCTGGAGATGACGGTGACGGAGCGCGCCGGACACATACCTGCATGGCATGCGTTGTCATTCAGGACGGGCAGGACGAATTCCGACCCGTTTGCCGCCGCCTTCCCGACCGCGAGGACGACCGACCGCCACTGTGCCGCTCGACAGGTTGCACCCGTTCGGGCAGGACGGGCGACCGCTGTAGCCGCCGCCATAGAACGACCTGGGCGCGGTTTGCGTCAGGGAAAATCCCGGTCAGCGCAGCGATTGTAAGCCGGGGCTGGCTCGCTGCGGCGAGGTGCCCGGCGCGCCGCGATCAGGACGTTCGGTTTTTGCCGTCGCGGGCGCGCTGATGCCCGGAATGCCCAAGATCCTGATGCGCCAGCTCTCGTTCCAGTCTGAAGTCGGGCGCGGTCGCGTGCCGCTGCGCATCTGCGCCGCTGGCGGCGATCTTCTGCTCGAGCGCCCGTATCGTACGCGTGAGCTCGTCGTGCAGCCCGCGATCGGTCTCGCTATGAATGTCAAGCCTGCGCCGCAGTTCGGCATAGCGACGGTGAGCAACAACCAAAGCTTCCATGCTGTTTGACGCCTCGCCCGTATACCTGCCTCCATCCTGGATAGAGCATGGAGGTTAACTGTGATTTAATTTAGGCGCGTGAAAACGTCGGGGAGAGCGCCCGCGATCGCGGGATGCGCTGTCGATCCACCATCCGGTCTACACGAGCCGCGCCAAGCACGAGATGCTAGGGAGACCCGTCGAGCTGACAGCCACACTGCGCCGTGTCCGAGGCGATCGGCCTTCGACTGACGCAACGTCGACGGGGGATAGCACCTGGCGCCCGACTACTTTGATCAGAGCCGAGATTCTGCATTCCGAAGCTGGCATTTTGGCGAGTTCGGTCCGCGGGCAAGCTGCAGGATGGCCAATCGTATGGCGTGGATTCCGCCGGATCAGGCCATCAAGGGGTGGCGATTTCCGGCCCCGCTGCGCAAGGGCCCGAGCCCCGGAATTGCCGCTTGCGGAGGCGTCATCCAACGACTAAGTTCCGCGGCCTCGGACCACCCGAGGAGCGGAGAGGTGCCGGAGTGGTCGAACGGGGCGGTCTCGAAAACCGTTGTACCCGTGAGGGTACCGTGGGTTCGAATCCCACCCTCTCCGCCACACTCGGAAATATATCCCTTATATATCAATACGCTAGAAAATCTTTTCTCATGGGTTCCCACATTCGCTCCCACGATGCAGATACGTTGACGCGCTCCAGGACGAACTCATCCGCGCCGAGCAGATGCGCATCGTTTTGCTGCGGGTCGAGATCATCGAGGGCGGGCTGGACATAAGGCTCCGCACTCACTGGCTCGCGGGGTGCGTCCGCGAGTTCGGCATCGACTCGAGGAAGGCGGCATGGCCCGGCCGGTCCCCTCGACCCTCTCTGTCCGAGTGCCCTTCGTGATCGGGAAGGGCGGCGGGCGGAAGTTGGTCATCACGCCCGACGGGGCTGTCAGAGCGATGAGAACCGGTCTCTACAAGGGCAGGATGCCTGCCCCTTATGCCGCGCCGAGTTGACGCCACTCGGCGAGAGCGGCGGCGCGGTTCGTCTTGAAGATGGCTCGGGTAGTGAGATCGCGCTCGGAGTTGAAATGGTTGAAGACCGAGGCGTGGACGGCGGCGAACATCTGCAGACTTCGCATCCGCCGGAAGCGCTGCATCGCCCGCTCGCGTCGTCGGAACGGCAGGTGCGAGTTCTCGGCCCGGTTGTTCAGCCAGCGGCCGGTTTCCTGCCGATCGGCGGCGCCGACCTCCCTGCAGAGCGGCGCCGTAGGACCGAAGCAAGTCGGTGACGAAGATGTGCGGCCGACCGTAGCGCTTCATTGTTTTCTTGAGGAATTTCAATGCCGCCTTCTTGTCGCGCGTCTTGGTGACGAAGCTCTCGAGGACCTCGCCGTCCTGATCCACCGCCCGCCACAGGTAGCGCCGCTCGCCGTTGATCTTCACGAACATCTCGTCCAGGTGCCAGCGCCACTGCGGCCCGGCACGCAGGCGTTCGGCGCGTTTCTTGCGGATCTCGGCGGCGAACATCGGGCCGAACCGGTTCCACCAGAACCGGACGGATTCGTGGCTGATATCGATGCCGCGCTCGTGCAGCAGATCCTCGACGTTCCGGAGCGAGAGCGGGAAACGAACGTAGAGCATCACGGCCAGGCGGATGATTTCGGGGCTGGTTCGGAAGTAGCGGAAGGGGTTCGGCTTCGTCATCGCGGCACGCTATCCGGCCACCCTGCCCCGCTCAAGCGCCGTCGCTCTGACACCGCCCGTCTGGCGGCTGAACGGCCGGCGGGTGCCGACGAAGAGGGGGCGGCGGTATGTGGTGGAGGGGGCGCGCCAGTGATGGCGGATGTCACGGCGAATGCCGGCGCTCTCCCGAAACCTGGCGCCAGGTCAGCTCAGATGATTCCAGAACGAACTCTTGCGGCCGTGCTCCTCCTGGAGTTGATCGAGATAGACTTCCTGGGTCTCGACGTCGCGATAGTCGGCGATCTGCGTGCTCAGGCGGTCGCAGCTGCGAAGATGACGGGCCGCATGCCGGTAGCGGCTGCTGCGCGCCTCGCCGAGCGTGAAATCGATCATCGCTCGGAGCGCCACGGTCGCAGCGAGCGGATGCCTCTGCATCAGCGCCTCGGCGGCAGGGCTCAGAAGCTCATAGAAGTCGCCGTTCAGTTCGGCGCGACGGGTCACGACCAGGTCGGCGGCAAGATCGAGCGCCGGCCAGTCGATCAGGAACCGGAGCGCGGCGTGGACATCCTGCCAGGTCCGCGCAATGGCGAGCGCGTGCTCCTCGACCTCGACGTCCTCGAAGTCCGGCAGCCGTTTCAGGTATGCCCGGAGATGCCCGGCATCGAGGGTGCGCTCGAAGCACTCCCAGCGGAATGCCTGCGCTTCGTCACTCCGACCGAGCGCTTCAAGCGCGGTGACCTTGGCGAGGGCGAGGTCTCCACTGTGGGACCGGTATCCGCTTGCATCTGCATCATCGATGATCGAGAGAGCCTCGCCCGCCCGGCCGGCGGATATGAGACGCTGCGCGATGTTGGCGGCGATCTGGTAAGCCTTGCGCGCCGTCGGGCTGTACTGCGCGATGAAGGCGTCGACGTCGCCGAGCGCATCGGCGATCTGCGTCAGGGCAAGGTGCACAGTGCTTTCCAAGCGGGAGCGCGCCAGATCGGACTGCCGTATCTGGCCGGCGCTTGACCCCCATCCGATGACCTTGTCGTCCTCAGGAGCGACCGACACAGGCATGCGGCCATAGTCGATCATGCGCGCCTTCAGGTGCTCGAGACCGGGTCCGGCAGAGGGTCGGCGCGAGGCCTTCGATCAGGTGGTCGAACTCGCCGTAGTCGTTGGCGCAGAGCGCCTCGAAGGCGCGGTCGGCCACGTCGACTGGATCGGGGCTCGCCGCGGCCGCGATGTTACAGAGGTCATCGCAGGCAGTCCGGAAGACATCGCCGACGCGGCCATTGCTGTCATCGCAACGCTCGAAGACCGAGCCGGCGAGCGCCATGAAACGCCACATCAGGTCGAGCGCGGTCGCAGGGTCGTGCGGAGCGACCTTGTTGACGATCATCTCGCGCTGGATGGCGAGGTCCGCCGCGAGCGCCGCGTTCTTCGTCCAGTCGACGAAGCCACGCGCCTTGCCGATCGTGATCAGCCGCTTGCGGATTTCGTGCGCGACCTCGCGGGGCCCGGCTGCGTCCAGCAACTCGAGCCTGATGCGGCGCTTGATTACAGCGTCGCCCGTGCTGATCTCCATCAGGAGCTCGGCGAGCCGCGCGGCACCGAGCGCCGCCAGGTTCTCCGCATTCAGGGTCTTCTTCGAGGGCATGGTGCAGTCCTACGCGGCAGCGCCAGGAAGGATCAAGCGCCGGCCGTCAAGCGAAATCTTGTTCGTGAGACACCGCCGCGTGAGACACCGGAAGGGGTTACGCCACCCCGGCGAATTCGGTATCCCTTCCGCTGTGCTCGCGAGAGGCGCGGGCAGACGGAAGTACGGGTCGACGCAGCAGTTGATGGAGAGCGGTTTCCACGGCTAGCCGGTCATCGAGATCGGGTCGCCAACTTTCTCCGGCAGCTGCTAAGCCACTGAAATCGCGGTTCCTTCCTGGGGACCTTCCTATGCGGGAGGGCGTGGCCCGGCATCTCGCCAGTGTCAGGCGCGATTTTTTGGGAAGCCACCAGGAGTCCAGGCATCCACCCGTCGCTGAATAATCACGGATGAACAGAGACTTAGACCAGTGTAGGGGTGGACTCCTCGGTGGATTCCGGAAACCACCCCGGAGTCCAGCCCACGGGCCAAGCACCGAATCCGCCGGCCCCGGACGGAACGTCGGGTTCAGCCCCGTTCGGCTTGCAATCTAAGCAAAGCATCCCCTTCTCCCGATGACCAGAACCTGGGAGGAGCACCGATGATCGATGATCGCACCGGCCGGCGAGGTGTTCTGGCCTTTCTCGGTTTCCTCGGAATCGCTGGGCGGGCAGCGGCGGCTGTTCCAACGCCCGAGCAGACGGCGGGGCCCTTCTATCCTCCGCCGAACCAGCGACCGCAGGACACCGATTGGGATCTCGTGAAGATTGAAGGGCGCGTCCGCGAGGCCGGTGGCGAGATCATGCACCTCTCGGGTCGAGTGCTCGACACGGACGGCGCGCCGCTGCCGAATGCGCTCGTCGAGATTTGGCAGTGCGACGCGAACGGACGCTATCATCACGTGGGCGACCGCTCCTCGGAACGGCCGCTCGATGAGGACTTTCAAGGTTTCGGGGCCATCAGCACGGATGCCGAGGGCTGGTATCTTTTCCGGACAATCAAACCCGTTCCCTATCCCGGGCGCACGCCGCACATCCACGCGCGCGTCGTCTCACAGGACGGGCGCGAACTGGTTACGCAGATCTATCTCGGTGATCATCCGCTGAATCGGAAAGACTGGATCTTCCGCTCGCTGGGCGCGAAGGCGCAGTCTGCGGCGATCATTGATCCGGAGCCCCGGGACGACGGCGATCTGAAGGCGGAGTTCGATTTCGTTGTCTGACAGCCTGTCTCGAACGTCGGCATTCAGCCGAGGTGTACGTTCTCTCGCTCCAGCACCCGTCGCACAGCGGGGCGGGCGAGCATTCTGTCCTTGTGGGCCGTGTAGTTGGTGAGGTCGCGCATTGGCAGGCCGGCACGCAAGCCCCAGCCGTAGAAGACGAAGCCGTAGCAGTCCACGGTCGAGAACTGGCCGAGGAACCATTCTCTTCCTTCGAGCAGAGCGTCTATCTCGCGGCAGTAGCCGTCGAAGGTCGCCAGCCCCTTAACCCTGATCCCCTCCTCACCGGACGGTTCATCGGTGAAGCGGCGCGGCGCCCAAAAGTGAGAGAAGGCAGGGTGTACGGCAGTAGCGAAAAAGGCCATGAGAGACAGCGCGTGTGCCTCCCCCTCAGGGTCGGTCGGCAGCAGCCGCGCCTCGGGATGGGTCCGGGCTATGTAGGTCTGTAAGGCCACGTTCTCGACTAACACCGTACCATCGGTCAGCCGCAGCGCGGGCACTTTACCGCGCGGATTGACCCGCAGGTACGCCTCGGTGCGGTGCTCGCCTGCGTCCTCGTTAATGAAGCGGGTTTTGTATTGGGCGCCGGCCTCTTCGAGCACGATGTGCGAGGCCATCGAGGACGAGCCGGGCGCATAGTAGAGAGTGAGCATGGGTGATCCTCCCTCCCCAGGGCACCCTCGCCTGCTTGGAAGCTCAAGGGCAAAATGGCGCGAAGATGATGATGTCTGTCGCGCCCCGGCGGCAGCACGTCGCCGCCCGACCTAACCTGCATCGCCTTCACGCGACGGCGTGATTTCCTCTGGCTGCCGGTTCATCGGCGGTTTTGTGCCCCCTCACCCCGGTGACACCTGCCCCTTCATTCCGACCAGGACCGACTTGCATGACCCTCGGCTTCGCGCCAGAGACGATCGAGCATTGGCCGATCGAGCGGCTGCGCCCGTACGCGCAGAACGCGAAGACGCACGGGCCCGACCAGGTCGCGCGGATCGCCGCCAGCATATCCGAGTTCGGCTGGACTGTGCCGGTGCTGGTCGCCGATGACGGCGAGGTGATCGCCGGGCATGGCCGCATCCTGGCGGCGACCGAGCTCGGGCTGACCGAGGCGCCGGTGATCGTCCTCGGCCATCTGACGGAGGCGCAGCGCAGGGCGTACCGCATCTCTACTACGACGACTTCGACACCACGACGAACGGCGACGGCTGGCTATGGTCGGTCGCGGTGCCGAACTGCCAGACTGCGGTCGTGAGCCTCAGCAACGGCGCGCGGACGCTCTTCTACAACAATGGCAGCAATGCCTCGGCGGGCAACACCGGCACTTCGATGGCCGGGATCCCGAACGGGCAGCGCTTCACGCTCGATGCCCGCATCGAGACCGGGGCTGCCGTCAACGGCAATGTCGACGGCCACCGGCTGACGATCTTCGCCAATGGCAGCCTCCTCGGCCAGATCACCGGCACCGCCGCGCTCGTCAACGGCAACCCGGCCATCAGCTTCTCGCTCGGCGGCACGAACTATCTCGACGGCAACAGCCGCTTCTTCGTCTCGAACGTCCTCGTCTCCGACCAGGACACGCGCGGGCGGGGCTTCCGGGTGCTGCGCCCGACGGGACCCGGCCACTCGCGACGGCCGTCGGCGGCTGGCCCGAACTCGGCGACGCGAACCCCGCGACCTTCGCCTATGCCCGGGCCGCGGGCGACCGGCTGTCGCGCGACGTCGCCTTCATCTCCGGCCTGATGGCCCAGCGCGTCCCCTTCCTCGTCGCCGAACTCGGCGCCGACGCCGATCCCTTCATGCTGCACCTCTACGCGGCGCTTGACGGCGCGCAAGGCCCGGGGCGCAACCCTCGGCAACCCGACCAACGCCGCCGAAGCTGCAGCCCATCGGCCGGCGAGGTCTCGATCTCCGAGGCCGACCGCTTCGCCGCCAGCGTGCTGCCGCTGATCGAGGCAATCTAGGCTGCCCGGGATTTCTCGCATGGGACGGCAATTCCGTTTGAAGCGGCGCATCGGACCGGGCAGCCTGCCCTCCGAGGATCGGCACTGACACGATTGAGCCCAATCGCCGGCATGAGCCAAGAGGGGGGTGACGGCAGGAATGACAAAGAGCGCGATCGAACTTGTCATCAGCGAGCATTCGGCCTTCGCCGACGGAGCGGCGTTCGGAGAGATTGGCGCCTACGAGCGGCTAATCGGACGCGCCCGCTTCGGTGTCGATCCGGCCGGGGCCGCGCAGCGGGGCGTGGTCGATCTCGGGCTGGCGCCGGTCGACGCGGAAGGGCTGGTGCGCTTCGAGGCCGATTTCTGCATCCTGCGCCCGGCCGATCCGGCGCTCGGCAACCGCAAATCTTCTTCGATTACGGCAACCGGGGCAACAAGCGCGCGCTGCAGTTCTTCAACGATGCGCCGCCCACCAACGATCCCGCGCACGACCGAGGATGCCGGCAACGGCTTCCTGATGCGCCGCGGCTACTCCATCGTCTGGCTCGGTTGGCAAGGGGACCTGCTGCCCGGCGATGGGCGTATGCTGCTCGAGGTGCCGGTGGCGACCGAGG
>CAVRHY010000018.1:0-200153 GCA_963721105.1 uncultured Alphaproteobacteria bacterium | reverse complement strand
AGCCCGCTTTATGCACCACGGCGCGCTGAGACGGTGGGACTGGGCGGGTTTTGGCGGTGAAGCGGGCTCGGGCGCATGCCGCTGGACGCGCTCGGCTCTGCGGCGCGGTGGGGGCGGTTCGAGTTCTGAGGTTGCGGTCGATGGTCGGGCGGGGACGTCGGTCGGCGGAGCGCGTCATATCGGCGCCATGCGCGGCAGCCGCTCGAGCAGCAGGCGCATGACGGGCGCGGCCGGGCAGGCGCTCGGCAGGTGGACGGTGATGCGGGTCTTCATCTCGACGACGCGGGCGGCGATCTTGATGAGGCGCAGGCGCAGGGTGTCGAATTGAGCGCGCCGCCAGAGCGATCGGCGGCGGCAGCGCGGCGCGCAGTGTCCACATCAGCCAGTATGCGCCGGCATGCAGGAACAGCCGGAGCTGGTTGGCGGTGGCATTGGTGCACGAGGTGCGGTCGGCGGCGAGGTGGGCCTTCCACGCCTTGATGTGGTTTTCGGCCTGGCCGCGGGCGCAGTAGAGCGTTTCGTAGATCGCCTTGCCGGTGCCCTTGGTCAGGCTGGTGACGACGAAGCGGGTGTCGCAGCCGAGCGGGCCGGCCTCGACGCGGGCGACGATGCGCTCTACCCGGCTCCAGGACGCGGCGGCGTCGTGAAACTCCTTGAACCGGCGGACGGTGCCGCCGTCGGCGGTCGCGGCGCGCGCCGTGGTGGAGGCCTCGAGCGCGGCCACATGGCGGCGCAGCACGCTGGTGGTCGGCAGGCCGAAGACGAAGTCCACGCCCCTGGCGCGGCACAGGTCGAGCACCTCGGGCGCGCAGTAATGGCCGTCGCCGCGCAGCAGGATCTCCACCCGCGGCCAGTGGCTGCGGATCTCCCGGATCAGCCGGCGCAGATGCGCGGCGATCTCGCGGCCCTTCGGCCGCTTCGCCGGGCGCAGCACCGCCGTCACGAACCGGCCGGCGCCGTCGAAGACGACGATCGGCTGGAAGCCGTAGTCGTCGTAATGGGCGTTGAAGAGCCGCAGCTGCTGGCCGCCATGGACGGCGTCGAAGGTGTCGTCGATGTCGAGCGTGATCCGCTTCGGGACCTGCGCGAAGGAGGCGCAG
Source organism: uncultured Alphaproteobacteria bacterium (assembly GCA_963721105.1). Taxonomy (GTDB): domain Bacteria; phylum Pseudomonadota; class Alphaproteobacteria; order Rhodobacterales; family Rhodobacteraceae; genus Thermohalobaculum. The sequence goes on along the minus strand of CAVRHY010000018.1, from coordinate 199,053 downwards.
TAGAGCCCGACCATGGCGCGCGCCATCCGCAGCAGCATCCGCCGGTCGGGCAGGTTCTCCAATCGGCTGATGGTGGACTGCGAGCAGAGGTCGCGCTCGCCCGGCAGCCGCTCGAGCGCCATTTTGAACACCGGATCGGCGCGCAGGCGTTGGCGTCGATGCCGTCCTCGTAGCCGGCGGCGATCATCAGCATCCGAAAGCGCAGGATGTCCGCGACGCTGTGCACGGTGCGCGTCGGATCGCGCGGATCATCGACGCAGGCGGCCAGCCGCCCCGCCACGTCGAGCCGCCGCTCCACCTCCCGCAAGCGCCAGAAGACCGGCGTCCGACGACAGCGACCCGCCGTCGAAGCGGGCGCTCACCGTCTTGCCGTTCACGGGTGACAGGCCCGGCAGTGGCAGCGTAGGCTCGGTCATGGCGGGCGTGGTCCTTCCGATCCGCAGGTTTCGGTCGTCAGCACCCGAAATCCTACGGCAGATCAGAAGCTTAGGCTACGCCCGCCAACCTCTGATGCATAATCCGGGCTAGATCAGGCGAGCTTCTGGTTATTCTCTGAGAGGCCGTTTCGAAACGCCGGAGTTGGGTGGATGGCCGGGTTGAGGTGTGATTCCAGAGGGGTGCTGAAGCCGATCTGGAGCACCTCATGTGGACCCCGACCACCCGGCGGGAGCATAGCCGGGATCACCTGCGCTACGGAAGCGACCTGACCGATGCCGAGTGGGAGATCATCGCGCCTTCCTGCCGCCGCCGCGCCGGACGGGTCGGCCGCGGCGCTGGCCGATGCGCGAGATCGTCAACGCGATCTTCTACGTGCTGCGCGCGGGCTGTCCCTGGCGCATGCTGCCGGACAGCTTCCCGCCCTGGTGAGCACGGTCTATCGCTGGTTCGTCCGCCTGCGCGACAGCGGCGTTTTCGCGACGATCAACCATCATCTGCTGATGCGCGACCGCGAGCGGACCGGGCGCGAGGCGAGCCCGTCGGCGGCGGTGATCGACAGCCAGAGCGTGAAGAGCACCGAGGCCGGCGGCCCGCGCGGCTACGATGCGGGCAAGAAGGTCAAGGGCCGCAAGCGGCACGCCATGGTCGACACCGACGGCCGGGCGCTCGTTCTCCAGGCGCATCCCGCCTCCGTTCAGGACCGCGACGGTGCCGTGCCCCTGCTGACCGCCTCGCGCCGCGGCTTTCCCTTCGTCGAACATGCCTTCGCCGACAGCGCCTATGCGGGCGAGCGCGTCGCCACGGCCACGCGCATCACCGTCGAGATCGTCCGCAAGCACCCCGAGCAGGTCGGCTTCACCGTCCATCCGCGACGCTGGGTGGTCGAGCGCTTCTTCGCCTGGATCGGCCGCAACCGCCGTCTCGCGAAGGACTTCGAGGGCACCCTCGCCTCCGCCGAAGGCTTCCTCTACGCCGCCTCCGTCATGCTCCTCGTCCGACGCATCGCACGCGCCGCATGAGTTTCGAGTCGACTCTAATCTTGCCCTGGCGCATAGATATGTGACTGACATTGATTTCGACAGCGATGTCTGGCGAAATTGGCGAGAGGCGCATACGTTAGGTGAGCCTGTTCAGGAAGCATTCCACGACAGCCAAACTGACTTCTACGACGCGCCTGGCGAGCCGTGACCCGCCTCTTCATTGACGCTGATGCCTGCCCGGTGCGCGCCGAGGCGATGCGCGTGGCGGACCGGCACAAGCTGCGCGTCTTCGTCGTCTCGAACGGTGGCATCCGGCCGGACCCGAACCCGCTGGTCGAGAGCGTCATCGTGCCCGATGGGGCGGACGCCGCCGACATGTGGATCGCCGAGCGGATCGGCCCCGGCGACATCTGCGTCACCGCCGACGTGCCGCTGGCGGCGCGCTGCATCGAGGCGGGCGGGCGGGCGATCCGGCACAATGGCGAGGTTTTCAGCCAGGCCAATATCGGCCACGCGCTGGCCATGCGCGACCTGATGGCGGACCTCCGCGCCGCCAATCCGCTGGGTGCCGGCGGCGGGGCGAAACCGTTCGGCAGGGCGGATCGCTCGCGCTTCCTCGACGCGCTCGAGCGGATGGTGCGGGCGGCGATGCGGGAGGCGGGGTCGTCCGGCAGATCGTGAGGGCGACTTCGGCAATCCTTTCGGAAATCAATTCGGCAACGATCCTTCGCTAACTTGTCGCTAACTGGATGCGAGGGCCGGGACGCCGCCCGGACGCCGGCCATTTTCCGCTCAGAACGTCTGGTCGTAGTCGCCGACCGAGGGCTCCTCGCGGATGATCGCGTCGAGCGCCGCGAAGATGGCGCGGAGCTCCTCCTCGGAGCGCGGTGCTCTCGCAGACGACGACGAGGTTCGGCGTGTTCGAGGACGGGCGGACCAGCGCCCAGGCGCCGCCCTCCAGCACGACGCGGGCGCCGTTGACGGTGACGACGTCCTCGACCGCCAGGCCGCCCAGCCGGCCGCCCTTCATGCCGACCAGCCGGCGGGTCAGGCGCTCGGCGACGGCGTATTTCTCCTCGTCCGGGCAGAAGGGCGACATGGTCGGCGTCGACCAGGTGCGCGGCAGCGCCCGGCGCAGGTCCGACAGCGACTGCCCGCGATGGCGGTCCATCATCCGGCAGAGCTCGACCGCGACCTTGAGCCCGTCGTCGTAGCCCCGGCCGATCGGCGGCGCGAGGAAATGGTGGCCGGATTTCTCGAAGCCGGCCAACGCGCCCAGCGCGTGCACCCGGCGCTTCATGTGGCTGTGCCCGGTCTTCCAGTAGTCGACGCGCGCCCCGCCGGCGACCAGCTCGGGGTCCGAGGCGAAGAGGCCCGTCGACTTGACGTCGGCGACGAAGGTCGCGCCCGGGTGCAGGCGGATCCAGTCGCGCGCCAGCATCACGCCCATCTTGTCGGCAAAGATCTCCTCGCCCTCGTCGTCGACCACCCCGCAGCGGTCGCCGTCGCCGTCGAAGCCCAGCGCCATGTCCGCCCCCGAGCGGCCCACCGCGTCGGCCATGTCGTGCAGCATCAGCATGGCCTCGGGGTTCGGGTTGTAGTGCGGGAAGGTGTAGTCGGGCGTGCAATGCAGCGGCACGACCTCGGCCCCGATCCGCTCCAGCACCTGCGGCGCGAAGGCGCCCGCCGTGCCGTTGCCGCAGGCGCAGACCACCTTCAGCGGCCGCGACAGGCGGAAATCGCCGGCGAGGTCCGCGATATAGCGCTCCGCCACCCCCTCGGCGCGCACGCAGGACCCGCCGGGCCGCGCCACGCCCTCGCCGCCCAGCACGATGTCGCGCAGCCGCGCCATCTCGTCGGGCCCGTGCGTCAGCGGGCGCTCCATGCCCATCTTGACGCCCGTCCAGCCGTTCGGGTTGTGGCTGGCCGTCACCATCGCCACCGCCTGCGCGTCCAGGTCGAACTGGGCGAAATAGGCCATCGGCGTCGTGCAGGTGCCGATGTCGCGCACCTCCGCCCCGCCCTGCACCAGCCCGAGCACCAGCGCCTGCTTCACCGCCAGCGAGTAGCTGCGATAGTCGTTGCCCGTGACGATGGTCGGCGGCAGCCCGGCCTCGTGCAGCTGCGTCGCCAGCCCCAGCCCGATGGCCTGCACGCCGGCGAGGTTGATGTCCTCGGGGTAACGCCAGCGCGCGTCGTATTCGCGAAAGCCCGTCGGCCGGATCATCGGCAGGTCGAGGCTGTCGAGCGTGTTGACCTCGACCTCGGTCAGCGGTGTCCGCATCCTGTCCCCTCTTCCGGCGCGCGCCGTTCTATCTCGCAGCCGCATGGCGACAAAGGGGCACGGGTTCGCTGGCGCCCCGGCTAGAGCTGCACCGGCACCGCCTTCGCCACGCGGTCGATCGCGACCAGAACATCCAGCAGCGCCGGCATGGCGTCCAGCGGGATCATGTTCGGCCCGTCCGACGGCGCGCTGCCGGGGTCGGGATGCGTCTCGATGAAGAAGCCCGCCACCCCGACCGCAGCCGCGGCACGCGCCAGCACGGGCGCAAAGCGCCGGTCGCCGCCCGAGGCGCCGCCCAGCCCGCCCGGCTGCTGCACCGAGTGGGTCGCGTCGAAGATCACCGGATAGCCCGTCGCCGCCATCTGCGGCAGCCCGCGCATGTCGGTGACCAGCGTGTTGTAGCCAAAGCTGGTGCCGCGCTCGCAGAGCATGATGTTGTCGTTGCCGGACGATGCCAGCTTTGCGGCGACGTTCGGCATGTCCCATGGCGCCAGGAACTGGCCCTTCTTGACGTTGACCGCCTTGCCCGTGGCCCCCGCCGCCAGCAGCAGGTCGGTCTGCCGGCAGAGGAAGGCCGGGATCTGCAGCGCGTCGCAGATCTCGGCGACCGGCGCGCACTGATCGGGCAGGTGCACGTCGGTCAGTACCGGGCAGCCGACCGCGCGCCTGACCGCCGCCAGGTCGGCCAGCCCGTCCTCCAGCCCGCGCCCTCGCTTGCCCGAAACCGAGGTCCGGTTCGCCTTGTCGAAGCTGGCCTTGAACACGAAGCCGATGCCGCGCTCGGCGCACATCTCGGCCAGCCGGCCGGCGATGTCGATGGAATGCGCCGCCCCCTCGCTCTGGCACGGGCCGGAGATCAGCCCGAAGGGCCGGTCGTTGGCGAATGCGACGTCGCCCACTGGAACGCTGCGGTGTCGGGTCATGGATCGGGTGCTCGCCTGCTCTCGATTGGCCGGGACGGTCGGTGGCGGGACGATGCGGCCCCCGCCCGCGGCGCCCCGCCCCGACGCCCCGGCAGAGCGGATAGCGCACTTTCGCGCGCTCCGCAGCCATTCCGTGCGGAAACGCCGTGTCGGCGGCCGGGGCGGACCGGCGCGGCTTCCAATCCCGATGCCGGTGCTTACATGCAGGGGATGTTCGAAAAGCTGATGAAAGCCCTCGGCGGCGAAGCCGAGCACCACGACGAGGCCGCCGATGCCGGCCGCGTTGCGATCGCCGCACTGCTGGTCGAGGCGGCGCGCTCGGACGACGTCTACCTGGACAACGAGCGGGCGATGATCGACCGGGTGCTGGCCGAGCGCTTTGGCCTGGACGCGGTGCAGGCCCAGGCGCTGCGCGAGCAGGGCGAGGCGGCGCAGGCCGACGCGGTCGACCTGGTGCGCTTCACCCGCGCCATCAAGGACGCGGTCCCCTACGAGGACCGGGTCGGCGTCATCGAGGCGGTATGGCGCGTCATCCTGGCCGACCACGACCTGGACGGCGAGGAGAGCGCGCTGGTGCGCCGCCTCGCCGGTCTGCTCTACGTGCCCGACCAGGAGTGCGGGCTGGCGCGCCAGCGAATCGCCCACACGCCTTCCAGCCACCAGACGCTGTAGGCGCCACGGCCCGACCGCCGGACGCGTCAGACGAACGAGAACAGCAGGAAGGCCATCAGCAGCAGCGTCATCCACAGCGTCATCGCGCCCGATGGCTGCGTCCGCGCCAGCATCCCCCTTGGCCCGTGATGCGTGTAGATCATGCTGACGATCTGCCTGGCCAGCCGCTCGACCCCGCCCGACAGCGCGCCCCAGCCGCCGGTCGCGCCGGCCCGGAAGCCGCGAGCCAGCCCCGGCCCGATCCCGCGCCACAGCCAGTCTACGTCCAGCGAGACGGTCCGCGTCCGCTTGATGAACGGCAGCGCCAGGAAGAACACCAGCACCGAGAACATCAGGAGCTGGAACTGCGACAGCACGTGCCCCGCATGGTAGGGGTTGTAGCCCGGATCCTGGGGCAGCATCGCGTAGAGCACGCCCGGCAGCACGCCGAAGCCGATGCAGAGCGCCGACATCAGGTACATCGCCCAGCGCATGTTCCAGGGCGGCTCGGGCGGGCGCAGGCCGCTGTCCTTCTGGAAGAAGATGTACCAGGGCAGCTTGATCGCGACGAAGAGCACGCCCGCGGCCGCCGCCGTCAGCAGGAACCAGACGACGGGCATGTGCGCCTCGGCGGCGCCCGCGGTCATCAGCGACTTGGCCGGGAAGCCGGAGGTGAAGGGCAAGGCCGAGATCGACAGCGCGCCGATCAGCGAGCACACCGCCGTCCGCGGCATCGTCCGGAAAAGCCCGCCGAGGTCGGTGAACCGCGTCCGGCCGGTGACGTAGTAGGCCGACCCCGCCGACATCAGCAGCAACGCCTTGTAGATGATGTGGACGAAGGCGTGGCAGGCGGCGCCGGCCAGCGCCAGCGGCGTGCCGATGCCGATGGCGCAGACCATGAAGCCGACCTGGTTGATGATCGAGTAGCTCAGCTTCTCGCGCGTGTCGTTCGAGTTCAGCGCCCAGATCAGCCCGTAGAAGATCATGAACATGCCGACCCAGATCAGGACCTCGGCGCCGGGGAAGCCGCGGATCAGCGTGTAGACCGCCGTCTTGGTGGTGAAGGCCGAGAGGTAGACCGTGCCCGACCACGACGCCTTGGGATAGGCGTCGGGCAGCCAGGCGTGCAGCGGCGGCGCGCCGGTATTGATGGCGAAGCCGGCCAGGATCAGCCAGCGCGCGACCGTGTCGGGCTGCATTGCCTGGAAGGCGATCGAGCCGCTGGCGACGATCTCGCCGGCGATGCCGGCCATCAGCAGCACGCCGCCGAGGAAGTGGATCGCCGCGTAGCGGAGCCCGGCGCCCCGGGCGTGCGTGCCGGCCGACCAGACGACCAGCGTCGAGCCGACCGCCATGATCTCCCAGAACACGAACACCGTGACGAGGTCGCCGGCGAAGGCGACGCCGATGGCGCAGCCGGCATAGACCGAGGCGGACGATAGCTCGAGCCGGCTCGGCTGGTTCAGCGCGAACAGGTTGCCGCCGAAGGCCATGATGGCAAAGACGGTCGCGAACATTCGCGACAGCGCGTCGACCTGCAGCGGCACCAGCTCCATGCCGAGCCAGCGATAGCTCAGCACCGGCCCGTCCGGCACGGCCCAGACCGCGGCCAGCGTCAGCAGCGGCGCCACCAGCATCACCGCCTGGCGCAGCCGCGCCGACAGCAGCGGGACCGCCAGGCCGGCGACGACCAGGATCAGGCCGGGGGGCAGGGCGAACTCAGTCATCGTAATAGGTGTCCGGCCGCTTCAGGACGAAGGCGAGCAGCTTTGCCACCACGACCAGCGCCGCGGAGGCCGCGAAGCCGTACCAGGCCGAGAAGGCGAAGGTGCCGTCCAGGCCGAAATGCCCCTCGGGCTCGATGGCGAGCTGCGCCAGCACCAGGAGGACCAGCACGACCGCCAGCGCGATCCACAGGCGGCGGATCGTCTCGGGGCGGGCGAGCCAGGCCTGCGGCTCGTCCGGGGCTTTGGCCGGGACAGGCTGGCCCGAGGGCGGCAGGTCGGTCATGGCTTCGCCTCCGCGACCATGGCCCGGGCGAACTCGAAGACCGGGCCGGGATAGAAGAACAGCGCCAGCGTGCCCAGCGCCGTCAGCACCAGCGCCAGCACCATCGGCAGCGGCGCCTCGCCGTGCGCGATGCCCGTCGCCGTGGGAGCGCGTCACCATGCGCGTGCGCTCCGCCGGCCGGCGGGGCGCGCCAGAATGCCCGCCAGACGATCGGCAGGAAATAGGCGGCGTTCAGCACCGTCGAGGCGACCAGAACGCCGATCGCAACCCAGTTCTGCGCCGCGTTGGCGCCCAGCAGGATATACCATTTCGAGATGAAGCCGGCCGTCGGCGGCACGCCGATCATGCTGAGCGCGGCGATGGCGAAGGCGCCCATCGTCCAGGGCATCCGCCGCCCGATGCCGTCGAGCTGGCTGATCTCGGTCAGGTGCGCGGCGGTGTAGATCGAGCCGGCGGCGAAGAAGAGCGTGATCTTCGAGACCGCGTGCACCGCGATGTGCAGCGCCGCGCCGATCAGCGACAGCGGCGTCAGCACCGCCGCCGCCAGCACGATGTAGGAAAGCTGGCTGATCGTCGAATAGGCCAGCCGCTTCTTCAGATTGTCCTGCATCAGGGCCACGACCGAGGCGGTGACGACCGTGAACCCGGCCACCCAGGTCAGCCAGTCGCCCGCCCCCGACTGCGCCAGGAAGTCGATGCCGAAGACGTAGACGATGACCTTGACGACGGTGAAGACGCCCGCCTTGACGACCGCGACCGCGTGCAGCAGCGCCGAGACGGGCGTCGGCGCGACCATCGCCGCCGGCAGCCAGAAATGCACCGGCATGACCGCCGCCTTGCCGATGCCGAAGATGTAGAGCGCCAGCAGGATGCCCACCCCGACCGTCGACAGGCCCGCCCCGGCCAGGATGCCGCCCGGCACGAAGTCCGTCGTGCCGGCGGCGACCCAGGTCCAGACGATCGCCGGCAGCAACAGCACCATCGAGGTCGAGATCAGCAGCATCAGGTAGATGCGGCCCTTGGCGCGGGCCTCGTCGTCGCCGTGATGCGTGACCAGCGGATAGGTCGAGAGCGTCAGGATCTCGTAGAACAGGAACAGCGTGAACAGGTTGGCCGCGAAGGCGATGCCCAGCGCCGACCAGATCGCGATGGCAAAGCAGGCATAGTACGGCGTCTGCCGCGGCTCGTGGTTGGCGCGCATGTAGCCGATCGAGTAGATCGAGTTGACGATCCACAAGGTCGAGGCGACGCAGCCGAACAGCATCCCCAGCGGCTCGATCCGCATGGCGATGTCGAAGCCGCCGAAGGTCTCGATCAGCAGCAAGCCGGGCCGGGCGCCGGCCATCACGATCGGCGCCAGCTCGACGACGACGACCCAGAACAGCGCCCCGGCGGTCGCCAGCGTCACGGCCTCGCGCAGGTTGGGGACCTTGGCCGCCAGCATGATGCCGCCCGCGCCGATCAGCGGGATGGCCAGCGCCAGACGGATGAGGAAATCAGCCTCCATGCGGCGCCCCGTAGCCGGCAAGCAGGGCCTGCGCCGCCTGCCCCGCCACCCCGGCGGAGATGTCGGTGTTGAGGCCGAACCAGATGACCGCGAGCGCCAGCACCCAGGTGACGGCCAGCATCTCGAAGGGCGGCTTGCGGACGACCGGGCGCGACCGGCTCGCGGAACCAGGCGATCTCGACGACGCGGCCGACATAGACGACGGCCAGCACCGACGAGACGACGATGACGGCGACCAGCCACCACTGGCCGGCCTCGGCCGCGCCCTGGATCAGGAACCACTTCGAGACGAAGCCGGCGGTGCCCGGCACGCCGATCAGCCCCAGCCCGGCGATGACGAAGGCGCTCATCGTCAGCGGCATCGTCCGGCCGAGCCCCGCCATGTTCTCGATCCGCGTCACGCCGGTCGCGTAGTAGACGCAGCCGACCGAGAGGAACAGGCAGCACTTGATCAGCGCGTGGTTGAACAGGTGGCTGATGCTGCCGGTCAGCCCGGTCTCGGACATCAGCGAGATGCCGAGCAGCATGTATCCGACCTGCGCGACCGACGAGTAGGCCAGCATCCGCTTGATGTTGATCTGGTAGATGGCGCTCAGCGAGCACAGGATCATCGCCAGCGCCGCCAGCCCCATCAGCAGCGGCGCCGCCGGCGAAAGCTGCAGCACGAAGGCGATGCCGAAGACCGAGAACAGGTAGCGGAGCAGCAGGTAGACCGCGACCTTGGTGGCGGTCGACGAGATGAAGGCGCTGGCGACCGTCGGCGCGTAGGCATAGGCGTTCGGCAGCCACAGGTGCAGCGGGAACATCGCCAGCTTCAGCCCGATGCCGATGGTGACGAAGGCGAGCCCGGCGATCAGCGGCCGCACATGGTCGACGCCGTGCAGCAGCCCGGCGATGTCGACGAAGTTCAGCGATCCGGTCATCAGGAACAGGAAGCCGACGCCGATGATGTAGAAGGTCGCGCCGATCGTGCCGATCACCAGGTACTGGAACGCCGCGACCAGCGCCCGGCGGTCCTGGCCCAGCGCGATCATCACGTACATCGACAGCGACGACACCTCCATGAAGACGAAGGCGTTGAAGGCGTCGCCGGTGATCGCGATGCCCAGCAGCCCCGCCATGCAGACGAGGTACATCGCGCAGTACCAGCCCAGCTTCTCGGGCGGGATCTCGTCGGCCAGCGAGCGCGGCGCGTAGACCGCGACCAGCGCGCCGATCGTCGAGATCAGCACCAGCAGGAAAGCGTTCGGCGTGTCGACACGGTACTCGATGCCGAGCGGCGGCGGAAAGCCGCCCAGCGCGTAGGAAATCGTGCCGTGCGCCTCGACCTGCACCAGCAGCGAGAAGGCGATGACCGGCATCGCCAGCGAGACGGCGATCGTCAGCGCCAGGCAGATGTGCCGCTGGCGCACCAGCCCGCAGGTCAGCGCGCCGAACAGCGGCACCACGACCTGCAGCGCCGGCAGGTGCGCGGCGAGGTCGAACCCGGCCGAGGCTCCGGCCACGCTCATTCCGCCAGGTCCTCGCGGTCGACGATCGCCCATGATCTCGTCTTCCTCGATGGTCCCGTAGGCCTCGTGGATGCGCACGACCAGCGCCAGCCCCAGCGCCAGCGTGGCGACGCCGACGACGATGGCGGTCAGCATCAGCACGTGCGGCAGCGGGTTCGAATAGACCTCGATCCCCTCCTCGGTGATCGGCGGGGTGCCGCCCAGGATCTTTCCCGGCGTGAGATAGAGCAGGTAGACCGATGTCTGGAAGATGCTGAGGCCGACCAGCGTCTTGATCATGTTCGACCGGGCGGCGACGACGTAGAGGCCGGCGACCATCAGGAAGATGGTGACCCAGTAGTTGTAGTCCGAGAGGAAGTCGCCCCCCAGCCGCGCCCACTCGCTCATTCCGGCCGCCCCCGGCCGGCGAAATTGTAGAAGATCGTCAGCATGGTGCTCGAGACGGTGATCAGGACGCCGATCTCGATCGTGAAGACGCCCCAGTGCTGGCCCTCGATCGCCTCGTGATGCGACGGATCGGGCCAGTGCAGGAAGGCGTCGTAGTCCAGGTAGTTCGCGCCCTGCGCCAGCGACCAGAGCCCGACGCCGGCATAGATCATGACGCCCAGCGGGATCAGCGCCTCGGCCAGGCCGCGCGGCACCGCCTTCTCGGCCGCCGCGGTGCCGAAGACGATGGCGTAGAGGATGACCGCCGCGGCGATGATGACCCCCGCCTGGAACCCGCCGCCCGGCCCGTAATCGCCGTGCCACTGCACGTAGAAGGCGAAGACCAGGATGAACGGCAGGAACAGCTTGGTGCCGACCCGCAGGATGACGTCCAGGATCATCGCGGCCCCTCCCGCCAGCGCCGCAGCAGCAGCAGCACGCCGATGCCGGCGATGAAGATCACCGTCGTCTCGCCCAGCGTGTCATAGCCGCGCCAGCTTCCCAGAACCGCCGTGACGACGTTCGGGATCTCGGTCTCGTGCATGTTCTGCTCGAGATAGGCGCCGCCGACATGCAGGCTGACCGGCTGGTAGGCCGTGCCGAAGGCCGGCAGGCCGAACGATCCGTAGATCAGCATCGCCCCCGTGCCCAGCGAGACGACCAGCGGGATGACCGGCGAATGGCGCGGCGGCGCCTCGTGCACGCGCGTCAGGTAGAGCGCGCCCAGCACCAGCACCATCGAGATGCCGGCGCCGACCGACGCCTCGGTCATCGCCACGTCGACGGCGTCCAGCACCACCATGACGCTGGCCATCAGGAACGAGTAGGCGCCCGACAGCACGGCCACCGCGAACAGGTTGCGGATGCGCACCATGGCCACCGTGACGGCGCCCAGCAGCGTCAGCAGCACCATGTTGATCAGGAGTTCCAGCGCGGATCCTCCCCTGCCTCGCCGGCCTCGGTCTTGCCGGTGCGCCTGTCCGGCGGCGCAGGCAGCGGCGCCCCCTCGACGTCCTCCGAGACCAGCGCGCGGGCCAGCCGCTCGCCCAGGTCCGGGTAGAGGCTGGCACAGTCCGTCGCCCGCAGCTGCCCGTCGCTGCCGGCCAGCAGCGGCCGCTCGCCATCGTGCAGCGCGGCGCGCGCCAGCGCGTGTGTCGCGACCGCGCCCGTGACCCAGACGACGACCAGGATCATGACCAGCCGCACGCCGACGGCCCAGTCGTCGGTCTGCAGCAGCATCCCCAGCGTCAGGAAGCCGACGCCAAGCGTGTCGCTGACCGAGCCCGCGTGCATCCGCGTGAAGACGTCCGGCATCCGGTGCAGGCCGATCGCCGAGACGACGACGAAGAACCCGCCCGCCAGCAGCGCCGCCCAGGCCAGGATGTCCAGCACCAGGCTCACTGCCGCTTCTCCAGCTCTGCCAGCCGCTCGTCGTAGTCGTGGCCGAGCGCGCCGTATCGGAAGAACTTCAGCACGGCCAGCGTGCCGATCATGTTCAACAGCGCGTAGGTGATGCCGATGTCGAGGAAGTCCGGCCTCCCGGTCAGGAACCCGAACAGCGCCAGCAGCATGATCGCCAGGTTGCCCAGCGTGTTCGCCGCCAGCAGCCGGTCAAAGGCCGTCGGCCCCATCAGGGCCCGCGCCACGACCAGCGCCAGCGCGACCAGTACCGCGATGATGGCGACCGAGAACATCAGGCGCGCGTCGCCTCGAACCACGCGACCCGGCGGTTCATCTCGTCGTCGGTGAAGCCCTCGGCGCCCGACCGCTCCAGCGCGTGCACCCACAGGCAGCGGCCGTTCTCGCTGGCCTCGACGGTCAGCGTGCCCGGCGTCAGCGTGATCGAGTTGGCATAGGTCGTCAGGCCGACCGCCGTCTTCTCCAGCGCCTCGACCCTGACCAGCGTCGGCGAGATCGGCAGCTTCGGGTCCAGGATCAGCCGCGTCACCCGCAGGCCGGACTTCAGGATCTGCAGCAGGAGCCAAGGCCAGTAGACCAGCCCGCGCGGCACCAGGCCGATGGGAAAGCCCTCGGCATCGCTGATCCCCTTGATCCAGCAGAATGCCAGGACCGCGGTCGAAAGCACCAACCCGGAAATGGTGAACCAGGGCGCGTAATGGCCGGACAGCGCCAGCCAGTAACCAAAGAGAGCTACGACGATCAGGACGAGCCGCATGTCCCCCCTCTGCCCCGTGCCCCTGACGGACCGTCCGGCGGCGTCCGGGCTCTTGCGCCGAACCTACCGGAAAACCGGTTTCGCTTAACAGCCACGGTGGGTGAGGTAAAGCATTGTCGGCCGCCGTCCAGGGCCGCGCGCAGGCATCCGCCAGCAGCGGCTCTGCCGCGCGGCTGCCGGGGCTCTCCCGACGGCCGCTCTCCCGGCGAGCCCCTGTCCGGCCACCGGTCGCCGCTCGCGCGCGCGTCAATTGCGTTCCCGGCTGCCGCCGCTATCTTGGCCCGCATGTCAGCCGCCCTTCAGCGTCCGACCGACCTGCACCCCCGACGCGCCCTGGACGCGCTGACGGGCCGCATCGCCGGCTGTCGACTGTGCGCCGAGCGCTTCGCCGCCACGGCGACGGCGCATGGCCCCCGGCCGGTGCTCTACCCCTCGACGACGGCGCGGCTGCTGATCGCGAGTCAGGCGCCGGGCGCCCGGGTGCACGCCTCGGGCGTGCCCTTCGACGACGCCTCGGGCGACCGGCTGCGCGACTGGCTGGGGCTCGACCGCCCGTCCTTCTACGACCGCGCGCGCGTTGCCATCGTGCCGATGGGGTTCTGCTTTCCCGGCTACGACGAGAAGGGCGCCGACCTGCCGCCGCCGCGCGACTGTGCCAGCGTCTGGCGGGCCGAGGTCATGGCCGCGATGCCGCAGATCGAGCTGACGCTGCTGGTCGGCAGCCATGCGCAGAAATGGCACCTGCGGGGCGAGGCGAAGCGGACGCTGACCGACACCGTGCGCGCATGGGCCGACTACGCGCCGCGCCATTTGCCGCTGCCGCACCCGTCCTGGCGAAACACAGGCTGGCTGAAGAGGAATCCGTGGTTCGAGGAAGAGGTCCTGCCCTGGCTGCGCGCGGAAATCCGGCGGCTGGTCGGTTGAGCGCGCGGCTGCGCCTGCTGGCGCTCGCCTGCGCGGCGCTGCTCGCGGCCTGCAACGCTGGCGGCGGACTGCCGACCCCGCCCGGCGCGGCGCCGCCGGTCGCCACCGGGCACACCCTCGGGGCCGCCGACGGCAGCCGCATCGCCGCGACGGAATGGGGTCCTGCGCACCCGGCCGGCGTCATCCTGGCCTTCCACGGCTACGGCGACCACGGCCAGAGCACGTTCGCCGACGCGGCGCGCTACTGGGCCGGGCGCGGCATCGCCACCATCGCCGTCGACCAGCGCGGCTTCGGCCACAACGCCTCGCGCGGGCGCTGGCCGGGCGAGGCCGCGCTGGTCGACGATGCGGTCGCCGTGTCGCGCCAGGTGCGCGCGCGCTTTCCCTGCACGCCGCTGACGGTTGTCGGCCACTCGATGGGCGGCGGCATCGTGCTGGCGGCGGCCGGCGAGGGGCTGGCGGCCGACGACATCGTGCTGGCGGCGCCGGCCATCTGGGGAGGCGAGTACCTGAACCCGCTGTACCGCCTCGTCGCCTGGACGGCCGCCACCATCGCGCCGAACCGTCGCTATACGGGCAAGGGGATCGTCAGGATCCAGGCGTCCGACAACATCGCGGCGCTGCGCGCCATGCGCGCCGACCCCTTGTATCTCGGCCAGCCCTCGTCGCGCGAGCTGATGGGCCTCATCCGCGTCACCGACGCCGCCGAGGCCGCAGCCGACAGGGTCGACCGCCCGGCGCTGCTGCTGCTTGGCGACAAGGACCAGATCGTCCCGCTCGACAGCGTGCGCGCGGTGTTCGGCAAGCTGACCGGCCCGAAAAGCGTCATCGAGTATCCCGAAGGCTGGCACCTGCTGTTCCGCGACCTGCAGGCGCAGAACGTCTGGCGCGACGTCGCCGACTGGGCGCTGGCGCAGCACGGGCCGGCCTGCGTCGACGGGCGGCCGGTGACGCAGACGATCGAGGCGAAAACCCCGGCAAAGTCGGCGCATCGCGACCGCCAGACCTGATTCCCCGCAAAAGGAGCCTGCCATGCTGAAACCGGACGGACGGGTCGTGATGATTTCGGGCGCGAATCGCGGCATCGGCGCGACCACCGCGCGCACGCTCGCGGGGCGCGGCTACCGGCTCAGCCTGGGCGCGCGCGACCCGGCATCGCTCGACACGAGCGAGCACGGCGGCGACACGCTGGCCGCGCGCTGGGAAGCCGGCGACGCCGCCAGCTCGACCGACTGGGTTGCGGCAACGCGCGAGCGATTCGGCCGGATCGACGCGGTCGTGATGAACGCGGGGCTGGCGGTCGACGCCAGCCTGATGGACGAGGACGAGAGCGCCTTCGACGCGATGTGGGAGGTCAACTTCAAGGGCCCCCTCCGGCTCGCCCGCGCCGCCATGCCCAGCTTGCGCGAGTCCGGCCAAGGGCGCGTCGTCATCATCGTCTCGCTGGCGGGCAAGCGGCTGTTGTCGCCGTCGCTGCTCGGCTACTCGGCCTCGAAGTTTGCGGCCCTGGCGCTGACGCACGCCATCCGGCGCGAGGGCTGGGACGACAACGTGCGCGCGACCGCGATCTGCCCCGGCATGGTCGACACGCGCATGGTCGCCGACAACCAGCCGGCGTCCGGCCAGTTCAAGATCGACCCCGAGACGATCGCCGAGACCGTCGCCTACGCGCTGTCGCTGCCGAACGACGCCGTCGTCGCCGAGATCCTGGTCAACAGCCGGCTCGAGCCGAGCTTCTGAGCCGGCCCGCCCGGCGGCCGGCCGCTCGCGACCGCCCGGCGCCGCGGGCACGGTCAACGCCGCCTTGCGGGATTCGGAATTAGACATGTTTTCAGTGGCTTGAGTCCGGCCTTACGCGGCAGACCGTCACGCCGCGGCGCGTTTCGCCAGCGCCGCGCGCAGCCAGGCCAGGCTCCAGCGCACGAACTCGGCGCCCGCGACCGGCGCGCCGAGGTCCGCCAGCGCCGCCTCGGCGGCGTCATGCGGCAGCCGCTCGCCGCGGATGCGCTCGACCAGATCGCGCATGTAGCCCTCGTCGAACTCGGGATGCGGCTGGATCGAGATGGCGTCCGGCGTCTCCGGGTCGCCATAGGCCAGCATCGCGTACTCGCAGAAAGGCGACGAGGCCAGGCAGGTCGCGTCGTCGGGGATCGCCGTCACCTGGTCCTGGTGCAGCGCATGCACCGACACACGCCCGGCGGCGCCCTGCATCCAGCCGGGCGCCTCGGGGTGCAGCGCGTAGTCATGCACGCCGACGCCCCAGCCCTTGGCCGACTTCTCGGCCCGGCCGCCGAACGCCTCGGCCATGATCTGGTGCCCGAAGCAGATGCCGATCACCGGCACGCCGGCGGCGCGGGCGCGACGCAGGAACGCCTTCAGCGGCTCGATCCACGGCAGGTCGTCATAGACGCCGTGCCGCGAGCCGGTGATCAGCCAGGCGTCGCACTCGGTCGGCGAGCCCGGCAGCACCCCGTCGACGACCGCGTAGTCCCGCGTCTCGATCGACGGGTCGGCTGCGCGATAAAGGCGCGCGAACATCCCCGGATACTCGCCGTGGCGGTCGACCAGCGCCTCGTTCACCTTGCCCGTCTGCAAAATTCCCAGACGCATGGCGTCCTCCGTGATCCTCCGGCGCATGATACAGCAGCCCCCCGCCGGCTGGGAAGCCGTCACTCCGGCACCCGCAGCACGGCGCGCAGCCCGTCATGGTCCGAGCCGGGAATGTCGACGGTGTCGATCGCCGCGACCCCGATGCCGGCCGAGACGAGGAGCTGGTCGATCGGCAGCCCGAACGGCTCGGGGAACTCGCCGAACGGGGTCGGATAGTGCCCGCGCCAGGTCCGCGTGACGCCGCCGACGCGGCGCGTGCCGGTCAGCGCCTGAGCGCGGTGGACCGCCCAGGACCACGCGGTCGAGTTGAAGTCGCCCATCACGACCAGCGGCCTCGGCAGCCCGGCGGTGACGCCGCCCAGCGCCTCGATCTGCCGGGCCTGGTCGCCCTTCCAGACATGCGACAGGTGCAGGCCCACCAGCGAGAGCCGGCGTCCGGACGCCAGCTCGATCACCGCCGTCAGCCCGGCCATCGAGCCCTTCCCGTAGAGCAGCGCCGGTTCGGCCTGCACGATCGGAAACTTCGACCAGAGAACGGTCCGCCAGCCGGGCCACGGTTTCCTGTAGATGAAGTGATAGGGGTAGATATCGGCCAGCGCCGCCGGCCCGGCTCCGCCGTTTCCGCCAGTTCCGTCCCCGCCGGTCCCGTCCCCGCCAGTCCCGTCTGCGCCGGGCACACCGCCGACGCCGTCGCGAGGGGTCTCGACCGTCAGAAGGATGTCGGCGTCGGCGGCGATCAGCGCCTGGCGCATCGCCTCGGGGACCGCGTTGCGGAAATAGACGTTGGCGGTCATCACCGTGACCGGCATGCCCGAGCCGGCCGGCCCGGGCCCTGCCCAGAGCGGCCCCAGCCCCGCCGCGGCCAGCACCGCCGCCATCAGCGCAGGCCAGAGCGCCGCCCTCGCCAGCAGGACCAGCGCCGCCAGGGCGACCGCGGCGGACAGGCCCAGCATGTGCAGCCGCAGGTTGGCCAGCACGTCCAGATCGAAGCAGAGCGGCCCCCCGTACCCGAGCGCCACCCCGAAGAACAGCCCGACAGCGGCCAGCCAGACCAGGAATCTCAGAAGCCGCATGTCGCCCCGCGCAGGTCCCAGGAAGGTCGCATATAGGACATCCCGCCGAGGCCTCACGGCGCAAGGATCGTCACGCCCTCGCGGAAGCGGTCGATCGAGCGGATCTCGTCGCGGATCCAGCGCAGGAAGACGCAGACGCGCGGATGCGTCTCGGCGCCCGGCGGGCAGACGAAGCGGTATTGCGCGCCGATCCTGAGCGCGGTCGAGAAGGGCGCGACCAGCCGGCCCGAGTCGAGGTAGCGCTCGACCAGCGTGATGCGCCCCAGCGCCACGCCGCCGCCCTCGAGCGCGACGTCGATGGCGTGGTCGGCGTTCGAGAAGCGCGCACCGTGAGTCCAGTCGCCCTCCATCCCCGTCACCCGGCCCCAGGCCGGCCAGTCGGGCACGGGGTCGAGAAACTGCACGCTCTCGTCGTGCAGCAGCTGCAGCCCGGCCAGCGAGCCGCTCGCGGCGATCCGCTCGGCCAGCGCCGGCGTGCAGACCGGCATCGCCCAGTCGTCGGTCAGGACCTCGCTGTACAGTCCCTCGTCCTGGCCGTTGCCGAAGCGGATCGCGGCGTCGATGCCGTCGCGGTCGAAGTCCATGATCCGCAAGCTGGCGACGAAGCGCAGCTCGATCTCGGGGTGCGCCTCGGCGAAGCGGAAGAAGCGCGGCGCCAGCCATTTGGCGGTGAAGGCCGGGCCGGCGGTGATGGTCAGCCCGGCGCCGTCGGCCAGCCGCGCCACGGCGCGGACCGCCTGGCGGAGCGCGTCGAAGCCCTCGGCGACGCCCGGCCGCAGGGCGCGGCCGGCCTCGGTCAGCTCGACGGCTCGGTTCAGGCGGCGGAAAACCGCGACGCCCAGGTGCTCCTCGAGCTGCTTGATCTGGTAGCTGAGCGCTGCCGGCGTGACGAACAGCTCCTCGGCGGCGCGGGCGAAACTCATGTGCCGGGCGGCGGCCTCGAAGGCGCGGAGCGCGGTCAGCGGCGGCAGTCGGTCGGCCATCTTCGGTTAAGCCCTGCTGAATCGATCGGCAGAAAGACTCGTTTGTCCGGCCCAGTCTACAGGCACATATAACGTGTCATCAAGGCACCGGCGAAGATGTCGGTTCAAAGGAGCTGAAGCCATGAAGACGATTTCGACCAGTCCCGTTCGCCAGGCGACATTCGACACGGCCGGCGCCTGGCAGGCGCCGCGGGCCGACGCGGCGGCGATCGACTTCTACCTGCGTCGCGGCCGGCAGGAGCGCGCCCGCGCGCTGTCGCAGATGATCCGGGGGATATTCTCGTCGCCCGCCGGCCGGGCCAGCGCCGAGGTGCACGAACTGCCGGCGCGCCAGCGCGACGTCGCCCCGCGGATCGCGCCCGCGCCGCCTGAAATCCCGCCCTTCCCTCACCGGAAAGGGGCCGGCGCCACACGCGCCGGCCCTTTTTGCCTCCGCCGGTTCACCGGGCGTTGCCGATGGCGGCGTATCCCTTCGCCCATCCGCGGATAACTGCTGCGCCGCGCGGGAACAGCGATACCCGCAAGACGCAGACGACCCCGATCGCCGGCCGGCCGTCACCTCGGCGCCCGCACGCGCCCCGCTTCGCCCGCAGGCCGGGCCGAAGCCACCGGAACGAGGCCCGAGGGGCCGCAGGTTCCCCTGAGAGAGCCCCCGCTTCCCGCCGCCTCCGCCACTCAGGGCCGGGCGCCGGTCAGGCGCGTCAGCTGAAGTACTGTCCGCCGTTCGCCGAGATCGTCGAGCCGGTGATGAAGCCGGCGTCGTCCGAGGCCAGGAAGGCGACGCAGCGCGCGATCTCGTCCGGCTCGCCGAGGCGGCCGACCGGGATCTGGGCGATGATGCCCTCGCGCACCTTCTCGGGCACCGCCATCACCATGTCGGTGCCGATATAGCCGGGCGCGACGACGTTGACCGTGATGCCGGCCCGCGCCCCCTCCTGCGCCAGCGCGCGGGTGAAGCCGATGTCGCCGGCCTTCGATGCCGAGTAGTTCGCCTGCGCGAACTGCCCCTTCTGGCCGTTGATCGACGACAGCGTCACGATCCGCCCGAACTTGCGCTCGCGCATCCCCGGCCAGACGACATGCGTCATGTTGAAGGTGCCGGTCAGGTTGGTGTCGATCACCTCCTTCCACTGCTGCGGCGTCATGCGGTGGAAGGGCGCGTCGCGGGTGATGCCCGCATTGTTGATCAGGATCTCGACCGGCCCGTGCTCGGCCTCGATCTTCTCGACGCCGGCCTTGCAGGCGTCGTAGTCGGCGACCGACCACTTGTAGGCCGGTATGCCGGTCTCGTCGGAAAAGCTCTTCGCCGCCTCGTCGTTGCCGGCGTAGTTCGCGACCACCGTGCAGCCGGCCGCCTTCAGTGCCTTCGAGATCGCCGCGCCGATGCCGCGCGAGCCTCCCGTTACCAGTGCAACCCGTGTCATGTTCGTTCTCCCTCTAGTGAATTTTTTCTTTACCAACGCCCTGCCGGGCGAGGAAGCGCTCGCCGTCCTGAAGGCCGAGCTCCCATGTCCGGCGCAGCTTGCCGGGGTCGGTGAAGTCGATCTTGTCGGCCGGCGTCCCGCGCGACGGCGAGACATACAGCCGGTCCGCGTCCTCGGGCGTCCTGCCGAAGTTGTCGGTCAGCAGGATCAGCGTCCGCCCCTGGTTCGGCTGCGGCATCGGCGCCTTGTCGGCCATGCCGCTGTCGATGACCTGCTCGCCGCCCCACAGCGCGATCCTGAAGACCGGCGGGATGACCGCCGCGGCGCAGATCAGCTCGCACAGCCGCCCGTCGCGCGCCGCCTGGCGGGCGTCGACCAGCTCGGCGCGCAGCCCGGCGTTCTGGCACCAGCGCAGATGCGGCGTGTCTCGCATGCGCTTTTCGGCCTCGTAGAGCGCGAACAGCGGGATCGTCGAGGCGCGCGGCGCCAACCGCGAGGGCGGGTGGCCGATCTGCACCTGGAAGCCGGGGCCGCCGGCGATCTTCCGGCGCGCCGCGTCGTCGTCCAGCACCTCGGCGACGATCTCGCGGTAGATGCGCTGGTGCGGCGTGATCGAGTCACCCTCCGGAATCGCGTTCAGGTCGATGTTGCTGTCGACGTGCTCGAAGCGCTCGATCATCAGCTGGCGCAGCGTCTCGGCGCGCCCGGTGATGAACGCCGCCGCCGACAGCGCCCCGCCCGAGACGCCGACGATGCGCGCGGGCGCCAGGTGGATCGCCGGGCCGACGACCCGGAGAAAGCCGCCATGCCAGAAGCACCGCGTGCCGCCGCCCGAGAAGACGAGCTGGTCGAAGCGGAGGTCTGGCGCCGGCACGACACGGTCACCCGTACGCCGGGGCGGCGATGCCGGCCGGATCGGACGGGTCCGCGGCTGCCCGCTGCGCGCGCCCGGCACGCCACGCTACCGCCTCATGCGGGCAAAGGCGTCCCGCACCACCTTCCCGCTCATCTGCTGGCCGTAGAGCCGCACCGCCAGCTTGCCGTCCTCGGTCGTGAAGTCGCTCATCTCCATGCCGCAGTCGCGGACGCCGAGCTGGAAGATCGCGTCCGTGAAAGCCGTCATCCGGTCCTTCACCACGCTGTCGGGCTGCTCGGACAGGGCCGACAGGATGACCTGCCGGATCGCGTCCTCGTGCGCCTCGGTCGAGTGCCGGACCAGGCACGCCGCGATCTGCTGCGCCCGTTGCGAAGGGCCGGCCTGCGACTGCGCCGCCGCCGCCCAGCCGGGCTGGGCGAGCGGCAGGGCGAGGATGGCGGCCAGGCATGCGAGGCGCATCCGCCGCACCGGTCAGTCGCGCTCGACGCACATGGCGACGCCCATGCCGCCGCCGATGCAGAGCGTGGCGAGGCCCTTCTTGGCGTCGCGGCGCTTCATCTCGAACAGCAGCGTGTTCAGCACGCGGCAGCCGCTGGCGCCGATCGGGTGGCCGATCGCGATGGCGCCGCCGTTGACGTTCACGATCGAGGTGTCCCAGCCCATGTCCTTGTTGACCGCGCAGGCCTGCGCCGCGAACGCCTCGTTGGCCTCGACCAGGTCCAGGTCCTCGACCTTCCAGCCGGCCTTCTCCAGCGCCCGGCGCGAGGCCGGGATCGGCCCGGTGCCCATGATCGCCGGGTCGACGCCGGCGGTGGCGTAGCTGACGATGCGGGCGAGCGGGGCGATGCCGCGCTTCTGGGCTTCCTCGGCCGTCATCAGGAGCGTCACCGCGGCGCCGTCGTTGATGCCCGACGCATTGCCCGCCGTCACCGTGCCCTCCTTGCTGAAGGCGGGCCGCAGCTTGGCGGCGTCGGCGATCGAGGCGCCGTGGCGGATGTACTCGTCCTTGTCGACGACGGTCTCGCCCTTGCGCGTCTTGACCGTGAAGGGCGTGATCTCGTCCTGGAAGCGGCCCGCCTTCTGCGCCGCCTCGGCCTTGTTCTGGCTGGCGGTGGCGAAGGCGTCCTGCTCCTCGCGGGTGAGCTGCCACTTGCTGGCGACGTTCTCGGCCGTCGTGCCCATGTGGTAGCCGTTGAAGGCGTCCCAGAGCCCGTCCTTGATCATCGTGTCGATGAACTTCAGGTCGCCCATCTTCTGTCCCTGGCGGAGATGCGCGGCATGCATCGACATCGACATGCTCTCCTGGCCGCCGGCGACGATGATCGCGGCGTCGCCCAGCATGATGTGCTGCGCGCCCAGGGCGACGGCGCGGAGCCCCGAGCCGCAGACCTGGTTGATGCCCCAGGCGGCCGATTCCTCGGGCAGGCCGGCGGCGATGTGCGCCTGGCGGGCCGGGTTCTGGCCCTGCCCGGCGGTCAGCACCTGGCCCAGGATCGTCTCGCTGACCTCGCCGGCATCGACGCCGGCGCGCTCGAGCGCCGCGCGGATCGTTGCGGCGCCCAGCTCGTGCGCCGGCACGTTGGCGAAGGCGCCGTTGAAGCTGCCGACCGCAGTCCGCGCGGCCGAGGCGATGACGACATTGGTCATGGCGTTCTCCTCTGGTGGAGGTTGAATCCGGTTGCCGGGCTTCTCGCACGCCGAGCGCGACGCTTCAATGCGAGAGTCTGGCGCGGCGGTGCGCCGGTGCTGCCGAAGCCCTTTTCGCACCCGCAACCTAGCGGTTGCACGACCGCTTTTGCGGTGCGACAGTCGTGCCGCAAGGGCAGAGTGGAGGCAGGCGTGGCCGAAGGCAGGGGTTCCGACAAGGCCGGCAGCGAGCGGACGGGCGGCGAGGCAGGCGGCACGGCAGGCGGCGGCGCAGGCGGCGGCGCGGCAGGCGGGCGCGCCGCGCGCGGGACCGCGGACGGCCGGATCGTCATCAAGAAATACGCCAACCGCCGGCTCTACAACACGGCGCGCAGCAGCTATGTCACGCTGGACGATCTCGCCCGGATGGTCCGAGCCGGCGAGGACTTCGCCGTCTTCGACGCCAAGACCGGCGAGGACATCACGCGCTCGGTGCTGACGCAGATCATCGTCGAGGAGGAATCGGGCGAGCAGAACATGCTGCCGACGAACTTCCTGCGCGAGCTGATCCGGCTGTACGGCGACCCGCTGCAGCGCATGGTGCCGGGCTACCTGGACGCCGCGATGGGCGCCTTCAGCAAGAACCAGGAGGAGCTGCGCCGCTCGTTCGGCGGCAACGCGGCGCTGGCGAACCTCGAGCAGCTGACGCGCTCGAACATGGAGCTGTTCGAGCGGTCCCTGCGCATGTTCGCGCCGTTCGGCCAGGGCGCGCTCGGGCAGGGTTCCGGGCCGCAATGCTGGCGGCCAGCCGGCGGGCGGCACGCCGGGCGCCGCTCCCGGCGGTCCGGCAAGCGGCGCGCAGGGCGCGGGCGGGCCGGCGCCGCGCACCGATCCCGCGCGCGATGCCGAGCTCGGCGACGATCTCGAGGGGCTGCAGAAGCAGCTTCGCGACATGCAGGCACAGCTCGAGCGGCTGAGCCACGGCAAGAAGTAGGCGGCGCGGCCGGCGGCGAGCGCCGGCCCGGGCCATCCGCCGGCCCGGCGATGCAAATCGTCCGCCGGCCCGCTAGCGTCCGGGTGGTCGGTCCTGCGTGCCGGACGGGCGCGACCTGGGCGATCCCGATCTCGTGCGGCGAATGATGGTCGCGAGGCCGGACTCGTTCGACCGTGCCGATCGCCGGGACTGGAAGGCGCGGACCGGCTGCGAGCGAGGTCCCTTCCGCGTCGGCCGCGCGGCCGGCAAGCCGTATCAGCCCGCCGCGTCCGATCCCCGGCACCGGCCGCCAGCCCTGGGGGCCGGAGCGGAAGACCGCGCGCTGGACGGGCGAGAAGCGTTCCTCGCCATGCGCCGCGGCGTGGCGCTCGACGGTGACCTCGTCCGGGGTGACGGTCAGCACGTTGAAGTCGTTCTCCTCGCCGCGCAGCCGCGTCGACAGGCCCGTGCCGGCATGCACCTGCAGCGCGCCGCGCCGGCCGACGCGCTCGGCGAAGGGCTCGGCCCGCCACGAGTGCAGGTGGCCGGTCAGCACGATGTCGGCGCCGTATTCGGCGAAGGCGTCGATCGCCTCGCCGGCACCCGTCATCAGCGCCTTGGTGTCGGTCGGCCGGTGCTCGAGCGGGTGGTGCGCGACGACGATGCAGACGCGCCGGCTCTCGCCGTGGAAGGCGCGGCGGACGCGGTTGGCGGCGTGCCGCGGGACGCGGCCGCGCTGCCAGGCCAGCGGGTTGACGGTGTTCAGCCCGACGACCGCCATGTCGTCGGTCTCGAAGCACGGCTCCAGCTCGCGGCCGATCCACTTCCTGTAGCGCCGGTAGGGGAACAGGACGCGCTCGATCAGGTGCTCGAGCGGCACGTCGTGGTTGCCGGGCACGACCAGCGTCGGGGTCTCCAGCCGGTCCAGGAAAGCGCGCGCGGCGCGGAACTGCGAGCTGCGCGCGCGTTGCGTCAGGTCGCCGGAGATGGCGATCAGGTCCGCCTCCAGCTCGTTCAGCCGCGCGATCAGCGGGCGCAGCAGCTCGGGCCGCGTGCGTCCGAAATGCAGGTCCGAGATGTGGATCAGCCGGCCCATTCCCTTCACGCCGCCCCGCTCATGCCTGCTCGCGGTCGGGCGGGCCGATCAGCTGGATGGCCGCCTGGCGCAGGCGGAAGCGGAACGGCGCCTTCATGTGCTCGCGCTCGCCGTCGCGGGCGACGACGGCGCGACGGCGGCGGCTCTCGACCACGATCTCCCGGCCGGCCAGCAGCCGGAAGTCGCGCCCGGCCCGCGTTCCGCCCAGCGCCAGCCGGACGGCGAAGGCGATCAGACCGAGCCGGCCGACATCGGGCGCCACCATCGCCACCAGATTGCCCTGGCGCAGCAGGTCTGCGCCTTCCAGGTTGAACAGCTCGAGCTGGTAGGGATTGTTGGCAACGAAGATCATCGGCGTCTTCAGCTTATGCACCTCGCCGTCGACCGTCATCGTGACGATCAGCCGCGATCGGAAGCGCGACAGCGCGACCAGCACGGACCAGTAGGCTGCGAGGCGGCTGCGGCCCCATTTCGCGTAGATCCTCTCGCGGCTTTCCAGGATGCGCGAATAGGCGCCGAGGCTGGCGTTGTTCAGGAAGATGACGCCGTTCACCTCGCCGACGTTCAGCGGGCGGGGCGTGCCGTCGCAGAGGATGCGGAAGGCTTCGCCGATATCCTCGGGCACGTCGT
The DNA here is from genome assembly GCA_963721105.1 of uncultured Alphaproteobacteria bacterium. Taxonomy (GTDB): domain Bacteria; phylum Pseudomonadota; class Alphaproteobacteria; order Rhodobacterales; family Rhodobacteraceae; genus Thermohalobaculum. The sequence goes on along the minus strand of CAVRHY010000018.1, from coordinate 173,931 downwards.
TGCCGCGCGCGAAGTAGTTGAACGTGCCGAGCGGGATGACGCCCATGCGGCAGCTCGTGCCGACCAGCGCCGAGGCGACGGCGCAGATCGTGCCGTCGCCGCCCGCCGCAGCGATGGTGCGATAGCCCTCGTCGATGGCCCGCCTGACGGTGGCGGCGATCTCGCTGCCTTCGACCTCGCGCAGCTCGAGCCTGTTCGGACGGCGCGCCGCCTCATCGATCAGGCGGGCGGCGGGCTGGCCCGACTTCTTCTTGCCGGATGCGGGGTTCATGATGATCAGGATCCGTTCGCGCCCGACCGCGCAGCCTCGCGGCCCGGCGGGCATCTCGGCCGCCGCGCCGGCCCCCGCCTCCGGCTCGCTATCGCCTGGCAATGATCCCTCTCGTGGCAATGAGTCCTCCCCGGCGATGCCGTCTGCCCTGTCGCCGTCTGCCCTGTCACGGAATACGCACCGGCACCGCTGCGGCAACGGGCTTGCCGGGCGGCGGGTTCCGTTGACGCCGCCCGGCGGCCGGGCGATGTGGCCCGGGGGCGTGGACCGGGGGCGTGCCCCGGCGGCGCGCCCCGCGGAACCTGCCGGCCCCGGGCGGCGTTGGCGGTCCTCTTCGCTGACCCGCTCCCTGCTTCCCCCCCAATCAACGTTGGTGCCCCGATGACCTCCACCCCATTTTCGCTCTGGAAATCGGGCTTCGACGCCTTTCAGATGCTGGCCGAGGCCCAGACCGTCATTGCGCTGCGCATGTCGGGCATGGCGGGGCTGTGGACGCTGGCGCCGGGCGAGACGACGCGCATGGTCTCGGAGAAGCAGCAGGCCTTCAGCGAATCGATGCTCGCCGTGACGGCGGCCGCGATGGGCGGCCAGAGCCCGGAGGCGATCCTGAACGCCGCCGTCCGGCCGCTCGGCCGTCGCACGCGGGCGAACGCCAAGCGGCTCGGCCGGGCATACGCGCGCCGGCCGCGCTGACCCCGCGGGGCGCGTCCGGTCCGGCGTCCGCCGGGCCGGCGTCGATCCGGCTTCCATCGATCCGGGCGCGCCCTGCAAGGCGAAGTACGGAGATCCGGCGACGCGGTGCCGGAGTCGTCGTCCGCGCCGACGGGCGCGCCCCGATCAGTTGACGATCGCGACGGGGCGAACCGTGATCACGACGTCCGATTCGAGAAGATGCTCCGCGGCCGGGCAGCCGCCCAGCGTGCCCTGCGCCGAGAACTGGATGTCGCCCGCTGCCGCTATGGTCACGCCCTGGGTCCCGGATGCCTTGGCGGCGAACTTCGCGTCTCCGAGAAGGACGAACTGCGAGCCGTGGATCATCGTCCCCGAGGGCGTGTCGACGGTGCCGCCCGCATAGATGCGCACGCCGCCGCCTTCGGCGCAGCCGTCGATCCGCCCGATCTGCATGTTGTTGGGGAAGGTGATCGCCTTCTGCGAGCGGTTGCCGTCCTCGTAGGCGGTCGTGAACAGGAAGACGTTGTCCCAGAGGCCGTTCGCGCCGGGCTCGATCCCGCAGGGCTGCGTGTAGGTGTCCGTGCTCACGCCGTCGCGGTACGTCCGGCCGGGCGCGGTGTCCATCAGCGTTCCGTAGCTCTCGAAGCCTGCCGAGATCGCCTGCGCACAGGTGAAATCATACGCAATCTCGGAATCCCAGGGCACGTTGGCGCAGTCGCTGTTGTCCGGGTCGCAAAGCGTGCCGTTGCCGTTGCCGCCGCCGTTGCCGTTGCCGTTGGTGGAGCCTCCGGTCGTCCTGGTCGGCTTCTTGTGTGCTGACATTCTTGTCCTTCAGCACGTCCACGACACAGTCAGTGTAGATGCCGACATTGCGGATGATGCCCTTCGGCTCGAGATCCTTGTTCGTGCCGGCGCAGGACACGACGTACAGCTTCCCGGCCACCAGCTTGCCCTGCTTCGCCAGGTTGTTGAAGGAGTTGACGTCGATCGCCTCGTATCCGGTGATGTAGGGCGGGATGGCGTTGAAGGGGTCGTTGACCGCCTCCCCGCCAACATAGGCGTCCAGGATCGCCTTGACATTGGCGTACTCCAGCGCCGCCCGGCTGGGCACCGAGGCGTAGACGGTCGACTGCTCGACCATCTCGTCGTTCGACATCGATTCGTAGTTGGTGTTGCATTCGTAGGGGATGTTGCCGCTGGGCGGCGTTCCCGTCTTCCACGCCGAGGGGCCGGGCATGCTCAGCATGTTGCCGCAGGTTATCACGTTGTTGCTGTTGAGCTTCAGGCTGTTCTGTCCATGCAGGCAGAGATCGCCGATGATCGTGTTGTTGGACGTCATCTCCAGGTCGCGCCCGGCGACGAAGCCGTTCAGGCGACACCGGTTCACGAGCGAAAGGTCGCCGAAATAGGTCGCCGTCGAGGCCGCGGCGATGCTCCAGTGGGTAAAGCCCGAGAGCTTCACCAGGAAGGTGGCGAGCGCGTTGCCGCGCGCCTCGTTCCGCCGCGCGACGACGCGAACCGCGTTCAGGTAGGGGGCGCCGCTGGTCTCGAAGGCCTTCGAATCGGCGTTCCAGTAGCCCAGCGTCACGTCGTTCGTCCCGACGGTGCCGTTCTGTTCGGGGATGTTCTTCTGCGCATAGTCGAGGGCGGTCGTCACCGCGGCGTTGGCCACCGGAAAGATGTCCATCGCCGCCGCGTGGGATGCCGCATCGGCGACCGTCTGCAGCCGTGCCTTGGAGTTCATGGCCGCGGTCGTGTCGATGGCCAGCCCCAGCAGAACGCAGAACCCGGTCAGCCAGAACAGGTTCCAGACCGTCGCCGCGCCACGATCGTCCCGCAGGAAGATGCCTAGTTCACGCATCGCATTTTCTCCCGGATGGAGCCTACAGGGTCACGCCCGGCTCGAGGCGCATCTTCGTTTCGGTGGCAACCGTTTCGCCCAGCAGCGCACTGAGCACGCTGAAGGTCACGATGCTGCTGACCGGGCGCCGGATCTGCACGCAGGCGTAGTCGGCGGTCGAGCAGTCCGCGCTGATCGTGTAGGGGGCGGTGTCCAGGCCGGCCATGACGTAGCTCGAGACCGTCTGCCGATCGAGTTGGCCCATGCTGACCCGCCGCGCCGCGTCGCGCGAGGCGTTCTCCATGCGCGTCATCGTCAGGAACATGAAGCTGGTGTCGCTGGCGAGCATCATCAGCACGGCAAAGATCGGCACCCAGAGCACGAACTCGATCGTGACGGACCCTCGGTCGTCGCTCAGGAAGCGGTGCAGCATGTCGTTCTCCCAATTCGCCCAGCCTGGTGGCGGGGCCCCGGTGGACCCTGCCCCGGCGCATCGAATGGCCGCGCCGGGGCAGCGCCTCCGTCCGTTCGCACTTGGCGGTCGGGCGGATGGGAGCCAGATTCCGCATTGGTGGTCCGCGTGCAAGCGCGCTTGCCAAATGCGCGTTTTGATCACTTATTTTGCAGTGATTTTCGCAAGTTGCAGCGGGAAAGTGGCCATTTTGCGCCTTGCGGCGCCTTGCAGCGCCACGGGGCCGCTCAGACGACCACGCCCATGTCCACCTGAGTCCCGATGCCGAAGACCCGCTTGTAGCGCGCGACCTGGTCGTCCGGCCCCATCGCCTTGGAGGGGTTGTCCGACAGCTTCACGGTCGGCCGCCCGTCGGCCGAGACGACCTTGCAGACCAGCGAGAACGGGTCGAGCCCGCGCTGGGCCGCCAGGCCGCGGAAATCATTGGTCAGCAGCGTGCCCCAGCCAAAGCTGGTGTTGACGCGGCCGGCGAACTGGCCGTGCAGGCGGCGGATCGTCTCGACGTCCAGCCCGTCCGAGAAGATCATCAGCTTGGTCTTCGGGTCCTCGCCGCGCTGGCGCCACCAGTCGAGGACGAACTCGCCGCAGGCCACCGGGTCGCCCGAGTCGATGCGCACGCCCGTCCAGCGCGCCAGCCAGTCGGGCGCGTTGCCCAGGAAGCCGCGCGTGCCGAAGGTATCGGGCAGGATGACCAGCAGGTTGCCGCCATAGTCGCGCTGCCAGTTCTCCAGCACCTTGTAGGGCGCGGCCGCCAGCGCCTCGTCGCTGTCGGCCAGCGCGGCATAGACCATCGGCAGCTCGTGCGCGTTGGTGCCGACCGCCTCGACCTCGCGGCGCATGGCGATGAGGCAGTTCGACGTGCCCGTGAACTTGGACCCCAGCCCCTCCATCATCGCCTGCACGCACCAGTCCTGCCACAGGAACCCGTGCCGCCGGCGCGTGCCGAAATCGGCGATGCGCAGGCCGTCCAGCTCGCGCAGCGCCGTCACCTTCTCCCAGACGCGCGTCATGGCGCGCGCGTAGAGCACCTGCAGCTCGAAGCGGCCCATGTGGCGCAGCACGGCGCGCGAGCGCAGCTCCATGATGACGGCCAGCGCCGGGATCTCCCACATCATGCTCTCGACCCAGCGGCCGGCGAAGGTCAGCTCGTACTGCTCGCCCTTTCGCTCGAGGTGGTATTCCGGGAAGCGGAAGCCCTCGAGCCACTCGATGAAGTCCGGGTCGAACATCCAGCGCTTGCCGTAGAAGGTGTTGCCGCGCAGCCAGGTGGACTCGCCGCGCGTCAGGCGCAGCGTGCGGATGTGGTCGAGCTGCTCGCGCAGCTCGCCCTCGTCGATCAGGCGCGCCAGCGGCACGCGGTCGCTGCGGTTGATGACGCTGAAGGTGACGTGCGTCTGCGGGTTGTGGCGCAGGATGCTCTGCGACATCAGCAGCTTGTAGAAATCGGTGTCGATGACCGACCGGACGATCGGGTCGATCTTCCAAGTGTGGTTGTAGACGCGGGTCGCGATGTCGGTCATGGGGCCCCTTCCCCGCCATTCACGCGCAATGATGCACGAATTCCTCGCCCGGTCGACCCAACGGCAGCCCGGGCAGGGCGGAAAGTCGATACGACTGGCCTCGAGGCATTCAGCCTATTTTTTAATCACTCGACACAGCTGACCGAAATATGTGCAGCGTTTCGGCCCGGCCATGAGGCAGGGCCCTCTCGGCCTCCTTCATAAGCATCTGTAACAGAACGTAATTTTCCGGCGCCCGGTCAAGTGGCACGCTCTTTGAATTGTCATGCTGCATCGCGGCATGTGTCGCGCTGGATCGGGGAGAGAGGATGAAACTGATCATCGCAGCGATCAGGCCGCACAAGCTGGACGAGGTCCGCCAGGGCCTCGCCGAGATCGGCGTGCTGGGCCTGATGGTCTCCGAGATCAAGGGCCATGGCCGCCAGCTGGGCCATACCGAGATTTACCGGGGGGCCGAGTACGTCGTGACCTTTGTGCCGAAGCTCAAGATCGAGACCGTCGTCGAGGATGACGTCTGCGACGATGCCGTCGAGGTCGATCCGGAAATCCGCGTTCACCGGCAAGATCGGTGACGGCAAGATCTTCACCCTGCCCGTCGAGCAGGCGATGCGCGTCCGGACCGGCGAGCGCAACCAGGACGCGCTGTGAGGCACCCACATCATGCAAACGAGGAAGACAATGCTGAAAGCACTCCCGACCGCGCTCGCGGCCACCATGACACTGGGAGCCGGCCAGGCGCTGGCGCAGGAGGCGGTCGCCCCATCCGTCGACAAGGGCGACACCACCTGGATGCTGGTGTCGACGATCCTGGTCATCCTGATGACGATCCCGGGGCTGGCGCTGTTCTACGGCGGGCTGGTGCGCGCCAAGAACGTGCTGTCGATCCTGATGCAGGTGTTCATCGGCTTCTGCATCATCTCGATCCTGTGGATGGTCTACGGCTACACGCTGGCCTTCAGCGGGGCGAGCAGCGGCGAGGAGGCAACCGCGCTCACGCCGTTCTTCGGCGACTTCGCCAAGGCGTTCCTGATGGGCGTGACGCTCGAACTCGACGACGGCGACCTTTTCGGACGGCGTCTTCATTCCCGAGCTGACCTTCGTCATCTTCCAGCTCACCTTCGCGGCGATCACGCCGGCGCTGATCATCGGCGCCATCGCCGAGCGCATGAAGTTCTCGTCGGTCATGCTGTTCCTGGTGCTGTGGTTCACCTTCGCCTACATCCCGGTCGCGCACATGGTCTGGTGGGCCGGCGGCGAGGGCGCGGAGGGCTTCCTGTTCGGCCTCGGGGCGCTCGACTTCGCCGGCGGCACGGTCGTCCACATCAACTCGGGCGTCGCCGGCCTGGTGGCCTGCCTGGTGGTCGGCCCGCGCATCGGCTTCCGCAGGGACAACATGGCGCCGCACAACCTGTCGCTGACGCTGATCGGCGCCTGCCTGCTCTGGGTCGGCTGGTTCGGCTTCAACGCCGGCTCGAACCTCGAGGCGAACGGGCTGACCGCGGCGGCGCTCCTCAACACGATCCTGGCGACCGCGGCGGCCGCGATCGGCTGGTCGCTCTGCGAGGCCATCAGCCGCGGCCACGCCTCGCTGCTCGGCGCCGCCTCGGGCGCCGTGGCGGGCCTGGTCGCGGTGACGCCGGCCGCCGGCATCACCGGCTTTGTCGGCGCGGTGGCGCTGGGCGGCATCGCCTCGGTGGTCTGCTATCTCGCGGTCGTCGGCCTGAAGGAGATGCTGGGCTATGACGACAGCCTGGACGTCTTCGGCATCCACGGCGTCGGCGGCATGGTCGGCGCGGTGCTGACGGGCGTCTTTGGCGCGACGCAGCTCGGCGGCTTCGGCGGCTTCGAGGACATCGGCGGCCAGGTGGCGATCCAGGTCATCGCCGTCGTGGTCACCGTCATCTGGTCGGCCGTCGTCGCCTTCGTCGCGCTGATGATCGTCAAGTTCACGATGGGCCTGCGCGTCACCGAGCAGCAGGAGCGCGAGGGCCTCGACATCACGAGCCACGGCGAGAGCGCGTACAACTGACGCGCCGTCCCGGGGGGCGCGGTGCTGCCCCCCAGAGTTCTCCCGGCCGGGGCGCAAGCCCCGCCACCTCGGCCCGGGCCTCGCGCCCGGGCCTTTTTTCGGGCAGCGGCCAGCGGCGCGGCCGCAACAGGGGTGAAATTTCCCGGGCAAGGCGACTGACGCGACTCGGGCCGGCGTGAGATAAGATGCCACTCGGTCCCGGGGGAGGGTCACCCATGCTGCGCCGCATCGCCGCCACGCTGCTGCTGTCGCTCGCCGTCTCGCCGGCGCTGGCCGCCGATGCCGGCAGTCCGGTGCCCGACCGGCGGCTGGTCACCGAGATGGGCCAGGATTTCTACGGTGGCGACATCGGCTCGATCTTCGACACCGATTTCGCACGCTGCCAGGCCGAGTGCCTGCGCGACGCCTCGTGCAAGGCGCTGACCTTCAACATGAAGGCCAGTGCCTGCTTCCTGAAATCCGGCGTCGAGCGCGTCGACCCGTTTGCCGGCGCCGTCTCGGCCCGCGTCGTCGAGACGTCGGAGGCCGCGCGCGCGCTGGCCGGGCGGCGGGCCGCCGAGCTGGGCTTCCTGCCGGACGGGCTGATCGCCGAGGCGAGCCGGCTCGCCGGCACGCTGGGCGGACGGGTGGCGGCGAACGGCGCCGATCCGGCGGGCTTGCGCGCCGCGGCCGCGGCGGCCGAGCGCGAGGGCGACCTCGGCGGCGCGGCGCAGGACTACGCCTCGGCGGCGACGGTCACGGACGCGGCCGACGACTGGCGCGACCTCGCGCGGTTCTGGATGGAGATGGCGGCGGCGCCCCTGCCGCCGCAGACCGGCGGCGACGAGCAGGCAGCGCGCGACCGGCTGCGCCGCGACGCGGTGGCCGCCGCCGTCAACGCCTACCTGCGCGACGACAGCGACGCGGCGCGGGCCGGCTCGCTGGCCGTGCTGGCGCGCACGCTCGAGGCGCGCGGCCTCGGCCGCCAGATGATCCCGGCGCTGAAGCTGGCGCAGTCGCTGTCGCCGCGGCAGGAGACGGCCGACCTGCTGGACTATGCCGTCTCGAATTACGGCTTCCGGGTCGTCGATCACTCGATCGAATCCGAATCCGCCCGGCCGCGCATGTGCGTCGTCTTCTCCGAGCCGCTGGCCGAAGCGGTCGACTACGCGCCCTACGTCCGCGTCGAGGGGCACGACACGCTGCCCGTCGAGGCCGAGAACAACCAGCTCTGCGTCGAGGGCGTCGAGCACGGGCAGAGCTACAGGCTGGCAGTGCGCGAGGGACTGCCCTCGGCCGAGGGCGAGACGCTGCGCCGCACCGTCGAGGTCGAGGGCTACGTCCGCGACCGCTCGCCGGCCGTGCGCTTCGTCGGCCGCGCCTACGTCCTGCCCCGCAGCGCCGAGGCGGCGATCCCGGTCGTCACCGTCAACACCGACACGGTCGAGCTGAAGATCTTCCGGCTCGGCGAGCGGTCGCTGGTCCCGGCGATCGGCGACGACCTGTTCGACAGCGCGATCTCGAAATGGACCGAGGACAGGCTGAAGGACCGCACCGGCGAGGCCGTCTGGTCCGGCACCGCCGAGGTCGAGGGCGCGGTCAACGCCGACGTCACCACGGCGCTGCCGATCGGCGAGGCGGTCGGCAGCTTCGAGCCCGGCGTCTACGCCATGACCGCCCGCGTGACCGGCGACACCGACGAATGGCAGAACGCGGCGACGCAGTGGTTCATCGTCACGGACCTGGGGCTCGCCTCGATCAGCGGCACGGACGGGGTGCACGTCTTCGCGCGGGCGCTCTCGGACGCGACGCCGGTCGCGGGCGCGACGGTCCGGCTGGTCGCGCGCAACAACGACGTGCTGGGCGAGGCGGCGACGGACGCGCAGGGCTATCGCCCATTTCGCGCCCGGCCTGGCGCGCGGCGATGGCGGCGACGCCCCGGCGCTGGTCACGGTCGAGCAGGACGGCGACTTCGCCTTCCTCGACCTGACGAAGCCGCCCTTCGACCTCAGCGACCGCGGCGTCGAGGGCCGCGCGGCGTCCGGGCCGGTCGACGTCTTCCTGACGACCGAGCGCGGCGTCTACCGCCCCGGCGAGGTCGTGAACGCCACGGCGCTGGCCCGCGACGGGCAGGCGCTGGCGATCCCCGGCCTGCCGCTGACCGCGGTGATGACGCGGCCGGACGGCGTCGAGTACCGCCGCGCCGTGCTGGCCGACGAGGGCGCCGGCGGCCGCGCCTGGTCGGTGCGGCTGGGCGACGGCGCGCCGCGCGGCACCTGGACGCTGAAGCTCTACGCCGACCCCGAGGCCGACGCGGTGGCCAGCCGCGCCTTCCTGGTCGAGGACTTCGTGCCCGAGCGCGTCGCCTTCGACCTCGACGCGCCCGAGGGCGCGATCGACCCCGCCGCGCCGCCGACCGTCTCGCTGGACGTGCGCTACCTCTACGGCGCGCCGGGCGCCGATCTGCCGGTCGAGGGCCGCGTCGAGGTCGCGAGAGGCCGATGCGCTGCCGGGCCTGCCCGGCTTCCGCTTCGGGCTGGAGGACGAGCATGTCGGCACCCGCGTCGCCGAGCTTCCGCCGGTGACGACGGATGCCGACGGCCACGCGGCCTTCACGCTGCCGATCCCCGACGGCGACCCGGTGACGAAGCCGCTGTCGCTGACCGCCGTGGTGCAGGTCGTCGACGGCTCCGGCCGCCCGGTCGAGCGCACGCTGACGCGCCCGCTGGCACCCCAGCGCGTGCTGCTGGGCATCCGGCCCCTCTTCGAGGGCGCGGCCGACGAGGGCTCGAACGCCCGCTTCGAGTTGGTCGCCGTCGGCCCGCAGGGCCAGGTGGCGCTGCCGCAGGTCGCCTGGACGCTGTCGCGCATCAACCGCGACTGGCAGTGGTACGAGGTCGACGGCAACTGGAACTACGAATCGACCACCAGCCGCGAGCGCGTCGCCAGCGGCACCGTCGCCCTGCCTGTCGGACGGTCGCGTCGACCGTCGAGGCCCCCGTCGCCTGGGGCGAGTACGAGCTGAAGCTGGCCAGCACCGGCGGCGAGCCGGCCGCCGCCAGCCTACAAGTTCACCGCCGGTTGGTACCAGCCGAGCGCCTCGACCGACACGCCCGACGTGCTGGAGATCGGGCTCGACCGCGCGCGCTACGCCGTCGGCGACACCGTCGAGGTGCGGCTCGAGCCGCGCTATGCCGGCAAGCTGCTGCTCGCCGTCGTCGACAACCGGCTGATCGAGACACAGGTGCTGGACGTCGAGGCCGGCGAGACGACCGTGCCGCTGACCGTCACCGAGGCCTGGGGTCCCGGCGCCTACGTCACCGCGACGCTGATCCGGCCGATGGACGTCGCCGCCGGGCGCAACCCGTCGCGCGCGCTCGGCCTCGCCTGGGCCAAGGTCGATCCCGGCGACCGCGCGCTTACGATGCAGGTCACGACGCCCGACCAGGTGGCGCCGCGCGGCACCTTCGAGGCCGCCGTCCGCGTCGAGGGCGCGCGCGCCGGCGAGCCGGCCTATGTCACGCTGGCCGCGGTGGATCTGGGCATCCTGAACCTGACGGGCTTCGAGCCGCCCGCGCCCGATGACCATTATTTCGGGCAGCGCGCGCTCGGCGTCGAGATGCGCGACCTCTATGGCCGCCTGATTGACGGCTTGTCCGGCACGCGCGGGCGGCTCCGCCAGGGCGGCGACGCCGAGATGGCGCGGCTCAAGGCGCCGCCGCCGACCGAGCCGCTGGTCGCCTTCTTCTCGGGCGTCGTGCCGGTCGGGCCGGACGGCATGGCGCGGGCCAGCTTCCAGCTCCCGCAGTTCAACGGCACGGTGCGCGTGATGGCGGTCGGCTGGACGGCGCAGGCGGTCGGCCATGCCTCCAAGGACGTGCTGGTGCGGGACCCCGTGGTCGTCTCGGCCGCCTCGCCCGCGCTTCATGGCGCCCGGCGACGAAAGCCGGGTGCTGGTGGAACTGGCGCTGGCCGAAGGGCCGGCGGGCGAGGCCGACGTGACGGTCGAGAGCGAGGGCGGCCTCTCCATCCCGCAGGAGGCCGCGCACCAGGCGGTGATGCTGGAAGACGGCAGGATCGCCCGCATCAGCCTGCCCGTGACGGCGGTCGAGATCGGCGACCCGCAGCTCCGTATCCGCACGCTCACGCCGGACGGCAGGGAGCTGCTGAAGACGATCACCCTGCCGGTCCGCATGAATGACCCCGAGACGGTCCGGCGAAACACGCTGACGCTGGAGCCGGGCGGGCGGCTGGTGGTCGATTCCGGGACCTTCGCCGGCTTCGAGACCGGCACGGCCAGCACGACGCTGGGGGTCGGGCCGGTCGCGCTGTTCGACGTGCCGGGGCTGCTGGTGGCGCTCGACCGCTATCCCTATGGCTGCACCGAGCAGCTGACCTCGGTCGCCATGCCGCTGCTCTACCTCGGCGACGTGGCGCAGGCCATGGGGCTGACGGCCGGCAAGGACGCCGACGAGCGGATTTCCAAGGCGATTTCCGGGGTGCTGCAGAACCAGTCCAGCAGTGGCTCTTTCGGGCTGTGGCGGCCTGATAGCGGCGATCTGTGGCTGGACGCCTACGTCACGGATTTCCTGTCGCGGGCGAAGGCGCAGGGCCATGCCGTGCCGGAGGGTGCGCTCCGCGCGGCGCTCGACACGCTGCGCAGCCAGCTCTCCTACGCCCCCGACTTCCAGAACGGCGGCGAGGCGATCGCCTACGCGCTGATGGTGCTTGCCCGCGAGGGCATGGCCTCGATCGGTGACCTCCGCTACTACGCCGACACCAAGGCGGGGGACCTGGCGACGCCGATGGCAAAGGCGCAGCTCGGCGCGGCGCTTGCCTTCTACGGCGAGCAGCGCCGGGCCGACGCGATGTTCCGGTTGGCGGCGGCCCAGGCGCGCGGGCAGGACGCCGACGACCTCGGCTGGCGCGCCGACTACGGCTCGCATCTGCGCGACGCGGCGGCCCTGCTGGCGCTGGCCGCCGAGGCGCACTCGGACGCCGTCGACGCCGGCCGGCTGGCCGCCGCCATCGCGCGCCGGGCCGACGCGCCGACCTCGACGCAGGAAAAGGCGTGGCTGCTGATGGCGACGCAAGCGATGATGGGAAGTGCCGCCGAGAGCGTCACGATCGACGGCGCCCCGGCAACCGGCCCGCTGGTCCGCATGATCGACGACCAGGCGCTGGACGACGCCCGCGTCGTGATCGAGAACACCGGCCCGGCCCCGCTGCCGGCCGTGCTGACGACCCGCGGCGTTCCGGTCGAGCCGGCTTCGGCGGGCGGAAACGGCTACAAGATCGCGCGCGCCTACTACACGCTGGACGGCGCGCCGGCCGATCCCGCCACCGTCGCGCAGAACGACCGGCTGGCCGTGCTGCTGACGGTGACGTCCGAGAGCGACCGGCAGGCGCGGCTGGTCGTGGACGACCCGCTGCCGGCGGGCTTCGAGATCGACAATCCGGCCCTGCTGCGCTCGGGCTCGGTCGCGGCGCTCGACTGGCTGGACACCGTGGCGGAGGTTTCGACGGCCGAGTTCCGCACGGACCGTTTCATCGCCGCGCTAGACCACCAGGGCGCGGGCGATTTCCGGCTGGCCTACATCGTGCGCGCCGTCTCGCCGGGCCGGTTCCACCACCCGGCGGCGATCGTCGAGGACATGTACCGCCCCGAGTTCCGCGGCTGGACCGATACCGGTCGCGTCGAGGTGGTGCCGGCGCCCCGCTGATGCCGAGGGCGATTCCCCTCGTTGGTTCGGGCGCCGGGGCTGCGGCGGGCGGTCCTCCCGGTGGAGGCCGGTCTTCGGCCGCAACCGGCAAGGCGGCAGGCCGGACGGCGCGAATCCGGCGCGCGATGCTGCGCGCCGGGCTCGCCGTCCTCGTGATCGCAGCCGCCGGGTGGGTGGCGCTCGACCGCTGGATCGCGACGGCGCCGGTGCCGGACCTGGCGCCGGCGCTCTCGACCACCGTGCTTGACCGCAACGGCGCGCTGCTGCGCGCCTACCAGGTGGCCGACGGGCGCTGGCGGCTGCCGGTCGATCCGGCCGAGGTCGACCGCGGCTACCTGGCGCAGCTCATGGCCTACGAGGACCGGCGCTTCTACGAGCACCCCGGCGTCGACCCGCTGGCGCTGCTCCGCGCCGCCGGGCAGGCGGTGCTGAACGGCGGGCGCGGTCTCGGGCGCCTCGACGCTGACGATGCAGGTCGCCCGCCTGCTGCAGGAGCGTCCGACCGACACGGCCAGCGCCAAGCTGGCGCAGATCCGCCTGGCGCTGGCGCTGGAGCGGCGGCTGTCCAAGGACGAGATCCTGCGGCTCTACCTGACGCTGGCCCCGTTCGGCGGCAACATCGAGGGCGTGCGCGCCGCCAGCCTCAGCTGGTTCGGCAAGGAGCCGCGCCGCCTGACCCCGGCCGAGGCGGCGCTGCTGGTCGCGCTGCCGCAATCGCCCGAGGCGCGCCGCCCGGACCGCCACCCCGCCGCCGCGCGCGCCGCCCGCGCCCGCGTGCTGGCCCGCGCCGTGGCCTTCGGCGCGCTGCCGGCGGGCGACGCCCGCGCCGCGCTGGCCGAGCCGGTGCCGACCGTCCGCCGCGACTTCCCGGCGCTGGCGCCGCACCTGGCCGACCGGCTGGTCGCCGCCCGATCGCAGGTCGGCCCGGACGCCGCCCCCGGTGGTGGTGGTACCCGCCGTGCCGCCACCGGCGCCGGCCCCGGCGCGACCGTGCTGCGCACCACCATCGACGCCGCGCTGCAGGCCAGCCTGGAGCGGCTGGTCGCCGAGCGCGCCGCCACGCTGCCGCCCGGCGTCTCGGCCGCGGTGCTGGTGGCCGACCACCGCACGGGCGAGATCGTCGCCAGCGTCGGCTCGCCGGGGCTGACGGACGCCGGCCGGTCGGGCTGGATCGACATGACAGAAGCCGTGCGCTCGCCCGGCTCGACGCTGAAGCCGCTGATCTACGGGCTGGCCTTCGAGCTTGGCCTCGCCCACCCGGAAAGCCTGATCGACGACCGGCCGATCACCTTTGGCCACTGGACGCCGACGAACTTCGACGACGGCTATCACGGCACCGTCAGCGTCCGCGACGCGCTGCAACGGTCGCTGAACGTGCCGGCGGTGACGCTGCTCGACGCGGTCGGCCCGGCGCGGCTGCTGGCGCGGATGCGCCGGGCGGGCAGCCCGGGCGTGCTGCCGCCCGGCCGCGCGCCGGGGCTGGCGATCGGGCTGGGCGGCATCGGCCTGACGCTGAACGATCTGGTCCGGATCTACGCCGCCATCGCGCGCGGCGGCGAGGCGGTGGCGCTCGGCACCGACCCGGCCGACCCCGGCCCGCCGGCAGCGGGCGCCCGCGTGCTGGCGCCGGGCGCCGCCTGGCAGGTCGCCGACATCCTGGCCGGCGCGCCGGCGCCGGTCGCGGCGCCGAACCACCAGCTCGCCTTCAAGACCGGCACCTCGTACGGCCACCGCGACGCCTGGTCCGTCGGCTTCGACGGGCGGCACGTCGTCGGCGTCTGGGTCGGCCGCCCGGACGCCGCGGCGGTGCCCGGCATCACCGGCATCCAGACCGCCGCCCCGCTGCTGTTCCAGGCGTTCGCCCGCCTGAAGCCCGCGCCCGAGCCGCTGGCCCCGCCGCCGCCCGGCGTCCTGACCGTCGCCCGCGCCGACCTGCCGCCGCCGCTGCGGCACGTCCGCGGCCCGGGCGACCCGACCGGCCCGCGCGGGCCCGAGATCGTCTACCCGCCCGACGGCGCCCGCGTCGACCTGGCGGGCGGGCGCATGGCGCTGGCCGTCAAGATCCGCAACGGCGCGCCGCCCTTCACCTGGCTGGTCAACGGTACCCCCGTCGAGACGGGCAGCCTGGAGCGCGAGATCGCCTGGGCCGCCCCCGGCGCCGGCTTCGTCTCGATCGCCGTCATCGACACGCAGGGCCGCGCCGCCCGCGCCCGCGTCTCGGTCCGCTAACGCCCTTCCGGGACCTCCGGCCGCCATCGCCGCGCGCGATCCACGGCGAACCCGTGTTCGTTATCGACGGATCGACCCGAGCCTCGGCGTTGCAGGGGCCGTCGGGAGGGCGCCGAGCTGCTGGTTGTCTCCCACCGCCCGATCAGGAGCGGCGGTCGATCGCCGCGCGGGTTCATGAGAAGCTGGGTCGCATGAGGTCACGGTTCCATGACGGGGTCGGGCTGGCTGCCGGCGACGGCGGGCCGCGGTCGTTCTGCCCGCAGCGCAGGCAATGCCGGCGGACAAGGGGTCGGAGCCACGGCCGCGGCGACACGCAGTTCATCCGCGTGAAGCCGACCGGCAGACCTGGCGACGTCGACGACGCCGATACCCGGGCCGCTGCACTCGAGCAACCATTTCGGCGTCGAGACGTCGGACTATTTCCGCGGCCGGTCCGACGGCGTCCGTAAGAAGCGTCGGCGACGTCAACGGCTAGGGGCGGGCTGTCGGCGACGTTGCAGCCGGTCAACGGTCCGTCCGGCAGCGGGCTGAGGGCGCTGTCGATCGACCGGCGGCACCGAGAACGCCTGACCAACGGGCCCGCGGCCAACGCACGGCGACTGGCACGAGAGCAACAACTACGTCGGCCCTGGCGCGCGCAGTTCGGCGGCGGCTGGACGAGCCGGCCGTGAACCTACACCGATTGCCGTCAGCGCCCGACGGTATCGCCCGCGGAACGACCCGCTCAGGCTTGGTCGCGGTCGCCGCCGGCTGCACCGGCGACAGCCTGCTCGGCGCAGATCTCGCCGCAGGTCGAAGGCCTGGCCTATCCGGTCGAGGTAGACCAAGGGCCGGCTTCACCCAGGACCCCGTATCGAGCCCCGTCCCGGGCCGACAGGGGCGACTGGCACGAGCGCAACAACGATGTCGACGTGGCGGCGCGGTTCGGCGGCGGTTGGACGACCGGCGTGACGGCGGCACGTCGGGCGAGACCGGCGTCTACGGCTCGATCGGCGCGCACGTCGCGGTGCCGCTGGGCCTGCCGCGGACCTATGGCAGCTGGGCGGCGACGGCCGGCGCCGACACGATCATCCGCGACAACACGATCAAGTCGGCCGGCGGGCCGCTGGACGATGGCGGCGACGTGATCGTCACCGGCCAAGTGGGGATGGCGGTCACGTTCTGACGACCAGGCCGACCGGCGCCGGGACATCAGCCCCGGCCCGGCGGGTTCTTTGCCGAACGATACGGCCGGGCGACCCCCAGGGCCGACCGGCCGGGCTTTGCGGTCGCCTGCCGAGACTGTATGCCTGCTCGCCAGTACGGAGCGGCGGTCGGGACGGGGGCAGGGGCATGGCCGAGGGACTGAAGCCGGGGATGCGCGGCGAGGCCTCGCTGGTCGTCGGCACGAACGACACCGCGCCCCGGATCGGCAGCGGCCGCGTGCCGGTCTTGGGCACGCCGGTGATGATTACGCTGATGGAGGAGGCGGCGCTGGCCTGCGTCGAGCACGCGCTCGATGCCGGGCACCAGTCGCTGGGCACGCATCTCGACGTCAGCCACATCGCCGCGACGCCGATCGGCATGAAGATCACGGCCGAGGCCGAGCTTGTCGCGGTCGACGGCCGCAAGCTGACCTTCGCCGTCAGCGCCCGCGACGAGGTCGACCTGATCGGCGAGGGCCGGCACGATCGCGTCGTCGTCGACGTCGCCCGCTTCGAGGCGCGGCTGCTGGGCAAGATCCGGCCGCGCTGACGGGTGTTGCGTGCGGCGGCGCGCGGCCTATGCTCGGCCGGAACCGCCCAGGAGGCGCGATGCCAGACGACCAGCCGCCGAAGACGCAGCCGCCCGAGACGCCGCATGTCGCCCTGATGGTGACCTGCCTCGTCGACATGATCCGGCCCTCGGTCGGCTTCGCGGCCGTGAAGCTGCTGGAGGATGCCGGCTGCCGGGTCTCGGTGCCGGCGCAGACCTGCTGCGGCCAGCCGAACCTGAACTCGGGCGACCGCGAAGGCGCGAAGAAGCTGGCGCGCCGCATGATCGCGGCGCTGGAGGGCCACGACCACGTCGTCGTCCCCTCCGGCTCGTGCGCCGCGACGGTCGTCAAGGACTATCCGCAGATCCTGGCCGACGACCCCGACTGGGCCGAACGTGCCCGGGCGCTGGCTGCGCGGACGCACGAGGTCGTCAGCTTCCTGACCGACGTGATGGGCGTCGAGCGCGTCGAGGCTCGGCTGGACGCCCGCGTCACCTACCACGACTCGTGCTCGGGGCTCGCGCGTCGCTCGGCATCCGCGAGCAGCCGCGCCGCCTGCTGGCCACCGTCGAGGGGCTGGAACTGACCGAGCTGGCGGAACCGGAAGTCTGCTGCGGCTTCGGCGGCACGTTCTGCGTCAAGTACCCGGACATCTCGAACAAGATGGTCGGCAACAAGACCGAGGACATCGCCGCGACCGGCGCCGAGCTGGTGCTGGCCGGCGACCTGGGGTGTCTGCTGAACATGGCCGGCAAGCTGAGCCGCGAGGGCCGCCCCGTCCGCGCCCGCCACGTCGTCGAGGTGCTGGCAGGCTCCGACGCTGCCGCCGATCGGGGGCGACGCCATGACCGCGCACGCCCCGACGACGCCGCGCTTCAAGCAGAACGCCCGCGAGGCGCTGGCCGACCCGAACATCCAGCGCGCCATGGGCGCCTCGAAGGGCTTCGTCAGCAACCGCGCCGCCGCGCGCGCCGCTCTGCCCGAGTTCGACGCGCTGCGCGACCGGGCGCGCGACCTCAAGAACCACGTGCTGGCGAACCTCGGCGACTACCTGGAGCAGTACGAGAAGAACGTCATCGCCGCCGGCGGCCACGTCCACTGGGCCGAGACGGCCGAGGACGCGCAGCGCATCGTGCTGGAGATCTGCCGCTCGGTCGACGCCAAGGCGGTCAACAAGGGCAAGACCCTGATCTCGGAAGAATGCCGGATCAACGACCACCTCTCCGAGAACGGCATCGAGCCGGTCGAGACGGATCTCGGCGAATACATCGTCCAGCTTCGCGGCGAGATCCCAAGCCACATCATCGCGCCGGCCATCCACGTGACGCTGGAGGAGATCGACGCGCTCTTCCGCGAGCGCCACAGGCATCTCGACCCCAATCGCCGGCTGGCGCTGGACACGATGCTGTCCGAGGCGCGCGCCGTGCTGCGCCAGAAATACTTCGAGGCCGAGGTCGGCATCACCGGCGCCAACATGCTGATCGCCGAGACCGGACAGTCGGTGATCGTCACCAACGAGGGCAATGGCGACCTCAGCCAGTCGCTGCCGAAGGTCCACATCGTCATGGCCTCGATCGAGAAGATCGTGCCGACGCGGGAGGACGCGGCCACCGTGCTGCGCGTGCTGGCGCGCTCGGCCACCGGGCAGGAGATGTCGGTCTACACGACCTTCTCTCACGGCCCGCGCCGCGCCGAGGACCCGGACGGGCCCGAGCAGTATCACGTCGTGCTGCTCGACAACGGGCGCAGCAACATGCTGGGCACCGAGTTCCAGGACATGCTGCGCTGCATCCGCTGCGGCGCCTGCATGAACCACTGCCCCGTCTACCAGGCTGTCGGCGGGCACGCCTATGGCTGGGTCTATCCTGGCCCGATGGGTGCCGTGCTGACGCCGTCGCTGATCGGCGTCGAGCAGGGCGGCCAGCTGCCGAACGCCTCGACCTTCTGCGGGCGCTGCGAGGAAGTCTGCCCGATGCGCATCCCGCTGCCGAAGATGATGCGGCACTGGCGCGAGCGCGAGTTCGAGAAGAACCTCGAACCCGCCGCGGCGCGCTGGGGGCTCGGCGCTCTGGCGCACCGTCGCGGGGATGCCCTGGGCCTATCGCCTCGCCTCGGGCATCGGCGCGCGGGCGCTGAAGACGATGGCGCGCGACGGCCGCATCCGCAGCCTGCCGATGGGGCGCGGCTGGACCGGCCAGCGCGACTTTCCGGCGCCCGAGGGCGGCACCTTCCAGGCGCAATGGGCGCGGCGGGATTCGGGGCGATGAGCGATGCAGGGCATCGTCTGGCTCGCCCCGTTCGTGCTGGTGGTCTTCATCCGCCGGCTGGACATCGACCCGGAGTGGAAGACGATCGCCGACATGGCGCTGATCGGCTACGTGCTGATCTGGCTGGTCGTGCTGATCGCGCGGGCCGGGTCGTGAGGCCGGGCGGGCTGTTCGCCGTGGCGGGGCCGGGCGCATGACCGCCCGCGACCGCATCCTCGGCCGCGTCCGCCGCGCCGCGCAGGCGCGCGTCGACATGCCGCCGCCGCTGAAGCCGACGCTGGCGACGCCTAGCCGGCGAGACCGCCGTCGAGCAGTTCATCGAGAAGGCGCGCAAGGTCGACGCCACCGCCTCGCGCGTCGCCTCGCTCGACGACCTGCCGGCGGCGCTGGCCGAGGAACTGCGCCGGCGCAACCTGCCCGCCGCCATCCGCACCGGCGCCGACCCGGCCTTTGCGCGCGACTGGAACGGCCCCTGGGGCGGCATCGAGCACACGACCGGCACCGGCCGCCTCGAGGAGCCGGCGACGATGACGCGCGCCGAGTTCGGCATGGCCGAGACCGGCAGCCTGGTCTTCGCCTCGGGCCCCGACAACCCGGTGACGCTGAACTTCCTCGGCGAGACTCATTTCGCCGTCGTCCACGCCCGCGACATCGTCGGCGGCTACGAGGACCTGTGGGCGAAATGGCGCGAGCGCGGCCTGACGCCGCGCACGACGAACTTCGTCACCGGCCCGTCGCGCTCGGCCGATATCGGCCAGACGCTGCAGCTGGGCGCGCACGGGCCGGTGGCGCTGCACATCTTCGTGGTGGGAGAGGCCGGGACCGCCTGACGCCGAACGAATGGCGCCGCACCGCGCGGTCCTGTCCGCAGGAAAAGGAGCCCGAGATGCTGACGATCACGAAACCCGCGCCCGACCGGCTCGACATCGAGCTGACCGGCCGGCTCGACGCCGCCGCGATGGAAGCGGCGCTCGACGAGCTGCTCGCGAAGTCCGAGGGCATCGAGCACGGGCGGATGCTCTACCGCATCCCCGAGTTCGCCATGCCGACGCTCGGCGCGATCGCGGTCGAGTTCGGGCGGCTGCCGCGGCTTTTCGGCATGATCCGCCGCTTCGAGCGCTGCGCCGTCCTCAGCGATGCCGGCTGGCTCCGCACCGCCGCCGAGGTCGAGGCCGCGTTCATCCCCGGCCTTGCCTGCAAGGGGTTTCCGCTCGACGCGGCGGCCGAGGCGGAGGCTTGGCTGTCGCGATAGCCCGGCCGCCTCGCCGCGGCGCGGGAATCCCGACGTTGCGAACCGTGACGCACGGTGGATACTCCGTCGGCCGTTGCAGGGGACCGATCGCGCATGGACATCACCATCACCTACGAGCGGCCGCAGGACGGCCCGGGCTCGGGCCCCGTGCGGGTCGGCTGGCTCCTGACCGACGACAAGGCCGACACCGTCTTCGACCCGCCGGAGCGCGTCCGCTCGGCCGAGATGAACAGGCGCCACGCGAAAATCAGCCAGCCGCTGCCCGGCGGTCATCAACCTGGAGATCCGCTACTTCCTGATCCGCTGCCCCTTCGACATGCACCTCGAGTTCGTCCGCGACAAGGACGGCAAGCCGGCGATGGAGAACCTGCTGGGCGACGCCTCGCCGGTCAGGCCGAAGAAGCTGGCTCAGAACCTGCAGGTCGTCGCCAAGAAGGAGTGGCGAGACCACGACCGGCCGACGATCCAGCTGTGACCTTCTCGCTGTTCCGCACCGCCGAGGTCCGCCGTCCGACCCGGCTGGTGAAGCCGAAGGAGCTAGGGTTGGTGGGTCGTTAGCCTGGCGATGCGCCCGCGCTTCCATCCCACGCTGGTCAACGGCCGGTACGGCGACCCGGCGCTGTTCATCGACCTCCTGATGGAGCGCCGCGCGCTGCTGTTCGACCTCGGCGACATTGCCGCGCTGCCCGGACGCTCTGTGCTGCGGCTGACGGACGTGTTCGTCAGCCATGCCCACATGGATCACTTCTTCGGCTTCGACCACCTGCTCCGCCTGCTGGTCGGCCGCGGCCGCACGCTGCGGCTCTACGGGCCGGAGGGCTTCATCGACCGCGTGGCAGCGCGGCTGGCCGGCTACACTTGGAACCTGGTCGACAGCTACGAGGCCGAGCTGAGCTTCGCCGTCACCGAGGTCGCGGGCGACCGCGCCCGGCGCGCGCGGTTCCGCCTGCGCAACCGCTTCGCGCGCGAGGATTGCGGGGAGGGGCCGGTCCGCGACGGCCTGCTGCTGGAGGAGCCCTCGGTCACGGTCCGCTGCGCAGGGCTGGAACATGGCACGCCGGTGCTGGCCTTCGCGCTGCAGGAGGCCGAGCATGTCAATATCTGGCGCAACCGCCTCGACGAGCTTGGTTTCGACACGGGCCCGTGGCTGACCGGGCTGAAGCGCGCGATCTTCGCCGGGCAGACGGACGACACGCCGATCGAGGTGCGCCGCCGGTCGGGCGAGGCCGACAGGCTGCCCCTCGGCTGGC
The DNA here is from genome assembly GCA_963721105.1 of uncultured Alphaproteobacteria bacterium. Taxonomy (GTDB): domain Bacteria; phylum Pseudomonadota; class Alphaproteobacteria; order Rhodobacterales; family Rhodobacteraceae; genus Thermohalobaculum. The sequence goes on along the minus strand of CAVRHY010000018.1, from coordinate 152,692 downwards.
TGCGCGAGCAGGTGGTCTCGATCACGCCGGGGCAGAAGATCGCCTATGTCACCGACGCGGCGAACACTGACCCGGAACCGGGCGCGGATCGTCGACCTGGCGCGGGGTGCCGACACGCTGTTCATCGAATCGGTCTTCGCGCGCGAAGACGCCGCGCTGGCCGAGGCCCGAAAGCACCTGACCACCGCGCAGGCCGGGGGCATGGCCCGCGAGGCCGAGGTGGCGCGCGTCGAGCCGTTCCACATTTCGCCCCGCTATGCCGGGCAGGAGGCGATGATGCTGGCCGAGGTGGAGGCCGCGTTCCATGGTGAGGGCGGCCCAGCCGACGACACCCGACGGGTCAGGCCGCCCGGTAGGGTGCGTGCTTGCGCGCACCGCCAGCACGCGCCTGCCCGCACTGCCGTCAGATGGGCTGGCCAACCAACAGCCGCGGCACCTCGCCCGACAGGCCCGCCGCCTCGGCCATGAAGAACCGCCGCGCCGGGGCCATCTGCGAGACCAGGCGCAGCCCGGCATTGCGCAGCGCCTGCATCGGGCCGGCGCCGGTCGAGAACAGCCGGTTCAGCCCGTCCATGCCCAGCGTCATCGCGGTCGCGTCGAACCGCCGCCAGCGCTCATAGCGGCGGAGCACGTCGAGCGCGCCGACGTCCTCGCCGCGCCGCGCGGCCTCGACCAGCACCTGCGCCAGCGCGGCGACGTCGCGCAGGCCCATGTTCAGCCCCTGCCCGGCGATCGGGTGGACGCCGTGCGCCGCGTCGCCGACGACCGCCAGCCGCGGCCGCGCATAGGACGTCGCCAGCGACAGGCCCAGCGGATAGACCCAGCGCCGGCCGACCAGCCGCACCTCGCCCAGCCTGCCGCCGAGGCGCCGAGCGATCTCGGCCGTGTAGGCGTCGTCGTCCATCGCCGCGACCTCGTCGGCGCGCGCGCGGCGCTCGGACCAGACGATCGACGACCGCTCGCCCGGCAGCGGCAGCTGCGCGAACGGGCCGCCGGGAAAGAACGCCTGGTGCGCCGCGCCGTCATGCGGCCGGTCGTGCTCGACGGCGCAGACCAGCCCGGTCTGCGGGTAGTCCCAGGCCAGATAGCGGATGCCGGCCGCCCGCGCCGTCGCCGAGCGCCGGCCGTCGCAGGCCAGCACCGCGGCGGCGCGAAGCGTCTCGCCGCCGAACTCCGAGGCGACGTCCACCTCGGCGCCGGCCGGCGTCAGGCGGACGGCCTCGGCCCGCGCCGGCGCGCGGTGGTCGATCTCGGGCGTGGCGGCGATGGCGCGGAGCAGCGCGGCGCGCAGCCAGCGGTCCTCGAGGATCCAGCCGAGCGTCGACTGCTCGCCCTCGGCCGGGTCGAAGTGCAGCGCCGCCGCCGGCAGCGGGCCGGGGGCGCGGTCCTCGACGGTGATGTGGCGGACGGGCTGGGCGTGGTCCTCGACCTCGCCCCAGACGCCCAGCGACCGCAGCAGGTTGGCCGAGCCGGGCGCGACGGCATAGGCGCGCCCGTCGAAGCCGGGATCGGCGCGCACCTCGGCGGCGACCGGGTCCAGCAGCGCCACGCGCTGCCCGTGCCGCGCCAGCGCCAGCGCCAGCGCCGAGCCGACCAGCCCGCCGCCGGCCACAACCATGTCGAACCGCTCTGCCATGGGTTTACTTATTGGCGGCGGCCCCGCAATTGTCCACCGGGGCAGAACCGGAGGACCCGATGGACTGGCTGACGCGATCGGCTGCGGCACTGGGCCGCGCCATCGGGGCGGGCAAGATCGACGCGCGCGACCTGACCGAGCTTTTCCTGGACGCCATCGACCGGCACCCGGACCGCGACTGCCATCTATGCCCGCGCAACGCCGCGGCGCGCCCGCACCGAGGCCGCCGCCGCCGCCGGCCGCGCCCGCGACGGCATGAGGGCGGGGCCGCTCGACGGCGTGCCGATCTCGTGGAAGGACCTCTACGACACGGCCGGCATCGCCACCGAGGGCGGCACGCGCCTGCTTGCCGGGCGCGTGCCCGAGCGCGACTGCATTGTCGTGCAGCGCGGCACCGCCGCCGGCACGATCTGCCTCGGCAAGACGCACACCTCCGAGCTCGCCTTCTCGGGCCTCGGCGTGAACCCGATGACCGGCACGCCGCCGAACGCCATCCGGCCCGAGCTGGCGCCGGGCGGGTCCAGCTCGGGCGCGGCGGTGTCGACGAAGCTGGGGCTGGCGGCGGCCGGCATCGGCTCGGACACCGGCGGCTCGGTGCGCATTCCGGCCGGCTGGAACGACCTCGTCGGGCTGAAGACGACGGCCGGGCTGATCCCGCTGGACGGCGTGATCGCGCTGGCACCCAGCCTCGACACCGTCGGGCCGCTCTGCCGAACCGTCGAGGACTGCGCGCTGATGTTCTCGATCCTGGCCGACGCGCCGGCCGTTGACCTTTCCGGCGCGGCATTGGGCGACGAGCGCCTGCTCGTTGCCGAGACGCTGGTGCTGGACGGCTGCGACGACGGGATCGTCGAGGCATTCGACGGCGCCGTGGGGCGGCTGGCCGCCGCCGGGGCGCCCGTTGGCCGCGGCGCCGTGCCGGAGTTCGACGGCGTGATGCGGGCGCTCCGCGAGATCAGCCCGCTGGTGACGGGCGAGGCCTGGGCCGAATGGGGCGCGCTGATCGAGGAGCGCCCGGGCGTGATGTACGACCGCATCGAGAGCCGCTTCCGGCAGGGCAAGAACGCCGACGCGGCGAAGGACGCCGAGGCGCGGCGCGAATACGCCCGGCTGTCCGAGGCGCTGCAGGACCGGATGGCGGAGCAAGGCCTGATCGCGCTGCCGACCACCGCCTGCTGGCCGCCCGACCGCCAGCGGCTGCTGGACGACGAGACGTTCTACAACGAGCGCAACCTGCTGGCGCTGCGCAACACGCGGCTGGCGAACCTGCTGGGGCTGTCGTCGATCACGATCCCGACCGGCACGCCGATGTGCGGGCTGATGGTCTTTGGCCCGCCGAACGCCGAGGCCCGGCTGCTGCGCGCCGGGGCCGCCATCGAGGCCGCGCTGGCGGGGTGATGAACGGGTAGCGGCCAGCCCGACCGGACCGCAGCATTGCACGATCGGGAGATCCTCCGGCAGCCGGCGGGATCTTCCGTTCGAGCCGGACGCTGCCGGCAGCGGGCACGGTCAGCCGGCGCTCGGCCGCGTTGTCGCGGGCAGGGGCCGTGCCGGCGCTTTGCATCAGGTTGGGGCGCGGGCGCGCCGAGGCGCCGCTCGTCCGCCTGGGGCGGGGATCGGTGAGGGAGAAATCTCGTCCGGGGAGGGATCCGGGCGCGGGGCGCCTGTCCCTCGATCTTCGGTGCCCGGGAATCCGGCGCCTTTGGCGCTGCGGCCCGGGGAACGGAAGAGCACGGCCGGCCGGCCGCGGTTGCCCCTTGCGGGGCGGGTGGCGCCGCCGATGGTTGCCAGCCATTCGGCGCCAGGCAGTTCGCGAACAGGGAAGGCCGCCTGTCACCCGGCCGTCCTGGGCAGGGTGGATACCGTGCCGGGGTTAAGATCGGGTGACCCGGGCGCGCATGGCGGTGGTCAGGTGCGGTGGGGCCAAGCCCCGCCTTGACGGTCGCTGACGGCGGTTCAAACCGGCGCCACTGCCTCGCGGCCCTTGAGAAGCCATGTGCGCTGCAGGCCCTTGCCCTTCAGCTCGACCTCGCCGCGCTCCTCGACGCGGAACCCCTGCAGGCGCTCGCGCAGCGCGCCGGAAATCTGGATCTGGCCTTCGGGCGCGGTCGATTCCATGCGGCTGGCGACGTTCACCGTGTCGCCCCACAGATCGTAGATGAACTTGGCGTCGCCGATGACGCCGGCGACCACCGGGCCGCAATGGATGCCGATGCGCACGTCCAGCGGCTGTCCGCGCCTGCGCGCGATGTCGCGCACGGCCGCCTGCATGCGCAACGCCGCCTCGGCAACGCGCTCGTCGCCCTGCCGGCGCTCTGCCGGCAGGCCGCAGGCCAGCATGTAGCAGTCGCCGATCGTCTTGATCTTCTCCAGGTCCAGCTCGGACACGATCGCGTCGAAGCGGGTGAAGATCTCGTCCAGCATGTGGACCAGCTCGGCGGGATCCATGCTGGAGGACATCCTGGTGAAGCCGACGATGTCGGCGAACAGCACGGCGGCCTGGTCGAAGCGGTCGGCGATCGTGTCCTCGCCGTCCTTCATGCGCTGGGCGATCGACGGCGGCAGCACGTTCAGGAGCAGCCGTTCGGAGCGCGCGCGCTCGGCGTCCAGCACCTGCGCGTCGGCCCATGCCTCGCGCCGGGCGCGCTCGGCGACATAGGCCGCGAAGCAGGCATAGACGCTCGCGAGCGCCAGATAGAGGATCGGCGCCGCCGGCGCCGGGTGTGCCGCGAGCAGCGTCAGCGCATAGGCGGCGGCGGCGAACAACCCCAGCAGGCGCGCCCAGCAGAAGAGCAGGCCCGAGACGAGAAAGGTCATCATGATGTTGATCGGCAGCAGGCCGTCGTACTCGTCGATCCGGTCGCCGATGACCGGCACGCTGGCCAGCCAGAAAGCATGAACCAGGAGCAGGCCGCAGGCGATGAAGATCTGCAGGTGCGCCTTCACCCATTCCAGCCGCGTCATCCACAGGGCGACGATCGTCCCGAGCGCCGCGACGATCCGCATCCGCGTCAGCAGGATGGCGTCACTTTCATCAAGCCGCATGAAGTCGATGAAAGAGCCGGCGAAGATGAGGACCGCGCCAATCGTCAGCAGCCAGCGCAGGTAGCGCAGCACGGCCGGGTTCCGGTAGGCGAGGTATTCCCGTTCGATGCTCTGCTTCAGGAAGCGCAGGCTCCAGGGCGAGTACCGGTAGCGGCGGCCGCGCAGCCCCTCGGGCACCAGCTCCCTGTCCAGCACGGCGCCCAAGCCGTGCGCCGGCGCCCCCGGCGCCCCAGGCACGTCGAGTGTCGTCGCGGCCATCGCCCCCTCCCCGTTCGTGCGTCGGGCGGCAGGATAGCGCGAAAGTCGTTGGAAACGTGAATCCTCAGGGCCAGGCGGCGAGGGGCGGCAGGCTCATCAGCACGGCCTCGACGTTGTGCCCGGTCTCGAGCCCGAAGCGGGTGCCGCGGTCCCAGACCAGGTTGAACTCGGCGTAGCGGCCGCGCTTCACGAGCTGCAGGGCGCGGTCCTCCTCGGTCCAGGGCTCGTCCATATGGCGCTCGGTAATCGGCAGGAAGGCGTCGAGGAAGGCCCGCCCGACATCCTGCGTGAAGGCGAAGTCCGTCTCCCAGTCGCCGGTGCAGAGGTCGTCGTAAAAGATGCCGCCGACGCCGCGCGCCTCGCCGCGGTGGCGGATGAGGAAATAGTCGTCGGCCCAGTCCTTGAAGCGTGGGTAGTAGGCCGGGTCGTGCCGGTCGCAGGCGGCGCGCAGCCGGTCGTGGAAGAATTCCGTGTCCTCGGGCACCTCGACCATCGGGTTCAGGTCCGAGCCGCCGCCGAACCACCAGGCGCCGGGCGTCCAGAACATGCGCGTGTTCATGTGGACGGCCGGGCATTTCGGCGAGCGCATGTGCGCAACCAGCGAGATGCCGGCAGCCCAGAACCGCGGGTCGCGGGCCAGGCCCGGGATCTCGCGCCGCGCCGTCAGGCTGCGCTGCGCCCGTTCGCCCAGCGCGCCGTGGACGGTGGAGACGTTGACGCCGACCTTCTCGAAGCAGCGGCCGCCGCGCAGCACGGCCATGACGCCGCCGCCCTGGTCATCGTCCGGCCCCCGCGCGCCCTCTCCGGCGCGGCGTGTCTCGCGGCGCTCGAAGCGGCCGGGCGGCAGATCTGCGTGGGGGCCGGTGGCCTGTACGTCCTCAAGCCGCTCGAAGGCGGCGCAGATGGTGTCGCGCAGTTCGCCGAACCAGGCGCTGGCGCGGGCCTTCTCGGCCGTCAGGTCGCCGGTGGGCGTTTCGTCCGTGGGAATCTCGTCGCTCATGCTGCGCGGATAGCGAGTTGCGGATCAAAACGAAAGCGGCGACCCACCGGGCCGCCGAGTCGCGCCCTCTCGGGCGACAGGTGCTACCGGGTCGTGCTGCCCATCTTCGGACCTGGCAAACGGAGCGCCGTGCGGTCGGGTACCTCGGATCTGCCGGCAGGGTGCGGCATCAGGGCACCCGGCGTCAGTCCGCCAACTGCTCCTTCGTCGCCGCTGTCAGCTCGTCCGAGACGGTCACTGCGTTGCACTCTACATGCTGCTCGACATCGCGAACCTGTTTCAGCTGGTCGACGGTGACGTCGCAGACCGCCGAGGCGACGGGAAGCGTCACCTCGACCGATCGGGGCACGCGGTCGGGCGCGACCTCCAAAGCCTTCGCCAGCGTGTCCGTCATGTCCGACACGTCCACGCGCACGAGGATGTCCTCGGCCGCCGTGGACATCGCGCTGGTCTGCGCCTGCAGCGGCCCGGCGGCCAGGGCGGCGCCGGCAAGCGCCAATGCGGCGGCACATGCTGCCGCCCGCGCCGAAATGAAGCGGGTCATCGGAAATCCTCCATGCTCGTCCCGGGGGCCGGGACGGGCGTGAAACGTCAACGATGCGCCGCCTCCGTCGTTCGGGCGCGGCGCCGGCGCGGCTCAGGGGTTCTTCATCTTCTGCCGGACGGCCTGGATCAGGCCCTGCGACATGGCGGCGGCGGAGCAATGCGCCCGGCCGTCGGCGCCCTTGCTGTCGCGAAGCTGCTTGAGCGTGGCGTTGCAGACGGCCGCCGCCTGCTTTTCGGGCATGTCGACCGAGGCCGGCAGCGTGGCGGGCGCGGCGTGCAGCTGCGCCGCCAGCTCGGGGGCGACGCGGGCGGTCTCGACGGCGACCATCTGGTCCGCCGCAATGACGGCCTGCAGCGGCGCGGCGCCGAGCACCAGCGCGATCGCGGCGGCGCGCAGGCTCCGTCCGGAAACCGGGCCGAAACTGGTGTTCTTCATCCGAAATCACTCCTTCCGAAAGGTCACTTCACTCGGGACACTACAAGAGAACGGCCGACGGCGTCTGTTCCGTTCCGTGCCCGGCTCGACCGCCGCGGGAAAACCGGCTAGAGACCGGCCACGGGAATCGAGGTTGCCATGGCGGAATCGATGCTCCGACGCAACGGCTGACGTTCGCTCGGGACCGACCGGGCGAGACTTGGCCCGCGGTCCAGTCCCGACATCTACCGGATGCCCCGATGTTCCGCTACTTCGAATACCTGATCGACCCCTACCAGCCCTATGACGAGGCGGCCGAGATCCCGGACCGCCTGATCCCGTTCCTGCGCCGCTTCCTCTGGCCGGCGCGCAAGGTCATCGGCATCGGCATGACGCTGGGCCTGGTTGCCGCGCTGTCCGAGGCGGCGGTCGTGAAGTTCGCGGCCAGCCTGGTCGACATGCTGTCCAACACCTCGCCCGACCGGCTGTGGCAGGAGAACGGCTGGATGCTGCTGGCGATGGCGCTGGTGGCGCTGGTCATCCGCCCGGCCGCCGACATCGCGTCGAGCTTCGTCACGGGCCAGGGTTTCTACCCGCACATGGGCGCGCTGATCCGCTGGCGCACGCACCGCAAGATGCTGCGCCAGTCGCTCGGCTTCTTCACCGACGATTTCTCGGGACGCATCGCCAACAAGCAGATCCAGCTCGCCCCGGCGATCAACGATTCCGTCTTCCTGGTCACCGACGCCATCTGGTTCGCGCTGATCTTCGTCGCCGGCTCGGCGGCAGTGCTGGGCCAGGCAGACATCCGCATCCTGGTGCCGCTCGGCGTCTGGTTCTCCGCCTTCATCGGGCTGGCCTGCTGGTTCGTGCCGCGGCTGATCCGCGTCGGCCACGACGTCGCCGCGGCGCGCTCGATGCTGGCCGGGCGGATCGTCGACGCCTATGCCAACATCCAGACCGTCAAGCTCTTCAGCCACGCCGAGCGCGAGGAGGACTACGCGCGCGAGGCTATCGACGATTTCCGCTGGACCTTCGCGATGCAGACGCGGCTCTACACGCAGCTCCAGATCGGCATGTCGGGGATGCACATCCTGCTCTACGGCGGCGTCGTCGGCTACACGATCTGGCTGTGGACGGCCGGCGCCGTCTCGGCCGGCATCGTCGCGGCGGCGGTCGCGGTTGCGCTGCGGCTGACGGGGCTGGTCGACTGGATCATGCAGACGGTCACGATGCTTTTCCAGAACATCGGCACCATCCACGAGGGCATGGAGACCGTCAGCCAGCCGCTGCGGCTGAAGGACCGCCCGTATGCCCGGCCGCTGGCGCTGACCGCTGGCGAGATCCGCTATGACCGCGTGACGCACCGCTACGGCAAGACCTCGGACGGGACGGGCGGCGGCGTCGCCGACATCGACCTGACCATCCGCGGTGGCGAGCGCGTCGGGCTGGTCGGCCGCTCGGGCGCCGGCAAGTCGACGCTGGTCAACCTGGCGCTGCGTTTCTACGACCCGGACGAGGGCCGCGTGCTGATCGACGGCCAGGACATCGCGCTGGTGACCCAGGAGAGCGTGCGCACGCAGATCTCGATGGTGACGCAGGACACCTCGCTGATGCACCGCTCGATCGCCGACAACATCCGCTACGGCCGGCCCGAGGCGACCGACGACGAGGTCCGGCGGGCCGCCGCCCAGGTGCATGCCGACGGCTTCATCCCCGATCTGGTCGACCAGGAAGGGCGCACCGGCATGGCCGCGCATGTCGGCGAGCGCGGCGTGCGCCTCTCGGGCGGCCAGCGCCAGCGCATCGCGCTGGCGCGTGCCGTGCTGAAGGACGCGCCGATCCTGATCCTCGACGAGGCGACCTCGGCGCTGGACAGCGAGGTCGAGGCCGACATCCAGGCGGCGCTCTACGACTTCATGGCGGGCAAGACGGTCATCGCCATCGCGCACCGCCTGTCGACGATCCGCCGCATGGACCGGATCGTCGTGCTGGACGACGGCCGCATCGTCGAGGATGGCACGCATGACGACCTGCTGGCGCGCCGCGGCCTCTATGCCCGGTTCTGGGACCGCCAGGCCGGCGGGCTGATCGGCGTCGCCGCCGCGTAAGGCCCGCACCCCTTTTCGGGACCGCCCCGCCTTGCACCGATTTCCCCGCCGCGCCACAGTTCCCGGGTGAGGACGGGAGACACGCGATGGACTGGGACGACGCCTACGCCAACGGGCCGCATATCCCGGGCGCGGACGACTTCCCGCCGCGCTGGCAGCGCGACGCGGCGGCGTTTCGCGACACGCTGGGCGGGCGCGTCCGCGAGGTGCGCTATGGCGACGCGCCGGCCGAGCGGGTCGACCTGTTCCTGCCCGAGGCGGCGCCCCCCGGACTCGTCGTCTTCGTCCATGGGGGCTACTGGCAGCGGTTCGGCCGGCGCGACTGGTCGCACCTCGCCGCCGGCGCCGTTGCCCGCGGCCACGCGGTGGCGATGCCTGGCTACACGCTCTGCCCCGGCATCCGCGTCTCGGGCATCACGCGCCAGATCGGCGCCGCGCTGGCCCGCGTCGCCGCCGAGTTCGACGGCCCGATCCGCCTGGCCGGCCACTCGGCCGGGGGCCACCTCGCCTGCCGGATGCTTTGCGCCGACGCGCCGCTGCCCGCGGCGGTTGCGGCGCGCATGGAAAACGCCATCTCGATCAGCGGCGTGCACGACCTGCGCCCGCTGCTGCGCACCGCGCTGAACGACGCGCTGCGGCTGGACGCCGGCGAGGCCCGCGCCGAAAGTCCCGCCCTGCTCGAGCCGCGCGACGGCGTCCGGCTGACCTGCTGGGTCGGCGCCGAGGAACGCCCGGAATTCGTCCGCCAGAACGGGCTGCTGGCGAACATCTGGGCGGGGCTGGGCGCCGAAACAGCCGCCGTTGAGCAGCCCGGGCGGCACCATTTCGACGTCATCGACGGACTCGCCGATCCCGACAGCCCGCTGATGCAGGCGCTCTTCGACTGAGACGGGGCTTGCGGCCGGCGCCGCCGCGGCGAAGACTGGCCGCGCACCGGAGGGGGGAGACCAGATGTCCGTCATGCTCGTGACCGGCGGCAGCCGGGGGATCGGCGCCGCGACCTGCCGGCTGGCCGCCGCCGCCGGCTGGGCCGTCGCAGTGAACTACGCCAGCGACAAGAAGGCGGCCGAGGCGGTCGTCGCCGCGATCGAGGCCGGCGGTGGCCGCGCCGTCGCCGTGCAGGGCGACGTTGCCGAGGAAGCCGACGTCGCCGCCATGTACGATGCCGCGGAGGGCCTCGGCCCCGTCACGGCGGTGATCGTCAACGCGGGCATCGTCGCGCCGGTTTCGCCGGTATCCGGCATGGACGTCGCCCGCCTGCGCCGCGTCTTTGACGTCAATGTCCTCGGAGCGTTCCTGACCGTGCGCGAGGCGGCCCGGCGGATGCCGACCGACCGCGGCGGCCCGGGCGGCGCCATCGTCATCGTCTCGTCGGCCGCCGCGCGGCTCGGCACACCGTTCGAGTTCGTCGACTACGCGGCCTCCAAGGGCGCGATGGACACGCTGACGATCGGGCTGGCCAAGGAGCTCGGCGGCGTCGGCATCCGCGTCAACGCCGTCCGCCCAGGGCTGATCGAGACCGAGATCCACGCCTCGGCAGGCGCCCCCGACCGCGTCGAGCGGCTGGTCGGCGGCGTGCCGATGAAGCGCGCCGGCTCGGCCGAGGAGGTGGCGAACACGATCCTCTGGCTGGCTTCGCCCGGCGCCTCCTACGTCAACGGCGCGCTGGTCGACATCTCCGGCGGCCGCTGACACCGCGCCGCCGGCCCGGCCCGGCCCGCCGCCCCGTCCGGCGTGCCGGGCCGGGAGCGAGGGCTCGCGATATCACGGACGCGCGGGCGCCGTCCGTTGCGCGTCGCGGCCGGTCTGCTACTGCATGACACCACATGCAGCTCCACACGCTCTTCACCCCCTGGCGGCTGGCGACCCTTGCGCTCTCGACGGCGGGCGCGGCGGCGTTCTGGGCGATCGGCCTGCCGATCCCGCTGATGCTCGGCCCGATGTTCGCGTGCCTGGTCGCCGCGCTTGCCGGCGCGCCGCTCAAGGGGGTGCCGCCGGTCTCCGAGGCGATGCGGCCGATCCTCGGCGTCGCGGTCGGCGCCTCGCTGACGCCGGCGCTGTTCCACAGGCTGGGCGACATGGCGCTTTCGGTCTCGCTGGTGCCGCCCTTCATCCTGCTGATCGGGCTGGTCGGCTACCCGTATTTCCGCAAGCTCTGGGGCTTCGACCCGGCCACCAGCTACTACGCCGCGATGCCGGGCGGATTGCAGGACATGCTGCTCTTCGGCATCGAGGCCGGCGCCAACCCGCGGGCGCTGTCGCTGATCCACACGACGCGCGTCCTGGTCATCGTCTCGCTGATGCCGTTCCTGATCCGGTGGATCTGGCACCTGCCGCTCACCGGGCCGCCGGGCGAGCGGGCCGACATGGTGCCGCCGATCGAGTTCGCCGTCATGGCCGCCTGCGGCATCGTCGGCTGGTGGCTGGCGGTGCGCGTCCGCCTGTTCGGCGCGCCGATGCTGGGGCCGATGATCGTCGCCGGTATCGTCGCCTTCGCCGGGGGGCTGCACTTCCGCCCGCCGGCCGAGGCGATGTGGACCGCCCAGTTCTTCCTCGGCATCGGCATCGGCGTGAAATACGTCGGCATCAGCGTCGGCGAGATCCGCCGCGTGCTGGTCGCCTCGCTCGGCTACTGCGCCCTGCTGACGGGGCTCAGCGTTTTCTTCGCCGAGACCGTCGTACAGGCCGGCGTCGCGCCGCCGCTCGACGCCATCCTGGCCTTCGCCCCGGGCGGCCAGGCCGAGATGGTGCTGCTGGCGATCATCGCCGGCACCGACGTCGCCTATGTCGTGACGCACCACCTGCTGCGCATCGTCATCGTGATCCTGGGCGCCCCCTTCGTCGCCCGCTGGGTCAGGTCGGGCGGGGACGATTGAGCGGCGGCGTGGCGGCGAAGCGCGCCGAGGACTGACCCGGTTGCCCGGCAGGACAATCTGGCGCCGCAGGGTACCCGATTGCCCGCGGAGAAGGTAGTCGTCGCCTGGCAGCACATCGGCCCGTAATCCGCGCGAAAGGCGGGCATCTCACCGGGCAACCACGGGCGACCAGACCGCAGGGCAGAGCGGCAGCGTGGTGCTGTCAGATCGTCGCGACGCCAGCCTGTCCCGTCGCGACCGACTCTGGCCCGCCGTGGCCGGCGGATGCGAGCAGCGCGTCGATCAGCCGGTGGACGTCCAGCGCCGCGCGACCGCTGGCGAAGGGCGGCCGGCCGGTCTCGATCGCGTCGAGGAAGTCCGTGATTGCCGCCTGGTGGTAGTCGCTGGGGAAATCCATCGGGTCGGCGCCCGCGCCGCCGCCGGCGCCGTCCATGCCGTGGGTCTCGCGCCGCCCGTCCCGAAAGGCGGCCGTCAGCGCGGTGCCGCGGATCTCGGCCGTGCCGGTCTCGCAGAACAGCGTGATGACCTCGGGAAAGCCGGGATAGGCCGCCGTCGTCGCGATCAGCGAGACCTGCGCGCCGGAGGCGTAGCGCAGGCTGGCTGTCACCAGGTCCTCGGTCTCCATCCGGTGCACCGGCGTCGTCGTCGCGTGCGCCACGACCTCGGCCGGCGATCCCGCCAGCGTCAGGAACAGGTCCAGCGTGTGGATGCCCTGCGTCAGCAGCACGCCGCCGCCGTCGCGCGCCAGGGTGCCGCGCCCGGGTTGGTCGTAATAGTCCTGCCCGCGCCAGTTCAGCACCGAGACATGGCCGCCGATGATCCGCCCCAGCGCGCCGTCGGCCAGCATCGCCCGCAGGCGGATGGCGGAGGGGCGGAAGCGGTGCTGCAGCATGACGCCCAGCGTCACGCCCGCAGCCTCGCAGGCTTCTACCAGCCGCTCGGCGCGCGGCGTCGTGATGTCGAGCGGCTTCTCCAGCAGGACATGCTTGCCGGCCGCTGCGCAGCGCACGACCAGCTCGAGATGCGTGTTCGGCGGTGCCTGGATGCCGACGGCGGTGATGCTGTCGTCGGCGAGCACCTGCACCAGGCTGTCGGCGGCGGGGAAAGGGTACTGCGCGGCGAAGGCGGCGCGGCGTTCCGCCGACGGGCTCCAGGCCCACGCGACCTCCGCGCGGTCGGCCAGCCGCTGCCAGCTCTCGGCATGCGGCCGGATCGCCATGCCGAGGCCTACCAGCGCGATGCGGTGGCGCCGCGTCATCCATCGCGGAACCGGGCCAGCCGCGTCGCGTCGTCGGCGTTCAACGCGTTGTGCGGCATCCGGCCCGAGAGCACGGCGCGCACCTGCTCGACCGTCTCCATCGCCTGGGACTGCGTCGCCTGCGGCGTCAGCCCGCCGGCATGGGGCGTCGCGATCACGTTGGGCAGCGCGGTCAGCGCGGGCGGCGGCATCATCTCGGGCCCTGTTCCGACATCCAGCGCGGCGCCGGCGATCCGGCCGGCGCGCAGCGCCTCGGCCAGCGCCGCCTCGTCCACCAGCATCGGGCGTGCGACGTTGACGAAGAAGGCGCTCGGCTTCATCGCGGCAAAGCGCTCGGCGTTCATCAGGTGCCGCGTCTCCTCGGTCGCCACGGCGAGGCAGATGACGAAGTCGGCGGCCGCCAACACCTCCTCCAGCCCCGCCTGGCGAACGCCCGGCTCGGCCACCGTCTTGTGCGGGTCGTGCACCAGCACCGTCATGCCGAAGGCGCGGCCGAGCTCGGCAACTCGTTTGCCGATGCTGCCATAGCCGATGACACCCAGCGTGGCGCCGTCGAGCTGGACGCCCATCCGCTGCCGGGGCACCGAGCCTGCCCGGAACGCCGCGACCGCGCCGCTGACGCCGCGGGCGAGGTCGATCATCAGTCCGAAGACGAGTTCCGTGACCGCGGGGACGAAGCCCGGGCTGGCGTTCGTCACCAGCACGCCGTTGCGCGAGGCCGCCGCGATGTCGAGCGTGCGCCGGTCGACGGCGCAGCGGTGGAACGAGACGAGGTCAGGCAGCCCGTCGAACAGCGCCGCCTCGGCAGGCGTGTTGACGTCGCCGACGATCAGCTCGCACCCGGCGGCGGCCTCGACCAGCGCCGCGGTGTCCAGGGTGCGGCCCGTCGGGTTGATCCGCACCTCGGCCAGCTCGCGCAGCGCCGCCAGGGCCGCGTCGCCGTAGTAGACGGCCAGCGCCTCCGGCTCGTGCGTCAGGAAAACCGTCGCCATGCCGCGTCAGCCCGTGCCGGCCTGGGCGAAGCCGTAGAGCTGCGCCGGGTTGTCGACCATGATGCGCCGGAACACCGCCTCGTCGCCGGCCCAGTGCCGCATCGTCTCCAGCAGCATCGCGTCGTCCGGCGGGTTCGGCTGGGCGGAGGGATGCGGCCAGTTCGATGCCCAGACCATCCGCTCGGGCGCGGCCCGGATCAGGCTGCGCGCCAGCCGACCGACGTCCATGTAGTGCGGCGGTCCCTCGCGCGAGGTCTCGTAGGGCGCCGACAGCTTGACCCAGACGCGGCCGGTCCCGACCAGCCCCAGCAGCGCGCGGAACCCCGGGTGGTCCGGCGCGACCGGTTCCAGGAACTTGCCGGTGTGGTCGATGACCAGGTCGCATGGCAGGCGGCGGAGCATCTGGACCCGCGGCTCCAGCTCTCGGCCGTCGAGCTGCAGTTGGACGTGCCAGCCGAAGGCGTGGACGCGCGCGGCCATCTCCTCCAGCACCTCCCAGGGCAGCACGCCGCCCGGCAGCATGAAGAAGCGGATGCCGACCGCGCCGAGCCCGGTCAGCCGCTCCAGCTCGGCATCAGTCACCTCCGGCGTCACCACCACCACGGCGCGCGCCCGGTCGCCCAGCGCCGCGACCGCGTCCATCGTGCAGCGGTTGTCCGCGCCGTAGGCCGAGGGCTGGACGACGACCGCGCGGGCGATGCCCAGCCGGTCCATCAGGCGGCGATAGTCATCGAGCGCCGAGTTCGGCGGAACCGGCACCCGGCTGGTCGGCGCCACCGGATAGCGCTCCGCCGGCCCGTAGATGTGCAGATGCGTGTCGACCGTCCCGGCCGGTGCCCTGGCCTCGGGGCCGGAATGGCTCGTGTCCGCCGTCATGCCCAGCCTCCCTTGCGTCCGGTCGAGCGGCGGGAACGGTCGCCGGTTCCTCGTCGGAGATCAAGCGTCCCCCGTCATGGTGGCAGAGCCATTCGTCCGCAACTGTGCCACCCGGTTGTCCGACAAGCAGCCTGTCAGCGACCCCGAATCAGGTCGCGATAGCGTTTCTGGCTGCCCTTGAGGTGGGTCCGCATCGCCTCGCGGGCCGCGTCCTCGTCCTGCCGCGCCACCGCGTCGGCCAGGCGCGCGTGCTCGGCCTGGATCTGGTCCAGATACTCGGCGGGTGCGGTTTCCGGCTGATCTTCGCCGAAGGTCGCCCGAGGGATGATGGTGCGCCCCATCATCTCCAGGAACTCGCGAAAGCGGGGATTGTTGACGGCATCGGCGAGCGCGAGGTGGAAGGCGTAATCGGCCTCGGTCGTCGGTTTCCCCGCGCGGATCAGCTGCTCCAGCGCCTCGAGCCGCTCGAACAGCGCCTCCTCCTGCGCCGCCGAGCGGCGCACCGCGGCCAGCCCGGCGGCCTCGATCTCGACGGCCGCGCGGAGTTCAAGCATCTCGATGATTGACGAAATCCTGGACGGATCAAACGGTTGCAGCATCGGCAGCGTGCCGGGCGCCGGGCTGAGCACGAAGACGCCGACGCCGTGGCGCGCCTCGACAAGGCCATCCGCGCTCAGCGCGGCGATGGCTTCACGGATCACCGTCCGGCTGACGCCGTGCGCGCGCGTCAGCCCCGCCTCGCTCGGCAGCCGGTCGCCTGGGCGAAGCTCGCCCGTCCGGATCGCCTCGCGCAGGCGCTCCGCCACCGTGGCGGTCAGCGTGCGCCGCGGTGCGTCGCCCGCGTCCTGTCTCGCCTCCGTCATCGACATCCTCCATCCGGCCGCGTCGGCGGCGCCTCACGGCCCCGATTGACCTCCGCGCGGATGCTTGTATGATGATGCATGCTAACTCGTATGACAAGTGGGCCGGAAGCGCCCTCAACGGGAGGAACCACATGACCATGCATTCCAGGCCGATCCGGATTGCCGCGCTCGCCGCCGGCGTTGCGCTTGCCGGCGTCACCACGTGGGCCACGACCGCCAGCGCCAAGGAGTGGCGGGGCTGGAATATCCATGCCCCGGGCTATCCCAACAGCGTCGCGCTGCAGGACTTTGCCAAGGCGGTCAGCGAGAAGACCAACGGCGAGCTGACGCTGACGGTCTACGACAACGGCGTTCTCGGCGACCAGCCCGACGCGATCGAGCAGACCCGCAACGGCGCGCTGGATTTCGCCAACTTCAACCTCGGCCCGATGGGGCCGATCGTGCCGATGACCAACGTGGTCTCGCTGCCCTTCCTGTTTTCCAGCGAGGAGCAGATGCACCACGTCATGGACGGGCCGATCGGCCAGGAATTCTCGGACGCGATGTCCGAGAAGGGCCTCGTCGCGCTGTCGTGGTTCGAACTCGGGCTCGCGCTCCATGTTCAACAACACCCGCCCGATAAACACGCCCGCCGACGTAAAGGGCATGAAGGTGCGGGTGATGAACAACCAGCTCTACGTCGACATGATGGCGGCGCTGGGCGGCAACGCCACGCCGCTGCCGATGGGCGAGGTCTACCAGTCGCTCAAGACCGGCGTCGTCGACGGCGCCGAGAACAACTATCCGACCTATGACGAGTACAACCTGTTCCAGGTAGCGAAGTACTACTCGACCACCAAGCACCTGATCATCCCGGAATGCCTGTGCGTCTCGAAGGCGAGCTGGGACGCGCTGTCGCCCGAGCAGCAGGAGATCGTCCGGCAGGCGGCGATCGACGCGGCGAAGGAGCAGCGCGGGCTTTGGTCCGATGCGTCTGAGAAGGCAAAGCAGGACGCGATCAAGGGCGGCGCCGAGGTCAACGAGATCAGCGACCTCACGCCGTTCCAGGATGCGATGACGTCGGTCTACGACAAGTTCTACAAGGACTTTCCCGACCTCAAGGCGGTGGTCGAAAAGATCCGCGCCACCGACTGATCCGCCACCCTGACGCAGATGCCGGGCGCCGCGGCGCCCGGCGCTTTCCGCGACCGCTTCAGGGGGCCTGCCTTGCCCGACGCCCAGACCGATGCCCGCCTCGCCACGACGCGCCCCGCCCGCCGGCCCGCCCCGCAGCCCGGCTGCCGTCGATCGGATCCTCGACGCGATCGCGCATTACTGCACGGTGGTGCCGGCATCGCGCTCGTCTTTATCGTGGTCAGTTTCGGCTGGCTGGTCTGGGGCCGCTATGTCATGAACAACACGCCGACCTGGGTCGAGCAGTCCTCGATGCTGCTGATGGCCTGGATCGCCTTTCTCGGTGCGGCGGTCGGCGTCTGGCGCAACACGCATCTCGGCATCGACTTCGTGCGCGAGGCGATGCCGCGGGCGCCGCGTCTCGTGCTGCGGGTGATTGCCGATCTCTACGTCATCGTCTTCGGCGGCTTCATGGCGTGGCACGGCACGCTGCTGGTCCTCGGCAATCTCGACCGGCAGATCCCGATGCTGGGTCTGGCCGAGGCGTGGCGCGCGGCGCCGCTCGTCATCTGCGGCGGGCTGATGATCCTCTTCGCCGGCGTGCGCCTCGCCACCGGCCGCCGGGCGGAGTGATGGCATGGGCCTCGCAATCCTCTTCGGGGCGTTCGCCCTCGGACTTGATCGCCGGCGCGCCGGTCGCCTTCGCGGTCGGGCTCGCATCGGTGGCGGCGTTCCTCTACGAGGGGCTGCCGCTGTTCGTCGCCTTCCAGCGCATCCTGTCCGGCGTCTCGGTCTACTCGCTGCTGGCCATCCCGTTCTTCATCTTCGCGGGCGAGCTGATGCTGCACGGCGGCATCGCGGTCCGGCTGGTGCGGCTGGCGGCGGCGGCGGTCGGCAACGTGCGGGGCGGCCTGGGCGTCGTGAACGTCGCGGCCTCGATGCTTTTCGGCGGGATTTCGGGATCGGCGGTGGCCGACACCTCGGCGCTCGGCGCGATCCTGATGCCGGTGATGAAGGAGAAGGGCTACGACGCCGACTATGCCGTCAACGTGACGGTCACCTCGTCGATCGCCGGCGTCGTCATCCCGCCCAGCCACAACATGATCCTCTACGCCGTCGCGGCCGGCGGCGGCATCTCGGTCAGCAGCCTGTTCCTCGCGGGCGTCGTTCCGGGAATTCTGATGTGCCTGTGTCTCGGCGTGGTCGCCTACATCGTGGCCGTCCGCCGCGGCTATCCGAAGGAGGCCTTTCCGGGCTTCGCCACGCTCGCCCTTTCCTTCGTTGTTGCAATCCCGGGGCTGCTGACGGCCGTCATCATCGTCGGCGGCGTCCTGTCGGGAGTCCTGACGGTCACCGAGTTCGGGCGCTTTCGGCGCGATCTACGCGCTCCTCGTCACGGGAATCGTCTATCGCGAGCTGACCTGGACCGCCTTCCTCAACTCCGTGCTCAGCGCGGTCAGGACGACGTCGATGGTGATGATCCTGGTCGGCTGCGCCTCGGCCTTCGCGTACATGCTGGCACTCTACCGCGTGCCGGAGCAGCTGACCTACTTGCTGACGGCGCTGTCGGATGACCCGCGGGTCATCTTCCTGATGCTGAACCTGATCCTGCTGGCTCTCGGCATGATCATGGACATGGCGGCGCTGATCCTGATCTGCACGCCGATCTTCCTGCCTGTCGCGCGCGAGGCCGGCATGGACCCGATCCAGTTCGGCATCCTGCTGATCATGAACCTCGGCCTCGGCCTCTGCACGCCGCCGGTCGGCGCCTGCCTCTTCGTCGGCTGCGCCATCGGCAACATCAAGATCGAGCAGGCCGTGAAGACGATCTGGCCGTTCTACATCGCGATCCTGGTAGCGCTGATGCTTGTGACCTACGTGCCGGCCGTCTCGCTCGCGCTCCCTCGGCTGCTGAGCTAGAGCAGATTCCACCTACTCCGGCTCGTAGCCTGCGGCGGTGAAGTAGTTGGCGCACTCGTCGGGAGAGAAGGCGTCGAGTGCGTCGGCGACGGCGGTCCAGAGAGTGTCCCGCGTGCGGGCGGCGGCCTTGCGCAGCCGCGCCTTCAGCTTGGAGAAGGCGTTCTCGATCGGGTTGAAGTCGGGCGAGTAGGGCGGCAGGAAGCGTAGCTCGGCGCCAGCGGCCTCGATCGCCGCGCGCACGCCCGCGCCCTTGTGGCTGCCGAGGTTGTCCATGACGACGATGTCGCCAGGACGAAGCGTCGGGACGAGCACCCGCTCGACGTAGACGCGGAAGATCTCGCCGTTGATCGGACCGTCGATGACCATCGGTGCCGCGATCCCGTCGAGCTTGAGCCCGGCGACAAAGGTGGTCGTGCGCCAGTGGCCGTGCGGCAGGCTCGCCCGCAGGCGCTCGCCGCGCGGGGCGCGGCCGCGCAGCCGCGCCATCTTCGTGTTCAACCAGGTTTCGTCGATGAAGATCAGGCGCTCGGGATCGAGCTCCGGCTGGCCGGCGAACCAGGCGAGCCGCGCTTGCGCGACGTCGGCGCGCTCCTGCTCGCTCGCGTGCCCGGTCTTTTTTCACCGTGAACCCTCGCCGGGCGAAGAACCGCCAGATCGTCGTTCGCGCCGCCCGGTGCCCCCGCTCCTCCTCGAGGCGGGCACGCATGTCGTGCAGCGTGATGTCCACCTGCCCGTCGAGCAGGCCGAGAAGGAACGCCTCATGCGCGTCGAGCGCCGACCGCTTCGGGCTTCCCTGACGACGCGCCGTCCGCTCGCCGGTATCCCGCCATCGCCGGACCCAGCGCACCGCCGTCGCAATGCCGATCCCGAAGCGCGCCGCCGCCGACCGGGCCGATGAGCCCGCCGCCACGGCAGCAATCACCCGCTCCCGCAAGTCCGTCGAGTAGGCCCGCGACATGCTCTCCCCTCCACATCTTGTGGAGGAACGAGACTCGCACATCAACGGGAGCTCGTGAATCCCTTCAACGACTCTGGGAATTGCGCAACCTGCTCTAGCCTCGGGCTGCGGCGTTTGCCACCGCGGTGCTGCCCGACGCCGGCGAATCGACCGGGTTGCCGGGTGCATCCGCTCGCCGGCGGACTTCTCTCAGAGCCTGACTTCAGAAGTCCCTGTAGCGGGCGATCCGGCGGGTCATCAGCTTGATCATGGCGATCTGGAAGAGGGTTCGAACCGTTTCGGCGGCGCGCTCGACATCGCGGGCAAGGCGGCGGTTGATGCAGGCCCAGGCGAAGGTGCGCTCGATGACCCAGCGCCTGGGCTGGACGACAAAACCGGCGTCGGTGCGCTTGATGATCTCGACCGGGCGCGGCGCAGCCGCGGCGACGCGCGGCCCTTGGTAGCCGGCATCGGCGAAGATGCGTTCGAGGAACGGGAAGCGCCGGGTGATCCGGTCGAGGACCAGCGCCGCGCCGTCGCGATCCTGGACGCTGGCGGAGTGGACCTCGACGCGCAGCATCAGGCCGAGGGTGTCGGTGACCAGGTGCCGCTTGCGGCCCTTGATCCGCTTTCCGGCATCGTATCCGACCATTTCGCGGGCCTCCGCGCTGGTTTTCACGCTCTGGCTGTCGATGATCGCCGCCGTCGGGCTCTCGTCGCGGCCCTCCAGTTCCCGGGTCCGGCGGTAGAGCACATCGTGGACGTGCGCCCAGACCCCAGCCGCGATCCACGCCCGGAAGTAGCCGTAGACCGTGCTGCGCGGCGGGAAGTCCCGCGGCAGCATCCGCCACTGGCACCCCGCCTGAAGCAGGTAGAAGATCGCGTTCACCACCCGCCGCAGGCAGGTCGTCCGCGGTCGCCCACCCGTCCGAGGTGCCGGAAGCAGCGGCGCGATCAACGCCCACTCCCGATCCGTCACGTCGCTTGCATAGCTCCCGCTCGGGCGCACATAATCGCCCCGGGTGGCCGCCGTCCACGCCATTCGATCCTCCGTCGTCTCTTGCCAGAAACCACGGTGAATCAGGCCAACGGCGGCTGCTCAACCTCTCTCAGCGCCTTCTCGGACAGGCTCTCAAAGGCGACGCATCGCCTCGTCGCGGTCACGGCCGAGCGCATATACCTCGGGCCGCGGCTTTGCCACCGTGGTTCTACCGACGCCGGCGACCGGGTCGCCGGCTGCATCCGCTCGCCGGCGGACTTCCCTCACAGGCGGCCCTCAAAGGCGGCGCATCGCCTCGTCACGGTCGCGGCCGAGCGCGTAGTGCCCGACATTCCAGCCGCCGGGGCTGCGGTCGAGTTCGAGATACAGGTAGAGCCGAGCCGAGTCGCCGCGCAACTCGGCAACGCGCTGGTGCTCGCGCGAGCCGGTGTGCGCCTCGAGCGTGTAGGCGTCGAAGGGCTTGCCTGCGAAGGCGTCAGTAAGCTGCGCGACAACGGCCTGCGGGTCGCCCGCGTGCAGCGCCTGGGCGAAAGCCCGGTAGTCGGCGGCGAGCGCAGCGCGCTGCAACTCGGCGAACTGATCGGACTGGGTCAGGTAGTCAGCCGGCGGAAGCTGCGGGCGCGCCGCAACCTGAATGCGGTCCGAGTCGGCGCCGCCGCAGGCCGTGAGCATCAACAGACACGCGAGCAGGAAACCGCTCCGCCACCCGATCCCGCGCTGCATGCCTGCTCCTTCCCGTTTTTCCGACATCGAGGAACGCGCCGGCGCACCCGCGGTTCCGCGGTCACTGTCGTTGCGCGATCAGCAGCACGCCCGGCACCGGTGCGCCGTCGTCATACCTCACGGTTATCGGCGCGCAGTCCAGCACTTCCAGCCCGCTGTCGGCCGTCAGCCGGCGCAGGTAGTCCACGGCATGCGCGAAACGATGTTTCGGGCCGACGATGTAGTCGCGCCCGGCCATCGCGCCGGCCGGCAGCGTCTCGGTCGAGACCGCCAGCACACCGCCGGCGGCCAGGCACCGCGCGACACCGGCGAAGAAGCCGTCCAGCGCACCGAGATAGGGCAGCACGTCCGTCGCCGTGATGAGCTCCCAGGGCGGGTCGTCCGTCTCCTCCAGGAAACCGACCGCCTCGCCGACATAAAGGTCCGCGTAGACACCGCGTTCGTCGGCCTGCTCCAGCATGCCCTCGGCCAGGTCGACGCCGGTTATCTCCTGGGCCATGTCGGCGAGAGACGCGCCGGTCAGGCCGGTGCCACAGCCGAGGTCCAGCAGGCGCCGGTACGGGCCGGGGGCCACCTGCGGCAGCCGCTCGCGCAGCATCATCGGAACGTGATAGCCGAGTTGCTCGACCAGCATGTCGTCGAAGGCCTCGGCGCACTGGTCGAACAGGGTGGCGACGTAGGCGTCGGGGGCCTTCTGCGGCACCGCGCCCCGGCCGATTGCGGCCAGTCGCACGGTCACGCCGCCATGATCGTCGGGGTCGAGGCGCAGGACCTCGGCATAGGCCGAGGCCGCGGCGTCCAGATCGCCGCGCTTCTCGGCGGCGAGGCCGCTGTTGTATGCCCGCGCCAGCGGGTCATCGTCATCGTCCTGGGTGCTCACGGGCGGACTTCTAGCGCGGTGAGGCGCGCCGCGCGAGCGGCGAAATCAGGCCTGCGATGCGCCGCCACGGCCGGACGGGTTGCATTTCCGCCGGGCGGCCGGGAAGGATTGGAAAACGGGGAGGACGTGCCGTGGAGAGCTTCGATTACGTGATCGTCGGCGCCGGCTCGGCAGGCTGCGTGCTGGCCAACAGGCTGAGCGAGGATCCGGGCACGACCGTCTGCGTGCTGGAGGCGGGGCCTCGCGACTGGCACCCCTACATCCATATCCCGGCGGGCTTCATAAAGACCTTTCACATGAAGTCGGTGAACTGGCTCTACCAGATGGAGCCCACCGAATGGACCGGCGGGCGCAGCATCATGGCGCCGCGCGGCAAGACGCTGGGCGGGTCGAGCTCGATCAACGGCCACATCTACAATCGCGGGCAGGCGGCGGATTACGACCACTGGGCGCAGCGCGGAAATCGCGGCTGGGGCTATGCCGACGTGCTGCCGTACTTCCGTCGGATGGAGCGGCGCGAGGGGGGCGAGGACGTCTATCGCGGGCGCGAGGGGCCGCTGCACGTCACGGAAATCGACTGGTCGCACCCGCTCTGCGACGCCTTCATCGAGGGCTGCGTACAGGCCGGCATCCCGCGCAATCCCGATTACAACGGCAAGATCCAGGAGGGCGTCGCCTACGCCCAGCGGACCATTTCCGGCGGGAGGCGGATGAGCGCGGCGCGCGCCTTCCTGCGCCCGGCGCTTAAGCGGCCGAACGTCCGGGTCCTGACCGGCGCGCACGCCACCGGCATCGTCTTCGAGGGCAAGCGTGCGGTCGGCATCCGCTTCCGCAAGGGCGGGCGTACCGGACGGGCGGCGGAGATCCGGGCGAGGCGCGAGGTGATCCTGTCGGGCGGCACGTTCAACTCTCCGCAGTTGCTGCAACTCTCGGGCGTCGGCGATCCGGAGCACCTGCGGGCGGTGGGCATCGAGTGCCGGCACGCGCTGAAGGGCGTCGGGCAGAACCTGCGGGACCACTACGCGCCGCGCTTTGCCGCGCGCGTGAAGAACATCAAGACGATCAACGAGCTGTCGCGCGGCATGCCGCTGATGCGCGAGGCGCTGGCCTGGGCGACGTCGCGCAGTGGAATCCTGTCGCTCAGCCCGACGCTGGTCTACTGCTTCTGGCGCTCGGAGCCGGGGATCGCGAACTCCGACCTGCAGATGACCTTCACGCCGGCAAGCTATGACGAGGGGGTGCAGGGCAAGCTGGAGGACGCGCCCGGCATGACCGTCGCCGCCTGGCAGCAGCGGCCCGAGAGCTCGGGATACTGCCGCATCCGCTCGGCCAACCCGTTCGAGCCACCGGCGATCAACCCGAACTACCTGGACAAGGAGGACGACCGGCGCGTCCTTCTGGCCGGCATGAAACTGGCGCGCGGGCTGCTGAAGTCCGACCCGCTGGCGCCTTATTACGATTTCGAGACCTTCCCGGGCGGCGATGTGAAGACCGACGACGAGCTGCTGGCGGCGGCGAAGGCGCGGGGCACGACGACGTTCCACCCGATGGGCACCTGCCGCATGGGACCCGAGACCGACCCGTCGGCGGTGGTCGACGACCAGTTGCGCGTGCATGGGATGGAGGGGCTGCGGGTGGTCGACGCCTCGATCATGCCGATGATGCTGTCGGCCAACCTGAACGCCGGCACGATGATGATCGCCGACAAGGCATCCGACGTGATCCGCGGTCGCCCGGCGCCCGAGGCCGCGCGGCTGCCGACGGGTTGATCGAGAGGTGGGCTGCCGATTTCAGCGTCAGTCCGCGTGGCCTGGGTATCCGGTCCCGGACTGACCGCGTTACGCCTGCCGGCGCGCATGTCTCGCAGCACGAGTTCCGGGCGTAGCCGGTCGCTGCGGGTGCCTGCCGCGTTCCACTGATGCCGGCCTGCCGCCCCCATGCGTCGGCCGGGCGGGGGGCAAGGGCGTGCGGCGGGCGACCAAACGTCTGACGATGGGCGCGTGCGGGAACCCGCAAAGCTTCGCGCCGGTTGGCCCGGCGGCGGGATGTCCCCGCATCCGGGCCGTTGATGAACGAGACGCTTTTCCAACTCTCCCCCACGCATGTGATGATGGCCGTGCTGGGGGCGGTGATCTTCCTTGCGAACTGGCTGCCGCGCGTCCTGCCGGGGCGCATCGCGACCTCCTCGGCGCTGCTGATGATGCTGGGCCTGCTCGCCTACGCCGCCGTGCCCGGAATGCCGACGGCGCTCGATCCGACCTCGGCGCCGCGTATCTGGGAAGCGACCAGCGAGATCGTCCTGATCATCGTGCTTTTCGCCACGGGGCTGCGCATCGACAGCATAGGGACGCTGCGCAGCTGGATGCCGGCTATCGGCCTTCTGGCGATCTCGATGCCGCTGACGATCGCCGCCGTCGCCGCGCTTGCCTGGTGGCTGGCCGGCATGACTTTGGCCGGCGCCGTCGTGCTGGGCGCGGCGCTTGCGCCGACCGACCCGGTGCTCGCCGGCGACGCCCAGGTCGGCCCGCCGATGGAGGGCAAGGAGCATCCCGTCCGCTTCGCCCTGACCACCGAGGCCGGGCTGAATGACGGGCTGGCCTTTCCCTTCGTTTATCTCGGCCTGACGCTGGCCGTGCAGGGCGACGAGGCATCGGGCTGGCTGACGCACTGGGTGCTGATCGACGTGCTCTGGCGCATCGTGGTCGGCGCGGTACTGGGCGCCGGCGTCGGCTGGCTCTTGGGGCGCAGCCTGTTCCACTTCCCGGGCAACAGCCCGCTGGCGAAGTCGGCCTCGGGCGTCATCGCGCTGGCCGCCGTGCTGCTCTGCTATGGCGTTGTCGAGCTGGCCGAGGGTTATGGCTTCATCGGCGTCTTCGTCGCTGGCCTTGCCTGCCGGCGCAGCGAGGAGCGGCACGCCTATCACAAGCGCCTGCACGATTTCAGCGAGTTGATCGAGCACGCCGTCACGGCGATCCTGCTGGTGCTGCTCGGCAGCACGCTGCCAGCGCTCTGGCCGGTGCTGGACTGGCGCCATACCGTCATTGGCTTCGGCTTGCTGCTGGTCATCCGGCCGCTGGCCGGCTGGATCGGCCTCGGCATCGCCGGGATGTCGCCGAAGGAGCGCTGGACCGTCGCCTTCTTCGGCGTGCGCGGCGTCGGCTCGGTCTATTACCTCGCCTACGCCTCGGGCCATGTCGAGTTCATCAACGAGCATCAGCTCTGGGCGCTGGTCGCCTTTACAATCTTCGCCTCGACGGTGCTGCACGGCGCCACCGGGTTCATCATCGACAGGGTCGCCCCCGCCGAGCCGCAGGAGCCGGCGCCGCAGGTGGCAGAATGACACCGGCGCCGGCCGGGCCGGCCTCCAGGTCCGGCCCGACCCGGCGAGCTTGCGGGACCGACGGCACGCCTGATCGAGTCGGCTCCGACAGTCGCTTCACAGTGAAACTGGTCTCGCGGCTCTGATTGAAAACGGTTTTTCTGCTCGTGAGGCGGTCAGAAACCATCTTGTCGGCCGCTAGAGCATTTTCCACTTATTCTGGCTCGTAGCCTGCGGCGGTGAAGTAGTTGGCGCACTCGTCGGGCGAGAACGCGTCGAGGGCTATGGCGACAGCGTTCCAGAGCGTGTCGCGTGTTCGGGCAGCGATTTTGCGGAGGATCGCCTTGAGCTTGGAGAACGCCTGCTCGATCGGGTTGAAGTCGGGGCTGCATGGCGGCAGCAGGCGCAGTTCGGCGCCGGCGGCTTCGATCGCCGCGCGGGCAGCGGCGCTCCTGTGGCAGCCGAGATTGTCCATGACGACGATATCGCCGGGCCGCAGAACCGGCACCAGCACGCGGCGGACATAGGCGAGGAAGGCCTCGCCGTTCATTGCCCCATCGAGCACCATCGGCGCGTCCATGCCGCCGAGCCTGAGCCCGGCGACGAAGGTGGTCGTGCGCCAATGGCCGTGGGGGATGCTGGCGAAGAGCCGGTCGCCGCGGCGGCAGCGACCGCGCAGCCGCGCCATCTTCGTGTTCAGCCCAGTCTCGTCGATGAAGATCAGCCGTTCGGGATCGAGCTCCGGCTGGCCCTCGAACCAGGCCTCGCGCGCCTCGCGGACGTCGGCACGGTCCTGCTCGCTCGCATGCCCGGACTTTTTTTCACCGTCACGCCGCGGCGGTCGAAGAACCGCCAGAGCGTGCCGATCCCGGCCTGGACGCCGCGCTCGCCGGCAAGACGCGCCTGCATCTCGGCGAGCGTGATGTCGACCGTCTCCTCGACCAGCCCCAGCAGAAAGACCTCGTGCGGATCGAGCTTCCAGCGGATCGGAGGGCCCTGCCGCCGCGCCGTCCGCTCGCCCGTCTCCCGGTGCCGCCGCACCCACCGGATCGCCGTCGCCACACCGAGAGGGGCGGCCAGTCGCAGGGATGTGGCGCCCCCGCACCGGGGCCTGCCTCAATGAAAATCGCGGCTGGGAAAGATGTTCCTCGCCTGGTCGCGCGGGTGGTCGTTGGTCGGCGCGCGGCGCTCGGGCACCGGGCGGCGCACCTCGTCGCTCCGCGAGTCGGCGTCGGGCATTCCCAGCCGGTCCAGCAGGTGCGACAGGTCCTCGACCCGCCAGGCAATCAGGTGGCTGACCGAGCCCTCGCGCTGCAGCTGCCCGGTGACGCGCAGCAGCCGGCCCGATATCACCGCGCGCCGGAACCGCTCGTAGGTCTTCGGCCAGACGATGACGTTGGCGATGCCGGTCTCGTCCTCGAGCGTCACGAAGATGACGCCCGAGGCGGTGCCCGGCCGCTGCCGGGTCACGACGATGCCGGAGACGCGGCTGCGGCTTCGGTCGGGCGTCAACGCCAGCTCGGCGCAGGTCAGCGTGCGCATTGGCGACGACTCGAAACGCAGAACATAAAGCGAACATACCTGCGCCGCGGAGCGCGTCAATCCCCTTGCCGTCCCGATCACCCCATCACTTCGGCCCTACGCCCCGCGAATTCCCTTCCCCTTCATGGGGAAGGGGCGGAGGGGGCCGCCCGCCCCAGTGCCGAAGTGTCGGGACAGGCGCCCGCCTTCACCCCGGCCCGTGCCGCGGCCCGTAGGCCAGCCGGTAGGCCAGCGCCACGCCGCCGGCCCCGCCGGCGATGTTGCCCAGCGTCACCAGCGCCAGGTTGCGCGCGGCGTCCATCGCCGTTACCTCCGCCCCCGCCAGCGCGGCGAGCGGAAAGAAGAACATGTTGGCGACCGAGTGCTCCATGCCCAGCATGACGAAGGCCGCGATCGGCCATAGGATGGCGAGAATCTTGCCCGTCACGTCGCGCGCCGCGATCGTCAGCCAGACGGCCAGGCAGACCAGCATGTTGCAGATGACGCCGCGGGCGACGACCTCGACCGCGCCCAGCGCCGCCTTGCCCTCGCCGACGGCCGCGGCGGTGGCGCCGAACGGTCCGGCGGTCAGCCCGGTCAGCCAGACCAGCACCGCCAGCCCCGCAGCCCCGGCCAGGTTGCCGGCGTAGACGACGGCCCAACTGCGTGCCAGCTCGCGCCCGGTGATCAGCCCGTCCACCGCCGCCATGACCATGAGGGCATTGCCTGTGAACAGCTCCGCTCCGCCGACGATGACGAGGATCAGCCCCAGCGAGAACACGACGCCGCCCAGAAGCCGCACCGGCCCGTGCGACGGGTCGGCCCCCGTCATCGCCATCAGGTAAGCGGTGGCGCCGAGCCCGATGAAGACGCCGGCCAGCACCGCCAGCGTCGCCATGCGCACGATCGGCAGGCGCGCCTTGGCGACGCCCGCCGCCTCGACCAGCGCCGCGATCTCGGCCGGCTTATAGGCGTCGATCCCCGTGGGGTTGGAATTCGGCATCGGTCCCCTCTCCAACGCAGGGGCGTCTGGCCCCCGGTCGGCTTCCGGATCAGTCCCCGGCCCGGGCCTTCTCGATCGCCGGCATGATGTACTTGTCGATATCCTTTGGCATGATTGGGCCGACATGCTTGTAGGTGATGGTCCCGCTGCCATCGACGACGAATGTCTCGGGCACGCCGTAGACGCCGAAGTCGATGCCGACGCGTCCCGTCGTGTCGGCGCCGATGCGCTGGAACGGGTCACCCATGCCGTCCAGGAAGCCGGTCGCGTCGCCGCGCTTGTCCTTGTAGTTGATGCCGTAGAGCGTCACGCCGCGGGCGGCCAGCGCCATGAGCTGCGGGTGCTCTGCCCGGCAGGGGCCGCACCAGCTGGCCCAGACGTTGACCAGCTTGACGCCCGGCTGGGCCAGCACCTCGCTGGACAGCCCCTGCCCGCCGTCGCGCAGCGCGTCCAGCGAGAACGCCGGCACGGGCTTGTCGATCAGCGGCGAGGGCAGCACGTTGACGTCCGGCCGCTCCAGCCCCAGAAGGAAGACCAGCAGCACCATCAGCGCGCCCAGCGCCGGGATCACCATCCACAGGCGGAACCCGCCGCGCCTCGGCTCCCCGTCCCCGCCCGTCCCCACGGTCTCCGTCCGGTCGCTCATCGGCGCCGCTCCCTTTCCAGCCCGTCGAGCTCGCGCTGCGCCCGCCGGCTGGCGGCGACGCTGGCCCAGATCAGCGCCCCCAGGATCAATGCCGAGGCCGCGTAGGCCGCGATCACGTAGGCCGCGTACTGGTCGGCGAACGGGTTCATGGCGTCACCATCAGGCGGGCACCGCGGCGAAACGCAGCGCCTGCGCCCGGCGCAGCCGGATCTCCGTCCGTGCCCGCAACAGCAGCAGCGCCACGAACAGCACGTAGAAGGCGACGATGCAGATGTAGAGAGGCGTCCGGAACGCATCGTCGATGCGCTGCCCGGCCTCGACCGACAGCGATGACCCCTGGTGCAGCGTCGCGAAGAACAGCACGGCCCAGCGCGACAGCGCTGCGAAGACCACGCCGACCAGGCAGAGCACGGCCGACAGGTCCGCCGCCTTCTCCGGCTCGTCGATCGCGGCCCAGAGCGCCATGTAGCCGAGATAGAAGAAGAACATGATAAGGACCGCCGTCAGCCGCGCGTCCCAGACCCACCACGTGCCCCACATGGGCTGACCCCAGACGGCGCCGGTGATCAGCGCGACCGCGGTGAAGGCGGCGCCGATCGGCGCCGCCGCCTTGGCGACGAGAAAGCTGACATGGTGGCGCCGGATCAGCCCGACGCCGCTGGCCACCGCCATGACGAAGTAGATATTGATCGCCAGCATCGCGGCCGGCACGTGGATGAAGATGATCTTGACCGTCGAGCCCTGCTGGTAGTCCGGCGGGGTCGCGAACAGCGCCCAGCCCAGCCCGGACGCCAGCAGCAGGCCCGAGGCCGCCCAGAGCGGCGCCATGGCCGGCCGCGTGACCCGCATGAACTCGGCCGGATTTGCGTAGCGCCAGATGGACATGGTCGACAGGTAGAACGGGCGCGCGCCCGACTCAATACGCTCGCGCGGGCGTGATTGCCGCGGCTCGGTCCCGGGCGGAGGCCCGACGGTCTCATACCTCTGGCAACGTCGTCCGCTTCTTGACCACGCTCAGCGCGAAGCTCGACTCGATCGAACGGATGCCCGGCAGCGTCGCCAGGTTCTCGCGCGTGAAGCGCTCATAGCTTTTCAGCCCGTCGCAGACGATGCGCAGCAGGTAGTCGCGCGTGCCGGTCATCAGGTAGCACTCCATCACCTCGTCCAGCCGCTGCACCGCGCGCTCGAACGCCGCCAGGGCCTCGTCGCGCTGGCTCTCGAGGCTGATCGAGACGAAAACGTTGACCGGCAGCCCGTAGCGCTCCTGGTCGACGATGGCGGCGTAGCCCGACAGCACGCCCGTCTTCTCCAGTGCCCGCACCCGGCGCAGGCAGGGCGAGGGTGACAGCCCGACCCGCTCCGCCAGGTCCTGGTTCGATATGCGCCCGTCCTGCTGCAGCGCGCGGACGATCTTCCTGTCGATTGCGTCCATTTCCAGGCTCGCGCAATTTCCTGCCAAATTTATGCCCTGCTCACTGCTGCCTTCGCAACATGTCGCCATCGCATGCAACTATAATTGCCCGCAACGAATCGAACGGGCCGCGACATGCTGCAGAACTTCGAGCGCTATCCCCTGACCTTCGGCCCGACCCCGGTCGAGCCGCTCCGCCGCATGTCGGCGGCGCTGGGCGGCAAGGTCGAGATCTGGGCCAAGCGCGACGACTGCAACTCGGGCCTGGCGATGGGCGGCAACAAGCTGCGCAAGCTGGAATACATCGTGCCCGACGTCATCGCCTCGGGCGCCGACACGCTGGTCTCGATCGGCGGCGTCCAGTCGAATCACACGCGCCAGGTCGCTGCCGTCGCCGCCAAGCTGGGGCTGAAATGCCGCCTCGTGCAGGAAAGCTGGGTGCCGCACGAGGACGCCGTCTACGACCGCGTCGGCAACATCCTGCTGACCCGGCTGATGGGCGCCGACAGCCGCATAACCGATGACGGCTTCGACATCGGCATCCGCGCGAGCTGGGAGCAGGCGCTCCAGGAGGTCCGCGACGCGGGCGGCAAGCCCTATGCGATCCCGGCCGGCGCCTCGGTCCACAAGCTGGGCGGCCTCGGCTATGTCGGCTTCGCCGAGGAACTGCGCGCGCAGGAGGCAGACCTGGGCTTCCGCTTCGACTACATCGTCGTCTGCGTCGTCACCGGCTCGACCCAGGCCGGCATGATCGTCGGCTTCAAGCCGGACGGGCGCGCGCCGAACGTCATCGGCATCGACGGCTCGGGCACGCTCGGCGCAGACCCGCGCCCAGGTCGACGCAGATCGCCCGCGACACCGCCGCGCTGATCGGCCTGGCCGACGAGATCACCGACGACGACATCCACATCAACCCGGACTACGCCTATCCGGCCTACGGCGTGCCCTCGGCCGAGACCAGCGAGGCGATCCGCTTCGCCGCCCGCACCGAGGCGATGATCACCGACCCGGTCTACGAGGGGAAGTCGATGCAGGGTCTGATGGACCTGACCCGCAAGGGCTTCTTCCCGGACGGCAGCCGCGTGCTCTACGCCCATCTCGGCGGCGCGCCGGCGCTGAACGGCTACAGCTACACCTACAGGAACGGATGAGCGCCATGATCGACGTCGCACACCTCAAGGCCGTTGAGCAGCGCCTGCTGTGGCTGGCCTGCTGGACCATCCACAACGCCAACCACCTGCGGCCGAAGGACGAGGTCAAGGTCGGCGGGCACCAGGCGTCCTCGGCCTCGATGGTCTCGATCATGACGGCGCTCTACTTCCACGCGCTCAGGCCGGAGGACCGGGTGGCGGTGAAGCCGCACGCCTCGCCCGTGTTCCACGCCACCCAGTACCTGATGGGCAACCAGACGCGCGACAAGCTGGAGGCCTTCCGCGGCTATGGCGGCGCGCAGTCCTACCCCTCGCGCACCAAGGACACCGACGACGTCGACTTCTCGACCGGCTCGGTGGGCCTGGGCGTCGCCGTCACCGCCTTCGCCTCGCTGGTGCAGGACTACCTCGCCGCCAAGGGGTGGCCCGGGCAGGACCCCGACCGGCGGCTCGGGCGCATGATCGCCACCGTCGGCGACGCCGAGCTGGACGAGGGCAACATCTACGAATGCCTGCAGGAGGGCTGGAAGCACGACCTGCGCAACGTCTGGTGGATCATCGACTACAACCGCCAGTCGCTGGACGGCGTCGTGCGCGAGGGCCTGTGGCAGCGCATCGAGGCGATCTTCGGCGCCTTCGGCTGGGAAGTCGTCCGCCTGAAGTTCGGCGCCCTGCAGCGCGCCGCCTTCGAGGAGCCGGGCGGCGCGAAGCTGCGCGACTGGATCGATCGTTGCCCGAACCAGCTCTACAGCGCCTTGACCTTCCAGGGCGGCGCCGCCTGGCGCAAGCGACTGATGGACGAGATCGGCGACCAGGGCCCGGTCACGG
The DNA here is from genome assembly GCA_963721105.1 of uncultured Alphaproteobacteria bacterium. GTDB lineage: Bacteria > Pseudomonadota > Alphaproteobacteria > Rhodobacterales > Rhodobacteraceae > Thermohalobaculum. The sequence goes on along the minus strand of CAVRHY010000018.1, from coordinate 120,364 downwards.
AGCTGCTCGAGCGCCGCACGGACGACGAGCTGCAGGAGCTGATGACCAACCTCGGCGGCCAGTGCGTCGAGACGCTGGCCGAGGCGTTCGACGCCATCGACCACGACCGCCCGACCTGCTTTCTGGCCTACACAATCAAGGGCTGGGGCACGCCGTTGGCCGGCCACAAGGACAACCATGCCGGGCTGATGACCGCCGACCAGATGGAGACCTTCCAGCGCCGCATGGGCGTCGCCGAGGGCGAGGAGTGGGAGCCTCTCGCCGCCGTCGACGACCGCGACGGCCTGAAGGCCTTCCTCGCCGACGTCCCGTTCTTCGCGAGGGGCACCCGCCGCTACGCCGCCGCCCGCATCGAGACGCCCGGCCCGATTGCGCTAAAGGACGGCGAGATCTCGACGCAGGCCGCCTTCGGCAAGGTGCTGGACGAGCTCGCCCGCGGCGACAGCGCGCTGGCGCGCCGCATCGTCACCACCTCGCCCGACGTCACGGTCTCGACGAACCTCGGCGCCTTCGTGAACCGCCGCGGTCTGTTCGCCCGGTCCGAGCAGGCCGATACCTTCCGCGACGAGCGCGTGCCCTCGACCCAGAAATGGCGGTTCAGCCCGCAGGGCCAGCACATCGAGCTCGGCATCGCCGAGATGAACCTCTTCCTGCTGCTCGGGGCCGCCGGCCTTTCGCACTCGCTGTTCGGCGAGCGCCTGCTGCCCGTCGGCACGGTCTACGACCCGTTCATCGCCCGCGGCCTCGATGCGCTGAACTACGCCTGCTACCAGGACGCCCGATTCCTGATCGCCGGCACGCCCTCGGGCGTTTCGCTGGCGCCCGAGGGCGGCGCGCACCAGTCGATCGGCACGCCGCTGATCGGCATGAGCCAGGACGGCCTCGCCAGTTTCGAGCCCGCCTATGCCGACGAGCTGTCCGTGATCATGGACTGGGCTTTCGACTACCTGCAGCGCCAGGGAGAGGCCGACCCGAAGGGTAAGGCCGACGAGCGCGCGTGGCTGCGCGACGAGCAGGGCGGCTCGGTCTATCTCCGCCTCTCGACGCGCCCGCTCCAGCAGCCGGTGCGCGAGCCCGACGCAGCGTTTCGCCGCGCCGTCATCGACGGCGCCTACTGGTGGCGGCAGCCCGGCCCGAACGCCGAGATCGTCATCGCCTACCAGGGCGCCTCGGCGCCCGAGGCCATCGCCGCCGCCGGCCTGATCGGCAACGACCGGCGCGACATCGGCGTGCTGGCCGTCACCTCGGCCGACCGGCTGAACGCCGGCTGGACCGCGGCCCAGCGCGCCCGGCGCAGAGGCGTCGCGACCGTCACCGCCCATGTCGAGCGCCTGCTGTCCGTGCTGCCGCCGCACTGCGTGCTAATCACCGTCATCGACGGCCACCCTGCGACGCTTGGCTGGCTGGGCGCCGTGCATGGCCACCGTACCGTGCCGCTGGGCGTCGAGCACTTCGGCCAGACCGGCACGGTCGGCGATCTGCACCACCATTTCGGTATCGACGCCTCGACGATCGCAGAGGCCGCCGAGTCCCTCACCCCAGGCCGCCGGCTGGCGAACGCCGCGGCGCTGGGTTGAGGCGGGACGGCCGCACGGGCGCGCGGAGCCATCGCCCGTCCACCGGTTAACGAACGACGCACCCCGAGCGCTATCGGGGCTGATCACTCTCTTTCGGGGGAATCCTCGATCGCCTGCTTGGGCAGGCTCGTCGGAGGGGAATCGTCGTTCGCCGCCGTATGCGGCATCGAAGCTGCCTCGACGTCGATCAGTGTGTGACCGGCCGAATCGGCGAAGAAAAGCTCGGAATTCATCTCGGAATTCATGGGGGAGGCTCCTCGCGCATCCGGCGCCAACGTTTCCAACGCCGATCGCCCAGTCTGGTTCCCGCTATAGTTGTATCCGGCGACGTTGGGTCAGCCGCCGGCCAGGTCGCCGGACGATCCGGGGCGCGCTCAGAAATGCCAGAAGCGCACTGCCGCGCTCAGCGCGACAGGTACAGGTGGTCGCCTTCGATCCGCACGCTGCGCCAGCGTTGCAGATAGCGCATGCCCAGCAGCGACTGGTCGAGCGCACCGCCGCTGACGCTGGCCGGCACGTCGTGGTCGACCTCACCGCCCAGCGCTACCGACTCGAGCCGCACCGGCGCGCTCATCACCCGCCCGTTCGCGGTCTCGGTCGGCTGGACGTATCGCAGCCGCCCGGTATCGATGCCGGCGTCGCGCGCGTCCGCACCTGTCAGCACCAGGTCGCTCGCGCCGGTGTCGAGCATGAAGCGCACCGGCCGGCCGTTCACCTCCGCGCCGACGTAGAAATGTCCGTCCGGCGCCCGCTGGAACGCCAGCACCCCCTCGCCCGACGGCACGGCATGGTCGACATAGAGCTGTCCGGTCAGCTGGTCCTTGAAGCCGATCGCCAGGATCACCCCGATAAAGATCAGGCCCCAGATCGCCGCATGCTGCGCCGCCTGACCCAGCCGCCCGCGATACCGGGAAAAGACCGCGACCACGACGAACGCGCCCAGCAGCACCAGGTAGAAGACCCGGGCCTGCGTGTCGGGGTCGAAGTTCATGCACTCTCCGGCGGCGGCGTTCCGGATATCGCAACGCCCGCCAGATGACGCAAGGTGCCGGTGCGGCGCGGCGCCCGACGCTGGCAACACCGCGGACTGACGCGCTCCTCTCCGGCGCCGGGCGGCCGAGCGGCCGGATGACGAATGCCGCGTCCGCCGCGAGAGCCCGCCAGTGCCGTTCCGGCCCTGCCGGATGGCCTACTGCGGAGGACGCTTGAACTCCGGTGTCACCGCGTCGGCCGACGGCGGCGTGCCGGACGCGTCCGGCGGCGAGCGCCTGGTCAGCGTGCCGGTGGGACGCAGGAAGTGCCCGGAAGACGGAGCCTCCGCCGGCGGATTGCCGGTCGCGTCCGATCGCGCGGCACCCATCATCGTGCCATCCGGACGCTTGAAAGCCGGGGAAACCGGCTCGCGGGGCGGTGCCTCGGGGGTCGCTTCCGGGCTGGCCTCGGGGCTCGACACGGTGTCCCGCGCAGCCGACATCCGTGCCCTCCGCGCGTGCGCGCACCCAGAGCCATCCGCCCGTCTTCTGGTCCTGCACGAGGTATATCACCGAGCGCACGACCCCGTTGTAGATCCGGCAGCGGAAAACCACGCTCGCGGCATCCTCGAAACGCGCCTTGCCCTGGACGATCTGGTCGCCGGCCTCCCAGCGAAACTGGACGTCGTCGACGGACAGCGCGTTCCGGATCCTGCATCGCACGCTCGCAGGCCGCCTCGGCGTCGTCGGCGTAATCCGCCGCGGCCGGCCGGACGACAACCGCGACGAGCAGCGCCGCCGCACTGCAGCGCAGCGCGATCGCAGCCAGCCGAGACCGAAAAGTCTGCGCCATTTGCCGATCCACTCCCCAGCGGATCGGAGCACGCGCGCGCAACCCGCTGACCTGAAAGACTACGCCAGCGAGCCGCGGCGCTCAAGCGGGCTTCGTCTCCACCGCGGGAACGTCAGACCGATTCGGCTGCCTCCAACCGGGCGGAGGCGGCGAGCCACAGCTCTTCGGCGCGCATCTGGGCGGCAACGATCTTCGGCGCGCTTGCGCAGCAGCACCTCGATCCGGCCCGGCGGACCGTCATGCAGTGCCGGATCGGCGAGGCGCAGGTCGATTTCCGCCAGCATCGCGGCGATCTTTTCGACGCGGACCTCGCAGGTACGCACCTCGCCGCGCAGCGGCGCAAGCTGGCCGCGATCGCCGCGCCGCGCCTTCGGCGCCGGCGCTGAGGCAAGGCTTTCGGCCGCCTTCGCAGCCCGCCCGCGCTCGCGCTTGCCGGCGGTGTCGGCGCCCGGGCCCAGCAGCAGGCGGCGATAGCTCTCCATGTCGCCGTCATAGGGCGTCACGCGGCCATCGCGCACCAGCAGCAGGCGGTCGGCGACCAGCTCGATCAGGTGCGCGTCGTGCGTGATCAGGATCACCGCCCCCTGATAGTCGTTCAGCCCCGAGACCAGTGCCTCGCGGCTCTCGATGTCCAGGTGGTTCGTCGGCTCGTCCAGGATGATCAGGTGCGGCGCGTCGATGCTGGCAAGGATCAGCAGCAGCCGCGCCTTCTGCCCGCCCGAGAGATTGCCGACCTTCGTCTCGGCCACGCCGCCGGCGATGCCGCCCTGCGCCAGCCGCGCCCGCAGCTTGCCCTCCGACTCGGTCGGCCGCAGGCGCCGGATATGCGCCACCGGCGTCTCCTCGGCGACCAGTTCGTCCGCTTGGTGCTGCGCGAAATAGCCGATCTTCAGCTTGGGCGAGGCGCGCCGCCGCCCGCTCATCGGGGCGAGCCGGCCCGAGATCAGCTTGGCCAGCGTCGACTTTCCCTGCCCGTTCGCGCCCAGCAGGGCGATCCGGTCGTCCTGGTCCAGCCGCAGGTCGACCTTCGACAGCACCGGCCGCCCGTCATAGCCGACGATGACGTCGTCGATGGTCATCAGCGGCGGCGCCAGCTCGTCCGGGTCGGGGAACCGGATCGGCGCGACGCCGCCCTCGATCCCTGCCGCGATCGGCTCCATCCGCTCCAGCATCTTCAGGCGCGACTGCGCCTGCCGCGCCTTCGAGGCCTTGTAGCGGAAGCGGTCGACGAAGGCCTGCATGTGCGCCCGCTGCGCCTCCTGCTTCTTCGCCATCGCCTGCTGCAGCATCAGCTTCTCGCGGCGCACGCGGTCAAAGCTGTCGTAGCCGCCGGAGTAGCTGGTCAGCTTGCGCTCGTGCAGGTGCAGGATGCCGTTGACGGCGCGGTTCAAGCAGGCCGCGGTCGTGGCTGATCACCAGCACGGTGTGCGGATAGCGCGCCAGATAGCCTTCCAGCCACAGCGCGCCCTCGAGGTCGAGATAGTTCGTCGGCTCGTCCAGCAGCAGCAGGTCGGGCGCCGCGAACAGCACCGCCGCCAGCGCCACGCGCATCCGCCAGCCGCCCGAGAACTCGGCGGACGCCCGCCCCTGCGCGGCATGGTCGAATCCCAGGCCGCTCAGGATTGTCGCCGCGCGCGCCTCGGCCGAGTGCGCGTCGATGTCGGCCAGCCGCGTCTGGATCTCGGCGATGCGGTGCGGGTCGCGGGCGGTCTCGGCCTCGGCCAGCAGCGAGGCGCGCTCGGTGTCCGCGGCCAGCACCGTGTCGATCAGCGTTCGATCGTCGCCCGGCGCCTCCTGCGCGACGCCGCCGATGCGTCCGCGCGGCGGCAGGCTGATGTCGCCCCGGTCGGGCGTCAGCTCGCCCGTGATCAGGCGGAAAAGCGTGGTCTTGCCCGAGCCGTTGCGCCCGACCAGGCCCAGATGGGCGCCGGTCGGAATCTGCGCCGATGCGCCCTCGAACAAGGGCACGCCCGCCATGGAGAAACCGAGATCGTGGATGGTCAGCATGGCGCGTGCGGTTAGCAGAGGCAGGCGCGGCCGTCCATCCACCCGTCCCACTCACCCGGCGCCTTCCGCACCGCAGGGCGGGCGCTGGCCGCCGTTCGGGCGTCCCCCACGCGAGCCTGACCTGGAAATCACGCTATTCCAGCGATTCCTGCGCACATGTGCGCGCCCCCTGCGGTCGGCTCTCGTCACGCCTGGGCAGACGGCAGGTCGCTGCGGGCCGGGGAGGGCGGCCCTTTGCCTCCATCGCCCGCTCCGCGCGATCCGGCCGCAGGTTCGCCGGCGGCGGAAAGGGCTCGCGCATCATCCGGATCGCCGTCGCGGCGATGGTCGCCGCCATCTTCCCAGCGGTCATCGTCTCGGACCGGCCGCCGCTGCATCTGGACCGCGCCGCGCTACTGACGTAGCTCGTTCTGCGTCCGCAGCACCAGGTCGAGCAGCGCCGCCGTGCCGACGCCGAAGCCCAGCATGCCGTTTGCGGCGATCGTCGCGCCCAGGATGCGCCACGGCGCCGGTGGCACGATGTCGCCGAAACCGACCGTCGTGTACGACATGATCGCGTAGTAGAGCGCCTCCTCCAGGTCGGCGAAGGCGCCCAGCCACAGCAGCACGCCGGCCCAGATCCAGACGCCGACGATCTGGCCCAGCAGCATCCACAACGACGCCGCGCCGACCATCACCGCCAGCCACCACCGGCGCAGGCCCCGCATTCGGCGCGAGACATGTGGCCGCGCCTCGACCGCCACGCCGACGAACAGCGCCTGCACGGTCGTCGTCAGGCCGATGATCAGGCCGGCCAGCGTGAGTTGCAGGACGAGCTGGTGCGTCACGGCATGCCCGCCGCGCCGCCGGCCCGGCCTGCCGACGTCGTTTGCGCCGCCCTGTCGAGATTGTCCACGCTCTGTCCCCCCGGCCAGTCCCCGGCCCAGTCCCGGCCCGCCGCGCAGAATACCGCCAAACGGAATGGTTTCACCGCCGCCGATTGCCGCTATGCTGAGGAAACCGCAACCGGGGAGTGCCATGGACGCGCTGGACATCGCCCTCATCGGCGTGCCGATGGAGGCCGGGGCCGGGCGGCGCGGCTGCTCGATGGGACCGGACGCGCTGCGCGCCGCCGGGCTGCCCGAGGCGTTGGCGGGGCTCGGCCACCGCGTCGCCGACCGTGGCAACATCGCGCCCGGATCCGCGCCCGAAATCGCCGTGCCCGGCAAGGCGAACGCCGCCGGCACCTGCACCGCCTGGGTGCGCGCCATCGACGCCGCCGCGGCGGCCGCCGGCGACGCGCTGCCGGTCTTCATGGGAGGCGATCACGCGCTCTCGATCGGCTCGGTGAACGCGACGGCGCGCCGGGCGGGCGAGGCCGGGCGGCCGCTGCACGTCCTCTGGCTGGACGCGCACACCGACTTCAACACGCCCGCGACCTCGCCGTCCGGCAACGTCCATGGCATGCCGGTGGCGGCGATGACGGGCGAGGCGGGCTTCGACTGGCTCTATGACGGGGTCACCCGGGTGGCCGTCCCGCCCGGGCACGTCCACCAGGTCGGCATCCGCTCGGTCGACCCCGACGAGCGCCAGCTCGTGGCCGACCGCGGTATCGACGTGATCGACATGCGCCGCATCGACGAGACCGGCATCTCGCGGCTGGTCGGCGAGGTGCTGGACGCTGTGACTGCCTCGAACGCCATGCTGCATGTCAGCCTGGACGTCGATTTCCTGGCGCCCGAGATCGCCCCCGGCGTCGGCACCGCGGTGCCCGGCGGCGCGACCTATCGCGAGGCGCACCTGCTGATGGAGATGCTGAGCGACGCCGGCCTGGTCACCTCGCTGGACCTGGTCGAGCTGAACCCGTTCCTCGACGAGCGCGGCCGCTCGGCCGTGCTTCTGACCGACCTGACGGCCAGCCTGTTCGGCCGCCGCATCATCGACCGGAGGCGCTGACCCGAACGGGCAGACAGGAGAGACGGCATGGCAATCGCAGAAGACCTGATCCGGACCGAACTCCGCCTCGGCGCCCACAACTACAAGCCGCTGGATGTCGTGCTCAGCCGCGGCGAGGGCGTCTGGCTCTGGGACACCGAGGGCAAGCGCTATCTCGACTGTCTCAGCGCCTATTCGGCGGTCAACCAGGGGCATTGCCACCCGAAGATCCTGGCGGCGATGGTCGAGCAGGCGGGCAAGCTGACCCTGACCTGCGCGCGCCTTCCGCAACGACCAGCTCGCGCTCTTCTACGAGGAGATCGCGGCGCTGACCGGCAGCCACAAGGTGCTGCCGATGAACTCCGGCGCCGAGGCGGTGGAAAGCGCCGTCAAGGCCGTCCGCAAATGGGGCTACGAGGTCAAGGGCGTGCCGCCCGAGAAGGCCGAGGTGATCGTCGCCCGCAACAACTTCCACGGCCGGACGCTGATGATCGTCGGCTTCTCGACCGACCCGGTGGCGCGTGGCAATTTCGGCCCCTTCGCGCCCGGCTTCAGGGTAGTCGAGTACGGCAACATCGCCGAGTTCGAGGCCGCGATCACCGAGAACACCGTCGGTTTCCTGGTCGAGCCGATCCAGGGCGAGGCCGGCGTCATCATCCCGCCCTCCGGCTATTTCCCCCGCGTCCGCGAGCTCTGCACCGAGCACAACGTCACGCTGATCATCGACGAGATCCAGACCGGCCTCGGCCGCACCGGCCGCCTGCTGGCCGAGGAGCACGAGGGCATCGAGGCCGACGTCACGCTGGTCGGCAAGGCGCTGTCGGGCGGCTTCTACCCGGTCTCGGCGGTGCTCTCGTCGACCGAGGTGCTGGGCGTCCTCGCGCCGGGCCAGCACGGCTCGACCTTCGGCGGCAACCCGCTGGCCTGCGCCGTCGCGCGCGCCGCGCTGCGCGTGCTCGTCGAGGAGGACATGATCGGCAACGCCGAGCGGATGGGCGCGCGCTTCATGGCCGGCCTTCAGGCGATCCGCTCGAACGTCGTCCGCGAGGTGCGCGGCCGCGGCCTGATGCTGGCCGTCGAGCTCGACCGCGCGGCCGGCGGCGCGCGGCCCTACTGCGACGCGCTGAAGGAGCGCGGCGTGCTGGCCAAGGACACGCACGAGCACTCGATCCGCATCGCGCCGCCGCTGGTCATCACCGAGGATCAGGTTGACTGGGCGCTGGAGCAGTTCGAGGCGGTGCTGGCCAGGGCGCCCTGACGGCCGACGCCGGTGTCGGCCGTCAGGCCGTCGCTTCAGGAGACGTGCGGGGCGGCGCCATGCGCCGCCCCGCAACCCTTTCAGGACGGCCGGCGACGGCGGGCCGCAAAGCCCAGCCCGGCAAACGCCGACAGGATCAGCGGCAGCGCCGCGGGCAACGGAACCGTCGGCGCCAGCGCCACGTCCGGGCCCGTGATGGTCAACTGATAGTCGCTGACGAAGCTCACAGTGCCGAGAGCCGGATTGGTGCCGGTGAAAGACTGGAAGCCCTGGGCATGGAAGTCCGTGACCGTGAAATCGCAGCATGATCCAACGAATGCGGTGTAGTTGCCTGCCGCCAGGTTGACGCTGAGAAACGAGTCGAGTCCGGTCACCGACCCGTCACCGAAGGTAGAACCGCTGTCATCGTTCAGGGCCACGAAGTTGTCCGCGCCGATATCTCCGTCATTTACGAAGAGGTACAGGAAGGGATCGCTCAAACCGACCCCGTGAGGGCCGCCGAGAAACCCGTTCCCGAGCACGTCGAGCGTTACCACGCCGCCGGATGTGCTGAAATCGGTCCGACCCATCCTCAGGTAGAAGGAATCCTCGACAGAAGTCAATTGCTCGACGCTGCCGACGAAGACGGCTGCTTGCGCCGGATTGAACGCGAAGAAAGACGCTAGAAGCAGCGGCGTCGCGCCGATAAAGTCGATCAGTTTCATTGGAAAATACTCCGGGGTGTTTGAACGCGACGGACATTGGCGCTTGGGTCGTGGCGGGATTGGGGCAAGCGCAGAGCGCAAATTCTCATTGGCGCGATGCAACGACATCGCCGCGAAATGCATGCGTCGAGGCGCTCCGGCGAGCGCAAGCCGGTCGGCGCCGCCGAGCGAGCCGGCTCTGCTGCAGGCCGCCGGAGAATCGGTCTCCCGCCGCTCGAACCCCTGCAAGTATCCGGTCGGCGGTCGCTCCGGGCCGCCGCCGAGGGCAAACCGCAGGCTCATGCGCGGCGGCGCTGCCCGGCGGCGACAAGTCCCGCAAGCACCGACAGAAAAGGCGGACGTGGCGCCGGCAAAGGACGATGCAGACTCGGTCGCGAACATGAGGACGCCCCGGCGAGCCGCTGCGCAGACGCAGTGCCATCCTTGCCGGATGTCTGGCCGATCACCCGGAAGACGTCTGACCGGCCGCCGGAGTCCGTCAGGCGACGATGAGGATGCCGAACAGCAACAGCAGGGCCAGCCCGACGAGGACAATGAATATCAGGATCTTCGCGCCGGTCAGGGCGGCGCCGGACAGCCGCGTGAAGCCCAGCATGCCGGCGACGGCGGCGACGATCAGCAGGATCAGAATCCACTTGAGCACAACACCACTCCTTTCTGACAATCCGGTCCCCTCTTGGTGGAACGCAGAGACCGCCGCCGGGTTCACGCCGCCACCGCCCCCGCGGACCGTCTTGCCTCGGGGTCCCGGGCGGTTGGTCGGCATGGCGTCCCGGCCGGTAGGAGCCGAACGCCGGCTTGTGGCCCCCCCGACCGGCGCTAACGTTTGCCCGACCGGGCGGGCACAGCCCGGGCACAGGGAGGACTGCAGATGCGACACATCCTGACCGGCGCGCTGACCGGCGCCGCGCTGCTGGCTGCCGGCGCGGCCTTCGCCGCCGACCCGGAAGTCACGCTGACCGTCCACCATTTCCTGCCGGCCAAGTCGAACGCCCAGGTCGGCATGATCGAGCCCTGGGCGAAGAAGGTCGAGGAGGAGTTGAACGGGCGGATCAAGATCGAGATCTACCCGTCGATGTCTATGGGCGGCAGCCCCCCCGAGCTCTACAACCAGGTGCGCGACGGCGCGGCCGACATCGTCTGGACGGTGCTCGGCTACACTCCCGGCGTCTTCCCGCGCGCGGAGGTGTTCGAGCTGCCGACCGTCCACCGCGGCTCGGCCGAGGCGACCACCAAGGCGATGAACGCCTCGATGGACTGGCTGGCGCCCGACTTCAAGGACGTCCACGTGCTGTTCCTGCACAGCCATGATGGCAACGTGCTGCACTCGGCGAAGGACGTGATCACCAAGTTCGACCAGCTCGAGGGCAAGAAGCTGCGTACCCCGTCGCGCACCGGCGCCTGGCTGATCGAGAGCTGGGGCGCCGAGCCCGTCGGCATGCCGGTTCCCGACCTTCCGCAGGCGCTGGCCAAGGGTGTCGTCGACGGCGCGCTGATCCCCTACGAGATCGCCCCGGCCCTGAAGCTGGGCGAGCTCGAGAAGGCGACGACCGAGCTTCCGAATGGCGACCGCTTCGGCACCGCCACCTTCGTCTTCGCGATGAACAAGGACCGCTACGACAGCCTGCCCGACGACCTGAAGAAGGTCATCGACGACAACTCCGGCATGAACGCCGCCGAGTGGGTCGGCAAGGCCTGGGAGACCGACTTCGAGGACAAGGGCAGGAAGGTTCTGGACCAGGCCGGCGTCAAGCGGATCACGCTGGACGAGGCCGAGGCGCTGAAGTTCGCGGCAGCCTCCGACAAGGTCGTGCAGCGCTGGATCGACGAGGCGAACTCCAACGGCCTGAACGGCCAGGAGATCGTCGACAAGGCGCGCGCCGCCGTCAAGGCGGCCTCCGAGTAGCGCCCTCCGGTCGCGGCAGGGGCGCGGCAGCGTGGCGGCGGTCCGGCGCGCAGCCGAGCGGGCCGCCGAGTTCTGGGCGATCGCCGGCGGCCTGCTGCTGCTGGCGATCGTGCTGGTCACCAGCACCAATGCCGGCGCCTTCGCGGCCGACCGCGCCGCCCGCCTCTGGGGCGGCTCGGTCTCGGGCCTGCCCGGCTACGAGGATTTCGTCCGGCTTGTCATCGGCTGCGCCGCGCTGATGTTCCTCCCCTACGCACAGGCCCGCCGGGGCCATGTCGCCGTCGACATTTTCGTCGAGTACCTGCCGGCCGGCCTCCGTCGCTTACTTGATCGCGCCTGGCTGCTGGTCACCGTCGCGCTCGCCCTTTTTCTCGCCTGGTGGATGTGGGCCGGCCTGCTGCGCGCGCGCGACGACGCGCTGGTCACGGGCGTGCTCGGCTGGTCCGACTGGCCGTTCTACCTGCCCGGCATCGCGTCGCTGATCCTCTGGGCCGCAGTCGCCGCGACGCAGCTTGGGGACCCCGCCTGATGCCGATGCAAGTCGCTAAGATCTCGCCCGACCCGTCATTGCCCGGCCACATCGGGCAATCGCGCCTGGGCGAGGGAGATGACCCGGTCAGGCCGCGCCATGACATGGCGCGTTGTCAGCGAGCGATGGCCTGATGGACCCGCGCGAGCTGGTTGGCATCGGCGGCCTGGCCGTGCTGTTCGTTCTGCTGGCGCTCAGGATGCCGGTCGGCATCTCGATGATTGTCGTCGGCATTGGTGGCAACTACGCGCTGTCGTTCGCCGCGTCCTTCCTGCGCTTCGAGCCCTACCTCGCGCAGTTCAAGACGCTGACCTGGGCGGTGATGTCCAGCTACGAACTCTCGGTCGTGCCGCTCTTCGTGCTGATGGGATACCTCGCGAGCGAAGCCAACCTGGCGCGCGACCTGTTCCAGGGCGCCGCCGCCGCGATGGGCCGCCTGCGCGGCGGCGTGGCGATGGCGGCGGTCGGCGCCTGCGGCGGCTTCGGCGCGGTCTGCGGCTCTTCGCTCGCCACCGCCGCCACCATGGGCCGCGTCGCCCTGCCCGAGCTGAAGCGCCTGCACTACTCGCCGCGCCTCGCCACCGGCGCGCTGGCCGCAGGGGGGACCCTGGGGATCCTCATTCCGCCCTCGGTCGCGCTGGTCATCTACGCCATCATCACCGAGGCCAGCATCATCGAGATGTTCCAGGCCGCCGTGATCCCCGGTGCGCTGGCCGTCTGCTTCTTCATCGGCGTCATCGCGCTGCAGGTCCGGCTCGACCCCTCGCTGGCGCCCGAGCCGGAGATCCTCGACCCGGCCGCCCGCCGCGCCGCCTATCTGCGCCTGATCCCGGTGGTGCTGATCTTCGGCACGGTGATCCTCGGCCTCGGCTTCGGCCTGTTCACGCCGACGCCCGCGGCGGCCATCGGCGCCTTCGTCGTGCTCGTCTACGGCGTCGCGTTGCGCCTCGTCACCGGTGAGGGGCTGGGCCTCGGCGGCCTGTCCGCCGCACTCCGCCAGACCGCCGTCACCTCGGGCATGATCTACCTGATCCTCCTGGGCGCCGAGGTGCTGAAGGGCTTCTTCGGCCGCTCTGACCTGCCAGCCTCGATGGCCGAGTGGGCGGCGACCTCCGGCCTGAATCCGTGGATCGTGCTGGTGCTGATGCTGCTGGCGCTGATCGTGCTCGGCTGCTTCATGGATAGCCTGGCGATGATCCTGGTCGTCGTGCCCTTCCTCTGGCCGGTGCTCGTCGACCTGAACGGCGGCGACTACGCCACGGCCGGCAGTTCGGCCTACGGGCTGACGACGCCCGAGCTGAAGGTCTGGTTCGGCATCCTCGCCCTGATCGTGGTCGAGCTCGGCCTGATCACGCCGCCGGTCGGGCTGAACGTCTTCATCATCTCGTCGCTGGACCAGGAGACGCCGATGGCCGAGACCTTTCGCGGCGTGCTCCCCTTCCTGGCCGTCGAGCTGGTGCGCGTTACCATCGTCCTGCTCTTCCCGGCCCTCGCCCTCACGCTGCCCGCGCTGCTGGCCCGGTGAGCCGCCGGCCCGGCCGGAGGTTCGCGTCCGAGTCCGCCGGCGCCGGCCCCGGGGCAGCCGTCACGCGGCGGCCATGGCGCTGGTGCCGACGAGGCTGACGATGTCGGCCATGATGCGCGTCAGCTGGAAATCCTTCGGCGTGTAGACGCGGGCGACGCCCATCGCGGTCAGGCGGCGGGCGTCGGATTCCGGGATGATGCCGCCGGCGACGACCGGGATGTCGCCTATGCCGGCCTCGCGCATGCCGTCCAGGACGGCGCCGATCAACTCCATGTGGCTGCCCGAGAGGACCGACAGGCCGACGACGTGGACGGACTCCTCCAGCGCCGCGTTGACGATCTGCGCGGGCGTCAGGCGGATGCCTTCGTAGACCACCTCCATGCCGCAGTCGCGGGCGCGGACGGCGATCTGCTCGGCGCCGTTCGAGTGGCCGTCGAGGCCCGGCTTGCCGACCAGGAACTTGATGCGCCGGCCGAGCCGTGCCGAGACGGCGTCGACCTCTGCCCGGATCGCGGCAAGCCCGTCCGAGGGCTGGCGCGCCGCGCCGACGCCGGTCGGGGCGCGGTACTCGCCGAAGACGGCGCGCATCGCGGCGCCCCACTCGCCGGTCGTCGCCCCCGCCCTGGCGGCGGCGATCGAGGGCGGCATGATGTTGCGGCCCTCGCGCGCGGCGGCGGCGAGGTCGGCCAGCGCGGCATCGACGGCGGCCTGGTCGCGCCCCGCGCGCCAGGCGGCCAGCCGGCCGACCTGTTCGGCCTCGACGGCGGGGTCGACGGTCAGCGCGCTGCCCTCGCCGGTCGACAGCGGCGATTGCTCGCTTTCCGTGTAGCGGTTGACGCCGATGACGGGGGTCTCGCCCGACTCGATGCGGGCGAGCCGCGCGGTGTTCGAGGCGACGAGTTCCGCCTTCATCCAGTCGATGGCGGCTACCGCGCCACCCATCTCGTCGATGCGGGCAAGCTCGGCGCGGGCGGCATCCTTGAGCGCCTCGACCTTGGCGGCGACGACGGGCGAGCCGTCGAAGAGATCGGCGTATTCCAGGAGGTCGGTCTCGTAGGCCAGCACCTGCTGCAGGCGCAGCGACCATTGCTGGTCCCAGGGGCGCGGCAGGCCGATGGCCTCGTTCCAGGCGGGCAGCTGGACGGCGCGGGCGCGGGCGTTCTTCGAGAGCGTGACCGCCAGCGTTTCCAGCAGGATGCGGTAGACGTTGTTCTCGGGCTGCTGCTCGGTCAGGCCGAGCGAGTTGACCTGCACGCCGTAGCGAAAGCGGCGCAGCTTCGCGTCCTCGACGCCGTAGCGGGTGGCGCAGATCTCGTCCCAGAGATCGACGAAGGCGCGCATCTTGCACATCTCGGTGACGAACCGGATGCCGGCGTTGACGAAAAACGAAATGCGGCCAACGACTTGCGGGAACTCCTCTGCGGGGACGCGCGGGCGGACCTCGTCGAGCACGGCGGTTGCGGTGGCCAGCGCGAAGGCCAGCTCCTGCCCCGGCGTCGCGCCGGCCTCCTGCAAATGGTAGGAGCAGACGTTCATCGGGTTCCACTTCGGAACCTCGCGGTAGCACCAGGCGGCGACGTCGCCGATCAGGCGCAGCGACGGCTCGGGCGGGAAGACGTAGGTGCCGCGGCTGAGATACTCCTTGATGATGTCGTTCTGCACGGTGCCGGTGAGCTGGGCGGGATCGGCCCCTTGCTCCTCGGCCAGTGCCACGTAGAGCGCCAGCAGCCAGGCGGCGGTGGCGTTGATGGTCATCGAGGTGTTCATGGTGGCGAGCGGGATGCCGTCGAACAGCGTCCGCATGTCGCCGAGATGGCTGACGGGCACGCCGACCTTGCCGACCTCGCCCCGGGCCAGCAGGTCGTCGGAGTCATAGCCGGTCTGCGTCGGCAGGTCGAAGGCGACGCTTAAGCCGGTCTGGCCCTTGGAGAGGTTCTGCCGATAGAGCGCGTTAGACGCCGCGGCGGTCGAGTGCCCGGCATAGGTGCGGATCAGCCAGGGTTTGTCCATGTGTGGCCTCCGGGATGCTGCGGTGCAACAGTATCGGGGGCGGAAAACTCACGCAAGATTATTTCGCGCGCCTGCGCCCGGGCACCTCTCGCGGTCAGCGGGAGGCAGGCAGCACCGGACGGAAACGCTCGATCGAGGCGATGATGTCGTTTTCGGCGGGGTCGATCCCGTGAAGGGGAATCCGGATACCCGCATGTCCGACGAACCATAGCTCGATCCGGCGCGGGCCGGGCAGCCGGTACTCCGGCAGCTTCCCCGGAGCGGGATCGACCGCAATCCAGCGCTGGCGCCCTGCGATGCGACCGCTTTCAGGCAGGCGGCGGATGCGATGGATGTCGGACCAGCCAAGCGGGCGGGCGAAGCCGAGCGGCATGTCGATCCCTTCCGGCCCGATGCGGAGGACGACCGGCCGGCGGAGCATGCACCAGACCACGCCGCCGAGGAGAGCTGCGAGAACGATGACGGCAAGCCCCGCCCAGAGCGGATCGCGGGAGCCTGCGTCGAATCCCGGGCCGAACAGCGCCGCCCCGATCACCAGCGCAAGCAGCGCGGCCAACAGCACGGCCACCAGGCGCAGGCTGCGCGGATTCTGCCGGAAGACGTGCGTCCGGCTTCTGTCCGGCGTCGGCCATGTCGCGGCCATCGCGTCCCCGGCTTGCCGCCCGATGTTCGGTCTGCGCACCGTCCGAGACTAAAACAGATCCTGCACCTCATCTGCGGCCGGGACGCCGGTCGCTTTGGCATTCGCGTCGTTCGGCGTCTCGTCGCGCTCGGCCATCCCCGGAGTGTCGGGAGCCGTTCACGCCATCGCCTGATACCGCCCGCGCCCCAGCTTCTGCACCAATCCCCTCTTCTCGGCCCGGCCGAGCAGGCGGGCGGCGTCGCGGGGGGCGGGGATGGGGTGGCCGGCTCCGCGCAGCCAGGCGGTCAGGTCCGAGGGCGTGAAAGGGGCATCGTGGGTGTGGAGAAACTCGGCCAGAGCGGCGGTGCGGGTGCCGGGGGTCGGAGTGCGCGTCGGGGTCAGGGCGGCGCGGGCGGCGGTGCGCTGGGCGGGGGGCAGCAGGCGGGCGGCGGTGGCGATCAACTCGGCCAGCGCCTTGGTGCGGGCGCGGGCGGCGGCCAGCTCTCGGGCCAGGTCGTCGGCCCAGGCGGTAGCGGCGGCGTGCTCGGCGATCAGCGTCTCGACGGCGGCGGCGATGCCGGTCGGCGGGGCGCCGGGGTACTGGGCGTCGCGGTGCTGGGCGTCGCGGTGCGTGTCGGGCATGCGGGGCTCCTTTGGGGTGCGGCCGGGGGTGTGGGGCGCCGGTGCCTTCTTGTGTTGGTGGGCCAGGGGCCCACCCTACGGGGATGCCGCCTTTCCGGAGGCGGCGCGGGATGTGGGCGGCGTGGCGCCTCTGCGGGCCTTTGAGGCTGGGCATCCGCCCCGGAGAGGCGGCGGGCGGGACTCGCACCGGGGTGTAACAAGGCTTCGATAACTTATCGCTAATGCGACGGGTCCGGCTGCCGGCAGTGTCTTGCAAGAGAATCCGCCCTGCCGATGGGGCAAGGTGCACGGGCAAAGAGGGAGTCGGCGCAGTTCGGGGGCAATGCCCCCGAAGGGTTGGGCGAAGTGTCGGGGCCGGCCGGCGGCGGCCCGGAGGGTGTGCAGGATCGGTTGCGCGCGGCGAATCCGGGCGCGGCGCAGGACGAGGCTTGCCCGGCTTGCTGCGCTGCGGCATCGTCTCGGCGCCGCCAGCGCCCGAGGGAGCCGCATGTCCGTCTTCAAGAAGATCCTGATTGCCAACCGGGGCGAGATCGCCATCCGAGTCAGCCGCGCCGCCAACGAGCTGGGGAAGCGCACCGTCAGCGTCTATGCCGAGGAGGACAAGCTGAGCCTCCACCGCTTCAAGACCGACGAGAGCTACCAGATCGGCGAGGGCAAGGGGCCGGTCGAGGCCTATCTCTCGATCGACGAGATCATTCGCGTGGCGAAGGCCAGCGGGGCGGACGCGATCCATCCGGGCTATGGGCTGCTGAGCGAGAACCCGGACTTCGTCGACGCCTGCGTGGCGGCGGGGATCGTCTTCATCGGCCCTCGCGCGGAAACCATGCGGATGCTGGGCGACAAGGCGAGCGCGCGCCGGGCGGCGATCGCCGCCGGGGTGCCGGTGGTGCCGGCGACCGAGGTGCTGCCCGATCCCGGCGAGCCGGGGGCGATGGAGCGCATCCGGGCGATGGCCGACGAGGTCGGCTATCCGCTGATGCTGAAGGCGAGCTGGGGCGGCGGCGGGCGCGGGATGCGCCGGATCGACGGGCCGGATGCGCTGGCCGACGCCGTGCGCGCGGGCCGGCGCGAGGCCGAGGCGGCCTTTGGCAACGGTGAGGGCTACCTGGAGAAGCTGATCGAGCGGGCGCGGCATGTCGAGGTGCAGGTGCTGGGCGACCGGCACGGCGCGATCTATCACCTCTACGAGCGCGACTGCAGCGTGCAGCGGCGCAACCAGAAGGTCGTCGAGCGGGCGCCGGCGCCCTATCTCTCCGAGGCGCAGCGGGCCGAGATCAACGAGCTGGGGCTGAAGATCGCGCGCCACGCCAGCTATGAGTGCGCCGGCACCGTCGAGTTCCTGATGGACATGGAGACGGGCGCCTTCTTCTTCATCGAGGTCAACCCGCGCATCCAGGTCGAGCACACCGTCACCGAGGAGGTGACGGGCATCGACATCGTCAAGGCGCAGATCCGCATCTGCGAGGGCGAGACGCTGAGCCAGGCGACCGGGGCCGCCAGCCAGGGCGACGTGCGGCTGAACGGGCACGCCATCCAGTGCCGGATCACCACCGAGGACCCGCTGAACAGCTTCATCCCCGATTACGGGCGGATCACCGCCTATCGCGGGGCGACGGGGTTCGGCATCCGGCTGGACGGCGGAACGGCGTATAGCGGGCGCGGTCATCACGCGCTACTACGACAGCCTGCTGGAGAAGGTGACGGCCTGGGCGCCGACGCCCGAGGAGGCGATCGCGCGCATGGACCGGGCGCTGCGCGAGTTCCGCATCCGCGGCGTCGCGACCAACATCGTCTTTGTCGAGAACCTGCTGAAGCATCCCGATTTCGTCGAGAACCGCTATCACACGCGCTTCATCGACGAGACGCCGGAGCTGTTCGACTTTCGCAAGCGGCGCGACCGGGCGACGCGGCTGCTGACCTTCATCGGCGACATCACCGTCAACGGGAACCCCGAGGTGGCCGGGCGCGTGCGGCCGCCGGCCGACGCCCGCCCGCCGCGGGCGCCGGAGGTGCCGGCCGAGGCGCCGCCCGAGGGGCTGAAGCAGCTGCTGGACCGCGACGGGCCGAAGGCGCTGGCCGACTGGATGCTGGCCGAAGACCGGCTGCTGATCACCGACACGACCATGCGCGACGCGCACCAGTCGCTGCTGGCGACCCGGATGCGCTCGACCGACATGTGGGGGGCGGCGCCGGCCTATGCGCACCTGATGCCGGGGCTGTTCAGCATGGAGTGCTGGGGGGGTGCCACCTTCGACGTCGCCTACCGCTTCATGCAGGAATGCCCCTGGGAGAGGCTGCGCGTGCTGCGCCGGCTGATGCCGAACATGCTGACGCAGATGCTGGTGCGCTCGTCGAACGTCGTCGGCTACTCGAACCTGCCGGACAACGTGGTCGAGACATTCATCGGGCGCGCCGCCGCAACGGGGATGGACGTGTTCCGCGTCTTCGACCCGCTGAACTGGGTCGAGAACATGCGGGTCGCCTGCGACGCGGTGCTGGGCACGGGTCGCGTGCTGGAGGCGGCGTTCTGCTATACTGGCGACATCCACGACCCGGACCGCGCCAAGTACCAGCTCGGCTATTATGTCGGGCTGGCGAAGGAGCTGGAGGCGCTGGGCGCACACATCCTCTGCATCAAGGACATGGCCGGGCTGGTGAAGCCGGCCGCGGCGACGGCGCTGATCCGAGCGCTGAAGGACGAGATTACCATCCCGATCCACTTCCACACGCACGATACCTCGGGGATCGCGGCGGCCTCGGTGCTGGCGGCGGCAGAGGCGGGGGTGGATGCGGCGGACGCGGCGATGGACAGCTTCTCGGGGCTGACCTCGCAGCCCTGCCTGGGTTCGATCGTCGAGGCGCTGCGCCACCAGCCGCGCGACACCGGGCTGGACATGGCGTCCATCAGGCGGCTCTCGACCTACTGGGACCGGGTGCGGCGGATGTACTCGGCGTTCGAATCCGACATGCGCCACCCGGCCAGCGAGGTCTACCTGCACGAGATGCCCGGCGGCCAGGTGACGAACCTGCGCGCGCAGGCGCGCTCGATGGGGCTGGAGGGGCGCTGGCCCGAGGTCGCGAGGACCTATGCCGACGTGAACGCGATGTTCGGCGACATCATCAAGGTCACGCCGACCTCGAAGGTCGTCGGGGACATGGCGCTGAGCATGGTCGCGGCCGGGCTGACGCGCGCCGAGGTCGAGGACCCGGGCGTCGACGTCAGCTTCCCGGATTCGGTGATCGAGCTGATGCGCGGCGATCTGGGCCAACCTCTGGGCGGCTTCCCGGAGGGGCTCCGCAAGAAGGTGCTGAAGGACCGGACGCCGATCGACGTCCGCCCCGGCAGCCTGATGGAGCCGGTCGACCTGGAGGCAAAGCGCGCCGAGGCGGCGGCCGAGATCGGCCTCGACACGATCGACGACGAGGATCTCTGCAGCTACCTGATGTATCCGAAGGTTTACGTCGACTACATGGGTCGACGGCGCGAGTACGGCCCCGTGCGCGTACTGCCGACGCCGACCTTCTTCTACGGCATGGAGGCGAATGAGGAGGTCGCCGTCGACCTTGAGCCCGGCAAGACGCTGATGATCCGGCTGCAGGCGATCTCGGAGACCAATGATGAGGGCGAGGTCCGGCTGTTCTACGAGCTGAACGGCCAGCCGAGGGTGATCCGCGTGCCCGACCGCTCGGCGGTGGCGCGCGGGCGGGCCGAGAAGGCGGACCCGGACAATGCGTGCCATGTCGGCGCGCCGATGCCGGGCTCGGTCGCCTCGGTCGCGGTCAGCGAGGGCCAGTCGGTGCGCGCCGGCGACCTGCTGCTGACGCTGGAGGCGATGAAGATGGAGACATCGATCCATGCCGAGCGCAACGGCGAGATCGAGCGCATCGCCGTGCCGGCCGGGACGCAGGTGGACGCCAAGGACCTGCTGGTGGTCTACGCGGCCTGAGTCCGGCCTCGCGCCCCGGGCGGCGCGAGCTTGACGGAATTCGCGCTGGTCGCGCGAATGAGACATATCCTCGGCCTGCCGCCGCGCTGTCGCGCGGCTTTCGGCCGAGACGCCCTCCGGTGGCGTTTGGCGCGAGGATTGCAGCGCCTGGTCCGGCTGCTGTGTCGGAAGAAGGAAGGAACCTGCTGGGGAAGGCCCGACGGGCGTCGGGCCCGGCCTGAGCCGTTCTGCAAGCCGCGCCGGCCGTCAAGGGCAAGCCGGCTTCGCCGGTGCCGCGCGCTCTTGACGGCCGCCACGGCTCGTGGAAGCGGGGCGGGGCGCGCGGGGCGATGCCGGATCGGGTCGGTGGCGCCGGGCGCGATCATCCGTCGCTGTCAGGGAGACGGTCCTGCCTGTCGGGCGGGAGGCAGCGGACCGGGGGGCTGCGTCGGTGGCGGGCTGCGTCGGCGGCGGGCCGGGTTGGCTGCGGATCGAGGCGGGCGGCATGCCTTGCCCCCTTCGGGTGCCGGCTGCCGGGGGCCGGCAGGCGGGGAGCGGCGCCGCTACTCCTCGGGCTCGGTCGTGAACAGCAGCGGGTAGCCCGCCATGCGGCCGGCGTCGGTCGCCTCGGTGGCCTTGGTCTCGGCGACGTCGCGCGTGTAGACCGCGACGACGCAGCAGCCCCTGCGGTGGGCCGTCATCATCACGCCGTAGGCGCGCTCCGGCCCCATGCCGAAGACCTGCTTGAGGACGATGATGACGAACTCGCGCGGGGTGAAGTCGTCGTTGACCAGCAAGACCTTGTGCATGCGGGGACGCTCGACCTTCGGGCGCGTCCTGGCCTTGGGTTCGAGGATGTTCTGCGCGCGGATGGAGATCGGCGCAGACGGCGGGAAATGGCACCGCATGACCGCCGAAGGTTACGCGCGAACGGCGCGGATGTCGAGTTTCGCGGCGGGCTGTGCCTGGCTGTGTTTCCCGGAGCGCACCGGGTCGGGTGCCGGGGCCGCTGCAAGAAGCCCCCGGCCTGTCAGGGCGGTCAGGGTTGACCGGGGGAACGCGGCTGCCCGGCAGGTGAAGACCCTCGTGCCACCTGCAGGGGCGCCGAAGCGCATTCCCGGGGCAGCCGGGCCCGACTCAACCGGGCGCGCGGCGGGTGGGACGCGCATCCCAGTCAGCGCTCGGCGAGAACGTTCGCGTCAGGTGCCGGCGACCAGCGGCGCGGTCATGCGGCGGAGGCAGGCGAGCACGCTGAGCGCGGTGATGCGCCCGGTGCGCGGGTTCTCGGCACTGGGAATGTTGCGGATCGTCATTTCGGCCTCGGCCGAGTCCGAGACGATGCGCACCGACTGGACGTTGCGGTCGAGGCCGGGGTCGGCCCAGACCTCGACGGTGGTGCGGTCGGGGCCGATGCCGGCCAGCGACAGGGCGGCGGCGACGTTGACGTTGGCAGGGAAGCCGCGGGCGGCCTCGCGCGCCGTGCCGCGGAAGACCAGTGTCGGCTCGGCCAGGCCCTCGACCTCGATGTTGTTGGCCACGAGGTGGGGCGCGCCGGCAAGGCCGCGCGGCGGCTTGCGGGTTTCCAGCGTTACGGAGCGGACCTCGCCCTCGGCCATGGCGCGGACGGCGTCGAGGCCGATGATCGCGCCGGTCGGCACGATGATGCGGGCGCCCGTTTCGCGGGCGCGGTCGACCAGCTCCATGCGGTCGAGGAGCGCGCCGACCGAGAGCGGCATCAGGACGCGGCCGGCCTCGATGGTGGCGCGGGCGATGCTGTCGAAGACCGCGGCCGGGGCGCATTCGACGATGACCTCGGCCAATTCGGGCAGGCGTTCGGCGGGGACGGCCTGGGGCGGGGCGGAAAAGCCGGCCAGGCGGCCGCGCGCCGCCTCGAGGTCGCGGGCCGAGACGGCGGTGACGCGCATTCCTTCGATCGCGCCCTCGTCCAGCGCGCGGGCGACCTTCATGCCGATCGCTCCGAGCCCGCAGATGCCGACGGTGACGTCTGGTCTGGCGATCATCCGAACGCTCCTCCTGCCTTGGCGACCATGTAGAACCCCGAGAAGATCAGGGAGATGAAGAAGAGCCTGCGGTAGAACGCCTCCGGGATGCGGTGACGGACGCGCTGGCCGAGCCAGATGCCGCCGAAGACCGGGAGGAGGCCGAGGATGGAGAGCAGCGCCAGCTCTCCCGTCACCAGGTTGAAGCCGGCCATCGAGACCGCCAGCGTGCCCGAGATGGTGACGAAGGTCAGCCCCATGGCCTGCACGAGCTGGTCGCGCGGCAGGCGGAGCGTCTCGAGGTAGAGCAGGCCGGGGATGATGAAGACGCCGACCATGCCGAAGATCACGCCGCCGAGCGCGCCCGAGATCGGCGAGAGCCAGTTCTCGTGGCGGCCGGGCGCGGGCAGGCGCGGACCGGCCAGCGCATAGGTCGAGTAGATCACCAGCATGATGCCGAGGAACATGACCATGGTCTCGGTCGGCGCGTCGTGCGTCGCGAAGACGCCCATGGCGATGCCCGTGACCGCGCCGAGCAGGAACGGCCAGAGCCGGCGGAAGAGCACCGGCAGGAAGGGGCCGTTCGTCGCCTGCCAGATGTTGGCGGCGACCGCCGGGATCAGGAAGATCGCCATCGCCGCCTTGAGCGGCATGATCAGCGCCAGCAGCGTCAGCACGACGACCGGCAGCCCCATGCCGATGGCGCCCTTGACGAAGCCGCCGAGCGCGAAGGCGGCCAGCACCAGCGTGACGGTCTGCGCGGTCAGCATCAGATCTCGACCTTGGCGGCGGCGGTGGCGGGGTCGCCGGTGTTCGGCGTGCCGGCGGTTTCGATCAGGAGGACGTGCGCCTCGGCCTCGGCGACCGGGCGGTGGCGGACGCCCCGGGGCACGACGTGCAGCTCGCCGGGGCCTAGATTGACGTTGCCGGCCTCGGTCTCGAGGCGGATGCGGCCGGAGAGGACCAGGAAGAAATCGTCGGTGTCCTCGTGGACGTGCCAGGGGAAGGCGCCCTCCAGCTTTGCCACCATGACCTCGTGGCCGTTGAAGCGCGCGACGATCCGGGGCGACCAGCGCTCGTCGAAGAGCGCGAGCTTTGCCGCGAGGTTCACGGGCAGGAGGTCCTGCGGGTAGGGCATGCGTCGGCTCCCTGTCGCCGGCGTCGGGCCGGCGGGCGGATCATGGCGGACGCATCATGACGGGGCAGCGGCCCGCGATCCATCTGCATGGTGATTTGCACGCGGCTTGCGCCGGGTGATAGAGGCCTCCGCAACCGGGAGCCGCCCGGGAGTATACCGCCGCCGCGCCCGCCGCAATGCAGGGCCGGGCGTGCAAGGGGAGACGACATGCGCGATCTGGAACTGCCGGGGCGCTCGCCGGCGCACGGCATGACGGCGATGGCCGCGACGAGCAACACCATCTCGACGGCCGTGGCGCTGGAGGTGCTGCGATCCGGCGGCAACGCGATGGACGCCGCGATCGCCGCCTGCGCGGTGCAGTGCGTGGTCGAGCCGGGCTCGACGGGCATCGGCGGCGACTGCTTCTGCCTCTGGACGCCCGCCGGGTCGGGCACCGCCTCGGACGGCATCGTCGCCTTCAACGGCTCGGGCAGGGCGCCGACCGGGGCGACCTGCGACTGGTACGCCGAGCAGGGCATCACGGCGCTGCCGCGCCAGTCGCCGCACTCGGTCGTCGTGCCGGGGGCGGTCGACGCCTGGGTGCAGCTGGCCGCCGATCACGGCACCATGCCGCTGGCCGAGCTGCTGGCGCCGGCCATCGGCTATGCGCGCGACGGCTATCCGGTCGCATCGCGCACCTCGGCGGACTGGGCGGGCGCTGTCGCGCTGATGAAGAACGACCCGACGCTGGCGCGCATCTTCCTGGCCGACGGCGAGCCGCCCAGGGTCGGCGCGGTGCACCGCCAGCCGGAGCTGGCGCGGACCATGCAGGCGATCGCCGATGGCGGGCGGGACGCCTTCTACACCGGCGAGATCGCGCGCGACATGGTCGACTACCTGCGGTCCCTGGGCGGACTGCACACGATGGAGGACTTCGCCAACGCGAAGGGCGACTACGTCACGCCGATCAGCGGCAGGTTCCGCGGCTACGACGTGCACCAGTGCCCGCCGAACGGGCAGGGCGTCATCGCGCTGTTGCTGCTGAACATCATGGCCGGGATCGAGGCCGGGCAGACGCCGGTGACGGTGAAGCGGATGCACGCCGAGATCGAGGCGGCGCGGCTGGCCTATACGGCGCGCAACGTCTACGTCGCCGACCCGGCCTATGCCGACGTCGATGTCGAGACGCTGCTGTCCGAGGCCTATGCCGACCGGCTGCGGTCGCGGATCGACATGAGCCGCGCCGCCGACCCGATGCCGCAGCCGGACCTGGTGCGGCACAAGGAGACGGTCTACATCACCGTCGTCGACAAGGACCGGAACGCGTGTTCCTTCATCAACACGCTGTTCAGCAACTGGGGCGCCGGGCTCTGCGCGCCGAAATCGGGCGTCGTCTTCACCAACCGGGCGCAGGGCTTCAGCCTGGACCCGGCCAGCCCGAACCGCATCGAGCCGGGCAAGCGGCCGCTGCACACCATCATCCCGGCCATGGTCTCGAAGGACGGCAGGGTGTGCATGAGCTTCGGCGTCATGGGCGGGCAGTACCAGGCGATGGGGCACATGCAGTTCCTGACGCGGATGTTCGACTATGGCCGCGACATCCAGGAGGCGATGGACCTGCCGCGCTGGATGCCGGACCCCTACACCGGCGAGGTCGAGGTCGAGTTGACCGTGCCCGAGCCGATGCGCGCCGAGCTGGCCGGAATGGGCCACCGCGTCGTGACGCCGCGCAAGCCGATCGGCGGCAGCCAGGCGATCTGGATCGACCACGAGACGGGCGTGCTGACCGGCGGCTCCGACCCGCGCAAGGACGGCGCCGCGGTCGGCTGGTAGGGCGCCGGGCGCGCTGGGGCGCGCCGCCTGCCGGGCTCGGGCGGCGCCGAACGGCCGGCGAGACGCCGCGCGGGTTCAGGGCGGGGGCAGGTTGGGGTCGTTCAGGCGGGAGGCGTCGGTCGGCCGGCGGCGGTGCCGGTGGCCCTGCGCACAGCTTCCAGGAACACGCCGAAGGGCCGGCCGACGGCGATCATGAAGACGATCGCCGCGCCGACCGCCCTGGCGATCTCGGCGCCGTCCGCGCCGGCGGCGGCCAGCGTCGCGGCGTAGACCGGCACCTGAAAGCCGAGAAACGCCGCGGTGTCCGTCGCCAGAGCGGCCAGTCGCGACCGCGGCCGGAGGCGGGCGAAGAGCCAGTCGCGCCAGAGACCGTAAGGCCGGCCGGTCGCGACCATCACCGGGACCATGATGGCCCGGGCGATCAGGACCTGACGCGGCTCCATCCCCGCCACGACGAGTTCGCTGAACGCGGCGACGGTCGTGAAGAAGACGATCGTCGCCAGCGTGTCGACAAGGAAGGTGCGCATCTTTGGCACCTATAGCCGGCGACACGCACTGTCGAGGCGACTGTGGGGTCTGGTCGGGCGGAGCCGGCGCCGGGGGCGGACGCATCACGCCGGTGGGGCCGGGCGGCCTTGCGGCGGCAGGCGCGCCGGCCGATGATCGTCGCCGCGGAACCAACGGAGGCGAGAGCATGGCGACGATTGCGATCCTGATGCCGGGCGACATGGGGCATGGCGTCGGGCAGGCTCTCATTGCCGCCGGGCACGAGGTCGTCACGGCGCTGGACGGGCGGAGCGAGCACACGCACCGGCTGGCGGGCCGGGCCGGGCTGCGCGACGCGGGCGGCGTCGACGCCGCGGTCGGCGCGGCGGGCATGGTGCTGTCGATCCTGCCGCCCGACCGGGCCGAGGCGCAGGCCGTGGCGGTGGCGGGTGCGATGGAGCGCACCGGCAACCGGCCGGTCTATGTCGACTGCAACGCCGTCTCGCCGATGACGATGCGGCGGGTGGCCGGGATCATCGCCGAGGCCGGGGCGCCGGTGATCGACGCCGGCATCATCGGGCTGAACCCGATCAAGTCGCCCGGCACGCGCTTCTACGTTTCGGGGCCGGATTGCGGGCCGATGCTGGCGCTGGATCACGAGGCGATGCGCGTGCAGGCGATCGGCGCCGAGATCGGCCGCGCCTCGGCGCTGAAGATGGTCTACGCGGCGCTGACCAAGGGGACGACCGCGTTGCAGACGGCGCTGCTGCTGGCGGCGGTGCGGCTGGACGTCTATGACGCGCTGGTGGCCGAGTTCGAGGGCAGCCAGGCCGGGCCGCTGGCCTCGATGCGCGGGCGCATCCCCTTCGTGCCGGCGGATTCGGAGCGCTGGGCGCCCGAGATGGAGGAGATCGCCGACACGCTGGGGGCGGTCGGCGTGCCGGACGGGTTCCACCGCGCGGCGGCCGAGATCTACCGGATCATGGCGCAGCACGCCCTTCGCCGCCGAGACGCGCGAGACGCTGGACCGGAGCCGGACGCTGGAGCAGGCGCTGGCGGCGTTCTCGGCCGTGCTGGACGGGGGGCCGGAGGGCGGCCCGGATCAGGGATCCACGACCTCGCCCGGGTCGACGCCCCAGAGCGACGCCTTGCGCACCCAGCCGCTGTAGCCGTCGGCCTCGATCTCGCACCAGCCGGGATTGCACTGGTCCAGCCGGGCGACGACGCCCTGCTCGGCCACGGCGGCGGCGGCGGCGGCGTCGCTGGGGTCGTCGCGCAGCGTGACGCTGTTCTCGACGACCAGCACGGTGCGCCGGCCGGTCAGCATGGCGTGGTAGACCCAGCCGCCGGCGTCGTCCTTGTCGACGATGCGCCGCCAGTCGCCGTATTCGTCGACGATCTTCACCGGCAGCCCGGCGCGATGGAAGACCCAGTCCTTGCGGTAGTCGAGGCCGGGGCCGCGGCGCACGTTGATGTCGGAGGAGCGCAGCGACACGTAGCGCGGCAGCGGCAGGTTGGTGACCGAGCCGACCGCCGTCCTGCGCGTGACCCGAGGTGGTCACGCCGATCATGGCGCCCAGCGCCGCCGCCCCCAGTATCCGCCGGAAGGTCGCGCCCGGGCGCGCGCGCCGCTGCTGCATGCCTGCCTCTGCCCTGCCTCGCCGGACAGCCCCGATCGTCGCCGGGGCGGCCGTGTCGCCGGGCGGGAAGATTTTCCTTCACCCGCGACGGGGGTGATTCTATCACGAGGCCGTCACCTGGGGGAAGAGTATGAGCCGCGCGCGTCCGAAGGTCGTCGTTACCCGTCGCCTGCCCGAGCCGGTCGAGACCCGGATGCGCGAGCTTTTCGACGTCCGGCTGAACGAGACCGACCAGCCGCTGTCGCCGGCCGCGCTGCGCGAGGCGGTGGCCAGCGCCGACGTGCTGGTGCCGACGCTGACCGACGAGATCGACCAGGCGCTGCTGGCGCAGGCCGGGCCGGACCTGAAGCTGATCGCCAACTATGGCGCCGGCGTCGACCATATCGACGTCGAGACGGCGCGCTCGCGCGGGATCCTGGTGTCGAACACGCCCGGCGTGCTGGCCGAGGACACCGCCGACATGACGATGGCGCTGATCCTGGCGGTGCCGCGCCGGCTGAAGGAGGGCATCGAGCTGATGGCCTCGGACAGCTGGCAGGGCTGGAGCCCGACCGCGATCATGGGCCACCGCATCCGCGGCAAGCGGCTGGGCATCGTCGGCATGGGGCGGATCGGCACGGCGGTGGCGCGCCGCGCGCGCGCCTTCGGCATCCAGGTCCACTACCACAACCGCCGCCGCGTCCACGAGGCGCTGGAGGCCGAGCTGGAGGCGACCTACTGGGAGTCGCTCGACCAGATGCTGGCGCGCATGGACATCGTCAGCGTCAACTGCCCGCACACGCCCGGCACCTACCACCTGCTGTCCAGCCGGCGGCTGAAGCTGATGAAGCCGACGGCCTATGTCGTCAACACGGCGCGCGGCGAGGTGATCGACGAGAACGCGCTGACGCGGATGCTGGCCAAGGGCGAGCTGGCGGGCGCCGGGCTGGACGTGTTCGAGCACGCGCCGGGGGTGAACCCGCGGCTGAAGGGGCTGCCGAACGTCCTGCTGCTGCCGCACATGGCCTCGGCGACCGAGGAGGGGCGCATCGAGATGGGCGAGAAGGTCATCATCAACATCAAGACCTTCGCCGACGGTCACCGCCCGCCCGACCAGGTGCTGCCCTCGATGCTGTAGGGCGGCGCGGCGGGCGCGCGGGCCAGGCGATACCAGCCCGACTGGGCGGGGGACGGCCGGCGGGGGAGCGAGTCACGGTTCCGCCCGAATTCCGGCCTTTGCTCGGGCTCGGCATGGTCGCGGGGGCGGATGCAGATGCAGGTGCTGGGGGTGATGGCGGCCTATGTGCTGCTGGTGAATGCCTATGCGTTCCTGCTGTTCGCCTGGGACAAGAAGCGCGCCCGCGAGGGGGGATGGCGCATCCCGGAGCGGAGGCTGCTCAAGGTCGCCCTGATCGGCGGCAGTCTGGGCGCGATGCTCGGCCAGCGGCTCTTGCGCCACAAGACGTGGAAGGAGCCGTTCCGGAGCCGGCTCCGGCGCATCGTCCTGGGGCAGGCGGGGGCGCTTGCCCTGCTGACTGTCATGGTGCTCCGGAGCGCGCCTGCGTGATCGCGGGCGGCGCCGCCTGGCGGGCCGCGACGATGGGAAGGGGCGATGGCGCGGACGTCGCGCAACGCCGCGTTGCCGTTCATGGTTGCACGCCATAGCCTGCCAGCGACGGTGGGTCGGAGACGGCATGAATGCACTCGGCATCGAGGCGCTGGCGAGGCTGTGGGAGGATGGGCAGCGCGCCTTCTGGTCGGCCGCGTGCGGTGCTCCGGCGCCGGATGATGCGCCGGATGATGCGCCGTCGGACGCGCCGCCCTCGTCGACGGTCGCGCCCGAGCCGGACGCCTTTGACGGGTTCTGGTCGGCGCTGGCCGGCAGCGTCGCGCCGCCGGGTCGCGGCGAGAGCTGGGCGGCGCTGGCCGAGGCGGCGGCGCGTTACCGCAGCGTCGTGCTGGGCGCCTGGGGCCGCGTGCGCGAGGGCTTCGACATCCAGCGCCGGGCGATGGTCGACCCGGCCGGGCCGCCGCCCGACTGGCGCCTCGTGCGGGACCGCTGGTTCGCCATCGCCGAGGCCGAGTTCATCGCGACGCAGCGGGGCGAGGCCTTCCTCGATGCCCAGCGCGCCGTGCTGCGCGCCGTCGCGCGCTGGCGCGCCGGGCTGAGTGAGCTGGAGCGAGGCGCAGATCGGCGCCGTGCGCGCCGGTTCCCGGCTGGCGCAGCAGCTCGGGCTGGACCAGGTCCGGATCGCGCAGACGCCGAAGGACGTGGTCTGGCGCTCGGGCCGGGCGGTCCTGTCGCGCTACCGGCCGCTCGGCCGGCGGCCGGTGCTCGGCCCGCTGCTGATCTGCTACGGGCTGATCGGGCGGCAGACGATGACCGACCTGACGCCCGAGCGCTCGCTGGTACGCAACCTGCTGGCGGCCGGCGTCGACGTCTTCGTCCTCGACTGGGGCCATGCGGGGCCCGAGGAGTCCGGCAACGGCTTCGACCACTATTCGGACACGCTTCTGGGGCAGGCGATCGAGGCGGTGCGCGCGGCCAGCGGCGCGCGCCGCGTCGTGCCCTTCGGCATCTGCCAGGGAGGCACCTTCGCCGCCTGCCACGCGGCGCGGCACGCCCAGCGGGGCGGGGACGCGCTGGCCGGCCTGATCCTGGCCGTGACGCCTGTCGATTTCCATGCAGATACCGCTGATGCCGACCCGGCGCACGGGCTTCTGAACCTCTGGGTGCGCTCGCTGGAGGAGGCCGATCTCGAGTCGCTCGTCGGGCCGGACGGCACGCTCTCGGGCGAGCTGATGGGGCTGGTGTTCAACCAGCTCAACCCGGTCAGGACGCTCGCCAAATACGCGGTCGAGCTGCCCGACGCGGCGCGCGAGCCGGGGCGGCTCGCGACATTCCTGGCGATGGAGAGGTGGCTGGCGGACCGGCCGGACCTGCCCGGCGCGCTGGCGCGCGACTGGCTGGTCGGGCTCTACCGCCGGAACGCGCTGGCCGAGGGGCGGTTCGCGCCCCGCGGCGGGGCGCCGGTCGAGCTGGCGCGCATCGGCGTGCCGGTGCTGAACGTCTATGCCGCCGCCGACCACATCATCCCGCCGCCCTGCTCGCGCGCGCTGGGCCGTCATGTCGCGCCCTGCCTCTACAGCGAACTGTCGCTGCCGACCGGCCATGTCGGCGTCTTCGTCAGCGCCCGGGCGCAGGCGCTGCTGGCGCCGGCGCTCGTCGCCTGGATGCGCGGGCTGCCCGGCTGACCGGCACTTGCGTCCCCGGCAATTCGGCCACTTGTGGTGCCGTGAGGTCACGTTCCCGCAATTCGAATTGCATTAGCGGCCACGGGGTTTATCTTGAGTTGGGAAGGCCGGCCGGCGTGGCCGGGCCCAGGGGTTTTTCAGGCGGGCACGATGGCAGGGCTTTCCAGAACGATTTCGCGCGCAGTGATTCCGGCCGTGATCGCGGCCATGGTGGCCGGGGTTGCACCGGTCGGCGCGACGGAGACGGGCGTTGCCGGGCCCTACCTGGCGGCCAGGCAGGCCGAGGCCGAGGGCGACGTCGCCGCGGCGGCGCGGCTCTATTCCGAGGCGCTGAGCCGGGACGCCGAGAACACCAGCCTGCTCGAACGCGCGATGACGCACGAGATCGCCGCCGGCAACGTGGCGCAGGGCATCGAGCTGGCGAAGAAACTCGAGAAGGTGCAGCCCGGCCATCACCTGGGCGTGCTGGCGCTGGCCGCGGGCGACCTGAAGAAGGGCGACCCGCAGGCGGCCTCCAAGCTGCTGGGCGACAACGCGCCCTTCGTCGGCCAGATCATGGCGGCCTGGGCGGACTATGCCCAGGGCAAGAACGACAAGGCCATCGAGACGCTGACGGCGCTGGAGAAGTCCGAGGCGAACGGCCGGCCGGGACAGGTCGTCGCTGCCTATCACCTGGGGCTGATGCAGGCAGCGACCGGCGATGACGAGGCCGCGGCCGCCTCGTTCGCCCGCGCCGCCGAGATGACCGAGGGCGGCACGCTGCGCCTCGCACGCCTGCAGGCCGGCGCGCTGGCGCGGCTCGGCCGCAAGGACGAAGCCATGGCGGTCATCAAGGACCGCCTGCAGGGCACTTATGGCAGCCGCACGCTGGCGCAGGTCTCGGACCGCCTTTCCGAGGGCAACGTGCCGAAGCCGCTGGTGACGACCGCCGAGCAGGGCGCGGCCGAGGTGCTGTACGGCGTCTCGGGCCTGCTGGCGCGCGGGCAGAACCGGCTCGTGGCGCTCGCCTATTCGCGGCTGGCGACCTGGCTCGCCCCCGGCCTGACCGAGGCGCAACTGCTGATCGCGCAGATCCTGCACGGCGACGGCCAGTACGACCAGGCGATCGCCGCCTACGAGGCCATCCCGAGCGGCTCGCCGGAGGCGCTGAGCGCGCAGATCGGCAAGGCCCAGGCGCTGCAGGAGGAAGGCCGCACCGACGACGCGCTGGCGGCGATGCGCGCGGCGGTCGAGCGCTTTCCCGACGCGCTGGAGGCGCACACGGCGCTGGGCGACATGCTGCGCCGCGAGAGCCGCTTCGAGGAGGCCGCCGCCGCCTATGACCGCGCCATCGCGCTGCTCGGCGACGCGGCCCAGCCGCAGTACTGGCCGCTGTTCTACCAGCGCGGCATCACGCTCGAGCGCTCGAAGCAGTGGAACCGCGCCGAGGCCGATTTCCGCAAGGCGCTGGAGCTCGAGCCTGACCAGCCGGACGTGCTGAACTACCTGGGCTACAGCTGGGTCGAGCGCGGCGAGAACCTGGGCGAGGCCGAGAAGATGATCCGCCAGGCCGTCGACCAGCGGCCGGACGACGGCTACATCGTCGATTCGCTTGGCTGGGTGCTGTTCCGCTTCGGCGAGTTTCCAAAGGCCAAGGAACAGCTCGAGCGCGCCGTCGAGCTGCGCCCGGTCGACCCGGTCATCAACGACCACTACGGCGACGCGCTGTGGATGGTCGGCCGCAAGACCGAGGCCCGCTTCCAGTGGAAGCGCGCGCTGTCGTTCAAGCCCGACGAGGACGAGGCCGAGCGCATCCGCAAGAAGCTGGACAAGGGTCTGGATGCCGTGCTGGCGGCCGAGGAGGCCGACGGCCAGCCCGGCGTCATCGGCCGCAAGGTCGTCAAGGACACGGCCGCGGACAAGAAGGCGCAGAGTGGCGGCTGAGGCCGCTGCTGCGCCCGCCCCGATCGTCCGGCCTGCCGTTCTCTCCCGCCTCGCCCCGGCGAAGGTCAACCTGACGCTGCATCTCTGCGGGCGTCGGTCGGACGGCTATCACCTGCTTGACTCGCTGGTCGTGTTTCCGGTGCTCGGCGACCGGCTGGAGGTCCGGCCGGCGCCCGGACTGTCGCTGGAGGTCTCCGGGCCGTTCGCCGGCGCGTTGACGCCGGCTCCCGACAACAACCTGGTTCTGCGCGCCGCGCGCGCGCTGGCCGGGCGTCAGGGCGTGCGCGACGGCGCGGCGCTGCACCTGGTGAAGGCGCTGCCCGTCGCCTCGGGCATCGGTGGCGGGTCGAGCGACGCCGCGGCGGCGCTGGCGCTGCTGTCGCGGCTCTGGGACGTGCCGGTGCCGGACGACCTGGCGTTGTCGCTGGGTGCCGACGTGCCGGTCTGCCGCGCCGCGCCCCGGCCCATGCGGATGCAGGGCATCGGCGAGCGCCTGACCCCGGCGCCGCCGCTGCCGGCCTGCTGGTTGGTGCTGGTCAACCCGGGCGTCGCGGTGCCGACCGGCGCCGTCTTCGCCGGCGTGAGCGACCGCAACCCGCCGGCGCCGCCGCCACTGCCCGAGGCGGGCTTCGCCGGGTTCGACGAGTTCGCCGGCTGGCTGGCGACGCAGCGCAACGATCTGCAGGCGCCGGCGGTGGCGATCTGCCCGCAGGTCGGCGAGGTGCTGGATGCGCTCGCCGGTGCGCCGCTTGCCCGCATGTCCGGCTCGGGGGCGACCTGTTTCGCGCTTTGCGCTACCGAGGCGAGTGCCGATGCGTTGGCCGCCCGGCTGCGCCGCGCCCGACCCGGCTGGTGGGTCGCGGCCGCGGCCGTGGGGCCGGGCATGGCAGGTCCCGGCACCCCGACCGCCCCGAGCAGCGGGCGCTGACCCCGCCGCCCGCGCACGGGGCGGTGCAGGGGCGACGGTCGCGGTGTTCGCCATGGCCCCCCGGAGCAATGGCGGCTCTGGCTGACGCGCGCCGCCGATGACTGGCCGGAGGACGGCGGCGGGAAACAAGCGGCGGGCCCGCGCGGCGGTTCCACGGGGCGGACCCACGTGGCTCGGCACGGCCGCCGGCCTTGCCCGTTGACAACAAGGCGGTGGCGGCGCTCCTTTTCTGCGTCCGTCCTGGCGCCGGTCCTGGCGTCCGTCCCGCCGGGCGGGCGAAAGGAGGTTCCCATGTTCACGATCAGCGATCCCGACGCGCTTGGCGTCGTCACCATCCATGCAAGCGGTGCCATCTCGCGCGAGGATTACGACCGCGCCCTGCCGGGGCTGGAGGCGTTGCTGGACCAGCACGGCCGGCTTCGCTTCCTCATCGACATCGTCGGCGTCACGAGCTGGAGCATCGGCGCGATGTGGGAGGACCTGAAGTTCGACCTGCGCCGGCGAAAGCAGATCGGCCGCACTGCGATTGTCGGCGACCGGCGCTGGCAGGAGTGGGCCGTGCGGGTTTCGTCGCACCTGTTCGACGCCGAGATGCGCTTCTTCGCGCCCAGCCATGTCGACGAGGCTCGCGCCTGGGTCGAGGCGGGCGAGGCCTGACGGGGGCGCCGGCGCCCGTCGCCCGGCACCACCGCCCTTCGCGGCTCCGCCCGGCATCTCTTGCGTGCAGTGAGTCGCCCGATCGGACCGGCGGTGAGTCAGGGTGCGCTGGCAGGCCGCCGGTATCGTGGCCGGCGCGAGACGGCCGGGTCCCGGGACCTGCGCCCATTCACGCGACGAGGACGCGCCCGGCCCGGCCGTTTAGGGGCGCGAGGGGAAACTCGTGCGATAACAGTGGCGTGAAAATTCCCGCGCGTAAGAACGCTGCCCGGTCGGCCCGGCGGGCGTCAGGATGCCGCCCCGGGCGTCCTCCGGATCAGACCGCGCGTTCGACGACGAAGTCGGCGATCTCTTCCAGCGCGGTGCGCAGCGCCCCGCGCGCGAAGCAGTCGAGCGCGGCGATCGCCCGGTCCGCCTCGGCGCGGGCGCGCGCCCGCGTCTCGGGCAGGGCGTCGGCGGCCGTCAGCAGCGCCATCGCCTGCTCGAGATCGTCCGGTCGCTGCTCGCCGCGCCCGATCGTGCGCTGCCAGAAGGCGCGCGCCTCGTCGTCTCCGCGCTGGTAGGCGATGATGACGGGCAGCGTCACCTTGCCCTCGCGGAAGTCGTCGCCGACATTCTTGCCCAGCGCCGCCGACGAGCCGCCATAGTCGAGGTAGTCGTCCGACAGCTGGAACGCCATGCCGAGCCCGTGGCCATACTCGGCCAGCGCCTGGATCCTGGCCTCGCCCACGCCGGCGATGACGCCGCCGACCTCGGTCGCCGCCTGGAAGAGCGCGGCGGTCTTGCCGTGGATGACGCGGCCATAGCGCGCCTCGTCGGTGGCCAGGTCGTGCGCCGTCGTCAGCTGCAGGACCTCGCCCTCGGCGATGACGCCCGAGGCGGTCGACAGGATCTCCAGCACGCGCAGGTTGCCGGTCTCGACCATCAGCAGGAACGAGCGGCTGAACAGGTAGTCGCCGACCAGCACGCTCGACTTGTTGTCCCACAGGATGTTGGCGGTTGCCCGGCCACGCCGCTGGGCGCTCTCGTCGACGACGTCGTCGTGCAGCAGCGTCGCGGTGTGGATGAACTCGACGGTCGCCGCCAGCTTGAGGTGGTCGGTGCCGCCATAGCCGCAGAGCCGGCTGGCCGCCAGCGTGAGGATCGGCCGCAGCCGCTTGCCGCCGGCCTCGATCAGGTGCGCCGAGATCGCCGGGATGCGTGGCGCGTGCTCGGAGGCCATGCGCTCGCGGATCAGCGCGTTGACGGCGGTCAGGTCGTCGGCGACGAGCGCGGTCAGCCGCTCGAACGGTCCCTGCCGGCCGGGCTCCACCGCAGCGTCGGCCATCAGCACGCGCCCTCGACGAGGCCTGTCCGATCGCCTATCACAGATGGCATGGAAGAACTGCTCCGCACGACCGATCCTACCCTGGTGCCGTTCGCCTCGGCCCTGCTTCGGGGCGAGGGTATAGACTGCTTTCCCCTCGACACAAACATCAGCAGCGTCGAGGGCTCGATCGGCATCTTCCCGCGCCGCCTGATGGTCCGCGCCGACGATCTGGACCGCGCCCGCCGGGTGATGCGCGACAACGGCATCGAGCCCTACGAGCCCGAGTCGTGGCTGTGAGCGACGCGGCGCCCGGCGCCGTTGCCGACGATCTCTCCGAGGTTGTCGAGGACGGGTTCCTGGGCGGCCGGCTGCGCATCCGCCAGCCGGTGCGCGGCTATCGCGCGGCGACCGACCCGGTGCTGCTGGCGGCCGCCGTGCCGGCACGGCCGGGCGACGCGGTGCTCGACCTCGGCTGCGGCGCCGGGACGGCGGCGCTGTGCCTCGGCGCGCGCGTCGAGGGCGTCGCGCTGCACGGGCTGGAGGTGCAGCCGCTCTATGCCGGGCTGGCGCGAGAGAACGCGGCGCTGAACGGCTATGCGCTGGCGGTGCACGAGGGCGACCTGCGCGCCATGCCGCCGGTGCTGCGGGCGCAGAGCTTCGCGGCGGTCATGCTGAACCCGCCCTTCCACGCGCCCGAGGGGATCGCCTCGCCCGATCCGGGCCGGGACATGGCGAACCGCCGCGGCGCCGCGGGGGAGGGGGCGGGGCTCTCCGACTGGATCGCCGCCGCGCTGGCGCGCTGTCGGCCGGGCGGGCACGTCGTCACCATCATGCGCGCCGACGGGCTGCCCGAGATCCTGTCGTCGCTGGCCGGCCGCGCCGCTGCCGCCGTGCTGCCGCTGGCCGCGCGCGCCGGGCGCGACGCCAAGCGCGTCATCCTCTGCGCCCGCAAGGGCGGGCGGGCGCCGTTCCGCCTGGCCGCGCCCCTTGTCCTGCACGAGGGCGCCGCACACCGTGCCGACGGCGACGACTACACCGCCCGGGCGCGCGCGATCCTGCGCGATGCCGCGGCGCTGGACTTCTGAGAGGACCCCAGATCATGCAGCCGATCCCGAACTCGATTGCCGCCATGGCGCCCGACCTGGCCGAGTGGCGCCGTGACCTGCACCAGAACCCGGAGCTCGCCTTCAACGAGCACCGGACGGCCGCGACCGTCGCCGAGAAGCTGCGCGCCTTTGGCCTGGACGCGGTCGAGACCGGGGTCGGCGGCCCGGGCGTCGTCGGCGTGCTGCACGGCCGCGGCGGACCGGGCGGCGAGGCGATCCTGCTGCGCGCCGACATGGACGCGCTGCCGATGCCCGAGGAGACGGGGCTGCCCTATGCCAGCCAGAACCCCGGCAAGATGCACGCCTGCGGCCATGACGGGCACACGACCATGCTGCTGGGGGCTGCGCGCCACCTCGCCGAGACGCGCAATTTCGAGGGTACCGTCTATTTCTGCTTCCAGCCGGCCGAGGAGGGCGGCGGCGGCGCCAAGACGATGATCGAGGACGGGCTGTTCGAGCGTTTCCCGGCGCGCGCCGTCTACGGCATGCACAACTGGCCCGGCGCGCCGGCCGGCACCTTCGCGGTCAGGCCCGGCCCGGTGCTGGCTTCGGCCGACGAGTTCGAGATCACCGTGCGTGGCGCTGGCGGGCACGCCGCGTTCCCGCACCGTGCGTGCGACCCGATCGTCGCCGGCGCGCAGATCGTAACGGCGCTGCAGTCGATCGTCGCCCGCAAGGTCGACCCGCTGAAGCCGGCCGTCGTTTCGGTCACGCGGTTCCACGCCGGCAGTGCCAACAACGTCATCCCCGACGAGGCCGTTATCGGCGGCACGATGCGCAGCTTCGACCCCGAGGTGGACACGCTGATCAAGGACGAGATGCGGCGCATCTGCGAGTCGGTCGCCGCGGGCATGGGCGTCGGCGCGACGCTGATCACGGGTGAGGTGCCCTATCCGCCCTGCGTCAACGACGACGCCGAGGCGGCCTTTGCCGGGCGCGTGCTGGAGGAGCTGGTCGGCGCCGATCGCGTCGACCGTAACCGCCCGCCGACCATGGGCGGCGAGGATTTCGCCTTCATGGCGCAGGCCCGGCCGGGCGCGTTCGTGTTCATCGGCAACGGCGAATCGGCCCCGCTGCACACGACGCGCTACGACTTCAACGACGAGGTCTCGCCGATCGGCGTCGCCTACTGGGCGAAGCTTGTCGAGACGGCCTTGCCGCCGCGCTGAACGACCCCACATCAGGTGATGGCCGGGGATAGCCGCCGAGTGACAACGGCCCGGAATGGTGGTCTACTGGTCTGACGATCGAAGCAGCAGGAGGTCTCTCATGAGCGTCTCGTCCCACCTCGATCAACTCCGCCACAAGCACGAATCGCTTAAGGTGAAGATCAGGGAGGAGGAACGACGACCTTCGGTCAACCATCTCGAAATCACGGCGATGAAGCGCGAGAAGCTGCATCTCAAGGAAGAGATCGAGCGCCTCTCGACCACGACGCTCGCGCACTAGGACGGAACCCTGCCGGCTCCTATCCGGCGGTCGTAGCCAGCGCCGTCTCCTCGTGAGACGGCGCGTGCACGCGGCAGGGTTCACAAGGGTGTTTCGCCGGCGCGGCAGCGTCCCGGGGCCAGTCTCGGGACGAGCAGTCCTCCGGCGAGGACGCAACGGATCTCGCCGGTTCGATTCCGCAGAAGCCTCCAGCGCGTTTCCCGATCGAGTCGAAGTCGGCGGGTCGGCCCGTCATTCCCGCGGAAGCGGCGAGCCTCTCATGTTCCGAACAGGTCTCCGCCTTCGCGGGGATCGGGGCGAAACGGCTCGAACATCCGCTCTAGACGCCGTAGTAATCCCTGTACCAGTCGACGAAGGCGCGCACGCCGTCCTGTACCTTGGTCGTCGGCCGGTAGCCGACCGCGGCGACCAGTTCCGAGACGTCGGCATAGGTGTCGGCAACGTCGCCGGGTTGCGCTGGCAGGAACTCCTTCTTAGCCTCGACCCCCAGCGCCGCCTCGATGGCCTCGATATACTGCATCAGCTTCACGGGGGCGTTGTTGCCGATGTTGTAGATCCGGAACGGCGCGTTCGAGCTGGCCGGGTCGGGCTCGTCGCTCGACCAGTCGGGGTTCGGCTCGGCAATCCGGTCGGAGGTGCGGATCACGCCCTCGGCGATGTCGGCGACATAGGTGAAGTCCCGCGTGTGGTTGCCGTGATTGAAGACCCTGACCGGCTCTCCTGCCAGGATGGCCCTGGTGAACAGGAACAGCGCCATGTCGGGCCGCCCCCACGGCCCGTAGACCGTGAAGAAGCGAAGGCCCGTCGTCGGCAGCCGGTACAGGTGGCTGTAGGCGTGCGCCATCAACTCGTTCGCACGCTTGGTGGCAGCATAGAACTGCAGCGGATGGTCGACCCCGTCATGCTCGGAGAACGGCATCGTCGTGTTCGCGCCATAGACCGACGAGGTCGAGGCATAGGTCAGGTGCGCCGTGCGGGCGTGGCGGCAGGCCTCGAGCACGTTCAGGAATCCGACGACGTTCGACTGCACGTAGTCGTGCGGGTGGTCCAGGCTGTGCCGCACGCCCGCCTGCGCGGCCAGGTGGATGACACGGTCGAACGCCGCGCCGGTGAAGACCGCGTTCACCGCCGCCGCATCGGCGAGATCGGCCCGGACGAACCGGAACGACCCGCCCGCGCTTTCCGCCGACTGCGCCAGCACGGCGAGCCGTTTCTCCTTTAGCGCCGGATCGTAATAGGCATTCACGTTGTCCAGCCCGACCACCCGGTCGCCGCGCGCGATCAGGGATCGGGCGACGTGGAAACCGATGAAGCCTGCCGCTCCGGTGACGAGCACGTCCATTCCGTCTGTCTCCAGTTATCGACCGCGAGCGGGCGCCGTGACGAGAGGCCCTTCGCCGATTGCGTTGCTGACCCTGACGCGGGCCCGCGCGGCCATGGTGGAAAATTCTCGCCGCCTCCGCAACACGCCGGCGACCCGGCCAGTCGCGGGCCGGGGCAGCGCGAGCCGGCTCAGCGCGAGCCGGGTCATCGTGGGATCGTCAGCGTGGCGCGCAGGCCGCCCAGCCGGGGGCTCTCGTCGAGCCTCAGCTGGCCGCCATGGCTGCGCGCGACGTCCAGCGCGATCGACAGGCCCAGCCCGGTGCCGGGGATGTCCTGGTTGCGCGCCTCGTCCAGCCGGGTGAACGGGCGCAGCACCTCCTCGCGCTTGTCCTCGGGAATGCCCGGGCCATCATCCTCGACCGTGAACTCGGCGAAGCGGCGCGTCAGGCGGACCGAGAGGGCGATGCGCCCGCCATAGGCGCCGGCATTGTTCATCAGGTTGCCGAGTCCGCGCTTCAGCGCGCGGCGGCGCATGTCGACCATCGGCTGGTCCGGCGTCTCGAGCTGGGCGAAGACCTGCACGGTGGCGCCGCGGCGGCGGGCATCGGCCGCGACCTCCTCGGCCAGCTCCAGCGGCGAGGCGGCCACGGACGGCTCGCCGCCCTCGCCGCGGGCGAACGCCAGGAAGCCGGCCAGCATGTGCTCCATCTCGCTGATGTCGCGGGCGATCTCGGCGGTCTCGGGCGTCTCGTCGGCGACCGCCAGCGCCAGCTTGATCCGCGTCAGCGGCGTGCGCAGGTCGTGGCTGACGCCCGACAGCATCCGCGTGCGCTGCTCGACATGGCGCTCGATGCGGCCGCGCATTTCCAGGAAGGCGGCGCCGGCGCGGCGCACCTCGTCGGCACCGGCCGGGCGGAAGGGCAGCGAGCGGCCGCGCCCGAACGCGGTCGCGGCGCGCGCGAGATCGCGGATCGGCCGCACCTGGTTGCGCAGGAACAGGATGGCGATGGTCGTCAGCAACCCGGCAGAGGCGGTCATCCAGACCAGAAGCAGATGCGGATTGGCGGCGTTCATCCGCCGCCGCGGAACCAGTGCCCGCAGCACGCCCTTGTTCGTGGCGATCGAGGCATCGACATTCTTCTCGTAGGTCAGCATGTCGACCGACAGCGGGTGGCGCACCTCGCGTTTCAGCGTCTGCTCGATGATGCCGCCGGTCAGGTCGTAGAACTTGCGCAGCGCGTCGGGCGCGACGCGCTCGTTCTCGGCCAGCGCCATCTCGAAGCCGAGCGGGGCGGACATCCGCCGGAGAAGCTGCCTTGCGCTCTCGGCGTCGGGCGCCTCCTCGACCGCCTCGATGGCGAAGTTCAGCTCGCGCGCGATCGAGCCGGCCATCTGCTCGGTCACCGAGTTCGTAGTGGCGCTGGATGAAGACCAGCGCGACGACGACCTGCAGCAGCACGATCGGCAGGACGAGAATCAGCAGCGCGCGGCCGAACAGCCCCTTGGGCATGTATCGCTTGAGATGGAGGAACGGGCTCTGCATGAAGGCGGGGATAGGCCCGGCCCCGGGCCGGCACAAGGCGGACGCGCGCATGGACCCGTTCGACAAGGACCCGTCGGTCAGCTACGGCGTGGCCGAGGAGGTCGCCCCGGCCGTGCGCCGGGTGACCGCCGACAACCCCTCACCCTACACGTTCACCGGCACGCGCAGCTACCTGGTCGGCAGCGGCGAGGTGGCGCTGATCGATCCCGGGCCGGACGACCCGGCGCACGTGGCGGCGCTGCTTGCGGCGCTGGGGCCGGGCGAGCGGATCGCCCGTGTGCTGGTGACGCACAGCCACCGCGACCACACCGGCGCCCTGCCGGCCGTCGTCGCGGCGACCGGGGCCGAGGTGATCGGATACGGTCCGCACGGCAGCGGCATGTCCGGGACCATGCGCAGGCTGGCCGACAGCGGCGCCGAGCTCGGCGGCGGCGAGGGCGGCGACCGCGGGTTCCGGCCGGACCGGACGCTCGCGGACGGCGACGCGGTCGAGGGCGACGGCTGGCGGCTGGTCGCGCTGCACACGCCGGGCCACCTGTCGAACCACCTGAGCTTCGCGCTTGAGGGGAACGGGTCGGGAATCGTGTTCACCGGCGACACGGTGATGGGATTCGCGACGACGCTGGTCTCGCCGCCCGAGGGCGACATGGCAGCCTTCATGGCCTCGCTGGAGAGGCTGGCGGCGCGCGACGACCGGCTGTACCTGCCGGGGCACGGGCATCCGGTTCGCGACCCGGCAGCGATGCTCGCCTGGCAGATCGACCACCGGCGGCAGCGCTTCGAGCAGATCCTGGCGGCGCTGAAGGCCGGCCCCTCCGACGCTGCCGGGCTGGCGAGGGTCATCTACACCGAGATCGACCCGCGCCTGCTGCCGGCAGCGGCGCGCAACGTCCTGGCGAGCCTGATCGGTCTGGCGGACCAGGGACAGGTGCGGCCGCACGGGCCGGTCGCCGCCGACGCGGTGTTCGAGCTGGCGTGATGCCTGCGCGCCATTGGGGCGGCACCTCGGCGGTGGCGTGCGTCCAGTGCGGGCATCCGGCAGGGTGTGTGCGTGCACGCGCCGCCGGCCGGACGGCCCGCGCAAGCACGCCCTCTACGGCGAGCCGGTGGGAGAGTTGACGAACCGGTGGCGGGCGCCGGTTGGCTGCGCGCTCAGCCCAGCGCCGTCTCCAGCGCCGCGCAGAGCCGCTCGGCACCCGCCTCGTCGACGTCCATGTGGGTGACGAAGCGCATCCGCCGCGGGCCGAGCGCGCCGCTGCCGATGCCCTCGGCGTGGAGCGCGCCGACGAGAACGGGCGCATCTGGCGCACCCTCGGCGATGTCGAAGATGACGATGTTGGTCTCGACCGGCAGCACCCGCGCGACGGCCGGCATGGCGGCAACGCGCGCGCCGATCCGGCGGGCCAGCCGGTGGTCGTCGTCCAGCCGCTCGATGTTGTGGTCGAGCGCGTGGAGGCACATCGCCGCCAGCACGCCGGACTGGCGCATAGCGCCGCCCCAGCGCTGCTTCAGCCGCCAGGCGCGCTCGATGAACGCGCCCGAGCCGGCCAGCACCGCGCCAACCGGGCAGCCGAGCCCCTTGGTGAAGTCGATCCAGACGCTGTCGAAGCCGCCCGCGTAATCGGCGGCTGGCACGCCGCTGGCGACCACGGCGTTGAGCAGCCGCGCGCCGTCCATGTGCGCAGCCAGCCCATGCGTCCGGGCGACCCCGAGCACCTCGCGGAGCTGCTCGGTCGGCCAGATCGCGCCGCCGCCGGAGTTGCAGGTCTGCTCGACCTCGACGATGCGGCTGATTGGCTCGTAGCGCGAGCCCGAGCGGATGGCGCTGGCCAGTTGCGCGCCGGTGAAGCGGCCACGGTCGCCGTCCAGCATGTGGATCATCAGGCCGGAGAGCGCGGCAGGGCCGCCGGCCTCCGAGGTGACGATGTGGCAGATGCGGTCGCACACGACCTCGTCGCCGGGTCGGCCGTGCACCGCCAGCGCGATTTCGTTGCACATGGTGCCCGAGGGCATCAGCACCGCCGCCTCCTGCCCCAGCAGCGCGGCGACCCTCTCGCAGAGACGCGTGGTCGTCGGGTCGGTGCCCTTCTGCTCGTCGCCCGTCTCGGCGTCGAGGACCGCCGCGAGCATCGCCCGCGACGGCCTGGTCTGCGTGTCGGAGTAGAAGTTGAGGCCCGGCAGGGTGTTACGCATGTCGGGCCGCATGTCAGGTTGCCCGGGCGTCAGCCGCGCGGGTCGTCGCTGTCGTCGGTCTCGATGACAGGTGCCGGGCCGCTGCCCATGTCTTCGCCGCTGTCCTCGCCGGCCGCCGAGCCCATGTCGTCGAACAGCTCGGCGATGTCGAACTCGGCCTCGGCATCCTCCTCGGCGCGGAGATCCTGGATCGTCCGGCCGCTGGCCTGGATCTCGGCTTCCTCGCGCGAGCGGGCGACGTTCACCGTGACGGTGGCGTCGACCTCGGGGTGCAGCACGATGCGGATCGGGTGCAGTCCCAGCTCCTTCACCGGGCGGTCCAGCACGATCTGGCCGCGGCCGACCTTGAAGCCCGCCTCGGTCGCCGCCTCGGCAACGTCGCGCGCGGCCACCGAGCCGTAGAGCGCGCCGGATTCGGCGGCCTGGCGGATGATGACGAAGCGTTGACCGTCGAGCTTTGCCGCGACGCCCTCGGCCTCCTTCTTCTGCTCGAGGTTGCGCGCCTCGAGACTGGCCCGCTCGCGCTCGAAGCGGGCCAGGTTGGCCTTGGTCGAGCGCAGCGCCTTGCCCTGTGGCAGCAGGTAGTTGCGGGCGTAGCCGTCCTTGACGGACACGACTTCACCCATCTGGCCGAGTTTCTCGACCCGTTCCAGGAGAACGACTTCCATGTTCGTGTCTCTCCTACTGGATCGCGTATGGCAGCAGCGCCAGGAACCGCGCGCGCTTGATGGCGCGGGCCAGCTCGCGCTGCTTCTTGGACGAGACCGCGGTGATGCGCGACGGGACGATCTTGCCGCGCTCGGAGACGAAGCGCTGGAGCAGCTTCACGTCCTTGTAGTCGATGATCGGCGCGTTCTGACCCGAGAACGGGCAGGATTTGCGGCGGCGGAAAAACGGGCGGCGGGCCATCAGGCTCTCTCCTCACGGTCGCTGCGGGGCGGGCGGTCGTCGCGGTCGCGGCGCGGACCCCGGTCGCGGTCGTCGCGGTCGCGGCCACCACGGTCTCCGCCCCGGTCGCCGCGCGGTCCGCGGTCGTCGCGGCCGCCGCGGCGGTCATCACGGCTGGACTTGGCCTGGACGACGGCCGAGGGGCCTTCCTCGTGCTCGTCGACCTTGACGGTCAAGACGCGCATGACGTCGTCGTGCAGCCGCATCAGCCGCTCCATCTCCTGGACGGCGGCCGAGGGGCTGTCCGACTTCATGAAGCCGTAGTGCCCCTTGCGGTTGCGGTTGATCTTGTAGGCGAGCGTGCGCAGGCCCCAGTATTCGGTGCCGTTCAGCGTCCCGCCATTGTCGGTCAATATCTGTCCGAAGTGTTCGATAAGCGCCTCGGCCTGCTGGTTGGACAGGTCCTGGCGCGCGATGAAGACGTGCTCGTAGAGCGCCATCGCAGTTCCTTTTCTCGGGCGCGCTTCAAAATGCGGGCAGGTCCCCGGACCCCGCATACGAGAGGCGACGCGTGCATCCGTTCCTCCGGGAAGCGGGCCATATACAGGGGCGGGCCGGGCGGCGCAAGGGGCGAGCGTGCGGTCGCGCAACCGCGCCGGCAGCGGAAAACGTCCGACCGATGAGGCAATTACGCTGCGCGTTCCCCAGAGCGCAAGCCGGAGAGCGCGGGCGCGCGGGAGGCAGCGCGATGGACGAGTGCCGGGTGGCCCGGGGATATGAAGGACGACGCCAGCCTGGCAACCCGAT
Organism: uncultured Alphaproteobacteria bacterium; assembly: GCA_963721105.1. Taxonomy (GTDB): domain Bacteria; phylum Pseudomonadota; class Alphaproteobacteria; order Rhodobacterales; family Rhodobacteraceae; genus Thermohalobaculum. The sequence continues at coordinate 75,484 of CAVRHY010000018.1, read as the reverse complement.
CCCGTCGTCATGGCACAAAGGTTCGGGGCCAGTCAGGCCATCCATCGGGGCTGGACCATCGCCCGCGATCTGTGGCTCTGATAGGGCTTGCCCGGGGCGATAACCCGGGTGCGCCGCAGGGCGCCCGGGAGCCCCCGGGGCGCTGGGAGGAGGGAATGGCCGAAGTCCGCTTCTACCACCTGACCGACCTGCCGTTGGAGCGCGCCCTGCCGCCGATGCTCGAGCGCACGCTGGCGCGCGGCCAGCGGGCGGTGGTGCGCGGCGGCGATGCCGGGCGGCTCGGCGGGCTCGACCGGCATCTCTGGACCTATGGTGATGCCAGCTTCCTGCCGCATGGGCTGGACGGCGACCCCGACCCGGCGCGCCAGCCGGTCTGGCTGACCGCCGGGGCCGCGGTGCCGAACGGCGCCGACACGCTGTTCCTTGTGGACGGCGCCGAGGCGGCGACCGACGAGATGGCGGCGATGGAGGTCACGGCGATCCTGTTCGACGGGCACGATGCGGCCGCAGTCGAAGCGGCGCGCGGTCAATGGCGTGCCGTGACGGGCGCAGGGCTGGCGGCCGTCTACTGGGCGCAGGAGGGTGGGCGCTGGGTCAAGCGGAGCGAAAGCGCGGCGCGGGAATGACCGCCCCGCCGCCGGACGGGTGCGTGGCGGAGCACCCGCCCTCAGGCCGCCAGCGCTGCGGGTGGCAATCCGCCGGGTCCGTGCGGAAGGGACGATTCGGGCACGCGATCCGTTCCGCCACTGCCCGGATTTCCCGGCCGGCTGGCCGTTTGACAATGGCGCGGGGTCAGCCTTCGAGGAAGCCCTCCCAGTCGGGCCGGCTGCCCAGCCGCGCCCGGAGCAGGTCGATGAAGGCGCGCGCCCGGGCCGAGAGGTGCCGCGTCTGCGGGTAGACGACGTGGATCGTTACGCTGGGCCAGCCGAAGTCGGTCAGCGCAGGGACCAGCAGACCGGCCGAGACCGCCTCGTGCAGGATGAAGCTCGGCTGCATGACGACGCCCAGCCCGGCGATCGCCGCATCGCGCAGGAAGTCGCCATAGGTCGAGCGCATGCTCACCTTCATCGGCACGGCGCCGCTGCTGCCGTCGGGCGCGGTGTAGCGCCAGCTGTCGACCCGCTCGGAGCCGGTGTAGCAGAGCGCCGGCAACTCGCCGAGATCCTCGGGCCGCGTTGGCATCCCGTGCCGGTCCCAGAATGCCGGCGCCGCGGCGACGACCGTCCGGACGTCCAGCAGCTTGCGCGCGATCAGGCTGGAATCGCGCAGATTGCCGATGCGCACGGCCAGGTCGTGCCCCTCGGCGACCAGGTCGACCAGCCGGTCCGAGAAGTCGACGTCCAGTTCCAGACCCGGGTGCGCGGCGGCGAAGTCGGCGAGGACGGGTCCGAGATGCGATTGCCCGAAGCTGAGCGGCGCGGCGATGCGGAGCGGGCCGGTCAGCGTGCGGCTCTGGCAGCCGGCCTCGGTCTCGGCCTCTTCCAACGCCTGCAGGATGGCGATGGCGCGGGCGTGGAAGGTCTCGCCGGCGGCCGTCAGCCGCATCTGCCGCGTGGTACGCTGCAGAAGCTGCGTGCCCAGCCGGCCCTCGAGGTCCTTGATGCGGCGGCTGACCGCAGAAGTGGCGACCTGCAGCGTTTCGGCGGCGCGCGTTAGGTTCCCGCTCTCGACCGTCTGGACGAAGGCGCGCAAGTCCTCGAAACGGTCCATCGCGGTACCTTTTAGCACGCTCCGGGCAACACCTAGCCCGTTATGGGAGCTATTCTCAAGCGGGATGCATGGTTCCCGGCGACCATGGTTTCGATTTGCGGCCGGCCGCCTGCCCTTTGCGGGGCGGGTGACGCAGCCTTTGGTTGCCGTCCATCGGAGGCGCTGCGTTTCGTCCAGGACGGGAGGTCCGCGTGTCAGGGATTTTTCCCTGGGGACGGCGAATAGGCGATCGGGGTTGATCTCTTTTGAAGATGTGGACCGGCGCGCGGTCAGCCGCCGCTCATGGCGGTCAGGAAGACGACATCGGCGCCTGGAGGCAGCGGCGTCTCGAGAGTCGCGCGCCGGCCGTCGACGAACAGCTGGATATGCTTGCGGATGGCGGGCCGCGTGTCGGCCAGCCGATCGCGCATCCCCGGCCAGCGGGCGTCGAGCGCGGCCAGCAGCTCGCCGATATCGCCCGCGGACAGCGTCAGCACCATCGGGGCGCCGGGGAACAGCTCCAGCAAAGCCGGCGGCAGCGTCACCGAGACCGTGGCCGCCGCCTGCATGTCATGCATCGTTCATCACCTCGATCGAACTGATCGTGGGCAGGTGCCCAGCGATGCAGGCCCAGTTCTCGCCCTCGTCCCGGCTGGCGTAGACCTCGCCGGAGGTCGTGCCGAAGTAGAGGCCGGCCGGGTCCATCCGGTCGGTCGCCATGCCCTGGCGCAGCACCGTCAGGAAGGCGTTCTGCTGTGGCAGGCCAGTGCGCAGGTCCTGCCAGCTGTCGCCGCCGTCGCGGCTGCGCCAGACCGCGGCCTTGCCGTCGGGGGCGAACCGGCCGGCCTGGTCGCCGTTCAGCGGGAACAGCCACAGCGTGTCGGGGTCGCGCGGATGGGCTACCGCTGGAAAGCCGAAGGTCGACGGCAAACCGGGCTCGATCGAGGTCCAGTTTCGCCCGCCATCGTCGGTGCGGTACATGCCGCAATGGTTCTGCTGGTACAGACGGTCCGGCTGCCCCGCCGCCATCGCCAGCGCGTGCACGCACTGGCCGACCTCCGGGTAGCGCTGGCCCTCGGGTGCGTAGTCCTGGCGCGTGCCGCTGTTGCGGGGCTGCCACGACCCACCGCCATCCGCCGAGTGGAAGACGCCCGCCGTCGAGATGCCGACCCACAGCCGCTCGGGCGCGGCCGGGTCCGCGATGATGTGGTGAAGGATCAGCCCCCCGCCCCCCGGCTGCCAGTCCTTGCGCGTCGGATGCTCGCTGAGCGCCGTGACATGCTCCCATGTCGCGCCGCCGTCGCGGCTGCGGAACAGCCCGGCGGGCTCGACGCCGGCCCAGACGGTGCCGTCGGCAGCGGCGAGGCTCCAGACCGCCTGCACCGGCGCCTCGCCGGCGGCGTAGGCGAGGCCCTGGCTGGAATGGCTCCAGCTCCGGCCGAGATCGTCGCTGCGCCAGACGGCAGGGCCGAACCAGGCGTTGCCGCCGCCGGCCAGGATGCTGCCGTCCGGCCCCGCGACGACGTGGTGGATCGGCCAGGTCGGGCAGTGCGGGCCGTCGAGCGTCCAGTCGCGGCGGTCCTCGTCGCCGACCAGGATGAACAGGCCCTTCTTCGTGCCGATCAGGAGGCGCAGCATGTGTCGCTCCCGTCGCTGAACGGATTGGCCTCCCGCGGCAGGCCGAACATCGTCTTCCCGGTCATCGGGTTGAACGGCGCCGAGATGTGGGCGTGGCTGGCCTTCCAGTCGCCGCCCTCGCGCCGGACGCCCAGCGTGATGCGCAGCCAGCCGCCATGTTCGGCACCGGCGCGGTCGCGGCAGCTCGATTCGAGATGGTAGTGCGCGAAGCCGACGTCGCCGTCGGCGGCTACAGCCAGCTCGTGAATGCGGTGGACGACCGGGCCCACCATATGCGGCAGGCAGGCCGCCAGGAAGGTGCGCACGGCTTCGGCGCCGCGCGCCTCGAACTGCGAGTGGCAGTCGAAGCAGACCACGTCGTCGGTGTGGCAGGCCATGATGGCGTCGAGGTTCATGTCGCGGAACCCCTGGGCGCAGCGTTCGATCAACCCGCCAATCGCAGCGATGTCGGGATCCGGGTCTGTGATGTCAGCGTAAACGTTCATGCGGTGGACGTCCTGTGCTGTTGCAATTTAGATTGATATCAACATATTGAGCCGATGTCAAAGCCATCCGATGCGCCTGCCGCACCGCCGCGGCCGGGCGGCCGCGCCGAAACGGCCCGCGTCCCGCTGGAGACGACGCACCGCGTGCGCGACGCGTGTCTCTGCCTGCACGCGCAGCGCGCGGCGCGGGCGCTGGCGCGGCGCTTCGACGCCGCGCTGCGCGAGGTCGGGCTGACCAACGGGCAGTTCTCGGTGATGATGGCGCTGAACGGGCGCGAGCCGCCGCGGCCCGGCCGGGTGGCGGAGTTGCTGGCGATGGACCGGACGTCGCTGACCGCCATGCTGAAGCCGCTGGAGCGCCGCGGCTGGGTCGTGGTCCGCGTCGACGAGGCCGACCGCCGCGGGCGGCGGCTGGCGCTGACCGATGAAGGGCGCGCCGCGCTGGCCCGCGCCCTGCCGATCTGGGAGCGCGAGCACGCGGCACTGGAAGCCGGGTTGGCCGACGCCGACGCGCTGCGCGCCGGGCTGAACGTGCTGGCCTTCGGCGGCTAGCGAGCGCGTATCGATCCGGCGCGCGGGGACGCCGTGCCGGGAGCGGACGGGCGCGGCCGCACCGGCGCCCTCATACCGAGCGGTCCTCCAGGGCGAGTGGATGAATGTGGTCGGCGCCGGCGTGGGCGCGCTCACCCCCTTGCGGCGTCGTGGCGAGCGGGTGGGCGCTCAGCCGGCCCGGTTGGTCGGGTTGCCGATGATGTCCATGAACTCCTTGCGGGTTCGCGGGTCCTTGCGGAACAGGCCCAGCATGGTCGAGGTCACCATTGTCACGCCGTGCTGCATGACGCCGCGCGTGGTCATGCAGTGGTGCTCGCCCTCGATCACCACCGCGACGCCGCGCGGGACCAGCACCTCCATCAGCGCGGTGGCGATCTGCGCCGTCATCTTCTCCTGCACCTGCAGGCGCTTGCTGAAGACGTGCACCAGGCGCGCCAGCTTCGAGATCCCGACGACGCGCTCGCTTGGGATATAGCCGACATGCGCCTTGCCGATGATCGGCGCCATGTGGTGCTCGCAGAAGCTTTCGAAGCGAATATCGCGCAGCACGACCATCTCGTCGTAGCCTTCGACCTCCTCGAAGGTTCGCTTCAGGAGTTCGACCGGGTCCTGGTCGTAGCCGGCGAACCACTCGCGATAGGCGCGCACGACGCGGTCGGGCGTCTCGCGCAGCCCTTCGCGGTCCGGGTTGTCGCCGGCCCATCGCAGCAGCGTGCGTACCGCCTCGCGGGCGTCGTCCTCGGTCGGCCGGGCGGAATCCGGCAGGGTGGCGTTCATCGGCCGGCCTTTCCATGGTGACGTCGATCCGCTTGTATTCGCGCAGCGCCGCATTTTCAAACCCGGCCGGCGCGTCCCGGGGGCGCGTCGCGCGGGGCCGCCCTTGTGGAGGCCCCTGCGCCACCATACTGTGCGGTGCAGCACGAGGACGGAGACCGCCATGACGACGACCGAGCCGCTGAACCCGCAGGACGCGCTGGTCGCGGTGATGATCGCCACCTCGGCGGCGGACGAGATGATGACGCCCTCCGAGTTCCAGGAGATCACGGCCATCGTCCAGGTGCTGCCGGTCTTCGAGGGCTACGACACCGACCGGATCAGCCAGGTCGGCGCCATCGTCTCGGACCTGTTCCAGGAGGAGGACGGGCTGGACGCGCTGTTCGGCCTGATCGAGGAGGCGCTGCCCGAGCATCTGCGCGAGACGGCCTATGCGCTGGCCTGCGACGTGGCCGCGGCCGACCTGCGCATCGCCACGACCGAGCTGCGCATGCTCGAGGAGCTGCGCCACCATCTTGGCGTCGACCGGCTGACCTCGGCGGCAATCGAGCGCGGCGCGCGGGCGCGTCACCAGCGCGTTCAGCCGAGAGAGACCGCCTGAGTCCGCCCGCCTCCGGCGGGGGAGCTCCGGCTTCCACCTTCCGGCTGCACTGGTCGCCGGACAGCGCCAACCTAGCGGTCCGGCTCGTGCTGGAGGAGTTCGGCCTACCCTACGAGGCCGTGCGCGTCGACCGGGGCCGCGGCGAACACCGCGGCCCCGGCTATCTGGCGCTGAACCCGCAGGGCCTGATCCCGGTCCTGGAGGATGACGGGCTTGTGCTGTTCGAGACCGGCGCGATCCTCTGGCACCTGGCCGAGCGGCAGGGGCTGCTGGGCCCGGACGGGCCGCCGGCGAATGACCGCGTCGCCCGGGCCGCCACGCTGAAATGGCTGTTCTACCTGTCGAACACCGTCCATGCCGAGCAGCGCGCCGGTTTTCATGCCGGACGGTATGTCGATGCGCCCGAGGCGAAGGGCCCGCTGCTGGCCGGGCTGGCGCGGCGGCTGCGCGGACACCTGGACATGGTGGAGAGCCAGTTGGCGGCTGGCTGGCTGGTCGGCACGGGGCCGACGGTCGCCGACCTCTATCTGGCAGCCCTCTTGCGCTGGGCGCAGCTCTACCCGGGCGGCACCGCGCCTATCCCCTCGCTCGACGGCTGGCCGGCGCTGCACGCGCTCGGCCGGCGCATCGAGGACCGGCCGGCGGCGTTGCGCGCCTTTGCCGCGGAGGCGATCGGGCCGGCGCGCGCGATCACCGCCCCGCGCCGGCCTGCCCTGCCCGAGTCGGAGGTGACCGGCTGAGCCGGTGGAGCCCCGGATAGGGCGTTTCCTGGGCAGAATGCAGCAAGTTGGACCATCGTCTCTAAATCACGCGAGCGTGAGGTAAATCCTTTAAAAGCCAGAAAAATTATTTATACGCGATTATCACTTTCAACTTATCCGCGTGGTGTATTTACCTTCTATTAACCGTCCGAAGGGCACTTTGTGGGTGTCGGCCGGCATGACCGGAGGCGCCCCGGCAGGGCGCAAACTCAGGAGCGGACAGGTGAGCGGAGATAGAAAGGTCGACAAACGGCTGGCCACTGTCGTTTCCGACGTCCAGATCCCTCTCGACAACCTTGCCTACACGATCGAGGAATACCTGCTCGCCAATGGTGCCCGGCTGGATACCGAGACGCGGTTCCTGCTGGCCGGGATCCGGGACTGCGCAGACCGCGTCGCCGGCTCGGTGCGCCGGCTGGCGGGCGACAAGTTGGGCAGGGCAGGCAGGGACAGCGCGCAGCCGCCGGCAAAGTGTCGACGCGTCGCCCTGCCGGCGAAGCCACGGTCCAGAAGCCCGGCCTGAGCGTCGCCTCTGCCGCGCGCCGGGCCTGCTGTCGGCATGTCGGCCGGAATTCCGGGGCGCCGGGGCCCATCACGTGAGCGCTTTCCCGGCGCCGCAATCCCACGCCCCTTGACGCGGCGGTCCCTTCGGATGCACACGGTCGGGCGAAATCCCTTCGGGTTCGACCTCTTGCGGCTGGCTCCTTCCACTCGCCGCGATCTTCGCCCATCGCGCCACCCGCGCCGGAAGACCGGGAGACCAGCCGCACCCCATGTCAGACACCGCCGCCGCGACGCGCCCGCCCCAGGCGACCCAGCCGCAACCAGTGCCGGAGAAGGACGAGCGCGTCCTGCCGCTGTCGGTGGTCTGCCTTCTCGCGCTGGCGGTCGGGATCGTCGCCGCCGGCGGCGCGGTGGTCTTTCGGGCGATGATCTCGATCGTCCACAACGTCACCTTCTACGGCGTCTTCAGCTTCTACTACGACGCTAACGTCCAGGACCCGCCCAGCTATCTCGGTCCGTTCATCATTCTGGTACCCGTGCTCGGTGGGGTCGTCGTCGTCTGGCTGGTGCGCAACTTCGCGCCCGAGGCCAAGGGCCACGGCGTGCCGGAGGTCATGTACGCCGTCTACCACAACGCCGGGAACGTCCGTGGCATCGTCGCGATCATCAAGACGCTGGCCTCCAGCATCTCGATCGGCACCGGCGCCTCGGTCGGGCGCGAGGGGCCGATCATCCAGATCGGCTCGTCCTTCGGCTCGACGATCGCGCGCTGGTTGAACCTGGCGCGCTGGCAGAAGATCACGCTGCTGTCGGCCGGCGCCGGCGCCGGCATCGCGGCGACCTTCAACACGCCGCTCGGGGGCGTCCTGTTCGCCTCCGAGATCCTGCTGCCCGAGGTCTCCAGCCGGACACTGCTGCCCGTCGTCGTGGCGACCGCGACCGCGACCTATATCGGCCACGTCGCCTTCGGACTCGAGCCGGCCTTCGTCATCCCGGGTGCGACGGCGCAGACGACAGCGGCGGTCGACCTGGTCGAGCTTGGCGGCTATGCCGTCCTCGGCGTGCTCGCGGGCGCAGCCTCGTGGCTGTTCGTCCGGGTTCTCGCGCTGATGGAGGACCGGATCCGCGACCTGCCGGGCCACGAGTACCTGAAGAACGTCGTCGGCATGACGCTGGTCGGCGCCATCGGCTATCTGCTGCTGATCAACACCGGCGCCTACCACACCTACGGCGTCGGCTACGCGACGATCCAGAGCGTGCTGACGAACGGCATCACCGGCGTCGGGCTGCTGCTGCTGCTGTTCATCGCGAAGCTGGTCGCGACCTGCCTCAGCCTCAGCTGCGGCGCCTCGGGTGGCGTGTTCTCGCCGTCGCTGTTCCTGGGCGCGACGCTGGGCGGCGCCGTCGGCTTCGCCGGGCAGGCGCTGTTCCCGGGGCACCAGTTCGTGCCCTTCGAGTTCGCGATGGTCGGCATGGGCGCGGTTGTCGGCGGCTCGACCGGCGCGACGATGACCGCGATCATCATGATCTTCGAGATGACGCGCGACTACAACGTCATCGTGCCGCTGGTGCTGGCCGTCGCCATATCGGTGTCGATCCGACGCTTCCTGATCGTCGACAACATCTACACCGTGAAATTCCGCGGCCGCGGCCGGCCGATTCCGGTCAACCGGCACACCAACATGTACCTGGTGCAGCAGGCGAAGCAGCTGATGAGCACCAGCTTCATCTGCCTGCCCGTAGACACCCCGGTGCCGGAGGCGCTGAAGGCCGCCGCCGAGAACCCGGAAGCTCAGATCATCGTCCATGACGGGCCGCGCATCGCCGGTATCGTCCGGCTGGGCGCGGCGCCCTATGCGCCAGACCAGTTCAGCTCGCAGACGCTGCGCTCGCTGATGTCGACCGACTTCGTCGTCGCGCCCGAAAACAGCGTGCTGAACACGATCATCGGCCGCATGAGCAAGCGGAACCGCAGTTTCGCGGTCGTCGTGCGCACGGATGCCCGCGTGCCGCGGCCCGAGGACATCGTCGGCATCATCGCCGAGCACCAGATTGCCCAGGCGGTGGTGCGTAACCACTACGCCTGAAGGCCGCCGTTCGAGCTGACCGCTTGATCCAGTCCAGCACTACAACGCGATCCGCCCGCACTCGGCGCCGGGCTCGCGTCCGCCCGAGTCGGAGGTCCGAATGCCGGGCCCGCTCACCTGGCCCGCGAGAGACCCGCTGAACAGGATGTCCGAGAGCGCGTGGTCCCGCCCCCCGAATTCAATCCGGTCTAGCGAAAGTCTCCGGGCGCTCTAATCCGAGGAGAAGCAGGGGTTCCATGAAGCGGAACCGATGCAGCGAAGAGCAGATAGTCTTCGCGCTGAAGGAGCGCTGACGGAGCCCGAGCGGAGCGCCGTCTGCGCCCATGGCCGGGCAAGAAGCTACAAGACCAACGACTACTCGGTGCCGGCTGTGAACCGGCCAGTCCCCTCGACGCTGTCGGTCCGCGTTCCGTTCGCCGTCCGCAAGCGTGGTGGCCGGAAGCTGGTGATCACGCCCGATGGCGAAACTCACCGTCCGCGGCCGCACGTCGCCTGCGCGCTCGTGAAGGCGCTCGCCCGAGCGCACCGCTGGCAGCGTCTGCTGGAGAGCGGGGAGTGCACCAGCATCACCGAAATCGCCGCGGCCGAGAAGATCGACCGGTCCTATCTCTGCCGCGTCTCCGGCTGACGCTGTTGTGGCCGGAGATCGTCGAGGCAATCCTGAACGGACGACAGCCGGAGAGGTTGACGCTGTCGGCGATGATGAAGGGGTTTCCGGTGGTGTGGAAGCGCCAGCCGTACCTTGGGCGCCCATAGTGCCTGCCAAGGCCAGCTTGCGATTTGTCGAACGAGGGTTGCGAACAAACCAGAAACAGCGTTTCTTCTGCAGATGCTCGACGTTCGCGATGGCCCATCAGAACCGGACTACATGAGCGGCCTCAACCCGGCCCAGCGCAGCGCGGTGCTGCACGGCGATGGCGCGCCATCAGGGCCGCTCCTCGTCATCGCCGGAGCCGGTTCGGGCAAGACGAGGACGCTCGTGCATCGGGTCGCGCATCTGGTCCTGCGGGGCGCCGACCCCGGTCGTATCCTGCTGATGACGTTCTCGCGCCGCGCGGCGGGGGAACTCGTCCGGCGCGTCCAACACGTCTCGGCGCGGGCGCTCGGCGACAAGGCGGCTGTGCTGGCAGGAGGCCTGGTCTGGGCCGGCACGTTCCACGCCGTCGGCGCACGATTGCTGCGAGAATACGCGCCGGCGATCGGCATCGATCCCGAGTTCACGATCCACGACCGCACCAACTCCGCCGACCTGATGAGCCTCGTCCGGTATCGGCTCGGCTTCTCGAAGACCGAGGCGCGGTTCCCCATGGGCGGCACCTGCCTTGCGATCTATTCTCGCGTGGTCAGTGCCCAGGCACAGGTCCAGGAGGTGCTGGAGACCTCGTTCCCCTGGTGCGCCGGTTGGAGCGTGGAACTGAAGGAGCTCTTCGGCGCCTATGTCGAGGCGAAGCAGGAGAGCAACGTTCTCGACTACGACGATCTGCTGCTCTACTGGGCAGAGATGGTGGCCGATGCCGGGTTCGCCGCCGACCTCGGCGCCCGCTTCGACCACGTGCTGATCGACGAGTACCAGGACACGAACCGGTTGCAGGCCGCCATCCTGACGCGGCTCAAGCCGGACGGCAGCGGGCTAACCGTCGTCGGCGACGACGCGCAGTCGATCTATTCCTTCCGGGCCGCCGAGATCCGCAACATCCTCGACTTCCCGGCGCAGTCTGTCAGTCGACACGACAAACTGGCCCTCTGGCGACATGAGGATCTGGCCCCCTCGGTGAGCTGAGAGGAGGGTCTGGATGACCATGTTGACGACGACGACGCTGCCGCGGACCGGGGGTCTGCGGAGGGACGAGATGCTGGAGCCGGACGATGTGTCGGCCATGCTGAAGCTGAAGGCGCTTGGCTGGGGGCACGTCGGATTGCGGCGGAGCTCGGGTGCTCGCGGACGACGGCTCGGCGTTGGCTGAGGGAGGGCGAATGGCGCAGACCGTCGCCGCCTCCGCGCCCGAAGGCCCTGGACGGGTTGGAAGTCTGGCTCGATGAGCGCTTCCGCCGTCATGGTGGCAACGCCGACGTGGTGCGCCAGGAGCTTGCCCGCGAGAAGGGCGTCATTGTGAGCCTGCGCACGGTGGAGCGGGCGGTTGTTCACCTGCGCCAGGCGTTGCGCGCCGAGGCGCGGGCGACGGTGCGCTTCGAGACCCGGCCGGGCGAGCAGTTGCAGATCGATTTCGGTCAACGGCGGGTCGAGATCGACGGCGCGCTGCGGCTGGTGTCGTTCTTCGTGGCGACGCTCGGCTACTCGCGGCGAATCCACGTGCGGGCGTTTCCCGGCGAGCGGCAGGAGCATTGGTTCGCGGGGATGGAGAGCGCCTTCGCAGCCTTCGGCGGCGTCCCGGCGGAGGTGCTGCTCGATAACGCCCGCGCGCTGATCCTGAGCCACGACGTGGCCAGCCGCGAGGTGGTGCTGAACCCGAAGCTGCATGCCTTCGCGCGGCACTGGGGCTTCCGGGTCCAGGCCTGCGCGCCTTATCGGCCGCGGACCAAGGGAAAGGACGAGCGTGGCGTCGGCTACGTGAAGCGCAATGCCGTCGCCGGCCGCCGCTTCGAGACCTTCGAGGCACTCGAGGCCCATCTGGCGCGCTGGACGCGGGAGATCGCCGACCAGCGGGTGCACGGCACGACCGGCGAGGCTCCGGTGTTGCGATTTGCCCGCGACGAGGCCGGGAAGCTGAAGCCCCTGCCGCGATGCGGACCGTTCCCGGCGACGCGCGAGCTGAGCCGGCGCGTCGGGCCCGATTGCGCGGTGGAGCTCGATACCAACGCCTATTCGGTTCCTTGGCGCCTGATCGGCGAGCATGTCCGGGTGCTGGTCACGACCGAGACGGTGCGGATCACCGATGCCGGCATCGAGGTGGCGCGCCACCAGCGCAGCGCCGGCCGCCGTGGACGCATCATCGACCGCGCCCACTTCGATGGGGTCGCCGGCGCCGCGGGCCGTGTGATCCGGGGAGGTGCCGCGGCGGACGATGCGCCGAGCGTGATGCCGACGCTGCTGCGCCCGCTGGCCGAATACGAGGCCGTGGCCGGGGGAGCCTGGTGATGGGCGCCGAGATGCAGACCGAACTCGACCGGATGCTCACGCGGCTGAAGCTGACCGCTGTCCGGGATCAGCTCGACACGCTCCTCGACGAGGCCGCCCGCTCGGAGATGACGCTGCGCGATGCGCTGGCGTTCCTCTGCGAACGCGAGATCGCGCGCAAGGACCAGCGTCGCGTCGACATGAGCTTCGGTCTGGCGAAGTTCCCGTTCGTGCGGGACCTGACCGGCTTCGGCTTCGCTGCCCAGCCCTCGGTCGACAAGGCGCAGATCCGCGACCTCGCGACCGGGCGCTTCATCGCCAACGGCGACGCGCTCCTGCTGCTCGGTCCGCCGGGCGTGGGCAAGACGCACCTGGCGGTGGCGCTCGGCCGCGCAGCGATCGTCGCCGGCTATACGGTGCTCTTCACCGGGGCGATGGAGCCGGTCGCCAACCTGGCCAAGGCGCAGGCGGACGGCCGCCTCGAGGAGCGGCTGACGCACTTCGCCAAGCCGAAGCTCCTGATCGTCGACGAGCTCGGCTACCTGCCGCTCGAACCCGACGCCGCACATCTCTTCTTCCAACTCGTCAGCCGCCGCTATGAACGGGGCGCGATGCTGATCACCTCGAACCGGGCCGTCGGCGAGTGGGGCAGCGTCTTCGGCGACCCGGTGGTCGCCACCGCGATCCTCGATCGCCTGCTCCACCACAGCCACGTGATCACGATCCGCGGCGACAGCTATCGGCTGCGCGAGAAACGCCGCAGCGGGCGCCTGCAGAAGCCCGCTGCGGCACCCGAAACAGAAACTGCATCGAGCTGAAGGGGGCCAGTTCTTCGTGTCGCCCCCGGGCCAGTTCCGAATGTCGCTGGACAGGCGGACCGACGGATAGCAGGTTTCCGGTCGCGCCGGCTCCGATACTCCTGTTATCGTTCGGGCCAAATTCGGCAATCCACGCCGTTCGCCGAACTGCAAGGACGGGCGGCTCCATGCACGGTGCCAGCGGCGGCGCGTAACAGGGTTTTTCGGAGGGCCGGGCGGCCGCGGCACAGGATGGAACGCGTTCGATGAGGGTGCTCCTGGTCGAGGACGACAATGTCCTTGGAGAGGCGGTTCGCGACCAGATCGCGGCGGACGGCCATGTCGTCGACTGGACGACCAACCTGGACGATGCCTTGGCCGTCGCGAGCGCGGTGGCTTTCGACCTCGTGCTCCTCGACCTGAAGCTGCCGGACGGCAGCGGGCTCAACTTCATGGCGCGGCGGCGGGCAGAGGGCGACCTGGTGCCGATCGTGATCCTGACGGCCAAGGACCGGATTTCGGACCGCATAGCGGGGCTGAACGCCGGCGCCGACGATTACCTGGTAAAGCCCTTCAACTTGGATGAGCTGAGCGCGCGCGTTGCCGCCGTCTCGCGCCGCTACTCGGGCAATCCGCATCCGCGGGTTCGCCTGGGCCGGGTCGAAGCGGATCTGACGGGGCGCCGCCTTTTCCTCGAAGGAAACCCCGTGGAGCTCACTGCGCGCGAGTGGGCCCTCTTTGAGGCGCTGCTGCGCCGCCCAGGCGCCGTCCTCTCGAAAGACCAACTCGAGGACCGGCTCTATCCCTTTGGCGCCGAGGTCGAAAGCAACGCGATCGAGGCCCATGTCAGCCGGTTGCGCAAGAAGATCGGCCGCGATGCCATCGAGACGGTTCGCGGAATTGGCTACCGCCTCGGCCAGCCATGAAGCGGCCATTCAGTCTTCAGCGCCGTCTCGGAATCTCTCTCGTGGTCGGTGGAGCGGTGATCTGGCTGTGTGCGATCATCGTGGTCGGCTCCATGATCCGGAACGAGATAGACGAGGCTTTCGACAGTTCGCTGGAGGCAGCTGCCGTGCACCTTCTGCCGCTGACGGCGCTCGCGCTTCGAAGCCGCCAGGCCCCGGACGAGGCCCCGCTCGTATCGCCGCCCGGCGCCGGGCCGGCGGATGCAGACGCCGCGATGGTCTACATCGTCCGCGCAGCGGATGGCCGCGTTCTGCTGCGATCGCGGGATGCCGATCCGACGCGGTTTCCGCCGCGGCCCGAGGCCGGTTTTCAGGACAAGGACGGCGTTCGGATATTTGCTCGCTGGGCGCCCGACGACTCGATGGTCGTCGAGGTGGCCGAACCAATGGCCCACCGGGACGAGGAAGTGTCAGAGGCGATGCTGGCGCTGAGCTTGCCGGTCGCGATCATCGCCCCGTCGGGCCTGCTGATCATCTGGCTTCTGATGCGCTACGGCATGCGGCCGCTGCGCACCTTCAGCGCCCAGATCGAGACCCGGGGAGGAAACGATCTGTCGTTGATCCCGGTCGAACCGCTGCCGGCCGAGCTCTCGTCGATCGGCCAGGCCGTGAACCGGCTGATGGAGCGGCTTCGGCGCGTGCTGGAAGCGGAGCGGAATTTCTCTTCCAACAGCGCCCACGAGCTGCGGACGCCGGTCGCCGCGGCGCTTGCCCAGGCACAGCGTTTGATTGCGGAGGCGCCCGAGGGACCGTTGCGCCACCGCGCCGAGCAGATCGAGAGCTCGATGCATCATCTCGCCGGGCTTTCCGAGAAGCTGATGCAACTCGCCCGTGCCGAAGGCGGTGGCCTGCTGTCCGAGACACCGGCCGATCTCGCCCCGGTCCTGATGCACGTCGTCGGCGAATTCCGCGAGGCGGCCGGCGTCGGGCAGCGTCTGAGGCTGGCGGCGAACGACCCTGCGCTCTCCCGGCTCGATGCCGACGCCTTCGCCGTGCTGATCCGGAACCTCGTCGAGAATGCCCTGAAACATGGCGATCCCGACGCGCCCGTCGACGTCATACTCGCCGGCAACGTCGTCCGAGTCGTCAACGCAGGACCATCGGTGGCGCCGCCGGATCTGGCGGCGTTGAAGGGGCGGTTCGCCCGCGGCGCGTCCCGGGTCGGAGGGTCCGGCCTCGGCCTGGCAATCGCGGAGGCGGTCGCGTCCGGCGCGGGAGCCGACCTGACCCTGCTCTCGCCCGCGTCCGGCCGGGCCGACGGTTTCGAGGCTGTGCTGCGCCTGCCGGATTGACTCGGCCGGGGCGGGCGGGGCCGACCGAGGGCGGGCTCAGCCGGAGGTCGCCACGAGGCCCTGCACGCCGCGCGAAACGGCGACCTGGCGCACCTCGATTGCGGAGCCCGGAAACCCGCCCGCCAGCAACAGGCTAGCGCAGGTCGTCGGCGTCGACGGCGCAGTGCGTGTCCGGTTGCGCGAAGGGCCAGCTACGCATTGTTGAGCGATCGGTAGCATAGACGGCCAGTCTTCCGCCGGACCTGAGCACCCGGCGCACCTCGGACATCTCCCGCCCGTCGGGGTCGAGAAAGTAGACGACGTTGACCATCAATATCCGATCAAAGCTGTGGTCCGGCCATGGTAGCTCTCCGATGCTGCCGGAACAAAGCTGCATCCGGCCCTCGGCGATGGCGGACCGGTTTCGCCGGCGGGCCAGCCGCTGCATCGTCGGCGAGTGGTCGAGACCGCAGACCATGCCGGCCGTCGCCTGCGCCAGGGCGGACAGCCCCGCACCGGGACCGAAGCCGAGCTCCAGGACATCGTCGCGCTCCCCGACATCCAGTGCCGCGAGGGCCAGCCGGTACGGAGCGCGGTTCGCGGTCTTCATCAGGCGTCCCACAACCGATCCCAAGATGCCGTCTGGCCGTCGAAGCTGCCGCCCGACCGCGTGCCATACGCCTGGCCCCGGCGCGCTCACCCCGGGCGGGTGGGCGCGTTCGTCGGCACGGGCGTTCACGATCGGCTTTCGATCTTGGTCAGCAGGCGCTTGGCTTCGTTTCGCCGGTTCCTGTCCCAGAGCGGACGGTCCGGATGCGGAGGAGCGGAAACCACATTCGCCAGTGCGTCGGCAGCGTCGGCGTACTCGCCCTTGTCGTAGAGAAAACTTCCGTAGAAAAACCAGGCATCCATCCCTTGCGGGGCGACGCCGACCGCCTGCTTCAGCAGCTTTCGGGCGGTGTCGTCGTCGCCAAAGCCGATCGGGAAGCCGGGCACGCTATGATAGAGTGCGCCGAGGCTCGTCGGCGCGCCGCCGTCCAGCACCGCCGGGTCGATCTGCTCGGCCTTGCGTAGCACATCGCGCGCCTTCTTGGCGAAGCCCAGGGCAGAGAACGGCCCCGCCAGCGCGGCGCGTTCGCTGAGCAGGATGCCGTCCCAGACCATCGGCTCGGCGCGGCCGGGATAGCGGGCGGCCAGCGCCGCGGCCTTGGATTCGAGCGCGCCCATCATCTCGGCGCGGAGGTCCTCGGGCTGCGCGAACTTGATGGATTCCCAGTGCAGTGCGATCTCGCGGACTGCGTCGTCCAGCCCGGCCGGCGGGGCCGTGCCGGCAGAGGCAGTCATCATGGTGGCGAGGGCGATAGCGCCGGCCAGGCCGGCGGTGCGGAGGAGGCGCGGGAGTTCGTAAGGCATGGGAGTTCTCCGTTCGTGGACGAGGAGGTCGCCGTCACGTGACCCGGGACGGCGGCCGCGAAAGAACCGAGTCGATCAGGCCGGGGGCACATCGCTGGAGCAGAACGAACAGGCGCTCCACGCCAGGCGCGTAGACCGAGTTCGCGCCGCGGTCGATGGCGCGCCAGATCAGGACGGCGACCTGCTCGGGCGTGTCGCGGCCATTGCCTGCGCCCGGCAGGTGTGCCGACGACGGCGGCGAGCGCATCTGTGCGCGTGGCGCGTGGCGCCGCGTACGTCACCGAGATGCCCCTGGCCCGCCACTCGCGCCGCAAGGCCGAGGAAAAACCGCGTAGCGCGAACTTGGACCCGGAGTAGGCTGCGAAGAGCGGATACGGGATATCGCCGAAGACAGAGCCGACATTGACGACGCGCGATGGCCGGGCGCGTTCGAGCATCGGCAGAAGATCGCGGGTCAGCGCGATCGGCCCCGTGACGTTGGTGTCGATGATCCGCGAAAGCGCGGCGTCGTCCGTGGTCTCGAGCGGGCCGCCCTCGACGACGCCCGCGTTGTTGACGAGGATGTCGAGCGACGGCCAGGCGGCGCCGACGGTCTCGACGATGCTTCGGCGGCCGGCAGGCAGCGTGATGTCGCCCGGCGCGCAGATATGCCCCGTGCCCTGGAGCAGCGCGAGCGTCTCGGCCAGGGCGTCGCGCCGACGGCCGGCGAGCGCGACCTGCATGCCGCGCGCCGCGGCGCCGAACGCCAAGGCCCGGCCGATGCCCGACCCGGCACCGGTGACGAGAACCCGCATCGGCTCAGGCGGCATGGCTCAGTTCCAGGCCGGCGCCAAGATCGCGAAAGATATCGCCGTAGAGCCGGTAGAAGACCTTCGAGTGATCGATGATGATCGCCTGCGTTGCGGGGTCGTCGAACCCATCCACCAGCGCACGGAAGAACGCGACGTGCTCCTGATCCAGCGAGCCGTGCGAGCGTAGATACGAGAAGCCACGGTCGCCGCTCAGCCCCAACCGCTTCTTCATCGCGTCGGCCAGCAGGTCGGCGAGCCTGACCGAAAGTCCTTCCAGCACGTGGACGCTGCCCAGCATGGCGTAGGGGCTGACCCGGCCGACGGCGTCGTAGGCGTAAGCGATCATCACGCGGCAGGGCGTCCGCGGCTGGCCCAGGCGGACCGCCTCGGCGTCACCGCCCATCGCCGCGATGTCGTCGAGAATCCATTTCTCGTGGCCGCGCTCTTCGACCATGTATTCGAGCAGGGCGGCCTGGTAGCCCTCGTCATCCGTCCGTGATGCGGCCAGCGCCAGCAGCGGGAACGTGTGCTTCACGTGGTGGTATGCCTCGCCCAGGAAGCCGCGGTAGAGTTCCTGTGGGGCACCGTGGCGCACCGCGGTCTCGACCAGCGGAATTGACAGAAAGGCCTCTGCCTCGCGTGCGGTTTCCGAGACGAGGCGATCATGAAACGACATGTCGTCAGCCTTTTTTGCGTTTGATGGGATAGAGGGGTCAGGAGAGCGACGGCACGGCCGCCCGACGCCCGGCGAGGAATCGCTCCACCGCCGCGCGCTGCCAGCGTCCACCCGGCAGCAGCAGCCCGGCCGCCTGCGCCGCCCCGGCCGATAGCACCAGGTGCTCTTTCGGCGTCGCGTGGTCGGGGGCGGCGGCGCAGCACCGGGCGGTCAGTGCCCGCACCGCGTCGGGCGAGGCCGCGGCGAACCAGTCGGCGCCGAAGCACGAGGGGACGATCAGCACCGTCAGGTACGGCGCGTCCCGGCCGGCGACGACGCAGAGCGCGATGCGCCAGTCGCCGAGCAGCAGCGCCTCGACCCATTCGGGGCTGACATTCCGGCCCCAAGAAGTGACGATCAGATTGTCCTTGCGGCCGAGCACCGTCAGGAAGCCGTCCTTGTCGATCGCGCCGACATCGCCCGTGCGCCACGCCCCGGCATGGCCGGGCCTGCCGAGATAGCCGTCCATCACCGACGGGCCGTCAACGACGATCTCGCCCTGCCGGATCGAGACGATCAGGCCGTCCAGCGGCCGGCCGGAGGTTCCAGCCCGGCGCGCGCCGGGCCGGTTCACCGCCACGACGGAGCAGCATTCCGACAACCCGTAGCCCTCGTGGACCGGGATGCCGAGCCGCCAGGCCTCCTCGACCAGCGTGGCCGGCACGGCGGCGCCGCCGACGGCGACGAAGCGTAGCGAACCGGGCGCCCGCACGCCCGACGCCGACAGCTCCGTCACCAAGGCCGAGAGAACCTGCGGGACCAGCACGCAGGTCGTCGGCCGCGCCGCGCTGAAGGCGCGCGCCAGGCCGGCCGCTTCGCCCCGGCCGATGTTGTCGGCGAGGTCGGGCTCGAACAGCACCGAGGCGCCCGCGATTGCCGGCGCGAAAACTGCGCAGATCGTCTCGAGCAGCATCGGCAGGGGCAGGACGGACAGGTAGCGGTCCGTCTCGCCAGCCCCCGTGGCGCGGGCAAGCGCCGCGGCGGACCAGGCGATCTGCCCCCCACCCATCCGTACGCCCTTGGGCGTGCCGGTGCTGCCCGAGGTGTAGATGACCTGGGCAAAGCCCTCGGCGAACTCGACCGGCACCGGCCCCGGACCGCGTGGCAGGAGCGGCCGGGTGGCGACGCCGGTGGCGGCGGCGCGCGCCCGGCAGCGGTCGTCCGCCAGGATCAGTTCGACGCCGGCATCGCGGGCGACGTGGCCGAGCTGGCGGTCGCTGAAGAATGTCGGCAGCGGCACCACGGTGAGGCCTGCCATCACGCCGGCGAACTGCGCCACCGCCCAGCCCGTGCCGTTTTGGGCGAGGATGCCGATCGTGCGCGGCCCCGTATCCTGCCCCGCGTCGGGCGCCCTGCGCAGTTCGGACGCGAGCCCGGCGATCTCCGCCAGCCAGGCTGCGCGGCCGAGCGATCGCCCGGGATCCGCGAAGGCTTGGGCATTGGGCGCGCGGTCGGCGTGGCAGAGCATCGCCTCAAAGAGCGGGCGCACGGTCGGCCTCCCGCTCGGCTCCGGCCCGGCCGGAAAGCGGCAAGCGCCGTTTCTCGACGGCGAACACGGCGGGGGCGTGGTCGTAGTACGACCCCCAGAGATGCGGATCGCTGACCCGGTGCCTGTCGGCGCTGCCGAGACTGCACGAGCCCGATGTCGAGCCGCCGCAGGAGCGCCGCCAGGCGTTGCGTCAGCGTGAAGACGGCCCAGTCGAATCCCTCGGCCTCGCAATGTCGTACTACGGCGGCGAGGAACATGGGCAGGCAGGTCGGCGAGCGGCCAGCCAGATTGGTGACCTCGATGATATCGGTGCGGCCGACCTCTCTGCCGGCGCGTCGAGTCAGCATTCGGTCCACCGAGGCGTCCAGGTAGGCCTCGGAAAAGAATGCGGCCGGGCCACGGCGCAACCCTACTGCACAGATGAAGCGATCCGTGCCATCGAGAAGAGCAATCATTTCATCAGGAAAAACGCTCAGATTTGCCCCATAGGACTGCTCATAAACTTGCCTAGCGAAAGTCTCGCACGCTTCACGCCGGGGGCTTTGCTTTCCCAGCAGGATGATACACGGCATGTTTTGCCTCTTTGTTTCGCTCGATGTCAGAGATCCTTGCAGAAGCAGCTTACGGCAGGCTTACAGAGAAAATTTTCTTCTGTTGCAAATCAGCTACGGTCAGCGGGTTGGCCCAGACTCCTGCCTGTGCTGTCCGGTGGCGAAATCCATGACTGCGCAGGCGCCACCATTGGGCCTGTTGGCCAGCCGCAGTCGTCCCCCATGGGCCTCCATCGTGCGCTGCACGATCCAGAGCCCGAGGCCCAGCCCGTCACGGCGGTCGCTGCGCAGCCGGGCCGGCCGAGGGCCAAGGCGTGCCGCGGGAAAGCCCGGCCCGCGGTCGAGGACGCGGATCTTCGGTCCCGGCGCCAGCGACACGGTCACCGTCGTCCCCGGCGGCGCGTGCTCTATGGCGTTCTCGACCAGGTTGCGCAGCGCCCGCCCCAGGAAATCACGCGCGCCGGCCACGGTCACGCTTTCGTCCGCCTCCAGCAGCTCGATCGACCGGCCGCGCACGACTGCAAGCGGCGCCATGTAGCGCGCCGTCTCGCGCGCGAGGTCCGCGAGGTCGACCAGGCTGTCGGACTCGAAATGGATGCCGCCCAGCCGAATCCGATCGAGCAGCTGCTGGACCAGCCGCTCCATCGCCGAGACCTCGCTCTCGAGGGACCGCACGGCCGGCGTTTCGACGCTGGCGAGCTGCGCCTTGATGATCGCCAGCGGAGTGCGCAGCTCGTGCGCCACGTCGGCGACGAAGTCTTCAAGTGCCAGGTAGCCCTGCTGCAACCGCTCCAGTGCCATGTTGATCGCGTGCACCAGCGCGCGCACGTCGCCCGGCAGGTTCTCCTCGCTCATGCGCGCCGCTACGCTGCCGGGGCCGATCGCCTCGGCGTGCCGGGCGGCGATGCGCAACGGCCTCAACGCGATGCGCGCCACGGCGATGTTCATCGCCAGGATGCAGACGAGGAAGGGCAGCCAGATCCAGGCGATGTCGGAGACGAACTCCTCGAGCACCGAATCGAACAGGACATGGTCGTTCGGGAAGGCAACCTGCGCGAAGATCGGGGGCGAGATCCCCGGCACGGGCAGGGACAGCCCGAAGTCGGGCGGATCGTCCGGCCCTGGGCCGCGAAGCGTGAAGTAGCGGCGCTGCACCTCGTCCGCGGTCGGCACCAGCGGCGCCGTGACGCCTGGCGAGGCAGAGATCAGCTCGCCCCGCCCGGAGACGACCGCGAAACGGCCGCCGCGCGAGGTGATCTGCTCGACGACCGCGCTGTCCGGGCCGGCCGCCGTCGCGGGCGCGGCCTTGCCCGGCGTCGCGGCCGGGTGCCGGTCCAGGTCCTGCGCCAGCAGCGTGGCGTAGCTGAGCAGCGTGCCCTCGCGGAAGCGCGAGTTCACCGAGTCGAAACGGAGGTAGAGGAACAGCACCGTCGCCACGATGGCGAGCAGGCATACAGTGACCATGCCGGCGACCAGCCGCCAGAACAGCCCACCGCTGCCGACGCCTCACGGCGCGCGATCCGACAGGATGTAGCCGATGCCGCGCAGCGTGTGAATCTCGGCGCTGGCGCCAGCGGCGGCCAGCTTCCGGCGCAGGCGGTGGATCAGGACCTCGATGGCGTTGGCCGACACCTCGGCGTCGAAGGCGTAGAGTGCCCGCTCCAGCTCGGCCTTCGAGGCGATCCGCATCCGGTGGCGGACGAGGTGCTCGAGCGCCGCGAGCTCGCGACGGCTGAGTTCGGTGTCGGCGTCCCCGATGCGCACGCGCCGTGCCACCGTGTCGAGCTCGATGTTCCCGTGCCGCAGGACGACGTTCAGCGGCTGGCCCGGCCTGCGCAGCAGCGCGCGCACGCGCGCCACCAGTTCGTCCATCTCGAATGGCTTCAGCAGGTAGTCGTCTGCGCCACCGTTCAGGCCGTCGACGACGCCCCGGCGTCCCTCGCGGCTGGTGACGATCAGAAACGGCATGGCCGCCCCGCGCCGCCTTTCCGCGGCAAGCAAGTCCATACCGTCCCCGTCCGGAAGACCCAGGTCGAGGATAACGCCATCATATCCGGCAGCCCGCATCGCCTCCTCGGCCTCGCCCACCCGAAACGCCGGATCCACCGCGAAACCTTCGGCACCCAGCCGCTGGACGATCAAATCGCTCAACCGGGCATTGTCCTCGACCAGAAGGAGACGCACGGACGCCGGCACCCGGCGACCGCTCGTCAGCTGCCGGCTTGCGCGAGGACCGCAACACCGTGCTCGTAAACCAGATTGCCGCCGAAATAGGCGGTGACGATCACGAGACACCCGAGCCCGACCTCGGCGGCCACCACCGCTGCGCGAATTCCGCCGTCCAGCGACCATTTCCGATGCCAGAGGAAAAGCCGGAAAACCGCCCAGACGCCAGCGAGTATCGCTGTGGTCGTCCCGAGCCCCTCATGCGTCTCGATCAGCGAGTCCGGGACACCCCCCTCCATCACGATATCGGCGGCAAGATCGCCCAGTCCGAAGGTGACCAGTGCAGCAATCCCGGCCAGCACCGCCAGCACCATCGATGGGCCGACCGACCCATCCGCAGGCTGCAGTCCCCGTCCTCGGACCATTAGCCAAAGGTCGTAGGTGGCGAGGAGGAGCAGAAGGACAATCGGAAAATGGACTGCAATCGGGTGCAGCTGCTGAGGAGCAATCATGATATCTCCAGATTGGAACGTCGGTCCGAGTGGAGGCGAACCTGACGTCTCCAGCTTACGCGAACCTGACGGTCTGCCCGGCTGGAGCATGGCCAAGAATATGGATCCCCCTGAGCTTCGCGGCGTGACCCATGGGGTGTCGGCTTTCCGGACACGAGACGAACGCCGATGCCCGGACGCGACGGCCGGACCTACCCAAGCGATGTGACAGGCGGCCATTGGGGTTGATGGAGCCGATGAGCCTTGGCACGGCACCACGCGGCCGTGCGCGCCGGGGCGCGAGATCATCGGAGATCCTCGATCTGCTGGAGGCGAGCCGTTCGTGGCGGCTGATGCCGTACGGTTTCCCGCAGCGGCGCTGGCGGGCATCGCGGTCGCGAGCTGTTCCCCGGATCGAGGACTGGCAGCAAGCGCGACGGTATCGCCGCCCTTGCTGCCAGACTCCTCGCCGGGCCATGGGCAGGGACGGCGCTCGGATGGAGCTCCGTCCGCCTCGCCGTTCTCCTGTTCCTTCTCTCCAAAAACGCGCGGGAGAGCGCGCCGGAAGGATGGCGGAGCGTCCCGGGGGAGACTGCGAAGCATCGGCTCGGTTCACCTGGCGGTTCCAGCCGATCTCCAGTACCAGCCGAACGCCGCCGAACTGCAGGAGACGCCCGAGGCCGACGGAGAGGACAGGGCCGAGGCACAGAAGAAGATCGTCGAAGGCGCCGAGGCAGCCAGGACCCCTGAATGACGACGGTTCGATCTGTGTGGGACCTGGGACGGCCGGCATGGCCCGCCGGACACGGCTTCGCGTCAGCTGCCCCGCCATCCGCTGCGTCGGCCCCTTCTACCGGCGAAAGCCAAAGGCCGTAGCAAGCCGCCGGGAGAGCTTTGGCGCACTTGGAACTCTACTTCAGGAGCGCCAGCAGTTCCTGGGCCGCCTTCTCGGAAGAGGCCGGGTTCTGGCCCGTGACGAGCTTGCCGTCCACAATGACCTTCGCGGCCCAGTCGTCCCCCTTCTCGTAGCGCGCACCCTTCTCGCGCAGCATGTCCTCGAGAAGGAAGGGCACCACGTCGGTCAGACCCACCGCCTCTTCCTCGCCATTGGTAAAGGCCGTCACGCGCCGATCCTTCACGAACGGCTCGCCCCGGCCGTTCTCGACATGGCGGAATATCGCAGGCGCATGGCAGACGGCGCCGATGGGGCGGCCGCTTGCCGCGAAACGTTCGAGCAGATGACGGCTCTCGGTGCTCTCCGCCAGATCCCACATCGGGCCGTGGCCCCCGGGGTAGAAGACGGCGTCGAACTCGTCCGCATCGATTTCCGACAGCCTGACCGTTTTGGCGAGTTCGCTTTGCGCCCGGCTGTCCTGCTTAAAGCGGCGCGTGGCGTCGGTCTGCGCGTCTTCTGCGTCCGAGTTCGGGTCGATCGGCGGCTGCCCGCCCTTTGGGGAAGCCAGCGTGATTTCCGCACCTGCGTCACGCAGGACGTAATAGGGGGCGGCGAACTCCTCCAGCCAGAACCCCGTCTTCTTGCCGGTATCGCCAAGCTCATCGTGGGAGGTGAGCACCATCAGGATCTTCATTCTGTTTCCTTTTCTCAGAGGGTAAGTTGGGAGGCCTCGCGGCACGGTGCGGCGAGGCGGGCTTTCAGCGCTGCTCGGCAGGACGACCTGCCGTGGGCGCCGGGTCGAAGAAGGCCAACCCGCCGGTCTCGCAGGCCGCACTAACGTCGGCGGCAACGATCCCGGCCAACTCGGCACAGTTCGCAAGCCCCTGCGAGAACGGATACCGTTCGAGGAGCTGAGGTATCGCCAGGCAGTAGATCGGTGCGGCATCCTCAGCCGACAGCGCCAATCTGAACGGTGCCTCGAGCGGCGCGGCGTGGGACGGCAGCATGGCGGTCAGTGACGGGAACGGGAGCGCGTGGATTCCCGCTGGTGGCTGCCCGCGCGCGTCGATCATCGCATCGAAGCGGAGCGAGCCGCCCTCGAGCGTCACCTCCACGCCGGCGTCGTCGGTCTGCCGGAATTCCGCATCGTGGCCCGCCGCCCGGAGATCGAGGACGCCTGCCGCCTCCATCGCCAGGATCCGGGCAAGCGACAGGTGGGGAACGGCGGCATAGCAGTCGGCGAAGACCGGCATGAGATGCTCGGTAAATTCCTCCCGATCGGCTTCGTCGAGATACCGCAGCGCGAGATCGAACTTCTCGTGCCCGCGGAGTAGGGCGTACCGGTGTTCTATGGTCTCCCTGCGGTGCATGGATGCACGGACCTCGGCGAAGCCCTCCCGCACGGCCGCGAGGCCGCCGATCTCCCTGCGGTGCGAGAAGTACCCTCTCGCGAAGCCGGGAATGCTCCGCGCTTCGGATCCCAGGTTCCGCATGTACTGCGGATCATTCTCCTCGATCTCGCGGATCAGCAGGTCGAAAACGCGGCGCAGCAGACCGGCCGGGCCCTTCTCGACTTCCGCGCGAACCCCTTCGTCCGTGATGTGCCTCAGCGGCCGGTAGGGGAAAGGATAGTAGAAGTCCCCCTCCGGCATGATGCCCATGTGTGAGACCATCGTCACGTGCAGGCCTTCCGACCCGGGGCTGGTGGTCCACGAGACGGTTGCACCTTCCTCGTCGAAGCGGCCATGCGCATGGCCGAGCGCGACGACGACATCCACCGCCGAGAGGGACGAGCCGAGAATACCGATTTCACCGGGCGGCAGCTCGGTAACGTTGTCGTATGGCCAAGGCGAGACGAGACGGACTCCTCCGAGAGCCGGCTGATCCGGCCACTGGTGACCGGTCGCGATCACGACAAGGTCCATTGCCATCTCACGCGTGCCGCCCCCGAGGGCGGCCCTGATCGTCGTGCCGTCCGAGCCGGGGACGACATCGATTACCCGGCAGCCCGTCAACACGTTGATCGAATGGCCGGCTTCACTCGCATCGATGCAGAGCCTCTCGAACTCGGACTGAAGATATTCTCCGAGAAGGACGCGCGGGTAAAACGCCCGAGGGCTGATGTCGTGGGGCGACAACTCCCATTCGGTCAGCTCGCGAGCCGGCCGACCCTTGAGCCATCCATGAAACGAGCCTGTCAGCTCCGGGATCTCCCGGCTGAACGCGTTGCACAGCATGTAGTCCGCATTTATCCCCTCCCGATAGGGCATGCCGCGTCCGGCGGTGTCCGAGGCCTCGAAGACGGTTATGTCGAGGGGATGGTCCTTCCTGCCGAGGAACTTGAGGAGATAGATGGCCATTGGACCGCTCCCCACGATCCCTATTCGCGTCGTTGCCACCGGCGGTCCTTTCTCGAGAAATGCAGGCCCGCCTCCGGACCACTGTCTTGTTCGGTCTCCCTTACCGACGCCCTCACCGCAGCGGGGACGGGGTGACAGACCCGTTCACGTCCGGACCTGGTCACGGCATCCCGCAGCATACGCCTCGCCGATCCGGTCCGTTCCCGGCCGTTGGAACACCTGATGGTGAGGCAACGAACCCTGGGTGCCGGAAACTTCCTGACCCCAGCCTTCTGTCACCACCCGCGTTTGACGCCTTGCGCTGCAAGGTGTGGGGCGGAGAGAGCGCGGCAGCGCGTCCGCATCGAGTTCCAAGAGCGGTCGTCGCCCCGCCCTGCCGCCGAAACAGCACAGGTGGCGCCGTTCGGCTCTTGCCATCCTTCTGTACGCCATCCATATACCTTCCATACGGAAGGAAATTCGATGTCAGACAGGCCGGCGGAGAGCGAGAAGATCACCATTAACCTCGGCCATGTGGACTTGGGGCGGATCGACCTGATGGTGCAGGAGGGTTTCTACTCCAATCGGACGGACTTCATTCGGACGGCCATCCGGAACCAGTTGAGCGCGCAGGGGGATGCGCTCGCCAACTCGCTCGAACGGCATTCGCTCGAACTCGGCCTGCGCGAGATCGGCCGTGCCGAGCTCGAGGCCGCCCGCGGGGCGGGGGAGATGCTGCACATCAGGGTCGTCGGGCTCGCCCGGATCGCAGACGACGTTTCCGCCGACCTGGCCAAGGGAGACAATCGGATCTATCAGGGTCCTCGGCGCTCTGCAGGCCTCGCCGGCGATCCGGGCAGCTTTGAAGGACAGGACCCGCTGACGCCGGGTTTTTTCACCAGACAACAGGACAGGCAATGAAACACGACTTCGCGGCGGCCATGGGCCGTGCGCTCGAGCGGACGCGTGCCGGCGATGCTGCCGAAGCGAGCCGGATTATCCAGGCAGCGATAAAGGGTTCGACCCCGCCTACCTCGGAAAAGGTGCGAGCCCTCCCGCAGCCGGTGCAGCCGGAAATCGCCGCGCCCGACGGCGCGGGGGACACGACTACAGGAAGCGGCGCATCTCCGAAGCCGGTGATCGATCTACGACATCGCGTCGGCGACGGGCGCCAGTCGCTGCGCGAGGTCGTTCAGGCCCTGCGGCGCGGACGTCCAGGTGCGCAGCCGTCCGATCAACCCGGCGCCCGCGACCCGGCGCCGCCGGCTCACCCTCCAGGGGCGCGATGGGAGATCCGCAACTTCACCAGCGCTGCCGGTGCGAGGACCTACGCGCTCTACGCTCCAAAAACGGCCCGGGAGAACCCCGCAGGCGTCGTCCTGATGCTGCACGGCTGCACGCAGACCGGTGTGGACTGCGCACGGGGAACAAGGATGAACGAACTCGCCGAGCGCCACGGCCTGATCGTCGCCTATCCCGAGCAGACACGGTCGCACAACGCCCAGTCCGTGCTGGAACTGGTTCCGGCCGGGAGACCAGGCAGCGGGCAGCGGCGAGCCCGAGATACTCGCCGGGATAGCCTTGGAGGTCTGCACGGAGTTCGCGATCCCGCCGGGCCGCTGCTATGCTGCCGGCCTGTCCGCAGGCGGCGCCATGGCCGCGATCCTCGGGGCCAGCCATCCGGAGGTGTTCAGCGCGGTGGGCGTGCATTCCGGATTGCCGCGCGGCGCCGCGCGCGACGTCATCTCGGCTTTCGCCGCGATGCGGGGCGAGGGCGGTTCGGCGCCGCGGCTCGATCAGCGTGCCCGCGCGAACGATCGTCTTCCACGGCAGCGCCGACAAGATCGTCCACCCGTCGAACGGCGACCGCGTCGTCCAGGCCGCCACGGCGCAGGCGCGACTGTCTGTCTCCCGCGAGAGCGGACGCTCTCGCGCTGGCAGAGCCTTCACTTGCACTACCTTCCGGAACGCCGGCGATGTCGCGATCTGCGAGCATTGGTTGGTCGAGGGCGCGGGCCATGCCTGGCTCGGCGGCAGTGCCGAGGGCTCGTACACCGATCCCGATGGTCCCGACGCCTCGGCGGAAATGGTTCGGTTCTTCCTCGGCGTTCCCGGAGACACCGCATGACCCACAGCCATGTCGTCGATGCCGTCGCAGAGGTTCGGCGGCGCTCGAAATGGCGAGCACGATGGACAGGCTCATGGCCCGCCTACCGCGCCTGGATGCGGAGCCGCGGTCGCGACATCGCCCGACGCGAGGCTGCTTGCCCCCTGGAACTGCCGGGCCAGTTGCTGGCCGGCGCCGATGCGAAGACGGCGTTCGATGCGAACAGTCTGCTCGACGAGCTGAATAACGCCCTCCCCGAACGGGCGCCGGAGACTGAGATGGACCATCATCTGGCGAGCGACGAGGCCGGCGAATCCCGCGCCGTCATCGAGCGCTGCTCGCTCCGGAGATCTGACCCGGCCCGAGCATCACCATACCGGCCAGCCGCTGCTGAAAGGCCGCATCGAAGGGCCTGACAGAAGTTCGCATCCGACCACATCCGCAAAAGTCCGAATTTCGTTACGCCGGATGGCGCCGGGCAGAGAGTGGTTCTCAGCAGGTTCCGGGGCTTCAGGGTGTGGTATCACCTCTTCGATCTTGTCCCGGGCCTGAAGACCTTCTCGACCGACGGCCCGGGCGTTCCGTGCTTCTGTCTCATCTCCACTCCTGGGCGTTACGAGGAGCCAAGGCGAAATCGCTTCGGGTGTCCCCCGGGCGCTGACGCCGGACAGGGAGACTCGGCGGCGTTCATAGCGAAAGGTCGCCGATTGCCTTGCCGAGATCGTCGAGCGAATCGAGCACCGTCGCGCCGGCCTCGGCCAGCATCCGTCGCTTGGCGGTGGCGCTGTCGGAGTCCTCGCCGATCATCGCCGCGACATGGCCGAAGCTGACGCCCTTGGGATAGGCCTCCTGGAAGCGGCCGGCGACCAGCGCGATCAACGGCTTGGCAACTCGTCCCGAGCGGAGCGCCTCGGCGACCTCGGCCTCGTTGCGCGTGCCGGGCTCGCCGTAGATGACGACGGCGTCGGTCTCGGGGTCGGCCTCGAACAGGTCCAGGTACTCGCATGTCGAGCGGCCAGTCGTGCGGTCGCCGCCCATTGAGATGGCCGTCGAGATGCCGCGGCCGGCGCGCTTGATGGCCCAGGCGATCTCGGCCGACATGCCGCCCGAGCGCGAGACGACGCCGATTCTGCCCGGGACGTAGATCTGGCCGGGGCGGTCGCCGCCGATGCCACCGAGCTTGCACTTGCCGGGCGAGATCATGCCGTTGGTGTTGAAGCCGACCAGCCATGCGCCGGCCCGGCCGGGCCGCCGCGACGGCGCGGACCGCGTCGTGGCGGGGCACGTTCTCCGTGGTCGCCAGGATTACCTTGCAGCCGCCCTCGGCCGCCTCGATGACCGCGTCCCGCACGCCGGCGACGGGGACGTAAAGCGCTGCGGCGTCGGCGCCAGTCGCCTCGATGGCGCGGGCGACGGTGTCGAAGACGGGGACGCCGCAGACCTCCTCGCCGCCGCGGCCCGGGGTGACGCCGGCAACGATCCGGACGCCGTAGGCCAGCGACAGCTCGGTGTCGAAGCGGCCCTGGTTGCCGGTGATGCCCTGCACCAGGACGCGGGTCGTCTCGTCGACCAGCACGCTCATCCGAGCGCCCTCCCCTCGCCGCCATCCAGCGCGCGTGTCACCTCGACGATGGTCCGGCAGCCATCGGCCAAAGACGCCTCGTGCGGCAGGTAGATCGCTCCCTCGATGCCGGCGACGATCTCGCGCGCCCGGGCCTCCTTCGGGCCGACGAGGCGCAGCACGATCGGGAAGCGACGGGCGTCGACGGCGTTGCGGCGAACCGATTTCAGCAACGCCTCGGCAACGCGGTCGCAGGGCGCCATCTGCAGGTAGTTATAACCGATCAGCAGGCTGCGGGCGCGGGGGTTGGTGAAGACGGCGTCCAGCACGGCCTCGAGCTTTTCCGTGCCCGGCGCGGGGCTCATGTCTGAGTGGTTGGCTGGGCGGCCTCCCATGTCAACGATCAGGTCGTGCTGCAGCAGGCCGGCGCCGCCGCCCGCGACCAGGAGGCCGATTTCACCATCGAGCTCGACATAGCGCGAGTCGCCGCCCGGATAGGCGCGGTTCGCCTCGGACACGGCGCGTTCGCGCGGGTTCGCGGGCAGGCGGTCCGGCGCGTCCGCCAGCGCCGGCTGGCGGTCGAGCGCGTCGTCGTCGGTTTCCAGCATGGCGCCGATCAGACTGCATCGCCCGGTGCTGTCGAGGGCGACGGGGTTCAGCTCCAGCATCAGCCCGTCGAGCTGGACGAAGGCATCGTAGAGCCGTGCCGTGAGACGGCCGGCTTGCGCCAGCGCGCGGCCCGAGAGACCGGCCCTCGACCAGAGGTCGATCGCCTCCCACGGCCGCAGGCCGCGAACCGGGTCGATCTCGGCCGTGACAATGCGCTCGGGCATGTCGCGATGGACCGCCTCGATCTCGACGCCGCCCTCGCGGGAGAGCACCACCTGCGGCGCCCGGTCGGCGAAGCTGAAAGCCAGATACAGCTCGTCAGCGAACTCGATGCGACGCTCGACATAGACGCGCTCGACCGTGCCGGCCTCGGTCGTCCGGCCCAGCATGTCGGCGGCGGCGTCTGCGGCCGCGTCCGCGTCATCGGCCAGGCGCACGAGCCCGGCCTTGCCGCGCCGACCGGTCGGGATCAGCGCCTTGACGGCGACTGCGCCGCCCAGCGCCACGGCCTGCGCGCGCGCCTCGTCCGGCGATGTTGCGGCCGCGCCATCCGGGACGGGCAGCCCGAGATCGCGGAGCAGTC
This sequence comes from uncultured Alphaproteobacteria bacterium, assembly GCA_963721105.1. GTDB lineage: Bacteria > Pseudomonadota > Alphaproteobacteria > Rhodobacterales > Rhodobacteraceae > Thermohalobaculum. Next base: position 44,574 of record CAVRHY010000018.1, on the reverse strand, counting down.
GTTTAGAGACGTCTTCCGTCAGCTTCACCCCGCTCTCCTGTCATGCTGCCGGACGCGGCGGCGCCCGCGATCGCGATGATAGACAAAGGGTGATCTGGATATCAAGAATGTCGACAAAATGAATGTTCACGGAGAGGAAGATCCATGTCATGGCGCCCCGAGGCCGATGAGATCGCTGAGCGTGAAACGCGCGCCGAGGCGCTGGGCGGCGAGGAGAACGTCGCCCGGCATCATGCACGCGGCCGGCTGACGATCCGCGAGCGGATCGACCGGCTGGTCGATGAAGGTTCGTTCCGCGAGGTCGGCAAGCTGGCCGGCACCGCCGGCTACGACGGCGCCAGGCTGACCGAGTTCACGCCGAACTTCTATGTCATGGGATTGGCGCGCATCGAAGGGCGCGACGTCGCCATCGGCGGCGAGGACTTCACCGTGCGGGGCGGCACCGGCTCGTCGCAGCGGCGCAAGGGCGGGCAGGGCGGCTTCGTCGAGGACCTGGCGCACGAGTACCGCATCCCGCTGGTCAACCTGGTCGACGGCTCGGGCGGTTCGGTGCGCAGCCTCAAGCGGCGCGGCTATGCCTCGATGCCTGGCGTCGACGATTTCCAGCGCTCGGTCGAGCTGTTGGGCGAGGTTCCGGTGGTGACCTCGGTGATGGGCACGGCGGCGGGCGGCCCGGCGGCGCGGGCCATGCTGGCGCATTTCTCGATGATGGTGCGCGGCAACTCGCAGGTCTTCGCCGCCGGTCCGGCGGTTATTGAGCGCGCGCTGGGCGAAACGATCACGCCCGAGGCGCTGGGCGGGGCGGCGATCGCGGTCGACGCGGCGGGCGCGATCGACAACGCCTATGACAGCGAGGCCGAGTGCTTCGACGCGATCCGGCGATTCCTTTCCTACATGCCGCAGAACGTCTGGTCGCCGCCACCCTTTGCCGAGACCGCCGACCCGGTCGACCGGCGGGACGAAAAGCTGCTGTCGATCGTGCCGCGCAATCGGCGGCAACCCTACGATATGCGCAAGCTGGTGCGCATGGTGGTCGACGAGGACTTCGACCTTCGAGATCCAGCCTTCGCACGGCAAGGCGGTGATCACGACGCTGGCCCGGCTGGGCGGACACGTCGTCGGCGTGGTGGCGAACAATCCGATGCACTATGGTGGGGCGCTGGACGCGCCGGGCGCGCAGAAGATGAGCCATTTCATCGAGCTCTGCGACGCCTTCGGCATCCCGCTGCTCTACTTCTCCGACGTGCCGGGCTTCATGATCGGCTCGGCCGCTGAGCGCTCGGGCGTGCTGCGCGCCGGGGTGCGCGCGGTCTATTCCGGGTTGAAGGCGACGGTGCCCTGCATGACGGTCATCGTGCGCAAGTGCTACGGCATGGCCGGCATGGCGATGGTCAACCAGAAGGGCCTGGACCTGAAGCTGGCCTGGCCGTCCGGCGAGTGGGGTTCCCTGCCACTCGAGGGCGGTGTCGCCGTCGCATTCCGGCGCGAGATCGAGGCGGCGCCCGACCCGAAGGCGCGCGAGAAGGAGATGGAGGAGGAATACCGCACATACGCCTCGCCCTTCCGCACCGCCGAGCAGTTTGCGGTCGAGGACGTGATCGACCCGCGCAGCACGCGGCCGATCCTCTGCCGCTTCGTCGCCGCGGCGCAGGAGAGGCTGCGCATCGACCGCGGCCCCCGCGCCTATGCCGGGGTGAAGCCGTGAGGGCGGCGTCGGGCCACGGAACCCGGGTCGTGCCGCGGGCAGAGAGGGACATTCTCTGGCGCGGAGGGAGATCGCCCCGTCAGTCAGGGCGACAGCGCAGGGGGACTCTGCGCCTGCCGGGCCCGAGCGTCAGGCGGCGAGTTGCTTTCGCCGCCCCTCGACGAAGCCGGTCCAGACCCGGCCGGCGCGGAACTCGGGATCGTCCATGACCGCGATCAGGAACTCGCGGTTGGTCACCGGCTCCTCGATGCGCGTAGCGGACAGCGCGGCGCGCATCCGGGCGATGGCAGTATCGCGATCCTCGCCCCAGGCGATGATCTTGGCGATCATCGGGTCGTAATAGGGGGTGATCGCGTCGCCCTCGCGGACGCCCGCGTCGATGCGCACGCCCTCCATGTCGTCGGGCGTCCGGAAGACCGAGAGCGTGCCGGGGGAGGGGAAAAAGTTCTTGGCCGGGTTTTCGGCGTAGAGCCGGCACTCGACAGCGTGCCCCTTGCGGGCAATGGAGTTCAGCTCGTCGTGCAGGTCGTCGCCACAAGCCAGGCGGAGCTGCAGGCCGACCAGGTCGACGCCCGTGACCATCTCGGTCACCGGATGCTCGACCTGGATGCGGGTGTTCATCTCTAGGAAGAAGAACGCCTGCGTGTCGGCGTCGACGACGAACTCGACCGTGCCGGCGCCGGTGTAGCGCTCGGCAGCGGCCAAGGCGCGGCCAGCCTCGGCCATTCGCGCCAGCGTTTCCGCCGAGAGGCCGGGGGCGGGGCTCTCCTCGACGATCTTCTGAAAGCGGCGCTGGATCGAGCAGTCTCGCTCCCAGAGGTGAACGGCGCGGCCGTCGCCATGGCCGAAGACCTGGATCTCGACATGGCGGGCCCGATCGATAAAGCGTTCGAGATAGATCGAGCCGTCGCCGAAGCTACGCTCGGCCATGCCCTGCGTCGCCTCGACAGTCTTGCGAAGCTTCTCGGGCCCGTCGACGCGGCGCATGCCGATGCCGCCGCCGCCGGCCGCGGCCTTGACCAACAGGGGGTATCCGACCGTCTCGCCGGCTTCCTCCAGCCCGTCCAGCGCGCCAACCGAGAATCGGCCGGAGCCAGGCAGCACCGGCACGCCGGCGGCCTCTGCCAGCCGTCGGGCGCGCTGCTTGTCGCCCATATCCTCGATCGTCTCCGGCCGCGGCCCGACCCAGATCAGGCCGGCGCGCTGCACCGCCTCGGCGAAGGGCCGGCTCTCGGCCATGAAGCCGTAGCCGGGATGGACGGCGTCGGCCCCCGTATCGCGCGCCGCGGCCAGGATCAGCTCCTGCTTGAGGTAGCTCTCGGCAGCTGGCGGCGGGCCCAGCCGGACGGCGTGGTCGGCCATCTCGACATGCAGGGCGTTGGCGTCGGCGTCGGAATAGACCGCCACGGCCTCGAGGCCCAGTGCGTGCGCGGCGCGGATGACGCGGCAGGCGATTTCGCCACGATTGGCAACCAGGATGCGCTTCATCGGAACCTCTCAGATGCGGATCGTCCGGCCCTTGACGCCCACCTGCTCGGGCAGGACGCGCCATGCGTCCTCCAGCCAGTCGGCCAGCAGAATGCGGGTGTCGCGGGGGTCGATGATGTCGGGAACCTTGAAGCGCTCGGCCGTCAGGAAGGGCGACTCCAGGTGATCGTAATAGGCCTCGAGCTCGGCCAGCCGCCGGGCGCGTTGCTCGTCGGGCAGCGCCTCCAGCTCCTTGCGATAGGCCGCCTCGACGCCGCCGCTGATCGGAATCGAGCCCCAGCGCGCCGACGGCCAAGCATAGTGCAGGTTCAGGCCCTGAAGGCGGCCGTAGGCCGTGCCCGCCAGCCCGTAGAGCCTGCGCACGACGACGGCGCACCACGGCACGCGACTCTGCTCGATGGCCGAGACGACGCGGACGGACCCCTTGACCGTCCCCATTCGCTCGGCCTCGGGTCCAACGACGGTGCCTGGCTGGTCGACGAAGTTGACGATCGGCAGGTGGAACGTGTCACAGAGGTCGATGAACGCCTCCAGCTTCTCGGCCGCGCCGCGTGTCAACCCGCCGCCGTAATGCATCGGGTCGTTGGCGATGACGCCGACCGGCCGTCCGCCCAGCCGGGCGAAACAGGTGACGACCGAGCGGCCATAATGCCGCGTCAGCTCGAACACCGAGTCCTTGTCCATGACCAGCTCGATGATGCGACGCGGCTTGTAGACGCGCCGGCGCTCGCGCGGGATGATCGAGAGCAACTCCTCCTCGCGCCGGTCCAGCGGGTCGTCGCAGTCGACCACGGGCGGTGTCTCGAAGACGCTGGAGGGCAGGTAGGACAGGAAGCGCCGCGCCATCTTGAACGCCTCGTCCTCGCTGGCCGCCTCGTTGCCCATAACGCCGCTTTCGCGGGTGTGGACCTTCGATCCGCCCAGTTCCTCCTTGTCGACCCGCACACCCATCCCGCGCTCGACGACGGGCGGGCCGCCCGCGAAGACCTGCGAAGTTCCCTTGACCATTACGGAATAGTGCGCGCAGGCAGCCTTGAGCGCGCCGAGGCCGGCGCAGGGGCCGAGCGCCAGGCCGACGACCGGAATATAGCCCAGCATCGTCGCCATCATCCATGTCGGGTAGCCGGGGATCTTGGTCGAGCCCTGCTGTTCGACCAGCCGCACGCTGCCGCCGGCACTCTCGACCAGGCGGATCAGCGGGATGCGCATCTCGAGCGCGTAGTTCTCCGCGTAGATCCATTTCTCCGAGACGGTCGCCTCGGATGAGCCGCCGCGGATCGTCCAGTCATCGCCATCGATCGAGACCTTGCGCCCGTCGATCTTCACGGTACCGATCACCGCGTTGGCGGGGCGGACCGAGACCAGCCGGTGCTGGTCGTCATAGACCGCCTTGCCGGTCAGCGCGCCGAGCTCGCGGAAGCTGCCAGGATCGGCGATGGCCTCGATCCGGTCGCGCACCGTCAGCCGGCCGGCGGCGTGCTGGCGCTCGATTGCCTCCTCCCCGCCCAGCTTGTGGGCGAATCCCTTGCGGCGCCCGATTTCATCGACCTCGTCCTGCCAGCTCATCCGCACCTCCGCGTCTCTGTCCCTGGAGCGCAGCTATATGGCCGCTGCGTCGCGCGGGGACTCTAGCGACTATTGTTGACATTGCGAATGGTTTCGATCTGTGATGCCTCCGGCAGGAACGACGGCCCGGGAGGTGAGATGTCGCGTCACGACCAGCTGATCAGTGAACATGAGGCGCGCCGCGACCACGCGCTGGGCATGGGCGGCCCCGAGAAGCTGGCCAGACGGCGCGAGCGGAACATCCGGGACGCGCGTGAGCGTATCGACATGCTGTTCGACGAGGGCAGCTTCACCGAAACCGGGCTGTTCGTCACCTCGACCGTGCCCGAACAGACCGACCGCTCGGCCGCCGACGGCAAGGTTTGCGGCTTCGGCCGGATCGACGGCCGGCCGGCGGCGATCGTGTCGTGCGATCTTACGACGCTGGGGGCTTCCTCCAGCCTGAACAACGTCAAGAAGATGGGCCATATTCGACGCACCGCGAAGCGGAACGGCATGCCGATCATATTCCTGAACGAGACCTCGGGCGCGCGCATCCCCGACACGATGGGCGCCAAGGGCACCGGCGCGCTGGGCCAGGATCCCGAGCAGTTCCTGCAGGACCGCGAGGTGCCCTACGTCTCGGCCTGCCTCGGCCCGTCCTTCGGAACTGGCACCTGGTTCACCATGCTCTCTGATTTCGTCGTCATGCGGAAGGGCGCGATCCTGGCGGTCTCTTCGCCACGCGTCACGTCAATCGCCATCGGCGAGAGCGTCGAGCCCGAGGAGTTGGGTGGCTGGCGGCTGCACACCGAGACAACGGGGCTCGTCGACTATGCCGTCGACACCGACGAGGAGGCGCTGGAGCTGATCAGACGTTTCCTCTCCTACATGCCCAGTCATTGCAACGAACTGCCGCCCGTTGCCGAGGCGCCGACCGAGGGGCCGGACCCCCAGGCGATCCTCGATATCGTCCCGGCCGAGCGGCAGCGCGTCTATGACGCCCGCAAGCTGATCAAGGCGATCGTCGACCCGGACACCATGTTCGAGATGAAGCCGCGCTACGCCCGCGTTGCCACCACGGCGCTGGCCCGGATGGGCGGGCGTGTCGTCGGCATGATCGCCACCAACCCGATGTTCAAGGGCGGCGCGCTGGACCCGGACGGCTGCGACAAGATCACCAGCTTCCTGGTGCTCTGCGACAGCTACCACATCCCGGTCATCCTGCTGGTCGACACGCCCGGCTTCCTGATCGGGCTGGAGGGCGAGCGGCGCAAGGCACCGGGCAAGATCATCAACTTCATGTCAGCGCTGCAGATGTGCAGTGTGCCGAAAATCTCGATCGTCACGCGCAAATCCTATGGGCAGGCCTATCTCAATATGGGTGGCACGCGGAACTCGGATGAGATGGGCGCCTGGTATACGGCCGATGTCGGCTTCATGGACCCAAATATCGGGGTCAATGTCGTCTACGGCATCACCGCCGAGAGCGACCCGCAGAAGTTCCTCGAGCTGAAGGAGGAAATCTCGCGCGAGACCTCTGCCTACGACCTGGCTGCGATCTTCTCGGCGCAGTCCGTGCTGGATCCGCGCGAGACGCGCGACTGGCTGCTGCGCATGCTGTCCGTGCATTCGCGCGGGCGCGAGGGCGGGTTCTCGCGGCGCCGGCTGGCAAGCTGGCCGACAACATTCTGATCGGAACGGAGAGAAATGGACATGGCCGAAGAAAAGATCAATTCCGAGATCACCGGGACGGTGTGGAAAATCGAGAAGGGCATCGGCGACGAGCTGGAAGAAGAGGACATCATCATGATCCTCGAATTGATGAAGATGGAAATTCCCGTGCTGGCGCCCTGTAGCGGCAAGCTGGCCGGCATTCACGTGGACGAAGGCGCCAGCATTGCGGAAGGGCAACTCGTTGCCACCATGGAAACCTGACGCTATGACTGCCGAAACGGCGGCAGGGGGCTGCCGCGGCGAGAATTTTCAGGGGAGCGGGATCAGCTGAGACGCGTCGGACTTGCATCGATCCGGCCTCCGTTCGGCACCGGCGGGGAAGCTCTGTCCCTCGCCGAGCAGATCGCGACGCAGCTTGCCGAGGGCATTGTGGGCGACGACTACCCGCCCGGATCGCGCATCCACGAGGTCGCGGTCTCGGGCCGGTTCCAGGTCAGCCGCGGCCCGGTGCGCGAGGCGTTGCGCATCCTCGAGAAGGAGGGGCTGGTCACGATCCTGCCGCGGCGCGGCGCGATCGTCACCAAGCTCTCGGTCGAGGAGGTCGAGGACGTCTTCGAGCTGCGCGCCGAGCTGATCGGTCTGGCCGCCGTCCGGCTGGCGCGCCGGGGCGCCGAGGGGGCTGCGCGGCTTCGCCCGCACACCGACGCACTGTTCCGGCTGGCCGACGACGACACGCCCGAAGCCTATGTCGCTGCGGTGCAGGAGCTGAACCTGCTGCTCTGCGTCGAGACGGGCAGCGAGCGGCTGACCGCGATGGTCTACTCGCTGTTCCACCAGACGCTACGCTATTCGCGGCTGGGTCTGTCGACGCTCGAGCGGCGGCGGGATTCGGCTGTGAACTGGGCCAGGCTTGTCGACCATATCGAGCGGGGCGAGCTGGAAAAGGCCGACGAAGCCGCCAAGTACCTGGTCGGCCGCTCACGCAAGATGGCCATCCAGCAGTTGGAACGGGAGCAAGCGGAGTCCTGACGGGGTCGCGTGGCCTGAGCGGCGTCCGACTTGGCGGAGCCGCCTGACTTTGCGTGGGGGGCGGCGACCGGGCTTGAGCGCGCATCGCGCCGGCCGGACAGTGCATCCGCCGGAAAGCTTCGATGCCGGTCCTCCTGAGGGCGTTGTCGCCAAGCGCGATCGCTGGGAGGTCTGGTGCTGATCGGCCTTTCCGCCGGCCGGCGGAAGGTGACGACCAGCGCCTCGCAGACGAGCGGCGCTCCTTCAGCCCCCATCGGCGCATGGTCGAGCGTTTTGCGCTTGCGCCCCGTCGCCACCTTCTTCGGGTTGATGCCGTATCGCCCGCCGGCCTAGCTTCGCGATCAAATCCTTCTTTTTCTGTATCGCTGCTCGGATGGCGCGCGTGGTCGGGGCGGTATCTGGCCCATAGCCTCTCTCTTGTGATGGCCGAGCGACACACCACGACACTCCGGGCTGGATATCTCTCCAGAGAATCAGAAATCGTTCCGGATCAGCAGCTTGTCAGTGGTCACATCGTGCAACCCGGCGGAGGTGCGCGGCGGGCCTACCGCCCGGCCCTGAAGGCCTCCCAATGGGAAAGCGCCGAAAGGGCGCGGGCAGCCTCGGGCAGTTCTGCGAAGACCGGCACGCCAGACGCCAGCGCCACGTCGCGGTCGGCGCGGCGGCGGGCGTCGGTCTTCTCCGCCCCGTCAGAGCGCAGCACCAGCACGACACGCGGCGCGTCCTCGCCCGACTGGGCCCGCACGGCCTCGCGCACCAGCCCTCCGATGACATCGACCGTCTGGTTGGCCGAGGTCGTGAAGACTGGCAGGTTCACGTGCAGCACGATTGCGTCGTAGCAGTGCGCCTCGACCAGGATGTCCAGGATCTCGCCGGCGACCGCGCCGTCGCGGTGGCGGAGCGTGCCGGCCGGCGTGTCGATCGGGTTGTCCAGCCCGGTGCCCGGCGGCAGCCCCAGCGCGTCCAACCGGGCGCGCGTCCCGCGCGGAACCGTCGGCGTGTCCAGGCCCGGCGCGCGCGAAGGCGTCGGCGGCCAGCACGCTCGCCCCGCCGCCATTGCCGAACAGGGCGACCCGCTGCAGCGGCCTGGGCGCCGTGCCGGCCCGGTCGCGCAGGATCAGAAGTGCGTCCAGGAACTGGTCCAGCGTCTCGGTCAGCACCGCGCCGGTCTGGCGGGCGAGCCCGTGCCACAGCCGCGCATCCGCCGCCAGCGAGCCGGTATGCGACGCCGCCGCCCGCCGGCCGGCCGCCGTCGCCCCGCCAGCCAGCAGAACGACCGGCTTGGCCGCGCGCGCATCACGCAGCCGGGCGAAGAAGCGCCGGCCGTCGCGCACGTCCTCGAGATAGAGGCCGATGACGCTGGTGTCCGGGTCGATCAGGTGGTGCTCCAGCAGGTCGGCGGGGCCGAGATCGGCGCTGTTGCCGAGCGTTGTCACGCCCGAGAAGCGCAGGCCGCGCTGCTCGCCGCGCAGGATGACGTCGACTGCCAGCCCGCCGGACTGCGAGATGACGCCAACCGAGCCCGGCTCGGGCGACGCGCCGCCGACAAAGGTAAGCCCGCCGCGCGGGCTGTGCACGCCCAGGCAGTTCGGCCCGATCAGCCGGGCGCCCGACTGCCGCGCCGCGGCGGCGAGACGTGCTTCGCGGGCACGGCCCTCCTCGGTCTCGCCGAAACCCGACGACATGACCTGGACGAAGCGCGCCGCGCCCGGAGCCGCGGCGATGCTGTCGATAGCCGCCTCGGCGGCGACGGCGACGTAGGCGAAGTCGGCCGGCTCGGGCAAGGCTGCCAGCGAGGGCACCGTCGGCAGTCCCTCGACCTCGTCGGCCCTGGGGTGGACCGGTCGGATCGCGCCGGTGTAGCCGAAGGCGCGGCTGTGCCGGATGACCTCGTTTCCGAACGACGCACCCATTGCCGAGGCACCCAGCACGGCAATAGACCGCGGCCGGAACAGCGGCCGGAAGGCGTTGCGCACCGCCTCGACGTCCAGCGGCGCGGGCGGCGCAGGGGGCTCGGTCGGCGCTCGAGACAGGATGATGCGCGCGTCCGCCGCCACCACGCCCCCGGCCGAGGCGATCAGCGGATTGACATCAATCTCGGTGGCTTGGCCGTCGAGCGCCTCGAGCACCCCGCCCTCGCCGCCCAGCGCCATCAGCGCGGCAACGATCGCCGACTCGTCGACGGGCGCCCGGCCGCGAGCGCCGCGCAGCAGGGGGACGGCGCGCAGCGAACCGATCATCTCGCGCGCGTCGCGCTCGGTGATCGGGCACAGGCGGAAGGCGACGTCCTGGAAGATCTCGACGAAGACGCCGCCCAGCCCCAGCATGACGCAGGGGCCGAAGCGCGGGTCGTAGAGCCCCCCCAGCACCAGTTCGTGCCCGGCCGGCGCTTGCTCCTCGACCAGGAAGCCGGCGACCTCGACGCCGGCCGCGCCCGGCCGCGGCCGCGATCTCGGCCAGCGCGGCGCGAGCCTCGATCGCGCCTGCGAGGTCCAGCCGCACGCCGCCGATATCGCTCTTGTGCGCACCCTCGGCGGTCAGGATCTTGGCGACCAGCGGCGGGCGGAGCGCCGCCAGCGCCCGCCCGTCCAGCAACTCGATGGAAGCCGCCGAGACGCCGGCCGGCACTGCCAGCCCGGCCGCGGCCAGCAGCGCCTTGGCATCGGTCTCGCTGAGTGCCGTCGCGCCAGTGGCGCGCGCCCGGGCAGCCGAGCGCGCCGCCCGCTCGCGCAGCGCGGCCCCCTCCCCCGGGGGCGTCGCCCGGTTCGGGCCGTTCATCGCATCAGCTCCGGCAGCGTGGTCGCCAGCCAGGGCATGAAGATCATCAGGATGCCGTAGCCGACGCCGACCAGCACGAAGAGCGGTACTTCCTTGAAAGCCCGGTCGGCTGACATGTTGATGACGCCGGCCGCGGTGTAGAGCCCGATGCAGACGGGCGGGGTCAGCAGACCCAGGCCGGCGAAGGCGGTGAAGACGATGTAGAGGTGGACCAGCGGGATCCCCAGCTTGGTCGCCACGGCCATGAAGATCGGCACCGTCAGGTAGAAGACCGGCACGATCTCGATGAAGGTGCCCAGGATCAGGCAGACCAGCCCGACGATCAGCAGGAAGGCGACATCGTCGACGCCGAAGCCGATCAGGTAGGCCGTCAGGTTCTGCGGCGCCTGAGTGTAGGTCAGCACGACCGACAGGAAGGTCGCCATCGCGATGATGACGAAGATCACCGCCGTCGTTGTCGCCGTGCCGCGCAGCGAGTTCCAGATACCCTCCCATGTCAGCTCGCGGTGCACAAGGAAGCCTACCAGGATCGCCCAGATCGAGGCGACGGCAGCGGTCTCGGATGGTGTCAGCAGACCGCCATAGATGCCGCCCAGGATGATGACGGGCGTCAGCAGTCCCGGCAGGGCCTGGCGGAAGGCGATCAGGCGCTGGCGCGCGGTGGCGCGCGGCGGTGAGGGCAGCTTGCGGCAGCGGATGACGACCAGGAGGCTGAGGACCACCAGCAGCACCAGCCCGGGCCCTACCCCTGCTGCGAAGGTTTGCGAGACCGGCACGCCGGTCAGCGCGGAATAGATGATCGCGGCGTTGGATGGCGGGATCAGCGCCTCGAGCAGCCCGGCCGACGCGGCGAGCGTGACGGTGAAGGCGGGCGGATATCCCTTCCTCAGCATCTCGGGCATCATGATCGTGCCGACGGCGGTGATCGCCGCCAGGATCGAGCCGCAGAAAGCGGCGAAGAAGCCCATGGTCAGCACCATGGCGACGCCCAGGCCACCCGGCCAGTGGCCGACCAGCGACAGGGCAAAGTCGACGAGCCGGCGGGCGACGCCGCTCCTGAGCATCACCAGTCCGGTGAAGATGAACAGCGGGATAGCCAGCAGGACCTGCTTGGTAACCGCGCCGAAGGCGACCTGGATCAGCGTCGACCAGGGCAGGTGCAGCCCGATGAGCGCCACCATCCCGGACCCGATGCCGAAGACCAGGAAGACCGGCACCGAGAGGAACAGCAGGAACAGCGAGATCGCGATCGCGGCCTGCACCATGTCACTCGGTCCTTTTGGAGGGCACGTGGACCTCGGGCAGGCCGGCAGCGGCGCGCAGCAGCCCCTCGATCGCGAAGAGGGTCAGGATCGCGAAGCCGACGGGAAAGGAGAGGTAGATCCACCAGATCGGGAATTCCCACTCCATCTCGGTTACCTGGCCGACCATGCGGAACAGCAAGGTGGCGGTAATTCCGGCATAGCAGAACATGATCCCGGCGGCCGTCGCGATGGAGAAGACGACGATGCGCAGCAGGCGCCTCGCGCCCGGCGGCAGGCGTTCGGGCAGGTACTCGACGCCGATATGCGAGGTGCCGCGCATCAGCACGCCGGCCAGCGGAAAGATCAGCCAGGGCATCAGCATGGGGGGCAGTTCGAGGAAGACGTTGAAACCCAGCCCCGTCGCGTACCGGGTCACGGCGCCGCCGAACAGGATCACCACGATCACCGCGACGAGCGCGGTCGAGACGAAGAAGACCACGCGCTCCAGCACGTTGTTCACCGCGCCGATCGCACGCAGAACGGGACGCATCAAGGGGACTCTCCGTGGCCGGGAACCGCAGCGAGGCAGCCGCACCACCCCGGGGGGCGGTGCGGGTCGGGTGCGGCGTCAGCGGCCGACGTAGTCGCCGGCGGCCTTCAAGACCTCGGGATCGATCAGGTCCGACATGCCGGGCAGCACCTTTTCCTCATCAATCTTGCGGAACGCCTCCAGTTCCTCGTCGCTGAGCGTGTCGACCTGGCCGCCGCGCTCTTCGAACTCCTTCAGCACCTCTTCCGAGAACTGCATGACCGAGGCGGTCGACTCGTCGGAGATCGTCTTGCCACAGGCGTTGATCGTTTCCTTGACGTCATCGGGCAGCCCGTCGAACCAGGCGCGGTTCGCCATGATGAAAGCGTCGGCGTAGAACTGGTATGGCTTCTGGCCGTACTTGACGTACTCCCACCAGTCATAGGCCTTGATGGCCGAGGGGACTGTGGCGAAGGTGTCGATCATGCCGTTCTGCAGCGCCGTGTAGACTTCGCGCGTCGGCATCGAGAGCGCGTCGGCGCCCAGCGCGCTCCAGCGAGGCCGTTCGACTCCGGTCAAGTAGCGCGCCTTCAGCCCTTGGAACGCCTCGGGCGAGGTCAGCGGGTGGACCGACGTGAACGCCATGAAGGGTCCGGTCGGGTTATAGGCCAGCACCACGGTCTGCGTGCGGTCCAGGATGTCCTGCCAGACCTGCTTTCCGGCATCGGTGTCGTTGAAGAAGCCGCGCAGCTGCTCGAAGCTGTTGAAATAGCCAGGCAGCGCCTCGACGTTGTAGTTCTTGTTGACCGGCGGGAAGCTGACGATGCCGACGACGCCGCCCATCTCGACCGCGCCGGCGGTCAGCGCGCCCATTACTTCGCGGATTCCGAAGAGCTGGCCCGAGGGGAAGGTGTCGATATGGACCTTTTCGGCGCCCTTCTCGTTCACGCAGTCTGCGAACTTCTGCGAGTAGATCGCGCTGTGGTGCGATGGCGCCCAGTGATAGCTGAGCCGCGCCGCGATCGGGTCGGCCTGTGCCGGTGCGGCCGACACCAGTGCCACCGCGGTTGCCGCTCCGAACGCGGCCGTCTGCAGTCTGCGGTCCATAATTGTCCTCCCTTGAGCTTTTCCCGTGGCCCTCCGCTGGCCATGCCCGCTCTTCTCGGCGGGTTCGGGCTATTACAGAGATAATGTTGACAATCTGCAGAGAGCGGCGTCAACTCCTATTCGCCCGATGTCGAGAGGCAATCCGCTGGCTGGGACACGGGGAAACGATGCGCCGCGGCAGCGTCCCGCCTCACGCCCCGCCACCCACGTCCAGGATCGCGCCGGTGACGTACGAGGCCTCGTCCGAGGTCAGCCAGAGGATGGTTTTTGCGACCTCCAGGGCGGTGCCGGCGCGGCCGATCGGGATGCGCGGGCCGACCTTCGAGACGCGGTCGGGCATGCCGGCGCGAGCGTGGATATCGGTGTCGATCAACCCTGGGCGGACGGCGTTGACGCGGATGCCCTCGGCGGCGACCTCGATCGCGAAACCGTGGGTAAAGGCGTCCAGCGCCGCCTTGGACGCGGCATAGTGGACATAGAGCCGCGGCGCGCCATGCTTTGACGCCAGCGACGAGACATTGACGATGGCGCCGCCCTGGCCGCCGTTCGCTGTCGAAAGGCGCGCCGCCGCCTCGCGCGCCGCGACCATGGCGCCGGTGACATTGACGGAGAGCAGCCCGTCGATCTCGGCAGCCGAGAGTTCGGCGACGCGCATCCGCCGCGCCGCCACGCGCGCGGCATTGTTGACCAGCGCGCCCAGCGGCGGCAGAGCCGAGTTCGACCGCCCGGAACAGCGAGACGACCTCGTCTTCCCGCCCCATGTCGGCGCAGAAAACTCTGGCCTCTCCGCCGGCGGCGCGGATCTCCTCGGCCACCGCGTCGGCCTCGGCGCCGCTGTCGCGGTGCGCCAGTGCGACTGCCCATCCGCGCGCGCCGGCCAGCCGCGCGGTCGCGGCGCCGATCCCGCGCGAAGCGCCGGTGACGACAAGCGTCCTGTTCACTCCGAACCCTCCCTGATCCTTGCATCCTGTACCTGTCCGACCTGCAGAGCGGTCGCGACGAACCCCGCGGCGATGACCCCGATCCCGGCCCCGTAGCCGCCCGTGAACGACGACGAGAGCGCCAGCAGGCCCGGGCCTAGCAGCCCGCCGAGATAGGCGAACACCATGGTCCCGGCGGTCGCCGTGGTAACGCCATGCGCCCCTGCGCGCGCCGCGCCAGCGCGCGCAACTTCCGAGAGAAGGACGCCGCTCCACGACATCGGCCCCAACCCCAGCGCCAGGCTGAGCGCCGTCAGCGCCGGCGGCCTCCACGCCTCCGATAGCCCGAGCGACAACGCCAGAACCAGCGCGCCAGAGGCGGCGAGCAGCGCCAGCACGCGGCGCGGGTTGCCATTGTCGGCACGCCAGCCCCAGAACAGCCGCCCGGCGATGCTGGCCGCCATGGCAATCGACAGCATGCCGGCCGCGACGCCCGGGCTGACGCCGGTCAGGCGCCAGAGCATGGTCACGTAGACGGACATGAAGCCGAACTGCGCCATCGAAAACGTCGCCACCGCGATGGCCAGCCCGCGCAGCACTGGGTCGCGCAGCATCGCCATTGCCGGGGTGAAGGGGCCGGCGAAGCGCACCGAGGCCCCCGGGTCGCCGTCGCTGCCCAGCCGCGCCGCAGCAGGCAGCGCCAGCAGCGCGGTACCGATGCAGAGCATCGCTGCCGAGATGACCGCCGCGCGCCAGCCCAGCACCAAGGCGATCGCCGGCAGGGCGGCAGCCGTCGCCGCGGCGCCGATGGCGACGCTCGACTGCTTCAGCGAGAAGATCAGGTTCTGCCGCCGCCCGCTTGTCAGCCGAGCGATCACGCGCGAGCCGACGGGGTTTACCGGCCCGTACGAGATGCCGATCAGGACCGCCGCCGCGACCGCGCCCCAGGGGCCCTCGGCCAAGGCCAGAACGAACAATCCCGCGGCAGAGGTGATCAGCGACGCCGCCGCCGCCGGCAGCGAGCCGTACCGCGCCAGCAATCCCGCCGTGCCGTTCGATGAGACCAGCGCCACCGCGAAGATGATCGCGGTGAAGACACTGACCTCGCGCGGGTCGACGCCTATGTCGGCGGCGGCCACCGGCGCCAGCACGGGCGCGACTTGTGCCGCGGCGACGATGCCGGCGTGGTAGACCAGCACGAAGCCGATGCCCAGCACCCCGTCGCTGAGGCCCGCCCGCGGCACGTGCAGCGCCTCAGCCCAGCTGCCAGTGCGGCGGCGCCAGCCCCGCCACCGGCGCCCGAAAGCGCGGCAGGTGCTGCATGTCCAGCGAGCCGATCAACAGATCCAGCAGGTCCGGGCCGGCGAAGGTGACGCTGGTCGGCACGCGGACACGGCTGCCCTCCGGGTCCTCGATGATGACGGTCGCCGTCTCGTCCGGGGCGATGACGACGACGGCGTTGCGGGTGATCTCGGTGACCCAGAGATTGCCCGCCGAATCTACCGCGACGCCGTCGGTCAGCGCGCCCGGCCACAGTGGGTCGGGCCCGTAGGGCCGCCCGTTCGAGAGCGTGCCGTCCGGCGCCAGGTCGAACCGGCGGACCCGCCCTGCCGCCGTCTCGGCGACGTAGACGGCGCACCCGTCGGCGTCGGGCCTGATCTCGTTGGCGAAAAACAGCTCGTCGGCAACGATGCGCGCGCGACCGTCCTCGACCAACATGACATAGCCGTCGGGCCGCGGGTCCTTCAGCGCCTGGCGCCGCGGATAGGTGCGTGTCGAGACGGTCACCCACAGCCGCCACTGATGGTCGAAGAGGACGAAGTTCACCGCGCCCAGCGGCTGGCCGTCGATCTCGGACAGCACCGTCTCGTGCGTGCCGTCGCGACGCAGGCGCTGGACCAGGCCGCTCTCGATGTTGGCGACCATGAACGACCCGTCGCGGTCCATCGCGATGCCGTTCGGCGTGCCGCCGACCCGGCCGATGCGCCCCTGGGTGCCGTCGGGGCCGATGCGCAACACACCGCTACGGTCGTCAGAAACCCAGAGCGTCCCGTCGGCCTGCGCCAGGACGCACTCGGGCCGGCTGAGATCGGTGCCCACCTGGCCGACTTGATCAAGGGAGAGCGCGTCGGGATGGCGGTCCATGCGGGGCTCCGGGCGCGTCGAGGCTTGGAGTGTTGATTTGCTCTATTGATATTGTCAGCAATCTGCATGTTACCATGCGCTACCGCCATCCGATAATCAACGTCCGGTGTCTTGAGACCGAGAACGGCGGGGCCGAGAGCCGAAGGGAGGACATGGCCATGCGACTGGGAGACATGTTGAAGGCGTGGGGTGCCACGGCCGTCGTGGCGCTGGCGCTGGCGCTGGCCGCGGGACCGTTGACGCGGCCCGCGGTGGCGCAGGAACAGACTATCGTCGACCACCTCACCGCACCCGCGGGAATCGGCGAGTACGAGTGGACGCTGGGCGTCGCCCGCATCCTCGAGAACAACTCGGCCTGGCTGCGCACCAAGCCGCAGCCGACGCAGGGCTACATCTACAACCTGCGCTACGCGCTGGCCAACCCGGACAAGTGGAAGACGTTGATCTTCCACACCGACCCCATCAGCCCCTGGCTGGCATCCGAAAACCGGCCGCCCTTCCAGGAGGGCTTGGGCGACCTGAAGATCCAGGCACTGATGAACTCCACCTGGCCGATCTGGATCCTGGCGACCGACGACCCAGACGTGAAGACGCTCTCCGACCTCGAGGGAAAGACGGTCGCCCTGGGACCGAAGGCCGGAACCGCGACCGTGATGGCCGAGGAGACGCTCAAGGGCGCCGGCATGTTCGACAAGGTCGACCTGCAGTACCTGTCGTTTGCCGACATCTTCGCCGGGCTGATGGACGGCACGGTTGACGTCGGCCTGGTGCTGAGTTGGTACAACGCCGCGGCGAACAAGGTCAGCATCGTCCCCGGGATCGTGAACATGGAGTCGGCCAATCGCGGCTTTCACTTCGTACCCTGGGGCGAGGACGTGCTCCGCAAGACGCATGACGAGCGCGGTGTGCCCTATCACATCCTGACGGTGCCGGACGGCACCATCCCGATGCAGCAGGGCGACATGGCGCTCTACGCCAACCCCGACTTCGTCGGCGTCTCGTCCGAGTTCCCCGAGGAAGCCGCCTACGAGTTCGTCAAGCAGACGCTGGCCCATCTGGACCAGATCAACTCGGCCGGCGGGCTCGGCATCCTGTTCACGCCGGACTTCCTGCCCTACGGGCTGGAGGACAAGCTCCACCCCGGCGCCGCGCGGGCCTATCGCGAAGCGGGGCTGATCAAGTAGCATGCAGGCCGCCGGGCCGAGCGCTGTCCCCGGGCATTCGCGCGCCCGGCGGGCGACGTCGCTGGTCATCGCCGCGCTGGGCGTGGCGATGGCCGTCTACCAGCTGGTGGCGACGCAGACGCCGATCCAGCCATCGGTGCTGGTGCAGAACACCCATCTCGGCTTCGCTCTGCAGATCGTCCTCTTAGGCGCACTGCTCGAGGCAACCGGCATCGTCGCCCGCGCCTGGCTTGTGCTGATGGCCGGGGTCGCGCTGGTCGGCTCGATCTACGTTCAGGCGAACTATGACGAGCTGGTCGTCAGCCAGGGCTTTCCGGGGCCGGTGGACGTCTGGGTCGGCCTCGCGCTAATCGCCGTCACGCTCGAGGCGACGCGGCTGCGCTGGGGCCCGGTGCTGCCGGCGCTCTCGCTGGCGGCGGTCGCCTATTACATCTGGGGCTACCTGCTGCCGACGCGCGCGGCACCCAGCGACATTCCGCTGGACACGATCGTCTCGAACCTCGCCATTGGCCTCTACAGCGGGCTTTACGGTCAGTTCATGGCGATTTCGGCCAACTTCATCTTCCTGTTCATGCTGTTCGGCGGGCTGCTCGAGGCGCTGGACGGCAACCGATCCTTCATCGAGATCGGCAAGGCGGTCAGCCGGCGCTTCCCCGGCGGCGCGGGGCTCAGCGCCGTCGTCAGCTCGAGCCTGATGGGAACGGTCACCGGCGCGGCCGTGGCGAACGTCGCGATCACCGGCGCCTATACGATCCCGATCATGAAGCGCGAGGGCTATCCGGCGCAGACCGCCGCCGCCATCGAGGCAGTCGCCTCGACGGGCGGCCAGCTCGTGCCGCCGGTGATGGGTTCGGTCGCCTTCGTCATGGCGGCGGTGCTGTCGACCAGCTATCTGGACGTCGCCGCGGCGGCGATCCTGCCCTCGGTGCTGTTCTACCTCTCGGTGCTGGCCAGCGTCTGGTTCACCTCGCTGCGGCTCGGCATCCGGCGCCAGGAGATGCGCGCCGACATGCGCACGCTGCGCCGCTTCCTGCCGGTCTTCGTCGTGCCGACAGCGGTGCTGGCCTGGCTGCTCGTCAACCTCTACTCGGTCTCGTTCGCCGGCTTCTGGGGCGTCGTGACGCTGGTCGTCACGCGCTTCGTTATGGCCGTCGTCGAGTTCGTGCTCGAGCGGCCGAGCCGGGGTCCGGTCGCCTTTGTCCGCGAGCTCGGCTCGCTGATGACGAAGGTTTTCGTCGGCCTCGCTGCCGGCGCGCGCATCGGCGCGGGGATCGCCGTGGTGATCGGGACCATCGGCCTGCTGGCCGAGTCGATCACCGCGACCGGCGCGGCGGTGCCGATCGGCACGGCGGTCGAGGCGATCGCCGGGGGCTCGACCGCGCTGACGCTGATCCTGACCGCCGCCATGTGCACCGTGCTGGGCGCCGGCGTGCCGACCGTGGGCGCCTATGTGCTGACCAGCGCAATCGCCGGGCCGATCCTCGTGCAGAACGGCGTCGACCTGTTCGTCGCGAACTTCTTCATCCTCTACTTCGCCGTGCTGTCGGCGATCACGCCCCCGGTCGCGGCGGCGGCGCTGGCGGCCAGCGCCATCGCCGGCTGCGGCTACATCCGCGTGGCATGGGAGGCGACGCGGCTTTCGGCCATGCTCTACGTGCTGCCCTTCGCCTTCGTCTACGAAAGCGCGCTGCTGCTGCGGCCGGGAACGCCGTGGGCCGATATCGTCTTTGACTTCACCACGACCGCCTGCGCCTCGATCCTGCTGGCGGCAGGGCTGCAGGGCATCGGTGTGGGGTTGGTGACGCGCGTCCTGCTGCTGGCCGGCGCCGCGCTGGCGCTGGCCCCGGTTTTCGGCGTCTCCGAAGCGTGGGTCCTGGGCGCCCCGGCGGCGGCGCTCGCGGCGTGGATGGTCCACCGCGCCGCGCGGCGCGAGCCGGGTCAGAGCCTGTAGACGCGCTCGGCCGTGCTGCGGAACAGCGCGGCGCGCTCGTCGTCCGACAGGTCCGCGGTGACGGCGTCGTAGGCGCGCCACAGGCGCCCGTAATCCGACATCAGCCGGTCGACGGGAAAGTTCGAGGCGAACATGCAGCGGTCCGGGCCGAAGCACCCGATGCACCAGCGCACGAAGGGGCGGATCGTGTCCTCGGTCCATCTCAGGTCGACCATGCCGAAGCCGCTCAGCTTCACGGACAGGTTGGGCACGCGCGACAGCAGCGCAATGCTTTGCCGCCAGCCCTCCAGCCCCTCGGGCGAGCGGTCGGCCGGCATCAGCGCGTGGTCCAGGATGAAGGCGGTGTCGGGATTGGCGCGCATCATCCCGGCCGCGTCGGCCGCCTGGTGATGATAGATCTGCAGATCGAAGGAGAGACCGAACCGCCTCAGCAGCGCCAGCCCCTGCCGCCATTGCGGCTCGGCCAGAAAGTCGCGCGGTGCCCGGTTCAGCCTGGGCTCCGGGTGGCGGTTCAGCACCTGGCGGATGCCGCGCAGCCGCGGGAAGGCGGCGTGCCGCTCGAGCACCGCCTCGGCATCGGGTGCCGAGAGGTCGACATAGCCTACGATCCCGGTCGGGAGCCCGCGCGAGGCGGGATCGTCGGCGACCTCCTCCAGCCAGCGCGTCTCGCCGACAGGGTCGGATGGGTCGTAGTTCGCCTGGACGTGGACGCTCTTCAGCAACTCGATGCCGCCGTCCTCAGCGTCGGCCAGCAGATCGGCCACCCGGTAGCTGCGCTTCAGGGCCGACCAGTCGCCCCAGCCGCGGTCGTGCTCCTCTCCCAGCCAGGGATACCGGTTGCGCTCGAGGTCCCACAGGTGGTGGTGCGGATCGACAATCCTCATGCCCGGGACCGTCGGCGGGCAGGCGCCCGGCGTGCGGGGCGCCGGGCGGACGGGTGCAGGGACCGCTGCATCAGAGCGCGCCCGCTTCCTCGAGCTTCCCGATCAGGTCGGTCATTCCCTGCTCCTCGAGGATTCGCCGCGCCATCGCCGGGTCGTATGCGCTCTTGACGGCGACCCACGCATCGCGCGCGCCGGCGCGCCACTCGGCCATCTCCTCGTCGTTGGGGGTGTAGGTCTCGACCTTGCCCTTCATCGCGCCGACCGCCTCCTCCTGCCAGCGCGTGTCATAGGCGAAGCCCTCGCGCTGCAGGTCCTGCCCGACCTTGTCGATCGCCTCCTGCGCCCAGTCGGGCAGCGCGTCGTAGCGCTCCACCGTCATCATGATCGGGTGCGCGCTCCAGGCGCCCGAGACCTCGGTGATGTGGTTGGCAACCTCGTAGAACTTGGCGGCCGCGGTGAACGGATTCTGCAGGTACATGCCCTGCACGACGCCCGACTGCAGACCCTCGTAGAGCGAGGCCCAGTCATAGGGCACCGGAACCGCGCCCCAAGCCTGGACCAGATTGAACTCGGTCGGGCTCTTGGTCACGCGGATCTTCAGCCCCTGCATATCGGCCGGCACCTTCACCTCGCGCTCGGTGTTGACCACCTGTCGGAATCCGCCGACCGGGACCAGCGCGATCAGGTGCATGCCCATCTCGTCGGCCGCCCGTCTGGACAGCTCGTCGGCCAGCCAGTCGTTCAGGATCTTGCTGGCCGCCTCCTGGTCCTTGAAGAGGTACGGCAAGTTGATGATGTCGAAGGTCGTGCCGAAGGCGCCGACATTGCCGCTGGAGACGGTGGCGATGTCGATTTGGCCAAGGCCAAGCTGCTCGACGCACGAATGCTCGCTGCACAGCGCCCCGCCGCCATGCACCACGAGGTCGATCCGGCCGTCGGAATACTCCTCCAGCTTCGGCTCCAGCACCTCGTCGATCAGCTTGCCCAGCGACCAGCTGGGCGCCGCGGCAGTGCCGAGCTGAAGCGTGATCTCGGGCTCGGCCTCGGCGGGCGCGGCCAGCAGTGCCAATGCCAGCGCGACGGTGACAGGATACGGTCTCATCGAAGTTCCTCCCTTTCTGTCTGCATCTCGTCCGCTGTCGCGGCTTCTTGTTTTGCGGCTTTCAGTTCATCGGGGGCGTCTCCGGCCGGCCCGGTCTCGCGCGGCTCCCGCAGCTCCACGGCCAATGCCATCAGCGCCGCGACAAAGACCAGGATGCCCGAAATCGGCAAGATCATCATCGGGTAGGATTTCGGCAGATTCCCCAGCTCCCAGAAGGCACCGGGGATGCGTGTCGCCGCCTCGTAGCCCCAGACCGCCAGCAGCACGCCCAGCGCGGCGTAGAGCAGTGTCCAGAGCAGCCGCAGCCCCGTCACCAGCCGCCGGGGCAGCAGTACGTAGAACGCCTCCATGGCGATGGTCCGTCGGCTGTAGATCGCGCCGGCGAAAGCCAGCATGACCATCCAGATATTTGCGAACAGCGTCAGCGTGTCGCCCCAGAAAGGCGGCGACAGGAAGACGGTGCGCATCACGACGGTGTAAAGCGTGAAACCCACCATTGCCGCAAGCAGCAGCGCGCAGACGCGGCCGACGCCGACGGTCAGGACCCGATCGACGATGGGAATGAAACCCGCCACGTCTCAGATGAATCCCAGCGCGCGGGGCAGCGCGAGCGTCAGGGGGGCGACGGCCATGATCGCCACCAGCACGGCGATCTCGATCAGCAGGAAGGGCAGCATCTCGACCGCCACCTTCTCCAGCCGCGCGCCGGCGATGGCGGCGGCGGTGAAGTAGCAGACGCCGACCGGTGGCGTCACCGTGCCCAGCAGGAAGCCGACGACGACGACCAGCGCCGCCTGCACCGGCTCGTAGCCCGCCCCGCCGGCCGCCGCGACGAGCATCGGCCCCAGCACGACGATGTTCGCCGTCGCGTCCATCACCATGCCGGCCAGCAGGATCAGCCCGAGCAGGGCCAGCGCGAAGCCGAAGGCAGTGTCAAAGGAAAGCAGCCAGTGCTGGAGCTCGGCAAGCGTGCCGATCCGCGCCAGCAACCAGCTGAACGGCCCCGCCGCGGCGATCAGGATGAAGACCGAGGCCGTCAGTTTCAGTGTCCGGTCGAACGCTTCGACGATGCCGCGCAGGGTCAGGGCGCGATAGATGGCGCTGCCGACGATGACCGCGACCAGGGCGGTAATCGAGCCGGCCTCGACCGAGCTGAACCAGCCGCCGAAGATGCCGACTATCAGCACGATCGGCACCATGAGCGCGAAGACGGCGCGGCCGAAGGCCCGCGCCAACCGGAGCACCGAGAACGCCTCGTCGCCCCGCTCGTAGCCGCGGGCGCGGGCAAGAAGCCAGCAGGCGGCGATCAGCAGCAACCCGACCAGCAGCCCCGGCACAACACCGCCCGCGAACAGCGCCCCCACCGAGAGGTTGGCGCCGCTTGCCAGGATGATCATTGCGATGCTGGGCGGGATGATGCCGCCGATGGTCGAGCCGATCGCGGTGATGGCGGCGGCGAAGTCGGCGCCATAGCCGCGGGCGCGCATCTCGGGAATCAGGATGGTGCCGATGGTCGCGGTATCGGCCACCGCCGAACCGTTCATGCCGGCGAAGAACATGGAAGCGACGACGTTGACCTGTGCCAGCCCTCCGCGCATGCGCCCGACGATGGCGCTGCTGAGCGCGAGGATGCGCTGGGTCACTGTCGAGCCGTTCATCAACTCGCCGGTCAGCATGAAGAACGGGATGGCGACCAGCGGGAACTTGGCGAGCGCCTCGTACATCTGGTGCGGGACGGTCAGCAGCGGCGCCGCGCCGGTAAGCAGGATGTAGACCGTCGGGATTACGATCATGGCCAGCGCGATTGGCGCCCCCGCCAAAATCATCGCTATGAGGGCCGCAATGAGGAGAGCGCTATCCATGTCGCCCGCGAACCGCCGCCCCGTGACCTCGCCTTGACGGAAATCGTCGCATGAGGTTTTTCATATTGTCAACAATCTGCAGGCCGGGTCGGACGACCGATCGTGAGGAACTGCGGCGGCATGCGCCGCGTCCCCCGACGCCCGACGCCCGTGGCACTCTTGTAGGTGAGCACGTATGACGAATTACCGTTTCTGCACGGGGTCGATGGGAGGCGGCCTGGTCTCATCCATTACCCGTATAAAAAGATGCTGGATAACGTGCCGTGCTTCCAGAACTCGATCCCGCTCCCTGGCCATATCAAGCAGGCGCCCTCGGCGGTCCAAGAAGCCTGAGGCGCCGAACTTCAACTCGCTTCATGCCAAGGAACGGCCCTCCATGTTGGCCATGCACCCGCGGATCAGGGTCACAGGTTGCAGGCGCTCGCACAGAAGCAGCATCGAAGCGAAACTCTCCGGCCGCGACCCTCGACACGACCGTCAGGCCGTCGCGTCCCAACGTCGGGCATTCGGTGGTGACGTGCGTCGGCGTCGCGGCGCCGAGATCCGTGAGAGCGCGACGAGGCAAAGCAGGGGAGCGCCGTCCGCGACAAATCCGCCACGCCAATTGCGTCAAGCGCGGATGCCTGTTCATTATTCCGCGGGACAGGAACCGGGCGAGCCCCAGCCGGCAAGGACAGGGAAACGCATCATGGCAAGTTCGAGCGATGCGACCGCCCGTGTCAGCCACCTGGAATTCAGCGCTGCAGCGCCACGGGCGAGCGGCTCGATTCGGGCCAGCCGCAGACCGTCTCGTCGGCCGGCAAGCCCTTGCTCGTCCGCTACGACCTCGATGCCCTTGCGCGTAGCGTCGACCGCGCCGAACTGGCGGGCCGCGCGCCGGGGATGTGGCGCTATCGCGAACTGCTGCCGCTGCCCGACGGCGCCCACGCTGGTCAGCCTGGGCGAGATTGCGACGCCGCTCGTCGCGCTGCCGGCGGCTGGCCGCGACGGCTCGGCCGGCGGCGACCTGTCGTCAAGGACGAGGGCCGGCTGCCGACCGGCGTCGTTCAAGGCGCGCGGCCTGGCCGTCGCCGTCTCGATGGCGAGCGTGCTCGGCATCACGCGACATCGCGACGCCGACCGTCGGCAACGCCGGCGCGGCGCTGGCCGCCTACTGCCGCGCGCCGGCAACCAGGCGCACGTCTTCTGCCCCGACGATACGCCCGATGTGAACGTGGGCGAGACCGCGCTGCAGGCGCGCAGCGTCTACCGCGTCGACGGCCTGATCAACGACTGCGGCCGGCTGGTCGCGCGAGGGCGCGCGAGCAGCGGCTGGTTCGACGTCACGACCCTTAAGGAACCCTACCGGATCGAGGGCAAGAAGACGATGGGGCTGGAGCTGGCCGAGCAGCTCCGCTGGGAGCTGCCGGACGCGATCTTCTACCCGACCGGCGGCGGCACCGGCCTGATCGGCATGTGGAAGGCGTTCGACGAGATGGAGGCGATCGGCTGGATCGGCGCGAAGCGGCCGCGCATGGTCGCCGTCCAGACCACAGGTTGCTGCCCGATCGTCCGCGCCTGGGAGCGGGGCGAGCACGAGGTGCCGGAGCCCTGGGCCGACATCCGCACCTCGGTGCACGGCGTGCGCGTCGCCAAGGCGCTCGGCGACTTCTCTATCCTGCGGGTGATCTACGATAGCGGGGGCTTCGGCGTCGCCGTCGACGACGCGGCCGTCTATCGGACGCGGCTGGAGGTCGCGGCGGCTGACGGGGTGCTATTGGTCTGGCCGGAACGAAAAAGTCCTGATTGAGGATTCCCTAGCGCATCCGCGTGTGCGAGTCTGCATGATGCGCAGGGATTCCCCAGCGCCCAGTACCCGACCATGCTGCTGCTCTTCACGGTGTTCATCGCCTTCGTCGGCATTTTCGTACTCGGAATGAACCGGTGGGAGCAGGCGATGCGCATCCCGGGCTACGGCCAGTGAGCGTCGCCGGCATCGATACGCGGCACGGACGGACCTTGCCGTGCTCAACTCCTTCCGGCGCGGCGCCGCAACCGACCCGCTGATGACGGCGCGCGGGCTGGCCGCGCTGCCGCCCTGGGCGCCGCCCGCCATCATGGCCGCGGTCCTGCTCTGGACGGCGGTCGCGCATGCGCAGGACCTCTACGGCATGGGCGACGCGTTCGAGGCGCTCTGACGCTGGATGCCGTTCCTGATCAAATCCGGGATCCTGTTCAACGTCATCATCTCGGCCTGCGCGATGGCGATCGGCACGGTGGCGGGCGCGCTGCTGGGTCTGGCGCTGATCTCGCGCTCGCGGCCGCTGCGCGCGCTCGCGTGGTGCGTGACCCAGCTGTTAAGCAACACGCCCTGGCTGGTGCTGCTGTTCATCGTGCTGCTCGCATTCCCGCTCGAGTTCCGGGCCTTCGGCACGATCTGGAGCTTTCCCGGCTGGATGAAGGCGGTCATCGGCCTGTCGCTGCCGATCATGGCCAATATCGCCGAGATCGTGCGCGGCGCCGTCAACTCGGTGCCGTCCGGCCAGTGGGAGGCGTCCGAGAGCCTGGCCTTCAGCCGGCGCCAGACGCTGTGGAGCATCATCCTGCCGCAGGGCGAATGATCCCGCCCTGGATGAACTGGTACGCCATCCTGACGATGGCGACGCCGCTGGTCTCGCTGCTCGGCGTCGAGGAGATGATCACGCTGACCCGGCAGGCGATGGAGAGCGAGGGCAACCACCCCGAGCTGCTGGTGCCCTTCTACGGCTTCGACCTGATGATGTCCTTCGCCTACTGCTATCCGATCGCCCGGCTGACCACGCTGCTCGAGCGTCGCTTCAATGGTCAGGCTCTAAGGAGGGAGCGCCATGGCCTGGACCCCGGACCAACCGATCGTCAGCCTGACGGACGTGCACAAGTCCTTCGGCTCGAGCGAGGTGCTGAAGGGCATCACCTTCGACGTGATGAAGGGCGAGGCGATCTGCATCATCGGCCCGTCGGGCTCGGGCAAGTCGACGCCGATCCGCTGCATCAACGGCCTGATCGAGATCCAGAGGGGCTCGATCCGGGTCGAGGGGATCGAGGCGCACGACCCGCGGCTCGACAAGCTGGCGCTGCGCCGCAAGGTCGGGATGGTTTTCCAGCAGTACAATCTGTTCCCGCATAAGACGGCCCTGCAGAACGTGATGATGGCGCCCGTGCTGGTGCTGAAGCCGCCCAAGGCCGAGGTCGAGCGGCGGGTGCGGGCTCTGATCGGAAAGGTCCGGCTGCAGGGCAAGGAGGACGCCTATCCGGGCGAGCTCTCCGGCGGCCAGCAGCAGCGCGTCGCCATCGGCCGCGCAATGGCCATGAACCCGGACGTGATGCTTTTCGACGAGGTGACCGCGGCGGACCCCGAGACCGTGAAGGAGGTGCGGGTGACGATCCGCCAGCTTGCCGAGGAGGGGATCACCTGCCTTCTGGTGACGCACGAGATGGGCTTCGCGCGCGAGATCGCCGACCACATCTACTTCACCGACCGCGGCGTGATCATCGAGCACGGCCCGCCGGCCACTTTCTTCAGGGAGGCCACCGCCCCGCGCCCGCGCGAGTTTCTGTCGCAGATCCTGTGATGCCGGCGCCGGATGGGCAGCACCGCGATCGCACGGCCTGACCGGACGATCTGCCCCCCGCTCAGAGTGGCGTGCAAGACTAGGACGTGGCCCCATAAAGGGTATTCCTTTTGAGGGCCGGCGGTGATTCAACCTCCTGAATAGAGGAGGTTTCGATGCGACGCCCCGAACTGAGCGACGAGGAATGGGCGATCATCCAGCCGCTGCTGCCGAACAAGCCGAGAGGTGTGCCGCGGGTCGACGACCGTCGCGTGCTGAACGGCATCCTGTGGCGGTTCCGGACCGGCGCGCCCTGGCGCGACATACCCGAGCGCTATGGGCCGAGAACGACGCTCTACAACCGCTTCGTGCGATGGCGAAAGGCAGGCGTCTGGGACAGGCTTCTGGAGGCGGTCTCAAAGGCTTACGATGGCGAGATCGTCATGATCGACTCGTCGTGCGTGCGCGTGCACCAGCACGGCGCCGCCCCCAAAAAGACGACGGGGATGGTTGCATGGGACGCTCCCGGGGCGGGCTGACGACGAAGATCCATGCGCTCGTCGACGCCGAGGGCCGCCCGGTGCGGATCACGCTGACCGCCGGGCAGGCGGGCGACGCGCCGGCAGCGCCCGAACTCCTCGAGATGCTCGCCCCGGGCGCGACGCTGATCGCCGACCGGGCCTACGACACCGACGCGATCCGCGGCCTCGCCGCCGAGCGCGGCGCCTGGGCGAACATCCCGCCGCGCGTGATCCGAAAGGACAGCTTCGCCTTCAGCGGCTGGGTCTACCGCCAGCGCAACTGCATCGAGCGGTTCTTCAACCGCCTCAAGCACTTCCGGGGCCTCGCTACCCGATACGACCGAAACCCGGAGAACTTCCTCGCCGCCATCAAGCTCGCCGCAATCCGCATTTGGCTGGCGACATATGAGTCCACGTCCTAGAGCGGCCATGACGGCGGTGGTGGTCTGACGACAGCCGTAAATTTTTTCCCTCTCTTTTTCAGGCTTGAAGTTTGCCCACGCGTGAACACGCTGGACCCGCCTGCGCTCAGCCGGGTCGGGCCATAGCGTCCAGCGTCTCACGCAGCGCCCGGTCCATGATGTCGACGCCCCGGTCGATCTCGTCCCGGCTGGCGGTCAGCGGCGGCGCGATGCGCCAGACCGAGCCGCGCTCCAGCCTCCGGCGGATGTTCATGCTGAGGCCAAGCTCCATGCAACGCCGGGTTGTCCTGGCGCCGAACTCGTGGAACGGCATCCGGCTCTCGCGGTCCTTGACTGCCCAGCAGCATGCAACGCCCCGGTCGTCGCCAACCGGCTCGTAGCGCTGTTGCAGGTCCTCGATCAGGGCGCGCAGATAGGCCCCAGTCTCCAGCGCCCGCGCGCGCAGCCCCTCGCTCTCGATCACCTCGATCACGGCCTCGCCGACGGCAGCGGGCAGCGGGTCCGAGACGTGCGAGATGTAGAATGGGAACCCGCGCGCATGCACCTTCGCCTCGATCTCGTCCGAGGTCACGACACCCGCCAGCGCCACGCCGCTGCCGAGTGTCTTCGACACCGTCATGACGTCTGGAGTGACACCCAGCTTTTCGGCCGCCGACCAGGCGCCGGCCGGCCGAAGGCCGTCTGCGCCTCGTTGAAGACGAGCAGCATGCCGCGGGCCGGCGCTTCCGCCTTCAGCGCCTTGAAATAGCCCGGCGGCAGCACGATCACGCCGCCCGCGCTGAGCACCGGCCCGGCGATCACGGTCGCCGGCGCGTCGGTCGACTGCATGTCGAACGTGTGCAGACCGACCCGCATGCACGTCAGGTCGCATTTGTCCCGGCAATGCTCGATCGGGCAGCGAAGGCATTCGGCTCGGGGATCGCGAAGGTGCCGGGCAGCGACGGCCCCAGCCCCCTGCGATCCCTCGCGGACGAGACAGACCCGGCGCCGCCGGTGATGCCGTGAGCCGCCAAGCGCGACGACCTCGTACCGGCCAGGCGCCCCCCCCTGCCCCCCGTCCGCCCCGCCCTGGCCCGGCGGCACGCTCCGGCGCTTGACATGGCTGGTGACGCAGGGTCTCATGACAGAAAAAATGAGGCAGGCGTGCAGTTCACCCGGCTGAGGCTCAACGGCTTCAAGTCGTTTGTCGACCCGACGGAACTGGTCATTTCCGCCGGCCTTACGGGCGTTGTCGGCCCGAATGGCTGCGGCAAGTCGAACCTGCTCGAGGCGCTGCGCTGGATCATGGGCGAGAACCGCCCGACCCAGATGCGCGGCGAAGGCATGGACGACGTCATCTTCGCCGGCTCGGACACGCGCGCCGCGCGCCACAACGCCTCGGTCGAGCTGGTCGTCGACAACTCCGACCGGCTGGCACCGGCCGCCTTCAACCGGGACGACAAGCTGGACATCTCGCGCCGGATCACGCGCGACATCGGCTCGGCCTACCGGATCAACGGCAAGGAAGTCCGGGCGCGCGACGTGCAGATGCTGTTCGCCGACGCCTCGACCGGCGCGCATTCGCCGGCGCTGGTCCGGCAGGGCCAGATCTCCGAGCTGATCAACGCCAAGCCCAAGGCGCGCCGCCGCGTGCTCGAAGAGGCGGCCGGCATCTCGGGCCTCTACCAGCGCCGGCACGAGGCCGAGCTGAAGCTGCGCGCGACCGAGGCGAACCTGGCGCGGGTCGAGGACGTGCTGGGCGAGCTCGGCCAGCGGCTTGCCTCGCTCGAGCGCCAGGCCGGGCAGGCGCGGCGCTATCGCGCCATCGCCGAGGCGCTGCGCCGGGCCGAGGCGGTCGCGCTGTGGCTGCGCTGGCGCGCCGCCGAGGACGAGCGCGCCGCCGCCGAGGCCATGGCGACCGAGGCGCTGCGCGCCACCGCCGCCGCCGAGCGCACCGTCCGCGAGGCGGCCGCCGCGCGCGAGGCCGCCGCCGCGGCGCTGCCGCCGAAGCGCGAGGAGGAGGCGGTCGCCAACGCCATCCAGCAGCGACTGGCGCACGAGCGGGACACGCTGGACGAGCAGGAGGAGCGCGCCCGCGCCGAGGCCGAGGGCCTGGCCGCCCGCGCGCGCCAGCTGGCGCAGGACCTCGAGCGCGAGGAGACGCTGGGCCGGGACGCGCACGCGACGCTGGACCGGCTGGCCGAGGAGGAGGCGCGGCTGACCCGCGCCATGCAGGGCCAGGACGAGGCGCCAGGCCGCCGCCGCCGAGGCCGCGCGCGAGGCAGCCGGCGCATCTCTCGGCCGAGGAGCAGGCGCTCGATCGGCTGAACGGCGAGGCGGCGCGCCTTGCGGCGCAGGCGCAGGCGGCCGAGCGGCGCGTGACCGACGCGCGCGCCGGCTGCACGCGGCTGGACGGCGCCATCGCCGCCGCCGACAGCGCACTGGCGGGCCTCGCCGACGAGATCGCGAAGACCGAGGCCGACACGGCCGCCCGGCGCGCCGAGACCGAGGCCGCGCACGCCGCCGCCGAGGCCGGCGAGGCGGCGCTGGCCGCCGCCGGCGCGGCGCAGACCGCGGCGCGCGAGACCGAGGCCGAGGCGCGCGCCGCGCTGTCGGACGCCGAGGGCGAGACCAAGGCGCTGTCCGGCGAGGCCGAGGCGCTGGCGAAACTGATGGCGCGCGACGGCGGCAGCGGCGACCGGCTGCTCGACCGCGTCGAGGTCGATGCCGGGTTCGAGGCGGCGCTCGGCGCGGCGCTGGGCGACGATCTCGACGCCGGCGAGGCTGCCGATGGGTCGGGCTGGACGGCGCTCGACCCCTACCCCGCCCCGCCGCCGCTGCCCGACGGCGCCCGCCCGATCGCCGGGCTGGCGCGCGGCCCGGCGCTGCTGGCCCGGCGCTTCAGCCAGACAGGGCTGGTCGAGCGCGCGGCCGGCGACGCGCTGCAGTCGGCGCTCGCCCCCGGACAGCGGCTGGTGAGCGCCGAGGGCGATCTCTGGCGCTGGGACGGGCTGCGGCTCCGCGCCGGCGACGCGCCCTCGGCCGCCGCCCTGCGGCTGGCCCAGCGCAACCGGCTGGCGCGGCTGCGCGCCGCGCTGGCCAAGGCCGAGGGGCTGCGCGACCGCGCTGGCCAGGCGCACGGCCAGGCGCGCGCGGCGCTGGACCGCGCCACCGCCGACGAGGCCGCCGCGCGCCGCGCCCGCCGCGACGCCGACGCCGCCCAGGCCGATGCCGGCCGCGCGCTCGGCCGGGCCGAGGCGGCGCTGGCGCTGGCCCGCTCGCGCCGCGACAGCCAGGCCGAGACGCTGGCGGCGCGCCGCACCGAGCGCGAGACCGCCGCCGCCGCGCTGGCCGAGGCCGAGGCGGCGCTCGCCGGCCTTGCCGATCCGGCCGAGGCGCGCCGCGCCGTCGAGCGCCAGCGCGCCGCGGTCGATGCCGCGCGAACGACGACGATGGCCGCCCGCTCGAAGGCCGAGGAGTTGCGCCGCGCCGCCGCCGGCCGCGAGCGCAGACTGACCGAGCTCAGGCGCGAGGCGGCGACCTGGGCCGACCGCCGCGACAACGCCGGCACGCGCATTGCCGACCTGAGCCGGCGCATGGACGAGACCCGCCAGCGCCAGCAAGCAATCGCCGACCAGCCGGCCACGCTTGCCGCCGCGCGCCAGCGCCTCGCCGCCGAACTGGAAAAGGCCGAGGCGCGCCGCCGTGCCGCCGCCGACGCGCTCGCCGCTGCCGAGACGGCGCTGGCCGGCGCCGACGCGGCCGAGCGCGAGGCGGAAAAGGCGGCCTCGGCCCGGCGCGAGGACCGGGCGCGGCTCGACGCCGTGCTGGAGGGCCTCGCCGCCCGCACCGAGGCGGCGGCTGGCGAGATCCGCACCGAGCTCGACACAGATCCGGCCGCCTTGCGCGAGCGGCTGGCGGGCGAGTTGCCGCCGCTCCCGGCCGCCGAGGCCGAGGTGGCAAAGCTCCGCCGCCAGCGCGACGCGCTCGGCGCCGTCAACCTGCGCGCCGACCTCGACGCCGAGGAGGTCCGGGCCGAGCGCGACGCGCTCGCCGCCGAGAAGGCGGACCTCGGCGAGGCGGTGGCGAAGCTGCGCGGCGGCATCGCCGAGCTGAACCGCGAAGGCCGAAGCCGCATCACCGCGGCGTTCGAGACGGTCAACAGCGCGCTTCGCCGGCCTGTTCCGCCACCTGTTCGGCGGCGGCGAGGCGCGGCTGGTCATGGTCGAGTTCGACGATCCCGCTGGACGCCGGGCTGGAAATCCTCTGCCAGCCGCCGGGCAAGAAGCTGTCGACGCTGTCGCTGCTGTCGGGCGGCGAGCAGACGCTGACGGCGCTGTCGCTGATCTTCGCCGTCTTCCTGGCGAACCCGGCGCCGATCTGCGTGCTGGACGAGGTCGACGCGCCGCTCGACGACTCGAATGTCGGGCGCTTCTGCGACCTGCTGGACGAGATGCGCCGGCGCACCGAAACGCGCTTTCTGATCATCACCCACCACGCGATCACGATGAGCCGCATGGA
The DNA here is from genome assembly GCA_963721105.1 of uncultured Alphaproteobacteria bacterium. GTDB lineage: Bacteria > Pseudomonadota > Alphaproteobacteria > Rhodobacterales > Rhodobacteraceae > Thermohalobaculum. The sequence continues at coordinate 12,412 of CAVRHY010000018.1, read as the reverse complement.
CCGGCTGTTCGGCGTGACGATGGTCGAGCGCGGCGTCAGCCAGCTCGTCTCCGTCGACCTCAGCCGCGCCGCGGAGATGGTCGACGCCTGACCGGAGCGCCGCGGCGGCCCATGATGTCGCGGATGACGCTGGTCGGAGTGGCAGGATTCGAACCTGCGGCCCCTGCCTCCCGAACACGTAGCGGCGATTGGATGCCTTTGAAATGAAAAGGAATTCGGTCGGAGCGCTTCGCGAACGTTGGAGCAACGTCGGAGGGTTTATCGTGACGAAAACCGGGACGGGCCCTGTCGAGGCTTTAGGCGCCACAGCTTGCCCCTCGAGCGAAGATCCCTTTAAACTCCGGATGACAGCGCCGCCCTCGCTCCTAACCTAACCCCATTGGCTGTGAAACGCTTGGACCTCCGCGATTACGCTGGGCTTCCTATCGGCAGTGAGATGCGCCGAGAAAGGCCTCGATTTCACCTGACATGTCGGAGTTTCACTTGAATCAGGGAGCGGGACCGGGGTCGAACGTTCTCCACACCCCGACCCACGACGTCCTTGATCACCCAGCGGCTGATCAGTCCCACTCCATCGGCTGGAATGCCGCCTGGGCGTTGCGTCGGGCGAGGTTGTCGAACTGCTCCAGGTAGGCGAAGGCGGACTGGTCCATAGCGGTCCTTGAAGGTGACGTCAGCGTAGGCCGGCTCGGTCCCGTCCAGCGCGTCGCCGAGCAACTGCGAGAGCATTGACATCTGCATCGAGCCGCGGGCCTTCTGGTCCGCCACCGCCGCTTTCGAGGCGATCACGGTCGCGCCCCGCGCCTGCCAGTAGCCGTTGCCAAGCCAACGGTGGTCCTGGCCGCCCGTGTCGATCACATAGCGCACCGGCGCGCGTCCGTCGCCGTGCGGATCGCGGCGTCCAGCGCCTCGGCCCCTTTCCGGGACCCGCCTGGGTCGATCAGCACGGCCCCTTCGTCCGTGACCACCATGCCGAAGGTGGCGTTGTTGCCGAGATTCCCGGGGCTTCGCTGCGCCTTCTCGCCGACGATGGCCCAGACGCCGTTGACCACGGGCTGGACCTCGAGCGCCCGAGCCGCAGCCTGGAAGGGCGGAGCAAGAGCGATCACAGCGAGGAAGACGCGCAGGATCATGCCGACAGCCATCCTTCGATCTTGCTCGCGTCCGGCAAACCGCCTGCATGCACCAGCTTGTCGTCGACCGCAATCGCCGGCGTGGACATCACTCCCGCCATCGCGATGGATTTCGGGTCCGTGACCTTTTCGAACTCCACGTCGACGCCGAGGCGCGCGGCCGCGTCCTTCACCATCTCCGCGGTGGCCTCGCAGCGCTTGCAGCCCGAGCCGAAGATCTTGACGTGCTTCATGTCTCATTCCTTTTGCGGGAGGCGCGCGACCGCTCGGGTCACATGATGACGTTGAACAGGTAGCCGGTGGCCAGGATGCCCGAGGCCACCACCGCGATGAAGATCGCGATCAGGCGATAGGTCAGCACCTGCTTGAGGATGATCATCTCGGGAAGCGAAAGCGCGATCACCGACATCATGAAGGCCAGCGTGGTGCCGAGCGCGGCCCCCTTGCCGAGAAGCGCCTCCACGATCGGGATGACGCCGGCGGCGTTGGTGTACATGGGCACGCCCACCACCACCGCGGCCGGCACAGACCACCACGCCTCGCCGCCCATGACCCGCAGCATCATCGCCTGGGGGACGTAGCCATGGATCAGCGCGCCGATGGAGATGCCGATCACCACCCAGATCCAGACCCTGCCGACGATCTCGCGCACCTGCTCGAGCCCGACGCCGATCCGGTCGACCATGGTCAGCCGCTCCTCGGGCATCTGGCCGACCGGGCCCGCGTTCATCTCGCGCACCCAGTCCTGCAGGTACCGCTCGAGGCGCATGCGGCCCATCACCCAGCCAGCGAGCGTGGCGATGGAAAAGCCGAAGACGAGGTAGATGAGGGCGATTCGCCAGCCAACCAGCCCGAGCAGCAGCCCAAGCCCCACCGGGCCCACCATCGGCCCGGCGATGAGGAAGGAGAACGTCACGCCCAGCGGCACGCCGGCCGAGACGAAGCCGATGAAGAGCGGCACCGACGAGCACGAGCAGAAGGGCGTCAGCACCCCCAGCGCCGCGCCCAGCGGATAGCCCAGGATCTCGCGCCGGCCGGCGAGCTTGGCCCGCGTCTTCTCCGGGCTGAACCAGCTGCGCAGCGACCCCGGTGACGAAGACGATGCCGGTCAGCAGCAACAGCACCTTGGGCACGTCGTAGAAGAAAAAGGCCGCGGCCTCGCCGGCATGGCTGTCGCGCGCCACCGGCAGCTGCGACGCTGTCCATTCCGAGATGGGCGCGAGCTGGCCGTAGAGCGCCCACCAGATCACGGCCGCGGCGGCGACGCCCGCGTACCAGAGCCAGTCGGGCGCGGGACGATGGCGTCCGGGCTCATGCGTTTCGGCGGTCATGCGAACTCCTTCGTCTTCGAGGATGCGGCCCGAAGGACCGCCTCCAGCACGGCGGCGATCTCCGGCGGCAGCGCGGGGTTGCGCCGGTAGCGCACCCGCTGCGCGTCCCGCCGGTCGACCGCGAGGCCGGCCTGCTTGAGGACCTGCATGTGCCGCGACATCCGGCTTTGCGTGGCGTCCAGCGTCTCCATCAGCTCGCAGACGCAGTGCTCGGCCCCGTCGTCGAGAATCCGCATCGCGCCGAGGCGGGTCGGCTCGGCCAGCGCGGAAAGCACGGTCACAATCATCACAGCGCCTCTCTTGTTGATGCGCATTGCCGCATAGGCGAGGACGACACGCATTGATCAGGATCATTCACGACGCTGCATCGCGCGAGCCGCGGCGCAGGCCGCCGGACCCGGACGCTATGGAATCCCCCTGACGCCCGTGCGGGTCTCGATGAAGAGCCAGTGAGCCGGCGGCAGGTAGGTGAAGAGCCCGTACGCCACGACCTGCACGGCCAGCGCCGCCAGGCCGGCGAGGATGAAGCCCCGCCGGCGCGACAGCCGAACCAGCAGAAGGGCTGACAAGGCGTGGGCCGCCGCCACGGCGAGGACGAAGGTACCGATGTCGAGCGTCAGAAGATTGCGCCCGAGGATCGCCGTGTAGGACGTGAAGATCGAGACGATCAGGATCGCCGCCACGGGCAGCGTCATGCCCTTCGCCGCCAAGGTCTGCCTCCGCCGCAGCCCGAGTGGAGGTCGCGCCAGCGCGGCCCAGAGAACGGCGGGCCAGAAGGCGAGCTTGAGATGCTCCCAGACGGACTCGTTGACCGCCGCCACGACGGCCAATGGTTTCCAACCGCCGCTCCAGTCGAAGACGAAATGCGGCGCCGATCCGAGCGCAATCGTGAAGACCGCGCCCACCGCCTCGAACCGGAGGACCGCGCGCGCCGATCCTGCGGCTGTCGACCTGCCATCTCCCATAGCCGGCTGCGTCGTGCTGCGCCAGCGCGGCGGACGCACGCTCACCCGTACATTCCTGCGCGAGGCCGCGGGCGTAGAGTTCGCCCGCGAGAGGATCGCACCGGGATCGGTGCTCTCGGCCGACGAGGTCGCCCACTGGGACCTCCTCGAACCGCGCTTCGACATTCGGCGGATCAACCATTCCGACGCCTACAGCCGCGACGGCGTGCATACCAACCTCGCCGAGAGCTTCTTCTCTCGGCTGCGGCGCATGATCGGCGGCCAGCACCACAAGGTCGGCACCAGGCATCTCGACGCCTATGCCGCCCACGCTGCCTGGCTCGAGGATCACTGCGCCGAGAGCAACGGCAGGCTCGCCGACCGGCTGGTGCGCCAGGCGCTCGCAGCCCCCGTCAGCCGGACGTGGAAAGGCTATTGGCAAAGACGCGCAGCGTGATCGCCTCGCCCGCTGCCCAGACGCACATCCCCTTCCGCTTCTCGACCATCCGGACGAGCTTGCGGCGCCTGGCGTGACGGAGCGCCTGGACGACCTTGAAGACGACCGAGTTCCTCAGCGTCGCGTCGGAGGCATCGAGCTTGCGCTCGACCATCACGCGCTCGGCGAGCTCGCGGGTGGTCATCTCCCCGTCCACCTCGAGATGGCGAGCGCAGATGTCGGCGATCTCGCCCTTCTTGAAGAAGCCGTGGCTCACCATGTAGCGCGCCCGCTGCTTCTCGGGCTCGGTGAACAGCCGGATCGTCGCGTTGATGTGCGCCAGGTCGTGCTTGGCGGCGGCGATCTGCGCCTCGTAGGCCGCGACCCGCCCGAGAATCTCGGCGCGCTTCTCCTTCAGGGTCTGGATCACCAGCGGCTCGGCCATGCGAGCATTGAACCGGCCGGAGAGCAGACCGAACAGACCTCAAAATGGTGCATCTGCTACCTAAGTCCGGGCGGCTCAATGGTGAGATCTTCTACTCCCTGAAGGAGGCGCAGATCCTCATCGAAGCCTGGCGCCGACACTACAACGCCATCCGCCCGCACTCGGCGCTCGGCTGGCGACCACCCGCGCCGGAGGTCAAGGCCGCGGCTCCGCTCACCTGGCCCGCACGAGACCCGCTGAACAGGTTGGCCGAGAGTGCGACCATCCACTAACATTCACCCTCGATCCGCAATTGGGGGCCGACCACCAGGATGTGGCGGCGATATGCTGTTGGCGTGACACCGGTGAAACGGCGGAAGGCGCGCGTGAAATGCTGGGGGCTCTCGTAGCCCGCCATGAAGGCGACATCGATGACCTTCATGTCGGGATCAGCGAGGTGCGAGCATGCAAGCTCAAAGCGCGCTTCCTGAAGGATCCGCGAATACGAACTCCCGCACAGTTTGAGCCTTCGCTGCAATGTTCGCGGGCTTATCCCAGCGATCTCGGCGGCGAAGGCGACATCCGTGCGTCCATCATTCAGGTAGGGCTGCAACCATCTTTCGCAGCAGGCTGACGAACTCCCAGACTTCCGACTGACCATCCTGCGCATTTTCTGACGCCGATGACGCTGACGGACCGTGTGCCGACGCAATCGCATCGTCAGTCAGGTCGGGCAAGATCCTGCGCGCGCGACAGAAATGGATCGTGTGCGGCTGTTCCACCAGAATACGCGTGTTTGGAAACGCCGCAAGAACGGCTTCGGGTGGACTTGCTTCGAGAGACAAAGCACATCTCGTTCGGGCACCACGATGGCCCTGCGACGCTCCGCATAACCGAAATGACGGCCTGCATGTTCAGCCACTCGGCCAAGCATACGAGACGGATGGCTAGCAAGGCCTGCCATAGTACAGATGACGCGAACATCATCCGCTTCCTGACGGATGCCCATTTCAAGGATGCTGTCCTCATACCGAGACAGGTCAGCCAAGGCTTCGAGACGTTTCAGGCCGGTCTGTGCCGTCATGATGGCCGCCTGCTGCGCGGGACGCAACGACGCCAGAGAAGCTTGCTGGGCGCCTCGCAAACCCAACTCCATCGGATGAAGATCGTGGCCGGTCCGCGCGATCCATTCGAGTGCAACGGGAACGCTTACATAAAGATCGGGCGTCTCTTCTATGCGTGGCGGCAACAGGGATCGCGCAAGTTCACGGTCCACAGGAGCGGCGATATCGCGTAGCGCCGCGATGTAGTCGTTCAGATGAGCTGCTCTGACGAGCGCAAGCCTGCCACCCACACGAAATCCCTTCGGCGTGTCCGCGCGGAATTTGGCGCGCAATGGTCTGAGTTCGGCATCCGAATCGGTCAACGTGCACGCATAGAACACTTAATCTAACGGTAACACATGTGATCCACCGGTCGAAGGATTCCGAAAAGGGGCATTCCCGGGTCAAATCAGTGATTGCCGGGTTGGCTCTGGCTGGTACTGTTTCACTCGAAACCGCAGCCAAACATCTTGGGACCAGTCCACGCACGCTTCAGCGGAGATTGGCCAAGCGTGGTATCAGTTTCTGGGCGCTGGTCGAGCAGAGTCGGTTCGAGATTGCCGGTGCCTTGCTGCGCGATACGGATCTTGAAGTGCAGGAGATCGCGACCAGACTTGGCTACAGCTCGCCAGGCGGGTTCAGCCGTGCTTTTGACAGATGGGCAGGCTGCTCGCCGAGCGCCTTCAGGAGCGCTCCCGCAGAGCCTCGCAATGGCACGGAGAAAATGGCGCGATATGGGCAGAAGTAACTCGCGCCTCTCAGTAGCCTCGAGAAAAATGGATATGCGCTCCTAGGAGGAGAAAGAGATGATACGACTGACCGCTATGAGTGCAATGGCATTCGCCGTCGCCATGGGCCCTGCGTTTGCCGAGGTTTCGCCCGCTGAACTCGACGCGATCTCGATCCCCGACAAGGTCGAGACCGCGATCGGCACGCTCGAATTCTTCGATGGGGTGCCGACCGACGCCACGGTCTCCACCGTCTATGACAATCTCGACCGCATGCGCGGCATGCAGGTGTTTCTCGACAATGTCGGCGCCGTGTCGATGTACAGCGTGCGCAAGGGGCTGGCCGATGCCGGGGCCGAGGGCGCGAACCGGATCGCCCTTTTTGCGCAGCTGTTGGATTCGCAGACCCTCGTGGTCACGGCCAACACCTCGACGCTCTACGCCTATACCTATACCGATCTTGCCAAGGATGGCCCGACGGTGATCGAGATCCCCCCGGGGATGCTGGGCTTTCTCGACGACGCCTGGCAGCGGTTTGTCGGCAATATGGGCGTCACAGGGCCGGACAAGGGCAAGGGTGGCAAGTATCTTGTCGTGCCTCCCGGCTATACCGGCGACATTCCCGACGGGTATTTCCTGCTCAAACCGCCGACGAACCGGAACTTCATGTTCCTTCGGGGGTCGATCGCGAAGGGGCTTGAACCCGCGGTGAAGAACATCACCTCCAAGTTGAGGGTCTATCCGCTCAAGGACGCGGCAAACCCGGCCGCGACCGAGTTCGTCAACATGTCGAACAAGGCGTTCAACACCGTCTTCTCAAGCGATTTCACCTATTTCGAAGACTTGAATAGAGTCGTTCAGGAAGAACCGCTTGCTGCGATCGGCCCGGAAGTGCGCGGCGCAATCGCCGCCATAGGCATCGTCAAGGGAAAACCATTCGCCCCGGACGACCGGATGAAGAAGCTGCTGACGGAGGCCGCCACGCTTGGAAGTGCGACCGCTCGCGCCATCACGTACCATCCGCGTATTGCCGGCGTGAGCATTTATCCGGACGACCCAAACAGCGTGTGGTCCACCGCCTTCGCCAACAAGAACACCAGTTTCGAGGCGGATGGCACGATGGGGCTCGATGCGCGCGTCCTTTATTACTTCAACGCAGGCGGCGTGACCCCGGCCATGGCCGCCACCATCCCCGGCGCAGGGTTCGGACTATGGTCTGGCGGTCCTTGATGCCAACAAACAGGCATTTGACGGCTCGAAGACCTACAGGCTGCATCTGCCCAAGGACGTCCCGGTCAAGGATTTCTGGGCCGTCACGATCTACGACACCCAGACCCGCTCGCAGCTTCAGACCGGCCAGCCATTTCCGACCATCGGCAGCCAGACCAAGGGCATGACCCAGAACGCGGACGGATCCTATGACGTGTATTTCGCGCCCAAGGCTCCGGAAGGCAAGGAAGGCAACTGGCTCCAGACCGTTCCGGGCAAGAGCTGGTTCACGATCCTGCGGATGTACGGCCCGCTTGAGCCCTGGATCAACAAGACCTGGCGTCCGGGTGAGATCGAACTGGTTGAATGAATGAGAACGATCGCCAGACACCCGAACAATTCTATCTCCGCAGAAGGTTCCCAGCAGAATGAAACATCTCTCCGCTCTCGATCCTGGGCGGCTCTTGGACTTCCCGACCGCCGGTGGCGCGCAGCAAATGAAAGTGACCGATATGACCCAACATAGCGAGATGACACGCATATCCGGATTTCCCGGCACGCCGCCTGCCTCGACATGGATCGGCGCGGTGCGGACGATTTCGAGTCAGATGCTGCGCTCCTCGACGCGGCACGCGATCCAGGTCGTGGCCGCCATCGCCCTTGTCGGTATGACCGCTGGCGCACAGGCCCAGACCGAGCAGAAACCGGAGGCCATCGCAGAGCAGGCCTATATCTACGGCCTGCAACAGGCGATTTATTATGGCCAGCGCTGGACTTACACCCAGAATGACGCCAAGGATAACATCGTCTATGCAGGCCTGAACCAGTTTTCCTGGGTGCGCAAGCAGATCACCCCCGATTACCCGGTGGTTACGCCGAACGCGACCACGCTTTATGGGGCAGGATTTCTTGACCTGCGCGCAGGGCCGGTCGTCATCGAAGTGCCAGAGATCACCGACCGTTATTTCAGCGTTCAGGTCATGGATCAGTACGGCATTTTCCGGATGATCGTCGGGTCGCCCTTCAATGGCACAAGGGCGCGAAAATACATCCTGGTGCCGCCGGGGTTCACCGGCAATGTTCCGGCCGATTTCCCGACCACTGAAATCGTACAATGGCCGTCTCTGACCGCTTACGGTGTCGTGCGGATGGCCGTCGAAACCGGATCCGAGGCCGAGATCAAGAAGATCAACGGCTATCAGGATCAAGTGACCATCACGCCCCTGGCCGACTGGCTGGCCAATGGCCACAAGGGCATCGCCCAAGCCGACAGAAAAATCGTGAAGGGCGATTTCCTCATCCCCGATGGTCTGCCCGAATATCAGTTCGGTCAGGTCGACAAAGCAGACTGCCGAGCAGTATTTCACCCTGCTCAGCGTAATCCTGAACGATCCGACCATGCCAACGTTGACGGATTCGATCAAGGAGGCCGACATGCTCAAGCAACTTGAGGCGTTCAACATCGGCAAGGGTCTGACCTTTGACTGGGCCAAGCTGACAGCCGACCAGCAAACGGCGCTGGAGACCGGGTTCAAGGCCGGGTTTGACAACGTGCGCAAGACGCTGAAGACCAACATGATCAACATGAATGGCTGGGGCGTCGTGCGCAATGACGGCGGATTTGAAACCCGCTGGATGGACCGCGCGATCATCGCCGATGCAGCCTGGGCCGCACCGGACAAGAACATCTCGCATGGTGGTGCGTTCCTGTTCACCGATTCCGAAGGCAAACCGCTTGACGGCAAGAACAACTACACCCTGACCTTCGACATGAACGATCTGCCGCCGGTCACCCAGTTCTGGTCCATCCCGATCTACAGCGCCGAAGGCTATTTCGTCGCCAATGAGATCAACCGCTACACCGTCAACAGCTTCATGCTGAAATCCGGTGAGCTGGTGGCCAAGGACGGCAAACTGGTGATCTATATCCAGCACGAAAAGCCCTCTGATCCGGATCAGGCCAAGAACTGGCTCCCGGCGCCGGCCAAAGGGTTCCGCTTCACCTCGCGCTACTACGGGCCTTACGCTCCGCTCGTGAACGGCACCTACGACATGCCCAAGGTCGTCAAGGTGAACTGACCGCCCGACGACCCAAGGGGCGCCCGGATGGGTGCCCCCGATCTGCACGACGACACCGAGGAAACGACGGCATGATCAGGCGGCTACTTCTTTCCACGACGGTCCTCGCGTGTTTCGCCGGATTTCAGGCATCAGCCGAGGTCAGCAAGGCCGAGCTGGAGTTGACGAGGATCTGTGCCTCGCGGAGCGAGTAGAAGAGCTCTGCGTTCAGGAGCTCGTCGCGGAAGCGGGCGTTGAATGCCTCGCAATATCCGTTCTCCCACGGAGACCCCGGCTCAATGAAGGCTGTTCTGGCGCCGACGGCAGCGATCCAGCTCCGGACCTTCTCGGCGACGAACTCGGGGCCGTTATCGGATCTGATGTGGTCGGGCGGACCATGAAGGATGAAGAGATCGGTCAGGTCGTCGTCGACGTCGGTCGAGTTGAGCTTGCGGTCGACTTCGGATCGTCAGCGCCTCCCTGGTGAACTCGTCGATGATGTTGAGCGTCCGGAACCGTGCAGCCCTTGACCTGTTCTATGGCCCGGAGCGCGCCGATCGGCGGCCGGGCCGGCATGGTCGGATCGTTCATCGGCTCGGGTGCCTCGTCATCTGGATGGGAATTTCCTCCCGCCCGTGTATGGCGCCAAGGGCGGGAGGCGATCGCTGCTTGAAATGAAGGCACCCGTAAACGCGACGACCATGGCGCAACCTGTCCCGATTTCGTCGTTAACCTGCTTTATTATCCTAGGATGCGCAGAATGCCCGTGCGGCAGATGGCGAGGCCCTGGCGGCCCGAGGAACGGAGCATGGTCTCCCGCGTTGGCCGCTAGTTGCGTGCGTATCGAGTGTGTTTGAGGTCCCCGGCTCTTTCGGGTCGGGGGCCTTTTTTCAGGCGCTCGAAGGCCGGCAAGCATTTGGTCCCTGCCTCGATTTCGCTGCTGCGGAAAATTTCCGTGGATAACAACTGCCCCCGCTGTGGATAACGCTACCCGCGGTTGACCTGACGTGAAGTGAGGCAGATCCCCGCGTGAGCGAAGGTCGCTCCGCGGCCATCCAACACGAGGGGGGAGGGCATGAACATGATCCGGTGCATCCTGGCAGGTTATGGTCTCGCCGCAGTCGCAGCGTTTGCCGCCGGACACTCGCTCGGATGGTTCGCGGCGCTGCTGGTGATCTGGCTCGGGGGGGCTGTGTTGGGTATGATGATCGCATTGCTGGCGTGCAGCTTTGACGACGACAATCTCCGCGCAAGGAAGGCCCAGTTGACGGACAGCGGGGGCAAGAGCGTGGCGTCGAGGTCCCCGACCTTAGGCGAGGGCTGAGGAAATTCTCCCGCCCGCTCAGTGGGGCGACGCGGGCGGGAGGGACTGGTGTCGAAAATCAGACTGCCATCGAACGAGTTGACAACGAGATTCGCCGGCATTCGTTCCTAGAAGCCCCCGCCCGAGGGCGAGGGCCGAGGCGCAGGCGAGCGGTGGTCGGGCGGCGCAGCAGCTGTCTGTAACCGAGGCGCGCACCGCCTTCTTCGCTTGGTCCGGAGACAAGCCGGCACTTGAGAACGGCGGTGCAAAAGTCTGCCACGGTAGCGGCGTGATGGTCGCGCGGCGGGCGGCGTAAAAGTCGGCCAGGTTTGCCCTCTCTGGCGGCAGGGAGGGCGGAGAGCCTGTCATTTGTGGACGGCTCCGTTTTTGCAAGGGTTGTTTGAGCTGACTTTGATCGTTGCGGGTTGCGGTCATTTGTCCGGCCTGTTTGCGCGGTGCTTGTGACCGCTGGCCCTGATGAAGTCCGCGTGCCGGGTCCCAATCAGACGATCGAGCTTTGAGGCCCTGACAGCACCTCGGGGTGTCCCGGCAGCGGTCCCGCTCGATCATCATCACTCACTTCTGCCCTTGCATCTCTTGCGGCATGTCTGGCGCCGCATTCCTTGTTCGTTCAGATCGCCGGTGCGGCCCTGTAATCTTCCCCTTCGCCAGCAGCGCCCAGGCGGTTCGCGCGGTCTTGTTGGCGATGGCGACGGTCACGAGCCGTGTCGGTTTGCGCTCCAGCAGCGATCTGACCCAGGCGCCGGTTCGGGTGTCGGTTGTTCGGCGCCGCCGGGTGACGGAGGTGGCGCCGACGACCAGCAACCGGCGCAGGTAGCCGTTGCCCATCTTCGAGACCCGCCCCAAGCCGATCCTTGCCGCCCGACGAGTTCTGCTTGCGGCACGAGCCCGAGCCAGGCCGCGAACTGCCGGCCGGATTTGAAGACGAGGGATCCGGCACGCTGGCGGCGAGCGCCGTGGCGGTGATGATGCCCACGCCCGGGATCGTCTCGAGCCGCTGGCTTGCCGCGTTCTGCCGGTGCCAGGCCATCAGCTGCCGTTCGATCTGCCCGGATCTCGTCAGCCAGGCTTTCGAGTTGGGCCGCCAGCGCCAGAAGTGCGGACCGGGCGATCTCGGGCAGCTCGAGGTCATCCCGCTCGCGCAGCCGCCGTGACAAGTCGGCCACCCTGCGCGGTCCCTGGGCCGCGATGATCCCGAACTCGGCGAAATGGGCCCGGATCGCATTGAGGATCATCGTGCGCTGCCGCATCAGCAGATCGCGCGACCGATGCAGGACCAGGACGCTCTGCTGCTCCTCGGTCTTCACCGGCACAAAGCGCATGTTCGGCCGAGTCACCGCCTCGCAGATCGCCTCGGCATCAGCCGCATCGTTCTTCTGCCGCTTGACGTAGGGCTTCACATAGGCCGGCGGGATCAACCGCACGTCATGGCCAAGCGCCGCGATCTCACGCGCCCAGTGATGCGACGTCGCGCAGGCCTCCATCCCGATCAGGCAGGGCTCCAGCTTGCCGAGAAAGTCGAGCACCGCGCCCCGCCGCAGCTTCTTCTGCAAGACAACGGCACCATCGGCATCAACGCCGTGAAGCTGGAACACGGACTTGGCCAGATCAATCCCGAGTGTTGTAATCTCCATGTGGGCGGCTCCTTCCCTCTGTTGGTTTGCGACAGCACCAGCATGGCACATCGCGATGCCGTCGGGGTGGAGCCGTCCACACCATCAG
>CAVRHY010000017.1:0-270402 GCA_963721105.1 uncultured Alphaproteobacteria bacterium | reverse complement strand
GCCGGCTGGTGGCCTGACCAGGCTCATCTTCGTCGGTCGATCCCTCGGCCCCGCTCCAGCTGCATAGACGACCCGGCCACCATCGCGCTTCAGCCCACTCCCTCCCCTCCCCGGCCTTGACAGGCGACCGCCGCAGCCGCAGCTAGAGGCCAATTCCCCCGGAAACCGGCGAGGCCCGTCATGGACGACGCTTTCAACATGTCGATGCGCAAGTTCCTCAAGCAGGTCGGCGTGACCTCGCAGCAGCAGATCGAGGAGGCCGTGCGCGCCAAGAACCCCTCCGGCCCGCTGCACGCGAAGGTCGTGCTGACGGTCGAGGAGCTCGGCCTGACGCCACACCGTCGAGGGCGTGATCAAGATCGGCGAGGCCGAATGAAGCCCACCCGCGACGACATCCTCGGCACGCTCGCCCGGATCGTCGACCCCGGCACCGGACGCGACATCGTCGCCGCCGGCATGGTCAAGGCCGTCACCGTCGGCGACGAGGGCGGCGTCAACTTCGTCATCGAGGTCGACCCGGCGCTCGGCGAGCAGGCCGAGCCGCTCCGCGCCGCCGCCCAGTCCGCCGTCGAGGCGCTGGAGGGCGTGACCCGCGTCAACGCCCTCCTGACCGCGCACTCGGCCGAGCCGACGCCGTCGCGCCGCTCGACGCCCAAGGGCCCGGCCCCAGACCTCGGCATCGGCGGCAAGCGCAAGCCCGCCGAGCCCGCCGACAAGCGCATCCCCGGCGTCGAGCACGTCATCGCCATCGCGTCGGGCAAGGGCGGCGTCGGCAAGTCGACCGTCTCGGCCAACCTCGCCGTGGCGCTCGCCGCCGCCGGCAAGCGCATCGGCCTGCTCGACGCCGACGTCTACGGCCCCTCGCAGCCGCGCATGATGGGCATCTCGGGCCGCCCCTCCTCGCCCGACGGCACGACCATCCTGCCGCTCCGGAACCACGGCGTCACCTGCATGTCGATCGGCTTCATGGTGCCCGAGAACGAGGCCGTCATCTGGCGCGGCCCGATGCTGATCGGCGCGCTGACGCAGCTTCTGAACCAGGTCCAGTGGGGCCGCCTCGACGCGCTCCTCGTCGACCTGCCGCCCGGCACCGGCGACGTCCAGCTGACGCTCTCCCAGAAGGCCGAGGTCACCGGCGCCATCGTCGTCTCGACGCCGCAGGACATCGCGCTCCTCGACGTGCGCAAGGCGCTCGACATGTTCCACAAGACCAACACCCCCGTGCTCGGCCTGATCGAGAACATGTCGACGCACATCTGCTCGAACTGCGGCCACGAGGAGCACATCTTCGGCCATGGCGGCGCCGAGCGCGAGGCCGACCGCATCGGCGTCCCCTTCCTTGGCGCGATCCCGCTCGACCGCGCGATCCGCGAGGCCGGCGACGGCGGCGCGCCCATCGTCGCGTCGAAACCGAACAGCCCGCAGGCCGCCGCCTTCCGCGACATCGCCGAGGGGCTGATCCGCTCCGGCATCCTCTGATGCAGGACGCGGCGCGACACGGGGCTCGGGCGGCGCCGGACGCCGCGCTCCCCTCCTTCCCGCCGCTGCTGCGCGGCGAGGAGGCCGCCGGCGACCCGTTCGCCCACGCCACCGCCCGCGCCCGCGCCGGCGCCGACCCGGGGCTGCTCGCCTGGGCCCGCCGCGCCGACGCGCTCCACGCCGCCATCCTGCTCGCGCCCGAGGACCCGCTCGGCCGCGCCATCGGCGTCTACCTCGCCGCCCCCGTGGCGCTCGGCGACGCGCTCGGCGCGCTCAGCCCGCCCGAGGTCGCCGTCCACTACACCTGGCCCGGCGGCATCCTCGTCAACGGCGCGCGCTGCGGCCGCGTCCGCGCCGCCGCCGCCACCGCCGACCCGGAGGCGGTCCCCGACTGGCTGGTCCTCGGCGTCGAGATGCCCTTCCTGCCGCCGCCCGACGCCGAGGGCGGCGAGACGCCCGACCGGACCTGCCTCCACGCCGAGGGCTGCGGCGAGATCCTGCCCATCGACCTGCTGGAAAGCTGGTCGCGCCACATGCTGCTCTGGATCAACACCTTCGTCGCCGACGGGCTGGCGCCGCTGCACGCCGCCTGGCGCGCCCGCGCCTGGAAGCCGGGCGAGCCCCTGCACGACCCCCTGCCCGACCCCCTGCCCGACGGCACGACCATGCTCGGCCTCGACGAGAACGGCGGCCTCCTGCTGCGCCGCCCCGACGGCACGACGGCGCTCCGCCCGCTGACCGGGGCGCTCGAATGAGGCTCGCCCGCACCGTCCGCTTCGACGCCTCCGACGACAACGTCTTCGAGCACGCAGCCGAGCCCGGCGAGTGGGCGATCTCGGGCGCCTTCGAGTTCTCGAACTGGACCGAGGCCGACATCGCCGGCAAGCGCCGCCAGGCCTTCGCCAACGGCTGGCTCGGCCTCGCGACCTTCGGGCGCGCCACCTTCGTCGCGGTCGCCGACATCACGCCGGCCGAGTACGAGGCCGCGACCCAGGCGCTCGCCCGCCACTTCGTCGAGGCCTACGGCGCGCCCTCCCTCGACGCCGCCCGCCCGGTCGCCGCCGAGGAGCTCGCCGACATGCGCGCCATGTGCGAGGACCACGACCCGAACACGCTGCTGATCGTCACCCGCGAGCTGGTCCCCGCCGGCGTCTCCGAGGCCATCCGCACCATCCGCCCCCAGGACGCCCCGCTCGAGATCGTCGCCATCCACGGCGACCGCGGCGAGGTCTGACCCGGCCCTCGCCCTCGCCCGGCCTCCCTTGCCCCCCGCGCCCCATCGTCATCCCCGCGAAGGCGGGGATCCCCGCGCCACGCGGAAAGCCGGAGCGAGCACGAAAGCCACAAAGCCCCCGAACCCTTCGGGGGCAATCCTCGCCTAACGTGCGCGACTCCCGCGCAGCCAGGGCAACTCGCCCGGCCCGCAGGGACAATTCTCTTGCAAGACGGCCCGCCGCCGTGCCGCCCATCCAGTTACCGACAGATTAGCGAAGGATCGTTGCCGAAAGCCTCCTTCGCTTTCCGTAACCCTCCTTCACCCGGACGGCCCGCAACTTTCCTTCACGTCCTGAACCCGGCGGGGCAACGCCCGCCAGAACCCGACTTCAGGATGGGCGATACGGCATTCGGCAACACGCAGCCGCGCCGGCCGGAGACAAGGACCGCGCAAGGCTCTCCGCCGAGGCGGGCCCGGCCCGTCCCCGCGCCCGGGTTGCGGCCGGCCGAGCCGCCGGCGGCGCGCCGGCGGTCAGCCGCGCTGGAAGGTGTAGGTGGCGCAGGCGTCGGGCATCTGGACCACGTCCGCCGGCGGCGTCTTCGGCACGTCGGTGAAGTCGCCGACATTCATCGCGACCAGCCCGTCCACAGTCCGGTGCAGCGTGAAGTAGGCCACCGGCATGTCGCCGCAGAACGCCCGGCCATTCGCCAGCCGCGCGGGCCGCGTGGGCATGTAGTAGACGCCGTACTGCCCCAGGTCGAGCTTGCGGATCGGCACCGTGCTGCCGTCGTCCAGATACATCTCGTTCCCGTCGAGCGTCAGCGCCCCGAGCCCGTCAGAGACCGGCGTCAGCGCCACGCTGCGGTCTATGATGGGGTTGAGCAGCGCCCCGCCAAACTGCTGACACCCGGCAAGCAGCCCCAGCGCGACAGCGCCCAGGAACGCACGTTTCATGACGATCCCCCCCTGCGAAACACGTCAAGCGTAGCGCATCCACCCGCCGCGGCCAAGGGGCAACGCCGCAAGCGGACGCGCCGGAGTCCCGATCCCGCCGCCGCTCCACCAGACCGCACGCGGCGGTGGGTGTGAGGGCACATCAGCGGTCACGCCTCGGTTGCATGCGGCCGGTTTTCGCTCGGCACGTCCATGAAGCGCCGTGGTCCCCGCGAATGTGGGGATCTTTCTAAGCTCCCTGCAAGAATTCCCGCCTTCCGGAGAATGACGCGGACGTCCAAGGGCGACGCCGACTTCTCGACGCGGTGGGGCGCGATCAAGTCCCGCTTCGTCATGTCCCTGCGCAGGGCGGCTTCAGCCCGCCAACCGAGCTCCCCGCCGTGAGGTCCGGCCACATGCCGGACTGAAGCCCGGCCTACGCGCGAAAAAGCGCGAGGGCGCGCCTCGTCCGCCGCCCGACGGATTGGCCGCACTCCTCGATCGACCGCTACCACAACGCCGTCTGGTCCTAACACTGACAACAGGGTAGGGTCTGCCTGCATCTGAAACGTGCTGCGCGAACAGTACGGGCCGAACTGATCGAGTGAGTTGACAGTTGCCGTCCATTTGTCGATTTTTCGCGATCTGGAGAAAGTTTTTATAAATGAATCATAACGATCAATTTGCTTGGGAGGCCGCACGACTTCTACGGAGTGATTGTGATGCCCTGTGGAGATTTGGGCACAACAAAGAAAGGACTTATCAGGATGTGCTCGACACTGCTGCTCGATTGAGACGTATGCTTTTAGATCAGCATCCAACCATCCAGATCGTTGCCTCGGCTCTGAAGCGAAAAGTCTGGTTTCCGGTTTGGGAGCCAAATTTTGAGGGGGCGCCAACTCGAACAGACGATGTCCTCGATGAGTTTTGCAAAAAAATGCTTGCCGGATAATAACAATGAGACGTTTGTGCTCAACATATATAACCTTCAAGAGTATATTTCCAGGCAGTACTTAGGTACGCTGGGCCGCATAAAGGTTTTTCCAAAACTTATTATTGAGTACTATGCAAACAAAATGGGAGGCGTCCACCTAGATGCACAATTCCTACGCGGCGTCGTAGATAATAGAAATGATACGGCAGTCTGCCATTCTTGGGACCGATCAGTTATCTTGATGGGTCGTATGCCCGGTGATAACCTGATAACACACGCTGCGCGGGATGTTTTTCACTCAGCTAACACCTTAATCCGCGTTTTGATTGAGAGCCACGGGATGGAAGAAATATATTATACCAACAAGTGACACGCGTCACCTCGCAAACTTCTTATACTTGATCCGCTTCGGCTCGACAGAATCCGGCCCCAGTCGCCGCATCTTGTCTTCCTCGTAGCTCTCGAAGTTCCCCTCGAACCATTCGACGTGCGCCTCGCCCTCGAAGGCAAGTATATGCGTGCACAGGCGGTCCAGGAAGAAGCGGTCGTGGCTGATGATCACCGCGCATCCCGCGAACGCCTCGATGGCGTCCTCCAGCGCGCGCAGGGTCTCGACGTCCAGATCGTTGGTCGGCTCGTCCAGCAGCAGGACATTTCCGCCCGATTTCAGCAGCTTGGCCATGTGGACGCGGTTGCGCTCGCCGCCCGAGAGCAGCTTGACCTTCTTCTGCTGGTCGGTGCCGCGAAAGTTGAAGGCGCCGCAGTAAGCCCTTGAATTCAATTGCGCATCGCCAAGATGGATGACCTCGGCGCCGCCGGAGATTTCCTCCCAGACGTTCTTCTCGCCGTCCAGCGCGTCGCGCGACTGGTCGACATAGGACAGCTGCACCGTGTCGCCGTACTCGACGGTTCCGGAGTCGGGTTTCTCCTGCCCCGTCAGGATGCGGAACAGCGTCGACTTGCCCGCGCCGTTCGGCCCGATGACGCCGACGATGCCGCCCGGCGGCAGCGCGAAGGAAAGGTCCTCGATCAGCAGGTTCTCGCCGTAAGCCTTTCGGATTCCTTGGACTTCGATGACCTTGCCGCCCAGCCGGGGGCCGTTCGGGATGATGATCTGGGCGCGCCCGACACGCTCGCGCTCGGTGTGGCTGGCCAGTTCCTCGTAGGCGTTGATGCGCGCCTTCGACTTTGCCTGGCGGGCGCGCGGGGCGGCGCGGATCCACTCCAGCTCGCGGCTCAGCGTGCGCTGCTTGGCCTTGTCCTCGCGCGCCTCGTGCTCCAGCCGCTTGGCCTTCTGCTCGAGCCAGCACGAGTAGTTGCCCTGCCACGGCACGCCGCGGCCACGGTCCAGCTCCAGGATCCAACTCGTTATGTTGTCGAGGAAATACCGGTCGTGCGTGACGATCAGGATCGTCCCCTTGTACTCGATCAGGTGCTTCTGCAGCCAGGCGATGGTCTCGGCGTCCAGGTGGTTCGTCGGCTCGTCCAGCAGCAGCATCTCGGGCGCTTCCAGCAGCAGCTTGCAGAGCGCCACCCGCCGCCGCTCGCCGCCCGACAGCGTCGAGACCGCCGCGCCGTCCGGCGGGCAGCGCAGCGCCTCCATCGCGACGTCGACCTGCGCGTCCAGGTCCCACAGCCCCTCGCTGTCGATCTGGTCCTGCAGCGCCGCCATCTCGTCGGCCGTCTCGTCCGAGTAGTTCATCGCCAGCTCGTTGAACCGGTCGATCTTGGCCTGCTTGGCCGCGACCCCGTCCATGACGTTGCCGCGCACGTCCTTCGACTCGTCCAGCGCCGGCTCCTGCGGCAGGTAGCCGACATGGACGCCCTCGGCGGCCCAGGCCTCGCCGGTAAAGTCCTTGTCCTGCCCGGCCATGACGCGCATCAGCGTCGACTTGCCCGAGCCGTTGACGCCGACGACCCCGATCTTGACCCCGGGAAGGAAGTTCAAGCGGATGTTCTCAAAGACCTTCTTGCCGCCGGGCCAGGCCTTCGAGACCCCATCCATGTGGTAAACGAACTGGTAGCTGGCCATTCGTCCGCTCCGCCTCCGCTGCTTTGGGCGCACCGTATAGGGCGGGGCGGGCGCGGGAACAACGGCGGTGCGGAGTTTACGCAAGGGGAGTTTCCGTCTCTTTTTAAATTAAAAGCTGTTACGGTCCTCCGGCCGGCGGCTGAAACCACTGCGTCTCCGGCGGGGAGCGCCGCACATTAGTGCGCGGCCGAGAGGGGAGGAGACAGCGATGACGACCCTTGTCGTCGGTCTGGACGGCAGTTCCGCCTGCGAGAGGGCACTGGACTTCGCGAAGGACCAGTGCCCGGGTGACGCCGGACTGCACCATTCGTGATCTGCTAGCGTCGTCGAATGGTCGCCCTATTCCTTCCAGACGCCGGAGGAGAACGAGCAGCGCCACAAGCGGCGCCTCGACGAAGTTGCGCATGGCGCGCGAGCGCATCGTCGACCCCGCGGCTCAAGGCGTCGAACGGACGACGGGTTTCGCGGTCGAGGGCCACGTGGCGCACGGCGACGCCGCCGATATCCTCGACCGGCGTCGCGCGCGAGCGCGGCGCGGCACAGATCATCGTCGGCCGCGTCGGCGCCAGGGGCCTGATCGAGCGCGTCTTCGGCGGCGTCAGCGGCCGTCTCGTCGCCTCGGCCTCGCGTGCCCGTCACCATCGTTCCATGAGCCCGGAGGGCATGAACATGATCCGACTGAGGAATGTCCGTCTTCGCCGCGCTGGCCGCGCTCGTTCCGCTCGCCGCCGCGCGCAGGACGCCGGGCGTGACCATCGACCAGCGCGTCAACGAGATCTTCGCCGAGCTCCACCGGCTGGTTCGTCAACCTGATCTTCGCGCCGCTGCCGTTCGACATCGCGGCGTCTCGTTCCCGTGGATCGTCCTGTGGCTGGTGGTCGGCGCGACGATCTTCACGCTCTATTTCGGCTTCATCCAGTTCCGCGCCTTCGGCCACGCCATCGCGCTGGTCAGGGGCGACTATTCCGACCCGAACGACGCCGGCGAGGTCAGCCACTTCCAGGCGCTGGCCACCGCGCTGTCGGGCACGGTCGGGCTCGGCAACATCGCCGGCGTCGCGGTGGCCGTCGGCATCGGCGGGCCGGGGGCGACGTTCTGGATGATCCTCGCCGGCCTGCTGGGCATGGCCTCGAAGTTCACCGAGTGCACGCTGGGCGTCAAATACCGCAACGAATACCCGGACGGCCACGTCTCGGGCGGGCCGATGTACTACATGATCAAGGGCTTCCGCGAGCGCGGCATGCCGGGCGGCGCGATCCTGGCGGTGATCTTCTCGATCTTCTGCATCGGCGGCTCGCTCGGCGGCGGCAACATGTTCCAGGCGAACCAGGCGCATGCGCAGATCGCCGGCATCCTCGGCGACTATCCGGGCTGGATCACCGGCGTGATCTTCGCCGCGGTCGTCTTCGCGGTCATCGTCGGCGGCATCAAGTCGATCGCGCGGGTGACCGAGAAGGTCGTGCCGTTCATGGGCATTCTCTACGTCGGCGCGG
The DNA here is from genome assembly GCA_963721105.1 of uncultured Alphaproteobacteria bacterium. Taxonomy (GTDB): domain Bacteria; phylum Pseudomonadota; class Alphaproteobacteria; order Rhodobacterales; family Rhodobacteraceae; genus Thermohalobaculum. The sequence continues at coordinate 262,315 of CAVRHY010000017.1, read as the reverse complement.
CGCTGATCGTCATCCTGATCGTCAACTTCGACAAGATCGGCTGGGCGTTCGGGCAGATCTTCGCGGGCGCCTTCTACCGGGCTCGGCGTCGCCGGCGGCCTTGTCGGCGCGCTGATCCAGGGCTTCAAGCGGGCGGCGTTCTCGAACGAGGCGGGCGTCGGCTCGGCGGCCATCGCGCACTCGGCGGTGCGGACCAAGGAGCCGATCACCGAAGGCATCGTGTCGCTGCTCGAGCCGTTCATCGACACGGTCGTGATCTGCACGATGACGGCGCTGGTCATCACCATCTCGGGCGTGCTGATCATCGACCCGGCCACCGGCCTCTTCGTGCTCGACGAGGCGGCGCTGATCGCGACCGACGGCGGCGTCTCGGGCGTCGGCCTGACCTCGGCGGCCTTCGCCACGGCGTTCTGCTGGTTCCCCTACGTGCTGGCGCTGGCGGTGGTGCTGTTCGCCTTCTCGACGATGATCTCGTGGTCCTATTACGGGCTGAAGGCGTGGACCTACCTCGTTCGGCGAGGGCGCAGGCGAAGGAGACTGATCTTCAAGATGATCTTCTGCGTCTTCGTCGTCATCGGCGCGGCGGCGCAGCTGGGCTCGGTCATCGACTTCTCGGATGCGATGATCTTCGCCATGGCGGTGGTCAACATCACCGCGCTCTATGTGCTGATGCCGATCGTCAAGCGCGAGCTGCACAGCTACTTCAGCCGGCTGCACTCGGGGGAGATCACCCGGTTCACGAGCTGAGACCCGCGCCGGCCGCGCCCCGCCGGGCAACCGGCGGCGAGGCCGGCGGCCGGGCCAGCAGCCCGGCACCACTTACCGGGCGCCGACCACGGGGGGCCACCTCAGGGCCGGCCGCCGGACAGTTCTTCCTCGATATCGGGGAGTCTCTAGTTCGGCGCGCGCTGCGGCCAGCGTTTTCGGATCGACTGGCGGCGGCGACAGGTCGACTCCCCGGGACAGCTCGCTGACGACGGTCGAGATGATGCCGATGCGGGCGTGCTTCTTGTCGTTGCCCGCCACGAGGTGCCAGGGCGCGTCGGGTGGCGAGGTGCGCTCGATCATCTCCTCGATGGCGTCGACATAGTCCGCCCAGCGGCGGCGATTCCGGAAGTCCTCTGGCGACAGCTTCCAGCGCTTGAGCGGGTCCTTCAGCCGCGCCTCGAAGCGGCGGCGCTGCTCGTCGGGCGTGACGTGCAGGAAGAACTTGTGCACGCGCGTCCCGTCGTCGAGCAGCATGCGCTCGAACTCGTTGATCTCGCGGTAGGCGGCGCGCCAGCGCTCGGGCGGGGTCAGCTCCTCGACGCGCTCGACGAGGACGCGGCCGTACCAGGAGCGGTCGAAGGCGGCGATGGCGCCGTCCGGCGGCAGGCGTTCCATGAAGCGGGCGAGGAAGTGGCGGGCCTCGTCGTGGGCACTCGGCGCGCCGATCGGCCAGACCTCGAAGCCGCGCGGGTCCATCGCCTTCTGACATCCGGCGGATGACGCCGCCCTTTCCCGAGGCGTCCCAGCCCTCGAAGACCAGCACCGCCGACGCGCCGGACAGGAAATAGGCTTGGTGGATGCGGGCAAGCCCGGTTTCAGCTCGTCCAACTTCCGGTCATAGCGGTCGCGCGAGAGCCTGGCCTCCATGTCGAGGCCGTCCAGCCTGCCGCCCTTCAGCGCGTTTGCCATGCCTGCCGGGCGCCCGGGCCTATTCACTCTCGGCCGGATCGGGCCGCAGCGTCCGCCAGATCGAGAGCACCAGGAAGTAGACGGACGCCATCACCCACAGCCAGAAGATCGCCGGCGAGGCCTCGATCGCCTTCTCGCTCAGCGGATCGACCAGCACCAGCCTGACCGAGGTCGCCGCCCACAGCACCGTCATCGGCACCGTGACCATGCGCCAGTCGCGCACGCGGAACGGGTGGACGTATTTCCACGGCACGAAGGTCAGGATGCAGCACACGACGACGACGCCGAGATTCACCCAGGGACTGGTCTGCAGCACGTGGAAATACAGCACCACCAGGTTCCACAGCGCCGGAAAGCCGACAAAGTAGTAGTCGTGCGACTTCACCCCGACATTGGCGAAGGTGTAGGTCGACACCGCCATGATCGCGCAGGCCGCCGCAATCTCGAACCCCGGCGGCACGAAGCCGAACCAGTAGATCATCATCGCCGGCACGGCGACGTAGTTGAAATAGTCGATGACGTTGTCGAGCGTCGCGCCGTCGAACTGCGGCGTAAGCTCCCGCACCTTCGCCCGCCGCGCCAGCGTGCCGTCAATTCCATCGACGAAAAGCGCCAGGCCAAGCCAGATGAACACGCCGATCCGGTCGCCCTCGACGATCGAGAGCAGGGCCAGGAAGCCGAGCACGATCCCCGACGCCGTGAAGGCGTGCACCGCCCATGCGGCGGCGACCTGTCTGCGATGATGCTCGCCGGGCCTCTCGTCCACGTCCGGATCTCCTCGCATCAGCCAACTGCCCTCGGCAGCCGCAGCGAGTCAATCCCCATCCACCATGCCTGCGGTTCCGGTCCGGTCATTCGGTGAGGCGTTTCTCGAACCAGTGGTGAGCGTAGGGCTCGGCGTTGAAGGCCGGGATCTCGCGCCAGCCGAGCGCGCGGTAGAGCGCCATGGCGGGCGCCAGCGCGCGGTTCGTGTCGAGCCGCAGGCGGCGCATCCTCAAGCCCTGCGCCCGCTCCTCGGCAACGGTCATCAGGCGCCGGGCCAGCCCGAGACCGCGCGCCGCGGGGGCGACCCACAGGCGCTTGATCTCGCCCGTGTCGCTGCCGTCGCCCTTCAGCGCGCAGCAGCCGACGGGCAACCCGTCGGCCCGCGCGACCAGGAAGGTGCCGAGCGGCGGGCGGAGCGCGGCCCGGTCCGGGTCCAGGCTGGTCGCCGGGTCGAAGCCCGTTTCGAACAGCCGGGCGAGGTCGGCGTAGTAGCCGGCAAGGCATGTCACCGCGTCCGGCGTCTCGGGGTCCTCGTCGGCGACGACTATCCGGCCGGCGTTCAGCACGCAGGCGACGCGGTCCATGGCCTCGAGCAGCGCGGCGCGGGTGCGCTCGGAATGCCGGGCCAGGATGCCGACGGCGCGCTCGTCCGAGATGCGCTCGTACTCGGCAATCTCGGCCTGGCCGGACGCGGTCGGCCGGGCGATCCGGCGGCGGGCGTCGGCGGGATCGGGCACGCAGCTCGATCAGCCCGCCGGCCTCGAGCCCGCGCAACAGGCGGCTGAGCAGGCCGGAATCCAGGCCGAGCTCTTCGCGCACCGTCGCGACGTCGCAGCCCTCGCTCCCGATGCGGCAGAGCACGCGCGCCGCGCCGAGCGGCCGGCCGCAGTCCGAGGAAGGACTCGTCCAGCGCGCCGGCCTCGCGCGTCACGGCTCGGTTCAGTCGGCGGACGCGCCGGATATCGTGCGCCTGCATCGTTTCTCCTCCGGTTCCCTGACCCTAGTCAGCTATTCCGCCCCTGCCAAGCGGGCGCCCGCGCTTACCCGGCATTGACAGCGCCGGCCGGCGCGGGGCGAATGGGTCCGGGGGAGGGGACCTGCGGTTGTATCTCGGCGGCCCGATCGCGACGCGCGGCCAGCGCATCGGCCTGCTCGGCGGATCGTTCGATCCGCCGCATGCGGGTCACGTGCACGTCACGCTCTGGGCGCTGCGCGCGCTGGCGCTCGACCGCGTCTGGTGGCTGGTCTCGCCCGGCAACCCGCTGAAGCGCCACGGCCCGGCGACCATCGAGCGCCGCGTCGATGCCTGCCGTCGCCTCATCCACGACCCACGCGTCGACGTCACCGACATCGAGCGCCGGCTCGGCTCGCGCTACACTGCCGACACGCTGGCGCGGTTGCGCCGCCGCTATCCCGGCGTGCATTTCGTCTGGCTGATGGGGGCCGACAACCTGGCGAGCTTCCACCACTGGGACCGATGGGAGTGGATCACGCAGAACATCCCGATCGCCGTCTTCGCGCGACCGGGCGAGCAACTCCGTGCCGGGCTGTCGCCGATGGCGCGGCGCTTCGCAGATCGGCGGGTGCCGGCCGGCGCGGCGCGGCTGCTCGGCCGGGGCGGCGAGGCGCGCTGGACGCTGCTGACCGGCCCGATGTCGCCGGCCTCGTCGACCGCGATCCGCGGTAGCGGCGGCTGGCCGTGATCGCGTGCGCCACCGCTTGCGCCGACGGGCACGAAATGAGAGTCTGCCCGCAGTAAATTTTTGAACGGAGCGAACTGCGTATGCGTCGAGACTGCCGACTTCTCACGGGCCTCGGCGCAGCCGCGCTGGCCCTCGCGCTTGCCGGGCCGGCGTTCGCCAAGGTGCCGATCCCGGTGCCGAAGCCGCAGACCGCTGCACAGGGCGGCGCGCAGGTCTCGGCGCACACCGCAACCCCCGGCACCCGGATCGCGAAGCCGGTGGCGCCGGTCGCCGCGATGGCGCCGACGGGCGTGTCGGGCTGGATGGTCGTCGATCTCGACACGGGCAATGTGATCGACCAGACGAATGCCGAGACGGGCTTCGCACCGGCCTCGGTCTCGAAACTGCCGACGGCTGCCTACGCGCTGGACGCGCTGGGACCTCAGCACCGCTTCGAGACGCGCGTTCTGGCGACCGGGCCGGTGCGCGGCGGCGAGGTGCGCGGCGACCTGGTGCTGCAGGGCGGCGGCGACCCGGAACTCGACACCGACGCGCTGCTGCCGCTGGCGCGCGACCTCGGCGCGCGGGGAATCCGCTCGGTGACGGGCGCGCTGCTGGCCGACGGCTCGGCGCTTCCGCAGGTCCCCCAGATCACGCGCGAGCAGGAGGTCGAAGCCGCCTACAACCCCTCGGTCTCGGGCCTGAACCTGAACTTCAACCGCGTTCACCTGAAATGGGACGCGGGCAAGGGGCCGGACCAGCTGTCGGTCGAGGCGGCCTCGGCACGGCTCAGCCCCGCCGTCGAGGCCGTGCAGGTCTCTCTGGCCAGCGAGCCGGGGGCGCCGCTGTTCGCGTTCCGCCAGCAGGACGGGCGCGAGGTCTGGCAGATGGCGCGCTGGGCCTATCGCGGCCGGGCGGCGCGCTGGCTGCCCGTCAAGCGGCCCGAGACCTATGCCGGCGAGGTCTTCCAGATGCTGGCCGGCGAGCAGGGCGTCAGCCTGCCCGCGCCGCGGCTGGGCCGGGCACCGGCGGGCGCCGAGGTGCTGGCGGTGCACCAGAGCCAGCCGCTGGGCGAGATCCTGCGCGACATGCTAAAGCACTCGACCAACCTGACGGCCGAGGTGACGGGCACCGCCGCGACGCGCGCCTCGGGCATCGAGGCGCGCACGCTGGCCGAATTCGGCGGCGGTGATGAACGCTTGGGCGGCCCAGCTCGGCGGCTTCCCGATCGGCGATCCCGGCTTTCGGCTGGTCAACCATTCTGGGCTGACGCTGGACAGCCGCGTCTCGCCGCACCGGTTGGTGCAGCTCCTGACGGCGCTGGCCCGGCACGACGGCCCGGCGGGCAAGATCGCCGATTACCTGCGTGACTACCGGATGGGGCCCAGGGCGCCCCGCGGGCTGGAGGTCTCGGCCAAGACCGGCACGATCAACTATGTCCGCGGCCTCGCCGGCTACATCGAGACGCCGCGCGGCCACCATCTGGCCTTCGCCGTCTTCTCGAACGATTTCGAGCGGCGCGGAAGCGGACCGGAGCGCGTCGACAAGCACTGGATGGGCCGCGCGAAGACGTTCGAGCGGGCGCTGATCGAGTACTGGACGGAGAAGGTCGACGGCGCGTGACCAGGTCCCGCGGCGCCTGAACCGCGGCGGAGGAATGTGATGGCTGTCACGATGAAGCGCCTCGACCACGTCAACGTGCGCACGGCGCGGCTGGACGAGATGATCGACTGGTACGGCCGGATGCTGGGGATGCGGGCCGGGCCGCGGCCGGGGTTCTCGTTCCCGGGCGCATGGCTCTACGCGGGGGACCACCCGATCATCCACCTCGTCGGCCGCGACGCTCGTCCGGGGGCCGCCGACGGCGACCTGCGGCTGGAACACTTCGCCATTTCGGCGACGGGGCTGGCCGAGCTGGTCGAGCGGGCAAAGACGGCGGGCGAGCGCTGCGAGGTGCGCAAGGTGCCTGATTTCCCGATCGTGCAGGTCAACCTGTGGGACCCGGACGGCAACCACATCCACATCGACTTCGACGCCGCCGAGGCCGAGGGCACCGGCCTGGTCTGACGCGCGCTTGCCCGCCTCCCGGGGCTGCGTTCCGGGCGAGGTCGGGCCGCAGCACGCTGCAACGCTGTCCGCATCCCGTTTCCCGGGCTTCGATTGCCCGACGGGCAGACCCCGCTTGCCGCCGGCCGCACCGCAGGGCCGCCCGGCGGTCGCGATCGTTGCGGGCGGCTCGCGATCCGTGCCAGCATGTCCCCGCAATCGCCCGCCCGGCGCCGGCCCGACGGCGCCCGGCAGTACCGGAGCAACCGCCATGACAGCCTGGCCGCGCAAGACGCGCGACATGCACAGCCACCATTTCGACTCGACCGTCTGGGACCGCTTCGCCTTCCGCGACGATGACGTCGTCATCGCCACCTACGCGAAATCCGGCACCACCTGGATGCAGCAGATCGTCAGCCAGCTCGTCTTCGACGGCGCCGAGGACGTGCCGGTCGCCGAGATGTCGCCCTGGGTCGACCTGCGCGTGCCGCCGCCGGACGAGAAGCTGGCGGCGCTCGAGGCGCAGACGCACCGGCGCTTCGTCAAGACGCACCTGCCGGTCGACGCGCTCGTCTACTCGCCGCGGGCAAAGTACATCTACATCGGGCGCGACGGGCGCGACGTCGCCTGGTCGATGCACAACCACCACGTCAACGCCAACGCCACCTGGTACGCGATGCTGAACGACACGCCCGGGCGCGTCGGGCCGCCGATCGGGCCCGCCGACCCGGACATCGTCGCCTATTACCGCGCGTGGCTGGAGCGCGACGGCTACCCGTTCTGGCCGTTCTGGGAGAATGTGCGCTCGTGGTGGGCGATCCGCGACCTGCCGAACCTCCTGATGGTGCACTTCGCCGAGCTGAAGGCCGACCTGCCGGGCCAGATCCGCCGCATCGCCGCGTTCCTGGACATCGAGCCCTCGCCCGACGCCTGGACGCGCATCGAGCGGCATTGCGGCTTCGACTACATGAAGGAGCACGCGACCGACTCGACGCCGCTCGGCGGCATCTTCTGGGACGGCGGCGCGCAGACCTTCGTCAACAAGGGCACGAACGGGCGCTGGCGCGACCGGCTGACCGAGGCCGACATCGCCGCCTACGAGGCCCGCGCCGAGGCCGAGCTGGGGGCCGACTGCGCCCGCTGGCTGGCGACCGGCCAGGTGCTCGGCGGCGCCCTGAGCGTACCGCCGCCGCGCCCGGCCCCGACGGCCGCGATGCCCCCCTCCGCCCGTTCCGGCACGAAACCCTGTGCTTTTGTGCCCGTCCGCGCTAGACTTGACGCGCCGGCAGCCCGCTTTCCGGCCGGCTTTGCGGGAGCCGACGCATGCGATGCGCCGCCTTCGCGCCGATAGCTCTTTTCGCCGGCGTCGTCCTCGGCGCGGATCCCGACGCCGCAGCATCCGAGGCGGCGCGTTGCCGGCTTGCGCTCGTGCTCGCGCTCGACGTCTCGTCATCCGTCGATGCGGGCGAAGACCGCCTCCAGCGTGTCGGGCTGGCCTCGGCGCTGCAATCGCCGGAGGTCGCCAGCGCCTTCCTCTCCGCGCCGGGCGCGGTCGCGCTTTACGTCTTCGAGTGGAGCGGCTCGCACCACCAGTCGACAATGCTCGACTGGACGCTGATCGACACGCCCGAGGATCTTGCCTACGCCGCCGGGATGATCGGCGGCAGCGTCCGGCAGCGGGCCGACCTCGCCGACCGGCCATCGGCCCCGCGCTCGGCCATGCCGCCACCGCGCTGTCGCGCGCCCCGGACTGCCTGTTCCGCAAGGTCGACGTGTCGGGCGACGGCGTGAACAATGACGGGTACCATGCCAGCGACCGCCTACGATGCCTTCGACTTCAGCGACGTGGTGGTGAACGGCCTGGTGATCCTGGGCGCCGGCGGCGACGGCGAGATCGGCCTGGCCGAGTACTACGAGGCAGAGGTGCTGCACGGCCCCGGCGCCTTTCTCGAGATCGCCGACGACTTCGACGACTTCGCCCGGGCGATCCGCCGCAAGCTGGTGCGCGAGGTCGTCGGGCAGACGCTCAGCCGGGCCGGCCCGCCGGCGCCCTGGGCGCGCGGCGGTAAGCTGGAGGGCTGAGGCCGCCGGCCGATCCCGAAACGCCGGGCTGCCGGCGCGTGCGTCGCGGCGCGCGGCCACGCCCCGACCCGCCGGCGCACGCCCCGACCCCTCCAGCGAGGGTGCTGGCGATCACGCGACCGGACCCGAACGCCCTGCGGGCCGGAACCGAACGCCGGCCCTCGCGTTCCAACGCACGATGACACGCATCGCGCTGACAGCCGCCGTCCTGGCGCTCTCCGCCTGCACGCCCCATCTGGGCGATACCGACTACCCGATCCGCTACATGATGGTCTCGGAGGGCATCGGCGACATCACCCTGGAAGAGGGCTACCTGAAGCTGGACGACGGCTCGGAGCTGCCGATCCAGAAGCTCGCCGATGGCGTCTACGCCCTGCCCTCGCGGCCGACGAAGCTGCCGAACGGAACCGATTTCTGCTCGGGACGGCCGGTCGACTTCTTCACGCTGCACCGGACGACGGAGGGGCTGGTGGCGATGAATGTCGGCGACTGGATGGAGGTGCCGGTGCGTCCGGCCGCCGACACCGTGCAGGCGCCGGGCGCCTGCGCCACCTTCACCTTCCGCCCGGCCTGACCGCCAGCCGCGCCCGGCACAGCCGGGCAATCCACCAGAGGTTGATCGGCAGCAGCACCGCGTGCAGACAGCCAGATGGGAGTCAGTCCCAGCATCGTCCCGTAGGCGATGAACGCCAGGTTCGACCCGATCGCCGTCAGCCGCAGGCAGAACATCGACTCCATCGAGAACGTCGCGAGAACCAGCGCACCCGCCAGTATTCCGAGGCTGTCCATCATTACGGAATCCTCCACGCCAACGATGGCGAAATCTACAATCGATGGTTGATTCGAATGAGTGAGGATTCTCACAGGTTGTGCGCCCCGGCGCGGTGGAGCCGTGACGCCGGCGATTGCGCCAGATCAATGAGCGCGGCCCGTCACTGCGTCAGGGTCCCCCGAGCACCTGAACCGGATTCGAGAGGAGAGACCATGACCCACACGCCGCACGAACTGCACGAGGAGTTCCCCGAGCACGCCGAAAGGATGCACGCCCTGAAGGGCACGGACGCGCATTTCCGGAAGCTGTTCGAGGAATACCATGACGTGAACCGCGCCATCCACCGGGCCGAGACGCGGGCCGAGCCGATCAGCGAGTTCGAGGAAGAGCGGCTTCGCAAGAACCGCGCGCTCCTGAAGGATCAGATCGCGCGCATCCTGGCGACAACGGACACCTCGGCAGGGCCGGGCCAGACCGCGCCGGCCTGAGCGGCCGGCGGGTCAGCCGACCTGGAACTCCCTGTCCACCGGCAACTGCAGGGCATGCGCCAGCGCGTTGGTCGACGAGGCCAGCGCGATGACGGCCAGCAGTTCGGCGTGCTGCGCCTCGGTCATGCCCTTCGCGCGCGCCGAGGCGGTATGCGAGTGCACGCAGTACTCGCAGCCGTTGGCCACCGAGACGGCGACGTAGATCATCTCGCGCACCAGCGGATCGAGTTCGCCGGGCGTCGCCATCACCTCCTTGACCTGCGCCCAGGTGCGGGCCAGCAGCGGCGGATTCCAGGCCAGCGCCCGCCAGACATTGTTGATGAAGTCGCTGCCCCGCGTCGCGCGGATGTCGTCGAAGACCGCCTTCGCCTCGGGCGAGAGATCCTCGTCGCGCGCCAGTTTCGTGGTCGCCATCATGCCTCCTTGTCGTGCGTGGTGGGGGCCGGCCGCTGCCCGCGGCGGCGGCCGGGCGTCATGCGTCCGACAGTGTCCAGCGCTCGATCCGCTTGTCGCGGACCCACGGCCCCACCTCGGCGTCGAAGGCCTTGAAATGGGCGCTGGCGAGGTGGTCGTCGAAGGCCGCGGCGTCGTCGTAGATCTCGAACAGGAAGACGCGCGCGCAGTCGCCGGTGTCGCACCAGACATCGAAGCGGCGGCAGCCGGGCTCGATCAGGCTGTCGGCGGCCTGCTGGCGGACGCGGTCGCGGAACGCCTCGGCGCGCTCGGGGGCGATGTCGAAGGTGACGGCGACGAGCAGCATGGGACCTCCTGTGACGCCGGTTCAGAATGGCGGCCGGGGCGCCGGGGCGCAAGACCGCACGCGGCTCGCGGCCAGGCGGTCGGGATGGTCGCGCGCGGCAGGTCGATGGTGTGGCCGCGCGGCCCGCGGGGCCGGGGCGGTTCGCCCGGTCCTCAGACCGCCTCGGCCATGCCGAAGCGCGGGCGGCGCGGCAGCGCCTCGCGGTGCGCGGCCTCTAGCGCGGCGAGGAAATTCCGGCACCAGCCCGCGACGTCCTCGCGCCGGATGCCGGCGTCGAGCGCCTGCCAGCGCCGGCGGCGCTCGCCCAGCGGCATCTCCAGCGCCTGGCGGATCGCGGCGGCGACACCGTCCGCGTCGTACGGGTTGACCGGCAGCGCCGCGGCCATCTGCGCGGCGGCGCCGGCGAAGCGCGACAACACCAGCACGCCGGGATCCTCCGGGTCCTGCGCCGCGACGTATTCCTTGGCGACCAGGTTCATTCCGTCGCGCAGCGGCGTCACCAGCCCGACGCGGGCGGCGCGGAACAGGCCGCTCAGAACCTCGCGCGGGTAGCATCGCGCGAGATACCGCACGGGCGTCCAGTCGAGATCGCCCCAGGCGCCATTGATTCGCCCGGCGATGCGCTCGGCCTCGGCCGCGACGTCGCGGTATGCGTCGACACCGGCGCGCGACGGCGCGGCGATCTGCACCAGCTCGACGCGGCGGCGCAGCCCGGGTTCCTGCTCCAGCAGCCGCTCGAAGGCGCAGAGCCGCTGCGGCAGGCCCTTGGAATAGTCCATCCGGTCGACGCCCAGCACCAGCGCCCGGTCAGGCATGGCCCGGCGGATACGCGCGATCGTGGCGCGCGCATCGGGGGTCTTTGACAGCGCCCTGACCTCGTCCGGGTCGATGCCGACCGGAAAGGCGGCGATGCGCGGGGCGCGCGGCGCCGCCTCGGTGACCTGGGCCGTGTCCATGCGCCGGCGCTCGGCAAGGTATCGGCGCAGGTTGTCGGCATCGCGCTCGGTCTGCAGCCCGACGACGTCGTAATCGGCAAGCGCGCGGGCGAGGCGCGCGTGCTGCGGCAGCGCCGAGAAGATCTCGGGCGCCGGGAAGGGCGTGTACAGGAAAAAACCCGTCGTGCCGCGCCAGCCGGCGGCATGCAGCGCGCGCCCGAGCGGCAGCAGGTGGTAGTCATGCACCCAGACCATGTCGCCCCGCCGCAACAGCGGCGCGAGCTGGCGCGCGAAGCGGCGGTTGACGGCCTCGTACATCCCGAACTCCGCGCGGTCGGTATGGGCGAGGTCGACGCGATAGTGCAAGAGCGGCCAAAGCACCCGGTTCGCATAACCGAGATAGTAGCCCGCGTGCTCCGCCGGGGTCAGGTCGGTCAGCGCAAAGTCGATCCCGCCGTCCGAGAGCAAGCGGGGCGCGTCGGGCACCGTGTCGGACAACTCGCCCGACCAGCCGAACCACAGCCCGCCCCGGGCGCGCAGCGCCTCGCGCAACGCCACCGCCAGGCCACCGGAGCGGGCCTCGCCGCCGGGTCGGCCCCCGACTGGGCCAGCAACTGCGGTGCGGTTGGACACGACAACGAGGCGCCGCGTCATCGCGTCGGGCGCCAGTCCGCTGTGGTTGAGTTGCATTCTGAAAATACGCGCATGACGTGCAACCGGTTCCACGTGGAAGATGACGTTTTTCGCCGCGGCCGAGCGGCCCCGGCGAACCATTACATCACCGATGGCGCGGCGCGTCGGGATCGGGCTAAATGGTCCGGCGAGCGACAGGCAGGAGGCGGCATTGCGACTGGCGGACAAGGTCTGCATCGTCACCGGCGGCACCAGCGGGATCGGCCGGCGCATCGTCGCCCGCTTTCGCGACGAGGGCGCCAGGGTCATCTATACCGGGCGGCGAACGGCGCTGGGCGACGAGGTCGCGCGCGAAACCGGCGCGGCCTTCGTCGAGGCCGATGCGGGCAGCGAGGCGGATGCCGAGCGGGTCGTGCGCCACGCGCTGGACGCGCATGGCCGCGTCGACGTGCTGGTCAACAATGCCGGCGGCCCGGCGCCGCGCGGGCGCATCGAGGAGCTGCCGCTCGACGGCTTCGACCGCACGATGCAGGTGCATGTCCGGGGCGCGCTGGCGCATATCAAGCACGCGGCGCCATCGATGCGCGCGGCCGGGCGCGGCAGCATCGTCAACATCGGCTCGGTGGCCGGGCACAGGGCCGGCTACTCGACCTCGCTGATCTACGGCGTCGCCAAGGCAGCCGTCATCCACCTGACGCGGCTGGCGGCGATGGAGCTGGGCGAAGACGGGGTGCGCGTCAACTGCGTCTCGCCGGGCGGCATCGCGACGGGCATCTTCGGCAAGGCGATGGGGCTGGACGCCGAGGCCGCCGACCGGGCGGCCGAAAAGACCAAGGCGGTGCTCGCGAAGATGCAGGCGATCCCGCGCGCCGGCCTGCCCGAGGACATCGCGAACGCTACGCTCTATCTCGCCAGCGACGAGGCCAGCTTCGTAAACGGCGAGGACTTGGTCGTCGATGGCGGGCTGATCTGGGGCCGGCGCTTCTCGGACGTCGCCAAGGGCGGCGGCCAGTGGGCGAGCCTTTTGGAGTGACGCCCGCCGCCCAGTGAGAACGGGCGCCCGGGCGCGTAAGGGAGAACGACATGCTGGACACCACCCCGGAGCGTCTGAGCGAGTTGGCGCAGGACTGGCTGGACGGGCTCGGCCGCGCGCTGGCGACGGCGGACGCCGGCAAGATCGCGCCTCTGTTCCAGGCGGAGAGCTACTGGCGCGACGCGGTGGCCTGCACGGGCACGCTGGAGACGATCGAGGGCCGCGAGGCGGTCGCCGCCGGGCTGGCCCGGCATGCGTCGGCCAGGGCCGCCGATGGCTTCCGGCTGGACCCGCGGCGCATGGCGCCGGCCTCGGCGATGCGGGCAGGGACCGAGACGGTCGAGGCGTTCTTCACCTTCGAGACGACGACGGGGCGGGGCGAGGGCGTGCTGCGGCTGACGCCGGACGGCGAGGGCCGGTTGCGCGCCTGGACGCTGCTGACGGCGCTCGACCAGATCAAGGGGCACGAGGAGCGCATCGGTCGGAACCGCCGGCGCGGCTCGTCCTCGTCGCGCGACTTCAACGGGCCGAACTGGGCGGACCAGCGACGCGAGGCGCGGGCCTATTCCGGCCGCGACCCGGCCGTGCTGGTCGTCGGCGGCGGCCAGGCGGGGCTCGCCATCGCCGCACGGCTGACCGTGCTGGGCATCGACACGCTGATCGTCGACCGCGAGGCGCGCGTTGGCGACAACTGGCGGCTGCGCTACCACGCGCTGACCCTGCACAACCAGGTGCAGGTCAATCATCTGCCCTACATGCCCTTCCCGGAAAGCTGGCCGGTCTACATCCCCAAGGACATGCTGGCGAACTGGTTCGAGGCCTATGTCGACGCGCTCGAGCTGAACTTCTGGACCTCGACGGAATTCCTGGGCGGCGAGTGGGACGAGGCCGCCGGCCACTGGACGGTGCGGCTGCGCACGGCCGACGGGTCCGAGCGCATGATGAAGCCGCGCCATGTCGTGCTGGCGACCGGCGTCTCGGGCATCCCGAACCGGCCGAAGATCCCGGTGCTGGAGGGGTTCCGGGGCCGGGTGATGCACTCGACCGAGTACGGCGACGGCGGCGAGTGGGCCGGCAAGCCGGCCATCGTCCTCGGCACCGGCAACAGCGGCCACGATATCGCGCAGGACCTGCAGTCGAGCGGCGCCGACGTCACCATCGTCCAGCGCAGCCCGACGCTGGTCGTCAGCATCGAGCCGAGCGCGCAGCTCCCCTACTCGCTCTACGACGAGGGCCCGTCGCTGGCCGAGTGCGACCTGATCGTCACCGGCACGCCCTTCCCGCTGGTGCGGAAGGCGCATGTCGCCTTCACCGAGCAATCGCGCGAGATCGACAAGCCGCTGCTCGACCGGCTCGAGGACCGCGGCTTCGAGCTGGATTTCGGCGAGGACGGCACGGGCTGGCAGTTCAAGTACCTGACGCGCGGCGGCGGCTACTACTTCAACGTCGGCTGCTCGGACCTGATCGCCGAGGGCAAGGTCGGGCTGGTGCAGTTCGCCGACATCGAGACCTTCGAGGCGGACGGCGCGCGTCTGAAGGACGGCACCCGGGTGCCCGCCGAGCTGGTCGTGCTGGCGACCGGCTATCGCCCGACCGAAGAACTGGTCGAACGGCTTTTCGGGCCGGAGGTCGCCGCCCGTGTCGGCCCGATCTGGGGTTTCGGCGACGAGATCGAGCTCCGCAACATGTTCCGCGCGACCGGCCAGCCGGGGCTGTGGTTCATCGCCGGCAGCCTGGCGCAGTGCCGCATCTTCTCGAAATACCTCGCCCAGCAGATCACGCTCCGCGAGGTCGGTCTGGCGGACGCCTGAGGGAAGACGGGATCGTCTGGCGGTGCGTGCCAGCACGCACCCTGCCGGACGTCACCCCTGCCCCTGCGTCATCGCGACAACATAGGCGACCACGACCAGCACGATCAGCCCGAGCACCACGGCGACCGCGATCTTGATCTTCGAGTACGGCCGCTCGCCCGAGACCGCGCCGGTGCGGCCGTTCACCACCACCTGGTACGCCCGGTTGCCGAAGCGGTAGGACGCCAGCCAGACCGGCAGCAGGACGTGCTTGAAGGTGATGTCGGAATAGCGCGCCTGCATCGCGCCGATGCGCTGCTCGTCGCCGCCGATATCGGCGCGGACGTCGCCCGCCAGCGCGCTCTCCATCACCGCCTGCGCCTGCCGGAAGCCCTCGCGCAGGTCCAGCGTCGGCACCTCGGCGCGGAAGCCGGCCAGGTAGTCGGTCCGGTAGGCCTCCAGCGCCGCGAGATCCCAGGAGCGGCCGCCGTATTCCGGCTGCCCCGCCCCGGCGTTCTCCGAGGCCGGCACCAGCACGTCGTCGAAGACATGCCGGACATGGCCCGAGACCGGGCGCCAGCGGACGTGGCGCTCCTGGAAGGATTGCATCCTGCCGTTCACGGTGCGCGTGCGCGTCACGTAATAGGCGTCGCCGCGCTGACCGTGATAGTCGGCGTCGCCGACCGCGTCATAGGTGTAGTGCGGCAGGTAGACGCCGCTCAGCGGCCGCCCGGCCCGGGCGTATTCCTTGAGCTTCGAGGGCGCGAACCAGAGCGAGCCCAGCCAGCCCATCATCCGCTCGCGCGCCGCGCGCTGGTCCAGCGCGAAGGGCAGCACCGCCTGGACCTTCGGATGGCTGTGTGTCTGCGTCGCGACGCGCGCCAGCGGGGTCGCGCAGAACGGGCATTCCTGGGCCAGCGTCGTCGCGTCCAGGGTGACCTCGGCGCCGCAGCCGGGGCAGCGGAGCGTCGCTGTCTCCTCCTCCTCGGCCGCGCCCGCCTCGGCAAGGCTCTGCAGCGCGGCCTGGAAATCCAGCTCGGTGACGCCCGTGTCGGCGCCCGTCCGCACGCCCCAGGGGCTGACCGCCCGGCCGGAGCCCTCGATCTCGTTCGACGCGCCGCAGAACGGGCAGACCAGCTTGCCGACGCCTGGCTCGAAGGTCAGCGGCGCGCCGCATCGGCGGCACGGCTTTACGCGCGATTCCGACATGCTCGCTCGCCCGCGCTCCCCGTCAGGCGGCGGGCGGCGGCGGCGGCGGCGCGACCGTGAAGAGGCGCGCCAGCGCATCGACGTCGCCGGCCTTCGTCCAGCCGGCAAAGCCCGGCGACCAGACCAGCGTGTCGCGCGCAAAGGTGCCCTCGCCGACCATGCGCCCGAGGCGCGCCAGCGAGTACGGCCCGTGCGTCTGGCCGCCCTCGGCAATGTGGTAGACGGCCTCGACGGGCGGCGGCGGCGGCGGCGCGGCGGCTGCTGGCGGGGCGGGCTCGGCCGGTCGGCTGCCCCAGGGCGAGGGCTGCGCCATCTGGTGCGCCATCGCCATGCCCATGCCAGCGCCCAGGCCGGCCCCCATGCCGCCGCCGGCGCTGCCGGGGTTCTCGGCGGCGGCGCGCATCGCCTCGGCGGCCTGGTACTGCGCGTACTTGCCGAGGTCGCCGATCACGCCCATCGAGGTGCGCTTGTCCATCGCCGCCTCGACCGCCTCGGGCAGCGAGACGTTCTCGATGTAGAGGCTCGGCATCTCGATGCCGTAGGCGGCAATTTCCGGCGCGACGCGCTCCTTCAGGAACTTCGCCATCTCGTCCGTGTTGGCCGCGAGGTCCAGCACCGGGATGCCGGACGCGGCCAGCGCGTTCGAGAAGCGGGCGACGATGACGTTGCGAAGCTGGAACTGCACCTCGTCGGTCGTCACCTCGGCATCGGTGCCGACGATCTCGCGC
Source organism: uncultured Alphaproteobacteria bacterium (assembly GCA_963721105.1). Lineage (GTDB taxonomy): Bacteria > Pseudomonadota > Alphaproteobacteria > Rhodobacterales > Rhodobacteraceae > Thermohalobaculum. The sequence continues at coordinate 245,715 of CAVRHY010000017.1, read as the reverse complement.
AGGAAGACGGCCGGGTCCTTGACGCGGATCGCGTAGGTGCCGAAGGCGCGCATCCGGACCGGGCCGAACTCCGGGTCGCGCATCATGATCGGGTTCTTGGTGCCCCATTTCAGGTCGGTGAACTGGCGCGTCGAGACAAAATAGATCTCGGACTTGAACGGGCTCTGGAACGCGTGGTCCCAGTGCTGCAGCGTCGTCATGACCGGCATGTTGTTGGTCTCGAGCTGGTAGAGACCGGGCTGGAACACGTCGGCGAGCTGCCCCTCGTGGACGAAGACCGCCGCCTGGCCCTCGCGCACCGTCAGCTTGGCACCGTACTTGATGGCATTGCCCTGCCGCTGGAAGCGGTAGACCATCGTGTCGCGGGTGTCGTCGGTCCACTCGATGACGTCGATGAACTCGCCGCGGATCATGTCCCAGATCACAATCGTCCTCCGTCAGCCTGCGCCCTGCGGGATCGGCGATCCCGTCGCGGTCCTGAACGTAGTGCGTCCCGGCCCGGACTGCATCAGCCGCGCGACGCGACGCCGCCGCTCAGCCGTCCGGCCGCAGGTCCTCGATGATGCGCGCGACGATCGGCATCGCCTCGGCCCCGGTCATACCCGCACGCAGCCGCGAATCGTAGAGCACCCGCAGCAGCAGCTCGTCATGCGTGGTCAGCAGCGCGAACTCCTCGTCGTCGTTGAAGACCGACGGGCGGACGCGATCGTCGTCGTTCACGAGGCCCATGACCTGCGCCAGCTCCTCCTCGATGCAGCCGAGGCGATAGGTGTCGCTGAAGCCCGTCCGGATCAGCACCATGGCCCGGAAATATGATCCCTTCGGCAGCGGGCCATCGGCCGAGGCGCGCGGATAGGCCCGCAGGTTGCAGGGCGTCCGGCTCGTGCGAAAGTCGCGGATCCTGTCGGCGGTGCTGCGCTTGATGGTCCGCCGCGCCCGGTCGATCGCGGCCGGGTAGTCCTCGGGACCGAGAAGGAAGATGTCGAGGTTGGCCTCTTCCGGGCCGGCTGCCCGGGCGATGTCGAGGCCCGTGACTGCGGCCAGCGGCGCGAAGGTGAACTCGACATCCGCAAGGGCGGCGGCCGCGTCCGGCCCCGCGACGTGCAGATGCCAGCGGACCGGGGCCTCCCAGCGCTGGATCTCGCCGACCCACCTCCGTCCGAGGCCAGTCCTCGGACGGGGTCTGGCCAAAGACCACCCGCCGGAAGTGATCCGCCAGGTCGGCGTTCGTGAACGGGGCGTCGGCAGGGTCGCGCCCGGTCCTGAGCAGGCTCCCCCGCGCCAGGATCGGCTCGAGCTCGCCGCCCGTCATCGTCGGCGCGCAGGCCGCCGGCGCGATGGCGGCGGCCTGCGGCGTGGCCGCCGCCGCCCGCCCGGAAGGCCCGCGCCCCCGCATCACTGGCCCGGGCGCAGCTCCTGCACGATGGCCTCGACCACCGGCATCGCCTCGTCGGCGGTCATGCCGGCCTTCAGCCGCGGGTCGTAGAGGATGCGCAACAGGTCCTCGTCATGGTCCGTCATCAGCGCGAACTCGGCATCGTCGTTGAAGATCGACGGCCGCGCCTTGTCGTAGTCGGCACCCGGGCCGAAGGTCTGGCCCATCTCCTCCTCGATGCATGACCGGCGCAGGATGCCGTGCACCTCGGCCGGGATCACGATGATGTAGTCGACCCGGCCCGGCCGCTGCCGGTCGCGGCTGTAGTAGGTGCCGCACACCGCCCGGCCCAGACCGTTGGCGACGTTCTGCGAGATGAACTTCCAGCGCGGGCTCTGCGCGGCGTACCTGGCAAAGGCCAGCCGCTCCTCCTGCGTCAGGATCATCAGCCGGATCGTCGGGTCCTCGGGGCTTTCGACCATGTGGACCCCCGTCACCCGGCCGAGCCGCCCCATCAGGTCGCGGATGTTCGCCATGTCGGCATCGTCGACGGTCGAGCCGCGGATGTCGATCCGGACCTCGGGGGCGAGCTTCTTCAGCCGCCGCGCCGCCGCGTCCTTCACGAAGTCGCCGCCTTTCCTGGCGTGCTCCCTGTGCAGCATGATCGCCTGGAAGTCGCGCACCAGGTCGGCGTTGCTGTAGGGCGCGTCGGCCGGGGCGCGATCGGCCCGCAGCTTGCCCTTGTCGGTCAGCATCGCCTCGTACTTGCGCCAGTACTCCGCCGTCTGCGACCTGGCGTCGTACCCGGTGAGCACCACCGCTCCGACCAGCACCGCCCCCAGCAGCGCCCGGCCGATCCCCCCTGTTTCCCCCATTTACGTCTCTGGCCTCACTTCCCTGATAATGCGGCGCACAATCGGCATGGCCTCCTCCTCCGTCATCCCCACCTTGAGCCTGGGATCGTAAAGGATTCGTAGCAAGTACTCATCATGTGTCGTCAGCAAGGCGAACTCGTCATCATCGTTGAAGATCGACGGCCGCACGGTCGGATCGTCGTTGAACAGGCCGAAGCTCTGGCTGATCTCTTCCTGGAAGCACAGCCGGCGATACAGGCCCTGCAGGTCGCCGTGCAGGTAGACCAGCGCCTTGGTGATCTCGGGTTCCTCGTCCGACCAGTCGGCGATGGCGCCGCAGTCGAAGACCGCCGAGACGAAGCTGTCGAAGAAGTTGCGGCTTTCGGCGTCGGGAAAGGCCAGACGGGCGGCGCGGCGCTCGCGGTCGTTCAGCAGCAGGACGACGAAGTTCGCGCCCTCGTCGGGCACGGGCGCGATCTCCAGCCCCGTCAGCCGGGCGATGCGGCCCATCAGCTCGTCGACCTGCGCCTCGTCGTCCGCGTTGCCCAGCACGGCATAGCGGATCGGCCCCTGCCAGCGCGTCAGCGGCTTCGGGACATGCACCTCGTCGTTCGGGTAGGTGAAGAAGGCGATCCGGCGGAAATCCTCGGCCAGCCGGGCGTTGGTGTAGGGCACGTCGCGCGGGTCGGTGTCGGTGCGCAGGAAGCCGCGGCTCTGCATCTCGGCCTGGTACGAGGCGAAGACCTGCGTGCGATCGGTCGACTCGCACGCGGCCAGGGTGAGCGCGATCGTGGCGACCGCCAGAAGGCTTCGGCTCCGCACCGATCGTGTCCCCGCTGTTTCCCCGGCTCTCGCTCGAACAACGAATTTAAAGGAACCGCCGGCGGGATTCCATCCCGACGCAGCGCGCAACCGTCGCAGCATGGGGGCGCAGGACGGGGCGCCCCAGGTGGCGCCGGAGGTCTCGCGGGAGGCGTCGCGGCACGGGTGGCGTCAGGGGTGGCGGCACGGGCGCAGACAGCGCGCATGCCGGGGGCGCCAGCGAGGACGGCGGGGCGCATTGACGCGGCGCCTTCGATCGAGGCGCAGACGGGTCGCGCCCGGGGCTTGCGCCGGCCGCCGCCAGCGCCGATCTCCCCGGTTCGGCCCGGACGGACCGGGACGATCCGCAAGGCAAACCGGAGACCGGCGATGTGCGGCCGCTTCGCGATCGGCGAGACCGAGGGGACGGACTGGCGCGACTGGCTGCTCGTCGAGCCGGCGGTCGACTGGCCACCCGCCGGCTGGCCATCCGCGCGCTGGAACGTCGCGCCGACCGACCCGGTCGGCATCGTCCGCCTGCGCGACGCGCCGGACGGCGGCCACCGCCGCCGCGTGCCGGAGGTCGCGCGCTGGGGGCTGGTGCCGCACTGGTGGAAGAAACCGCTCTCCGAGTTCAGGGCCACGACCTTCAACGCCCGCGCCGAGGAGGCGGCCGAAAAGCCGATGTTCCGCGACGCCTGGGCCGCGCGGCGGTGCCTGGTCCCCGCCATCGGCTACTACGAGTGGACGGGGCCCAAGGGCGCCAAGACGCCCTGGTTCATCACCATGCGCCGCAACACGCCGGGCATCCTGTTTGCCGGGCTCTGGGCGGCGACGCGGCTCGGCGACGAGTGGCTGCTGTCCTGCACCATCCTGACCACCGCCGCCGGCGAGGCGACGCGCCACCTGCACCCGCGCTCGCCCGTCGTGCTGGCCGAGGACGCGGCCGAGGGCTGGCTGGACGGCAGCGCCGATCCGGCCGCGCTGATGCGCCCGATCCCCGACCCCCGCGTCGAGCTTTACCCGGTCGACCGCCGCGTCGGCCAGGTCCGGAACGACGGCCCCGACCTGATCGAGCCCGCCGGCCTGGCGCTCTGACTGTCGCTCAGGCGGCGGACGCCCGCACGGCCCTCTGGCGCAGCGCCTCGAGGTTCCTCGGCGAGACCAGGTTCTGGTCGATCAGCTCCAGCGCGTCGCGCCGGAAGAAATCCGCCGTCATCACCGGGCCACCGTCGAGCCGGCCGCGAAGGCGAGGTTGCCGCGGTCCTGTGCGACAGACCAGGCGGCGTGCCGTCCCGGCGAAACGGGCACGACCGTCTCGCAGAAGATGAGCTGCTTCGCCATCGGTCACCTCCCGCGGCGACGCTCCCCCCGCGCCCCTCGGCGGGACCGTGCCCGCGTGGTGCGTCACGCGCAATCCCGCCTCCGCTGCCGTCCGGCCGCCGGCCCGCGACCGCCCGCCCCTTCTGCCAGCGGCTGCCGGCCGGGCACACTCGCCGGCCCGGCCATCTCCGTTGAAACCGCAACGGGGACGGGATAGCGTTCGCGACGGACACCCGCCGCAGGCACGATGAGCGACGGGACCGCCAAAAAATACGGGAGGAAAACGATGACCCAATTTGCCAGGATGGCGAGCCTCGGCGCGGCCGTGGTGGCGCTGACCGCCGGCTCGGCCTTTGCGCAGGCCGAGTTCACGTTCCGGATCCAGACGCACTACGCGCCCGAGACGCCGTCGGGCAAGCTGGCGGCGCAGTTCTTCGACGACGTCGAGACGATGTCGGGCGGGCGCATCGACATCGAGCCGTTCTTCTCGTCCTCGGTCGTCAAGTCGGTCGAGACCTTCGACGCGGCCGCCACCGGCATCCTCGACTGCGACATGACCGGCGGCGCCTACCAGACGGGCAAGAACCCGGCCTTCCAGTTCGTCGGCGACATCATGGGCGGCTACGACACGCCGTGGCAGCAGTACGAATGGTTCTATTTCGGCGGCGGCAAGGACGCCGCGAACGACCTCTACCACAAGTTCAACATGCACCTGATCGGCTGGTGGATCTACGGGCAGGAGAGCCTGGCGTCGTCCAAGCAGCTCAAGGGCATCGCCGATCTCAAGGACTGGAAGTTCCGCTCGCCGCCGGGGCTCGAGACCGAGATCTTCGCGTCGCTGGGCGCCAAGCCCGTCGTCATGGACTTCACCGAGATCTTCACCGCGCTCGAGACCGGCATCATCGAGGGCGCCGACGCCTCCGGCCTCGCCAACAATGTCGGGCTCGGCCTCTACGACATCGTCAACAACGCGACCTATCCCGGCTTCCACTCGATGCCGTCCGACCACCTGGCCTGCCGGCTGGACGCCTGGGAGGCGATGCCCGAGGACCTGCAGCGCGTCATGGAAGTCGCGATGGAGAAGCTGGCCTTCCAGACCGCTATGACCTTCGAGGTCAAGAACAACCAGGCGGCCGCCCAGCTCAAGGACAAGGGCGTCCTGCTTTGGGACTGGTCCGACGAGGACCGCAAGGCGTTCCGCAAGGCGGCGCAGGAGCAGTGGCAGGGCTGGGCCGACAAGACGCCCGAGGCCCGCGCCCTGGTCGACAGCCATCTCGCCTTCATGAAGGACCTCGGCCTGATCGCCGAGTGATCTGAGGCGACGTGACCGGGCCGGGTCCGCGCGACCCGGCCCACCCCCATTTCCGGCGAGGGTGCGATGATCGAGCACGAAACGACCGGCTTCATGGACCGGTTCAGCCTGCTTCTCAGCCGCCTCTGCATGCTCCTGATCGTCGTGGTCGTCTCGGTGATGTTCTACGAGGTGGTCATGCGCTACGTCTTCGAGGCGCCGACGCTCTGGGCCAACGAGCTGTCGCTCTGGATGGCGGGCTTCGTCTTCCTGCTCTCCGGCCTCTACGCCATGCAGCAGCGCAGCCATATCCGCATCTACATCCTCTACGACATGATGCCCCGCAGCGCCCAGCGGCTCTGCGACGTGGTCTCGACGGTGCTGATCGTCGCCTTCGCCGCCGCGGTCGTCTACGGCGGCTTCACCGAGGCCTACGAGAAGCTCATGCGCTGGGAGACCTTCGGCACCGCCTTCGACCCGCCGATCCCGGCCACGATCAAGCCGACCGTGCTGGTCATCGTCGTGCTGGTCGCGGTGCAGTCGGTGTCGAACCTGATCCACGACTGGAGCAAGGAGCGCATCGAGCACGACGACTACGAGGAGCTCGACATCTCCGACATCGAGCACATGAAAAAACAGCAGGCGATGCATGACGCCGCCCAGCAGCACGGTGAGCCGCGATGACCGACATCGGCACCATTTCGCTCGTCGTCCTGGTCGGGCTCCTGGTCCTGCTGGCGATCGGCATGCCGCTGGGGCTCGCCTCGGGATTCCTCGCCGCCGTCGTGCTGGTGCTGAAGTTCGGGCCGGACCTCGTGTTCTCGCGGCCCGGCACCGGTGTCCTGAACATCCTGGCCCAGCGAATATACGGACTGATGACGGATTACGTCCTCATCTCGATACCCTTGTTCATCTTCATGGCGGCGCTGCTGGAACGCTCGGGCATCGCGCAGACGATGTATGACAGCCTGAACGTCTGGCTGAACCGCACGCGCGGCGGCATCGCCATCGTCACCTCGATCATGGCCGTCATCATGGCCGCCATGTCCGGCATCATCGGCGGCGAGGTCGTTCTGCTCGGCCTGATCGCGCTGCCGCAGATGCTGCGCCTCGGCTACAACCAGAACCTGGCCATCGGCACGATCTGCGCCTCCGGCAGCCTGGGCACGATGATCCCGCCCTCGATCGTGCTGATCATCTACGGGCTGGTCACCGAGACCTCGATCAAGGCGCTGTTCACGGCGTCCTTCCTGCCGGGCTTCATGCTGGCCAGCTTCTTCATCATCTACATCATCGCCCGCACCCAGCTGAACCCCGACCAGGCGCCCCTGCCCGACCCCGTCGAGGGCGAGCCGGTCGGCCGCGAGAAGCTGGCGCTCTTCGGGCTGATGCTGCTCGGCTTCGCCGGCGCCATCGCCGGCGTGCTGCTGATCCGGGCCGTCTTCATCCAGGCGATGGGCCAGGCCGTCCGTCCCGAGGGCCAGGACCCGGTGCTGATGGTCGCCCCGGCCGAGATGGCGGTGATGGCCGCCATCGTCGCCGTGGCCGCGGTCGTCATCTTCCTGGTGACGGGGCGCGAGCGGCGGATGCTCTGCTGGCGCATGAGCCGCGGGCTGATCGCGCCTCTGGTCGTCATCGGCGTCGTGCTCGGCTCGATCTATGCCGGCATCACCGGCATCACCGAGGCCGCCGGCATGGGCGTCGTCGCCGTGCTGGTGATCGCGCTCCTGCGCGGCGAGATGAGCGTCGCGCTGATCACCGACAGCCTGCTGCGCACGGTCAAGTCGACGGGCACGATCATCTGGATCACCATCGGCGCGACGACGCTGGCCGGCGCCTACACGATCGCCGGCGGGCCGACCTACGTCGCCGGGCTGATCCTGGGCGCCGACCTGCCGACGATGGGCATCATCCTCGTCATGATGTTCATCTTCCTGGTCCTCGGCGCCTTCATGGACTGGGTCGGCATCGTCCTGCTGGTCATGCCGGTCTTCCTGCCGATCGTCACGCAGCTGCCGACCGAGGAGATCGGCTGGATCGGCAGCGTGCCGGCCCACTTCATCCCGGTCTGGTTCGGCGTCGTCTTCTGCATGAACATGCAGGTCAGCTTCCTCAGCCCGCCCTTCGGCCCGGCCGCCTTCTACCTGAAATCGGTGGCGCCCGCCGGCATCGAGCTGACCGACATCTTCCGCGGCTTCCTGCCGTTCATCTGCATCCAGCTCGTGGCGCTGACCGTGCTGCTTGTCTGGCCGAACCTGACCCACGTCTTCTTCATCGAGTGAGCCCGCATGGCCGATTTCGTCCGCCTCGACCCCGCCGACAACGTCGTCACCGCCGTCCGCCCGATGCAGGCGGGCCAGGCGGTCGAGGGCGTCACCACCGCCGGCCTGATCCCGCGCGGGCACAAGATCGCGACCCGCGCCATCGCGACGGGCGAGAAGGTCGTGAAGTACAACCAGATCATCGGCTACGCCGCCGCCGACATCGCGCCCGGCGAGCACGTCCACACGCAGAACGTCGAGTTTCGCGGCACGGCGCATGACTACGAGTTCTCGACGGACCTGCGCCCCGTCGAGATGGTGCCCGAGGACGCGCGCGACACGTTCATGGGCTTTCGCCGGGCCAGCGGCGCCGTCGGCACGCGGAACTACATCGCGGTCCTGACCTCGGTGAACTGCTCGGCGACCGCGGCGCGCAAGATCGCCGCGCACTTCACGCCCGAGGTGCTGGCCCCCTACCCCAACGTCGATGGCGTCGTCGCCTTCGTGCACGGCACCGGCTGCGGCATGGCGGGCAACGGCGACGGGTTCGAGGCGCTGCAGCGCGTCATGTGGGGCTATGCGCGGCACCCGAACTGCGCCGGCGTCGTCATGGTCGGCCTCGGCTGCGAGATGAACCAGATCGACTGGCTGCTGGAAGCGCACGGCATCCAGAAGGGGCCGCTCTTCGACGCGATGAACATCCAGAACGTCGCCGGGCTCCGCCGCACCATCGAGGTCGGCATCCAGCGCGTCGCCGACATGCTGCCGCTTGCCAACGAGTTCCGGCGCGAGCCCTGCCCCGCCTCCGAGATCAAGCTGGCGCTCCAGTGCGGCGGCTCCGACGCCTGGTCCGGCATCACGGCCAACCCGGCGCTCGGCTTCGCGTCAGACCTGCTGGTCGCGCAGGGCGCCGCCACGGTGCTGGCCGAGACGCCCGAGATCTACGGCGCCGAGCACCTGCTGACGCGCCGCGCCGTCGACCGCAAGGTCGGCGACAAGCTCGTCGGCCTGATCGAGTGGTGGGAGGACTACACCGCCCGCAACAAGGGCTCGATGGACAACAACCCCAGCCCCGGCAACAAGCAGGGCGGGCTGACGACGATCCTGGAAAAGTCGCTGGGCGCGGCGGCCAAGGGCGGCACCTCGCCGCTGACCGGCGTCTACAAGTACGGCGAGCCGGTCACGAAACCCGGCTTCGCCTTCATGGACAGCCCCGGCTACGACCCGGCCAGCGTCACCGGCCAGATCGCCTCGGGCTGCAACATGGTGGTCTTCACGACCGGCCGCGGCAGCGCCTTCGGCTCCAAGCCGGCGCCGACGATCAAGATCGCGACCAACTCCGAGCTCGCCCGCAAGATGTCCGAGGACATGGACATCGACGCCGGCCGCATCCTGACCGGCGAGGCCACGCTGGAAGAGGTCGGCCGCGAGATCTACGCGAAGGTCCTGGCCGTCGCCTCGGGCGAACGCTCGTTCTCCGAGGCCCAGGGCCTCGGCGACTACGAGTTCGTCCCCTGGCAGATCGGCGCCGTGATGTAAGCCCCGCGGGCGCAGCGCAGGGCGGGTGAAACCCACAGCCCCGTCATAACCGGCCCCCCCGCACCTCCGGAACCGTACCGCCCGACTTGCCCCCGGGCGCCATACAGCCGAAGCGTGGGTGAAACCCACCACTCCGGCATCACCGGTCTGCGCCCGTTCGGCGGCGCAACCCGGACCCCATCCCATTAGCAACAAGTTAGCAAAAGATCGTTGCCGAACAGGTTGCCGAACGGATTTCCAAAGAGATTGCCGAAAGTCCCAACGAGTTCCACAACCCTCCGGGAGCGCCACTCACCCCTCGCGCAGCTCGCAGTCGCGCAGGAAGTCCTCCAGCGCCTGGCCCAGCAGCAGACGCCGCACCGGGCCGCGGCCATGCACCGCGGCGACGCTGACGCCGCTGATCGCGGCACCGCCATCGTCGCGCCAGACCTCCTGGACCTCCGCCCGGCCGGCAGCGTCAAAGCGCACGCGCAGCACCTGCGCAGGCGCGCTCCGCCGCAGGCCCTTGTGGTAGAGCGCAAGCACCGGCAGGCTGGGATGCGCGCCGATCCAGAGCGCGCCGTCCTCGTCCCATTCCAGGTTGTCCGGGCAGCCGGGCAGCGGGATCGGCGCCCGCTCGGTCAGCCGCGCCGGGTCGGCCGGGTCGACGTCATAGACGTGCAGCCGCCGCGCGCGCGTCGCCGCCACGTAGACCCGGCGACGCACGTGATCGACGGCGACGCCGTTGCCAAAGGCCAGCCCGCCCGCCACGACCCGGCAGACCCCGCCGTCGAAGAACACCAGCGTCGAGATAGGTCGCGCCAGCAGGTCCTCGAGGAATCGCCCGGCCCCCGGCAGCGCGCCGTGGTCGTTGGCGACGTAGAAGCGCTCGGCGTCCAGCGCCGCCAGGTCATTCGGGCTGACCAGCGAGGCGTCCGCCACCGTGCGGACGTGGCTGAGGCCCAGCGAGCCGAAATCCTCGCCGGTGACGTCGAAGACCTCGACCGTGTGCTCGTCCGCTGCCCGCATGTTAATGACGAAAAGCCGCCGCGCGCCACCGCCGGCAAAGTAGGCGATCCCGCGCGTGTGGAACGGAAAGTCCGCCGCCTGCTGGTCGAACAGCAGGCGCGGAACGGGCGCGGCCGCGCCCAGGTCCAGCGCGTAGAGCGCCGCGCCGGGCAGCTCGTGCGGCTTCAGCCGGCGCCGGCCGCTGCGCCGCCGCTGCGCGGCGACGAAGGCGATGTTCGCCGCGTGGTCGACGACGATGTCCTCGGGTCCGGGCAGCCGGATCGGCGACTCGCGGACGATGACGCGAGGCCCGCCGGGCTCGCCCTGACAATCGACGCCGGCCATTTGCCCTCCCTGCCCGCCGCGCCCCGCCCCGGCCCGGCCCGGCCGGGTCAGAAGACCGCGCCCGCAGGCGCCGCGCAAACGAAAAAGGCCGGGGCGCACCGCCCCGGCCTCGCGTTCCTTCGGTCGCGCCTTACTGCGGCTGCGGCTCCATCCCGCCGGTGTCCGTGTCGGGCCGGCGCGGCTTGCCGGCCTTGGGGATCGAGGTCAGCCCACCGCCCGGCGTCGCCGGCGGCAGGCCGGCATCGTCCGAGCGGTTCAGCGGCTCGCCGGCGATGACCTTCCGGATCTCGTCACCGGTCAGCGTCTCGTATTCCAGCAGTCCGCGCGCCAGCCGCTCGAAGCCGTCGTTGTTCTCGATCAGGATGCGCCGCGCGGTCTCGTAGCCGTCGTCGACCAGGCGGCGGACCTCCTCGTCGATGATCTTCTGGGTCGAGCCGGCATGGTTGGCGCCGCCGCCATAGGCGCCCAGGTAGCTCTGGTTCTCGTTGGCGTAGTCGATGTTGCCCAGCTTCTCGGACATGCCGTACTGGGTGACCATCGCTCGGGCGAGCTGGGTGACCTGCTTGATGTCGCCCGCGGCGCCCGAGGTCACGTTCTCCTCGCCGAACTTCAGAATCTCGGCCGCCTTGCCGCCCATGCCCATCGCCAGGCGCGAGGTGAACCAGACGCGGGGCCGCGTGTGATGGTCGCGCTCGGGCAGGCTCATCACCATGCCCAGTGCCTGGCCGCGCGGGATGATGGTCGCCTTGTGGATCGGGTCGTGGTTCGGCACGGTCAGGCCGACGATGGCGTGGCCGGCCTCGTGATAGGCGGTCAACGCCTTCTCCTCCTCGGTCATGATCATGCTGCGCCGCTCGGCGCCCATCATGACCTTGTCCTTGGCGTATTCGAAGTCGTCCATCGTCACGAGCCGCTTGTCGGCCCGCGCCGCGAACAGCGCCGCCTCGTTGACGAGGTTCGCCAGATCCGCGCCCGAGAAGCCCGGCGTGCCGCGCGCGATGACGCGCAGGTCGACGTTCGGCGCCAGCGGCACCTTGCGCGCGTGGACGTGCAGGATCTTCTCGCGGCCCTTGACGTCGGGGTTCGGCACCGTGACCTGCCGGTCGAAGCGGCCGGGGCGCAGCAGCGCCGGGTCCAGCACGTCCGGCCGGTTGGTCGCGGCGATCAGGATGACGCCCTCGTTGGCCTCGAAGCCGTCCATCTCGACCAGAAGCTGGTTCAGCGTCTGCTCGCGCTCGTCGTTGCCGCCGCCATAGCCGACGCCGCGGTGCCGGCCGACGGCGTCGATCTCGTCGATGAAGACGATGCAGGGCGCGTTCTTCTTGGCCTGCTCGAACATGTCGCGCACGCGGCTGGCGCCGACGCCGACGAACATCTCGACGAAGTCCGAGCCCGAGATCGTGAAGAACGGCACGCCGGCCTCGCCCGCGATGGCGCGCGCCAGCAGCGTCTTGCCGGTGCCCGGAGGGCCGACCAGCAGCGCACCCTTGGGGATCTTGCCGCCGAGACGCGAGTACTTCTGCGGGTCCTTCAGGAACTCGACGATCTCCTCGAGCTCCTCCTTCGCCTCGTCGATGCCGGCGACATCGTCGAACGTCACCTTGCCCGATCGTTCGGTCAAGAGCTTGGCCTTCGACTTGCCAAAGCCCATGGCGCCGCGCCCGCCGCCCTGCATCCGGTTCAGCATGAAGAACCAGAACCCGATCAGCAGCAGCATCGGCAGCATGTAGAAGGTCAGCGTGCCGAGGAAGCTCTTCTCCTGCGGCTCGACATTGATCGTCACGTCGTGCTGGCGCAGGTTGTTGACAACGTCGGTTCCACTTGGCTGCACGGTGGTATAGCGGCGGTTGTCGCGCGTGTGGATGTCGATGCGCTCGCCGTCGATCGTGACGTCCTGGACCTCGTTGCTCTCGACCTTCTTCAGGAACTCCGAGAACGACAGCCGGCTGTTTCGGGCGCCGCCCGAGCCGTCCTGCAGCACGCTGAACAGCGTCACCATCAGCAGGATCAGAATCGCCCAGAAGACCAGGTTCTTAGCGTTGCCCAATGATCTTTCCTCTCAACGCGGGGAGGCGCGGCGGCGCCGCGTCATCCTCCTAGATAGGGTATTCATAGCGCGAGATAAGGTCCGCGACCATGCCCGCCGTCATTCGCCGCACCCGCTGCCGGGCGCATCGCATCCCGCATCGGAAGGCGCCTCGGGGGCCCGGTCACGGGGGCAGCCCACGGGGCCCGTCACGGTGCCGCATACCCGGGGGCCGGTCACGGGGGACCCATCCCGGCGCTGCATCCCGCCGTCCGGTCACAGGACCGCATCCCGGGACCGCAGCGGCGTCGCCTCGACAGCGGCCAGCCCGGTCGGCGCCCCCGGCGCGAGGAAGCCCGCCGCCGGGACGGCCAGCAGGGCGCCGCTCTCGCCCGGCCCGCCCGGCCCTCCGCCGGTGGCGGCATAGACGGCCGGCACCGTCTCGCGCACCGGGCGGGGCGCAGCCGCCCAGCCCTCGGGCGGCTGCCAGGCGCCCGCGCGCGCGGCCCGGCCCAGGCAGTCGCATCCCGCCTGGCCCAGCGCGCCGATCGTCAGCGACCCGCCGCCCGGCTCCTCGGCCACGCCCGCCGGCATGGCGATCCGCCAGCGGCCGTCCCAGACCAGCCCCGGCGGGCGCAGCGGCACGGGCGCGGCGGCGGCAGAGGGCTCGCGGCATACCAGCAGGCTGCCGCCCTCGAGGTCCGGCACCACGAGGCACCCGCCCAGCGTCAGCGCGCGCCCCTTGCCGCCGATCAGAGCCGACAGCGCCGGCTCGACCGAGCGGAAGCGCGGCCGCTGCGCGCGCCCGGCGGCGCGAACCAGCGTCTCGGCAAAGACCCGCAACGCCGTGTCACGCTCGGTCTCGCGCAGCGGCTCCAGCGCCAGGCGCGCCTCGCCATAGGCGCCCCACCGGACGGCGGCGGCCTCGATCTCGGCCGCCGCGCGCGCCAGCACGTGGCGCTGGCGCGCCAGCGTCCGTACGGTCTCGGCCAACCCCTCAACGCTGATGCCCAGTGGCTCCAGCGCAACCAGTGCCCGGCGCGCCTTCACCCGGTCATAGGCGTCTTCCTCGTTCGTCGGGTCGTCGATCCAGGGGATGCCGCGCACCTGCAGCCAGTCGCGCAGCGCCGCGCGCCTGATGCCCAGCATCGGCCGCAGCCAGGCGATGCCCTGCCAATCGCGCCGCGCAGCCATGCCCGACAGCCCCTCGACGCCCGCGCCACGCGCCAGCCGCATCAGCAGCGTCTCGGCCTGGTCGTCCATCGTGTGGCCCAGAGCGACGCCGGCGATCCGCTCGCCGCGCGCCCACCCGGCGATCAGGCCATAGCGCGCCTCGCGCGCCGCCGCAGGCAGGTTGCCGGGCGGCATCGGGCCGGCGCGCAGCGTCCGGTGCGCGACACCGACGCGCGCGCAGTGCGCCGCGACGAAGGCCGCCTCGCCGGCACTGCCGGAGCGCAGCGCATGGTCGACCGTGACGGCGTGGGCCTCTCGCCCGCGGCGCCGGGCCCAGTCGACCGCGAAGGCCAGCAAGGCCATCGAGTCGCCGCCCCCCGAGACGGCGACGCCCAGCCGACCCTCGGGCGCCAGCCGGTCGAGTCCCGCCAGGACCCGGGCGGCCGGATCCCGCGTGCTGTTTCCGGAGTCTGCCTCAGCCACAGGCCAGCGCGTCGGCCTCCGCGTCGGCCTGCTCGACGATGCCGTCGGGCGCATCGGGGAACCGGGTGCGCACCTCGCGGAGCGTCAGGCAGGCCTCGTTGGTCTGGCCCAGCCGTCCCAACGTCACGCCCAGCCGATAGAGGTTGTGAGGCGCGCGCGGCCCGGCCTGATCGGCGTTGTAACCGTTCAGGAAGCTGCGCGCCGCCTCCGCGTGGTTGCCGCGCACGAACTGGCTCTCGCCCAGCCAGTACCATGCCTCGGAGGTCAGCGGGCTGGTCGGGTTCTGCTTCAGGAACTTGCGCAGCCGCTCGTCGGCCTGGTCGAAGCGGCCCTGGCGCACGTCCTGCACGGCGCGGTCCAGACTGCCCTGCTCTGCGACCGAGGCGACCTGCTGCCCCGACTGGCCCGGCAGCGGCACCGCGACGCCGGCAAAGCCGCCCTGCCCGGACGGGCCCTGGACGATGCCGGATGCCGGCGGACTGACAGGCGACTGGCCACCGGCCCCCGTCGATTGCGACGGCCGCGCCGTCGGCGCCCGGACCGGCTCCGGCACGGTGTTCTCAGGCGGGGCCGGCGCGACCGGCGACGCGGCGCCGCCGAGCGGCGGCACCGGCTCGAGGCTGCCGACATCCCCGCCTTCCAGCTCGGTCAGGCGGAACTCGATGTCCGAGAAGCGCCGCGCGGCCTCCTCGCCGATGCGGCGGATCTCGTTCTGCATCTCCTCGACCGAGGCCGTCAGCCGGCGAACCTCGCCCTCGAGCTGCGTCACGTTCGAGTTCGACAGCGCGCCGGCCGCGCCGCCGGCCGCTGGCGAGACCCGGGCGCCGCCCAGCCGCGCCCGGAGGTCGGCCAGCTCGGCGTCCAGCGTGTCCAGCCGGTAGCGCAGATCCTCGGGCGAGGACCCGCCGTTCCAGGCCGACTGCGCCTGCGCCGCCGGGGCGCCGAGGGGCGAGCCGGCCAGCAGGCCGCCGGCGGCGACGCCGGCCAGCAGCAGCGCGACCGCGCCGCGCCGGCGACATTGGGGTTTAATCGACATCCTGCTCTCCTCCCGGTTTCCTGCCCGGCTACCTGGCCGGCTCCGGCGGAAAACGCCGCCGGGCGGCGCGGCCCGCGTGCCCCACGGGACCGCCGCCGCGCCGCCCGGCGCCGGACTCAGCTGACCGGCGAGCCGGTCACGACGCTTACGCCGCGGCGGTTCTGCGACCAGCAGCTCTCGTCCGAGCAGAGTGCCACCGGACGCTCCTTGCCATAGGTGATGGCCTTCAGCCGCCCGGGCTCGACGCCCTGCGCCATCAGGTACTCGCGCACCGAGTTCGCACGCCGCGCGCCCAGCGCCAGGTTGTACTGGCGCGTGCCGCGCTCGTCGGCGTGGCCCTCGACGGTGACGCTGGTGCCCGGGTTGGCCTGCAGCCACTCGGCCTGCCGGCGCAGCGTGTCCTGGGACTCACCATCCAGCGTGTACTCGTCCGTGCCGAAGAACACGCGGTCGCCGACGACCTGGTTGAAGTACTCGACGGTGTTCGGCGCCGGCTGGCCGGGCACCATCCCCGCGCCGCTGCCATAACCCGTGCCCGCGTCGGCATTCGCGTCCGGCGGCGGCTCGCCGGCGCAGCCGGCCAGCGCAACCGCCGCCACCAGCGCCGCTATACGAAACAGCTTCATTCCTTGTTCTCCTTGCCTGTCCGACTTTCCCCGTGCCCATAGCGGGGCACTCGCACCCCCAAGTGGGGATTTTCCCGGCATCGAGGCGGGCCCGGCGCAATACGCGGCCCCGCGGCCTGCCGGCGCTGCGCCATCGCGTCGCAGCGAGGTCATTGGCGCAGCGGCGACCAGGCGGGGTCGGACGCCGCCCCCGGCGTCTCGACCCGGCGCAGGTTGCGACCGGTCACGTCGACGCTGACGATCTGCGAGGCGCCCGTCGCCCCGGCCGTCTCGCGCGAGAACATCACGACCCGCCCGTTCGGGGCGAAGGTCGGCCCCTCGTCGAGGAAGCTGGTCGTCAACAGCCGCTCGTCCGAACCGTCCGGCCGCATCACGCCGATGTGGAAGCGCCCGCCGGTGATCTTCGTGAAGGCGATGAGGTCGCCCTTGGGCGACCAGACCGGCGCCGCGTAGCTGCCGTTGCCAAAGCTGATCCGCCGCGCCTCGCCGCCGCCGGCCGGCATGATGTAGAGCTGCTGCTTTCCGCCCCGATCGGACTCGAAGACGATCCGGCTGCCGTCCGGCGAATACGAGGGCGAGGTCTCGATCGAGGCGTCGCTCGTCAGCCGGCGGCGCTGGCGGCTCGCCAGGTCCATCG
Organism: uncultured Alphaproteobacteria bacterium; assembly: GCA_963721105.1. Lineage (GTDB taxonomy): Bacteria > Pseudomonadota > Alphaproteobacteria > Rhodobacterales > Rhodobacteraceae > Thermohalobaculum. The sequence continues at coordinate 228,958 of CAVRHY010000017.1, read as the reverse complement.
CCCAGAGATCGACATTGCCGCCCTCGGCGACGCTGAACACCACCTCGTTGCCCGAGGGCGAGAACTGCGGCGCGAAGCTCATGCCCGGGAACGCGCCCAGCCGCTCGCGCTGGTTGGTGTCCAGGTTCATCAGGTAGAGCTCGGGCTGGCCCGTGTTGTAGCTGGTGTAGAGGATGAGCTGATCGTTCGGCGAGAAGCGCGGCCCAAGCACCAGCCCCGAGGCGTCCGGCAGGAAGCGCACATTGGCGCCGTCCTGGTCCATGACGGCCAGCCGCTTGGTCCGGTCGCCCTTCGGCCCGCTCTCGGCCACGAAGACGACCCGGCTGTCGAAATACGGCCCCTCGCCGGTCAGCGGCACGTAGATGCCGTCCGCGACCTTGTGGCCGACGCGCCGCGCGTCGGCCGGGTCGGAAAGGATCTGCTGGCCGACGAGCTGCTCCTCGGCCTGCGTGTCGAAGACGCGGTACTGCACGACCAGCCGGCCGTCGCTGGACTGCTGCACCTGGCCCGTCACCAGCGCCTGGGCGTTGATGGCGCGCCAGTCGGCATAGGCCGGCACGGCGTTGAAGTCCGAGACCTGCGCGACATGCGCGCTCCGCGGGATGATCTTGAACAGCCCCGAGCGCTCGAGGTCGGCCTCGACGACGCCGCGCACCGCGTCGGCCTGCGCGGCCAGGTCGGGTGACGCCAGAAATCCGGCGATGGCGATCGGCATCGGCTCGAAGTTCGGATCGCCGACGACGATGGTCGTCCCCTCGGTCGCGGTCTGGGCACGCGCCGCGAAGGCAACAAGCAGCGCCAGCGCCAGCAGCGGCATCAGCAGGACGGCGCCGCGCAGCGGCAGAACTCTGATCGGTGTCATGACGAGAAATCGACCCCTTGTTCAGTGGTGAAAACGACGTTGAGAACGCTCCACGCCATGTACTTGTCCTTTGGCAGCCGATCGAACTCGCCCTGCGCCTCGGCACGCAGCAAGGCCCGGCGTCCGGCGTCGAACAGCGCCTTCTGTGAGCCCGACGTGCCACCCTCGGCCTTCAGCATCTCCGGCTTGCCGGTGATCTTTGCCTGCTCGTCCAGCCGGACGCGTATTGTCACGTGCAGCGACCGGTCCGAGCGGTCGCCATTGTAGACATAGTACTTCTTGATGCCCAGCCGCAGCGCGTTCTTCTCGCCGTTGTTCAGCGGCGCCGTCGGGCGGCTGGACCCGCCGGCCGGCTTCGCCGGCGTCGGGTCGGCCTGCTTCTGCGGCGCGGGCTTCTCGGTCTCGGGCGCCGGGTCCGCCGATGCGACCTGCTGCTGGGCCGGCTCGGGCTTCGACGAGGCCGGCGCCGCGCGTGCCCGGTCGGCGGGCCGGGCGACGGGCAGCTTCGCCACCTGCGGCGCCACGCTCTGCTCGGCCTCGGGCTCGGCGGCGGCCAGCTCGGGCTGCTGGCTCGGGCGGCTTCACCTCGGCAGGCTCGGGCTTCGGCTTCTCGGCCACCTCCGGCTCGGGCGCCCTCTCCTGCGCCACCGTCGGCTCGGGCTCGGGCGCCGGCTCGGCTTCGGGCGGCGGCAGCGGCCGCGGCGACGGCGTCGGCGGGCGCACCGAGGCCAGCGGCTGCACCGGCTCGGTCGATGGCGGGCTCTCCGGCTCCTTCGACTGCTCGCGCAGCGGGTCGGGCGAGGGAATCTCGGCGATCGTCGGCACCGGCGCCTCCGAGGGCACCTCGCGCGGCGGCGGCGGGATCGTCATGCGCGGCGCGTCCGGGCGCGGCTCGGGCGGCGTCGAGACGGCCAGCGCCACCGAGGCAGAGTGGTCGGCCGCGTCCTCGGGCGGCGCCTCGGGCGCCGGCGCGCTCTCGCCCGGCGAGGGCGGCGCCAGCTCGGCCGGCCCCTCGCTCTGCACGAGGGGCGCGGTCGACAGGCGCGCGTCCAGCTCGCTCCCCTCGACCATCTCGACCTCGGTGACGTTCAGCGGCACCGGATCTCGGACGCGGAACCAGTCCGCGCCCCAGATCGCCAGCACCAGCAGCACCAGGTGCAGGATTCCCGATATCGCGGCACCGCGCTGCACCGCCTACTCCGTCTGCCTCGGCTGGTCGTGCACCATCGCGATCGCGCCGAAATCGGCATTGCGCACCAGCGCCAGTACCTGCTGAACGAAGCCGTAGGAGAGCGAGCTGTCCGCCCGGAAATAGATCCGCCCCCCGTCCTTGCCGCCCGAGCCCTGCCCGCGCGCCGCGCGCACCGCGGCCAGCTTGTCGGGCAGGGTGGCAAAGTCCTGCGGCTCCTTCTGCAGGTAGACGACGCCGTCGGCGTCGATCGAAAGCATCAGCGGCTCCTCCTGCTCGGACGGCAGGGCGCCGGCGCTGGTCTTGGGCAGATTGACCGGCACGCCCGTCGTCAGCAGCGGCGCCGCGACCATGAAGATGATCAGCAGCACCAGCATCACGTCGACGAAGGGCGTCACGTTGATCTCGGACATCGGCCGCGCCCCGCGGCCGCGCCGCCTGCGCCCGCCGCCGCGTCCCGCCATCTGCACGCCCATCGCCATCACGCGTCCTCCGTTTCGCGGCCGGTGCCGCGGTGGCGGTCGATCTGGCGGGCCAGGATCGTCGAGAACTCGTCCGAAAAGTTCTCGATCGACCCGTTCAGGCTCTCGGCCTCGGCGATCAGCCGGTTGTAGGCAAGCACCGCGGGGATCGCCGCCAACAGGCCCAGAGCGGTCGCCAGCAGCGCCTCGGCGATGCCGGGCGCGACGACGGCCAGATTGGTGTTCTGCTGCATGGCGATCGATTTAAAGCTGTGCTTGATGCCCCAGACCGTGCCGAACAGGCCGACGAAGGGCGCCGTCGCGCCGACCGAGGCCAGGAAGGGCAGCCGCCGGTTGATGATCTCCGCCTCGCGCGCCATCGCGACCGTCATCGCCCGGTCGACGCGCTGCTGCGTGCCGGGAATCAGCCCGCCCTCGCCGAACGAGCGCCGCCACTCGGTCATGCCGGCGACGAACACCCGCTCGATCGGGCTGGTCGCCTTGCCCGAGATCCGGTCGAACAGGTCGTCAAGCGGCTGGCCGGACCAGAAGTTCTCCTCGAAGCGCGCCGAGTGCCGCCGCAGCCGGCGGAACAGCATCGCCTTCTCGATGATGATCGCCCAGGACCAGAACGAGGCCAGCACCAGGATCGCCATGACAAGCTGCACGGCCAGCGTGGCGCGCAGGAACATCGCCCAGACCGAGAAGTCGGCGCTGCCGACCGCATCGGGAATGGACGACGTGTCCAGCCCGGCCGTGCCGTCGGCGCCCAGCGTCTGCGCTGCCGCCTGCGCGACAAACATTGCGATCGCGGCAATACTGCCCGTCATAACCTGCCCCAGTCACCGTCGCGCCCGCCCGGCCGATTCTCGGCTCTCTCCGGCGCGACCACCTCATATGCCTCGATACGCTATTCCGCCACAAATTGCGACGGTCTCGCGCGCCCGGGACCGACCCCCGGTTGAAAACCCTGCCTCAGCCTCGCGCTGATCCATGCACGAGCGCCGCCCGCACATCCGTCGGCAGCCGGCGCGGCCGCCCGCCGGCATCCATGCAGGCGACCTGCACCGTCGCGCGAAACAGCACCGCGCCATCGCGCCGCACCTGCTGCGCCATCTCGACCGTCGCCCCGCCGATCTGCGTGATCTCGGTGACGACCTCCACCAGGTCGTCATAGCGAGCGGGCGACAGATAGTCGGCCGTCAGCCGGCGCACGACAAAAACCAGCCCGGCCTCCTTCAGCGCCACCTGGTCGATGCCCAGCGCGCGCAGCGCCTCGCTCCGCCCGCGCTCGATGAACCTCAGGTAGTTGGCATAATAGACGACTCCGCCGAGGTCGGTGTCCTCATAGTACACCCGAACGGTGAGCCTGTGCGCGACCATGCGCCCCTCTACCCCGCTCCGACCTCCGCCGTCGATCCCCGTCACGCCCGGGATTCGCTGCCCCTGCCTTCCCGCCCCGGCAAGCGGATCGGGGAGACACCGGACAGGGGCGGCGGGTCGGGGAGCGGCGAGTCGGGGAGCAGTGGGCGGGGGAGCGGCTCTGGAAACGGCAACTCGGGCGAATGGGCCGGAACGGACGGGGCGGAGCAGCAGGTTGGAGCGGCGGGCCGGAGAAGTCGGTCTGGAAGATCAGCTCGGGGCGGGAAGGCCATGGCCCGGCGCAGCGGGGATTGGCGCGCCGCACGCCTTCGCATATGCGTCGCAGATGATCCAGCACACCCCCGTCCGACCGGCCCGGCTGCCGGGCGCCGCGCGTTGACCACGCCCCCGGCCACCGCCGAGGCGCTGGGCTTCGCGCCACCCGACTTCGCGGCGGCCGACCTGTCGGCGACCGTCCAGCGCGCCTACGGCCTCTCCGGCACATTCGAGCCCCTTGCCGGCGAGCGCGACAGCAACCATCGCCTGACCACGCCCGAGGGCGCCCGCTACGTCGTCAAGGTCTCTGGCCGCGACGAGGACCCGGCCCTCGTCGACTTCCAGACAGGCGCGCTGCTGCATATCGAATCGGTCGCCCCCGACCTGCCCGTGCCGCGCGTCCTGCGCACGGAGCGAGGGCGCGCTCTCGACCACCGTCACCGACGCCGGTGGGACGCCGCACATCCTGCGCGTGCTCGGCTGGCTGCCCGGCCGTCCGCTGACCGCCGCGCGCCCCCTCTCTCCGGCGACACTGACGGCGATCGGCCGGCTGCAGGGCCGCCTCTGCCACGCGCTCCGCGGCTTCTTCCACCCCGCCGCCCGGCAGTTCATGCCCTGGGACCTGACCAACGGCCTGCTGCTCGCCCCCGAGACCCGGCGCGCCATGCCGCCCGAGGCCGCGCGGCTGGCGGCCGCCGCGCTCGACCGCCTCGCCCGGCTGCTGCCGCGCCTGGCCGAGCTCCGCGCCCAGGTCATCCACCACGACGCGCATCTCGGCAATCTGCTCGGCGACCCCGAGCGGCCCGGGACCGTCACCGGCGTCATCGACTTCGGCGACCTGGTGCATGCGCCGCTGGTGCTGGAGCTGGCGACCTCGCTGGCCGGCATCGCCGAGGACCGCGTCGACTTCCCGCAGGCCGCGGCGGCCGTCGTGGCCGGCTTCCACGCCATCGTGCCACTGGAAGAAGACGAGCTCGCGCTGCTGTTCGACCTGACGCTCGGCCGCTCCATCCTGACGGTCCAGCTGACCGCCGTGAAGGCCGCCGCCCCGGGCGCGCCGTCGTCGCTGCTCGACGCCGAGCTGCCCGTCTATGTCGAGGCACTCCGGCGCCTCGCGGCCCTCGACCCGGCCGAGGTGACGCAGTCCCTGCGCGCCGCCTGCGGCCTCGCCGCACCGCGCTCGGCCGCCACGCCCGAGACCGCGCCCGTCACGCCGTCAGACACACCGGCCCTGATCCGGCGCCGCGAGGCGGCGCTCGGCCCGGGCGCGATGCATTTCTACCGCCAGCCGCTGCACATCGTGCGCGGCCGCGACGTCTGGCTGACCGACGCCGACGGCCGCGACTACCTCGACTGCTACAACAACGTCCCCTCGGTCGGGCACTGCCACCCGCACGTCGTCGAGGCGATCGCCCGCCAAGCGGCAACGCTGAACACGCACACCCGCTACCTGCACGAGGCGGTCGTCGAGTACGCCGAGCGCCTCGCGGCCACCCTGCCCGGAGACCTGTCGGTCTGCCTCTTCGCCTGCACCGGCAGCGAGGCGAACGACCTCGCGCTCCGCATCGCGCCGACGGTCACCGGCAACCGGGGCGCCATCGTCACCGAGCACGCCTACCATGGCACGACGATCGCCACGACGCATCTCTCGACCATCGAGTACCCTGCCGCCGAACGCCCCGACTGGCTCGCCACCGTGCCGCCGCCCGACCTCTACCGCGGCCCCGCCGGCCGGCGACCCCAGACCCGGGCGCCGCCTGCGCCGGCTTCGTCGCCGACGCCATCGAGACGCTTCGCGCCCGCGGCCACCGCCCGGCGCTGTTCATGCACGACGCGATCTTCGACGCGCCCGGCATCCACACCGCCCCGCCCGGGCTACCTGCCCGCCGCCTACGCCGCCATCCGCGCCGCCGGCGGCCTGATCGCCGCCGACGAGGTGCAGTCCGGCCTCTGCCGCCTCGGCGACCACGTCTGGGGCTTCGAGGATTCGGGCGTCGTCCCCGACATCGTCACCATCGGCAAGCCGATGGGCAACGGCCACCCGCTGGCCGCCGTCATCACGACGCCGGCGATCGCCGCCGCCTTCGCGAAGCGCTTCGGCTACTTCAACACCTTCGCCGGCAACCCGGTCTCGGCCGCCGCCGGCCTCGCCGTCCTCGACGTCGGTCGAGCGCGAGGCCCTGCTCGCCAACGCCGCCGAGACCGGCCGGCGTGCTCGCCGCCGGCCTCGCCGCGCTGGCGGACCGCCACGCCATCGTCGGCGACACCCGCGGCAAGGGCCTCTTCCACGGCGTCGAGCTGGTCCGCGACCCCGCCACCCGACGAGCCCGCCCCCGACCTCGCCGCCCGCGCGGCGGAACTGATGCGCGAGGCCGGCGTCCTCATCGCCGCCAGCGGCCCGCACGCCAACGTCCTGAAACTCCGCCCGCCCCTGACCTTCCGCCCCGAGCACGCCCGCCAGGTCACGCAAGCCCTCGACGACGCCCTCGCCACCCTCGCCTGAGGCCCGCCCCTCAGTCGCTCTTGACCAGCCCCGACAGCCCGGCGACGGCCAGCAGACGACAGCAGCCAGCCCATGAGGATCTGCAGGTAGACGACCTTCTTCGCGACCGCCCCGTCCGGCGTGTCGTCGTCGGGCACCCAGTTCGCCTGCTGCTCGACATCGACCAGCGGGAACAGCACGTCCAGCGAGTAGATCGCCGCGTTGAAGTCCGGATACCCGCTCCCCTCCGCCTGCCGCATGAAGCAGTCCGCCCGCCCGGCGTGCACCGCCGGGTCGCGCAGACCCATGATCCGCATGTCCCCCGAGCCGTCCTGCCCCGGCGCGGCAAGCGCGATGCTCTCCCCCGTGCCATGCCCGCAGCGAATCCACTCCGCGCTCCGCAGGACCACCGGGCTCTTCGGCTTGAATGCGTCCGAGCGCCAGGCGTCCAGGTAGACGCTGGTCCCCAGCAGCCACAGCGCGAACAGCCACCAGAGCGCGAACAACGGCCGGTGCCCGTAGCGCACCGTCGCCGCGATCACCGCGTCCCAGGCGCCCCGCCAGACCCGCACGAGCGGGTCGCCCGTGCGCGCCCGCCGCGCCGCCCGCTGCCGCCGCTCCTTGTCGATCAGGATGGCCCGCGCATCCTCCGGATGCCCCATCTCGCGAAAAACCTTCGCGCACTGCTCCCAGGGCTGCGGCCAGAAATCCTTGCCGAACCGCGACGGGTCCTGCAGCGCCAGCCAGCGCAGCCGCTCCTCCCCGCTGACGCCGTGCCCGGTAAAGGCGCCATAGGTGCAGCGGTCGAGCACCAGCCACCCTTGCCGGGCCACGACCCCGGATGATCGTTGATGTGCCCGATCTCGGCGGCGGTCAGGTCGAGCACGCCCGCGATCCGGGTGCCCGTCCTCCGGCACGCAGGAAAAGCCGCCCTCGATGCGCGCCCGTCGGCGCTCAGCGCGTTGCCGCCCTCGTTCGTCAGCCTGGCGCCGGTGCACACCGGGTGCCGAGCAGCCGACTCCGTGACGTCGCGCCCAGGAACGTGCCCTCGTTCGGCGCTCGGCGCTTACGCCTCGCCCCGCGTCAGCCGCGTCGACCAGTAGGTCGCCGACCGTCGCGCCGCGCAGGAACACGCCGCCCTCCGTTCGGAGGCCGTCGGCGCTCAGCGCGTTGCCGCCCTCGTTCGTCAGGCTGGCGCCGTCGCAGTCCAGGTCGCCGACCGATCCGGGCGCCGAGCAACCGCACCTCGCCGGATACCGTCGCGTCGCGCAGGAACACGTCGCCCTCCGCGACCAGCCTGTCCGCCGACAGCCCCGGCAGGGCCGAGCCATTCAGGAACAGCGAGCGCAGATCGGTGCCCCGCAGCAGCGGCGCATCCGCGAACCGGCAGGCGAGCAGCACGAGGTCGTGCTCCAGCCGGCACCCCTCCAGGTCCAGCCCGCGCGTCTCGGCCCCCGCCGGCCCGTCGCCGACGATCAGCGCGCCGCGCAACCCGCAACCCCGTCTCGTGCAGCCGGTGCCCGCTGCCGGCGCAGCCCAGCACCAGCCAGCGCACGAAGCGGGCGCGCAGCCGGCGGTCATCGCCCGCGCCGGCCCCCGGCAGCGAGCCATCGCCCAGCACCGTGAGCTGCCCGGTGTCGAGCTCATACAACACCTGCCGCTCGGCCGCCGTCAGCGGCTCGAAATCCGACAGCTTTCGCGGCTGCGTCCCGGCCACTACTCCTCCCCGAACAGCTCCGTCTGCCCCGCCCGCCGCGGCGGCTCCAGCCCCAGGTGGCGCCAGGCGCCCGGCGTCAGGACCCGGCCGCGCGGGGTGCGGGCGATCATGCCGGCCTGCATCAGGTAGGGCTCGATGACCTCCTCGATGGCGTCGCGCGCCTCGGACAGCGCCGCCGCCATCGTCTCGACCCCGACCGGGCCGCCGCCATAATGCTCGGCGATCTGGCTCAGATACCGCCGGTCGGCGCCGTCCAGCCCCAGCGCGTCCACCCCCAGCCGCGCCAGCGCGCGCGCCGCCAGCGCCCGCGTCAGCCGCCCGCCCTCCTCGACCATGGCAAAGTCGGCGACCCGGCGCAGCAGCCGGTTGGCGATGCGCGGCGTGCCCCGCGCGCGCCGCGCGATCTCGGCCAGCCCCGCCGGCTCGGCGTCCAGCGACAGCAGGCGCGCCGCCCGCCCGACGATCTCGCCCAGCTCGGCCTCCGAGTAGAACTCCAGCCGCACCGGGATGCCGAAGCGGTCGCGGAGCGGCGTCGTCAGCAGCCCCAGCCGCGTCGTCGCGCCGATCAGCGTGAAGGGCGCGAGGTCGATCCTGACCGTGCGCGCCGCCGGCCCCTCGCCGATCACCAGGTCCAGCTCGAAATCCTCCATCGCCGGATAGAGGATTTCTTCCACCACCGGGCTCAGCCGGTGGATCTCGTCGATGAACAGCACGTCGCGCGGCTCGAGGTTCGTCAGCACCGCCGCCAGGTCGCCCGGCCGCGCGATCACCGGGCCGGAGGTCATGCGGAAATTCACCCCCAGCTCGCGCGAGACGATCTGCGCCAGCGTCGTCTTGCCGAGGCCGGGCGGCCCGTGGAACAGCAGGTGGTCCATCGCCTCGCCGCGCCGCCGCGCCGCCTCGATGAAGACGGCCAGGTTCGCCCGCGCCTCGGCCTGGCCGGTAAAGTCGTCCAGCCGCTGCGGGCGCAGGCTGCGCTCGGGCGCGTCCGGCGTCGCATCCTCGGGCAGCGCCTGCGGGCGGATGGTCGGGTCGGGGGCGCTCACAGGTTCCTCCCCAGGCTGCGCAGCGCGGCGCGGATCAGCGTGGCCTCGTCGGCGACGCCCTCGGCGCCCGCCTCGGCAACCGCCGCCGCCGCCTCGCCGCGGTCATAGCCGAGGTTGACCAGCGCCGACAGCGCGTCCGCGCTGGCCGCCAGCGCCCGGTCGTCGGCCGAAGGCTCCGGCGCCGGCCGCGCCGCGTTCGCCTTGCCGCCCTGCCCCGCGCCTTCGCGCGACGCGGCCGGCGCGGTGCGCGGCCCGGCGCCCAGCGCCATCATCGCCGGCGCCTTGCCCTTCAGCTCGCTGGCGATCCGCGTCGCCAGCTTCGGCCCGACGCCCTGCGCCCGTCGCAGCGCGGTCGCGTCGCCCGCCGCCAGCGCGCGGCCCAGCCCCGCCACCCCCAGCCCGTCGATCAGCGACAGCGAGACGCGCGCGCCAACCCCCTGCACCGAGGTCAGCAGCCTGTGCCACTCGCGCTCGGCCAGCGTGCGGAATCCGAACAGCTGCATCAGGTCCTCGCGCACGACCAGCTCGGTATACAGCGCCGCAGCCTCGCCCGGCGCGGGCAGCGCCGCGATCGTGCCCGGCCCGCAATGCACGACATAGCCGACGCCCGCCGCCTCGATCAGCACGTGATCGTCGGCCTTGTAGTCGATCCGGCCCGAAATCTTGCCGATCACCCTGCAGCCCTCACCGCCGAACCCTCACGCGCCCCGCATCGCCGCCGCGGCGACGCGGGCGCACGCGCCCGCCGCCGGTGTGGCAGTCGACGACCAGCGCCGGCCACGTGCGGCCCGAGGTCCCGCCGATCACCGCCCCCGCACCGCACACCCTCAACGCCCGGCCCCGACCGCGGCCGCCAGGCGCGAGCGCGTGCCCGCCGCCCAGGCGTGGCAGATGGCGACGGCCAGCGCGTCGGCGGCGTCCGGCCCGGCCAGCGTGACGCCAGGCAGCAGCCGCCTGACCATGTGCTGGATCTGCCGCTTGTCGGCGTGGCCGACGCCGACGACCGCCTTCTTGACGGCGTTCGGCGCGTATTCCGCGACCGCCAGCCCGCGCTGCGCCGGCACCAGCAGCGAGATCGCCCGCGCCTGCCCCAGCTTCAGCGTCGCCACCGCGTCCTTGCTGACGAAGGTCAGCTCGACCGCCGCCTCGTCCGGCGCATGCCCGGCGATGACGGTCTCGATCTGCAGATGCAGCGAGGCCAGCCGCGCCGCCAGCTCGCCGCCGCTGGCCGTCGAGCACGTGCCGTTGGCGATGTGGCTCAGCCGCCCGCCCGCCCACTCGACAACGCCCCAGCCGGTGCTCCTGAGCCCCGGATCGAAGCCGATCACCCGCACGCCTGCCCCCCGCTTTTCCGCAGCGTTAGCACGAAACGGGAACAGGAGCCAGCAGCATGCACGCCCGCCCGGCCCCGCGATGTGACGGAAACCACATTCGATCCATGCGAAAAACGCAAATCGATCATGCAACGCCTGCATTTGTGCGGCGAAGGGCGACCATCTACATCGACATCGTTCGGGCAGCGATTCGCGCTGTCCGGTTTTTTGTGGAGAACCAGCCATGTCGTACATCGACGGCAACCGCCCCGCGCCCTTCGGCGCCATCACGATCTTCCGCGCGACCACGGCGCTGACCGACGCCGTCGACCTGCTGCTCGGCACGCTCGGCCGGCGCGCCGCGACGCTGGCCTCGTTCAGCCCGGCCCAGCTCGAGGATATCGGCCTCAGCGTCGCCGACGTCCAGCCCCGCCGCCCCGGCATCCTGGCGCGGACCGTCTCGGCGTTCGCCGACTGGAACGCCCGTCGCCGCACGATCGCCGAGCTCGGCCGCCTCAGCGAGGCACAGCTCGACGACATCGGCCTGACGCGCTGCGACGTCGAGGAACTGCGCTACCGCCTGTACTGAGCCATGGCGGCCGGGGCGCACGTCCGCGTGACGTCGCGACCAGGTCACGGCCCCGCCGCGCATCGCCGGCGGATCGCCAAAGGGGCGGGCCCAGGGCCCGCCCTTTTTCGTCTCACCCGGCCCGCAGCAGCAGGCTGACCCAGTCGCCCAGGCGCACGCGATCGACGCAGCGCATTCCGTGCCCGCGGAAGACTGCCTCGACGCCCGCCGCCTGGCCGCGCAGCAGCCCCGACAGCACGGCGTGCCCGCCCGGGGCCAGGTGTCGCGCGAACCCGGGCGCCAGCCGCTTCAGCGGTCCGGCCAGGATGTTCGCGCAGACCAGGTCGACCGGCGCACGGCGCAGCGCCGGATGGCGAAAGCCCACCGCGCAGCCCGTCACGATCCACGGCCCCAGCCGGTTCGCCCGCACGTTCTCGCGCGCCGTCGCCGCGGCCACCGGGTCGATGTCGGTGGCGACGCAGGGCACGCGCCAGACCCGCGCCGCCGCCATCGCCAGCACGCCCGTGCCGCAGCCGATGTCCGCCACGCGCCTCGGCCGGACGCCGGCCCGCGCCAGCCGGTCGATCAGCAGCAGGCAGCCCTGCGTCGTGGCGTGATGGCCGGTGCCAAAGGCCATCGCCGCCTCGATCTTCAGGCCGACCCGCTCGAGCCCGACCGCGTGCGCATCATGGGCGCCGTAGACCGTGAAGCGGCCGGCGTGGACGGGGTGCAGCTCGCGGCGCACCTGCGCCACCCAGTCGCGCTCCTCGACCCGGCTGACGGCGAACTCCGCCGCCCCGTGCACCGCCGCCAGCACGGCCAGCCCGGCAATGTTCGGCGGCGCCTCGAAATAGCCACCGACCTCCCAGCGCCCCGAGTCGTCCTCGATCTCGAAGACGCCGACGCCGGTCGGCGCGGGCTCCAGCCGCTCCAGCGCCTCGCCCAGGGCCTGCGCCACAGTCTCGCCCGCCAGCGTCGTCAACGCCGTCCAGGTCGCCATCAGCGGCCCTCCCCCCGACTGATTCGCGCCCAATTCGCGAATTGCAATGCAGATTTGGCAAATTCTGCCACCATTTTGCTACAAACTCAGGGTGCAATTGCGTTCTGAAAAACGTGATTCGGGGGATGCAGACATGATTTTGCGTGGCTTCATGCCCGGTGCCTTGTCTACCCGGCGGCGGTCAATCGCCGCTTTCCGCGCGTTCACGGCCGACCAGCGGGGCTCGGTTACCATCCAGATCATCATCTTCTCGCTTCTCCTCTTCGGCGTCGCCGGGCTCGTGCTGGATTCGGGGCGCGTCTACACCACGCATTCGCAGATGCAGGCCTTCGCCGACCAGATGGCGCTGGTCGCGGCCAACGAGCTCGACGGCCGCGACGACGCGATCCAACGGGCGACGAACGCCGTTTACGGCTTCGACGGCTCGCTGCCCTTCATGAGCAAGGCCGGGCTCGGCGTCGGCACCTTCCAGGTCGAGCGGCTGGCGTTCTACGCGACGATGGCGCCGTCGAACAGGCTGCAGAACGACATGACCGAGGCATTCCCGCCCGGCACCGCGCTGGCCACGGCGACCGACGCGGCGCCCGTCTATGCCGGCGGCAACGCGGCCGCGGCCTCGAACGCCGCGCTCTTCGTCGTCGTCAGCGCCCGGCAGAAGGAGATCCAGAGCGTCGTCGCCCACATCGCCAACAGCCTGGTCGACACGAGCCGGCCCGAGGACGATCCCGACCGCTCGCCGGACCTGACCGAGCAGCTCGAATTCAGCGCCGTCGCCGCCGCCTCGATGCAGCGCACGACCTGCGCAGACCTCTCCACGCTGGTGCTCTGCAACCCTTGGGAGGACATCAGCCCCAGCCCGCTCGACACGCCCAGCGACGACCCGGACTATTCCGTCCCCGGCCGGTCGCTGATGTATTTCGCGCCGAACTATTCCGGCCTCGGCCTCGGCGAGTCGCCCGTCATCGACGGCACGCTGCACGGCTCGCTCTACCCCTGGACCGTCCAGAACGAGCTCTTCCGCCTGACCAACCCGGTCGCCGACCCGGGCGGCGTCTGCTCCAAGGAGTACCTTCTTGGGCTTGCCGGCGAGGACGTCACCGACGAGACCTCGGCCGGCTACATGGAGGCGCGCGACCGCTGCCTGATGGCCCGCGCCCGCAACGAGACCGTCTGCTGGGGCCCCGGCTCCGAGCTGTCGATCGCGCCGGCCGATGGCGACATGGTCAGCCGCGCGCTGAACACCGTCTTCGACAACTGGCTGCCGCCCTTCAGGGAGGCGATCACCAACAACGTGCCGATCGGCGCGACGGGAATCACCCGGGCGCAGTTCTACGAGCCCGACAAGCTGGCGACGACGTTCTACGAAAGCGCCGACCGCTTCGGCCCCGACCCGGCCACCGAGCCAAAGCAGGACGGCATTCCCGACTACAACGTCGCGCCCTACTCGGATGCGTTCTCGTACTACTACGACACCGTGCCGATGCCCGGCATGACGATGCTGTTCCGCGTGTACGGCCTCGGCATCGGCCACGACATCTGCCACGAGAACACCTACCGCAAGTACGCCGTCAGCAATCCAGCCGGCGCCTGCACCAACGACTTCGTCGGCGACTACTACAAGGGCGGCTCGGTCAATGCCTCGACCACGCTGTCGCGGCTGCGCAGCTACTGGCAGTACATGTACTATCCGAACCCGACGCCGCTGCCGGCCGACGTGAACACCTGGTACGACATGTACAAGCTCGAGCGCGCGCAGTACGGGTCGCTGCACACCTACGGCAACAACTCGCGCATCCTGCAGTACAGCGACGCGAACACGCTGATGCTGCACCTGCCCTCGAACGACACCAAGTACGTCAAGCAGGGGCCGGACGAATATACCGCCCTGTCCGGCGCGCCCGGCCTGCTGAACCCCGGCTACGAGCGGCGGCGCGTCCGCAGCGCCTTCGTCAACTGCAGCTCCGTGACCTCGGCCGGCAGGAACCAGTCCGGCAGCTACGACGTGGCGCCCAGCGATATCCGCATCATGGACGTCTACCTGCCCTCGCCCCCGGGCCATTTCTGTGGCTATAACCAGCTCGGCTGCGATCTCGAAGCCTCCATCGAGACGCGCCTCTACGTCGAGCTGATCCAGGACGTGACCGACGACGCCTACACGCAGCGTTTCGTCGCCCAGCTCGTCCGCTGAAGACGGGCGGCAGGCGCGGCCCACACCGCGCATGCCGCCCGTCGATCCGCCCGGCCTTCCGGGGTGATCGGGCCGCTCCCGCCAACTCGCTCACCCGGGCAGTCGGCCCGCTTCCTGCAAATTCGTTCAGCCGTCCCGGGGCGTTCGTCGCGCCCAAACGGATCACGTCGGACATACCCGTCTGCGGACTGGCTCCCTGCGGACCCTTGCAGTCGGACCCCTCGCTATGGGCCGCCGTGCAGCCCCGCCCGTCGTCCGCTCACCTGCCGACGGTCAGACGCCAACGCCGACGGGGCAGCTCACCCCGGTGCCGCCGACGCCGCAATAGCCGCCGGGATTCTTCGCCAGGTACTGCTGGTGATAATCCTCGGCGAAATAGAACTCGGGCGCCGGCACGATCTCGGTCGTGATCGGCCCGTATCGCGCCTCCTCCAGCCGGGGCTGGAATGCCGCCAGGCTTTCGCGCGCGGCCTTCTCCTGCGCCGCGTCGGACGTGTAGATGCCGCTCCGGTACTGCGTGCCGACATCGTTGCCCTGGCGCATCCCCTGCGTCGGGTCGTGCCCCTCCCAGAACCGCTTCAGCAGCGCCTCGTATGAAACCTTTGCCGGGTCGTAGACGACCCGCACCACCTCGTTGTGGCCCGTCCGCCCGCTGCACACCTCCTGGTAGGTCGGGTTCGGCGTGTAGCCGCCGGCATAGCCGACCGCCGTCACCCAGACGCCCGGCATCGTCCAGAACATCCGCTCGACGCCCCAGAAGCAGCCCATGCCGAACATCGCGATGGCCGAGCCTTCCGGGTACGGCCCCTTCAGCGGACGCCCGTTGACGAAATGCGCCTCGGCGGTGGGGATGGCGAACTCGCGCCCTTCCAGCGCATGTCTCGCGCGACGGCATCGACGTCTTTTTCATCAGCCCGAACATGGCGCGCTCCCTTGGTGGATTCCCGCATGAAGATGGCGCGATCCGCGCCGGACGCAAGCACCGACAGGCGGGCGGCCCATCGGCGACCGGCCAGCGACCGGCAGGCCACCCTGGCGGGCGACCGGCCAGCGACCCCGAGAGGCACCAACCATCGCCCTCCGGATCGCGCGCGGCATTGCCTGCCCGCGGCCCTTTGCCGATAGTCCCCCCGGACCCGCCGCCAGCCGAGGACCGCCCATGCCGACCCCGCTCCTCTTCACGCCGCTGCCGGCGCGCGGCCTGACGCTGAAGAACCGCGTGATGATCTCGCCCATGGCGAACTACTCGGCCGTCGAGGGCGTGCCGAACGACTGGCACCTGGCGCATCTCGGCCGCTTCGCCATCGGCGGCGCCGGCACGGTGATCGCCGAGGCGACCGCCGTGACGCGCGAGGGCCGCATCACCAACGGCGACACCGGCCTCTGGACCGACGAGCAGGTCGCGCCGTGGCGGCGCATCGCCGACTTCATCCGCGGCCAGGACGCGGTGCCGGGCATCCAGCTCGCGCACTCGGGCCGCAAGGGCTCGATGCAGCGCCCCTGGGACGGCAACGGCCCGCTGACGCCGGAAAACATCGCCGCCGGCGAGGAGCAGTGGCAACCCGTCGGCCCGACCGACCAGCCGATCGACGAGGGCTACCTGACGCCCCGCGCCTTCACCACCGCCGAGCTCAAGGGCCTGACCGACGACTGGGTCGCCGCCGCGGGCCGCGCCCTCGCCGCCGGATTCGACTGGCTCGAGATCCACAACGCGCACGGCTACCTCGTCCACCAGTTCCTCTCGCCGCTGTCGAACACGCGGACCGACGGCTATGGCGGCGACTTCGAGGGCCGCGTCCGCTGGCCGCTGGAACTCGCCGCCGCGCTGCGCGAGACCTGGCCCGCCGACAAGCCCGTCTCGGTCCGCATCTCGGCCGTCGACGGCGACGAACTCGGCTGGCAGCTGGACGACTCGGTCGAGTACGCCCGCCGGCTCAAGGCGCTCGGCGTCGACTTTCTCTGCCCCTCCTCCGGCGGGCTGCGAGGCTCGGCCACCAACGCCCGCGTCCGGCGCGATTTCGGCTACCAGGTCCCCTACGCCGCCCGCATCCGCCGCGAGGCGGGGCTGGCCACCATCGCCGTCGGCCTGATCGTCGACCCCCACCACGCCGAGCGCATCCTGCAGGACGGCGACGCCGACATCATCGCCATCGGCCGCGAGGCGCTGGTCAACCCGTCCTGGCCGCAGATGGCCGAGGTCGCGCTCGGCCGCCCGATGATCGAGGCGCTCGACGACTGGCCGCACCAGTACGGCTGGTGGCTCAAGTTCCGCGAGCAGACGCTGGCAACGATGCGCAAGGCGGCCGAATAGCGAGCGGTCACGCGCGAAAAGATCGAACATTTGCGGAACATGCTTTTGCATTCCGCGCCCTCCCGCGCTACCTTCTGCCAATGAGCGGGCAGGTTTTCGACGAGAGCGCCTTCGAGGCGTATGACGTGCCGCTGTCGCAGAGGGCCGCGGCGGCACCCCCCTACATGGAGGGGCTGAACGAGCCCCAGCTACAAGCGGTCGAGGCGCTGGACGGCCCCGTGCTGGTCCTGGCCGGTGCCGGCACCGGCAAGACGCGGGCGCTGACGACGCGGCTCGCGCACCTGATCCACACGCGCCGCGCCTGGCCCAGCCAGATCCTGGCCGTGACCTTCACCAACAAGGCGGCGCGCGAGATGCGCCACCGCGTCGGCACCCTGATCGGCGGCGCGGTCGAGGGGATGCCCTGGCTCGGCACCTTCCACGCGATCTGCGTGAAGATGCTGCGCCGGCACGCCGAGCTGGTCGACCTCAAGTCCAGCTTCACGATCCTCGACACCGACGACCAGATCCGCCTGATCAAGCAGATCCTCGAAGCCGAGAACATCGACTCGAAACGCTGGCCGGCGCGCCTGTTCGCCTCGATGATCGACCGCTGGAAGAACAAGGCCCTCGGCCCCAAGCGCGTGCCGGCCGACGAGTGCGGCTTCGCCAACGGCCGCGGCGCCGAGCTTTACCAGGCCTACCAGGACCGGCTGAAAACCCTGAACGCCGTCGATTTTGGCGACCTGCTGCTGCACGTCGTCACGATCCTGCAGCGTCATCCGGACGTGCTGGCCGACTACCAGAACCGCTTCCGCTACATCCTCGTCGACGAGTACCAGGACACCAACGTCGCGCAGTACCTGTTCCTGCGCCTGCTGGCCGCCGGCCACCGCAACATCTGCTGCGTCGGCGACGACGACCAGTCGATCTATGGCTGGCGCGGCGCCGAGGTCGGCAACATCCTGAAATTCGAGAAGGATTTCGAGGGCGCCCAGGTCATCCGGCTCGAGCAGAACTACCGCTCGACGCCGCACATCCTGGCCGCCGCCTCGGGCGTCATCGCGGCCAACCAGGACCGCCTCGGCAAGACGCTGTGGACCGAGGCGGATGGCGGCGAAAAGCTGCGCCTGATCGGCCACTGGGACGGCGAGGAGGAGGCGCGCTGGATCGCCGACGAGGTCGAGGCCTACCAGCAGGGCACGCGCGGCAACGATCCGGTCGGCCTCGACGGCCAGGCGATCCTGGTGCGCGCCAGCTTCCAGATGCGCGCCTTCGAGGACCGTTTCCTGACCATCGGCCTGCCCTACCGCGTCATCGGCGGCCCGCGCTTCTACGAGCGCATGGAGATCCGCGACGCGATGGCCTATTTCCGCGTCGCCGTCAGCCCCGATGACGGCCTCGCGCTCGAGCGCATCATCAACACGCCAAAGCGCGGCATCGGCGACAAGGCGCTGCAGACGCTCAACACGATCGCCCGGCGGAACGGCATCGGCCTGCTCGACGCCTGCCGGGTGGCGGTGGAAGAGAACGCGCTCGCGGGCCGCGCCGGCAAGGCGCTGGGCGAGCTGATCGACG
The DNA here is from genome assembly GCA_963721105.1 of uncultured Alphaproteobacteria bacterium. Lineage (GTDB taxonomy): Bacteria > Pseudomonadota > Alphaproteobacteria > Rhodobacterales > Rhodobacteraceae > Thermohalobaculum. Next base: position 210,626 of record CAVRHY010000017.1, on the reverse strand, counting down.
GCTTCGACCGCTGGGGCGCGATGCTCAAGGCCGACGGCGCCGACCACGTCGCCATCGCCGAGCAGATCCTCGACGAGAGCGGCTACACCGCCATGTGGCAGGCCGACAAGAACCCCGAGGCGCCCGGCCGGCTGGAAAACCTCAAGGAGCTGGTCAAGGCGCTGGAGGAGTTCGAGAACCTGCAGGGCTTCCTCGAGCACGTCGCGCTGGTCATGGACAACAGCGCCGAGGATGGCGGCGAGAAGGTCTCGATCATGACGCTGCACGCCGCCAAGGGGCTGGAATTCCCCGTCGTCTTCCTCCCCGGCTGGGAGGACGGCCTGTTCCCCAGCCAGCGCAGCATGGACGAGAACGGCCAGAAGGGCGTCGAGGAGGAGCGCCGGCTGGCCTATGTCGGCGTCACCCGCGCCCGGCGCCACGTCACGGTCAGCTTTGCCGCCAACCGGCACATGTACGGCCGCTGGCAGTCCGGCATGCCCAGCCGCTTCATCGACGAGCTGCCGCCCGCGCATGTCGAGGTGCTGACCCCGCCCGGCCTCTACGGCGGCAACTACGGGGCCGCCGCCGCCACACCGCGCGGCAGCGTGCTCGAGGAACGCGCCGTCGCGACCTCGACCTACAACTCGCCCGGCTGGCGCCGCATGAACGAGCGCCGCGGCCAGAAGGGCGTCGGCCAGCCACGCGAGGCGCGCAACCTCGTCATCGACGCCGAGGCGGTCAGCCGTTTCGAGACCGGCGACCGCGTCTTCCACCAGAAGTTCGGCTATGGCCGCATCACCGGCATCGAGGGCGACAAGCTGACCATCGACTTCGAGAAGGCCGGAGAAAAGCGCGTCGTCGCCTCCTACGTCACCGAGGCCCCCGGCTCGGCCGCCGCCAGCTCCACCGCCGAAGACGTGCCTTTCTAGGCGCCGACGTATGGCCAGCAGGGTAAGGGCGGTCGAGGCGATCACCGGGCTTGACCAGCCGTCGCCGGGCCGCAGCCGGCCCGGCGACGCACGGAGGGGCCGCGAATTCGCCCCGGTGGCAAACATCATCGGCTGGCTCAGCCTGATCCTCGGCGTCAGCATGCTGGTGCCTTCGCTGCTCGACTGGGTCGACGGCAGCGGAAACTGGCAGGGCATGCTGCTGGCCGCCATCCTCACCGTCGCCAGCGGGGCGGCGCTGGCGCAGGCCACCCAGCGACAGGGCGCGACCGGGCTGACGCGTCACCAGGCGTTCCTGCTGACCGTGCTGATCTGGGTCGTGCTGCCGCTGTTCGGCGCGCTGCCCTTCATGTTCGGCGCGCCGCACGTCCCCGTCACCGATGCCTTCTTCGAGGCGATGTCGGGCCTGACGACCACCGGCGCGACGGTCTTCTCCAAGCTCGACTCGGCACCGCGCGGCATGCTGCTCTGGCGCTCGATGCTGCAATGGTACGGCGGCGTCGGCATCGTCATCGTCGCCATCGTCTTCCTGCCGGCGCTGCGCGTCGGTGGCATGCAGTTCTTCCAGTCCGAGGCATTCGACATCTCGGGCGACACGCTGCCACGCGCCACCGAACTGGCCCAGCAGCTCGGCTGGGTCTATCTCGGCCTGACCCTCGCATGCCTGATGGGCTACGCTGCGGCTGGCATGACAGTCTTCGATGCGCTCTGCCATGCCATGACGACGGTGGCGACCGGCGGCTTCGGCACGCGCGACAGCGGCTTCGAGCTGTTTACGCCGGCCGCCCACTATGTCGGCATCGTCTTCATGATCCTCGCCGCCCTGCCCTTCCCGCGCTACATCCAACTCAGCCGTGGCCGGCCCGGCGGGCTGATCCGCGACACGCAGGTCCGCGCCTTTCTGCTCATACTGTTCTCGGTCAGCGGCGCGATCTCTGTCTGGCTGGTGATGCAGGACCGCCACCCGCCGCTCGATGCCGTCCGCGAAGCGCTGTTCAACGCGACCTCGGTTATCACAGGCACCGGCTTCGCGTCGGACGACTATTGGCTCTGGGGCGGGTTTCCGGTCGTCCTCCTCCTGATCATCCCGATGATCGGCGGCTGCACCGCCTCGACGGCGTGCTCGGCCAAGGTGTTCCGCTACCAGATCCTGCTCGAGGCGCTGAAGGGCCAGCTGAACCGCATCCGCTCGCCGCACGTCGTCTACACGCTGCGCTACCAGGGCCGGCCGGTCGAGCCGGACGTCGTCTCGTCGGTCATGGCGTTCTTCTTCGTCTTCCTCAGCTCGATCGGCATCTGGGCGATCCTGCTGTCGCTGATGGGGCTCGACTTCGTCACCGCGCTCTCCGGCTCGATCGCGGCGCTCTGCAATCTCGGCCCCGGCCTCGGCCCGGTCATTGGCCCGGTCGGCAACTTCACGCCGCTGCCGGACTCGGCGAAATGGCTGCTCTCGTTCGGCATGCTGCTCGGCCGGCTCGAGTTCCTCAGCGTGCTGGTGCTGCTGATGCCCGTCTTCTGGCGCCGGTGAGGCGATGAGCGACGCCTCGATCCCGCAGCCGCCGGTCGCCCCCTCGCCGGCGGGGCGCCGGCGCGCGCCGCAGCCCGCGCCGGCGGATGCCGTCGGCGCGGGCTCGTCGCTCGACTTCCGGCCGGTCATCCAGATCGTCGGCCTGCACGTCCTGGTGCTGAGCGCCTTCATGCTGGTGCCCTTCGGTCTCGACCTGTTCGACGGCAACGCCGACGCGCCGGAGGTTCTGCTCGCGGCGCTGCTGACGGGCGTCGCCGGGTCGGCGCTGGCGCTGCTGACCTGGCGCAGCGGCATGGCCGGGCTGACCCGGCCGCAGGCCTTCCTGCTGACGGTCGGCGTCTGGACCGTGCTGCCGGCCTTCGGCGCCCTGCCCTTCGTCTTCGGCGCGCCGCACGCCGGCTATACCGACGCCTTCTTCGAATCGATGTCAGGGCTGACGACGACCGGCTCGACCGTCTTCAGCGGCCTCGACGCCCTGCCGCGCGGCATCCTGCTGTGGCGCGCCATGCTGCAGTGGTTCGGCGGGCTGGGCATCGTCATCGTGGCGATCATCTTCCTGCCGACCATGCGGATCGGCGGCATGCAATTCTTCCACACCGTCAGCATGGACATCTCGGGCGAGGTCATCCCGCGGGCGACGCAGATCGCCGCCGACCTGCTGTTCCTCTATCTCGGCCTCACCGCGCTCTGCGCGCTGTCCTACGCGGCGACCGGCATGAAGGCCTTCGACGCCATCAGCCACGCGATGACGACGATGGCGACGGGCGGGTTCTCGAACTACGATGCCTCGTTCGGCATCTTCGGCCCGGGCGCCCAGTACGTCGCCATCGTCTTCATGGCGCTGGCCGGCATGCCCTTCATCCGCTTCGTCGAGTTGACCCGCGGCCGGCCGCGCGGCCTCTGGCGCGACACGCAGATCCGCACCTATCTCGGCATCTTTGCCGTGCTCTCGGGCATCGTCGCGCTGGCCGAGATTTTTGGCGACGGCGCGGGGATCGAGCCCGCGATCCGCTCGGCGACCTTCACCATCGTCTCGGTGATGACGACGACGGGCTTTGCCACGACCGACTATTCGCTGTGGGTCGACCCGGCGCTGGTGGCGCTCTTCCTGGCCGCGATGATCGGCGGTTGCTCGGGGTCGACCGCGGGCGCTGCAAAGGTGTTCCGCTTCCAGGTGCTGTTCAGCACGCTCAGGCTGCAGATGCGCCGCATCCGCAGCCCGAACGGCGTCTTCACGCTGCGCTACCAGGGCCGTGCGGTCGAGCCCGACGTCGTCTCGTCGATCATGGCCTTCTTCTTCCTCTACCTCGTCACGCTGGGCGTCATCTCGATCCTGCTGTCGCTGATGGGGCTCGACTTCATCACGGCGCTGACGGCGCCGCTGGCGACGGTGACGAATGTCGGCCCGGGGCTGGGGTCGGTGATCGGCCCGGCCGGCAACTTCGCCTCGCTGCCCGCGGCCGCGAAATGGCTGCTGTCGCTCGGCATGCTGCTCGGCCGGCTCGAGTTCATGAGCGTGCTGGTGCTGCTGACGCCGTTCTTCTGGCGCTGATCCCCGGGCTGGACCGCCCGGCAGCGCCGCTCCGCCCCCGCCGCCTTCCGTGGGAGCAGGCCCGGATGCCTCGCGACGCGCGGGTTCCGCGGTCCGCAACGGCGACAGGGCCGCCCGTCGCCGCCGGATGGGGTGCCCTCCCGCCGGTTTCGATCCGGCGGCGGAGGCGGCAGGTGCGCAGGAAATTCCCTGCGTCCAGCGAGCGAGAAAGCGGCTCCGGCCCGACGCAGATCCAATTACCGATAAATTAGCGAAGGATCGTTTCCGAACTGATTGCCGAACACATTACCGAACTTGATTACCGAATGCGCGCGGAAGACCAGGCGGCACCTCCGCGCCCGTTAACGGTCGCTCAGGCCCCCGGAGGCGTGCGGATCACCAGGTTCCGGATCTCCGTCATGTCCTCCATGGCAAAGCGGACGCCCTCGCGGCCCAGCCCGGAGTCCTTGACGCCGCCATAGGGCATGTTGTCGACGCGATAGCTCGGCACGTCGCCGACGATGACGCCGCCGACCTCCAGCCGGTCCCAGGCCCGCTGCACCTTGTAGAAATCGCGCGTGAAGATGCCGGCCTGCAAGCCGAACTTCGAGTCGTTGACCATCTCCAGCGCCTCGTCCCAGTCCGAGAACGTCTCCAGGATCGCCAGCGGCCCGAAGGCCTCCTCGTTTCGCGCCTTGGCGGTGCCCGGCACGCCTTCCAGTAGCGTCGCCTCCAGCATCTGGCCGTCGCGCTTGCCGCCGCAGAGCAGCGTCGCACCGGCGGCGACCGCCTCCTGGATCCAGCCGTCCAGCCGCTTCGCCTCGCCATCCGAGATCATCGGCCCGATGAAGGTCTCGCGGTCGTGCGGGCTGCCGGATTTCAGCGTCTTCGTCTTCGCCACCAGCTTGTCGCGCATGGTGTCGTAGATGTCGCGGTGGATCAGGATGCGCTGCACGCCGATGCAGCTTTGGCCTGACTGGTAGAACGCGCCGAAGATGATGCGCTCGACCGCGTCGTCGAGATTGGTGTCGGCATCGACGACGACCGCCGCGTTGCCGCCGAGTTCCAGCACCAGCTTCTTGCGCCCGGCCCGCGCCTTCAGGTCCCAGCCGACCGCCGGCGAGCCGGTGAAGCTGAGCAGCTTCAGCCGGTCGTCGGTGGTGAACAGGTCCGCCCCGTCGCGCGAGCACGGCAGGATCGAGAACGCGCCCTTCGGCAGGTCGGTCTCGGCCAGCACCTCGCCCATGATGAGCGCGCCGAGCGGCGTCTTCGAGGCCGGCTTCATGACGAAGGGGCAGCCGACGGCGATGGCCGGCGCGACCTTGTGCGCCGCCAGGTTCAGCGGGAAGTTGAACGGCGAGATGAAGCTGCACGGCCCGATCGGCACGCGCTTCCACATGCCGCGATAGCCCTTGGCGCGGGGGCTGATGTCCAGCGCCTGCAGCTCGCCCACCATGCGCACCGATTCCTCGGCGGCGATGCGGAAGGTGTCGATCAGCCGCGTGACCTCGCCCTCGGCGTCGCGGATCGGCTTGCCGGCCTCGACGCAGAGCGAATAGGCCAGCTCGTCATAGCGCTCGCGAAAGCGTGCGACGCAGTGGTTCAGCACCGCCTGGCGCTCGAAGCTGGCCATCTCCGCCATCGGGCGCGTCGCCTCGACTGCTGCGGCGATGCCCTTGTCGATGGCGCCCGCGTCGGCCATCGCGACGCGGGTCGCGACCTCGCCGGTGTACTTGTCCGTCACCGCGAGGTCGGTGTTGGGCTGCTCCGCCACGTTGGCGAGGTAATACGGATAGGTCTCTTGCAGCGTCGGCATCGGGCTTCCCTCCAGCATGGCCGCACGGGCAGCCCACCGGCGCATCCGGTCAGGCCGGAGGCGGCGCGCTGCCCCGAGTTCTCAGATTGCGGCGCTCTGCTTCTTGATGCGCTTGTTCAGGATCTCGTCGTTTTCCGAATAATCGACCGGGCAGTCGATCAGGTGCACGCCCGGCGTGCCCAGCGTCTTCGCCAGCAGCGGCCCCAGCTCGGCTGCGCTGCCGACCCGGTGCCCGCGCGCGCCATAGCTTTCGGCGTATTTCACGAAGTCCGGGTTGCCGTATTGCAGCCCCCAGTCCTTGAAGCCCATGTTCGCCTGCTTCCAGCGGATCATCCCGTAGGAGTTGTCGTTCAGGATCAGGCAGACCAGGTCCAGCCCCAGCCGCACGGCGGTCTCGAGTTCCTGGCTGTTCATCATGAAGCCGCCATCGCCGCAGATCGCCATGACCTTGCGGCCCGGATGCACCAGCTTGGCCGCCATCGCCGAGGGCAGCCCCGCCCCCATCGTCGCCAGAGCGTTGTCCAGCAGCACCGTGTTGGACTCATGCGCGCTGTAGTTGCGCGCGAACCAGATCTTGTAGACGCCGTTGTCGAGGCAGATGATCCCGTCATCCGGCATCGCGTTCCGGATTTCGCGCACCGCCCGCTGCGGATAGACCGGGAACCGGTCGTCCTCCGCGCCCTCGGCGATGTTGGCGTCGTGGTGGCGCTTGACCTCCATCATGCGCGAGAAGTCCCAGGACGCCTCCTTGTGCTCGCTGAGGCCGTTCTTGATCTGCCAGATGGCGTTGGCGATGTCGCCGACCACCTCGAGCTGCGGGAAATAGACCGGATCGACCTCGGCCGAGCGGAACGAGACGTGGATGACCTGGGTGCCCTTGCGGACGGTGACCGGGTCCTCCTCGGAATGCCCGGTGTCCTCGACGGGCGCATCGTGGCGCATGAAGAAGGGCGGCTTCTCGATCACGTCGTGGCCGACATTGATGATCAGGTCCGCCGCCTCGACCGCCCGGTGCACGAAGTCGCCAGCGCTCAGCGCCGCGCAGCCCATGAACAGCGGGTGGCGCTCGTCGATCACGCCCTTGCCGAGCTGCGTGGTGACGAAGGGAAAGCCGAACTTGTCGACCAGCTTCGTCAGCATCCTGCCGGTCAGCTTGCGATTGGCGCCGGCGCCGATGACGATGATCGGCGACTTTGCCGCCAGGATCTTCTCGACGGCGGCGCGGATCGCCTTCTCCTCGGGCACCGGCCGGCGCGTCGACGAGCGCTTGAAGGGCCGCTCGTTCGTCTGCTCGTCGGCGATATCCTCGGGCAGCTCGAGATGGACGGCGCCGGGCTTCTCCTCCTCGGCCAGCCGGAACGCCTCGCGCACGCGGCTCGGGATGTTGTCCGAGGCGACGATCTGGTGGGCGTACTTGGTGATCGGCTTCATCATCTCGACGACGTCGAGGATCTGGAAGCGCCCCTGCTTCGACTTCTTCACCGGCTTCTGCCCGGTGATCATCATCATCGGCATGCCGCCCAGCTGCGCATAGGCGGCGGCGGTCGTGAAGTTCGTGGCGCCCGGACCCAGCGTCGACATGCAGACGCCGGCCTTTCCGGTGAACCGGCCATAGGTCGCGGCCATGAAGCCGGCGGCCTGCTCGTGCCGCGTCAGGATCAGCCGGATCTTCTGCGAGCGCGACAGACTGTCCAGGAAGTCGAGGTTCTCCTCGCCCGGAATGCCGAAGATGTACTCGACGCCCTCTTCCTCGAGCGCCTGAATAAACAGGTCCGATGCCTTGGTCATGATCCCCCCGTCCCCGGTCCCCTCCGGAAAGCTGCGCGACCCTAGCACAGCTTTTTCCGGATGGCAGGATTCTTCCGACACGCCGCTCCAGACACGATCGGCCGCGGCGCGGGCGGCTTTCCGCTTGACCGGCCGGGCGGGCCTGACTATCGGATGCCCCGTCGGGAGGCTGGGTAGCTCAGCTGGTTAGAGCGCGGGACTCATAATCCCGAGGTCGAGGGTTCGAGTCCCTCCCCCGCCACCAACAAAACGCCTGATTAACTCAGATGCTTAGGGGGACCCGATGGGTCCCTCGTTGGACCACGGATGGCTCTTCGCCAGCCCACGCCCGGAAGGCGGATAGGTCCCTGCGGGCGGGAATCAGGCCCGAGCGCCTCGGCGCAGATCATTTCTTCGCCGCTGCTCATCTCTCCGCTCCTTGGCCCGTGCAGCAGCCGGTCAGTATTCATATCGTCCGAGAAACCCGCCAGCGTCGCTGGGCATCGGGCACGACGCAGAAGGATTTGGGAGAGCCGAGCGGCGCGGGTCCCCAGAAAATTCATAAGTTAGACGCCGGAATTACACGAATGAGTGCAGTGAATCTCTGATGCATCGCATCTATCCTCGGCGAGGAAATCAGCAGTTTCTTCGAGGATCGACCCCTGAACAGGACAGCAAGTAGCAGGACATGCTTTCATGAGGCTGCCGCGCCATCAGACTGTACGCGAGCACTCGCGGTCGGTGACACGGTCGACCGAAAACGCAACAGATCCGTTGCAAATCGGCCAGATTTTGGGTCATTTTGAGACTGAAACCAACAGACTCGTCTGCCGGCACCGATGGGTGGAAAATCCCTTCCAGTGGAGTGGGGATACATATGCCAGCGAATCATTCCGGTGCATTCGTAAACGGTTCCTTATCCGAAGCGATGCACGTCGTCATAGGATGGGTGGAGGAGGTGCATGGTTGTCGCGGGTTCGAGAACGTTCTCGGCTCGCTGCAGTCTCTCCTCGGGGCGGACAGCATATCGCTGCTGCGCCTCAGGTCGGACACGGCGGCCGAGACGGTTTTCGCATCCGTCACAGGTCGAGAGGCGCCGCCCCGCAGTGACCGGCTCTCTTTCCCCCAGTATTTGCTGGGTCATGGCATCGGCCGGGCACAGGCGGGCAGCGTCTGGTACATGTCAGAACTCGAGCGAGAGCTCAGCAACGATGACATCGCGGGCAAGCTGCCGCGCTTCGGGCACGAACAGGTGCGCGAGATCGCAGTGATCGTGCTGGCGTCCAGTCCGAGAGCCTGCGACGTGATCGAGGTTGAGTTCACACGACGGCTTCCGGCCAACGAAGCAGACGCGCTTTCGATGCTCTCGGTCGCGTTTGCGCGGGCATGGCTGCATCGGGTCGAGGAACTCTGGCCCGTTTCGGAGGGGACCGTTGCGGTCGATTCCGATGGCAGCTCATCGACTTCGGGCCAGCCGATTCTGAGCCCCTTGAATCCCGCCCGTCTCAGCCGGTCCGAGTACCGCGTCTGCACGCTTCTGAGCCGCGGGCTCGGCGCCAAGAAGATCTCCGCGGCTCTCAACGTCTCGGAATTGACCGTGCGTTCGCACCTGCGCAGCATCTATGCCAAGACCCGAACCAACGGCCAGCGCGAGCTGATGTTCAGGATGCTCCGCTCTGATGGCGGCCGCGGCGGCGACCCGCTCGCCATGGCGTCGGGAGTTGTCGATGCTGGCGAGCGGATCACCGGCAGTCGCGCGACCCGGTCCCAGGCGTGACGGAATAGAACGCTCGATGTCCCGTGAGCTGGTTCCGCTCCTGCTGCTTTGCCCGGTCCTGGTCGCCACCGCCTGGTACGATCTGCGCCGTATGCGAATTCCCGACGTGTTGTCGCTGATCGCGGTCGGGCTCTTCCTCGTTTCCGGGCCGCTCTTCCTGACGACCGAGTCCATCCTCATGCGTGTCCTGGTCGCGGGAACGGTGTTCATCATCAGCTTTCTGATGTTCGCCTTCCGGCTGGTGGGAGGCGGAGACGTCAAGATCTTCTCGGCGCTGATGCTGTTCATCCCGGTGCCGACGGTCTCGGTTTTCCTCCTGCTTTTCTCTGCGGCCATGTTTTTCGGAATGGCACTGATGCCGGTGCTGCGGGCCCTGCCCCACGCGGACTTGCTCGGCTGGGTTTCGCTGAAGCCGGGCGCCGGCTTTCCGATGGGCATCTCGATCGCGCTCAGTGGGCTGGCGCACCCCATCGTGGCCGCCGCGCTTTTCGCCTAGCTTTCGCCTCTATTTCGCCTGGCGTCGGCGCCGGGTCGGGAAGCCGCGTGGCCTCGTTTCCTCAGTGATTCTCTGTGGACAAGTGCCTGGCCACGCTCTCCGACGCCACTCGCAGACCATTTATCGTTGTGCCGCCCAGCGCTCGCTGGCGCGAGAGATATTCAATTTGCCTTTCTTCCGCTTTTGCAACTGCAGTTTGGCACATCCCGCAGTAAATCAATCGCATCAATTGCCAAACCCAACCACAGGTCGTGTCAGGCTTTCGGCGTTGATCTTTTTTGGAGCGATCGGTTCGGCCTCCAGCAGGCTCAGCTCAACTTGCACGACCCCGAATCACGGAGAATCAGACGGCGGTCAAGCTCGAGGAACTTTCCGAGAGGTTGAAATTTTGGCCGGTCGAACCCTGCGAACATTTCTCCTTTGGGGAGAATCCTTGGCAGGTTCGGACGATGTCAAAACAGGGGCACAATATGTTAAAAATGTGTTGATCCCGGCCGGCCCCAGACGGGCCCACACCCAGGCACGGTCCGGATCTCCGCCAGGCCAATTACGGAGGGCGGACGCCAGTAATTGAGGAGACTGCGAAATGATGATCCGCTTGAACAACGCCCTCCGCCGCCTGCGCCGTGACGACAAGGGCGTAACCATGGTCGAGTACGGCATCGCCGTCACTCTGGCCGTTGCCGTCGGTACCTTCATGCTCACCACCCTCGGCGAGGGGATCAACGGCAGGCTGTCGGATGCCGCGAGCTGCATGACCAGCGACATCTCGACCGACGACACCGGTGCGATCACTGGCGGTTGCTGATCTGACTGCCCCGGGCGCTTCCGCTTCAGCGGGAGCGCCCGGCCGTTCTCATCGGGCCAGAGCCCGACTTCATTTTTGTACTTTCGACCGGGGAAAATGAAATGCGCGCAAAGTCCCTTCTGATGGCACTGCTGGGCTTCGCAATCGCCGGTGGCTCGGTTCTCGCCGCGAACAATTACCTCAACGAACAGCAACGCGTGAACATGGCGGCCGACAGCGACGGACTCGCCGCGGTCGTGGTCGCAGTGAAGGATATCGGGTTCGGCGCGCCGATCGGACCGAATGACGTGACCGTGCAGACCTGGCCGGCCAAGGCGCTGCCGCCGGGCGCCTTCACGAACCTGCGCGAGGTGCTTCCGGCCGAGATCAACGGCGAGATGAGGCGCTCGAAGCGAGCGCTGGTCCAGGGCGAGATCCTGATGCGCTCGAAGGTCGGTGAGTTTGGCGAGAAGGTCACGATCGTCCAGACGCTGGGCGAGAACTCGCGCGCCGTGGCGATCAAGGTGGATGCCGTCAGCGGCGTCGCCGGCTTCGTCACGCCGGGCGACCGTGTCGACATCATCCTGACGCAGGGCGGTCGGGCCGGCCTCAGCGCCGTCACGATCCTGCAGAACGTCCGCGTCATCGCGGTCGACCAGGTCGCCGACGAGGCCAAGGACAAGCCGGGCGTGGCGCGCACCGTCACGGTCGAGGTCTCGCCCGACGACAGCCAGAAGCTGGCGCTCGCCCAGAAGGCGGGTCAGCTGAGCCTGACGCTGCGGACGGCCATGGGCGATACTCCCGACAAGCCGCTGGACATGGTCCGGCTGAACGACCTGCTGATCGAGAAGTCCCCGCTCCCGCAGGAAGCTCGCCAGCCGACGATCCGGGTCCGCCGCGGCGCCGACGTGACGAGCGTCGAGGTCGACTGAGCGAGGCCGTATGGCGTGGCCATCGAAACCGGGAGATCATGATGTTCAGATCGCGCATAGTACGACGGTTTCTTGCCTCGCGCGACGGCACGGTCCTGGTGCTGGTGGCGATCTCGATGGCGGCGTTCCTGGGCTTCGTCGCCCTCTCGTTCGACCTCGGCCGGGTGGCATCGACACAATCCGACCTCCAGTCCTTCGCCGATAGCGTTGCGCTGGCAGCGGCCGGCGAGCTGGACGGCGGCGGCACAGCCATCACACGGGCCACGGCAGCGGCGGCGAACCTGATCGCCGACAGCCAGAGGTTCGGCAATGGCGGCCACGCCCTCACCGGCGACCTGGGTGACGGGGTCTCGGACTTCACGCTGACCTTCCATACCACGCTGCCGGACAATGACCTGACCGCGATGGGCGGTCTGACGACAAACCCGGCCCAGGCCACCTTTGCCCGCGTGGTGGTGAATGACCACACGGTCGACATGCCCTTCGCCAACGCCTTCGCCGCGCTCACCGGCAATGACTGCGACAAACGCGGCCGTCGGCGCCGAGGCCGTCGCCGGGTTCACCATGTACGCCTGCGACGTCAGCCCACTGATGTTCTGCCTGCCCAGCGCAGACTACCGCGCGGACGATCATATCGGCGACCAGATCCTGCTCCGCTCGGGCGGCAACGGCGGCGGCGCCTGGCAGCCGGGCAATTTCGGCTTCGTCGATCTCTCCTCCGCCGGAATCGACGAGGCCGGCCCCTGCGACGGGCTGAGCGGGCAGCAGCTGTCGCGCTGCTTGCTGGGCGCCGAGGATTTCCTGACCAAGTGCTTCGCACAGCGCGGCATCGACACGAAGCCCGGCCAGAACGTCGGTTCCTACGAGGCGGCGATCAATGTCCGCTTCGACATGTACCAGGCGACGATGAACGGCAAGAAGACCGATGCCGATTATCGCCCGGCCCCGAGCGTCGTGAAAGGCGTGGTGCCGAAAGGCGGCGGATCGTGCATCGGCAATAACCCGGTGGACTCTCCGTCCGTGCCTCTGCCGGAAGACAGTTGCTTCGCGACCACCTCCTGCCCCTACACCCGCTTCGGCGATGGCATCTGGGATCACGCCAGCTACATCAACGCCAACCATGGCGGCGTGTATCCGGCCGGGACAAATGCATCCAGCACTCGCTACGCGATATACTTGGCCGAAATCGCCAAGGCGAACGGCATCACGCCCGCCAGCCAGCCGACGGCTTTCACCGCGGCGCAGAGCGCCTTCCTGGGCACGGCCGACCCTGTTTTCTCGGGGTCCGCGTATGCCGAGTTTCTGTCTCTGCTGAGGCTGAGCGACTCGAACGCCGCGCTCATCGCCGGGGTCGAGACCGGCCGACCGACCTGCTCCAGCCACCGCTCGCCGGATCCAGAGCGCCGGGTGGTGGTCGTGGCCGGCGTGGACTGCACGGCGAACCCGATCAGCGGCGCGGCAAACAACGTTCCGGTGAAGGAGTTCTTCAAGGTCTTCCTCACCCAGCCGGCCGGCGCCGATCCCGCCGACACATCGAACTTCAACATGTGGGGCGAGGTCATCGGCAGCGCCGGCGGCCCGGGCGCGTCGGGGTCGGCCGGCATCTTCCGCGACGTCGTGCAGTTGTACCGGTGATGGTGATGTCAATGTCGAGACCATCCAATCCCAGGCGGACCGTCAGACGCCTCGCGGCCGATACCAGCGGCGCCGCCCTGGTCGAGTTCGCGATCTCCCTGCCGATCATGCTGCTGCTTTTCGGCGTGATCATCGAAGGCAGCCGGATGATGTGGGATTACCAGTCGGCGATCTCCGGCGTGCGGGACGCAACGCGCTACATCGCCCGCGTCGTGCCGAACGGCATCTGCTCGACAGCAGCCAGCGGCGCGTCGCTCGCCGGATACATGCCTGCGGAGGGCGATCGGCCGGCGATGTTCCCGTCGCGGGTCACGGTCGATTCCATAACGCCGGTCCTCGACTGCCGGGCAGGCGACGGCGTGACATACCGGAACGATCCCGCCCCCGTGGTCGTCCTGTCGGCGACCATTACGATCAGCTTTCCGTTCAGGAACTTCCTGACGCTTGCGGGCGGCTCGCTGTCCGACCTGACGACGAACGTGACCGACGAGTCGAGGATCTTCGGGTCATGACCTCGCTCCGGCAATCATGCGCATGCCGAGCGCCGTTCCGGGCGTTCCTGCACGATCAGAGCGGCGCCACTCTGGTGGAGTTCGCGATCGTCGTGGCAGTCTTTCTGCTGATCTTCTTCGGCCTGATCGACTTCGGCCGGCTCGGCTATTCCTTGGTCATGGCAGAGAAGGCGATGCAGCGTGCCGCCCGCATAGCGGCGGTGCGCCCAGCGGTCTGCGCCGGAGTCCCGGATACCATGGAGCGGGACCCGGACGCACTGATCACCTACGATTTCGGGACATCCTGCGACACCGGGATCTGCTTGCAGGTCAGCCAGAGCTGCCTAGGGAACTCACCGGCCGCCGGATCGGCGGGAGAGGCGACGGCGACCGAAGTCATGAACTCGATCGCCGGGCTGCTGCCGGGGAATGCGACGGTGAGCAACATCCGGTTCACCTATGCCTCGGCCCCGGATCTCGGATTTCTGGGCGGACCTTTTGTGCCGGTCGTCACTGCCGAGCTCGACGGTCTCTCCTTCAACTTCACCTCGCCCCTGGGCGGCCTGGCGCGACTGGCCGGTGCATCGGGTGCGGCCGACTTCGGCGCGATCACCCTGCCTTCCATCAGCGTCTCGCTTCCGGGCGAGGATCTGGCGCAGGGGAATGGCGGATGACTGGATTTGATGTGGAAACGATTGGGAGAGGTACTGATACGATGACACGCCAGGACACGTCCTTCCTGCTGGTTTCGCCTACCGAGTCGGTGCTTGAGGGGGTGAAGCGAGCGGTCACCGCCCTTCCGAACGCGGGGCTGAAGACGCATCGTTCATCCTTGGCCCAGGTGAACGGCCATGCGGCCGAGATGGCCGCTGGCAGCGACGTCGTCCTGTTCGAGGCCGACTTGCGGGACGAGACGAGTCTGGCGGCTGTGAGGGCGCTCGTGAAGGCGGCCGGCGGGGCGAGCATGCTGGTCGCCCTGGCCGATGCCAGCCTGTCGCTTGCGAATGCCCGCATGCTGCAGAACGAGGGTGTCGACGAAATTATCCCTCTGCCCTGTTCCGACGAGGACATCGCCCACATCGCGCGCAAGTCGATGCGTGCCCGCGCAGCCGAGCCGCAGGGCGCCGGCGAGACGTCGAAGCAGGGCTCGATCATCGCCGTCTGTCGCGCGCGGGGCGGGATCGGTGCGACGACGATCGCGGTCAATCTTGCCTATCTGCTCCAGGACCGGCGCGGCCTGCTGCACAAGAACGCGATGAACCGCGTCGCGATCGTCGACCTGGAACTGCAGTTCGGCAACGTCGGCATTTTCCTCGATGTAGAAGACCACGGCGCTATGCTCGACATCGCGCACAGCGCGCACCTGCCGGATCGCGCCTTCGTCCGTTCGGCCATGATCAAGCGCAAGTGCGGCCTGTCCGTGTTGCCATCGCCGGCAAAGCCGATCCCGCTTGATGCGCTCAGCCCTGAGAAGGTGGCCGCGCTCATGGACGCGTTGCGGGCGGAGTATGACTTCGTCGTCGTGGACATGCCCAATGCCCTCGTCGACTGGATCGAGCCCGTCCTGGCCCGGGCTCAGAAGGTCCTCGTCGCGACCGACACCACGGTGCCTGGTGTGCGGCATGCACGACGGCTGGTGAACTTCTATTCCGAAGAGGCTCCGGCGCTGCCCATCGAGATCGTCGTGGTGCACGAGAAGCGCCCGATGTTCCTGTCAGGGCATCAGAAGGAAGCGTCGAAGGTGCTGGAGCGGCCGCTGACCCACTGGCTTCCGCACGACGCAGAGGCCGCGATCGACGCGATGGATCGCGGCGAACCCATCGTCGATTTCCACGCCGGCTCCACCTTGTCGAGGGCGCTGCGAAAGATGGCGAAGGGGATCACCAAGTCGCTCGAAATCAAATCGACCTCCGCCAATCCGCAGTTTTGAATAGGGCCGAACGATGTTCAAGGAATTCAACCGAATTAGCCCGCGGCTGGTCGACAACGAACCCGTTCGCGTGAACGGGGCGACTGCGCAGTCGCCGGTCGCGGAAGCCGACCGGGTGCAGGATGACGAGATTCGGCAGTATCTCGATCTCAAGGCGCGGCTGCACGAGCTCCTCCTCGATCGCCTCAACCTCAGCGTGATCGACAAGGTGCAGACCTCGGAGTTGCGGCGCGAGATCATGAACCTCGTCCCGCAATTTCTGGCCGAAGAAAAAAGGGCAATGCGATCTGACGAACTGAAGCAGATCGTCGATGAGTTGATGAACGAGGTCATGGGCCTGGGCCCGCTGGAGCCGCTTATCGCAGACGCAACCATAAACGATATCCTGGTCAACTCCTTCGACAAGATTTATGTCGAGCGGGCCGGTATATTGGAAAAGACCAAGGTCCGCTTCAGGGACGAGCGGCATCTACTGCGCGTCATCGACAAGATCGTGTCCCGCGTGGGTCGTCGCGTGGACGAGTCTCAGCCGTGGGTTGATGCGCGTCTCGAGGACGGGAGCCGCGTCAATGCCATCATCCGGCCCTGCGCGATCGATGGCCCCTCGGTCTCGATTCGCAAGTTCTCGCGCAAGCCGCTGAGGTTCGATCGGCTGATCGAGATTGGCTCGCTCGACCAGGACGCGGCCCATTTTCTCCGCGGACTCGTCGAGGCGCGCCTGAACGTTCTGATCTCCGGCGGAACCGGATCGGGAAAGACGACCATGCTCAATGCCATGTCGTCCTTCATCGATCATCGCCAGCGAATCGTGACGATCGAGGACGCCGCGGAACTCCAGCTCCAGCAGGAGCACGTCGTCCGCCTCGAGACGCGGCCTCCGAACACCGAGGGTACCGGCGCGGTGACCCAGCGCGATCTCGTTCGCAACGCCCTGCGCATGCGGCCCGACAGGATCATCGTCGGAGAGGTTCGTGGGGCCGAGGCGTTCGATATGCTTCAGGCCATGAACACCGGACACGACGGGTCCATGACGACCATTCACGCGAATACCGCGCGGGATGCGCTCGGCCGGCTCGAGCAGATGGTCACGATGATCGGGATCGACTTCCCGCTCAGCGCGATCAGGTCCCAGGTCGCCGCGGGCATCCAGGTGGTTGTGCAGCTCAGCAGGTTGAGCGATGGGCGGCGCCGCGTGATGAGCATATCCGAGATCACGGGCATGGAGGGCAACGTGATTACCATGCAGGACATCTTCGTCTTCAAGCGAACCGGAAAGGCCGCAGACGGCACGGTGCTCGGGTCGTTTCAGGCGACCGGGATACGGCCCGCGCATGCCGAGGCCCTGATCGCGGCAGGCGTGGACGTTTCACCCGAGATGTTCGCGAAAACCGGGGCGGGCAGGTGACCCCATGAGCAGCATAGATCCGTTTTACCTTGCCTTCGTCGGCATCTTCATCGGAGCGCTCCTTGCCTTCGAGGGGATCCGCCAGTCGTTCTCTCGCGGAGAAGTTGGCAAGACCAGAAGTCGTCGCCTGCGGATGATCGAGGCCGGTGTAGCCCCTCGGGAAATGCTTGCCCTGCTCAAACCTGCCGAGGGGCGCACCTGGGCCGGTCGCCTGCCCTTCATCTCCGATCTGCCGCAGCGTCTCAGCGGCGCGGGATTGGCGGTGCGGCCCTCGGTCTTCGTCCTCATGTGCCTCGGCGGCGGGGTTGCGCTCTATTTCGTCGCGTACCGTCTTAACGGGCCGATTGCCGCGCCGGTTGCGGCGGTGGTGGGCGGTCTTTTCCTCCCGATCGCCATTCTGCACTCGCAACGCAAGAAGCGGACGGCGAAGCTTATCGCTCAACTGCCCGATGCCCTGGACCTGATGGCGCGCGGACTGCGGGTCGGGCACCCGCTCAACACGACAATCGCCAGCGTCGGCAACGAAATGCCTGATCCGATCGGGACGGAATTCGGGATCATGGCCGATCAGATCAGTTACGGCGACGAACTCACGACCGCGTTTCGCGAGATGGCGGATCGCATCGGCGAGGAGGATCTTCACTTTCTCGCAGTCAGCGTTTCGATCCAGCACGGGACGGGCGGAAATCTCGCGCGATTGCTGAGCGTCCTTTCCAAGGTCATCAGAGATCGCTCGATGATGCGGCGAAAGGTCAAGGCAATCTCGGCCGAAGGCCGCGGGTCCATGTGGATTCTCTCCGCTTTACCTGTCGTCATTTTTGGCGTCGTGAACGTCATGACCCCCGACTTCTACGGGGCGATAGATGACGATCCGATGTATGTGCCGATAATGATTACGATCGTCACCCTGGTGGTCGCCAACTTCCTGGTTCTTCGCAAGCTCGTCAATTTCAAGTTCTAGGAGCGCTCCCCGATGTTCGAAATTCTTCAGCCGTTTCTGCCCGCCGGTATAAATTTGAACCCGATTTACCTAGCTGGAATTGGCCTTGGCTGCATTGCAGGCCTGTTCGGACTTTACAACGCGTTCTCCGGACCCGAGCAGTATGTCCGGAGATTCCGTCCTGAACAAAGTGAGCGGCCCGGCACGATCCCGGACGACCAGATACTGAAAGGGGCGGCCACGACACCCTCGCCGTTTCTTAAAGCTCTCGTTCCGGAAGAGCGGAAGAAGCTGACGAGCGTGCAGCGTCAGCTATTCAACGCCGGGTACACCGGGAAGGACAGCGTCCTCAATTTCTACCTGATGCGGGCATTTCTTGGTCTATTTCTGCCGTCGATTCTTTTGGTCGTCTCATGTATCTCGACCGTATCGTCGAATTTCCGCCGGTAATCGGCTGGATCACGGATCTTTCACAGTTGCAGGCATTTCAGTTTCTAACGATTTTGGGTGCAGTTGGCTTTTACGGGCCGACCTACTGGTTGAGCGCGAGGGCGGCGGCGCGGCGGCGCTCTATTTCGGACGGGTTTCCCAATGCGCTCGATCTGCTGCAGATCGGGGCGGAAGCCGGGCTCGGCTTTGACGCATCCATGGCGAGGGTCGCGACTGACATAGAGAAGGTCTGCCCGGCGATCGCCGAGGAGTTCGTCATTGCGCAGCGGGAGATTCTCGCCGGTCGGGATCGCGACAAGGCGCTGTTGGAGATGGCCGACCGGATGAACGTTGAGGAAGTGTTTACGTTCGTCAATGTCGTTCTGCAGTCAAAGCGATTTGGCACGAACATTTCAGAAGCGCTTCTTACCTGTGCCGAGGATATGCGGCAGGTCCGTGAGATCAAAGCCCAGGAAAAGGCAAATCGCCTGCCCGTTCAGATGTCCGGAGTGATGGCATGCCTGATGCTTCCTGCGTTGCTGTTGATCTCTCTTAGCCCGGTCGTCATCAGATATGTGAGGTTCTTCGCAGATCATTGAACGGCTGGATTATCGCCGGGCGCCGGCCGGAGATGTTATACCAGCTTGCGGTGATCATGACCCATGAGCCCAGTCGCGGAGGCCGATGGTCATGATCTTCCAAGGGCGGTCGATAAGCCGGTTCCATGCCTCGCAGCTGAGCGCGACGATATCGTCGTAGCTGTCGAAGACCCGGTTCGAGAGCCAGTTGTCGCGGATGTACTGCCAGACGTTCTCGACCGGGTTCAGTTCGGGAGATCGCGGCGGCAACGGCATGAGGGTGATGTTGTCCGGGACGACGAGCGCCTTCGAGATATGCCAGCCGGCCCGGTCCAGGATGAGCACGGCGTGAGCGCCCGGCTCGACGGCGGCGCTGATCTCGGCGAGGTGGATGGTCATCGCCTGCGTGTCGCACCGGGGCATGACGAGGCCGGCGCCCTTGCCCTTCCTCGGGCAGATCGCCCCGAAGATGTAGGCGGATTGCGTGCGCTGGTCGTGCGGGGCGGAGGGGCGCGTGCCGCGCTTCGCCCATCGGCGGGTGATTTTGTTCTTCTGCCCCACCCGGGCTTCGTCGGCGAACCACAGTTCTATCCCGGTGCCGGGCGCGAGCGTGTCGCGGACCTCCGCCAGGCGGGCGGGAAAGTCTTTTTAAAAGCGGCGATCTGCTCCTCGTTCTGCGCATGATGGCGCGGCCGGGCCGACAGCTTCGAGTAGCCGAGCGCCGTGAGTTCCCGGCTGAGCGTCGCCTCGCTCACCGAGATGCCGAACTCGTCCCACACCCAGGCGGCGAGATCGATCAGCCGCCACCGCACCACGTTGTCCACCGCCGGGATCGGGCCGCGCTCGACGATGCGCACGAGCTCGGCCCGCTGCGCAGCGCTGAGCTTCGAGGGATTGCCCGGCGGCTTGCGGCTCACGAGCCCGTCCGGCCCCTCGGCGTTGAAGCGGACCACCCAGTCCCGGACGATCTGTCGGCCGACCCCGCCGGTCTCGGCCGCCTCGGCCCGGCTCCCTCCGTCATAAATGACGGCCAGCGCCAGAAGCCGACGCGTCTGACCCGCGTCTCGGCTCGCCCGCGCCAGCCGCTTCAGATGCGCCGCACTGAAGTCTTCCCGAAGCGTCAGCGCCCGTCCCATGCCTGCCCCCTGCCGTTTTGGACAGTGAGTCAGAGATCTGCGGCCGTGGGAATCCCCTTCGCGAGTCGGCGCTACCGCAACCTGGTATTATGTGTGAGAGAAACTCTTTTGGGCGGAATACCTCACGGTTATTGAGTAGATTCCGGCCGCTGGCATAGCCAGAGCGGATATTCGATTAGCGATAGTGGTGAACCTGTCCAGAGAAGCCCAACCACTCATCGGATGATAAATCGGGCACCTCGAAGAAGCGGTCATTTCAGGGACGTGAGGCGGGCGTAGCCGAGCCTTGTCTGCCGGGGTGCCGCTGAGGCCACAGGTCTCGGGCGTTGTTGCTTACTACCGGACGCGGGGTCGCCCCTTCGGCTTTGCTTTCGCCGTCAGGCGGACATTCCTCTCCGCTGGTGCCAGACGAAGCGCGTGAGATTGTATGCCGGATTGGCCATGCCGATCTTGGCCTCGGCCCGCACGATGCCGATGGTGCGGACGAACAGCGCCATCGGTCCCTTCTGGCGTGCGAAGACGTGCTCGACCGCCGAGCGAACCTTCGAGCGCCGGCCATTGGCGCGGGACGTCCTCTCGCTCATCGGCCGCCCCTTCGGCTTCTTGCGGTGGATGTCCGAGACGTAGCCGTTCTTCCCCAGCCATTCCTCGTTCTTCGCCGACCGGTAGGCAGTGTCCGCCCAGACCCTGGAGCCGGTGTTCGAGCGGTCGAGGACGTTGGCGAGCTGCGCCCCGTCATAGGAAGCGGCGCTCGTCACCGACCAGCCGCGGATGAAGCCGTGCAGGCGGTCGATGGCGGCGTGGTTCTTGTAGCCGAAGGTCGGCACCGCGATGTCCACCTGCTGCGGCCTGCCCGGCACTGCCGGCTTCGCCTTGGAGAACTTCACCGTCCAGCACGCATCCCGGTCCTTCTGCCTCAGCCTGGCCGGCCTGGCTTTCCACTCCTCCGGCACCTCGCCGGCCTTGATCGCGGCCTTCTCCTCGTCGGTGTGCCTCTGCCTCGGCGCGGCGACGATCGTCGCGTCGACGATCTGCCCGCCCATGGCGAGATAGCCCGCCTCGGCGAGATGCTTGTCGAAGCTGGCGAAGAGCGTCTTGATCGCGCCCGCCTGCGCCAGGTGCTCGCGGAACAGCCAGATCGTCTTGGCATCCGGAACCCGATCGGCCAACCCAAGGTCCAGGAAGCGCATGAAGGACAGCCGATCCTGAATCTGGAATTCGGCCTGATCGTCCGAGAGATTGTAGAGCGCCTGCAGGACCAGCACCTTGAACATCAGCACGGCGTCGTAAGGGGGCCTGCCGCCCTTGCACCGTCCGACCGCTTCAGCGCCTTCCCCAGCGGCTTGCGGAACACCTCCCACGGCACCAGCGCGGTGAGCTTCTCCAGCGGATCGCCGGCCTCACTCAGCCTGACGTGACCCCTTGTTTCTCCTCCACGAGCTGCTGGAATCCGGACCACAGGAGAGGGACCGGATATGAAGCGAAGCAGTTTCAGCGAAGAGCAGATCATCGGGGTGCTGCGCGAGCAGGAGGCCGGAGCGGCGGTCGCCGAGCTGTGCCGCAAGCACGGTATGTCGTCGGCGACGTTTTATGCCTGGAAGGCCAAATACGGCGGGATGGACGTCTCGGATGCGAGGCGGCTGAAGGCGCTCGAGGACGAGAACGCGAAGCTGAAGCGGCTCTATGCCGACGCGATGCTCGACAATGCCGGGCTGAAGGATCTGCTGACAAAAAAATGGTGACGGTGAGCCATTGTCGCGCCATTGGTCCGAGCGACAATGGCGAACGCCAGGCGGGAAGCCGTCGCGCATCTGAGGACGAGCCTCGAGGTGAGCGAGCGGCGGGCGTGCACCATCATCGCCGCGGACCGGAGCACGGTCCGCTATTGCGCGAAGCGTCCCGACGACGCGGCCCTGCGCGGGCGGCTGAGGGAGCTGGCCGATCGGCGGCGGCGGTTCGGGTATCGCCGCCTGCATGTCCTTCTCCGCGGCGAGGGCTGGACGATGAACCGCAAGAAGACCCAGCGGCTCTACGGCGAGGAGGGCCTGGCGGTGCGGCGGCGCAGGTCGCGCCGCCGGATCGCGGTCGCGCGCACGCCGATCCCCAAGCCGGATGGTCCCAACAGCCGCTGGTCGACGGACTTCGTTCACGACCAACTGGCCAACGGCCGTCGTTTCCGGGTGCTGACGATCATCGACGACGTGACCAAGGAGTGCCTCGCCGCCGTCCCGGACACATCCTTGTCCGGGAAACGGGTTGTGCGGGAGATGAAGGCGCTGATCGCCCGGCGCGGGCGGCCCGGCACGATCGTCAGCGACAATGGCACCGAGTTCACCTCCTCGGCGGTCCTGGCCTTCACCCAGGCGGCCGGCCTCGACTGGCGCTACATCGCGCCGGGCAAGCCGACCCAGAATGCATTCGCCGAGAGCTTTCAGGGGCGGATGCGGGACGAATGTTTCAACGAGCATCTGTTCTTCTCGATGAACCATGCCCGCGCCGTCGTCGCCGGCTGGGTCGAAGACTTCAACACCGCGCGGCCGCACTCGGCGATCGGCTACATGACGCCCGCCGTCTACGCCGAGATCCTGAACCCGCAACAGGCACCGGCGCTACGCCACTTGGAAAGCTCCGCACCGATGCCCGTTGCTACCGTCGCGCTCACGCGCAATTCTCAACCCACGATTCCAGTCGCCCGCGGATGAGCGACGGGGGTCACGTCACCGCGCCTCCACATCTCCTCCGAGACAAGAGAATCACGAAACCAGCGATCTGAGGAGGTTTTTCGAGGCGCCCATTTCCTTGCTACAAATGCACCGATTTTCAACGATTATGGCTCGCCCCTCCCCTGTGACCACCTCCGGATGCGGCTGATCGACGATCCCGTCACTGATTTCGGATCGGATAATCCGTGCCCTCCAGGCGAGTCGCAATTCCGGTCGTCCGGGAATCTCTCTAGCAAGAGGTCGTCGAACGCCGCGCGGGCCAGCCGGGCGGCCGGCAGACGAGATCCGAGGCGATCAGCAAGGAGCCCGACATGTTCGCACCGCCCCCCGTGATCGAGACGGAGGTCTTCAGCGCCCTGCCCGACCGCTGGCGCGACGAGAGCCGGCGATCCGAGTGGATCGACGGCCAGCCGGCTGGCAGCTGCCGGGACTCGCCTGATCGAGGGCCCGTCCTTCGACCGGGATGGCAATCTCTGGATCGTCGACATCCCGTTCGGCCGCGTCTTTCGCGTCGCGCCGGACGGCGAGTGGACGCTGGTGACCGAGTATGACGGCGAGCCGAACGGGCTGAAGATCCACCGCGACGGGCGCATCTTCATCGCCGACTACAAGAACGGCATCATGCGGCTGGACCCCGACAGCGGCTCGGTGACGCCGGTCTTGCAGCGCGTCGACCTCGAGCACCTCAAGGCGGTCAATGACCTCGTTTTTGCGTCGAACGGCGATCTCTATTTCACCGACCAGGGGCTGACGGGGATGCACGACCCGACCGGTCGTGTCTTCTGCCTGCGCGCGGACGGGCGGGTTGACTGCCTGCTGCGGAATGTTCCCAGCCCCAACGGCCTCGTGCTGAACCCGGCCGAGACGCAGCTCTACGTCGCGGTCACGCGCATGAACTCGGTCTGGCGCGTGCCGCTGATGCCGCACGGGCGGGTGGCCAAGGTGCAGAACTTCATCCAGCTCTCAGGCGGTGGAGGGCCAGACGGGCTGGCCATCGACGATGAGGGCGGCATCATTGTCTGCCATATCGGCCTTGGCGCCGTCTGGCGCTTCACGGCGCGCGGCGAGCCGGCGCAGCGGATCAACTCGTGCCGCGGCACGCACAACACCAACGTCGCCTTCGGCGGACCGGACAATCGCGACCTCTACATCACCGAGTCCGAGACCGGCACAATCCTGAAGGCCCGCCTGCCGGTGCCCGGGCGGCGGATGTTCTCTCACATGTGATGTTCGTCCCGGCTGCGAGGCGCCGGTTTGACTCCGCCGCCGCCGCCGCCCTAGCGTGGCGCCAAATCAAGCCGGCCTGACCGGACATAACCAAGGGAGGACTGTCGTGATCGATCGTCGCAGATCTTTGCAGGCGCTGCTGGCGCTTGGCCTCGCCACCGGGCTCGCGACCGGCGGCGCGCTGGCCGCCGATGACGGCCCGGTGCGGATCGGCGCGCTGTTGCCGCTGACCGGCAACGCCGCCTCGGCGGGCGGATCGGCCAAGGCCGCGCTCGAGCTTGCCGTCGACCTCGTCAACAACGCGCACCCGGATCTCTCCACGATGCCGCTGGCCGAAGGCGAGGGCCTGCCGAACCTGGGCGGGCGCAAGATCGAGCTGGTGCCCGCCGACCAGCAGGGCAGCCCGTCGGCCGGCCAGAACCAGGCGCTGCGCCTGATCACGCAGGAGAACGTCGACGCGCTCTACGGCGCCTACCAGTCGGGCGTCACCCAGACCACCAGCGCCGTGGCCGAGCGCTACGGCAAGCCGTTCCTGACCGGCGCCTCGGTCGCGCCGGGCCTGACGGAGCGCGGCTTCAAGTGGTTCTTCCGCACGACGCCGATCGGCCCCGACATCGCCAAGATCTACATGGACTTCATCGATGACCAGAAGTCCAAGGGCGTAACCGTCGACAAGATCGCGGTCGTCAACGAGAATTCGGAATACGGCACCTCGATCGCCGACACGATCATCGCCGAGGGCAAGAGCCGCGGCCTGCCGGTCGATCAGCAGCTCTCCTATGCCGCGAACAGCGCCGACGTCTCGTCGCAGGTGCTCCAGCTCAAGCAGGAAAACCCGGATGTCGTCATCTTCATCAGCTACACCTCGGACGCCATCCTCTACATGCGGACGATGCAATCGCAGGGCTACAAGCCGACGATCCTGATCGGCGACGATTCCGGCTTCTCCGACCCCAGCTTCATCCAGACCGCCGGCGACATCGCGCAGGGCGTCATCAACCGGAGCGCCTTCGACGCCAGCAAGGAGGGCAGCAACTCGGCCAAGGTGAACGCGCTCTTCAAGGAGAAGACCGGCCGCGACATCGACGACACCACCGCGCGCATGATGCAGGGCTTCCTGGTGCTGGTCGACGCGATCAACCGGGCGGGCTCGACCGAGCCGGCGGCGATCCAGAAGGCGCTGCAGGAAACCGACCTGTCGCCCGACCAGCTGATGATCGGCTACAACGGCGTAAAGTTCAACAAGAAGGGCCAGAACGAGAAGGCCGCGGCCCTGCTCGTCCAGCTCAAGGGCGACAAATACATCTCGGTCTGGCCGGACGACCGCGCCGCCGGCGAGCTGACGCTGCCGTTCAAGGGCTGGGAGTAGTCCCGGCCCATGATTGTTGCCCAGGTCATCGTCAACGGACTGCTGATCGGGGCGGTCTACGCCCTGTTCTCCTCTGGTCTGACGCTGATCTGGGGGATGATGAACGTCGTGAACTTCGCGCATGGCGACTTCGTCATGCTGGCGATGTACCTGGCGTTCTTCGCCTTCACACTGCTGCACCTGGGGCCGGTGTTCTTCGTGCCACTGGCCGCGGTGGCGCTGTTCCTGCTGGGCGTCATCGTCTACATGGCCCTGATCCGGCACGTCATGCGCGGGCCGATGCTCGCGCAGATCCTGTCGACCTTCGGGCTGGCGCTGGTTCTGCGTTACGCGGCTCTGTGGGCCTTCTCGGCGAATTTCGTCTCGCTGCCGAACACTCTGGTCGGTGACGTTATCACCTTCTGGGGCCTGCGCATCGCGGCGCCGAGGCTGCTGGCCGGCGTCGCGGCGCTGGCGATCACGATCGGGCTGCACCTGCTGCTGACGCGGACGATGTTCGGCAGCCGCCTGCTGGCCGTCGCCGAAAACCGCACCGCGGCAATGCTGGTCGGAATCAGGCCGGACACCACGCAGGCGATCGCCTGGGGCATCGGGGCTGCCTGCGCCGGGGTCGCCGGCGCGCTGATCGCGCTGTTCTTCTACATCTCGCCGACGGTCGGCGAGGGGCTGGCGCTCATCGCCTTCGTCGTGGTCTGCCTCGGCGGGTTCGGCAGCGTGCCGGGCGCGCTGCTGGCGGGCCTCGGCATCGGCGTGATCGAGGCGCTCTCGGCCTTCTATTTCGGCGCCGCCTACAAGGATATCGGCGTCTTCACCCTGTTTCTCGCCGCGCTCTGGTGGCGACCGCAGGGCCTGCTCGGCAAGATGTGAGCATGGAGGACACCGCCCCCGCAGCCTCCGCACGCGCCGAGGCCGTCCCGGCGCTCGCAAGGCCGCGCGCATCGCTGCTGGCGTTCGGCGTCGTGATGGTTGTCGCGACGCTGGTCTGGCCGCTGCTGGTCGACAACGTTTTCTACCAGCGCGTTGGCGCGCTGGTGGTCCTCTCCGCACTCTCGGCCTCGGCATGGAACATCATCGGCGGCTATGCGGGACAGATCTCGGTCGGGCACGCCGCGTTCTTCGGCTGCGGCGCCTATGGCGCGCTGCTGACCTACCAGACACTGGGCTGGCCGCCGATCGCCGGGGCGCCGTTCGGCATCGCCGCCGCGTGCCTGCTGGCCGCCGTCGTCGGCACGCCGACCTTCCGGCTGCGCGGCCACTACTTCACGATGGCGACCATCGCGGTGGCCGAGCTCGTCCGGATCATCGTCGTCAACACCCCCGCCCTCGGGGCGGCGATCGGGCTGTCCGGGCCGGCCCTGCCGCGGACGGTCTTCGACCTCTCCTTCATCGACCCGCGGCTCTATTACTGGATCTTCCTGGCCGTGCTGGCGGTGCTGCTGGCGGTCACGGCGTGGCTGACGCATGCCCGGCTCGGCTTCTACCTGCGCGCGATCCGCGGCAACGAGCGGGCGGCGGCCAGCCTTGGCGTGCCGGTCCGGCGCTACAAGCTGTTCGCGCTCCTGCTCTCGGCCGGGTTCACGGCGCTGGCGGGGTCGCTCTACGCCTGCATGGTCGGCTTCGTCGATCCGGACAGCACGCTCGGCATCCTGATTTCCGTGAACATGGTCATCGTCGCGGCGCTGGGCGGCGCCGGCACGCTCTTCGGGCCGCTTCTCGGCGCGCTGATCCTGGTCCCGCTCGAACAGTGGACGAATGCCAGGTTCGGCGGCAGCGGCGCCGGCATCACCTACGTCGTCTACGGCGGAATCATCATTCTCGTCAGCCGCTTCGCCCCCGGCGGGCTGATCAGGATCGGCGGCGACCTGTGGCACCGGCTGACCCGCGAAAGGCGCGACCGTGCTGCTGGAGGCTGAGGGCATCGTCAAGGCGTTCGGCAGCTTCCGCGCCGTCGACGACGCCGACCTTCGGCTCGATGAGGGCGAGATCGTCGGCCTGATCGGCCCGAACGGCGCGGGCAAGAGCACCTTCTTCAACTGCCTCGCCGGCGACGCGCAGCCGACCGAGGGCCGCATCTCCTTTCGCGGCCGCGACATCACGCAGCTCTCGCCCGACGCCCATTGCCGGCTGGGCCTCGCGCGGACCTGGCAGGTGCCGACGGTGTTCGAGGACGTCTCTGTCCTCGAGAATGTCATGACGGGCGCCTTCCTGCGTCATGCGCGGACCCGCGTCGCGCGGGCAAAGGCCGAGGACATCCTGGACTTCGCCGGACTGTCGCCTGTCGCTGGCGTGCGCGCCGGCACGCTGGGCACCCCGGCGCGCAAGCGGCTCGAGATCGCGCGGGCACTGGCGACCGAGCCGCAGCTCCTGCTGCTGGACGAGGCGCTGGCCGGCCTGACCCCGACCGAGGCGCGCGCGGCGATCGAGCTGGTCCGCAGCATTCACGCGCGCGGCATCAGCCTGATCATCGTCGAGCACCTGATGGAGGTCATCCTCAGCCTCACCCACCGGGTCGTGGTCTTCAACCAGGGCCGCGTCATCGCCGAGGGCGAGCCGCGCGAGGTGATGGAGAACCCGGCGGTGATCGAGGCCTATCTCGGCCGCAGCCGCAAGAAGAAGGCGTCGGCCCCGGTACAGCAGCCGTGACGGACAGGCCGGTGACGAAAGAGACGCCGCTGCTCGAGGTCCGGAACCTCGAGGTTCACTATGGCGACCTCGTCGGCGTCTCGTCCGTCTCGCTGTCCGTCGGCCGCGGCGAGGCGGTGGCGATGCTCGGGTCGAACGGCGCCGGCAAAACGACGACGCTGAACGCCATCGCAGGCCTGGTGGGGGTCGCGGGCGGCGAGGTGTTGTGGCAGGGCGGACCCGATCCAGGGGCGCGCACCGCACCAGATCGTCGCAAGCGGCATCGCGCTGTCGCCCGAGGGATGGCTGCTGTTCGTCAACCAGACGGTCGAGCAGAACCTGCGCCTCGGCGCAACCGCATTGACCGACCGCAGCCGGACGGGCGAGCTGCTGGACGAGGTCTTCCAGCTCTTTCCGCGCCTCGAGGAGCGGCGCCGGCAGTCCGCCGGCACGCTGTCGGGCGGCGAGCGGCAGATGCTGGCCATGGGCCGCGCGCTGATGAGCGACCCGACGTTGCTGCTGCTCGACGAGCCGTCGCTCGGCCTCGCGCCCACCGTCGTCGAGTTGCTCTACGAGCGCCTGGCGGCGCTGCGCGCGCGCGGCGTCACCCTGCTGATCGCCGAGCAGTCGGTCGAGCTGGCGCTCGAGATCGCCGACCGCGGATATGTCCTCCAGACCGGCCGGACCGTGCTGGACGGCACCGCCGACGAGCTCGCCGGCAACGAGGAGGTCCGGCGCGCCTATCTCGGGCTCTGACAACGGAGAGGCTTCGATGGACCGGCTGACGCTCGCCGTCGTCTCGCGCAACTACTTCAACGTGCCCGCATGGATCGGCCGCAACGAGGGGCTGTTCGCTAACGAGGGCATCGACCTCGCGATCGAGCACATCGAGGGGATCGAGGAGGTGAACGACCACCTCGCCGACGGCCGCGCGGACCTCGCCTATGGCGTCACCGAGCACGTCATCCTGGACGCGGAATCCGGCGGCGGGCAGGTCGTCATCGGCGGCAACGTCAACCGCCTGCCCTTCCTGCTGATCGCGCGGCCGGGCATCCAGTGCCTCGCCGGCTTGCGCGGCCGGCGGATCGGCGTCTCGGCGATCCGGGCGGGCTCGTCCTCGCTGATCATGAAGCTGCTGGCGGCAGAAGGGCTGCACTATCCCGGCGACTACGAGCTCGTCCCTTGCGGCCCGATCCTGGCGCGCTGGGAGATGCTGCGGAAGGGCGAGATCGACGCCGGGCTGCAGGGCGCGCCGCTCGACCGCATCGCGCTCGACCAGGGATTTGTCGCGCTCTGCAACCCGCGCGAGACCGTGCCGGATTTCCAGTTCACCAGCCTCGACGTCAGGCGCGACTGGGCGGTGGCGAACGCGGACGTGCTGCACCGCTTCATGCGCGGCTTCGTCCGGGCGCACGAACGCTTCTTCACCGACCGCGAGGCCGCCGCCCGCGCCGCGATGCGCGAGTCCGGGATCGAGCGGCGCTACGCCGATGCGGCGTGGGAGGAGTACACGCGCGAGGCGATCTTCCCGCGCGACGGCCGCGCCAGCCTCGCCGGCATCGAGGCGCTGATCGAGACCAGCGCGCTGATCCGCGACCTGCCGGCGCGGGCCGGCACCCGCGCCGAGAGCTATGTCGACCATTCCTGGATCGACGCCGTCCACCGCGAGATGTCCGCTTAGCCCGGCCCCGACAGGCGGCGGCAGTCCGGCCGATGGGGCGTGAGCACATCACGAATATACTTGGGCAGCATTTCGGAATATCAACGTTTACAGCAGGTTGACCAACGTCTTATGCGTGAGACCAGACGGGACTGTCGGGAATTTCGTGTGCGGCCGTGCGGTGAACATCGTCAGGCCATGGCCTGTGTGAAGCGCTCGCCGAAGAGGACGGCGAACTGGGCCTTGGCCATGCACCACTCGCGCGGCGGCATGGTCCACTCTTTCTCGACGCGGTTCAAGACGAGAAAGAGCAGCTTCATGGCGGCCTCGTCCGTCGGGAAATGGCCCCTGGCGCGGACCGCCCGCCGGAGCTTCGAGTTCAGCGCCTCGATGGCATTGGTGGTGTAGAGGATCCGGCGGACGTCGCCGGCGAAGGCATAGAACGGAATGACCTCGGGCCACGCCCGGCGCCAGCTCTGGCCGATCGCCGGGTAGCGCCGGCCCCAGTCGCCCTCCTCGAAGGCGCCCAGGGCGGCCGCTCCGGCCTCGGCGTCGATGGCGCGGTAGATGTCCTTCAGCGCCGTCGCCACCGCCTTGCGGTCCTTGTAGGAGACGAAGTCGAGGCTGTGGCGCAGCAGGTGGACGATGCAGGTCTGGACCGTCGCCTCGGGAAAGACGGCCAGGATCGCCTCGGGGAAGCCCTTCAGCCCGTCGACGACGGCGAGCAGCACGTCCTCGACGCCCCGGTTGCGGAGTTCGTTCATGACCCGGAGCCAGAACTTCGCGCCCTCGTTCTGCTCGAGCCAGAGCCCGAGAACCTCCTTTGTGCCATCGGCGCGGACGCCGAGGGCGATGTGCACGGCCGTTCGCCACCGGGCTCGAACCGGTGGCGCCTCGGTGGCTCACTCCTGACCAGCCCCTCGTCGCGGATCTTGACGCGCAGGGCATCGAAGAAGACGAGCGGGTAGACCGGCTCGAGGGGGCGGGTCTGCCACAGCGGCCACCTCGTCCAGCACCGCGTCGGTGATCGCGCTGATCAGGTCGGGCGAGGCGTCGATGCCATAGAGATCGCGCAGATGCCCGGCGATCTCGCGCACGCTCATGCCGCGCGCGTACATCGAGACGATCTTCTCGTCGAAGCCGGGGAAGCGGCGCTGATACCTGGCGATCAGCTGCGGGTCGAAGCTGGACTGCCGGTCCCGCGGGATCTCCAGCTCGAGCTTGCCCGTGTCCGTCGTCACCGTCTTCCGGCCGTAGCCGTTGCGCGTGTTGCCGGCCTCGCCGGTCGCCAGGTGATGGTCCATCTCGGTGTTCAGCGCCCGCTCGGCGAGGGCCTTCTTCAGCTCGTCGAGCAGGCCGTTGGCATCGAAAGCCGTCTTCGCATCGGCGCCGGCCAGCAACTGGTCCAGCAGGTCGTCAGAGATTCGAGCAGCCTTGCTCGGGCCATGGGGGTTCTCCTTCCTTCCCACTATCCCCGGCCGCACACGAAATTCCTGACAGTGCCGACCAGACCGGGTAGGCGGCCGGTCTCCCCGCCTCCCCCGCATCGGAACCTCGCTCGATCCCCACCGCGGCCCGTCGCCCTCAACGCCCTGCTGATCTCTGCACGATCCCATCTTGTGACCCCGCGGCTCGTATGCGTAGGGTCGAGGACACAAAAAGCGGCGCTCAACGCGCCTGAAGGGAGGAACAAATGATCAGGAGAACTTTCACGACGCTGGCCGCCCTGACCCTGGCGGCGACCGGCGTGTTCGGCGCGCCCGCCGCCTGGGCGGCGGATTATCCCGAGCGCCCGATCGAGCTGATCGTGCCATGGGGCGCCGGTGGCGGCACCGACGCCGTCGGCCGCATCTTCGCCAGCCTTCTCGAGAAGGAGCTCGGCCAGCCGGTCAACGTCGTCAACCGCACGGGCGGCTCGGGCGTCGTCGGTCACTCGGCGATCGCGAACGCGAAGCCGGACGGCTACACGCTGGGCGTCATCACGGTCGAGATCGCGATGATGCACCACCAGGGCCTGACGGAGTTGGACTACAACAACTACGACATCCTGGCGCTGGTGAATGCCGACCCGGGCGGCGTGATGGTCTCGGCCGATTCCGAGTACCAGACGCTCGACCAGCTCCTTCAGGCGATCAAGGACAAGCCGGCGGGCACCTTCAAGGCATCCGGCACCGGCCAGGGCGGCATCTGGCACCTCGGGCTCGCCGGCTGGCTGCTCTCCGAGGGCGTCGATCCGAACAAGGTGACGTGGGTGCCCAGCCAGGGCGCCGCGCCGGGCCTGACCGACATGGTGGCAGGCGGCGTCGACATTGTTACCGCGTCGCTGGCCGAGGGCCGGGCGCTGATCGAGGCCGGCAAGGTGCGGCCGCTCGCCAACATGGGGTCCGAGCGCCTGGGCCTGTTCCCGGACGTGCCGACGCTGAAGGAGGCGACCGGCTCCGACTGGACCATTGCCGCGTGGCGTGCTCTGGCCGGACCGAAGGGGCTGCCCGACGACGTCAAGCAGAAGCTCGTCGCTGCCGTCGAGAAGGCCTACAACAGCAGCGACTACCAGGGCTTCATGAAGGAGCGCGGCTTTGGCCTGGTGTGGAAGCCGGCCGAGGAGGCCACGACCTATATCGGCGGGGCCGACGAGGACCTCGGCAAGGTCATGACCGAAGCGGGCCTGGTGCAGAAGTAACCGGGCAATCGACAACGGGCGGGGGCGACGGTGAGGATCAACGACGCGATCGCGGGCGCGCTGTTCCTCGCCTTCGGCCTCGCCCTGATGGCGATGTCGTGGCAGTTCCCGGCCATGCCGGGGCAACCCTACGGGGCGTCGACCTTCCCCCTGCTGATCGGTGCGGGCTTTGCCATTGTCGCGCTGGTGCTGATCGTGCGGGGGATCGTCGACTGGCAGGCCCTGCCCGGCTTTGCCGCCTCCGACTGGGGCCGGTCGCGGGTCGCCATGCTCAGGATGCTCCTGACGATCCTGCTGGTCGTGCTCTACATCGCGTTCTCCGATCGGCTCGGCTTCACGCTCAGCTCGTTCCTGGTGCTCGTCACCCTGTTCCTCGCGATGCGGGTCCGGCCGGTCTACGCGATCGTCATCGCCCTGATCGCCACCTTGGTGATCCAGCAGGCGTTCGGCGTCCTCATGCGCGTCCCGCTGCCGCGTAGCGATCTTTTCTCGTTCCTCTGGTGAACATGGACACCATCTCGGCCGCCTTCGGCCTGGTCTTCGACCCCTATGTGCTGGTCGTCATCATTGCGT
Source organism: uncultured Alphaproteobacteria bacterium (assembly GCA_963721105.1). Classification (GTDB taxonomy): domain Bacteria; phylum Pseudomonadota; class Alphaproteobacteria; order Rhodobacterales; family Rhodobacteraceae; genus Thermohalobaculum. The sequence continues at coordinate 177,668 of CAVRHY010000017.1, read as the reverse complement.
CGGCGGCGTTCGGGCTGTTCGTCGGGGCGATCCCGGGGCTGACGGCGACCATGGCGACGGCGCTGCTGGTGCCCGTCACCTTCTTCATGGAGCCGGTTCCGGCCATCTCGGCGATCGTCACCGCGACCGCGATGGCGATCTTCGCCGGCGACATCCCCGGCTGCCTGCTGCGCATTCCCGGAACGCCGGCATCCGCCGCCTATGCCGACGAGGCGTACGCGATGACCCGCAAGGGCAAGGCCGAGGTCGCGCTGGGCGCCGGGCTGGTCTTTTCGTGCATCGGCGGGCTGTTCGGCACCGTCGTGCTCGTCACCGCGGCGCCCGCGCTGGCCGAGGTGGCGCTCAAGTTCAGCTCGTTCGAGTACTTCTGGCTGGTCTGCCTCGGCCTCAGCTGCGCCGTCTTCATCTCGCCGGGCTCGGTGCCCAAGGGGCTGATCGCCCTGCTGATCGGGCTGTTCCTGGGGACCATCGGGCTGGACAACCCGGCCGGCCAGCCGCGGTTCACGATGGGCAGCGTCGAGCTGATGGGAGGCGTCAGCTTCATCCCGGCGATGATCGGGCTGTTCGCGGTCTCGGAGGTGCTGCGCTCGATGGCGGCGACGCGCCGGACCGCCGGTCCGCCGGCCGGGGCCATGCACGGCATCTTCAAGGGCCAGTGGCAGAACCTGAAGCGCTATCCCGTGCAGCTCCTGCGCGGCAGCGTGCTGGGCACGGTGATCGGCGCGCTGCCCGGGGCGGGCGCCGACATCGCGGCATGGATCGCCTACGCGGTCAGCAAGAAATTTTCCCGCGAGCCCGAGAAATTCGGCACGGGCCATGTCGAGGGGATCGTCGAGGCCGGCGCCGCGAACAACGGCGCCGTCAGCGGCGCGTGGATCCCTGCCCTCGTCTTCGGAATTCCGGGGGACTCCATCACGGCGATCGTCGTCGGGGTTCTCTACGTCAAGGGGATGAATCCCGGGCCGACGATCTTCATCCACACGCCGGAGCTGATCTACGCGGTCTTCATCGTCTTCTTCCTGGCAAACCTGATCATGCTGCCCCTCGGCTGGACGCTCATCAAGGTCGCCAAGCAGGTGCTGCGGGTGCCCCTGAACGTGCTGATGCCGATCATCCTGATGTTCTGCGTCGTCGGCTCTTTCGCCATCAACAACACGGTCTTCGGCATCGGCATCATGCTGGCGCTGGGCGTCGTGGGCTTCCTGATGGAGGAAAACGGCTATCCGGTCGCGCCCACGATCCTGGGGCTGGTGCTAGGCCCGATGCTCGAGCAGAACTTCATCACCTCGATGATCAAGGCAAACGGAAACATGCTCGCGTTCTTCGAGCGCCCGATCGCCGCCGGGCTGGGCATCGTGACGATCGCCGTCTGGCTGCTGCCGCTCGTGATTGCCCTTCTCTCGCGCCGAGGGCAGACGCCAGCCGGCTGACAGAGTTCGACGCGTCGCCGTACCCTGGCCGTGCCGGGGATGAGTTCGACATTTCCCCCCTACTGCACTGATCGTCGTGGCGACGCCGGAGGCGCGGCAGCCCATCCAGTCGCACCCGCGCCGATCGGCGACCTCGCGCGTGAAGCCGGTATCGATGGCGGAGATCCGCTCGCGCCCGACGGCGATCCACACGAAGCAGCCGATCGGCATCGGCCCGTCATGCGGGTCGCCGCCGATGAAATGATCGCGTCGGCGTGCCTGCCGCGTCGTGTAGCGGATCGCATAGAGATCATAGGTGTCGGCGGGTTCTTCTGGCATTGTCGGCCCTTCCGTTCGGCGAGCGATCGTCGCGTCGTCGTTCCGTCTACCGCCGGCAGGCGCAGGCGTGGCGCAGGCGTGACCAATCGTCCGACGAAACCCAGATCGTGATTGCGGAGAAGCGCATGACAGACCCCGAGAGCGTCCCTGCGGCCGACCAGAACGCCGAGCGCGACATCCTCGGGACGGACGACGGCAGCTTCGTCATCAACCGCGAGGGCGTGACCCTCAGCAGCCGGCTTGTCGCTGCCATCCGCGACGCAATCCTCGACGGCCGGCTGGTGCCCGGGCGGCACCTGAAGGAGCGCGAGCTCTGCGAGATGTTCCAGGTCAGCCGCAGCCTGGTTCGCGAGGCCGTGCAGAAGCTGGCCGCCGAGGAGTTGGTCACTCTGGTGCCGCATCGCGGCCTGACGGTCTCGCGGATCGACCGGCAGGCGGCGCGCGATCTCTACAGGGTGCGCGCCGTGCTCGAGGGGCTGGCCTTCGCCGAGTTCACCGAGCGCGCCAGCGAGGCGACGCGCGAGGCGCTGTTCCGGCTGGCTGCCCGGCTGGGCGAGCTGGACGCGGGCGACCCGCCGCAGGCGCTGCTCGACGCCAAGAACGCCTTCTATGCCTGCGTGCTCGAGGGCTGCGGAAACCGCGTGGTCCGACAGATGTTCACGCAGCTCAACAACCGCGTCGTCCAACTCCGCCGCATCTCGATGTCCCTGCCCGGCCGCCTGGCCGAGACGCGGCGCGAGATCGACGCCATTGTCGAGGCCGTCCGCCGGCGCGATCCCGCTGCGGCGCGCCAGGCAGCCGAGGCGCACGTCGCCGCCGCGGCGCATGTCGTTGACCAGCGCTTCGAGGAAATCGAGCGCCGGACGACCGCGCGCGACACGCCGAGCGACGCCGCAAACTGATCGTCACCCCGGCACTGATGCCGTGCTCAGGCCTCACCTCAATCGCAATCGGCGCCCGGCCGGGCCGACGCGGCATCCGGGCCGTTTTGCCGCATTGCCGCCCCGAGGCGTTCCCTCCGTGAATCATCGAGGTGAACACCGCGCACATGTTCGAGCGTCTAGAGCGGGCCTTCCGCTAAAGCCGGACATCGTGCCGAGGGCGCCCCCAGTCCGCGGCCTCGGCGATGCAGCGCTCGACGTCTTCCTCCAGCATCAGCCTCTCGGCGACCAGCGCCTCGGCCGCTGACCGGATCGCCGCGACATAGCCCGCGCGATCACCGTAGCGGTCGAGGATCGAGCGCCGGGGGTCACCCGTCTGCGCCCGCTCCTCCTCGCTCTCCGGCAGCGGGATATAGCTGCCGGTGATGCCCACCATGGCGCCGTGCGCGTTGCCGCGTCGGCGCAGGCTCCAGCCGGCATAAGTCCCCAGCGGCGCCTGCACCATCGGTGCCCGGACGCCCGCAACCTCGTTCCCGTCCGCGTCGACCGCGGGCACCAGCACGGCGTACTCGTCGCCCGGGACGACCTCGGGCGGCTCCTTGTTGATCCGGCCCCGGTCGATCTCCGGACCGAAGTCCAGCGCCTCCAGCCGGCTCGGCCCGCGCGGCAAGGCGACCCCGGGGATGGCAGGAAACGCGCGGCGCCAATCGCTTGCGCCGACCAGCGTGCCGTCGCTCCGTCGCGGATGCCGGCTGTCCGGCGGCGGCGTGCCGTCCGATGCCCAGGCGTCCAGATTGTCCAGGCAGGCGCGGAAGAACATCGAGGTGGCAACGACATTGGCGTATGTCTGCGCCTGCCCCTGCATCGGCCTGCCCATGAGCGGAGCCGCGAAATGCTGGGAGCTCGCCCATGTGTAGACGCGGACATTCTCGGGCAGGTCGAGATCGTCGCCTCGCGTGTCGGTCAGGACGAGCGACGCCCGCCGATGCCAGTACTCGGAGGCGGAATCCGTGTGAATCACCTTCGGATCTGTCTCCGGCCGCTTCAATATCCCGTCCCGCCGCCCGGTGATGTGATCCGTCGAGACGGCATACGAGAACGGGAACCGGTCGGCCGGCGAGAAATGGTTTTCGTGCTCCTGCCCCGGGAGAAGGCCGAGATTGGCGAAACGGTGGTTCATCCACATCTTTCCGGCGCCCGCCACATGCGGCAGGACACCGTCGAAGACGCGCCGGCCCTGCTCGTCGGCATTGAACCCGAGATGCAGGAAATCGCGGATGCAGCGCCCGGTCTGGGACCGTCCCCAGGCATAGGCCTTCTCGATGCGCCGGCCACCCTCGCGCAGCGGGTTCGGCTCGCCACGGGCGGTCGCCTCGTCATGCCGCAGGAAGCTCACGAAGTCCCGCACGGCGACATGGCCGAGCCCGAGGACTCGCGGGTCCCGCGCCTCGTAGACCAACTCGTGGATCCAGCCCGGCGTGAAGCCACCCGGCAGATGGACATGGCTGTCGGAGGGGACGACCCCGCTCTCTGCGCCCTGATTGTCGACGCCGCCGCCCCGCTCGACCCGGGCGAAGGCCCAGTCCTGCGGCGGGATCTCCTCGCGCGGGCTCGATGCGTAGCGCCGACGGGTCAGCCGCGCGTGCCGCGTATCGAGCGAAGCCGCCGGATGCGCCCTTGTCGAGGCGAGCGAACTGAGCGGAAAGACGGTCGCGCCGGGCTCGACGGCGATGAACTCGGCACGGGCCGGCCCGGTGATGGTCCGCCCGTCCTCCGTCGCCACCGGCACGTCCAGCAGCATCCGGCCGTCGCCCGGCAGCAGGTCGCCCTGCCAGCCGAGCCACACGATCGTGTAGCCGCGCCGCATCAGGAACCCATTGCCCGCATGCTCGGCCGTGCGCGGGTCGTTCGACGGAAGCGCGTCGTTGAAGAACTGCAATGCGCGCTTGTTACCGCGGTTGCCGTAGTCGAAGAAGATCCGGCCATTGCCCCGCTGGGGATCAACGGGGCGCAGAATGCAGAAATCCGCCTCGAACCGCACCAGCCCATTCCGCGTCGACCGGCGCAAGCGCGATGTCCACGACCGCCTGCTGCGCCTCGCCGCGCGGATCGGCGGCGAAGGTCGCGCGCCCCGTCAGCCGCTCGTAGCATCCGACGCTTCCGAACGTCATGCCATCGGCGAAGCGGCAGCGCTCGGCGACCGCATACTCGATCACGCTCATGTTTCTGCCCCTCAGGCGATGACTGCACGAACGGACAGTTCAAGGCCCGATCCGCACGCATGGCAAGCATGCAGTTTCGCCCCCCGCGGCTCTGGAAACACGGGGCGATCTCGTTCATCGGCATTCGCCCGGACCGCGGAAGGTCGCCCGGGCCTAGACCCGCCGGATCGGCAGCGACCAGGTGAGGTACATTCCCATGCCCGCGAAAAGCGCGGTGCAGAGGAAGGCATTGCGGAACGCCTGACCGAGCCCGAGTTGGATCGCCTGGTGCTGGGACGCGCTCACATCCTGCAATGCGCTCGGCCCTTCGGCAAGGAGTCGGGAAAAGGCCTCGCCGGCTTCCGGGCTCGCGATCGTCAGCGTCGAGAACAGAACGCTCCCGACAATCGCCGTGCCGACGGCGGCGCCGAGAGAGCGCGAGAACTGCACCGTGGCGGCTCCGGCGCCGAGCTGGCGGCTTCCGGCGGCGAGTTGCACAGTCAGCTGCACCACCCCCATCACGGTACCCATGAAGATGGACACCAGGCCGAACGTCCAGGAGAGCTGATTCGCGCTCAGCCTCGGCGACAGGAGCGCCACGCAGAGTAGTCCGATCCCCACGACGGTCACGCCGATCGAGGGGAAGATCGCCGTCCTGCCGGTCCGCCCGACAATGCGCCCGGTCGTCAGCGAGCCTATGCCGATCCCCACGGTCAGCGGCAGCATGAGGAGTCCCGTCTCGGCGGCGGAGGTCCCGTGAACGATCCGGTAGTAGAGCGGCAGAAAGGTGATCAGCGACACCAGCATCGCGCCGTGGCAAGCCGCGAGCGCGTCGCAGCGCCAGATTGCCGGGTGCTTCATCAGCGGGATCGAGAACAGCGGAGAGCGGGCGCGCCGCTCGTGCCGGACCAGAAGGAAGACGGTGGCTAGCGCGACGAGAAGGAGGCAGGCCGGGAGCAACCAGTCTCCCCGCATGGCGGGCTGCGCGTTCTCCAGCATCACGAGCGAGGACGCGATGAAAGCGGCGAAGAGAACGAGCCCGAGCATGTCGAAGTGAAACTCCTCGCCGGTCCCGGCCCGGCGGGGCAGGCGCAGCGCCAGCAGCGCCGCGAGGGCGCCGACCGGCAGGTTGACCAGGAACACCGACTGCCAGCCGAAATGCTCGGTCAGGAAGCCGCCGGCCACTGGGCCGAACGCGCTCGACGTCACCGCGACTGCCGCAAGGTAGCCCTGGTAGCGCGCCCGGTCGCGCGGCGGGATGGTCTCGCCGACCAGTGCCTGAGAGAGGGTCATCAGGCCTCCACCGCCAGCGCCTTGCAGGACCCGGGCCGCCGCCAGCATGATGATGCTCTGCGACAGCGCGCAGATGACCGATGCGGCCATGAAGATCGTCAGCGCGACGAAGATCAGCCGGCGCCGGCCGAGAACATCCCCGAGACGGCCGTAGACGGGGGCGGCGATCGTCGTGGCCACGAGATACGCCACGACCACCCATGACAGCCGATGCACCTCTCCCAGCGAGGCCGCGATGGCGGGCAGCGCCGTCGCGACGATGGTCTGGTCGACCACCGCCAGGAACATCGGCAGCATGATCGAGGGAAAGATGGTGAAGAAATCGCGCCGCGGGTTCCGCGCCGGAGCACCGCCCTCTTTGGTTCCGGGTCCGCGATCGGGTATAGTCATCGGGAGAGGTTTCGCCTTCTGAACGACCTCGACGGGCGACGGAACCCGCCCGGCTTTTAAAGCGCGAGCTTCGTGGGGGTCCAAATGAAAATGATCCTCGTCCCCGTCGAACAGCATGACATGGCTGCGCATGCGCCGCATCTGGCCGCCCTCGTCGCAGGCCGCTTCGGAAGCCTCGTCGAGGGCTTTGCCCTGCAACTGCCACCCCTTGCCGGCCTGCCCTGGGATGCCGCGAGCGCGGCCATCGTCGAGCAGGAGCGATTGGAATGCCGGCTCGGGCGAGGAGACCGCACGGATGCTTTTCGAGCGGATCATGAACGGCCGTGGCCTGGCCGAGGCGGATCGACCCGGGGCCGACGGTCCGCGCTGGCGATGGAGCCGGCGAGGGCTGGGCGGAGACGGCTTTCTCGGCAGCCACGCCCGCGCCTTCGACCTGACCGTCGTCGGCCAGCCGATGTCCGTCGGGAGCTCGATCACGACGCTGGAATCCGCCCTCTTCGACAGCGGCGGCCCCATCCTCATCTCGCCGCCGCGGGAGGTCGAGGCGTTCGGCGCGACCGTGGTGATCGCCTGGAACGGCAGCAGCGAGACGGCCCGGACGATCGCCTTCGCCAAGCCGCTGCTCAAGCAAGCGCGTCGCGTCTTCCTCCTTGCCGACGACGGGTCGCTGGGACATCAGCCATCCGGAGAGCTGATCCGGCAGCGCCTCGACGGAAGCGGCATCGCAGCCGAGCTCTGCCTGCTCCCGGACGCCGGCATCCGTTCGGGCGAGCGGATACTCAAGGAAGCCACCACGCTCGACTGCGACCTCCTGGTCAAGGGCGCCTATACTCAGAGCCGGCTTCGTCAGATGATCTTCGGCGGCGCGACGAGCCACATCCTCGCCAACGCCACGGTGCCCGTATTCATGGCACATTGACGCTCGCAGGCACCCAGCCGGCTGCGATCACGGACGACGGCGTCGAATACCAGATGCCAATATCGGTTCGGATCGCCTCCCCGTCCGCTTTCGACCAAGACCAGGCACCCTCTCGCGACGAGACACGGACCGGATTCGATCCATCCCAGACCATCGCCGATGATCGTAGGGTCAGGATTTGCAGGAGCGGCAGAGAGGGCGTTTGCGGCGATCGCGATCAAATGGCGGTCCTGACCCGATCCCAGGTGTTGAGGAGATGCCGGCGCAGCACGCAGGCCAGCGCCGCGCCGTCGCGGCGGGCCAGAGCGGCGTCCATCTCGTCGTGCTCGGCGACGGCGTCGCGCCAGTTCTCCGGGGCACTGTGGCCGATGAAGCGGATGCGCTTCATGCGCGCCTGCAGGTTTCCGTGCAGCTCGACCAGCGTCGGGTTGCCCGATGCGGCGGCGATCATGCTGTGGATGGCCTGGTTGAGCTTGTAGTAGGCAAGCCGCTCGCGCCGGCGGTAGAGGTCGAGCATCTCGGCGTGGGCGGCGCGGATCGCGGCGATTGCGTCGTCGGGAGCCCGCTCGCACGCCAGCCGTCCGCCCAGCGCCTCGATCTCGGCCATCACCTCGAGCATGCCCCGCACCTCGTCTTGCGCGTAGCGCCGAACGGTGGCGCTCCGCCCCGACTGCGTCTCGATCAACCCCTCGCCGGCCAGCGTCTTCAAGGCCTCGCGGAACGGCGTGCGCGAGACGCCGAGTTCGGCGCAGAGCTGCATCTCGTTCAGCTTCTCGCCCGGCGCCACCACACCCTCGGTAATCAGGTCGCGCAGCCGGTCGACGACCTGGGCGTGCAGCGTCCGCCGCTCGAGCGGCGCCAGCGGCACGCGGGGCGGTTCGGAAGAGGGTTGCTCGATCTCGGTCATTCCGCGTATTGTATACAGGATACGGCATCCAGGGTAAAGGAATCACTGTGGCAGAGCGACCGACACTCGCGCTCGCGCTCGGCGATGCCGCCGGGATCGGCGCCGAGCTGGCCGCGCGGGCGCTGGCGGATCGCGAGATCGGCGACGCCGCGCGCCTTGTCGTCATCGGCGACCGGAGGCTGCTGGACGAGGGCGCGCGCCTGGCGGGCATCTCGCTGGATGTCCCGGCGGTAAACGGGCCGGGCGCCGAGATGGCCCTGCTCGACCTCGGCAACTGCGACCCGGACGGCGTGACGCCCGGCGACGGCTCGGCGCTGACCGGCGCCGCCGCGCTGGAGAACTTCGCCGCCGCGCTGGCGCTCTGCGCCGCGGGGGCGGCCGATGCGGTCTGCTTCACGCCCTTCAACAAGCACTCGATGCGGCTGGCCAGCGCCGACTATGTCGACGAGATCGGCTTTATCCAGCGCATCCTCGGCGTCTCGACCGAGGGCCGCGAGTTCAACGTCCTGGACGAGTTCTGGAACGCTCGCGTGACCAGCCACGTGCCGCTGTCGCGCGTCGCCGGGATGATCACCGAGGAGCGTGTCCTGGACAGCATCCGCCTGACCGACGACACCATGCGCGCCGCCGGGCGCGGCCGGCCGAGGATCGGCGTCGCGGCGCTGAACCCGCATGCCGGCGACGGCGGCAATTTCGGCCCCGAGGATGCCGAAATCATCGCCCCCGCGGTGCGCCGCGCTCAGGAGATGCAGCTCTCGGTCACCGGGCCCTGGCCTTCGGACACCGTCTATCTGCGCGCCACCCGCGGCGAGTTCGACGCGGTCCTGTCGATGTACCACGACCAGGGACAGATCGCGATGAAGCTGATCGGCTTCGACCGCGGCGTCACGCTGATCGGCGGGTTCCCGTTCTGGATCGCCACACCCGCGCACGGCACCGCCTACGACATCGCCGGCCAGGGCCGGGCCGACCCCGGCGCGACGCGGCGCGCGCTGCTGCTGGCCGCCGAGCTCGCGGGCCAGGGCACGCCCGCCGAGCCGGACGAAGCCACGTGGCAAGCGGCACTCGCGCGCGCCGAGAACGCCCGGCGCGCGGCCGTCCAGACCGAACAGTGAGCGTCCTAAAGGGAGGAAGAAAGATGAAACTGACCACCATGATCGCGGCGGCCGTGCTGGTCGCGACCCCCGCGCTGGCCCAGCAGGAGATCGTCTTCGGCCTGTCGGCCGAGAAGGGCAGCCTGCAGGCCGAGACGGCGCAGGAGTTCGCCAACCGGGCCAACGAGAAGCTGGGCGACAAGGCCAAGGTCGTCGTCTACGACAGCGGCCAGATCGGCGACGACAAGGACCTGATGCAGAAGCTGAAGCTGGGCAGCGTCGCCATCGCCCTGCCCTCGTCGATCATGTCGTCGATCTCGGACAAGTTCGCGCTGTTCGACATGCCCTTCCTGGTCGCCGACCGCGACTCATGTCGGCCGCATCGAGAAGGAGATCTTCTGGCCCGAGATCGCCCCGACGGTCGAGGACAAGGGCTACAAGGTGCTGGCGATGTGGGAGAACGGCACCCGCCAGATCACCAACAACGTCCGCCCGATCGTCGTGCCCGACGACCTGAAGGGCATCAAGATCCGCACGCCCAAGTCGACCTGGCGCGTCAAGATGTTCGAGAACTGGGGCGCCAACCCGACGCCGATGGCGTTCTCGGAGGTCTTCACGGCGCTGCAGACCGGCGTCATCGACGGGCAGGAGAACCCCTACACCAACATCGACGCGGCCAAGTTCAACGAGGTGCAGAAGTACCTGTCCGAGACCAATCACGTCTACACGCCGGCCTATCCGACCATGGGCAAGGCCTTCTATGACGGGCTGGACCCGGAGGTCCGCCAGGTGCTGGAGGACACGGCGCGCGACATGGAGTCCTGGGCGCGCGACAAGGGCGCGGCCGAGGACGAGGCGCTGCGCCAGAAGCTGGTCGACGCCGGCATGGAGTTCAACAAGGCAGACCACGACGCCTTCGTCGCGGCGTCCAAGCCGATCTACGACGCCTTCGCCAACGAGGTTCCGGGCGGCAAGGAGATGATCGACAAGGCGATCGACCTGGCCGGCAAGGGCTCCTGACCGGGATGCACTGCATCGCGCCGGCGCCCGCGGGCGCCGGCGTTTCCGCATGCCTGTAGGAACGCCATGACAGCTGTTGCCCGCATCCTGGAACGCGTGCTGCGCGTGCTGACGACCGTCCTGCTGCTGGTGCTGACGGTGGTCGTCGTCGCCTCGGTCGATCGCGCGCTACGTCTTCAACTCGTCCTTCATCTGGTACGACGAGGTCGCGTCGGTCCTGCTGGCCTGGATCACCTTCTACGGCGGCGCCTACGCCGCGCTCCTGCGCCGGCATCTGGGCTTCGAGGGCGTGCTGGCCGGCGCGCCGGCAGGGCTGCGGGTGCCGCTGTTCGTCCTGGGCGAGGCCGTGTTCTACGCGGTCTTCGCCATCCTCGCCTGGGCCGGCTGGGTCGTGATGCGCATCATGGGCTCGGAGACGCTGGTCTCGCTGAACTGGGTGCCGCTCTGGTTCACGCAGTCGGCGGTGCCGGTCAGCGCCGTCCTGTTCATCCTGGCGCACGCGCTGTCGACGCCCGGGACGCTGGCTCGCCTGCGCACCGGCCGGACGGCCGAGGAGGAGGAGATGCTGCGCGAGATCGAGCGCGCGACCCTCGCGGCATCGGAGGGTCGCCGGCCATGATGATCGCCCTGCTGCTGGTCGTGCTGGTGCTGCTGATCGCCATCAACGTGCCGATCGCCGTCTCGATCTGCGCCATCGCGCTGTTCGGCGCCTGGCTCGACCACGGGACCTTCGGCTTCTATGACGCCGCGCTGACGATCTTCCAGGGCGCGACCAGCTTTCCGCTGATCGCCATCCCGCTCTTCATCTTCGCCGGCGCGCTGATGAACACCGGCGGCATCTCGCGCCGGCTGATCGACTTCACCTCGGCCATGGTCGGGTTCGTCCGCGGCGGCCTCGCGATGGTCACGGTCGGCGTCGCGCTGTTCTTCGCCGAGATCTCGGGCAGCGCGGTGGCCGACGTTGCCGCGATCGGCTCGGTGCTGATCCCCGAGATGAAGCGCAAGGGCTACCGGCCGGCCTTTGCCGCCGCCCTGACCTCGTCGGCGGCGTCGCTGGCGATCATCATCCCGCCGTCGATCCCGATGATCCTCTACGGCGCCATCGCCGACGTCTCGATCGTGCAGCTCTTCGTCGGCGGCGTCGTGCCGGGGCTGATCGGCGCCGGGCTGCTGGCCGGGCTCTGCAACTACTTCGCCCGCAAATACGACCTGCCGCGCGACGAGCGCTTTTCGTTCGGCCGGCTCTGGCGCGCGTTCAAGTCGGCCGGGCCGGCGCTGACGCTGCCGCTGATCATCCTGGGCGGCATCATGGGCGGCATTGTCACCGCAACCGAGGGCGCGGGGCTGGCGGTCGTCGCCGCGCTGGTCATCAGCACGCTGGTCTATCGCGAGCTGAGCTGGCGCGAGCTGGAGGCGGCGGTGGTCGAGGGCGTCGTCCAGACGGCGGTCGTGATGCTGCTGGTCGCGACCTCGGCGGTGCTGGGGCTCTACCTGACCCAGAGCCAGGCGCCGCAGAGCTTCGCCGCCTGGATCACCGGCCTGTCGGACAACCCCTATGTCGTGCTGTTCATGCTGAACATCATGCTGCTGGTCGTCGGCATGATCCTGCACGGCGCGGCGGCGATCATCCTGGTTGTGCCGATTGTGATGCCGCTGGTGCGCGACGTCGGCATCGATCCGCTGCATTTCGGGATCGTCGTCACACTGAACATCGCGATCGGCCAGCAGACGCCGCCGGTGGCCAGCGTGCTGACGACGGCCTGCTCGATCGCGCGCACCGACATATGGGAGACGACGAAGGCGAACCTGCCGTTCATCGGCGTGCTGCTGCTGGTGCTGTTCCTCGTGACCTACGTGCCGCTCGTATCGACGGGTCTGGTGCATCTCATCTATCGCTGAGCGGGCGCGAACTCGTCGGCCCAGTCCTGCAGTGGCCCATGGCGCGGAGCTGCCGGCGATGGTCGGGAAACGCCGCGGCTCGCACGGACGCCGCTTTCCGTTCTCTGCGACCGCGTATCGGCGTGGCGCGAGAAGCGCAATTGCCCGGTGGCTGGAAAGCCGCACCTCCAAGGTAGCGTGAGCGCATGCGCTACGGCGATGTGGCCCGGACCCTGCCGGCGACAGGACCGGGCTCGGCTGGCCCGCTCGTGCGTGCGGCGGACACCGAAGACCTGATCCAGCCTGAAGGCGGACGTTCCCCGGAACCAAGCCGCCAAGGCCCAGGCGCCCGCTCGGCCGATTGCCGGGAGACAGCTGATGCCTATCGCGGCGCTCTGCTTCGGAAAAGGCGCTTCCAAGTGCCGGTCCGCGCCCGATGTTCCGTCAGTGTGAGGGCCGCGGGTCGAGTTCAGGTCTGCCCTCGGGTTGCGAATGCAGCCTCCACGAGATCGGAAACGGGGCTACCGGATCGAAAGCCTGCCTGCTAGAGAACTTGACGGCTCGCGGGTGGCCAGAAAGGATGCAAACTGGCCCTTCGGGCTTCATTCGTTTGAAAAGCTTCGCGCCGCAGTGAGGTCGTCTCGCCGTTCTGACTGTACATGAGACCGCTCCAGGCGCAACAGGTGATCCAGGGGCATTAGATGTCAGATCAGCTGAACGCGATCATCGAACGTCTGCGGGGCCTCCCGGAGCTCGTCGCCTTTGACGAAATCATCGAGGCGATCCGAGGAACCTATGATGTCGACCACGTCTATTACTACGCGATATCTCTCGGAGTTACGGCGCAGTCCTCAAGAAGTACAGCGGAGCACCTCGCAGGCTCAGGGGGCACCCTGCGCCGGGAAGGCAGGCAGTTCGCCGCGATGTCCTACACGCCCGATTGGGTGGCCCATTACCTCGAGGCGAACTTCGCGTCCGTCGACCCGGTAATGGCGGGAGCGGCAGGACGGTTTGATCCCCTGGACTGGAGCGAGCTTGACTGGCGGGGCACGAAAAAAGAGCGGTTTCGCAACGAAGCCGCCGAATTCGGGATCGGAGAGCAGGGCTACACGGTTCCTATCCGCGGCCCCTCTGGCCAGTTCGCAATTTTCACGATCAACAAGACGTGCAACCGGGAAACCTGGGCGAAGCTCATCACCGAGCATCGTACGGACTTCCTGCTCCTGGCGCATTTCGCCCATCAGGCTGTGCTGAAGCTGCATGGGTTCGGTGCCGCTGCACAGCCGCGGCCACTCTCCAACCGCGAGAAGGAGGCCCTTCAACTGATCGCGCAGGGACTCGGCCGTGGTCACGTTGCCGAGCGGCTCGGCATTTCGGAGAACACGCTGCGCGTCTATCTTGATAGCGCTCGATTCAAGGTCGGGGCCCTGAACGTTCCTCATGCCGTCGCACTGGCTGTGCAGAGCGGCGTGATAGATCCCGCCTGAGCAGCTCCGCCGAGACGCGAACGGCGGCAGGGAACCGCAGCGAATCAGTTGGGCCGCGGCCACCCTGACCTGCCCCGCATGCAGCGGCTGCGCTGATCTCATTTTATCGCATTCGGAAGATCGACGCGCCCGGGCGCGGGGCTTCCTGTTGCGGCTCTACATTAACAACCGCTCTGAACGATAGGTTGTCTAGGGAATTTCTGCCTTGAAGGCGAGCTCTTCCGCCGGATTCGCCGCGCAAATACCAAGGTCTTGCGAATCCTACCTTAGGTTGTAATATCTCAGTCGAGACAAAGTATACTGCCACACGCTACACATAACATGTGCAGTGGTCAGCAATCCTATGACTAATGGAGGAGGGAGCAATGAGCCATAACTTCACACTTGTCTACGGAAACGATATCCGCGACTTTTCAGAAATGGCGGACTGCATGTTCCGAGACAGGAAAATGCAATTCCACGAAAAGCTCGGCTGGGATCTACAAATCGACGACCGGGGCCGAGAGATCGATGAATACGATCGCGAGAACCCGCTTTACATAATTATGCATGACGGACATGGCTCTCACGTGGGATCAACTCGTCTCCTGCCCACAACAGGCCCGACTATGATCGCCGACCACTTCTCCGACCTGACGGACGGTGTAGCGATCGCGAGCCCGGCGATCTGGGAGTGCACGCGCTTCTTCGTGGCGCACCCTGGCGCAAAAGGCCGGGCGGCGGCCGCGCTGATGTGGGCCGGCTGCAAGTTCGGCCTGCGCTCTGGCGTCGAGTTCTACGTCGGCGTGACCGCAATGCACATGGTCAGGGTGTTCCAGTCCTGCGGCTGGCCGGCCGAAGTGCTTGGCAGCAGAGCGTCCGCCGAAGGTGAGATCTGCGCCTGCCTCTGGGAGATCAGCGCGGAGCTTTGCGATCAGCTGGCCGATCGTGCCGGAATTTCCCCGGGGCAGGACCTTCACGTCCATCAACGCTTTCCGGTCGCGAAAAACTCCGGGCGCGTGTTGCGGACGACCGGCGTTCGCGTGGGGCAACCTGAACTCGTCGAGGCCGACGCGATGTGATGCTGCGCGGTCCGCATCGACACTGCCGGCGTGGTCCCGGTTGGCATTCGCAATCAGGGTCGCCGCGACCACAGCCGGGTGCCGAGAGGCGATATGCGGGAAGCGTCTGCCGGAAGTACGCGCAGTTGGGCCCGATATGGACCTTTCCCACCGCTGGTGAGAGAGGTGGGCTTGGCTAGCGGCGCCCGGAACCGCGGGCGGATCGCCTGTCATACGTCCGTCGAGGATTGCGCGACTGCTCCGGCGCGGCGATGAGGCCCGCGCCCGCAGCCTGCGCGCCGTGAAGGGACGCGGGCCCGAACGAGGGCCCCAGGACGCCGCACCGCGGCCCCTTCCGAGCCTGGTTGTCTGACCGGGGGAAATCCGGACGGGATCGTCAACCGCGTGTGGTCGCGAACTCCTTGCCGCAAAGGCAGATTGCACCGCCGCGAGCGCACCTTCGCAATCGACTCGCCGACTGGCCAGACGCAGGCTGGGAAAACCATCCGCGCCCGTGTAAAATATCACGGAGCATTTATTGTTGTATGGGGCTGTCGGTGCAGTGGGCGCGGTTTTTCGAGGTCGTCGTCGAGCCTGCGGCACCACGGCTCGCAATGATCGTGATCGCCCATAATGTTCGATTTGATCACCGGGAGTTCGTCGTCTCTCATGCTGTGTCGAAGTACGTCCTCGACAGCTTCGACAGGCTTTTGTCCGCCAATCTCTCCGCGCGACACGGCGAGGGACTGCCGCAGGCGGCCGTCGATACCCGGATTCAAGATCAGGCGACAAAGCGCGAGTGGGCGCCATTCCCACGACGATACTGCGAGTCCCCGGCTGCGGCCATTGCACTGGCGGCAAAGCTGGCGCTCGGCTCGGCCCCGCGGGTCTCCGCGCTTGTCGGGACCTGCGGCTCACGGGACCTCGTTCTGGACGCCAGGCAGGAGATCACGCCGAAGACCGTTTCGGCGCTCGAGCAGGCGCTGGACGTCTGTGGCCGCATCGGCTGTCCGGACTTCCTCGAAGCTTCCGCGGATTTCAGTTGGTTGGTGGTGCGTCCGCGGGAAACCAAAGTGCGGCCGGCCTCCATCGACCTGCAGCACGGGACAATCTGGATTCCAGCGACGGACCCGGGCGGCGCCCCCGCTTGCGAGCCGCTGTCCGGTTTCGCAGAGGCGATGCTTGGAAAGCCGGCAGTCGCAAGCTGGATGGCAGAGGCGCGCCAGGCGACGGCACAGCTGCGTGAGGACGCGATCCGCAGCTTCCTCGATTCCGCCGATCAGCGCGTTTTCCAATTGAGCGCCGCAATCGACCGCCGGGCGCTGAAGGGGTACCGGATGGAGGTGGTCGCCGGCTTCGTAACGAGGCTGCAGGCGGGGCTCGGACTGTCCCTCGCGGGCCTGAACGGAGCGGCGCAGATTACCGCGCTCGACTGGGCTTCGTCGCTCCGTGGCGACACGGAGGCCAGACTTACGGACACGGCAGTAACGCAGCGGCGGCTCGGAATGGACCATGCGGACGCTGTCCCTCACTTCATGGAGCGGCAGCGTGGCACTGGCTGACCTGGTACGGCAACTGTGCCGTCCGCGGTGATGAGATGGGGCGGGCGCTCACGAAGCGCGCTGCAGTCAAGCACTCGAACCGTCGGCCGGTGGCTCCCTCGATGGCCTGCTTCGCACCCATTCAGGATCAGAGTTTCGTCAAGAACCATCGTGGCCATATGCGACAGACAGCGCCGGGCAAGGATCGAGTTCGCGGGTTGGGGCATTAGCTTCAGTTCGCAGCCGATGAAGGGATGCAGGCCATGGCTCAGCATTTCAGTTTCGTTCTGGAGACCGCCCGGGATCGAGGGAGCGTCGGCGAAGCTGATCCAGCTGTCGAGCGGAACACCGCCGCGGAGGATCGTCTCGGCGCCCTGCGCGAAAGCCGCCGGGGTGTTGAGGACGTCACCCGTACGCCAGAATACGGCACATGCTGGCGCCACGGCGCAGGCCGCAGTAGCAACGAAATGAACGGCAGCGGCATAGGCCTTGGCGCCTCCAATTCCGGGCAGGTTGCCACCGCACTCGATGTCGACATGCGCGACGTGGCTGGGTAGCGAAGGGCCTGAACGCCAGTGCCCGGAGGGCAGCTTCGCGGCCATCAGCACATCGGGCGAGACCGGCTCCGGCACATAGCGCAGAGTGATTTCGCCGCCGTCGATCTCGATCGACGGCGACGCATCTGGTTTGCGGCCCGCCAAAAGCCTGACCCGCCCGATGGTTGGAAAGCGAACAACGATCGTGATGGCGACTGCGGCGATATCCAGGTCCCAGGGATGATCAAGCAGGAGGGTCGCCGTGAAATGGCGTGCGCTGCGGCACGTCCCGGTGTCGAACGCATCCGGCCGCTGCAGCCAAGGCACAACGCTACTGCCGTGTTTTATCGATTGCCTATTCGCCAGAGCGGCTGTCCTCCATGCGCATGCTGGTGCCTTGGTCTAACCACACGATCATGTTCAGCATGTCGCCACGACGGCTCATGCTGCAGTCGTCAATGTTGCCTAGTCAGAAATGGCGAGTTGACTCGCGGCTGAGCCGCGCCGGCAGCGGTGCAACGGTTGGCGGGCCGATTCGCCAGATAGAGTTGCCGGGGAGCGTTCGAGACGAGACCAGGCGTCCCCTGCCAGTTCGTCGTGATCGAGGCCTCGGCTGCCGGCCAGCGCACCGCGCGACCGATCCTCCCACCGACCCCCGTCTTCTGTACGTCGCCGCTCCATGTCGGAAAAGATCAGGACCGGTCATTCAGAAGCCAAACCAGGGATGTCAGGTTTGGGCCGCGAGGTGGAGTGGGCCCCTCGGGGCGGACAGCTCGGGTGAAAAGAATTGACCGGTGTGCTGGGCTTTCAAAGGATGGAAGCGATGGTGAAGCACCGATCCCACAGCGTCGAGTTCAAGCGGCAGGTCGCGCAGGAGTTCCTGGCGGGCGAGACGCTGCACGGGCTGGCGAAGCGCCACGACATCTCGCGCAACCTGATCCGGGTCTGGGTCGAGAAGTACGAGGCGGGATCATTCGACAAGGATGCCCGGGCGGCCGACCTGATCCAGGAGTACGAGGCGCGCATTGCCGCGCTCGAGCGGCTCGTGGGCAAGCAGGCCCTGGAGCTCGAGTTTCTAAAGGGGGCTCTGCGGCACGCACCACGGCCGAGAAACGGCGCCATGTCCGTGATCACCGGCCCGACGGGATCTCCGCCGCAAGGGGGTGCCGTCTGATGGGGATCGCACACTCGAGCTTCTATGCCGACACGGCGTCGGTCACCGACGACACCGCCCTGGTCGAGGCGATGCACGCCATCAAGGACGAGTTCGAGGCCTACGGTTGGCGGCGGGTGCAGGCCGCTCTGCGGCAGGATGGCTGGACGGTGAACCATAAGAAGGTCAAGCGCCTGATGCTCGAGCACGGCCTGCAGCCACCGGTCCGGCGCCGGTTCGTCGCGACGACCGACAGCGCACACGACCAGCCGATCTTCCCTGATCGTAGCCGGGAGCTGCTCGTCGGCGGCCCGAACCAGCTCTGGGTAGCGGATCTCACCTACGTCGCCATCGCGGTCGGCTTCGTCTACGTCGCGGTCATCATGGACGCGTGGTCACGCCGGATCGTCGGCTTCGCCATCGGGCGGCGGATCGACGCTCGCCTGACGCGCGCCGCCCTCGAGGCCGCGGTCGCCGCGCGGCGTCCGCCACCGGGATGCGTCCATCACTCCGACCGCGGGTCCCAGTACGCGGCGCAGGCCTACCGCGACAGGCTTGAGGGAGCAGGCCTCGTCGGCTCCATGGGACGGCGCGGCAATCCATACGACAATGCGCTGGCCGAGAGCCTGATGAAGACGCTGAAGGTAGAGGGCGTCTATCCGATGGCCTTCGAGACCCACGAAGACGTTGTCGAGCAGCTCCCCCGGTTCATAGAAAAGTACAACGCCAGGCGCCTCCACTCGGCGCTCGGCTATCTCAGCCCAGACCAGTTCGAAGAGGAAAACGCCCGGCCGCCGGTCAAAACCGCCGCCTGATCACTGTCCGCCCCGAGGGGCCCACTCCAAGGGTTGGTGACAGACGGCCCTATACTCTCGCTGGCGTCGTGGCGCCGCATGACGGCTCCGGGCCCGGATCAACCACGTCGAGCCGATCCGATCATGCATCCGCGGCAAGGCTTGGCGCAGCAAGGTCGGCCCTCTGCCGCCAGCGCAAAGCGGCATTGTAGGACATCTAGCGAGAGACAGTAGAAGACCAGTGGCACCTGGCTGTTGCCTTGGGTGACCTGCTGCAGGAATTGGCCCATTTGCTGCCAAGTCTGGTAGCCGAAGCTGGCCGGGATGGCGCCGGGCAGGGTTTCGCCGCTGCCGAGCGCATCGAAAATGAGATATGGCACCTGCCCGCCCTGGATGAGCTACCCGAGCCCGCGGGTGGTGATCACCTGACCGCCCGGGATCGACGCCGGAGTCGCTCCATGCATCGCGCCGGTGTGGAGCTGCTGCTTCGCCGGAACACCGAGAGATCCTGCCGCTCGTACTGCGCGAGCTGGTCGAGATATTGCAGAAGCTGAGGATCGAGCTGCGCCTGACCGGAGACATCCGGGGGCTGCTGCCCGCCATAACCGGGCTGCTGACCCTGAAGGCCCGGCTGCTGACCCGCATACCCAGGCTGCTGTATCTGGCCGAACCCAGAGGTGGCTCGTTTTGTCTGAGCAGTAGCCGGGGGCTGGTTAAGTGGATTTCCGCCTTGGTTATGCTGCCGCCGGGATTGGCTGCAGCCCGCTGAGATATGTTCGATCGGGTGTCCGCCCGCCAAGCGACGAATGGGGCCTCGTCCGATTGTAGAAGGTCAGGTAGCGCCCGATCGAGGCGCGGGCCTCGGAGACGCTGGCGTAGGCGCGGAGGTAGACCTCCTCGTATTTCACCGTTCGCCAGAGCCGCTCGACGAAGACGTTGTCCCGCCAGGCGCCCTTGCCGTCCATGCTGATGGCGATCCCGGCACTCTTCAGCACCCCGGTGAAGTCGACGGAGGTGAACTGGCTGCCCTGATCGGTGTTGAAGATCTCAGGCCGGCCGTGGCGAGCGAGCGCTTCGTCGAGAGCTTCGATGCAGAAGTCCGCGGAGAGCGTGATCGACAGCCGCCAGGCCAGGACCTTCCGGCTGAACCAGTCGATGACGGCGGCAAGGTAGACGAAGCCGCGCGCCAGCGGGACGTAGGTGATGTCCATCGCCCAGACCTGGTTCGGCCGCGTCACGGCGACCTTCCGGAGCAGGTATGGATAGATCCTGTGCCCCGGCGCCGGCGTCGATGTCCTCGGGCGTCGGTAGAGCGCCTCGATCGCCATCGTCTTCATCAGCGTCGAGACGTGCAGCCGGCCTGCCTCATGGCCTTCGGCCTTCAGCAGCCCCTGCAGCATCCGGCTGCCCGCGAACGGATACTCGAGATGCAGTTCGTCGATCCGGCGCATGAGCGCGAGATCGCCATCCGGGGTCGGCCGTGGCAGGTAATAGACGCTGCCCCGGCTGATCCCGAGTTCGCTGGCCTGCCGCGCGATCGGCAGTTCGTGGGACCTGTCGATCATTTCCTTGCGCTCGGCAGCAGTCCGGCCTTGTCGAGCGCGCCCTCTAAAAAATCATTGGCCAAGGTCAGCTCGCCGATCTTCGCGTGCAGAACCTTCACGTCGATGGCCGGGAGTGCTTCGGCCTTCGCGGTGTCGCCGAACACAGCCGTCGCCCCTTCCAGAAGCTGGGAACGCCACTGCGTGATCTGATTGGGGTGAACGTCGAACTGCTGCGAAAGCTCGCTCAGCGTCTTCTCGCCCTTGATCGCAGCCACGGCCACCTTCGCCTTGAAGGCCGGGCTGTGGTTCCGGCGCGGTCGTCTCGCCATGGTCTCTCCTCGCTTTCGGCAATCATGCCGATGTCGCGCGGATCTTCCACTCATTGCCCCTGTGCAGATTCCCCGAGCCATCTCTCCCGCCGCCGCCCTGCTGGGCCTGACTGAAGGTGTTTTGCGCCGATGCCGTCCCGACGGCGGCGACCAAGGACACCGCAATGCAGGACGCCGTCAGCAACACGTTCCAACCATTCATCATTGCCCCCTTACGACGCGATCCGCAGAGGCTGACCGTTGATGCCGAAGCTCTGGTACGGATTGAAGAACTCGTCGTCCGTGAACGCACGACCCGTCCTGAAGCTGCCAAGCATGCTTGTAGGTGTTGTCGAGTTGCACAGTGCCGCCGTTGATCGGGTCGTTGAAGCCCCCCCCCCCGCGGATCGCCTCGATCGTCTCGCGTTGGCCACGGTCGCGGCGTCTCGCGCCCTCAATAGCCCTGGTGAATGATATCGCTGATCTCGGCATTGGTCTGCGACGTGATCTGCGACATGCGGGTGGCGTGCTCGCGGTTCTGTCGGTTCAGGACCGCGTGATGGCGGGCGATCTCCTGCAACCAATCCGCGCCGGGCCGGATCGACTTGCGGATCAGTTCTGCCACGCGGAGGTCAAGCCGGCCAGCGGGCGCCACGGCTGCGAAGGCGGGCAGCGACGTGCCGCCGCCGACATCGATCCCGAGGATCCCGTACATTTCCGGGGTGGTCATGCGCCACATCATCACCTGAGCCGCGATCGTTCCGCGCATGTCGCGACCGTTTTCGGTGAATTCGACGAGCACCTCGCCGGCGTCCATCCGCATTTCCGAGGCGAAAGATCCGTAATCTGTCCACTTAACCTTCTTGGCTGACGAATGACATGACCGTCTCGATGGGCCGTCGGCCCATGTTGCGGTATCCGAGATGCGGCCGCTCGGTGTTGTAGTGGACGAGCCAGGCATCGAGGTCGGCCTGCAGCGCCTCGACGGTCTCGTAGAGGGTCTCGCGCATCTTCACCCGGAAGAACTCGTCGAGCACGGTGCCGTTGAAGCGCTCGACGAAGCCGTTGGTCCTCGGGCTGCGGACCCTGGTGCGCCGGTGCTCGGTGCCGTTGAGCTCGAGGTAGAGCTCGTAGGGGTGGCGCTCGGTGCCGCAGAACTCGCGCCCGTTGTCGGTGAGGACGGCGCCGACCGGCAGGTCGAGATTGCGGTAGAAGGGCAGCACGTCGTTGTGCAGCACGGCGACGGCGGCCTCGGGCTGCTTCGAGACGTGCAGGAATCCGAAGGCATACGAGCCGTAGGTGTCGACGACAGCATGCAGGTAGACCTTGCCGACGCCCGTGAGGGAGCCCACGAAGAAGGTGCCGGCCGAGAGCAGTTCGCCCGGCGCCGCACTCTCGACATGGCGTTCCCGAAAGCAGGGGTTGAGCTTCTCCAGGAAGGCTGCCTGCTCCGGCGTGATCTCGATCGCCGTCTCGGCGGTCTGCTTCTCCAGCGCCAGCCAGCGGTCGGTCCTCGTCCCCAAGCCGTTCTCGTTCAGGATCTTCTGGATGGTGATCGAGGAGACCCGGATGCCTTCGAGCGCCAGCAGCGCCTCGTGCCGATTGCAGCCATAGGCCGGGTGCTCCAGCGCCAGCGCCTTGATCCGCTCCACCGTCTCTGGCGGCGTCGTCTGCGGGTGTGACTTGTGGATCGGCGGCAGGTCCTTCAGACCCGCGAAGCCCTGCGTCTGAAACCGCCGCTTCCACTCATAGAAACTGGTCCGGTCGAGCCCGCGCTGCCGGCACGCCTCGGCGACATTGCCAAGCTCCTTCGCCAGCTCCAGCACGCTCAGCCGGCTCTCGGCCAGCTTCGTCCCGGCATCTCGCTTCCGCGGCTGAGCCGCTGTCGATGTTCGTCCCATTGGCGCTTCCTCCCTCCCATGAATAGCACGGAAAGAAGGCTAAGAGGACAGGCGCCTTTAAAAAGCTTCCCGGCGGCCATCGCCGAGATCCGCGACCGGCACGCCCGCGGCAGGCGTATCGAGGTCTGGTTCCAGGATGAAGCGCGGGTGGGGCAGAAGAACCTGATCACGCGCCGCTGGGCGCGTCGCGGCACGCGGCCCCGCGCACCGCACGACCAGCGCACGAAATGGGCCTACATCTTCGGCGCGATCTGCCCGAAGATCGGCAAGGGTGCGGCGCTGGTCATGCCCTTCGCCGACACCGAAGCGATGCAGGCGCATCTCGTCGAGATCAGCGCCGCGGTGGCGCCCGGCGCACACGCCGTGCTTATCCTGGACCAGGCGGGATGGCACGTCTCCGGCCGCCTCCTCATCCCGCAGAACATCACGCTCCTGCCGCTGCCGCCGCGCTCGCCCGAGCTGAACCCCGTCGAGAACGTCTGGCAGTTCATGCGCCAGAACCGGCTGTCGAACCGGGTCTTCGACTCCTACGACGACATTGTCGCCCACTGCTGCGAGGCGTGGAACAAGCTCGCCGACCAGCCGTGGCGCATCATGTCCCTCGGACTGCGGGACTGGGCGCATGAGTTTTGATCAGCGCGGGTTGGTATCAGCGCCTGGATGGCATTCGCAACGGGCATGAGATGGGTGGTGCCAATGGCCGGTCGTGGCACCTTGGCAATGGTGTATGGTGCGACTCTCCCGGGCGGAGGCACCGGGAGCGCGAAGGTGTGGGGCAGGCCGACCCATACCATGAGCTGCGAGCTCGCGCTAGCGGGCTGGCCGCCTATGCGACTCGCCCGATTGCGCAGAGAGCGCGGACCCGTAGGTGTCGTGTTGCCCGGCGATCCCTTGATCGGAACGAGATGGGAGGTGTGCATGTGACGCGGGATCGGCATAGACGTCCACCGCACTTTCGGGGAGGTGGTGGTCTGGGAGGATGGCACCCTCGAGGCGTGAGGGGCGGGTGGAGATGACCCGGGCGGCGCTCGAGGGGTTCGGTCGCAGGATTGGGAAGGCCGACGAGGTGGTGATCGAGGCGAGGCGACGGAAACCATATGGCGGTGTCGCGGGTTCTATGGGCGGAGGCCGGGGCCGGCGCGAGGACGCCCGCCACCGTCTTGGGTGTCGAGGTCGGCGCGAGGCGAACCCGCTGCGGGCGTGACCGAGGGCTGCATCAGTCCAGTGGCCATCTGCAGCCCTCGGCGTCGAGAGATCAGCCGCGATCTTGCCTATTCGCCTCGGCACTGTCAGGAATTTCGTGTGCGGCCGGGGATAGTGGGAAGGAAGGGGAACCCCCATGGCCCGACGCAAGGCTGCTCGAATCTCTGACGACCTGCTGGACCAGTTGCTGGCCGGCGCCGATGCGAAGACGGCTTTCGATGCCAACGGCCTGCTCGACGAGCTGAAGAAGGCCCTCGCCGAGCGGGCGCTGAACACCGAGATGGACCATCACCTGGCGACCGGCGAGGCCGGCAACACGCGCAACGGCTACGGCCGGAAGACGGTGACGACGGACACGGGCAAGCTCGAGCTGGAGATCCCGCGGGACCGGCAGTCCAGCTTCGACCCGCAGCTGATCGCCAGGTATCAGCGCCGCTTCCCCGGCTTCGACGAGAAGATCGTCTCGATGTACGCGCGCGGCATGAGCGTGCGCGAGATCGCCGGGCATCTGGACACCCGCAAGAACCTACCGGCTTGAGCGCCGATGTGATTCACTCCGGCGATCGGATCGGGGGGCATCATGCGGCAGGCGGGACTGTTCGGGCTTACGGAGCATCTGGAGCGGCTGAGCCGGCATGGCGATCCGCTCGAGGTGCTGGAGGCGACGGTGGACTTCGAGCACTTCCGGGGCTGGCTGGTCGAGGGTCTCGGCTATGGCGACGGCTCCAGGGGCGGTCGCCCGCCCTTCGACCCGGTCTCGATGTTCAAGGCGCTGATCCTTCAGGCACAGCACAACCTCTCGGACGCGCGGATGGAGTTCATGATCCGCGACCGGCTTTCGTGGATGCGGTTTCTCGGCTTCGATCTCGGCGCGCCGACGCCGGACGAGAACACCATCCGGCACTTTCGCAACCGGCTGACGGAGACGGGCACTCTCAAGCGGGTGATGAAGGCCTTCGACTGGCAGCTGCAGAAGAAGGGATACATCCCGATGGCCGGCCAGATCGTCGATGCGAGCCTGGTGCCGGCCCCGAAGCAGCGCAACACCGAGGGCGAGAAGGCGGCGATCAATGCGGGCAGGACGGCCCGCGAGATCTGGCCGGACGAGCCGAACAAGGCGGCGCAGAAAGACGTCGATGCCCGCTGGACACTGAAGGTCGGCGGGAAGGTGCGCTATCGCCCGGATGGCACGCCGTTGCCGATGATCGCGGTGCCGGTGTTCGGCTACAAGAGCCACATCTCCATCGACCGGCGCTTCGGCTTCATCCGTGAGAGCATGGTGACCGCGGCGTCAGCGGCCGATGGCCGGCAGCTCCGGCGCCTCGTGAGCCCGGAGAACACGGGCTCCGAGATCTGGGCGGACAGCGCGTATCGCAGCCGGACGAACGAGAGGTGGCTGGCAGCTAGGATGCTGACCAGCCGCATCCACCACCGCAAGCCGGCGGGCAAGCCGATGCCCCGCCACATCGCGCGGGCCAATGCCAAGAAGTCCTCGATCCGCGCGGCCGTCGAGCACGTCTTCGCCCACCAGAAGACCCGCTTCGGCCTCTTCATCCGCACAATCGGCCTGGCCCGCGCCGAGGCGAAACTGACGCTGGCGAACATCGCCTACAACTTCGACCGCCTGGTCTTCCACGAGCGTCGGCGCGCCATGGGGTGAGTCCGTCCGAAATTGCTCCAGCAGCCCATCCGGATCTCTCTGGATCATGCCAATCCCGCATGAACCACGCCGAAAAACCGCTCGACGCGCGTCGAACTGCTCAGTTCATGGAGTTCTTGCGGGTGTCCAGCTGCGCGATCTCTATGGCATCGACGCCTCGCCCGACCTGATCAGCGCGATCACCGACGCGGTGCTGGACGAGGTGGCCCTGTGGCAGACCCGCCCCCTCGAGCCGGTCTACCCGCTCGTCTTCTTCGATGCCCTGCGCGTCAAGATCCGCGACGAGGGGCTGGTCAGGAGTGAGCCACCGAGGCGCCACCGGTTCGAGCCCGGTGGCGAACGGCCGTGCACATCGCCCTCGGCGTCCGCGCCGATGGCACAAAGGAGGTTCTCGGGCTCTGGCTCGAGCAGAACGAGGGCGCGAAGTTCTGGCTCCGGGTCATGAACGAACTCCGCAACCGGGGCGTCGAGGACGTGCTGCTCGCCGTCGTCGACGGGCTGAAGGGCTTCCCCGAGGCGATCCTGGCCGTCTTTCCCGAGGCGACGGTCCAGACCTGCATCGTCCACCTGCTGCGCCACAGCCTCGACTTCGTCTCCTACAAGGACCGCAAGGCGGTGGCGACGGCGCTGAAGGACATCTACCGCGCCATCGACGCCGAGGCCGGAGCGGCCGCCCTGGGCGCCTTCGAGGAGGGCGACTGGGGCCGGCGCTACCCGGCGATCGGCCAGAGCTGGCGCCGGGCGTGGCCCGAGGTCATTCCGTTCTATGCCTTCGCCGGCGACGTCCGCCGGATCCTCTACACCACCAATGCCATTGAGGCGCTGAACTCGAAGCTCCGGCGGGCGGTCCGCGCCAGGGGCCATTTCCCGACGGACGAGGCCGCCATGAAGCTGCTCTTTCTCGTCCTGAACCGCGTCGAGAAAGAGTGGACCATGCCGCCGCGCGAGTGGTGCATGGCCAAGGCCCAGTTCGCCGTCCTCTTCGGCGAGCGCTTCACACGGGCCATGGCCTGACGATGTTCACCGCCCGGCCGCACACGAAATTCCTGACAGTGCCTTCTTGTAGCCGAAGGTCGGCACCGCGATGTCCACCTGCTGCGGCCTGCCCGGCACTGCCGGCTTCGCCTTGGCGAACTTCACCGTCCAGCGCGCATCCCGGTCCTTCTGCCTCAGCCTGGCCGGCCTGGCTTTCCACTCCTCCGGCACCTCGCCGGCCTTGATCGCGGCCTTCTCCTCGTCGGTGTGCCTCTGCCTCGGCGCGGCGACGATCGTCGCGTCGACGATCTGCCCGCCCATGGCGAGATAGTCTTGCTCCGCCAGTGGCAGCCGGACCGGGACCGCTCGCCCCCACCGGCGGGCTGCCCCAAGATCGACATGGATGAAGCCGGGGTGTTCGCCCGGCAATGGGCACGGACGGCACTCCGCTGGGGTGGCGTCGCCCTCGCCATCATGCTGCTCCTTCGCGCGTTCCGGCGCGCCGACGAGCGCGCCGGGCAAATGGTCGAGGACAGCACACTGGAACCCCGGCTGTTCCCAGAGGCTACAGAGGCAACTCCGTATCCTGCCGGTCAGGCAGGCTTCACCTCTACCCGCTTCACCTTCTCCTTCGCCTCGGCTGTCTGCGGCAGCCGCACCTTCAGCACGCCGTTCTTGAAAGTCGCGTCCGCCTTCCCGGCATCGACGCCCGGCGGCAGCGGGATTGAGCGGTAGACGGAGCCATAGGATCGCTCGGACACATAGTAGCCCTTCTTCTCCTCTTGCTTCTCGATCTTCTTCTCGCCCTTGATCGTCAGGCTGTCGCCGGTGAGCGAGACCTCGATGTCCTTCTGCTCCATGCCCGGAAGCTCGACCGAGATCTCGACACCGTCGTCCGTCTCCACCACGTCGGTCCGCGGCGCTCCCTCTCCAGACGGCAGGTCCAGGTTCGCGAAGGGGCGATCCATGCCGCGCCAGAAGTTCTCGAAGAGGGCGTTCATCTGGCGCTGCAGATCCGCCATCGGGTGCTGTTCGACTGGCCTGATTTCGCCGGCACCAGGTTCCCTGCGCGCCCAGGGAAGGAGGTCCTTCATCTGCATGACAGCATCTCCTCTTTCGTTCTTTGTGGCGTTCAAGCCGCGCTGACCTTGATCTGTTTGGGCTTGGTGGCCTCGGCCCGCGGGAGCTCCAGGCTCAGCAGGCCGTTCTTCATCGATGCCTTGATCTTGCCGGCGTCGAGATCCT
Organism: uncultured Alphaproteobacteria bacterium; assembly: GCA_963721105.1. GTDB lineage: Bacteria > Pseudomonadota > Alphaproteobacteria > Rhodobacterales > Rhodobacteraceae > Thermohalobaculum. The sequence goes on along the minus strand of CAVRHY010000017.1, from coordinate 149,950 downwards.
CCGAGATCGTGAATGAGCGCTCGTAATCGCCGTCGTCGTACTCGGCATAGACGCGGCGGTAGCCCTCGGGGCTCGTCACGCGGCCACGGCCGCGGATCGTAAGCACGCGCCGCTCGAGCTCGATGTCGACATCGTCGGGCCCGACGCCGGGCATCTCGACCGTTATGGTGACGCCGCCCGCGTGCTCGCGGATGTCGGTCAGCGGGCGGAACACGGGAACGCCGCGCGCGGTCTCGCTTTCCTGCTGCGTCTTCTGCGCCGGTTGCTGGCCGGTCCCGGCCGGCGCGGACGTCGACTCGGAAGTGTTCTTGGCCATGATTCACTCCTTCCCTTACGCTCTCACGCGGTTTTGACCTCGATGCGCCGCGGCTTGTCCTCCTCGGGGCGGTGCAGCTCGATCTGCAGGACGCCGTTTTCGAAACGCGCCTCGACCCGGTCGCGATCGACGCGGAAGGGAAGCTGCACGATGCGGCTGAAGCGGCCGCTGGGACTCTCCCGGCGAATCCAGGTGGTGCCCTCCCCGATCTCGGGCGCCCTGCGCACGCCCGAGATCGTGAGGAGGTTGTTCTTGACTGAGATCTCGATGTCCTCGGGCGTCACGCCGGGGAGCTCGGCGGTCACGGCGGCGCTATCCCCGCCCTGCCAGACGTTGACCGCGGGATATCCCGCCGCGGCCGTGAACGGGCGATCGGACTCGCTCAACTGCCGACGCATCAGTTCGAACGGATCGCGGTATCCCAAGGGGGAGTATGAGAGCATTGGGGGCCTCCATATTCCAGAGATTGACGGCGCAAAATAATCCGGCGGCCGGGGCCGGAAAATGATTTGCGTCAAGGCCGGGAGCCGGACCTTAAGCCGGGCGCGCATTTGCCGGGGTCAAGACCGCGTGGCCGGGCCCCGCCCGCCGAGCGCTTCGGGAGCGCTTCGGGGGCGCTAGCGGGGGCGCTAGCGGGGGCCTTCGGCCTCTGCGACGTGGCCCTTGACCGACAGGAAGCTGTCGGGCGTGACCGAGATCGAGTCGATGCCCATCTCGACCAGCAGGCTGGCGAAGGCGGGGTCGTTGCTGGGCGCCTGGCCGCAGAAGCCGACCTTTGCACCGGCGGCGTGCGCCTTTTCGATGACGGTGCGGATCATCCACTGCACGGCCGCGTCGCGCTCGTCGAAGAGCGCTGCCAGCTCGCCCGAAGTCGCGGTCGACGCCCAGCGTCAGCTGGGTCAGGTCGTTCGAGCCGATCGAGAAGCCGTCGAAGCGCCGGGCGAATTCCTCGGCCAGGATGACGTTCGAGGGAATCTCGCACATCACGTAGACCTGAAGGCCGTTGTCGCCGCGGCGGAGGCCGTTCTCGGCCATGACGGCGAGGACGCGGTCCGCCTCGGCCGGCGTGCGGCAGAAGGGGATCATCACGACGACGTTGGTGAAGCCCATCACCTCGCGCAGGTGGCGGATGGCGCGGCATTCGAGCGCGAAGCCCTCGCGGTAGGCGTCCGAATAGTAGCGGGACGCGCCGCGAAACCCGATCATCGGGTTTTCCTCCTCGGGCTCGAACTGGCGGCCGCCGAGGAGGTTGGCGTACTCGTTCGTCTTGAAGTCGCTCATGCGGACGATGACCGGCTTCGGGTGGACGACGGCGGCGATGCGCGACAGGCCGCGGGCGAGGGTCTCGACGAAGTAGTCGCGCCGGTCGGCGTAGCCGCGGGTCAGGCGTTCGATCTCGTCCCTGGCCGCCTCGTCCTTCAGGTCGTCGAAGCGGACCAGCGCCATCGGGTGCACGCGGACGTGGTTCGAGACGACGAACTCCATGCGCGCGAGGCCGACGCCGTCGGTCGGGCAGGCGCCACCAGCGAAAGGCGGCGGAGGGGTTGGCGAGGTTCAGCATGACCTTCGTGCGAGTCTGCGGCACCATGCCGGTGTCGATCTCGTGGACCTCGAATTCCGCCGAGCCCTCGTAGATGAAGCCTTCCTCGCCCTCGGCGCACGAGACGGTGATCTCCTGCTGGTCGTGCAGGACGTGGGTGGCCGTGCCGGTGCCGACGATGGCGGGCAGGCCGAGCTCTCGGCTGACGATGGCGGCGTGGCTGGTGCGCCCGCCGTGGTCGGTGACGATGGCGGCGGCGCGCTTCATCACCGGGACCCAGTCCGGGTCGGTGGTCGAGGTGACGAGGATCGAGCCGTCGACGAAGCTGTCGATCTGCGCGGCGTGCTCGATCAGGCAGACTTGGCCGGTGACGACGGCCTCGCCGATGCTGAGGCCGGTCAGGAGCTTCTTGCCCCTGGTCTTGATCTCGTAGCTGCGGAACGCGCCCTCGGCAGCCTGCGACTGGACGGTCTCGGGACGGGCCTGAACGATGTACATGTCGCCCGTCTCGCCGTCCCTCGCCCATTCCATGTCCATCGCCTGGCCGTAATGGCGCTCGATGGTGCAGGCGTCGCGGGCGAGCTGGAGGATCTCGGCGTCCGTCAGAACGAAGCGGGCGCGCTCGTCCTTCGACGTGGGCACGTTGCGCGTCGGAGCGTCGCCGCCGGAGGCGTAGATCATCTTGCGCTCCTTCGCGCCCAGCGTCTTCTGGACGATGGGGACGCGCTTGGCGTCGTCCAGCAGCGGCTTGAAGACCTGGTACTCGTCAGGGTTGACGGCGCCCTGCACGACGTTCTCGCCGAGGCCCCAGGCGGCGTTGATCAGCACCGCCCTGTCGAAGCCCAACTCGGTATCAAGCGAGAACATGACCCCGGCGCCGCCTATGTCCGAGCGGACCATCTGCTGGACACCGACCGAAAGCGCGACCTTCTGGTGCTCGAAGCCCTTGAGACGGCGGTAGGTGATCGCGCGGTCGGTGAAGAGCGAGGCGTAGCAGCGGCGGCAGGCGTCGAGCAGCGCCGACTCGCCGCGGATATTGAGGAAGGTCTCCTGCTGGCCGGCGAAGCTGGCGTCGGGCAGGTCCTCGGCGGTGGCGCTTGAGCGGACGGCCACCGGCAGGTCGGCGGTGCCGCGGCGCTGGCCGAGCTGACGGTAGCTGTCGAGGATGGCGGCGGCGATGTCGTCCGGCCAGTCGCCGGCCACCATGGCGGCGCGGATGGTGCGGCCGGCCTCGGCTAGCGTCGTCTTGCCGGCCTCCAGCGCAGCCATGGTCTGGTCGATGCGCTCGTTCAGCTGGTTCTTGGCGAGGAATCGGCGGTAGGCGTCGGCGGTCGTGGCGAAGCCTGGCGGGACATTGACGCCCTGGCCCGAGAGCGTACGGACCATCTCTCCCAGCGACGCGTTCTTGCCGCCAACCACCGCAACGTCGCGCCGGGTCAGCTCTTCGAACCAGATGACGCCGGGGCCGGTGGCGGAGGCGGAGGCGGAGGCGGAGGCGGAGGCGGCGTTGGTGGACATGGCACCCTGTTCCGTTCTGCTCGTCGGGTCCGGGTGTCATGGACGGGCACAGGCCGGGCGGCATTGATTTGCGTCAAGCAGCGCGGCGGCCGGGATTTGAATTCAACTCAATTCCGGGTCGCCGGCTTTCGGGTAGGATGAGCGGTGAGATCGAACCGAACCAGGGGAATCTGATGCACGGCGATAAGGTCAGGGCGCTGGCGGACAGGCTGGAAAACGCGGGTGAGGTCGATGCCGCGCTGACCGCTGATGTGGTGCAGGCTATCAGGGCGGCGTTCCCGGACGCGACCAGCCTGTTGGCGGCGCATTCGGCGCTGCTGACCTCGACGGATGCGGCGCTGCACGTAGTGGACGAGACCGTCCCGGCCTGGGGCATCGTCATCAAGGGCATGGCGACGGAACCCGACGGGCACTGGCACTGCATGCTGCGCGAGACCGGCTCGCCGGACGAGGACATGCTGGGGATGGGCACGGCGCCTACGCTGCCGCGCGCGCTGATCGCCGCGGTGCTGCGGATCGCAGCGCTGCGCGTGCGCGCTTGACCGGCGCGCAGGCAGGTCAGGCGGCAATGATGTCCGCAGACCTGATCACCGAGGTCGCCCGCGCGATCGGCGCGCCAGACGCCGATGCGGTTTGCCGGTTTCGACGCCGAAGTCATCCCCTCTGCCCGGCGCGTTCTCGGCTCGCATTCTGACGCGAAATACCTGCAGCCTGCGGTCGGCGCCTGCAGCCTGCGATTCCAGACGTCTCCGAGCGAGAACACGGGACGGGTCTGTCCTTCACCAGAAGCACAGGTGCCGGTTGCAGGATTCACTCCGGACCGCGGCGGGAGCAGATCTGAAAAGGTGCCTGGCACAACTCTTGCTTCATAGCGGTCATTGGACATGCGGATGCGCGGGCAGCGCGACCGACGGAGCAGGGGAAGATGATGGGATCTGAAGGCACCGGCCGGGAATTCAATATCGCTGCCGGCCGCGGCGACTGCTCGCCGGAGATCAATCTCTGGCTGGCTGTCCTGGAACAGGCGATCGGAAACCAGCCGCCCGAGAGCGCCCGGAAATGGCTGGGCTCGCGCGACGGACAGATGGTCACCGCGATGGCCGGGGTCGATGCGGATTGGGTGTCCCGCAAGCTCCTCTCGGCGGCGGTCCCGTTGACGCGGAAGCGGCGCGGCATCTTCGCTCCCGGCGCGCGAAGCCCGAGGCCCGGCATTCAGTTCGCTCCGTGATGCGCGGCCAGGCCTGGACATTGCGCAGCACGAGCAAGGCAACCCACTCGACGCCGATGGTTTACACGTAGGGAGGACGAATGACTTACGACAGCCTGGAAATCTACGCCGCATTATCGATGCGCGCCGCAGACGTGATCGATGCGGCTATTCTCTCGCTCATCGCCCTGAATCTGGTGGTGCTTCTCTGCCGCGCCCTCGGTCGGACTGGCAGCAGCCCTGTGGACCATTTGCCGGCTGAGTGAACTTTAGCCTCGGCTCATACCAGGTTGCGGTAGCGCCAACTCGCGAAGGGGATTCCCACGGCCGCAGATCTCTAACTCACTGTCCAAAACGGCAGGGGGCAGGCATGGGACGGGCGCTGACGCTTCGGGAAGACTTCAGTGCGGCGCATCTGAAGCGGCTGGCGCGGGCGAGCCGAGACGCGGGTCAGACGCGTCGGCTTCTGGCGCTGGCCGTCATTTATGACGGAGGGAGCCGGGCCGAGGCGGCCGAGACCGGCGGGGTCGGCCGACAGATCGTCCGGGACTGGGTGGTCCGCTTCAACGCCGAGGGGCCGGACGGGCTCGTGAGCCGCAAGCCGCCGGGCAATCCCTCGAAGCTCAGCGCTGCGCAGCGGGCCGAGCTCGTGCGCATCGTCGAGCGCGGCCCGATCCCGGCGGTGGACAACGTGGTGCGGTGGCGGCTGATCGATCTCGCCGCCTGGGTGTGGGACGAGTTCGGCATCTCGGTGAGCGAGGCGACGCTCAGCCGGGAACTCACGGCGCTCGGCTACTCGAAGCTGTCGGCCCGGCCGCGCCATCATGCGCAGAACGAGGAGCAGATCGCCGCTTTTAAAAAGACTTTCCCGCCCGCCTGGCGGAGGTCCGCGACACGCTCGCGCCCGGCACCGGGATAGAACTGTGGTTCGCCGACGAAGCCCGGGTGGGGCAGAAGAACAAAATCACCAAAATCAGGGAAGCTGGTATCAGAGCCGAAGTTATTGATAAAGGTGCTCCGGCGTCGCAGGCGAGCGTCAGGGACGTGATCGTCGAAGGCGCAGGAGCGGCGGCTCCGGCTGGCGAAGCTGGCAAGCGCGACCGAGCGGTGACGCTGGTCTTACGGCTGGCCCGCAGACCAGCGCGTTTGACCCAGGCAGCCGAGGTGCATCGGGCCCTCACATCCTGCCCTTCCACGGGACGAGGCGCCGCTCCAGCCATCGCATCAGCATGTCGAAGGCATAGGCGATCACTGCGATGATGACGATGCCCATGATAACGGTTGGCGTCTGCAGGAACTGCGAGGCCGTCAGCACCATGTAGCCGAGTCCATGCGTCGCCGCGACCATCTCGGCGGCGACCAGTGTGGTCCAGCCAAACCCGATCCCGATGCGCATCGAGGTCAGGATCTCCGGCATCGCCGCCGGCAGGATCACGTGCATCAGCACCTGCCAGCGCGACGCGCCCATCGAGTAGGCGGCGTGGATCTGCTCGATGGCCGCCGAGCGGACGCCCGCCCGGGTCCCGAGGGCGAGGGGCGCGAAGATCGACAGAAAGATCAGCAGCACCTTCGACAGCTCGCCAATGCCGAACCAGATGATCATCAGCGGCAGGTAGGCCAGCGGCGGAATCGGCCGGTAGAACTCGATCGGCGGATCGAAGATGCCGCGCGCGATGCGGCTCATTCCCATCGCGAGCCCGAGCGGGATGCCGACGGCGCGTGGCCAGCAGGAAGGCGCCGAAGACGCGGAGGAAACTGACCCAGCGTGTGCTCGAACAGCGTACCGCCTGCGAACCCGTCGGTCGCCGTCGTCACGAAGGTGTTCAGCACCGCGAGCGGCGAGGGCAGGAAGAGCGGCTTGACCCATCCGAGCCCGGTGATCAGCGACCAGAGAGCGAACAGGACCAAGGCGCTGACGGCCGAGATCAGCAGGCTGTCGCCCTGGCCGGGCACGCCATAGGTCTCGCCCGGCCGCGCCGGGCGCGCCCGCATGAGGGCGCCGAGCCGTCCGCCCGCCGCCGCGCGTACGCCAGCGACTGGCTGGGGGCCGGCGGCAGGCGCAGCCGCCCGCTCGGCGATCTCGGACCGATCAGACATGGTCGCCTCCAACTGCGATCTCGTCCCCGAAGATGATCGCCAGCACCTTCTCGCGCATCTCGATGAAATCGGCGGACGCCTTGATCGCACGGGCGTCCCGGGACTCGAAATAGCGCTGGCAGAAGTCGAGCGCGAAGGTGTGCGTCACGCGGCCGGGCCGCGGCGACATCACCACCAGGCGCGACGCCATGAACAGCGCCTCCTCGACGCTGTGGGTGATGAAGAACACCATCTTCCCGGTATCGCGCCAGATCGACAGGATCAGCTCCTGCGCGTTCTCGCGGCTGAGCGCGTCGAGCGCGCCGAGCGGCTCGTCCATCAGCAGGATCTCCGGGTCGCTGGTCAGCGCGCGGGCGATGCCCACGCGCTGCTGCATGCCGCCGGACAACTCGTAGACCGGGCGCTTCTCGAAGCCCTTCAACCCGAGCAGTTCGAGGTAGCGGGCGGCCGTCGACAGGCGCTCGGCCCGCGCGACGCCCTGCAGCTTCAGACCGAAGGCGACATTGTCGATGACGTTCAGCCAGGGCATCAGGGCGTGACGCTGGAAGACCACCGAACGGTCCGCGCCGGGGCCGGTCACGGGCGCGCCGTTCAGCCTGATCTGGCCCTCGGACGGGGCGAGGAAGCCCGCCATCAGGTTGAGGAGCGTCGATTTCCCGCAGCCGGACGCGCCGAGCGCCACCACGAACTCGCCGCTCTCGATCGTCAGCGAGACGTCTTTCAGCGCCTGGACCGGACCGGTGTGCGCTCCCGCGGGGAAGACGAGACTGATATTGTCGATGTCGAGGTGCGACATGGGCGCTCCCGGGCAGGGTTTCACCGGTCGGCGGCTCCCCGGCGACCGGAGAGCCGCCGCTGGCGGACTACTGCTGTGCCGCCTTCAGGAATTCGGGGTCGACGAAGCTGGAGTAGTCATCCAGCGCCGCGGGGATCTTCTTCTGCGACTTCAGGAAGGCGGCCGTATCCTGCAGCGTCCCGGCGATCCCGCCGCCGAGCCACTGATCCGAGAGCTGGTCGGAGACCTCGGGGAACTTGTACCCCTTGAGGGACACGGGAATGTCCTGCGGGTTCGCGCCCGTCCGCTCCGCGATGGTCTTGACCGGCTCGGAGTCGGGCGTCCAGGCGGCCGGATCGTCGTTGTACTGCTTGAACGCGGCATTGATCGCCCGGACGAAGGCGATGACGAAATCCGGGTTCTCCTTCGCGAAATCTGTGTTGACCACCCAGGCGTCGAAGGTGGGCTTTCCCGTCACCTCGTTGGCGGCGATGATCCGCTTGCCGTTCTCGGCGATCTTGCTCTGCACCGGCTCCCAGATGAAGGCCGCGTCGATCTGGTCCTGCGCCCAGGCCGCGGCGATCTGGTCCGGGCTCATGCCCAGGATCGTGACCTCGGCGGGATCCACGCCGGCGTTCTCGAGCGCGCCGAGCAGCGAGAAATGCGCGGTCGAAGCGAGCGGCACGGCGACCTTCTTGCCCTTGAGATCCTCGACCTTCTCGATGCCGGTGCCGTTGCGCGCGATCAGCGACTCGGCGCTGCCGATCACGTCGGACAGCATGAACATCTCCAGCGGCACGCCCTGCGTCGCGGCGATGGCCAGCGGCGAGGACCCGAGTTCGGACAGCTTGATGTCACCCGACGCCATGGCGGCGATCACGTCGGTGCCCGCCTGGAACTTGCGCCAGTCAATTGTCCAGCCGGTCTCCGTCTCGAGCTGGTCGGAAGCGGCGACGAGCTGCATCGGGGTCGGGTTGCCGAAATGGCCGATGGTAATCGTCTTGTCCGCCGCCACCGCGCCTGTACCGGCGAGAGCGGCCACGCACACAGCGCTTGCAACGACCCTTGTTACCTTACCGAGCATGACAGTCTCCTTGTCGCGTTTTCCGCCCCTTGCTTGCCCCCGAGTGTCGCGGGCGGATTGGCACCGCCCGGAGGTTTTCCTCATCCTGCCGATGCCGCCGGCTCTCCCTTTCCGGCTGGCTCCCCCGCCGCCCGTTGCTCACGATCTCCCGGGCCAGAATGTCCAATGCGTCGAGGCACGGCGTATCGGGGGCGACCGCATCCGCGATGACGGACAACTCGGTGCAGGCGATCAGGAGCAGATCGACCGGCTCGCTCGCGAGTTCCTCGGCAATACTGACAAACCTGGCGCGGACAGTTTCGCCGCTTCGGCCGCGTTTCACGTCGCGTATGATCCCCATCAGGCAATGCTGCCGCACCGGCGCGAGCGTGGCAATGCCGTGCCGGGCAAGCGCCTCGTCGTACAGTCCAAGCTTGAGCACCGCGGAGGAGGCCAGGATTCCGACCCGGCGGTGCCTGAGCGCCAGCGCAGCGACCGACCCCGCCGTCAGGGCAATCATGTCCAGAAGCGGAATTGCCACGGCTGACCGTATGTCGTCTCCGTAGGCGTGCGCTGTGTTGCAGGCGATCGCGAGCATGGTCGCGCCGGCCGTCTCCAGTCGCCGCGCCATTCCGGCCAGTTCCGGCGACGGGTCCGCGCCGCGCCCCTCGACGAGCGCCGCGATGCGCGAGGGCACGTGGGGGTTGCAGTCGGCGATCATGTGCAGGTGGTCGCCGTCGTCCCTCGCCGGGGTGGCAGCGATCACTCGGCGCATCAGCTCGACGGTCGCCTCGGGCCCCATCCCGCCCAGGATGCCAACGACCGGATGGGCCGGCGCTCTCATGACACGACCGCTACCGGGCGTTGCAGTAGCCGGCCCTCCGCCAGCGCCGTCTCCGTCGCGCGCGCGCTCTCGCGGATGATCCGGCCGATCAGCCTGCAGTCGCCGAGCGAGAAGGTCAGCGGCAGGCGCATGTCGCAGAGATGATCGAGCACCCGGTCCGTTCGCGGCAGATCCTGGCCGCCGGCATAGCGCCAGCTCTGGTGGCGGCTCGTGAAGCCGACGGGTTCCGGCGCGCCAAACCATTTCAGCTCGACGCCCCGATCGGCGCAACGCGCCAGGAAATCGCCGATCGCGTCCGCCCCGAATCCCGGCAGCAGGAACTGGATCGAGCTGGCAACGAAACGCTCCTCGGCCGGGCGGTGCGGCAGCCGGATCTCGGGCACATCGGAGATCTCGTCCGCAACCGCGCCATAGCGCTCGTTCCACCGGGCGCAGTTCGCGTCGAGTGCCCGGAGCTGCGGTCGCAGGATCGCGGCGCGCAGATTGTCCATGCGCCCGGAGCAGTTCGGCGTGTCCAGCCGGATGTCGCGGAAGGCGGCCTCCGGCGGCCCGGCCGCATGGCTGCCATAGAGCATGTACGAGCCGGACAGGATGGTGGCGCGCGCCATCAGCTCGGCGTCGTCCGAGACGATCAGGCCGCCCTCGCCCGAGTTCAGGTGCTTGTATGTCTGGGTCGAAAAGCAGCCGGCGAGCCCGTGCCGCCCCGACATGACCCCGTTCCAGGATGCACCCATGGTGTGCGCGCAGTCCTCGATGACCGCGATGCCCGCGCGCGTGCAGAGGGCCATCAGCGCGTCCATGTCCGCGATGTGCCCGCGCATGTGGGACAGCAGCAGAAAGCGGGCGCCGCTCACGTCGATCATCGCGGCGAGATTGTCGAGGTCTATGACCAAGTCCGGCGTCGTCTCGACGAAGACCGGGCGGCCGCCGGCGCCGGCTATCGCGCCGGGCACTGGCGAGAGCGTGAAGGCGTTGGTAAGGACCGGCGCCCCGACGGTCAGCCCCGCTGCGCGCAGCGCGGTGGTCAGAGCATAGCCACCCGAGGCAACCGCGAGGCAGAAGCGGGCGCCGACATAGTCGCGGAACTCTCGTTCCAGCAGAACGACCTCGGCGGTCTCGCCGGGGGCGGTGTTGTAGCGATGCAGGCGCCCCGTCCGCATGACCTCGACAGCCCGCGCGATCGCGTCGGCCGGCAGCGGTTCCTGCTGCGTGAAGCTGCCGGTGAAGACATCGGCCATCGGACGCTCAAGCCGCCAAGGTCCGCGCATCGCGGTCCCTGAACCCGTCGGTATTGCTGAACAGGCCGGTGGCGCCGCCGGTCCGCACGAGGGCGACGTCCTGTTGCCCGGCGGAGAAGCCCTTTCTCCAGAGGTCAATCAGCCCGGTCATGCGAGTTTCGGGATCGCCGAGGATGATGCTGAGCTGCGGCAGATGCTCCAGAACTGCACGAACATAGCTATATCGCAGGCGCGCCAAGCAATCGGGTCCATCGCCCTGCCCCTCCAGTCTTCCCCGCCACTGTCCGATCTGGCGACAATCAGCCATGCTGACTACCCATGGGCATTCGGCCCCTCCGGGACTGACCCTAATAAAACCGGGCGCAAGTAACAAATGCCGTCTGGAAGTCGTAACATGCATGTTAAGCATATTACTCCGATTCCCCAGCGAACCGCCCGGATCGTGAACGGCTGCAAGCGAGGAGGCGGACGATGGACACGCAGTGGCTGGACGACCTGGCGGCGCTGGTCGAGGCGGGCACCCTGACCCGCGCTGCCGAGCTGCGCAACGTCACCCAGCCCGCCTTCAGCCGACGGATTCAGCGGATCGAGGCATGGCTGGGTGTACCGGTGATCGACCGGACGCGCCGCCCGGCGCGGGTGACGCCGGCGATCCTGAGCATGCTCGAGACGATCCGCGCGCTGTCCATCGACCTGCGCCAGCTGCGACACGACCTGCGTGACGCGGAAGCGGCCGAGCGGCGCGTCGCGATCGCTGCGCAGCACTCGATCTCGGCTGGCCTGCTGCCAGCTTTCATAGCCTCGCTACAGGAGAAGGGTCCCGCGATCCCTGTCCGGCTGCGCTCGGCCAATCGCGACGCGTGCTACGGCCTGCTTATGACCGGGCAGGTCTCGTTCCTCGTAGCTTACGAGGCGCCCGGTCTTCCGGTCACGCCGGACGAGACGCTGGTTGAGCGCATGCCGCTTGGCGAGGACGAGCTCTGCCCCGTCGCGTCCCCCGGCATGGCGGCCGCGGCACGCGGCGCGTTTTCAACAGGAGGGCGACTTAGGATCATCGGGTTTCCGCCGGAGGTCTTCTTCGGAAAGCTCCTGTCGCGCGAGGTGCTGCCGCGGCTTCGGGCGCGTCAACCGGTGCATGTGACCTGCGAGACCGCGCTTGTGCCCGCTGCCCTCGGGCTCGCTCTCGAGGGGACAGGAGTGGCCTGGCTGCCGCGGACGATGTGTGCGCGGCATCTCGACACCGGACGGCTCGTCGAACTGGATAGCGGATTTTAGCGCCGTGCGGATGCTGGTCGTCGCCGTGCGCAGGACAACGCCGCGCTCCCGCCTTGCCGATGCCGTCTGGCTCCGCCTGCACCACTTCATGGCCGAGAGCGGACTTGTCGAGCCTGGCGCCGCGCCGACCCGAGGTCAGCAGGGCTGAGCCGGGCTGCGGTGGCGCCAATGGCGTCGAGGCTGCACGATCCGGCCGCATTCGGATGACGCCGCGGCGATACCCGGGTATCGCCGCGGCGATGGTCCCAGTCGAGAAGACCGCCCTGTGCGCGACGAGTTGGATGGGTCGCGGAGCGGCTGACCGTCCCCGCCGTGCGCGCCGATTCGCGATTGATGATGCCATCCGGGTTGCTTCGAGGTGCGCCAGGCAGAGCCCGAGGCTGATGGGAAGGCTGGCCGATCCAGGAACGCAGGAAAGGCTCTTATTTGGCTGAATCACCGACCAGAACCAGGCCGATGCGCTCGGTTTTCCGGCGTCGACCTGCGCTTTGGTCTTACTCCGGGATTGCAGGTTACTCCCGGAGGCTGCTGGCTAAGGTAGGTGGCATAGATCGAGGATCGATCCCAATGGTCTCGCCGGTCTGACCAAAGGTCCCGCGGGGAGAATCGACGCAGCTTTGGGAGGAATGAAATGAACCCGCCGTTGACGGTCGAGTATGGCTTGCTGTCCGCATCAGGCGACGAGGAAGAGTACTTCGGTGGTTTCCGATCGAACAACACGTCCGATCTCGATCTCGGAAGCGACATCGTCGGGCTGCAGTTCACCGGCATCGATGTGCCCGCCGGCGCGATCATCACCGACGCCTACATCCAGTTCACGGCCGACGAGACCGGCAGCGGCGCGGCGGAGCTGACCATCCTTGGGCGAGGACAGCGACAGCGCCCCGCCGTTCACGGATGAGCGGAGCGCCCTCTCCTCGCTGCCGGCGACGGATGCCTCCGTGACCTGGACGCCGCCGGCCTGGTTGACGGTCGGAGAGGCCGGCTCAGACGAGCGCACGCCGAACCTGGCGGTCATCCTGCAGGAGGTCGTCGACAGGGACGGCTGGGCGCCGCTCGGCAACATGGGCTTCGTCCTCAGGGGCACCGGCAGCCGGATCGCCACTGCCTTCGAGACGGATCCCGCCGCCGCGCCGCGGCTGCACATCACCTATACGCTGGCGACGGACACCGGGGTCGGTGGCGATGGGGACACGCCGCCGGTGATCGTCGAATTGCGAATTGGCTTGGCGGTCGACGACGTCGAGGAGCGGTCGACCGGCTATGTCGCGCTGCACAGCTCGGACCTCGAACTGTCGGATGACGGCTACCAGGCGCAGACGATCGGGCTGCGCTTCACGCAACTGGCGATCCCGGAGGGGGCGGTCGTCACCCGCGCCTACATCCAGTTCCAAGTCGACGAGGTGAGCACGGGCGACGCGGCGCTGTCGATTCGCGGCTTCGATGCCGATCAGCAGGAGGCGTTCGCCCAGGTCGAGTACGACGTGTCCTCGCGGCCGACGACGGATGCCGCCGTCGCCTGGACCCCGGCCGAGTGGACGACGGTCGGCGAAGCGGGGGTCGACCAGCAGACGCCGGACCTCGCCGCCATCGTGCAGGAGATCATCCAGCACGAGAGCCAGGGAACGCTGGACGCCATCGGCTTTGTCATCCAGGGCCAGGGCACGCGGACCGCCGAGGCCTACGACGGCGACAGGGCCGGGGCGCCGCTCCTGCACGTCGAGTATGTCCTGCCGCCGACCGACGGCACGCCGCCTGACGGTACGCCGCCCGATGTTACGCCGCCCGATGTTACGCCGCCGACCGTGTCGATCACCGGGCCGGTGGACGGCAGCACCGTCTCGGGCGTGATCACCGTCGGGGTCGATGCCGCGGATAACACCGGGGTCCACGATGTCCAGCTTCGGATCGACAGCGAGATCGCCGGCGCGCCCGACCCGGACCAGCCGTACAGTTTCACGATCGACACGACGCTTCTGAACGACAACAACATCACGCTGACGGCCGTCGCGACCGACCTGGCCGGCAACTGGACGATCTCGGCGCCGGTGACGCTGGAGGTCGACAACGAGCCGCCGCCGCCGCCGCCGCCGCCGCCCTCCGGCGTGATCCGCGTGCCGGGCGACTATGCGAGCATCCAGGCCGCCATCGACGCCGCCGGCGACGGCGACACGGTGCTGGTCGGGCCGGGCACGTACCAGGGAGGCCTGACGATCACCGGCAAGAGCATCACGCTCGCCTCGCTCTACCTGACGACCGGCGATCCGAAGTATATCGCCAACACCATCATCGATGGCGGAACGCCCGCGGTGACGGTCGCCAAGTCGGCGCCCGGGAGCGTCGTCGAGGGCTTCCACTTCACCGGCGCCACCAAGGCGGTGGTCTTTGCCGGCGAGGGCTCGCAGGCGCTCGACAACCTGATCGAGAACACCCATGGCGACGGGATCAGTTTCGAAGGCGTGGGCGGCGTCGCGCGCGGCAACCACATCATCGCCGCCAGCGACGATGGCATCGACATCGACCACCCGAAGGGCGACATCCTGCTCGAGGGCAATGTCATCGAGAGCTCGCGCGACGATGGGGTCGAGCTCCGCAACGGGGGCTATGACGGGCCGCTGGTGACGATCACGATGCGCGACAACGAGATCGTCGGCGCGCGCGAGGACGGCATCCAGCTGATCGACTACGACCCGGTCTCGGATCGCGCCTTCGTCATCGAGCACAACCTGATCCGCGGCAGCGCCTTCGCCGGTCTCGGCATCATGGGCGGCGGCGAGACCAAGGAGAACTTCAGCGCGGCGAGCATGCTGGAGCGCGTCCTGGTTCTCAACAACACCTTCGACGGCAACAACTACGGCATCACCGGCGGCGACAACCTGTTCGCCGTCAACAACATCGTGTCGAACTCGGCGACGCTCGGGATGAAGAACATCGACGGCGGGTCGATCGTCGCCGACACGCTGTTCTGGAACAACGCGAATGACCAGAGCGGCAGCCATCTGGACGCCGACACCATCCACTTCGGGGACCCGGGCTTCACCGCGACATGGGGGCTCGGAGCCGGCTCTGCGGCCATCGACGCCGGCACCTCGACGTTCCAGTACGACGGCGAGACCCTGCTGCACATCCCGCAATCAGACTACCTGGGCACGGCGCCGGATCTCGGCTGGTTAGAGTCGGCCTGAGCCGCGATCCGACACGGCACCGCCCCGATCGGGCGGTGCCTGTGGCGCGGAAGCGTCGCAGCGGCTGCGCCGCTCGCGCTTCCGATCTTATTGAGTGACTTCCGAGCGGACATCCGGTGCGGGAGTTTCGGTTTGGGGGCGTCCGGTCTCGGGGGCGGCCGCAACCCTGAGGATGATCTCGATGACATCGCCGGGCTGGACGAGCGCGTCCAGGTCGAGCCGCATCTCGCCGGCGCCAGCTCCCGTCCCGCGATGCACGACCGCCTCGACAACGAGGGGGGACAGCGTATCCGTCGTCGCAGGCGACGCGAGCGCGAGCGACATCTGCCTGCCCGAAAGCTGGCTGTTCAGGTCGGACAAATCGCGCCTGGCATCGGCGAGCGCGGCGAGATCCTTCGCCCGCCGGTCGGATTCGACCTTCCTGCGGTCGTCCTCGGCTTGCTTGCGCTGGATGCGCAGCCGCTCCAGCTCTCCCTGCGTCTGCAGCAGTTGCGCCTGCGAGAGATACTGCATCCGGCTCAGCTCGTGGACGCGATCCGACACGACGAGCCCGCGATCCAGCAACGCCTTGATCCGCGCGAGCTCGGAGGAGTCGATGTCCAGCGTCTGCGCCTGGAGCTTCAGCTGCTCCTCGAGAGATTTCATGCGCTCGACACTGAGCTGGTCGATGTTGTCGAGCAGCTCAAGCGACTTGTCCTGATCCTCGTCGGCAGCCGAGAGGATCCGGGTCTGCAGTGCCAGCAGCTCGTCGGCGTCCTTCGCGTCGATGCCGAGCTCGGCGACGCTCGGCGCTGGCCGTGGTTCGCCGAGCGACTTCTCGATCCGCCAGATCTCCGCGAGCTTCTCGGCGCGGGCATTGATCAGCCGGCGGATCTCTCCCAACCGCAGGGCCGTGGTCGACGCGTCGACGCCGTCCACGGCGGCATTCATGCGGAGGATGCCGCCCGCGGCCGCGATCGCGGCCCGCACGGTCATGCCCGGGCTGAAGGGTATCAGGCCCGGTTTTGCCACCGATCCCAGGACCGGCACGTCGCGATAGCGCGCAACCTGCAAGCCGATATCGTTGGCCGTGATTTCTCGCACGGAGGCGAGGCCGGACGAGTCGAACACGCGGAAGGTGATCGACCCGACCCTATCCTGCAGGATCGCGAGCACCTCTTCGACCGTTTTTCCCTGAGTGTCGACGCGCCCGAAACGCGGCAAGGCGACGAAGCCGTCATTGGCGATCTGCGCCGTCGCCGAGAACTGCTCGATCCCCGCGACCTGGAGTCGAACCTCGTCGCCGGGCGCGAGAGTATAGTCATCGGCGCTCGCCGGAGCGATGGCGGAGGCAACGAGAAGGACCGAAAGAAGCGCGGCCACGCGCCGCGACAGCATTGGCAGGAAGATATTTTCTGGCATGGCATTCCCATCGAAGAAGGCGCGTGCGCGAGGATAGCACAAGCCGACGCGGCGCAATGCATCCTTGCGGGCGACACTCCCAACGGGCGCGTCGGTCCCGGCTCGGCATGAGCGCGACCGGCGGCGCCGCGCATGTGTCCGCCCCACGCGGTCGTATTGAGTACCGCAACGAGATCGGGACCCGGGGAGAGAATCGTCCGAGCGGCGGTCTCGGTCGCAGCCCCCGGATTGCAGGCGGCGCGGGTGCCGGCCCGTCGGGAGCGCCCCGTCAATTACAATCATAGTAGGCTTCCGGCAGGAAACCATCGGAATTGGAGGTACTTCTCACGGATAATCGCAGAGTCCGAGTCGATCAGGCACAATTATGCATCTCCATGACTTTCGGGCACCGGAGTCGCCGGCACACGGGTGGAGTCGGATTACCGTTATGGCCAAGCGTTTCACTGTAGTCGATCTGAAGGCCGGGGGATCAGTCCAGCTTTTCAGGAGCAGGGACGAACCATCAAGCAGCGAATTCGCCGTCTCACGGATCGGGGTCGTTCTTCGCACGGGCCTCGGAATTTGCCCTTGGCACCGGGCCGAGGGATGCGCCCCTTCTCCTGAATACCGACGACAGGGTCGACGCCAGGGCGGGCGATGGGCGGGATGCGCCGGTCTCGCCCTCACGCCCACCGCACAGGATCGGCGGCATAACCGGCGGGTGCGCCGCCGGTAGCGACGGAAGGGCCGAGACCTCGGCGTCGCTGGCGGCCGCGGCGGGCGATCTGCCGCTGGGCGGCGAGGCTCTTGCAACCGCAGAGATGCCGACGACGTCCGGGACCGATTGCCCCGTTCGCTCTCGGGGCCCCGGGCGATGCCGAGCCGTGGAAACCCCGTCTCGGCAAGCCGGCCGAAGCCGATCAGACGGTGACGGAGCGGACGTCCGTGTCCGGGCCGTAGGACGTGACAGATCACGGACGCGGGATGCCCGATTGTGGGTGCGCGGATCGCTGCAACCGCGGGAGTACCGAACAGATGGCTGACAACACGCTCGAGACGCGGATCGCGACGGCGTCCGACGATATCGAGGAACGCTCGAGCGGCGGGATCTCGAGCAATGTCAACGATCTCGACATGGGCATCGCGGGGAGCACGGCGCAGACGATCGGCCTGCGCTTTGCCAACCTTGACATCCCGCAGGGCGCGCAGATCACTGCGGCCTACATCCAGTTCACGGCCGACGAGACGAGCAGCAGCGCCGCGTCGCTGCTGATCCGCGGGCAGGCCAGCGACAACGCCACCCCGTTCACGAACGTCAAGTTCGACGTGTCCTCGCGCCCCGTCACGAGCGCCTCGGCCAACTGGTCGCCGGCCGCCTGGACGACGGTCGGCGACAGCGGGGTGGCAGAGCGCAGCGCCGACATCTCGGCGATCGTGCAGGAGATCGTGAACCGCGCCGGCTGGGCGCCGTCGAACGCCATGATGTTCTCGATCAGCGGCAGCGGCTCGCGCACGGCCACGTCGTTCGAGGGCGGCGCGGCCAGTGGCGCCGCTGCTGCATATCGAGTATCTGCTGCCCGCGGGCGGCAGCCCGGTCGCCTTCGACACGCAGGCCGACGCCGACCTGGCGACGAACGAGATCGCCGAGCTCGCGGCCGCCGGCGCCCCCGTCGGCATCACCGCCTCGGCGCACGATCCCGACGCCGGCGACACGGTCAGCTACACGATCGACGACGCGCGCTTCGCCATCGACGCGACCTCCGGCGTCATCACCCGCTCGGCCACCGGCACGCTCGACGCCGCGACGCGAGCCGACGGTCGACCTGACGGTGACCGCCACCTCCTCGGACGGCAGCACCGCCACCAGCCTGTTCACGCTGGCCGTCCTCGACAGCCCGGAGCCGGTCGCCTTCGACACGCAGGCCGACGCCGACCTGGCGACGAACGAGATCGCCGAGCTCGCGGCCGCCGGCGCCCCCGTCGGCATCACCGCCTCGGCGCACGATCCCGACGCCGGCGACACGGTCAGCTACACGATCGACGACGCGCGCTTCGCCATCGACGCGACCTCCGGCGTCATCACCCGCTCGGCCACCGGCACGCTCGACGCCGCGACGCGAGCCGACGGTCGACCTGACGGTGACGGCCACCTCCTCGGACGGCAGCACCGCCACGCAGACTTCGCGTGGCCGTCACTCGCAGCCGGCAGCCGGTCGCCTTCGACGCGCAGGCCGACGCCGACCTGGCGACGAACGAGATCGCCGAGCTCGCGGCCGCCGGCGCCCCCGTCGGCATCACCGCCTCGGCGCACGATCCCGACGCCGGCGACACGGTCAGCTACACGATCGACGACCCGCGCTTCGCCATCGACTCGACCTCCGGCGTCATCACCCGCGCGGCCACCGGCACGCTCGACTCCGAGACCGAGCCGACGGTCACCTGACGGTCACCGCCACCTCCTCGGACGCCAGCACCGCCACCAGGCTGTTCACGCTGGCCGTCCTCGACAGCCCGGAGCCGGTCGCCTTCGACACGCCGGCCGACGCCGACCTGGCGACCAACACGATCGCGCAGGGCTGCCGCCGCCGGCGCCCCCGTCGGCATCACCGCCTCGGCGCACGACCCCGACGCGGGGACACGGTCAGCTACACGATCAACGATGCGCGCTTCGCCATCGACGCGACCTCGGGCGTCATCACCCGCTCGGCCACCGGCACGCTGACGCCGCGAGCGAGCCGACGGTCGACCTGACGGTGACCGCCACCTCCTCGGACGGCAGCACCGCCACGCAGAACTTCGCCGTGGCGGTCACGAGCGGGCTGGCCGCCTCGACGCTCGAGGCGCGGATCGCGACGGCGTCCGACGATATCGAGGAACGCTCGAGCGGCGGGATCTCGAACAATGTCAGCGATCTCGACATGGGCATCGCGGGGAGCACGGCGCAGACGATCGGCCTGCGCTTTGCCAACCTTGACATCCCGCAGGGGGCGCAGATCACGTCGGCCTACATCCAGTTCACGGCCGACGAGACGGACAGCAGCGCCGCGTCGCTGCTGATCCGCGGGCAGGCCAGCGACAACGCCGCCCCGTTCACGAACGTCAAGTTCGACGTGTCCTCGCGCCCCGTCACGACCGCCTCGGCGAACTGGTCGCCGGCCGCCTGGACGACGGTCGGCGACAGCGGGGTGGCAGAGCGCAGCGCCGACATCTCGGCGATCGTGCAGGAAATCGTGAACCGCGCCGGCTGGGCGCCGTCGAACGCCATGATGTTCTCGATCAGCGGCACCGGCTCGCGCACGGCCACGTCCTTCGAGGGCGACGCGGCAGCGGCGCCGCTGCTGCATATCGAGTATCTGCTGCCCGCGGGCGGCAGCCCGGTCGCCTTCGACACGCAGGCCGACGCCGACCTGGCGACGAACGAGATCGCCGAGCTCGCGGCCGCCGGCGCCCCCGTCGGCATCACCGCCTCGGCGCACGATCCCGACGCCGGCGACACGGTCAGCTACACGATCGACGACGCGCGCTTCGCCATCGACGCGACCTCCGGCGTCATCACCCGCTCGGCCACCGGCACGCTCGACGCCGCGACGCGAGCCGACGGTCGACCTGACGGTGACCGCCACCTCCTCGGACGGCAGCACCGCCACCAGCCTGTTCACGCTGGCCGTCCTCGACAGCCCGGAGCCGGTCGCCTTCGACACGCAGGCCGACGCCGACCTGGCGACGAACGAGATCGCCGAGCTCGCGGCCGCCGGCGCCCCCGTCGGCATCACCGCCTCGGCGCACGATCCCGACGCCGGCGACACGGTCAGCTACACGATCGACGACGCGCGCTTCGCCATCGACCCGACCTCCGGCGTCATCACCCGCTCGGCCACCGGCACGCTCGACGCCGCGACCGAGCCGACGGTCGACCTGACGGTGACCGCCACCTCCTCGGACGGCAGCACCGCCACCAGCCTGTTTCACGCTGGCCGTCCTCGACAGCCCGGAGCCGGTCGCCTTCGACACGCAGGCCGACGCCGACCTGGCGACGAACGAGATCGCCGAGCTCGCGGCCGCCGGCGCCCCCGTCGGCATCACCGCCTCGGCGCACGATCCCGACGCCGGCGACACGGTCAGCTACACGATCGACGACGCGCGCTTCGCCATCGACGCGACCTCCGGCGTCATCACCCGCTCGGCCACCGGCACGCTCGACGCCGCGACCGAGCCGACGGTCGACCTGACGGTGACCGCCACCTCCTCGGACGGCAGCACCGCCACCAGCCTGTTCACGCTGGCCGTCCTCGACAGCCCGGAGCCGGTCGCCTTCGACACGCAGGCCGACGCCGACCTGGCGACGAACACGATCGCCGAGCGCGCGGCCGCCGGCGCCCCCGTCGGCATCACCGCCTCGGCGCACGATCCCGACGCCGGCGACACGGTCAGCTACACGATCGACGACGCGCGCTTCGCCATCGACGCGACCTCCGGCGTCATCACCCGCTCGGCCACCGGCACGCTCGACGCCGCGAGCGAGCCGACGGTCGACCTGACGGTGACCGCCACCTCCTCGGACGGCAGCACCGCCACGCACCAGTACAGCGTGGACGTCATTGGGTCGGGCGGCGGCCTGCCCACCGCGCTTACGCACGTGAACACGACGCTGACGTCTCTATGGGGCCCACCCAGCCCGGATCCGTCGGGCCTCGTCTACATCAACCACCTCGGGACGATGATGGTCTCGGACGGCGAGGTGGACGAGATGCCCATCTTCACCGGCAATGCCATTTTCGAGATGCAGCCCGACGGCACGCTGGTGAATTCGTATTCCGTGATATCGTTCACCGACGAACCCACGGACATGGCCTACAATCCCACGAACCACCATCTGTTTTTCTCGGACGATACCCAGACGCGGTACATATACGAGCTCGATCCCGCGGCGGACGGCCTTTATTTCACCTCGGACGACAAGATCACCAAGTTCAAGACTGGGACCATTGGGGTCAACAGACCCGGAGGGACTGAGCTACGATTTGGCGCGGAACGTCCTCTACCTGAGCAGCGGCGTCGAGAACAAGATCTTCACAATCTCGCCCGGTGCCAACGGCAAGTTCGATGGGGTTCCCGCGGACGGCGGCGACGACGTCGTCACCAGCTTCGACACGCTGCCACTGGGTATCACCGATCCCGAGGGGGTCGAGTACGACCCGGTGCACGACGTCCTGTTCGTGCCGGCGACCCGTAGTTCGATCGCAATGCTGACCCCGCAGGGGGAGCTCCTTGCGACCTTCGACATCTCGGAGGTCCAGCCGCACAAGCTCGCGGCCGTGGCGCTCGGGCCCAGCAGCGTCGATCCGCACGAGGTCAGCCTCTACGTCGCGGACCGGAACGTCGACAACAACACCGACCCGACCGAGAACGACGGCAAGATCTACGAATTCCTGATCTCGCCCGTATTCGATTTCGTCTGATACCAACCCGCGCTGATCATAACCCATGTGCCCACTGCCGGAGACCGAGGGACATGATGCGCCAGGGCTGGTCGGTGGGCTTGGCCCACGCCTCGCAGCAGTGGACGACGATGTCGTCGTAGGAGTTGAAGACCGTGTTCGAGAGCCAGTTCGGGCGCATGAACTGCCAGACGTTCTCGACGGGGTTGAACTCGGGCGATCTCGACGGCAGCGGCAGGAGGGTGATGTTGTCGGGGATGATGAGCCGGGTGGAGACGTGCCATCCGGCCTGGTCGAAGACGAGCACGGCCTGGGCACCGGGCGCGACGGCGGCGCTGATCTCGGCGACGTGCGCCTGCATCGCCTCGGTGTCTGCGAAGGGCATGACGAGCGCCGCGTCCTTGCCGAGCTGCGGACAGATCGCGCCGAAGATGTAGGCTCACTTCGTGCGCTGGTCGTGCAGGGCGCGTGGCCGTGTGCCGCAGCGCGCCCAGCGGCGCGTGATCAGGTTCTTCTGCCCCACCCAGGCGTGCGCCATGGGCCTCGGACCGATGGCGGCCTCATGGCGAACTCCTGAAACTGATCTCGATGCGTCGGCCGCGGGCGTGCCGGTCGCGGATCTCGGCGACGGCTTCCGGGAAGCTTTTTTAAAGGCGTCCATCGCCTCGGGGTCCTGCCCGTGCGCCTGCGGCCGGGCCGTCAGCACCCGGAAACCCAGCCGCTTCAGAGCCCGGCTCACCGTCGTCTCGCTGACGGAGACGCCGAATTCCTCGCTCAGCCCCGCCGCCAGGCCGATCAACCGCCAGCGCACCACCCCGTCAAGACAGGGCTTCAGTCCCGCCTCGACCGCCGCGCGAGCGCTGCGAGCTGCTCCGCTGTCAGGCGCGGCGACTGGCCCGGCGCCTTGCGGTCAAGGAGCCCGCCCGGCCCGCCGGCGTTGAACCGCACCACCCAGTCCGGCACGATCTGCAGCCCGACGCCGCCGTTCCGTGCCGCCGCCGTCCGGTTCCCGCCATCGTAGATCGACGCCAACGCCAGCAGCCGACGGGTCTGCTTCGCGTCGCGGCTCGCCTTCGCCGGCCCCTCAAATCATCCGTCGAGTAGTCCGATCGCAGTATGATCGCCGTCGCCATGGAGAACCTCCCTTTGTTCTCCATGATGAATCATGATCAGGCGCGTTCGGGAATCCCTTCCGTGAGCCCGGATCAGCGCGGGTTGGTATCAGGCCCGGTCTCGCCGACGAACCGCCGCGGTGCCCAGCGTCGACCGGGCTCCGCAGGGCGGGCGGGAGTAGGATAGGAGAGACCGGGCGACTACAAAGGCGTTGAGAAAACGGGCGCGTGTATCAACCGCCGCTCGCCGCGGGGTGGCCGCGGCGAGATCACTCCGGTCGCTGGCGGCTTACCGTCCCGCGGTCGCCTGAAGCAGCTCGGCATCGGCCGATAGCGGTCGATCCTGGAGGGCGGGCAGGGCATAGTTTCCGTAGATGTCGGGCAAGCGGTCGACATCCTCCAGCAGCCCGGAACGAAGCGCCCAGAGGATCTCGTCGATCCCGTCCTCAATCGAGTAGGCCGGCTCGAAGCCCAGGACCGTCCGCAGCTTCGAGAAGTTGACCCGGTAGTTCCGCTTGTCGGCGCTGTCGCGGCCGTAACTGATCCGCGGGCTGGAGAGGCGGCCGGCGACACTCTCGACGATCTGCTTCTTGGTCGCGTTGTTCCGCTCGGCCCCGGCATTGAAGATCTCGAACTCGACGTCCTTGGCCGGAAAGGCGAGCACGTGCGCGATCAGCCGGGCGAAATCCTTGACGTGGCAGTACGGGCGCCAGGTGTGCGCGTCGTAGACGACCAACTCGCGGCCCAGGAAGAGTTCGCGCGTGAACTGGTTGACGGTCAGGTCGAAGCGCATCCGCGCGGCGAGCCCGAACGCGGTAGCGAAGCGCAGGATCGTCGGGTGATAATCGACCTTGCCCCGCAAGGACAGCAGGTATTGCTCCGCAGCGACCTTCGAGCGGGCGTAGAGCGACAGGGGGGCAAGGGGGGATTTCTCGTCCACCATCTCATCGCCGTCGACCAGTCCGTAATTCGAGCAAGTGGAAATGAAGATGACCCGATCGAGCCCCCGATTGTTCAGGCGGTCGATACAGGTGCGCACCGCCGCGTCGTTGATCGCGGCGGATTCCTGTGGGAATTTTTTGGTGATCGGATCCCCGACCATGCCGGCAAGAATGACGACATCGGTTGCATCCTCCAGCGCGCGGTCGAGCGCCGCATCATCGCCCATGTCCCCGATCAGCAGACGATAGTCGGGATGGCCGAGGTGACCGATGCAGGTGCTGCCCTGGCGGTAGAGAAGCAGGTCGAGCGTGGTCACCCCGTAGCCGATCGACAGCAGATGCGAGGTCACTGGACTACCGATGTATCCCGCCCCGCCGATCAGCAGCACGCGTCGCGGACGGTCCGGTCCGCGCCTCTCGGCGATGCGGCGTTTCTCGTCGGTCAGACGGCTGGCGGCCGTCGGGGAATCCGACGACTGCTCAAAGCGACCGGTCTCGTTATTCATGTCGCGCTCCTTTCTCCAATCAATTGGCGGCGATGTCATCGTTCAGGGGGATGATGCAGACGTACCCAATGTCGCTCGCGCGCATCAACAGGAACAGATCGGACTGGAAATCGGCCTGAAGCTCCGGGTTCTCGTCCGCGTTCTGCCTGGCGTCCACCCGCAACTCGGCGATTGCGCGCCTCACGTCGGCCACAGCGCTGTCGACATCTTCCACTTCCACCCCGTCATGGTCCACCGTCAAGCACTTCAGGATGTCGAAATAGCAGCGCATCTTCCCGCTGACGTCCTGCAGGGACCCTCCAGTCTCTTCCCCATGATCGGAGACGTCTCCGATCACGGTCAATGACCTCGGCCCCCTCATATTCCGGACCATACGGCCAGCATCGCCTCCCTCAGGGTTTCGTCGAGCGGTCGGTCCGTATCGAGCGTCACCGCCCGCACACCGGGGAAGGCGGCGAGCGTCTCGCTCTGCCTGCGGCGCTTCACCGCCATGGGGTCGGGACCGCCGGCCTTGTCCCGCGCGGCATCGCGTCTGAGGGATGTTTCCATCGGCGCCGAGAGGCGGATGATGAGTTCTGGCCTCGGCAGGCCGGCATAGCAGCGCCGCTCGGCCTGCATGAGCCACCGGATCGACCGCGAGCCGCACCGGGCGATGTCGACCTCCTCGAACCGGCCGCTGTCCGACGCGCCGGGGTCGGCGGAGGGATAGCGGTCGGCGACCACGATCGACCCCGCGGCGGCGTGGCGCCAGCAGCGCCGGAGCAGCGCGCGGCGCTCGTGGGCCAGCATCGCGAAGCGCAGGGCGTAGAGGAAGGTGACGCGCGACCCGGCTGGCCTCGAGGGCTCCTGGAACTCGCGCGCACGGCGGCCGGACAGAATCCGCCGCGCCAGGGGCAGCAGTATCCGGGGCAGCAGCGTCAAGGCGGTCGCGGGCGGCTTTCCCACATGGACCTGGCGGACGCTGTAATGGCGTCCCAGCCGTCGGGCGACGGCCGCGGACAGCGTCGATTTGCCCGTCGCCTTCGGTCCGACGAAGGCGACGATGATCCCCGAGGTGGATGGCACCAGCCCGCGGCGTCGCCGGATCCGCCCGATGGCCAGCATGAAGACCCGCCAGAACCGCGATGCCATCGCCGAGACAGGCCCGAGACGGCGCCAGCCCTCGAGGTGCCGCCGGACCTCCCAACCCAACCGGACGCGCCGCGCCATCCCATGTTCATCGGCGATCGCGTCCTGCAGCGACCGGAAAAGCGAGACCGGCGCGGTCGGCGCCAATCGCTGCCACAGCGCCTCGGCCTCGACCGGATCCGCCGCTTCGCGCAGCCAGGCCAGCTCGTCGATCACGGCGTCGTAATGACGGCTGACCAGCAGCACCTCGACGAGACTGACGTGCTTCAGCGCGATGCGCAGGACGAAGGAGACAAGTTCCGCCTCGGCGCTCGGGACCGGAATCCCGTGCAGCCGCCGCGTGTCCCCGAGCAGCATGGTCTCGAGCGGCAGCCGGTACGACTTCGCCAGGCTGTCGCCGGTGACGATCTGGAAATAGGCGTGGACATGCACGAGCGCCGCGCTCTCGGCGTCGAGCGCGAAGGCATGCATTACGCCCGGATGCCCGATCCCGCTGGCCGACCCGGCCAGCTTGAACCCACCCTCCAGCAGCGCCGTCATGAAGGCGGCGGCGTCATGCCGATCCACGAGAAGGTCGAGATCCCCTTCGCCGGACAGGCTCTCGAGCAGGCGAACGTTGCTCTTCCAGTGGCAGTAGCGGATGCCATTGCGGTCGAGCGTCGCCAGCAGTGCCTGGATCGGCCCGATCGCCGGGCTGTCCGAAGGGTTGCCCCCCCCCGGAGGAACCCCGCCGGCCGTGTCGCCCGGCATCGGGACCGGACGCATGCCGGTGCCCTCCCCCGCGAGACTATCGGCGACGAGATTGAGCGCGAGTCCCCTCATGCCGACAAGCCTCCTCTTCGAGAGCCGATCTCTGCCATGACGGTCTCCACCGCGGCGTCGACGTCGGCCCGGTTCTCGGATCGCACCCGCAGGACGGCGCCATCGCGCTCGGCGATCAGCCCGTCGAGTGTCGAGGCCAGCTCTGCCTGTCGAAGCCAGCGGCTGACCTTGTTGCCGAGCAATCGCTCGAAGCCGCGGCGACGTTGCACCCGCTCCTGCAGTCGGTCCTCGATCGTCGGGCGCGCGGCCTCGACGTGGATCAGCAGATCGGACGGGGGAACCATCGCCAGCCCGCGCGACAGCGCGGACCGGTCGACCGGTTCCGCCAGCAGCGCCAGCGAGCAGAGGAGGGTCACGAACCCCTGGTCGAGGATCAGCACTTCGCCCGGCCGCCGGTTCTCGCGCCATGTCTGGCAAAGATCGGCGGCGTAGCGCCGGATCCGCATTTCGCGGATGCGGTCGCCCGGGGGCAGGATCGCCAGAAGCTGCCCGACGAATGGATCGACGCGCTCGTCCGGAAAGAGCGCACGCACCCCGCCGGCGAACTTTGCGAGCTGCGCCGAAAGCGGCAAGGCGCCGCGCTGCCGCCGGTGAGCGCTGGCTGCCACGACATGACCGTCCAGCACCAGCTGCGCAGGCGTCCCGCGCGCGCGCAGGGCGGCCCAGAGCGCCGTGGCGACGGTCGTCTTGCCGGCTCCCGCTGGTCCGAAGAACTCGACGGTCAGGCAGGATCGATCGGACTCCGCAGATCGGAACCTCGCCGCCCCTGCCGCGCCGGGTGTGCCCTCGGAGCGTGTGGCGTAAAGGTTGGGAGCGGCAGTTGTCATGTCACACCGAACCCGTTCCGCGCGCCGACGAGTCCACCAGTTCGCGGGGGGAAACGATGGCGTCGAAGCGCTGCAGGGACCAACCGGTGCGGCCCTCGGCCACGATCCCGCCGGGTGCCGCTTCGGAAAGGTCACGGATGGTCGGGTGGAGCTTCAGGACCGCGAGGATCCCGCGGATGATCCACCGCATGTCGGAGAACAGCGTCCGGCGCGGATAATAGGCGAGATCGAGCTGGGCCTTCAGCGGAAAGATGGTCTCGCGGTAGAACGCGTGCCGGTCGACGCCGGGCGGGTAGAGCGACCCTTCGCTGCGGAACGCGACCTGGCCCGGACCGAAGATGCCGGGCCGGTGGCGCAGCAACGCGCGGTATTCCGAGGTGAAGCAGCCCTCCGAGATCTCGTTCTGCGGCCGCGGCCCGACCATCGCCATGTCGCCGATCAGGACGTTCCAGAACTGGGGCAGCTCGTCCAGCTTCGACCTCTCGAGAATCCGACCGATCCGCGACATGCGGGCATCGTCGCGCAAGGTCAGCAGCGGGCCGGGAGCGTCATTCGGCACGTGGAACTTGCGGAACTTGAAGATGCGGAACGGCCGTCCGCCTTCTCCTACGCGCGTCTGGCTGTAGATCACCGGCCAGCCGATCTCGACCAGGAGGGCGGCGACGATCACCAGCATCAGGGGGCTGAGGATCACCAACGCCAGTCCGGAGATCAGGACGTCGATCGCCACGCTCGCCCACCGCCTCGCCCGATGGTGAAAAGCCCGGCCCGTCGAGGCATCTTGAAAGTCTTTCGTTTGCTTGTTCATGCCGAATACACTTTCTCTGCCGCGCGTCCGCTCGCGCCTGTCCAATCCCAGAGGTCGCGGATCGATGTCCGCCACCCTATTGCGGGCTGCCAGCCCAGTTCCTCCCGCGCGTGACCGATATCGGCGGTCTGCCAGGGGACGAGAGAGCCGCCTGGGGAAGTGCTGGCGTGACAGGTCACGGCCGCCAGCCCCGACTCGGCGATCAGTGCGGCCACCACCTCGTGGCCGCTCCGGCTCTGGCCGGAGCCCATGTGGTAGAGGCCGCCCGGCGCCCCGTTCCGAAGCGCCATCGCGATGCCGCGCGCAAGGTCGCGGATGTCGAGGTAATCCCGACGGGTATCCAGAGGGCCGAAGTTGAGCTCGACCGGACCGTCTGCATCCGCCGCTTCGCGCAGCAGGGCCGCGCACCGGCCCGCGAGCAGCGTGTCCGGCATCGAGGGTCCGATCAGGTTGAAGGGCCGCAGCCGCACCACGTGCTGGCCGCGCGATGCCTGCCGGCCGGCGATGGCCGACTGCATCAGCTTGGTGATGCCGTAATCGTCCACCGGATAACAGGGAGCGTTCTCGGCGATGGGCAGGTCCGCGTGGCCGCTGCGGCCGAGTTCCGCCGACGAGCCGACCACCACGATGCGCGCATTCGGCGAGACATCGTCGAGACATTTCAGCAGATGGTCGCAGCTTGCCGCGTTCGTCTCGAAGAGTTCGTGCAGCTTGCCCGTCTTGCGGACGGCAAGATGCACCACGGCGTCCGGCCTGGACGAGGCGACCGCGGCCTCGATCTGCTCTGGGCTGCACAGGTCCATCTGCAGGGTCACGTCCGGGCGGGCCAGGCGCGGGTCGCGCGGGCCGAGCCGGGTCGCGGCACCGTGTATCGCGGCGCCCGGGAACTGCCGCCGCAGCTCGGCGATCACCCAGGGACCGAGAAATCCAGTCCAGCCTGTGACGAGTATTCTTTCAAGCATCACGATCCGCGCCGTTCCTGATCTGAGACGACACATGCTAGCAGCGCGCGGCGCGGTTTTCGGACTGCCAAGAAGTATGAGGCGGGGAGGAAGCGCCAATGCCCCCAAAGAAGCGTCCGACGAGGGCCGAGCTGCCCGCGAATTACGGCGTTGCCGGGTCGAGCCGCGGATAGCCCGCGGCAACGGCGCGGGTCTGGACCGGGGCGCCCGTTTCACGACGACAAGCGACGAAAGGTTTGCCATGCGCGCAAGCCTGGGTCAGGTCGGGACGGTCGTCAGCGGCATCCGCTCGTCGCGGTCCATGACCGCCCGATAGACGGCGGTGGTCTCGTCGATCAGTCGGCCGAGAGCGAAGCGGCGCTGATAGAGCGCCCGCCCGGCCTCGCCCATCTGCGTCCTCAGCTCCGCGTCGGAGATCATGGTCCGGAGCCTGTCGGCGAGTGCCGCGGCGTCGCCGCTGGGGACGACGAACCCCGTCTCCCCGTCCAGCACCGATTCCCGCACGCCCCCGACATCCGAGGCGATCACCGGCAGGCCGGCGCGCATCGCCTCGAGAATCGAGCGCGGGAATCCCTCCCAATTCGAGGCAAGCACGAAGATCTGCGAGTCCGCCAGCCGCTCGGCAACGTCGGGCCGGAACCCGGCGAAGTCGACGCGCGAAGCGATGCCGGCCGATTGCGCGGCCGCCTCCACCTCCTCGCGGAGCGGGCCGTCCCCCACCAGCTCGAGGGTCCACTCGAGGTCCCGAAGCTGCCCGAGCGCATGAAAGAGCGTGCCGTGATCCTTCTGCCTGGAAAGCCGAGCGACCATGATGATCTTCGGCGGAGTTCGGCCTGGAACGGCGCGCAGTGAATCAGCCGTTTCCGGCATGGCGTTGGGAATCGACACGAGCCTCGCCGGAGCGGTCAGACGGGTGCGGACGGCCGCATCGAGGTCGGAATCGCAAACCGTGATGATCCGTGCGGCGAGAGGCGCCATCGCCCATTCGGCGGCCCAGAACGCGGCCCGCTGCGCCCGCGAGCGCCCCGCCGTGAAGCCCCATCCGTGCGCCGTGAACAGCGTGGGAATGCCCAGGCTGCGGGCGGCGATGCGCCCGACCACGCCGGCCAGAGTCGAATGCGTCGAGACGACGTCCGGCCGGAACTCGCCCAGGAGCGCCCGGATCTCGAGCACGGCCCGCAGCGCCTTCACGGGCCCCACGGCCCGGTGCAGGTTCCGGATCGGGTGAAACGGCACGCCGCGCTCCCTCAACTGGTCGCCGAGAACGCCGTCCCGCCCGCCGAGCACGATGGCGTCGACGCCCTGCGACCGCAGCGCTGTCGAGAGATCGCGAATGTGGATCTGTGCGCCCCCGATGTCGTCGGCCCGCGAGATCACGAAGGCGATACGCCTTGGCAGTGCGCGATCCGGAACCGGTGCGTCGGGCCGATCAACGGTTCGGGCAGCCACCACCATAACATCCCTCCTCTGTCGGACGAGGATCGCCGGTCGAGGCAGCCGGACGTACTCGTCGCGTGCGTCAGAGTAAGCATGGCTTCAGGCGCGTCAGACTGGGATTACGGCTGTCACCCGCCGGGCGTAATGAGCCCCAGCCCCTCCGAAGAAGTACCTATCCTGCGCCGGAGCCACGGCTCCCGCGCGGGCCCACGGTGCGGATCGTACGATCGGAGTCCGCGCCCCGGGCGCGGACACGCGCCGGCGCCCGCGCCCGCGAGACGGGCTAGTCGGGAAAACCCCATTGGCTGATCCCCCAAAAGTCCATTTCCCGTATCCGAAGCGTGGCGACTACGCTGACCGCAGGAAATCAGCGCAGAAAGGTCGGGAAAAATGAAAGCCGTTATTCAGTGTGGCGGGCAGGGCACGCGGCTCCGGCCGTACACGATGGTCCTTCCGAAGCCCCTGATGCCGGTCCGGGCCGAGCCAGTTCTCACTCTTCTGATCAAATGGCTGCGCCGGAACGACATCGAGGAAGTGTACATTACGACAGGCTATCTGGGCCATTTGATCAAAAGCGTCTGTGGCGATGGCCAGCAGTGGGGCATGCAGATTCACTACACCGAAGAGGAGGAGCCTCTAGGGACCATCGGTCCGCTCGGCCTGTTGCGGGACGAACTCGATCAGAGCTTCCTGGTCATTAACGGCGACGTGCTGACCGATCTGAACATCAGTGCCTTCACAACCTACCACAGGAACCGGAAGGGAACGGTTACGGTCGGCTCGGCCGTCCGGAAGATCCGCACGGAGTTCGGCGTGATCGAGGCCGAAAACGGGCGAATTGTCGGATTCAAGGAAAAGCCCATTCTCTCCAACCTGGTCAGCATGGGGATCTACTGCATGGAACCGGATGTTTTCCGGTACATCCCCTGCGGAGTCCCGTTCGGGTTCGACGATCTGATCCTTTGCCTTTTGAACCGAAAGATCAGGGTCGAGTCCTACGTCCACGAGGGCATGTGGTTGGATATCGGGCGGATCGACGACTTCCAGACTGCCCAGGATCTGCTCTGGGACACGGATCGGCCGGCTTACGATCACGTCCACGCAGCTTGACTACTGCGCCGAGGGGCGGCCGCTAGTCCCGGCCCTCGGCGACCCGGTTCCCCTCGCCCGATCGGATCAATCAGCAGGGGAAAGTGTCGAATCGCCCACGCAATTCGCGACCGATGAATTGCTGGGCGCGGCAGAAACCACGCGCTCCATGCACTCAAGAGGTCCGCTGGCGACCGACCCTCACGTTTTCGTGAACTACGCATGACGCCTCTTGTTTTACCAGACAAAGTAAAAAGTACTTATTTAATTTGAACTAAATTCTTGATGGCCATAAAAAATTTTCCGAACATCATAATAAAAGCTTCTCTCTACGTCAGCACTCATCCCGGCCTGTCTTAAGAAAATCATCCAAGAGCGCCTGAATTGGCCGGCCCAGCCGGCCATTTTGTGTGCAGGAAAGCCTGGGGTTCGCCGGGGAGCGCCCGGTTTCATCTTCGCGACCGTGCTGCGTGATTCCGTGGTCGACTCGATGCGCCTTCGCAAATGTGACGATTTTTTGTCGAAAATCGTTAAAAATGCCTTAAAATGGTCTCAGACCATCAAACGCTCGGGATTTTGAAGATGATTCGTTTCTCAATCGTATCGATCGGAGCTAGCGAGATTGTCGCCGAAGGCCTCCGGCGAGTGTTCACTCGATCTCGGTTCAGGATTAAACATCAATTCGCCTGTCTCAGCAAATTCTGGGAGGCCCCCCCAAGAGACGAGAAAAATTTACGCATTATTCTCCTGGACGCGGAGCACGTGCCGATCACGAACGCGGATCTCGAAAAACTCCGCCGGTGGTCCACGCGGGCAAAGATCGTGCTGATGGCCGATGAATCCCGATGCTGGGACATCATGCCGTTGGCGCGTGATGCGGACGGAGTCATCTTTACCTCGGCGACGGGCGACGCGCTGGTGAAGGCTCTCGAGGTGATCATTCTCGGCCAGAGAGTTTATCCGGGTGAGGTCTTTCAGAGTGCGCGTTTCGCCGAAGCGGTTTCGGACACGGGCCGCGGTGTCCTCGTGCCGTCCCTTCCTGGAAACCGATCACGCAGGCGCGGAGATGCAGTTGCCGACCGTTTTCCGGCACCTGTCAGAGCGCGAGGTGCAGGTCGTCAACCTCCTCTGCAATGGCAGTCCGAACAAGATCATCGCCCGCGAGCTGGGGATTTCCGAGGCCACCGTGAAGGTTCATGTCAAGGCTATCCTCCGCAAGACTCGCGCCCGGAACCGAACCGAGGCCGCGCTTCTTTTCAGTTCGGCCGTCAGGCCGGAAAAGAGCCTGAGCTGAGGAAAGACCTTTCCATGATCGGCGCGATGGGCAGGGCGGCGCTGCGAGCGGCGGCCGCGGTCGCCCTCCTCCTGGTTCCGGCCTTCGGGGACACTACCGGTCGCGCGGATGAGGTCCGACTGGTAGCGATGCCTGCCATGCCGCGCCCGCCCTATCTGCAGCCAGCGACTGACCCGGCCTTTGGAACCCCGATCATCCGCATCACCGATCCCGGCCGTGAGCTGCTGACGGGGGTTTCCTGCACTCCGGATAGCTGCCGGCACCGCTACGCCAGCAGCGAGGCCTGGAATGCGAACCAAAGCCTGATCGTCATCCAGAAAGGCTGTCCGGGCTTGTGCTTCCTCGACGGGCAGAGCTTCCGTCCGCTGTTCCAGCGCCGTGCCGGTGGCGCCTGCGAATGGCACCCGACCGATCCCGACCTGATGATCTGCGTCGGCGAGACCGGGATCTACCGGTGGAGCGTGCGCGAGGACACCCGGAGCACGACGTACCTGCCCGCCGGCTATCGTGACCTCAAGTTCGGGCCCGGCAAGGGCAATCTCTCGCGTGACGGCAGCCGGCTGGTCGTCCGCGCCCTCGATCCCGCCGGCGCACCCGTCGCCTTCGCCTACGATCTCGAGAGCGGGACGAAGTATCCGGACATCCGGCTCGTCGAGTTGTCGGGAACGAACAGCTATTGCTCGATCTCTCCCTCGGGCAGCTTCGTCTACTGCTTCCAGACCGAGAAGCAGGGAGAGGAAACGGTCAACGAGAGCTATGTGTTCGACATCGAGGGAAAGGTCGTCCAGCACTGGGCCGAGGATCACCGCCCCGGGCATGGCGACATGACGATCGACGCGGACGGCAGCGATGTCTACGTCGGGATCAGCAAGTCCGAGCCGGACAAGTTCCAGGTCATCAAGCGTCGCCTGTCGGACGGCGTCGTCACGGTGCTGAGCCCGCGCGGGATGGCGCAGCATGTCTCGCTCCGCAACGTGAATCTGCCCGGCTGGGCATTCGTCACCTTCGGCGGCACGGCCGAGCGCGCCTCGCGGCGCGGCGTGCTGCCGATCTACCAGGAGATCGTCGCCCTGCGAATCGACGGCAGCGGCGAGATGCGTCGGATCGCCCAGACGCGCAGCGTCCCGGACGGCTATCAGAGCGAGGCCCATGCCTCGCCCTCGCCCGACGGCTCGCAGGTCGTCTGGGCGAGCAACTGGGGCAAGCCGGAGGACGGCGTCGCCGCCTACGTGGCGCGGATGCAGTGGGACGTCACGGATCCGACGTCGCGCCGCGCCGAGTTCTCTGGAGCCGACGCGCCAGTCACCAGGAGATGAAGGCCGGCCTGACCAGAAAGGGGGTACGACCGGCCCTGAATCGCCATGGCCGCTCGATAAAGGCCGCCCTAAGCTCGGAGTGAATATCGCCGCTGCCCGGTCAGAACCGCATGAAAAACAAACCCATTTCACGATCGCCCGCCATATGTCGGGTCCGGCCGCCGGCGTCCTGCGTTGATCGCATTCATTTAAGGAACCCGAATCATGGATGATCCTTCGCGCGGCCTTGCGAAGCGGAGCATCGCGGGCGCGTTCTGGACGTCGCTGTCCATGGGCGCGCTGGCCATCGCCGAGCTCTTCTCGCTGGTCGTTCTCGCGCGGCTGGTGTCGCCCGAGGAGTTCGGCCTCTACGCCGCCGCGCTGATCATCATCAGGTTCTCGGGCGTGTTCGGCGGGCTCGGCGTCGCGCCGGCGATCGTGCAGAGGCCGACGCTCGACGTAACCCATCTACGGGTCGGGTTCACGCTCTCGATCCTCTTCAGCGGGTCGGTTGCGATGCTGGTCTGGTTCGGCGCGCCATTTCTCGCCCAGGTGATGCATCTGCCCGGGCTCACCCCGTTCGTGCGCGCCGCGTCTTTCGTCTTCGTCTGCCAGGGCATCGCGATGGTGGCCCAGGCCTCGGCCCAGCGCGCGCTGCGATTCCGGTGGCTGGCGGCCGTCGATGCCGGCGCCTTCTCGATCGGCTTCGTCGTCGTCGGCCCGATCCTTGCCATCCTCGGTTTCGGCACATGGGCGCTGATCGGCGCGCTGCTTACGCAACATGCGGTGCGGATGGTCATCCTCCTCGCCTGCCAGCCGCACCCGAAGCGCCCGATGATCGAGCGGCGGGCGGCCGCCGATCTCCTGTATTTCGGGACCGGGTTCACCCTCGCGAAGACCTGCAACTATCTTGCCAGCCAGGCGGACAGACTGGTGGTCGGGCGCTGGATGGGCGCCGGCTCGTTGGGCGTCTGGTCGCTGATCTCGCAGCTCATGAACACGCCCTCGGTCATTTTCGGGAACGTTCTCGACCGCGTGCTCTTCCCGACGATGGCGCTGGTCCAGTCGGAACCCGCGCGGCTCGCACGCGCCTACCGGATGGGCGTCACGGCCTGCGGGCTGGTCATGCTGCCGGCCGGCGTCTTGCTGGCGATCCTCTCGCCGGAAGTGGTCCACGTCATCCTCGGGCGCGGCTGGGCCGAGGGCGTGTTTCCGCTCCAGATCCTCGCCGTGGGAATGCTGTTTCGCACCAGCAACAAGCTCAGCGACTCGGTCGCCCGGGCGACTGGCTCGGTCTATCGACGCGCCTGGCGGCAGGCCCTGTTCTGCTTCGCCGTCGTCGCCGGCGCGCTGGTTGGCCAGTTCTGGGGCCTGCCCGGCGTCGCCGCCGGCGTCGTGCTGGCGATCGCGAGCAATTTCCTGCTGATGGCGCAGTTGAGCCTTTCCGTCACCGGGATGACCTGGTCGCAGTTCGCCGCGGCGCATATCCCGGGCCTGGCCCAGGCCGTAGCCACCGGAACCTTCGCCTGGTTGCTGGCGGACGGTTTGCGCGAGCTCGGCGTCCACCCGGTTATGCTGCTGATCGGGGTCATCGTCGCATCTGGTGCCGTCGGAGTGGCGCTGTGCGCGCTCTTCCCGGCCCTGTTCCTCGGCCCCGACGGGCAATCGGCGCTGCGCACGAGCGCGTCGCTCCTGCCCGGATGGGGCAGACGGTTGCGGGGAGCGTCGGGCAGGAATCCCGGCGCGTCGTGATCCGCTCGTTGGGCCACGCGTCTCCCGGCGCATCGACGTGGCAATCGCGGCGCCCTGTCGGCCCCGATTCCCGCTCTCGACCGGAATGCCGTCAGTCGAAGAGATGCGTACTCCCCCAAGGGCTTATTCCTCGGTCGTACCGAGTGAGTAACCCTTCATCGCGATGGTCTTGCCGGTCCACCGCCCGGAAGATCGGACCGAGTGTGCGGCTGGCCGGCCGTCGGCCATCCGAGACCTTTTGCGCCCGTGATGGCGGGTCGGCGCGGTGGCGGTGCGGAACAGCGGAGAGTGGACCTGGCATGAGAGGAGAGGCGATATCCGCGGCGGTTTCGGTGTCCGTCCAGCGCCCGCTATCGCGGCGTTCGGGGGGCTGGGGCGATCTCCGTGCGCTCGCTTGAGAGCTTCCTGCTTTTCGGGGGATGCGCGACGTTCTCGCTGTACCTTCTTCCCGTCGGCCAGATCCAGTTGGCGCACGTTCTGCTGGCGATGGCCGCCTTCGTCGCCATCCTGAGCGACCGGATCAGCTTCTCCCGAGAGGCGGTGCTGCTCACCCTGCTCGCCGCCGTCGCCCTGGTGCGCGAGACCTTCGCGGTCCTGGCTGGCGCTCCGACGAACTCGCTGGTCCAGCCGGTCTTCATTCTCTTCAACGTCGCGGTCTTCGTCGGCGTCTACACGATCTATAGCCATTCGCGATCCGCCGAGAGCTACAAATGGGGCATCACGGTCGCCATAGCGATCGCCCTTTTCAGCCTTCTGTTGACCGGCATCCAGCTCACCGGGTCGAAGATCGAGGAGCGGGCGATCGGGTCGTTCCAGAACCCGAACCAGCTCGCCTATTTCGCGTCGATCATGTTCTCGACGACGGTGCTGCTGTACACGTTTGGCCGCATCGGCACCTGGCTGACTGCCGCCCTCGTCGTCGCGATCCTGCTGCTCGGCATGGCCGCCCAGTCCAAGGCGGGAATCATCGGCATTACAATCGGCCTGGCGGGTTTGCTGGCCGGCAACGCTTCCACCCGCATCTGGGCGGCCGCGGCCGTAGCGGTGGTGGTCCTGCTCTCGATATCCGGCGTCCTGGACATCGAGCAGTTGCTCGTTCTGCGCAGGCTTCAGGACATCGGCGCGGACCCGGACGACAGCTTTGCGGCACGCGGCTACCTGGTGCTGGTGGACAACAGCCGGGATGCGTTCGACGTCCTGCTCGGGCTGGGTGCAGGGGGTGTGCGCTTCGTGCATTATCACGAGATCCACAGCACCTATGCCTCATATTTCGGACTGTACGGCATAATCGGCGGATCGCTTTACCTGTCGGTCCTTGCCTCGTGGGTCTGGCGGGTGTTCCGCACGGTACCGTTCACCAGGTTCGTCCCGATCGTGGGGCCGCCGCTGTTCTACGGGATCGCCCATAACGGCACCCGCTTTTCGATCCTCTACGCCTTCATCGCGATGAGCGTCGCGCTCTGTGAAGAGCATCGAAGGTCGACGCGACGCGTGAGGTCAGAGCCTTTGCCCGGATGGATGCTCGGGTCGGACGTCGCACAGGGCGGCCGGACTGGCATGCCGGATCGGGTCGTCCGGGAAGGATGGCAAGGATGAACAAAGTGAATATGTTGAACAATATTTCCCAGATCGAGCCGAGCTACTCCAAGGCTCCCGACGTACTGGTGATCGCCCGCGTCCTCTGGGCCGGGAAGTGGAAGATCGCGTTGGCGACCGCGCTGGCGTTGGGGCTGGCGGCGGCGCACATCTATACCACCGAACCCGTTTATGTGGCGAGCACCATCCTGTCCCTGGAATCGCCGGCGCAGACGGTGAACTTCGAGAAGTCTTCGGGCAGCCCGGCCGCCGCCGAGAAGAAGTTCGCGACCGAGGCCGAGGTGCTCCAGTCCCGCGGGCTGGCGGAGCAACTCGTCAGGCGGCTCTCGCTGGTCGACGATCCGGAATTCAACCCGGAGCTGCTGCCGCCCGCTTTCCCCTCGCTGGACTGGCTTCGGGAAAAGCTCCGGGGCGACGAACCGGTGCCGGAGCTAGACCCGAAGGA
Source organism: uncultured Alphaproteobacteria bacterium (assembly GCA_963721105.1). Classification (GTDB taxonomy): domain Bacteria; phylum Pseudomonadota; class Alphaproteobacteria; order Rhodobacterales; family Rhodobacteraceae; genus Thermohalobaculum. Next base: position 112,060 of record CAVRHY010000017.1, on the reverse strand, counting down.
GGTGTTCTCGTCGACGGTCGACGCGACGCTGGGTGCGATCTCGGTCCACATGATCCCGAACACCTATCTCGTCGAGGTCTACGTCAGCAGCGATTCCCCCGACAAATCCGCCGACATGGCGAACACCCTTGCGCTCCTGTACATCCAGAGCCGCCGGGACCTCGATCTGCAGTCGAACAGCCGCGGTGTCGAGTGGCTGACCAAGAAGGTCGGCGAGCTGAAGGCGGCCGTCGAGAGCGCCGATCGGAAGGTGAAGGGATTCAACTCCTCGGCTGAGGTGATGAGCCCCGAGATGTTGCAGGCGCAGAACGAGCAGCTCAAGGCACTGCGCGAGCGCTACCTGCACTCGCAGGAGAAGATAAAGCTCGCCGATTCCCGGGTGACGCTTCTCGAGGACCTGATCAAGGATCCCTCGACGGTCGGGGCGGTTGCCGCGGACCCGGTGCTGTCCGAGGCGCTCGGCCTCGAGGGCGTCGCCGCCCTGCCGTCCAGCGTCGATGACGACGCGCTGCGCCGCGTTCTGGCGAAGACACGCGCCGAGGCGGATCGTGAGAAGCGTCTCGCCGAGACGACATCGGCGGCGATCGCCGACCTTAAGGCCCGCGTCGGGCGGCAGTCGGACGAGATGGTCCACCTCCAGCAGCTCGAGCGCGAGGTCCAGGCGAATACCGCCGTCTACGAGTTCGCGCTGAACCGTCTGAAGCAGCTCTCGGTCGAGCGGGGCGTCGAGCAGCCGAGCGTGCGAATCCTTTCCCAGGCGGAGCCGCCCCTCGGCCCGTCCGGACCGCACGCCGCGGTCGTAATGACGCTCGCCGCGGTCGTGGGATTCGTGTTCGGGGCCGGGGCCATCCTGGTGCGCCAGGGCGTGCAGGATGCCTTCAGGACGGCGGACGAGATAGAGAGGATGACGGGCATCCAGGTGCTCGGCCAGGTGCTGGAACTGCCCACTCACCGTCGGCGCCGAGTGATGAAGCACATCATGTCCGCCGACCCGACGCCGTTCTCGGAATCCGTCCGGAACCTCCGCGCCTCGATCCTCGCCATCACGGGGACACAGCGGATCGTCATTCTCCTGACCTCGGCGATGCCGGGCGAGGGCAAGACCACCCTGGCGCTCGGGCTTGCCCGGAGCCTGTCGGCGATCGGCAAGAGCGTCCTCGTGATCGACGCCGACCTGCGCCGCCGGGCGCTCGGGCGGCATTTCACAGGGCGCAAGAGGGTGCCGGGGCTGCTTTCCGCCATCGTCGACCGCAAGCCGCTTTCGGAACTCGTCATCAACAGCGAAGAGCTGGACGTGGACGTCCTCCCCAGCGAGGTCTCCCGCTACAACCCGGCGGACCTGTTCTCACTGCCGGACTTCAGGAGGGTCCTCGGCGAGGCGAAGCGCAAATACCAGATCACGATCATCGACACGCCCCCGACGCTGCTCGTCTCGGACGCCAAGCTGATCGCGCGGCATGCCGACGTGCTGCTGATGGCGGTGCGGTGGAACCACACCACGAAGTGGCAGCTCACCGACGCGGTGCGCGAGATCCAGATGGCGAACTGCGGCGTGAACGGCTTCGTGATGTCGCGCATGGATCCGCGCGGGATGATCAAGTACGGCTACGGCGACAGGCGCGGGCTGCGCGCGGGCTACCGGGGCGGCTACTACGGCTGACCCCGGCGCGCAGGGCCGGGCGGCGACCGGCGGATCGGCCCGGCCGCCGGAGCCGTCAGGCGAGGGCGGCCGGACCGGCGGCGCCGTGCGGGCGGGGCTCGTCGTCCGTCGTCACGTCGTCGGCGGGTTCGAGAAGCTGCCTCGGCACCTCGTACCCGTAGCGCGCCATCTCGTCCTCGAGCTCCGGCACGATGCCGCGCAAGGCCTCGCGGTCGAGCCGCAGCCATTTCCGCTGGCGGCCGGGGTCCACCATCTTCCGTGCCGCGGCGAGAATCTCGTCGGTGCAGTCCAGCCGGCAATGGTCGAAGACGCGCTGCAGCGTGCTCTCGGGCGCCTCGATGAGGTCCTCGTAGCGAAAGGCGAGCACCCTGCCGGGTCCCAGCCTGCCAAGGTCCTCGCGGGCCATCCGGTTGCCGCGCGCCCACTGGCGGGCAATGACGGTCATCCGGCTGCACGTCTCCATGTCGCGATCGATGCCCCGGTAGCGCGGGCCGAAGACATGCCGTGATTTCTGCCGCAGCACCGACTTGGTGATGAAATGCTGGACGAAGTCCTTGGCATATAGGTGCAACTGCGTCGCTGGCGTCGCAGCGATTGTCCGTCTCAGCCCGGCCCAGGTCTTGGTCTTGGTCCACTTCAGGTCCATCGAGCTGGTGTAGGAGAACGGGTTGCGCGTGATGAACAGATAAGTTGCGTCCGGGAAGATCCGCTCGACATATCGGACGCGCAGCACGTTGGACGGCGTCTTCTCGACGATCCGCCGGTCGCCTTCGCGAACCTGGAACTTGCGGAATCGCTCCCTCACGTATCGGACGATCCTATCCTGCGCGTCCCGCTCGTCGAACTCATCGTCGGGACGTCGCGGGTCGGCGCAGCGCCACAAGGTCCGCGGCTCGTACCAGGTCACGACCTCGGGATGCAGCCCGATCAGGTTCTGGGTTACGGTCGTTCCGGACCGGTGGTTCCCGATCAGGATGATTGGAGGCTTCAGTGCGCTTCGCATCCGTTCCGCCCGAAATACGTTCTGACAGATTGCATAATCGTCCACCGGGCGCGGAGGAAAAAGCACCTCTTAAGTGGCGTGTCCTGATTAACCTCCTGAGCGGGCGGGATGGTCGGTTGCGCAGCCTTCCGGAGCGCTCGGACGAAGCAGCCACTCCGTCGCGGGTGGCCTAACCCCAATTGGCAGTTGAGCCCGCCATGGAGCTCGACGACCTTGTCCGAGAACGTCAGGGATCCGCCCAGTGAGTGTACAAGCAGGATCGATCGGCGCGGCCGAGGCGCTGGAAGCGGAGGCTTGCGCACGGGCAGACGTGACGCTTCATGGCCGGCTCGAATGTATCAAGGGGCAGCACGTGCTGTTCAGCCCCTCCCTCAAGGCCATCTTCTCGCTGAACGAGACCGCGGCCGGTATCTGGCGCTGCCTCGAGGACGGAATGCGGCCGCGCGACATCGCCGAGGAGATCGCCAGGCAGGGCGTCTCGCCGGCGGAGGCGCGCGCCCATGTCGACGCCGCGCTCGACGAGTGGGAGAAGGCGGGCGTGGTCCGGCCCTGTCCGCCGGAATTCGCGGCGGGCAAGGGGGATGTCACCCATCACGTCGGAATGGCGGGCATCACCGTCGCGATCCTCTACCCGCCCGGAATGGCCGACTGGGCGCACGCCCCGTTCCGGCATCTCGAGGTTACCGGCGCGACCCCGGACGTCCGGTTGCGGCTCGTCGAGCATCGCAACCGCGTCCGGCTGTTCCGGGACGACGTCTGGGTGCTCTCCTGCACCGCCGAGGAGCTTCCGACCGCGCTGAAGGGGCAGCTTCTGCTCGAAGTGCTGTCAGGCGGGGCGTATGAGCTGGCCTTGCACGCCGCGTGCCTCGCAAGGGGCGACCGCGCGCTGCTGCTTTGCGGCAATCCGGGCGCCGGGAAGACAACGCTCACGCTGGCCCTCGTCGACTCCGGGTTCGATTTCGCCGGCGATGACGTGACGCTGCTGGATTCTGGGGGACGCAGCATCGGCCTGCCCTTCGCGCCCGCCGTGAAGCGGGGCGCCTGGTCGGTCCTCGCGTCCTGCTGCCCCGAGATTCTGGCCGCTCCGGACTATCGCCGGCCGGACGGGATGCGCGTCCGTTATCCCGCGCCCCGGATTGCCACGCCCTCCCCTCCCCGCCCCGTCGGCTGGGTCGTCCTGCTCGACCGGCAGGCCGATGTCGCCGCGCATCTCGAGTCGCTGGGACCGGACGACGCCCTGCGCGGGCTCCTCGACGGCGCCTTCTCGACGGAGGGCGAGCTGACCGGCACCGCGTTCGACGTCCTCGCCCGGGTGATCGGCTCGGCCGAGACCTGGCGCCTGACCTATTCGCGTCTCGACGACGCCGTCGCGCTGCTCGGCGAGGCCTGCGGGTGAGCCGCCTCGCGCATCCGCTTGACGCGCTGATCGCCGGCCTTCGCGGCCTTCCCTTCCCCGACACGGACTGGGAGCGGCAGATCGCGCTCGCCAACCGGACGCTGCTGACCCCTGCCCTCTTCGCGGCGCTGTCCGCCAGCGGCCAGCTTGACCGGGTGCCGCCGGACGCGGCGGAGTACCTGCGCTTTCTCCATGCCTGCAATCACGAGCGGAACTTGCGCCTCCGCGCCCAGCTCGACGAAGCCGTCGCGGCGCTGAACGATGCCGGGATCGTTCCGGTCCTGCTGAAGGGGGCCGTTCCGCTGTTCCGGTGCCCGGCCGATCGCTTGCCCGCCCGGATCACGAGCGACCTCGACATCAGCGTCGACGCCGCCAGGCTTCCCGATGCGTTCCGCAGCGCCGAGGCGCTCGGCTACATCCCCATCCCCGGAGAGCGCGGCATGGCCCGCCCGCAGGACGTCGGCATGCTCGAGCTCCGCGAGACCTGGGAGGGCCGCATCGAGCCCGACAGGGTGATGCGGCGCGACGACGGGCTGCGGGTGATCGTCCCCTCCGCCAACGCCCGCGCCATGCACTGGATCATGCATGACCTGCTCAAGGAGGGCGACTACTGGCGGGGCCGAATCGACCTCCGGCATCTCCACGATCTCTGGCGGCTTTCGAACGAGGAATTGGTCGACTGGGCCGCCCTGCGCGCACTGACCGCCAAGGGCTCGGCCAGGAACGCGATCGACACGCAGCTCCTTACCCTCCACCATCTCTTCGGCGTGCAGGTCCCGGCCGTATGCGCCCGGCGGCCCATCGCGCAGCTGCAGCACCGGCGGCGCCTCTTCACGGCCAGGAATTCGACGCTGGGCGCGCCGCTGCGCCTGGCGGGCAATCTCGCCTGGGGCGTGTGGCGGCTGTTCCAGTCGGGCGATATGACCCGCGGCGGCCCCGCCCGCATCGCGCACCGAATCCGCCGGACGCTGCTGGATGGTCGCTCGCGCATCTGAGCTACTACCTCGAAGCAATTGTGACGACTGACCAGTTAAGACAATCTCGTAGAACTCCAGGAATGCGGAGTGGCTTAAGGCAAAGGGAGTTTGGCGTGACGGTTGAACGATCAGAAGTGCAGTCCGGGGCAACCGAATTGCGCCCGGAAAGCCTGGTTCGGCGAGAGTTTCTGACCAGGACTGGCCGTTTTGCGGCGGTGACGGCCCCCGCCATAACGCTGCTGCTGGGAACCAGCCTCAGTTCCAAAGCGATCGCCGCGTCCGCCGGCTCGAGCCCTGGGCCCGGCGCTCACAAGGATCACCGCCGAAAGCACAAGAAGGCCCGGCACAAGGACCATCACAAGAAGGGCCATAAGCACCACGAGACGCACGAAAAATAGGAGCACGACAATCACCGCAAGGAGAATCACCTAGCGCTCTCTGCACGAGGCGGGCGCGACAGTGATTACCCCGGAAGGGACGAGCCCACCCCGCTCCTGACTCAAGGGTACCTCCTTAGGTCGATTGTTCGGCGGACGATTCATCCGTAATTTCGGGATGAGTTCGAACTCGAACGGAGAAGCACTGTGCCAGAAGAACCGGACGTGCCTTCAACTACGGACCAGATCAAGCCTGAAGGTCGTGCGCGCCGCGATTTCCTGACCAAGTCGGGTCGGTTCGCGGCCGTGACAGCGCCAGCGATCACTCTGTTGCTGGGAACCAGCCTGAACTCGCGGGCGATCGCCGGGTCGACCGGCTCAAAGCCGGCGAAGCCGGGCTGGGGCTTTGGCGACGAGAACCACGACCACGACGGTCCGCCGGGGCTCAACAAGAAAGACTAGAAGCACCTCGAAGCACTCCCGCCGCAAGCGCCGCTAGCAGGCGGCGCGAAACGAACGTTGGCCGCGGGCCGTGCCGGTCCGCGGCCAACATGCTCCGGCCTGCCGCTTCGTGCGGGCTGCACAGCCGCGGCGTTGCGCCGCGGTTTTTTTGTTCCCGAACCCGATCACGCTGCCAGCCTGGTCTCAGCCGCGCGCGGATATCCGCTTTCCGACGGCGAGCCAGTTGCAGGCGCGCAGGACATCCCGTTGTTCTCGATGGCTCGATTTCGGCCCGATTCCCGCCCTCTGACGATCACGACCGACGTTACGTCAGCACGATGAAATGGGCGATCCCCGAGGCAGGCCGCCTTCCGGCCGGCACAAGATCTTGGTGTCGACGGCCCCGAACGCGCCTCATTTCCGCCGAATTGTGGCCCAAGACCAAAGATTACAAGAAAGGCTGACGAGGGGCAGCCGAGGCACTGACCTCCCTCCCCCACAGCTCCCGCTGGCGCGCCCGGGCCGTGCACGCACGGTTTCCGACGGCAGCCAGCCTTTGTCCCGCGCGACGCGTGCGGGGGTGAAAGGCCGAGCGTCGACCCCATGAGGAGGCGCTCTGCGAAGCCGCGCGATGAATGTCGCGCGATCGCCGACCTTTGCAGACACGGGCGGCGGCAACGTTGCCGCCCGCAAAAAAAACACTCTTTCCGGCGGTTATCGCCGGCGACTTGTTAGGGACGGGAGCATTGCCGCAGGCAGGCAATTTCTCCCACACGGTGACGAAACAACAAGGAAGACATCGTGACAGAGATCACACTAAGCAAGGACTACGGCTACGAGCAGTACATGGCGAAGGGACTGGCCACCGGCACCATCATCAATGCCAGCGGCGCGACCTTCATCCAGGACAACAACAACAGCGATGACGGCAGATCCAACCCTTATCCGGTTGCCGTGAAGCAGACGTCGCATGTCGTCCTGGAGGGGGGCACGATCCTCGGCAATGTCGACCAGACGACCGATCGCTTGACGGTCTATCACTTCGATCCGGGCAATTCGGCAGGCATCCGGCTCGAGGACTCGACCGACGCCGTCATCCGCGACTGGCGGATCGACAAGGCCTGGGACGGCATCCGCGTCTCGTGGAACACCGACAACTTCCTGATCGAGGACACCTGGATCACGAACGCTCGCGACGACGCGATCGAGAACGACAAGCTGAACAGCGGCACGATCAGGAACTCGCTCTTCGACGGCGTCATGGGCGGCATCAGCCTCGACCCGTCCTCCTCGAGCCCTGTCGACGGCAGCGGCGAGAGCGTGACCATCGACCATGTCCTCATACGGATGCAGGAGTATCTCGCCGGCGGCGAGGTGACGCATGGCTCGCCCCTCAAGCTCGACAAGAGCCTGCCGATGCCCGATCTCCACATCGTCAACTCGGTGTTCGCGATCGAGGACGTGCACCACAACGGCACCGAGCGTCTGGCAGTCGCGTGGGACAACCTCGTCGAATCGTCGGGCAACGTCTTCCTGAACCTCTCGGACGAGCCGCTGCCGTCAAGCTACCCGATGCCCCCGAAGGGCTGGACGGTCCTGCAGGGCCAGGAGGCTCGCGACTACTGGCAGCAGGCGCGCGACGCCTGGGTCGACGAGCATTCGGGCTCGGGCACCGCCCCGGTCGATCCGCCGTCGCTTCCGGGCGACACGTCGATCGACCCGACGCCGCTTCCGGACGACACGTCGACCGACCCGACACCGCTGCCGGACAACACGTCGACCGACCCGACGCCGCTGCCCGACAACACGCCGACCGACCCGACGCCGCTGCCGGACAACACGTCGACCGACCCGACGCCGCTGCCGGACGACACGTCGAACGACCCGACGCCGATCCAGCAGCCTCTTGGAGACGCCACCTTCGAAGGCGCCAATCTCAAGGGCAGCAAGGCCGGCGAAACCATCATCGGCAACTCGCTCGACAATTATATCGACGGTCGGGACGGCGACGACATCATCGTCGGCGGCGCCGGCGACGACGTCATCCGGTCGAACGACGGCGCCGATCAGCTCTGGGGCGGCGAAGGGAACGACATTTTCCTCTACACGCACTCCAGCGACTCGCGTGACCGTGCGGGCATCGACACGATCCAGGACTTCACGCGGGGACAGGACAAGATCGACCTGTCGGAGCTCGATGCCAATCGCGGGGCGAGCGGTGACCAGGCGTTCGTCATCACGAACGGCGCACCCGGCGCAGGAGAGTTGAGCATCCACTTCGATGCCAATACCGGCAACACCGTGATCAACGCCAATGTCGACCACGAGGCAGCCCCCGAGCTGACGATCGTGCTGGCCGGCGAACACCACCTGACGGCGAGCGACTTCATCCTCTGATGAACCCCTGCCCGTCCTTCGCTTCGCGAAGACGGTGACGACGATGCGCCGACGGGACCGGATCTCGGTCCCGTCGGTACCCCGCAAGACATGGAGCGGGCGAAAGCGGAAGACTCCTTCGCCGGGCAGCCGACCCACTCCGCCGGTTCGGCGAGTCTGAGGCAGCCGCGCGTCAGGACCACGAAAGCCCGCTCCCGCATTGAAGGGTGGGACAGAAGAGACGCGGAAGACGGACCAGGAGGCCTCTGGCCGCTTCCTCACTTTCTTCGAACTGCAGGGCTGCTGGATCCCCAAGCTTTTCCGGCAAGCCGCCCAACCCCGGAGCGCCTGAGTGCTTTCGTTTCCGAACTCGAGCGCGATGTGGCCCCCGTCACCGTCCGGAACCGGATCACAAACCTCGGCGAGGCGCTCCGCGTAAAGGCGCCCGAGGCCGACCCAGCCGGCCTGGTCGACGATGAACACGGCGGGCGGCCCCGGCTCGATGGCGGCGCTGATCTGGGCGAGGTAAGCGGTCATCAACTGTGTGTCGCACAAGGGCATGAAGATGCCGGGGCCCTTGCCCTTCCTCGGGCAGACCGCCTCGAAAATGTAGGCGAACTGCGTGCGCTGGGCGTGCGGGGTCGAGGGGGCGTGTGCAGGTTCGCCCAGCGGCGGGTGATCTTGTTCCTCTGGCCGACGCGCGCGCATGGGCCTCGGCACGACGGCGGCCTAAATTTCTCACTCGCGCCCGTCCGCAGGGCCGTGCATGCCGGCGCCGGCGCCGTCGGCCACGAGAAAGTTGAACGCCATGCCGATCAGCAGCGCGAACAGCATGATCGGCGCGCCATAATGCTTGGCTAAAGCATGTTCCGCTTTAGCTGATTCACGAAGGGATTCCCAAGGTTGCCCTGATCTGATTCCCTGTCGGAAAACGGGGGCAGAGGCATGGGCAGGGCATATACCGCGGATCTCCGAGGGCGGGTGCTGGACGCGGTGGAGGCGGGCAGCTCGGCGCGATCGGCGGCGGCGCGGTTCGGTGTCGGTGTGGCGACGGCGATCCGGTGGGTGCGGCGGCACCGGGAGACGGGCGAGCGGACGGCGCGGCGGCAGGGCCCTCCGATCCGCTGGAAGCTCGATCCGCACGAGGTCTTTCTGCTGGGGCTGGTCGAGGAGACGGTCGACATCACGCTCGCCGAGATGCAGGCGCGTCTTGCCGGCGAGCGCGGCGTCCAGGCCGGGATCGGCACGCTCTGGCGGTTCTTCGACCGCCGCGGCGTGACGGTGAAAAAAAGTCCGGGCATGCGAGCGAGCAGGACCGTGCCGACGTCCGCGAGGCGCGCGAGGCCTGGTTCGAGGGCCAGCCGGAGCTCGATCCCGAACGGCTGATCTTCATCGACGAGACTGGGCTGAACACGAAGATGGCGCGGCTGCGCGGTCGCTGCCGCCGCGGCGACCGGCTCTTCGCCAGCATCCCCCACGGCCATTGGCGCACGACCACCTTCGTCGCCGGGCTCAGGCTCGGCGGCATGGACGCGCCGATGGTGCTCGATGGGGCAATGAACGGCGAGGCCTTCCTCGCCTATGTCCGCCGCGTGCTGGTGCCGGTTCTGCGGCCCGGCGATATCGTCGTCATGGACGATCTCGGCTGCCACAGGAGCGCCGCTGCCCGCGCGGCGATCGAAGCCGCCGGCGCCGAACTGCGCCTGCTGCCGCCTTACAGCCCCGACTTCAACCCGATCGAGCAGGCGTTCTCCAAGCTCAAGGCGATCCTCCGCAAAATCGCTGCCCGAACACGCGACACGCTCTGGAACGCTGTCGCCATAGCCCTCGACGCGTTCTCGCCCGACGAGTGCGCCAACTACTTCACCGCCGCAGGCTACGAGCCAGAATAAGTGGAAAATGCTCTAGTAAGCTCGCCGCGGCGGCGATCCTTGCGGCCAGCGCGAGGCCGGGGCCAGCGCGCGGGTCGGCGCGACGCGCGCCGAGAACGTGGGCCGAAGGGCGTGTCTTTACCCGGCATGAAAGGGCGCGCCCCGCCCGGCGAGGACCAGGCGGGGCGCAGGGAGGTCTGCCGGACGGATCAGGCGGAGCGGTAGAGCTTGGTCATCGAGAACTCGCGGTGCCCCAGCGCCTCGGCGCAGGTCAGCCGGCCGTTGGCGGTGCGCTCGATCATCTCGATCAGCGCGTCGCCGGCCTGGTCGATGGTCTGCTCGCGCGTCAGCACGCCGGTGACGTCGACGTCGATATGCTCGGACATAGTGCGCAGCGTGCGCGGATTGCCCGAGATCTTGATGACCGGCACGATCGGGTTGCCGACCACGTTGCCCTGCCCGGTCGGGAAGGTGTGGATGACATAGCCTGCCGCGGCCATCAGCGTGACGCACTCGGCCGCGGCCGAGGAGGTGTCCATGTAGTAGAGGCCGTTCCCCTTCGCCGGCGCCTCGGCAGGACCGAGCGCGTCGATGTAGGCGCACTCGCGCCCGATCTTCTCGAGGTTGCCCAGCGCCTTCTCTTCGATCGTCGTCAGGCCGCCCAGGATGTTTCCCTTGGTGGGCTGGCTGTCGGAGAGGTCCGAGGTCTTGTGCGCCTCGATGACGTCGTCCGTATAGGCCTGCCAGATCGCCCTGAACTTCGAGGCGGCCTCGGGATTGGCGGCGCGCTTCTCGCAGATGTGCTCGGCCCCGGTGATCTCGGAGGTCTCGCCGAACACGCCGGTCAGCCCGTGCGGGATCAGCTTGTCGTACATGTTGCCGACCGTCGGGCACGATGACAGGCCGGTCGTCGTGTCCGACTCGCCGCACTTGGTCGAGACCCAGAGCTCGGTCAGCGGGCACGCCTCCTTCTGCAGCTCGCTCGCCCAGTGGACGAACTCCTTTGCCTTCCAGCTGGCGGCACGGATCGTCTCCAGGTCGCCCTTCTGCTCGATCGAGAATTCGGCGACCGGCTTGCCGGTCTCGCGGATGCCGTCGGCGATGACCTTCGTCCACTCGGGCTCGATGCCGATGACGATGCAGGCGGCGACGTTCGGGTTGGCGCCGGTGCCGATCATCGTGCGGAAGTGCAGGTCCAAGTCCTCGCCGAACTGCAGCCGGCCATAGGCGTGCGGAATCGCCAGCGTCCCCTTGATGTTGTTGGCGACCGCCTCGCAGGCAGCGTTCGAGATGTCGTCCACGGGCAGGATCACCACGTGGTTGCGGATGCCGACGCGGCCGTTCTCGCGCCGCCAGGCCATCACCGTCTTGTTCGTCGCGTCGAAGGGCATCTGGGTCACCACCGCTTGGTCTTGAGGTTATGGGTATGGACGTGCTCGCCGGGCTCGGCCGCTCCGACCATCTTGCCGATGTCCTCACCGTACTTGACGGCGGTGTCGCCGGCCTTCAGCGCGGTCAGCGCGACCTTGTGGCCGATCGGGATGTCGGCCTTCGCGGTCAGGCGGAAGTCCGAGTTGTCGTGCGTCACCACGCCCAGCATCTCGGTCCCGGCTTTCAGTCCCTCGACCACGACGACGCCGACATTGTCGGCCTTGTCGTGGACGAGAAGGTGCGGCTTGTTGCCCATCTCTCTCTCCTCTTCACGGTTTCAGGATGATCTTCGGCGCGGCGGCGCGGCCGGCCTTTATGTCGTCGAAAGCGCGGGCGCCTTCGGAGAGCGGGCGGATCTCGGGCCAGTCGAGCGCGCCGAGCCGGCCGTCGAAGATCGCCGCCGCGGTCTCGCGAAAATCGGCGGCGCTGTAGGTGTATGTCCCGATGAAGGTGATCTCCTGCAGCGTCAGCCGGCGGATATCGAGCCCGCCCACCGCCGAGCCGAGGCCGATATGCACGATCACGCCGCCCGGCCGCGCGGCGGCCGACGCGGCGGCGCGGGTCGCCTCGAAGCCGACGCCGTCGATGATGAGGTCGACGCCCTCGGGGAACCTGCCGGCGGTCGGGTCGAGAGGTGCGGAGGTCGGCGGCCTTAGCGACGATGGCGCGGCGCGCGGCGTTGGTCTCGCCGACATGCACCTCGCGCGCGCCCTGGGCCACGAGCACCAGCGCAGCGCCGAGGCCGATGGCGCCGCCGCCGAGGACGAGACAGCGCGCTTCCTCCAGCGGCCGGTTCAGCGCCCGCCGGCCGATCCGCACGGCGTGCCAGCCGCACGCGATCGGCTCGGCCAGCGCCGCCTTCTCGGTCGGCACGTCGTCGGGGATGGCGACGAGGTTGCCCGGCGGCATGGCGATCATCTCGGCAAAGGCGCCCTCGCGCGGCGGCATCGAGATGATCTGGCGCCGGGCGCACAGGTTCTCGCGACCGGCGCGGCAATCCTCGCAGTCTCCGCAGGTGACCAGTGGGTTGACCGTGACGCGGGTTCCGGTGCCGGGGCCGGCGAGGATCACGCCGGCGGCCTCGTGGCCGAGGATCAGGGGCGCCGGGCGGCGCTCGTCGTGGCCCGCCCAGGCGTGCATGTCCGAGCCGCAGATGCCGACATGCTCGACCCGGATCAGCGCGTCGCCGTCGGACCCGGGGCCGGGCTGGGGGTCGGGCGCGTCGCGGTAGGCGAGCGACTCGGGGCCGGTGTAGACGAGCGCCTTCATTTCGCGGTGAACCCCCCGTCGACGAACAGGATCTGGCCGGTGACGTAGCGGGAGGCCTCCGAGCACAGGAACAGCGCCGGGCCGACGAGGTCGGCTAGCTCGCCGTTCCGCCCGATGCAGGTCTGCGCGGCGTTTCGCGCCGCCAGCGCCGGGTCGCCGAAGACCGGCCCGGTCAGCTCGGTGGGGAAGAACCCGGGCGCCAGCGCGTTCGCCGTGATGCCGTGCCGCGACCACGCCTCGGCCATGGCGCGGGTCAGCTGGCCGACGCCGCCCTTCGACGCGCCGTAGGCCAGGCCGCCCGGGAAGGCGCGCTCGGTCTGCAGCGAGGCGAAGTTGACGATGCGGCCCCAGCCCTTCTCGCGCATCGCGGGCACCAGCGCCTGGGCGAGGAAGAAAGGCGTGGCGAGGTTCAGGTCGATGGTCGTGCGCCAGCCTTCCAGCGTCACCGCGTCGGCGGACTGGCGGGTGTTGACGCCGGCCGCGTTGACCAGGATTTCCGGCGGTCCGAACGGCGTCGCCGCGCGCCCGGCGACCCCGGCCATCGCCGCAGGGTCCGAGAGGTCGGCGGCGACCGCGGCTGTCTCGCCCCCGGCCTCGGCCCGCCACGCCTCGAGCGCCTCGGCGCGCCGCGCAATGCCAACCACCCGCGCGCCCGCCCCGGCCAGCGCCGTCGCCAGCGCCCGGCCCAGGCCGGAACTGGCGCCGGTGACGCAGGCGACGCGGCCGGCGACGCTGAAGAGGTCAGGGGGAACGGACACGCCCATCGTCTCAGCCGACCGCGGTCAGGTCGAAGCTCTCGTCCGGGAAGTATTTCTCGAGACGGATGTCGGCGGTGCGGGCGTGGCCCTCCATGCCCTCGAGCCGCGAGATGCGGGCGGTGGCCTCGGCGACCGGCTTGGCGCCGTCGCGGGTGGCGCGCTGCCAGGTGACCAGCTTCATGTACTTGTGGACCGATAGCCCGCCCGTGTAGCGCGCGGCGCCCGAGGTCGGGAGCACGTGGTTCGGGCCGGCCGACTTGTCGCCGAAGGCGACCGTCGTCTCCTCGCCGAGGAACAGCGAACCGTAGCACTGCAACCGGCTCGAGGAACCAGTCGAGGTCGGCAGCCTGCACGTGCAGGTGCTCCGGCGCGGTGGTGTCGGCGACCTGCGCCAGCTCCTCGCGGTCGGCGACGACCATCACCTCGGCCATGTCGCGCCAGGCGGCGGTGGCGTTCTCGCGGTTCAGCTCGGGCAGCTCGGCGATGTACTGCGGCACGAGCTCCAGCACCTTCTCGGCAAGCGGCCGATGCGTGGTAGCGAGCCAGACTGGCGAATTGTAGCCGTGCTCGGCCTGGCCGACGAGGTCCCAGGCGACGATGTGCGGGTCGGCGGTCTCGTCGGCGAGGATCAGGCTGTCGGTCGGGCCGGCGAACATGTCGATGCCGACGCGACCGAACAGGATGCGCTTGGCCTCGGCGACGAACTGGTTGCCGGGGCCGACCAGGATGTCGGCCTTCGGCAGGCCGAACAGGCCGAACGCCATCGCCGCCACGCCCTGCACGCCGCCGAGGGCGAGGATCTTGTCGGCGCCGCAGAGGTCGGCCGTATAGACGATGGCGGGCGCGATGCCGATGCCGGGGCGCGGCGGCGAGCATGCGGTGATGTGGCCGCAGCCCGCGACCTTGGCGGTCGTCACCGTCATCAGCGCCGAGGCGATGTGGCTGTAGCGCCCGCCCGGCGCGTAGCACCCGGCCGCCTGGCACGGGATCGCCTTCTGCCCCGCCATCATTCCCGGGCTGACCTCGATCTCCATGTCCTGGATCGTCGCCTTCTGCGCCTCGGCGAAACGGCGGACATTGTCCCAGGCGAAGCGGATGTCGTCCTTCAGCTTTTGCGGCACGGCGACGGCAGCGGCGGCGATCTCGTCGCGGGTCAGCACCACGTTGCCGTCGTAGCGGTCGAACTTCGCGGCATATCGCATCGCCGCTTCGTCGCCGCCGGCCTCGATCTCGTCGAGGATCGCCTGGACGGTCGCCCGCACGTCGCCTGCATCGTCGGTGGACTTTCGCGCGGCCTTCTTGAGGTATTCGACGGTCATGGGAGCCTCACTTGTAGATGTCGGGAAGCAGCAGGGTGGAAAGCACCGGCACGTAGGCGATCAGCAGCACAACCAGCAGCATGAAGAACACGAAGGGCACAGCGCGCGCCGCGATCTTCAGGATCGACTCGCCGGTTATCCCGGAGACGACGAACAGGTTCAGTCCGAGTGGCGGCGTGATGAAGCCGACCCCCAGCGCCGTGATCATCATCACGCAGAACTGCATCTCGTTCATGCCGATGTTGTCGGCGAGCGGCTTCAGGATCGGCGCCAGGATGACGATGTTCGGCGTCGTCTCCATCACGCAGCCCGCGGCGATCAGGATGCCGATCATCAGCAGGACAAGCATGGTGGGATCGTCGGTCAGCGAGGTGACCGCCGCGACGAAACCCTGCGGCACGTTCAGCGCCGCCATGGTCTGCGCCAGCGGCAGCGACATCGCGACGATCGGCAGGATGACGCCGTTGACCTTGGCCGAACTGACCAGCATCGCCGGGAAGTCCGACAGCTTGAGCGTGCCGAGGATGAAGCCGAGCAGGATCGTGATGACCACGGCCGTCGCCCCGGCCTCGGTCGGCGTCAGCCGGCCCGAGAAGATGCCCCAGAAGATCACGCCGGGCACCAGGAAGGCATACCAGCCGTTCTTCAGCGCGGACCAGAGATTGTCGGCCCACTCGGCCATCGTGATGGCGCCCCCGCCCTCGTAGGAATAACGACGGTTGACCACGATGTTGGTAACCAGGATCGAGACGAGGATCAGCAGGCCGGGGATCAGTGCCGCCTGGAACAGGGTGGATGCCGAGATGCCGAGCACCAGCCCGATGATGATGTAGGCGATCGAGGGCGGGATCAGGATGCCGGTGCAGGCGCCGGCGGCGACCAGCGCGCAGGCATAGGGGCGCGGGTAGCCGGACTCGACCAGCCGCGCAATCGTCATGCGCCCGACCGCGGCGGCCCCCGCGGCGTCGGATCCGGAGATCGCCGAGAACATGCCGCAGACCAGCACCGTCGCCGAGCCGAAGCCGCCCCGCGCCCAGCATGTCAGCGCTTCGGCTACGTCGAGGAACTTGCGGCTGAGCCCGGTCCTGACCAGCACGTCGCCGGTCAGGATGAACAGCGGCACCGCCGTCAGCGCGAAGTGGTCGATACCGGCGAACAGACTTTCGCCCAGCAGCGACATCGGCAGGACGTCGGAGAAGACGAGCATCGCCACGGCGCCCGCGCCGATCGAGGCCCAGACGGGCACCCCGAGCGCGATCAGCGCCACGAACAGCAGGATGGGCCCGTAGAAGTCCCATCCGATCGCGATGGTCTGCTGCTGAATCTGGTTCCAAAGCATGGCTCGCCCCCTCAGTCGAACAGCCGCTCGCCCTCGTAGACCGGCCGCTTCGCCCGGAAGGCGGCGAAGTCCCGGACGAAGGACTGAGCGAGGCGGAAGATCATCAGCGAGAAGCCGAGCGGGACGGCCATGAGGAACCAGACCATCGACACGCGCAGGCCGTGGCTGACCGAGCCGAATTTCCAGGACACGCCCAGCGTTTTGAACGACCAGTAGACCGCGAGTACCGCGATCACGCCCATGACGATGTCGCCGAACATGTAGAGCAGCGCCTTGATCGGCGGCGAGACGTAGTGGAACAGGACGTCGATGCGGATATGGCCGCGTTCGCGGACGGCCGCCGATGCGCCGATCCAGACCAGGTAGATGAACGCGTACCGGACGATTTCCTCGCCCCAGATCGACGAGTAGGCGAAAACCTCACGCCGAACGACCTCGACGGCCATCGTCCCGACGAGCATCGTGTAGAAAACGAGAAGTAACCAGCGTTCCAGGTTTCTATCGAGTGTCTTGAGCACGTCGACCTCCCTCCGGGGCAAAGCGCCCGGTTGTCCGGCGCACCGGACGGTCGCGGTTGAAGCGTGGCGATCATGCCGGGCCGCCGGAGTTCTCCGGCGGCCGGCCCGCTCGTCGCATCAGGCGTCGTTGACGTAGTACCGGCAGTTGTCGGTGCCGGCCGCATCGGCCAGCTTCTGGAAGGCGTCCATCGACCCGGCCAGTTCGACCTTGAAGCGGTCCCATTCGGGGCGCTGGTAGCCGCCGGCGTCCTTCCACTGGGCCAACTCGTCCTCGGTCGGCGTGTAGAACTCGACGCCCGCCTTGCGCATTTCCGCCATGGCGAAATTGCGCGCGGCCGGCACCTTGGCGAGGTTCTGCTGCGCGGTGATCTCGGAGGCGAACTCGATGCCGTCCTTCACGTCGGTCGGCAGCGCGTTGAACCACTCCAGGTTGCAGGAATAGACCTGACTGTCCGGCACGGCGCGGGTGAAGGTGACGTAGCTGAGGATATCCTTGAAGCCGAAGACGTAGAGGGCGCCAACGGACGGGTCGAGCGCGTCGGCGACGCCCTGCTTGATCGCCGAGGGCGTCTCGCCCCAGGCGATCGGGGTCGGGTTGGCACCGGCCATGCGGTAATACTGCTGCAGCATCTCGGAGCCCGGCACCCGGAACTTCACGCCGGACAGATCGGCCGGAACCTTGACCGGACCTTCGCCGCCCTTGCGGATCGCGACGGTGCGCGGGTCGATGACGACGTACCAAAGCGGCTTGAAGCCCTTGGCCTCGACCAGCGGATTGACCGAGTTCTTCCACTCGTCCGAGTGGACGAGGTTCACGAAGCGCTGATTGGAGCCGCAGAGATAGGGCATGTTGATCAGGTCGACGACCGGCGCGAAGGGGGCGAAGTTCGACAGCGAGTGCTGTGCCGCCTGGATCGTGCCGCCCTGGACCTTCTCGACCAGCGCGCCGCCGGCGCCGAGCTGCCCGCCGGGCGCGAGCTTGACGTAGACCTTGCCGTTCGTGGCGTTCTGGATGTTCTCCTTGAAGTCCAGCTGCATGATCGGATAGCTGCGATCCGCCGTCAGAACATAGGCCGTCGCCAGGTTCATCGTGTGCTCGGCGGCGCCTTGGCGCTCTGCCTCTTCGTTGGCCATCTGCGCCGCGGCCTCGGACGACCACAGCGTCCCCGCCGCGCCCGCGACCATCGCCGCGGTGAAGCTGCCCGTGCTGGCAAGCTTCATGAAGTTGCGGCGTTCCAGCGACGCGATCTCCGCTTTAGTCCGGTCTTCCATCGTGTCTCCTCCCTTTGATTATCGATCTTTATTCGGCTCGTCCGAGCCGTTCCTGGCAGCAGCC
Source organism: uncultured Alphaproteobacteria bacterium (assembly GCA_963721105.1). Lineage (GTDB taxonomy): Bacteria > Pseudomonadota > Alphaproteobacteria > Rhodobacterales > Rhodobacteraceae > Thermohalobaculum. Next base: position 93,989 of record CAVRHY010000017.1, on the reverse strand, counting down.
TCGGCCTCGCGGATCAGCACACCCGCGACGAACAGCAGCGAGGCGGCGAAGAGCGTCAGCATCTCGGCGATGTCGCCGAGCGGCGCGCCCCGGCCCGCGGCGCCCAGCGCCACGTTCCCGAAGAAGGCGAGAAAGCAGATCAGCGCGCCGGCGAGAACTGTTCGTCCGTGTCGCAGCATGTCGTGCTCCCTCCGAAGCTGCGTCCCGAATCACCCTGCCAAAACCGATTGTAAGGGCTTTCATTTGACATGCAAGCGCTTACATATTGTAAAAGGGCGCCGTCGTCCCTATGCGCCTTCGATCGGACGTCGCGGGGTTCCCATGAAGACACAGCCCACGCTCGAAGATGTCGCCCGCATGTCCGGTGTCTCGACGGCGACGGTTTCGCGCGTGCTCAACGAACCCGGCAGGGTCCGCCGCGAAACCCGAAATAAGGTCGAGGCCGCGGTGCACATGCTGGGATACACCCCGCATTTCGGCGCCCGCGCGCTCGCGTCGAACCGGACCTATACCGTCGGCGCCGTCATCCCGACGATGGAGAACGCGATCTTCGCGCGCGGCCTGCAGGCACTGCAGGAAGAACTGGCCGACGCGGGCGTCACCCTGCTTGTCGCGACGTCGAACTACGACTCCGAGCGCGAGGAACGACAGATTCGGATTCTTCTCGGGCGCGGCGTCGACGGCCTGGTGCTCATCGGCGAGGCGCGCGGCGCCTCGGCCTACGAGCTCATCCAGCGTCGCGGCGTTCCGTTCGTCCTCGTCTGGACCTGGCGAGCCGACAGCCCCTGGCCTTGCGTCGGCTTCGACAACCGGGCCGCGGCCCGAACGCTCGCGGATCGCGTGCTGGATCTCGGCCACCGGCGCGTCGCGATGATCGCCGGAATCACGCGCGACAACGATCGGGCCGCCGCGCGCATCGACGGCGTGCGCGAAGCACTCGCCGCGCGGGGCCTCCCGCTCGACCCGCAATGGCTCGTCGAGGCAGAGTATCAGATCGATGCCGGCGCAGGGGCGGCACGTCGTCTGCTCTCCCAGTCTGATCGGCCGACCGCCATCATCTGCGGCAACGATGTCCTCGCGGCCGGCGCGATGCTCGCAGCCCGACGCATGGGACTAGAGGTGCCGGCAGACTTGTCTGTCACCGGTTTCGACAATATCGACCTCGCACGCCTTCTCGACCCACCCCTCACGACGGTGCACGTTCCGCACCGGCGCATGGGACATGCTGCGGCGAAGATGTTGCTGGCGCTGCGCGACCCGGGAGCGCGACAGGAAAACATCTGCTTCCAGACGGAACTCGTCGAAGGCGCATCCCTCGCGGCGCCGCTGGCATCCTGAAGCTCACTCATCGGGGTGATGCGCGAAGGCCGAAGCGGCTCCCGACTCCGCAAGCACGGTGTCGTCGGCGAAAAGCAAATAGCGCCACGCGGTCCGACGGCCGAAGGCGATCGAGGACGAGAACGCGAAGGAGAAGACGCCGTCGCGGGAAGCCGTCGCGCATCTGAGGACGAGCCTCGAGGTGAGCGAGCGGCGGGCGTGCACCATCATTGCCGCGGACCGGAGCACGGTCCGCTATTGCGCGAAGCGTCCCGACGACGCGGCCCTGCGCGGGCGGCTGAGGGAGCTGGCCGATCGGCGGCGGCGGTTCGGGTATCGCCGCCTGCATGTCCTTCTCCGCGGCGAGGGCGGAGAGAACCGCAAGAAGACCCAGCGGCTCTACGGCGAGGAGGGCCTGGCGGTGCGGCGGCGCAGGTCGCGCCGCCGGATCGCGGTCGCGCGCACGCCGATCCCCAAGCCGGATGGTCCCAACAGCCGCTGGTCGACGGACTTCGTTCACGACCAACTGGCCAACGGCCGTCGTTTCCGGGTGCTGACGATCGACGACGTGACCAAGGAGTGCCTCGCCGCCGTCCCGGACACATCCTTGTCCGGGAAACGGGTTGTGCGGGAGATGAAGGCGCTGATCGCCCGGCGCGGGCGGCCCGGCACGATCGTCAGCGACAATGGCACCGAGTTCACCTCCTCGGCGGTCCTGGCCTTCACCCAGGCGGCCGGCCTCGACTGGCGCTACATCGCGCCGGGCAAGCCGACCCAGAATGCATTCGCCGAGAGCTTTCAGGGGCGGATGCGGGACGAATGTTTCAACGAGCATCTGTTCTTCTCGATGAACCATGCCCGCGCCGTCGTCGCCGGCTGGGTCGAAGACTTCAACACCGCGCGGCCGCACTCGGCGATCGGCTACATGACGCCCGCCGTCTACGCCGAGATCCTGAACCCGCAACAGGCACCGGCGCTACGCCACTTGGAAAGCTCCGCACCGATGCCCGTTGCTACCGTCGCGCTCACGCGCAATTCTCAACCCACAATTCCAGTCGCCCGCGGATGAGCGACGGGGGTCACGTCACTCTCAGACCATTCCGACCTCGCCGCCAACCATCCGCGGGCCACGATGGCAGCTACTTGGCTTGCTCGCCGCTAACAAAGGCGGCAAGTTCACCGAAAGGAAGCCAAATGGGAAATCCCGGGGGAAAGCTTGTTGCAGGTCTTCGGTCGCAGGATCGTTCGATTCGACTATTTCGCGTCGGGTTTCGGCGTGCGGCGCAAGTCGATCGACAGCTTCACGACGGGCCGGTTCGACGCCGTCTACCAGCGGGTCGCGGCGCAGCACCGGCCCTTCACGAAAATGGCCGGATTTCCGCTGGCGCACCAATACCGCCGTCTGGGCGGCTCGGACCGGGCTGGCGCGCGAGGGCGACTTCGTCGAGCTGGGCTTCCACATCGGCTTTCTTTCGCACATGATCTGCGAGATGCTGGACATCGACCGCACCGGCCGGCGCTTCTACCTTTTCGACACCTTCGCCGGCATCCCGCTGGACCAGGTGCCGCAGGCCGAGCGTGTCCGGGCCGGCGCCAACAACGCCGCATATTTCGACGTCTACGAGACGACCAGGACGCTCTTCGCGCCCTATTCCGCAGTGACGCTGGTGCGCGGCATGCTGCCCGAGAGCCTCGACGAGGTGGCGCTGGAGCGCATCGCCTATCTGTCGATCGACCTTAACTACTCGACGGTCGAGATCGCCTGCATCCGGCAGCTCTGGCCGCTGCTCTCGCCGGGCACGGTGGTCGTGCTCGACGACTACGCCTGGCACGGCCACAAGGAGCAGAAGCGCGCCTGGGACGCTTGGGCGGAGGACGAGGGCCGGTCGGTCTACACCGTCCCGACCGGCCAGGGGCTGCTGGTCAAGTAGGCGGGGACGCCGCTTCCGACCCCGCCGCCCGCCGCCTCAGTGCGCGACCAGCACCGGGATCCTCGACTGGCGCAGTACGTCGCGCGTGACGCCGCCCAGCAGCGCCTCGCCGAAGCGTGAGTGCTCGTAGGCGCCCATGATCAGCAGGCCGGCGCCGGACGCCTCGGCGATCTCCAGCACGACCTCGGCGACCGGGCGGTTCGCGTTAAAACCGCATAAAATCCGATGCCTGAGGTGATGGTCTTCATCTGATCCTCGCCAATGTCCACAGTCACCGCTGACACTGTGGTAACACCATCAACGACAGCATGCTCAAACCTGCCCTGAGTGGCAGCAGCACGTTCGGCGGCAGCCGCCCCATGCTCTCGTCGTGTTAACGGCTTGCGTGAGCTGACGAAGCTGACGTCGTGGTGCTCGAAGAACTCGACCATGCGCGCGAAGCCGGCGAGCGAGCGGGTCACCCGGTCGATCTTGTCCTGCTGCGGCCGAGCTCGATCCGGATCTTTTCCTCGGACGAGTGCAGCTTGCGCGTCCGGTGGCGGATGTCCCTGATGACCTTCTCGGCCGCCGGCCTGGGTGGTCCTGGTTTCTGTCTCATCTCCACTCCTTGGCGGTTACGACGAGTCAGCAAACCCTCCGTCGCGAAATCACTTCAGATGCCGCAAGGGCGCTGACGTCGGGGATCTGTCGACGGCCTGCATCAGGTTGGCGGTGATGTTCGGGAGCGGCACCGGCTCAAACCGTCATCCGGTCGATCACCGCGTAGGCGACGAGCGCCGTCACTGCGGTCAGAAGCATGCCCCAGGCGACATCGACAGCGAGCATTCGGTAGTTCCAGCCCTTGAGCGTAGCGAGGTTCGTGACCTCGTATGTGCCATAGGAGAGAAAGCCGATGAGCGCCCCATTGACCGCGGCGATCCACCAGGCTCCGCTTTCGTAGGCTGGTACGACCGCGAAGTAGATGATCCCGGCAACGTACAACGCATAGAACAGTGCCGCCGCGCCCTTGCGCGGTCTTTCCAGAAGAAAGCTGCCGACCTGTCGCTGAAAAATCGGCTGCATGACGCTCGTGATCCAGACAATGTCGATCAGGAAAAAGACCAAAAGTGCCGAGACGTAGCTGGCTATGTAGGGGAGCAAGGGACTCTCCTTCGCGGATCTGCCTGTTTGGCACCGCAAGTTTGATTGTTCTACGATGGCACGCCGAGATCAGATCACGGGCTCACGGCGCATGGGGTCGACATGTCAGGTCACCGGGTCGCGGCCGGGCTCGGGCATCGCGGGCGACCGGAAAGACAGCCTGACCAGCACGAAGTAGACCGGTCGCGGCAGCCAGGCGAGCGCCTTCAGGATCAGCGAGAGCCGGAGCGGAAAGGCGATCTCGAACTGCCGGCGCTCCATCCCGCGCCGGATGCGTCGTGCTGCATCGCCGGGCGACAGGATGAACGGCATCGCGAAGTCGTTCTTGTCGGTCAGCTGCGTCGAGACGAAGCCCGGATTGCAGATCTGGACGTCGACGGACCGGCCGCGAAGGTCGCAGCGCAGGTTCTCGGCCAGATGGATCAGCGCCGCCTTCGTGGCGCCATAGCCCCAGGCATTCGGCAGGCCGCGATAGCCCGAGACCGAGCCCGTCAGGACGATGTGCCCGGCATCGCGCTCGGGCGAAGACCGGCACGACATGCGCCAGCACGCGCAATGCACCGGTCAGATTGACGTCCACCATCCGTTCGAGCGCCGCAATGTCCGGCTCGCGCGCCGACATCGGCTCGTAGGCGCCTGCGCAGTAGACCAGCCCGTCGACCGCGCCGATCGACGCGAAGGCCTCTGCCACGGAATTCCTGTCGGTCACGTCGATCGGGACGGCCGCGTGGCCCGTGCCCGGCAGCTGCGAGACGAGCTCCGCCAGCGCCTCGGCGCTTCGGGCCGACGCGATCAGCCGTGCGCCGGCCCCGGCCAGTTCCAATGCCAGCGCCCGTCCGATGCCGGCGCTGGCGCCGACGATCCAGTAGCGCTTGCCCGCGAGCGTGCTCATCCCGCGGCCTTCCGGAAGATGACGAGCACCTCGCCGACCGTGACGCCGAACTTGCGCATGGTTGCGCGGTTGATCAGCGTGCCGTCCTGCTGCAGGTAGAACCAGTCCTCCATGGACACGACGATCTCGCCGTCCCCGCGGGGAAGCTTCAGGCTGTAGCTCATCGTCGCGGCGTTGCCCCGCTGCGCCCCCGTCGCCTCGCCGACGACGTCCGGCGCCGTCGCGGTGAACTGAGCGTCATCCTGGAAGCGGATCGTCCAGACACGATGCTGCGTTCGCCCGTCGCTGTAGAGGAACCGCTCGTCGAGGGTGCCGGTGTCGCCTTCCCACTTCGCGTCCATGTCGACGACGAAGCGCACGCTTGCCCGGCCGGCGCGGTCGAAGAAAATTCCCGAGGCGGTCAGCGGGCCGTCGAGGTAGGTGCGCAGGTCGAGCGCCGGCTTCTCTGCGGCATAGTCCTCCAGTTCCTGCGACCCGCACGCCACCAGGGCGAGGGTCATTGCCAGCGCCACGATCATCCTATGAATTCGCAAGGCAAATCTCCTTTTCCATTGGCAGGATTGCGAGCGCACCGATCGCAACGAGTTTCAAAAGGCACGGGACGACGGCATAGGCGACCGAGAGCGCCGAGCGTCCGTCCATGGTTACGGCCCCGGAGGGGTCGTAGCCGGCGAGTGCGAGCGCCGAGAGCGCGACGCCCGCGGCGAGCGCGAGAGCCGCTTTCTGAAGGAAGGTCCAGATCGCGAAGACGCGCCCGGCATCGGCCTCGATGCGCGCGGCCAGCATGGCCGGCGCCAGGGTCATATCGGCGCCGAGCGTGGCGCCCGAAGCAAGGGCGACGAGGTAGAAAGGCACCGTGTCGCCCGGGCCAAGAAGGCTGGCCCAGCCGAACGCGACGATCGAGACCGTCATGCTGCCGGCAAGCGTCATCCGCCGGCCCACCCGTTGGGCAAGGTGCGCCCAGACCGGCGCCATGACCGCCGCCGCCGCGAAGAAGACGAGGAGCATGGGCCCGCCATGGCCCTCGGCCTCGAGCACGTCGCTGACGAAGAAGAGGAAGAGCGTTGCGGTCAGCGCCGTCGGAAGCGCGTTGACGAAGCCAAAGGCCAGCATCGCTCGGACGCCCGCGGGTGCGAGCGCGCGACGAAAGCTGCCCGCTCCGCCGTGGCTGGCGGCAGAGGCTCGCCAGCGACCGATCATCAGGCCCGAGGCGACAGCGGCGAAGGCCATGAAAAGAATGACGAAACCAGCATAAGCTCCGCCGGCGCCGAGCGCGAGGCCCAGCGCGGCGGGTGCGAGCGCGGCGATGCATATACCGCCAAGCCCGCCGGCCTCGCGCCAGAGCGCGACGCGCGTATGCGCATCGTCCCGCCGGTCTGCCAAGGCCAGGCCGTGATCGTAGAGGGCGATCTGCAGCGCGCTGAAGCCGGTAAAGGCGACGACAAGGCCCAAGGCCAGTCGCGGCAGCGGCGTGCCCCAGCCGGGCGGGGCGAAGAGAACGGCAAAGCCGGCCACGAGGAGCGCCATGGCCGCGAGCGCCCATGCTTCCCGCCGGTGCGGCAGCCGGTCGGCCAGCCAGCCGAGGATCGGATCCTGAACGCTGTCGATCACCCGCGCGCCCAGAAGAACGGCGCCGAGCATCGGCAGGCCCACCGCCATTTCCTCGGCGTAGTAGCGCGGCGCGTGGACATAGAGCGGCAGGCCGGCGAATGCCAGCGTCGCGGCGACAAGGCCGGTCCGCGCAAGCTCACCGCGCCGGAGAGCGTCTTCAGCCATTGCAGCGACCGGAGAGAAGCGCTGTCCGGCCCTCGGGATCGCGTGACTGCGGGCCGAGCCAGATGGCCAGGAAGAGGTCCACGTCCGTAGTGATCGCCCCCGTCTCTGCCCCGTTGACGAAGAGGCGCAGACGGTCGTGCCCCTCGCGCCACGCGGTGATCCGGTCGCCCGGCACCACGTCCCGGAACGCGCGGGCCATTTCCGTCCGGGCGACGGCGAACGCCGCCTCAGGCTGGCCCGACATCCGCACCATCTCGTCGACCGAGCTCTCCACCAGCGCATCGCGCGAGAATTCGGAGAGGTAGGTCAGCGAGAGAGCGTAGCGGCTGCCGGGAAGCTGCCGGGCGTCGCTCCACAGCTCGGCGCGGTAGAGGTCCCAGAGAAGATAGCTGTATTCCGAGCAACCGGCAGGGCGTTCCGAGGAGACGAGGCCGCGCAACTCGGCCGGCAGAGCGAAGGCCGCGCCGCCGCCGCCGGCGAGCAGGCCCGCAAGGCCGAGTGCTCCGACAAGGGTCTTCATGTGACGATCTCCTCCGGCGGCTTGGGCCTGGGATGGAAGCGAACGCCCTTGGCGAACAGCTTCAGCGCCTGCCAATGGATCAGGGACGTGACCTTCAGCGCGCCGAGCGGCCTGCGCAGGAGGGCCTTCACCAGCTCGCTGCTCGACAGCGGGCGCCTGTCGCCGATCAGCGATGTCGAGAGGCCGGCGCCCTTGCCGTCATCATAGCGGATCCAGATCCCGACGCGCCCCGGCTCGACGACGAACCGAAAGCGATAGCGCCCCTCGGTCGAGAAGAAGGGCGAGACGTGAAAGCGCTTCTCGGCCTCGATCCAGGTCTCGGGGCGGATCGGCCCGCCATCCGGCGCCCGGCAGAGATAGCAGTGCCGGTCGCCATAGGTGTTGTGGACCTCCGCGAGGACTGCCACGAGCGTCCCGTCGCGGCCGTTCATGAACCAGAAGCTGACGGGGTTGAAGGCGTATCCCCAATAGCGCGGATGCGTGAGAAGCGAGATCTCGCCGATCTCGCCGAGCCCCGCCTCGGCGGCGATCCGCCTGACCCAGCCGGCGCCGCGGTCGCCCGAAAACCCGTGATCGCCGGGGTGCAGCGACACCAGGTTGCGACGACCTATCGACATGGGCGCCGGCGTGCGCGCGCCATCCAGCTGGGCCTCGCGAAGCATCACGTAATCGACGCCATAGGCGAAGGCGTTGCGGACCGGCCGGGCGCGCGCATGGATCACGCGCGACCGGATCAGCGCCGGGCTCAGGTCTGCCATGGCGGTGTCACTCCGAGTTTCTCGGCCACGCCGACCGCGCTGGCGAGCCCGTCTTCGTGGAACCCGTTCTTCGTCCATGCGCCGCAGAACCAGGTGCCGCGGCGGCCCTGTATCGAGGGCAGCTCGGACTGGGCCGCCAGGGCGTGGAGGTCGAACTGCGGGTGGTCGCAGACATGCTCGTCGAGGATCTTGTCCTCCGCGATCGGCCGGGTCGGGTTGAGCGTGACGAACAGCGGCGTTTCGTCCGAGATGCCCTGCAACCGGTTCATCCAGTAGGTCACCGAGGCCACATCTTCCGTGCCGCTCGACGCCTGGTAGACCCAGCTCGACCAGCAGCCGCGGCGCTTCGGCATCTGCGATGCATCGGTGTGCAGCACGGCCCGGTTGGGCTTGTAGCGGACGCGCCCCAGGATGCTGCGCTCGACCGGGTCGGCATCGGTCAACATCTTCAGCGTCTGATCGGAATGGCAGGCGAAGACGACATGATCGAAACGCTGCGACGGCGCGCCGGCGGCGTGGACGGTGACACCGAGGCCGTCGCGCTCGACCGATCGGACCGGGGCGTTCAGGCGCACCTCCGAGCTCATCGTCGCCGCCATGCGCCGGACGTATTCGCGCGCGCCGCCATCGACGGTCCACCACTGGTGCTGGCCGTTGATCGAGAGCAACCCGTGGTTCTCGAAGAACCGGGCAAGCGCGAGCGCTGGGAAATTGCGCATCTCGTCACGCGGCGTGGACCAGATCGCGCCGCTCATCGGCAAAAGGTAGTAGATGGCGAACCACTCGCCGAGGCGCTGGCGCCGGATCAGTCCGTCGATCGTCATTCCGGGATTGCTCTGCGCCACGACCAGGGCGGTGCGGTTGAACACGATGATGTCGCGGATCATCCGCCAGAAGGCGGGGCGGAGCGCGTTCGTTCGCTGGGCCAGCGCAGCGTTTATCGTGTTCGAGCCGAACTCGATCGCGCCCTCGTCGACCGACACCGCGAACGACATGTCGCTCTTCTTCGTCGGGACCTCGAGATGCCGGAAAAGCCCCGCCAGGTGCGGGTAGTTTACGTGATTGAAGACGATGAACCCGGTATCGACGGGGATGTCGCCGTCGGGTCCCGGAATATCAACGGTGCGAGCGTGTCCGCCGAGCCGGTCGTCGGCTTCATAGAGGACGACGTCGTGCCGCCGCGACAACAGCCATGCCGCACCGAGACCCGCGATACCTCCGCCGACCACTGCAACTCTCAATCGGTCCATGCGCCACGTCTCTGCCACCGTTTCTGATGGGGTCGTCTACGGGGCGACGCGGCCGTTGGATCACAGGAAAAAATCGGCGAGACTGATCCGAAGGCGGGACGCCGCCGTAAATGTGAGCATGTCCGAGCCAAAAATCATCCGTCTGAGCGCGGCGCGCAGGGGTCACAGCCCGGCTCGCTCGGAACCTTCGCGCGACAACAGCGAAATGACGGCGCACCTCGTGGCCGTGGCCGAGCGGCAGGACCGCGACGCCTTCGCTGCCCTGTTCCGGCACTTCGCGCCGCGCCTGAAGTCGTACTTCCGCCGCTTCGGTGACGACGAGGGGCGCGTCGAGGAGGTCCTGCAGGAGACGTTCGTCGCCATCTGGACGAAGGCCCGGCTGTTCGACCCCGCCCGCGCGGCGGCGTCCACCTGGATCTACACGATCGCCAGGAACCAGCGCATCGACGCTTTTCGCGGCGCCAACCGGCCCGAGCTCGACCCGAACGATCCTGCCTTCTTGCCGGATCCCGAGCCCGCGGCAGACACCAACATTACCCATCGCGAACGCTCGGAGCACGTCTCCGCGGCGCTCGCCGACCTGAGCGAGGAGCAGAGCGAGATCCTGCGCCTGTCGTTTTTCGAGGATGCGTCCCACGACGCAATCGCGCGACAGCTCGGCCTGCCCGTCGGAACGGTCAAATCGCGCATTCGCCTGGCTTATGGACACTTGCGGAACCGGCTGGAATCGCTGTCCGGAGGACTATTGTGAACATCAGACACCACGTCAGCGACGACCTCATTCTCGCCTATGCCACCGGGGCGCTCGACGAGGCGACGAGCCTGCTCGTCGCGACCCACATGGCGCTCTGCCCGGCCTGCCGCCGGGCGGCGGAGATCGGTGAGTCGATCGGCGGCGCCCTGCTGGAAGGCGAGGAGAATGCCGCGGTCAGCGAATCCGAGCTCGAGGCCGTGCTGGGGCGGATCGGCGAGATGGAATCGCCGACGGTGCCGCAGCGGACGCCCCGGCGCGGCCGCGGCGGCGTGCTGCCACGACCGCTGCGCGACTATGCGGGCGGCGACGTCGACGCGATCAGGTGGAAGAGCCTCGGGGGCGTGCGCCACGCGCTGCTCGATACCGGCCGCTCGGACGCGCGGGCGCGCCTGCTCAGCATCCCGGCCGGCCAGAAGATCCCCGATCATGGCCACCGCGGCCTCGAGCTGACGCTGGTGCTTGCCGGCTCGTTCTTCGATCAGGGTGCCTGGTTCCGGCGCGGCGATGTCGAGGAGGCGGATGCCACGGTCGAGCACCACCCGGTCGCCGGACCCGAGGAGGCCTGCATCTGCCTGGCCGTGACCGACGCCCCGCTCCGTTTCCGGGGCCTGATCCCGCGTATCGTCCAGCCGTTCGTCGGGATCTGAACAGGGGTGCATTCGCGGAGCCCCACCATCCGTGCACGGGCGTGATGCCGTTGGCCCAGGCGCCTCGGTCAGCGACGCCGGCAGCCTGTCGCAGCGGAGCAGCAGGCGGCGATGCGGTCAGGCAGCCAGCGCCGCGGGCGGCGGCAGGTCGGCGGCGGTCAGCGTCTCGCGCTCGAGCAATACCGCGGAGAGGCGGTCGAGTTCGGCGCGACGGCGTGTGAGCACCTCCTTCGCTACGGCGTAGGCGTCGTCGATCAGCGTGCGAACGGCTTCATCGATCTCGCGCCCCGTGGCCTCGCTGAAGCGCCGGCCGCCGCCCTCGATCGGCTGGCCGAGGAAGGTGCCGCGCTCGGTCTCGAGCGCCACCTGGCCCAGCGCCTCGGTCATGCCGTAGCGCGTGACCATGGCGCGGGCAATCTCGGTGACCCGCTGCAGGTCGTCGCTCGCGCCGGTCGATATCTCCCCGAAGACCAGCTCCTCGGCCGCGCGCCCGCCCAGCAGAACGGCCATCCGGTTGCGCAGCTCGTCGCGGCGCATCAGGAAGCGGTCCTCGATGGGCCGCTGCAGCGTGTAGCCGAGCGCGCCGACGCCGCGGGGGATGATCGAGATCTTCTGCACCGGGTCCACCCCGGGCAGGCTGAGGGCGACGAGCGCATGCCCCATCTCGTGATGCGCGACGGTGCGCCGCTCCAGCGGATTGAGAAGTCGGTTGCGCCGCTCGAGCCCGGCCACGATCCGCTCGATGGCGGCCGTGAAGTCGTCCAGCATCACCGCTGGCCGGCCCGCCCGGACGGCCTGGATCGCTGCCTCGTTGACCAGGTTCGCCAGCTCGGCGCCCGTGAAGCCGGGGGTCATCGACGCGACGTCGTCGAGGTTCACGGACGGGTCCAGAACGATCTTCCGGACGTGCACACCCAGGATCTGCGTCCGCCCCTTGCGGTCCGGCCGGTCGACCAGCACCTGCCGATCGAACCGGCCGGCGCGCAGCAGGGCGGGGTCGAGGATCTCGGGCCGGTTGGTGGCGCCGATCAGCACGATGCCGGAGGCCGGGTCGAAGCCGTCCAGCTCGGCCAGCAGCTGGTTCAGCGTCTGCTCCTTCTCGTCATGTCCGCCCATCATGTTCGGGCCGCCGCGGGCGCGGCCGAGCGCGTCCAGCTCGTCGATGAAGATGATGGCCGGGGCCGACTTGCGCGCCTGCTCGAACAGGTCGCGCACCCGGGCAGCGCCGACGCCGACGAACATCTCGACAAACTCGGAGCCGGAGATCGAGAAGAAGGGCACCCCCGCCTCGCCGGCGACGGCTCGGGCCAGCAGGGTCTTGCCGGTGCCCGGTGGCCCGACCAGCAGAACCCCCTTGGGCGAGCGCGCGCCCAGCGCGCTGTAGCGGTCGGGCTCTTTCAGGAAATCGACGATTTCGGCAAGTTCGCCCTTGGCCTCGTCAACGCCGGCGATATCCGCGAAGGACACCTTGGTATCGGTCTCGACATAGATCTTGGCCTTCGACTTGCCGACGGACATCAGCCCCCCCAGGCCGCCCTGCCGGTCGGCCATGCGCCGGATGACGAAGCTCCAGACCAGGAAGAACAGCGCGATGGGGACGACCCATGACAGGATCATCGGGAGCAGCGTGCTGGGAACGGTGCCTTCGAACTCGACGCCGGCAGCCGCCAGCTTTTCGGCGATGTCCGGATCGACGCGTGTCGTTTTGTAGTGGTCGACGCCGTTCTCCAGCGGTGTCTTCAGCGTGCCCGTGATCTGCTCCGGCCCGACATCGGCCGTCACGATCTCGCCCTTGGCGAGCAGCGTCTCGAACCGGCTGTAGGGCAGCTGTTCGACCGCGTCGTGCGCCGCCATCCACGTCTGGAAGGCGAAGAGCAGCAGCAGCGCGACCAGAATGTAGCCGTAGTTGATCTGGTTCTTCGTCGGGGTCGGCTTGCGTGCCATCTCGATTCCCTCTCTCCTTAGCCCGCGGCCGCCTCGCGGGCCGCCGCACGCACCGCCACGCACTACTTCGTCATTGCCGCTGTCCGATTCAAAGGGCCGCGCGGTCGGTAATTGCAATGCCGTGTCCGATCCGGTCGGATGGGTGCAGGATGACCGCCTCTCCGGCCGCTAGACCGTCCAGCACCTGGGCGGCATGGTCGTTGATCGCCCCGAGCTCGACGCGGCGCAGAATGGCACGGCCGTCCTCGACAACGAAGACCGCCCAGTCGGCGCCCTCGCGGAAAACGGCACCGATTGGCACCAGAGGCACGCCCTCCAAACGCTCGGCGGTGATCCGCACGAAGACACGGTAGTCGTGGCCGAGGCCGCGCCATTGCTCCGGCGGGCTCTCGAGGTCGAGGCGCACGCGCACGCGCTGCTCGTCGATGCCGAGTGCCGAGACCTCCTCGAAGCCGGCTGGCTCGACGCGGCGGACGCGTGCGCGCAGCGGCTCGCCGCCCCAGCGTTCGATGGTGGCCGCATCACCTTCCTCGACCTGAACGGCGTCGCTCGACAGGAGGTCGACGACGATCTCCAGGTCCTGCGGGTCGCCTACCGAGAGGATCGGTTCGCCAGCGCGCACGACGGTCTCGCTCTCGACCATCACGTTCAGGACGCGCCCCGTGGCGGGTGCGCGGAGCTGCAGGCAGCAGGTTCCCCCTGCCGCGATCGCCTCGTCATTGGGCTCGATCAGGCGCGCCTCGGCGCGGTGCAGCTCGCCCTGCCTGACGCGGACCGCGGCCTCTGCTGTCTCGAGCGCTGCCTCGCGGACCTGCACCTGCAGCCGCGCCTCGTCGATCGCGCGCTCGGCTATCGTACCGCGCTGACGCAGCATCTCCTGCCGCCTGAGGTCCAACCGCCAGAAGGTGAGTTCGACCTCGGCGCGGCCGACCTCGGCCTCGGCGAGCGCCAGAGCCGAACGGGCAGCATCGACCTCGGCCTCGATCTCTCGACGCGACCGCGTGTCAAGGAAGGCGGGCTGCGTCGGCTGGATCGTAGCGACGACGGTTTGGTCGCGGACTACGACATCGCCCGGGTCGACGGGCGTGCGCAGGACAATTCCGGCGACGGGTGCCGAGACGGTGTAGACTTCGGCAATCCGCGCCAGCCCCTCGTCGGCGACGGTGATCTCGAGGTCCCCCGGCTCGATGGTCGCCAGGTCGACCGGGACCGGCTGGGGCCGGAGGGCCCAGACGAAGACGGCGATCACGGCGGCGGCGAAGGCGGCCAGGATCGCGGCGCGCTTCAAGCTCATGGGCTACTCCCGAGTCTTCAGGACTTTGATCATGTCGAGCCGGTTGACCCGGCCGAGGACGATCAGGGACGAGACCGCGGCGACGGCCAGGAAGACGATTGTTGCCCAGGCATAGGTCGCGCGGTCTACGACCAGGGGCACGCGGTAGAGGTCCCCCTGCAGGCCGGAGGTCACCAGCCAGGCGAGGCCATGGCCGAGGCCCAGGCCGACGGGGATCGCCAGCAGGGCGAGCAGCGCCAGCTCGAGGAACAGGATGACGGCGACCTCGCCGCGGGTGAAGCCGAGCACGCGCAGGGAGGCCAGCTCGCGCGCGCGCTCGGAAAGGCGGATGCGGACCGAGTTGTAGGTCACGCCGAAGCCGACCACCCCGGCCAGCACGGTATAGATGACCGTCATCGTCAGTATGTTCTCGGCCATGGTATCGCGGAACATCTGTACCGAGCGCCGCCCCAGCGCCGCGCCCGCCACTGTGGGCGTGCGCTTGACCGCAGTGTAGAAGGCGTCGAGTTCGAGCGGATCGACGGCCAGGTGGACGCTGTCGATGACGTGCCCGTCGCCCATCACCGCGTTCAGCCGGTCGAGCCGCATGTAGGCGCCGATCCCGAAGAACTGCTCGACGACAGCGGTGACCGGCAGGTCGAGGACCTGGCGCCGGCCGGTGAGCACCTCGGCGCGCAGCGTGTCGCCGGTGCCCACTCCCAGCTGGCGGGCGAGCGACGCGCTGATCGCGATGCCATGCTCCGGCAGCGTGACCGGGCGAAGCTCGGCGTCGATGACGCGGCTCCACTCGCCCGCCGGCGGTTTGCCGGTCAGCCCGACCCGCTTCTCGCGCAGCTCGTTCGTCAGGCGCACCGGAACCGTCCGCGCCGGTTCGGCCGCCAGCACGCCGGGCAGGCGGCGCGCCTCCTCCAGGGCGCGGGCGGGCCGGATGTCGCTGAAGATCAGGCTCACATCCGGCCGATGCCCCTGGAAGAACGTCCCGTCGACCATCAGGTCGATCGAGTCCGGCGTGAACAGCGTGCCGACCAGGATGGCGATGGAGAGCGCCAGCCCCAGCACGGTCAGGGCGGCGCGCACCGGCCAGCGCATGATGTTCCGCAGCGCCATGGTCAGGGCCTGCGGGGCGTGTCGCAGCAGCCCCAGG
The DNA here is from genome assembly GCA_963721105.1 of uncultured Alphaproteobacteria bacterium. Taxonomy (GTDB): domain Bacteria; phylum Pseudomonadota; class Alphaproteobacteria; order Rhodobacterales; family Rhodobacteraceae; genus Thermohalobaculum. The sequence continues at coordinate 78,622 of CAVRHY010000017.1, read as the reverse complement.
CGTTCGCTGAGAAGGTGTCGGTAGACGGGCGGCGCGGGTGGCGCCATGGCGACCGCCGGCGGCAGCCGCACCGCGCGGGCGATGGCGTTGACGCCGCCCAGCAACCCGGCTCCCAGGCCGACGACGCCGGAGATGGCGAAGAGATCCGGACCCGTCAGAAACAGCAGGAACGGGAACCGGAAGCTGTCGCCGTAGAGCTCGGTCAGTTCGCGCCCCAGCCAGATCCCGGCGGCCCAGCCGATGACGATTCCGACGGCGGAGATCAGCGCAACGAGCTTGAGGTAGTGCGCGCCGACGGAGAGCGTCGAGTAGCCGAGAGCCTTGAGCAGCCCGATCTGCTCCCGCTCCAGCGCGATCATTCGGGCAATGGTGATGTTCACCAAGAAGGCGGCGACGGCGAGGAAGATCGGCGGGATAACGAAGCGCATCGCGCGCAGCTGGTCCAACTCGGCGTCCAGAAAGGCGTTGCTGGCATGATCGGCCCGGCCGTATGCGCCGGCGCCGCCATAGGGGGCCAGGATCCGGTCCGTCGCTTCGATGACGGCCGCCTCGCTGGCGCCGCGCCGCAGCCTCAGGGCAACGCTGTTGTATGCGCCCTCGAGGTCGAAGGCCGCGGCCAAGGCGCGCTCGCCTATGGCGAAGGTGCCGAAGCGGCGGTCGTCGGGCATCAGGTCGCCGGGGCCGATCGAGTAGATGAACTCCGGCGACAGCACGATGCCCGTGATGACGAGTTCGCGCCGCCGGCCGTCGAGGATGGCGTAAAAGCGGTCGCCCGGGCCGAAACCATGCGCCAGCGCGAAGGCCTCGTTCGCCGCCACCTCGTCCGGTCGGTCCGGATCGGGCAGCCGGCCCTTGCGGAGGTGGAGCGCGTTCAGCCGCGGGAGGCGGTCCGGCGGCAGCGACTGGAAGACGCCGGTTGCGGGCTCGGGCTGACCGGGAATGTCGAGCACCGCCATTCCGGTGACGCGCGGCTCGACCAGGGCGACCCCGGGGATCTCGCGCAGCCGCTCGATCGCGTACGCCGGGATGCGCGTCGCGGAGACGAACAGATCGGCGAAGGCGTAGCGCTCGTAATAGGCGGCGCGGGTCTCGGAGAGCGAGCGTTCGGCGCCGATCGTCAGCACCAGCGTGGCCACGCCGGCCGCCAGCACCAGCGCGACCGCCAGCCCCTGAGCCCAGAGCCGGCGCAGGTCGCGCAGCGTCTTGCGGTCGAGCGCCCTCACCAGCTCACCTCGGCCGGATCCAGCCGGCGCTCGTTCACCGCCTCGCCGGCCAGCCGACCGTCGGCGAAGTGCAGCACGCGGTGGGCGATGGCCTGGATCGCGACGTTGTGCGTGATGATCAGGGTCGTCGTGCCGAACTCGTCGTTGACGTCGCGCAGCGCCTCCAGCACGCGCACGCCGGTCTTCGAGTCGAGCGCGCCGGTCGGCTCATCGCACAGTAAAACCTCGGGCTGCTTGGCGATGGCGCGGGCGATCGAAACGCGCTGCTGTTCTCCGCCGGAAAGCTCCGCCGGGAAGTGGTCCATGCGCGCCTCGAGGCCCACCCGGGCCAGCGCGTCCTCGGGCCGCATGGGGTTGCGCGCGATCTCCGTGACCAGCGCCACGTTCTCGCGCGCCGTCAGCGAGGGGACAAGATTGTAGAACTGGAAGACGAACCCGACATGGTCGCGCCGGAACCTCGTCAGGCCGGCCTCGCCGAGGCGCGTCAGCTCAACGTCGCGGAAGAAGACCCGGCCCGCGGTCGGCGTGTCGAGCCCGCCCAGGATGTTGAGGAGCGTCGACTTGCCGCTTCCGGACGGCCCGAGCAGCACGACCAGCTCGCGCTCCGGCAGATCGAGGTCGATGCCGCGCAAGGCCTGCACCTCGACGGCCCCGGTGCGGTAGGTCTTCGTCAGGCCGCGGACTGTGAACGTGGTCGGCGTCGTCTGGGACACGATCTGGTCCGTCAGAGTTGGCTGCCGCCAGCCCCGGGTCAATGCGCGGTTAGCACCGGGACCGGAAAGTCGGCGAGGAAGTCCCGGGTAACGCCACCGACGACGTATTCCCGGAAACGCGAGTGGCTGTAGGCGCCCATGACGATCAGGCCGGCCCCGGTCTCGATCGCCCTGCGGCCAAGGGAGGCGGCGACGCCCTCCTCGGACGGAACCTGTGCCGTCACCTCGGCGCGGATGCCGTGGCGAGACAGCCAGGCGCCAAGGCGCTCGCCCGGCATCGGCTCGGCGGGCGTCGGCCCGAAGACGGTGATCTCGACACCGGCGGCGGTTGCCAGCAGCGGCATGGCGCGCCGGACGGCGCGGAGCGCCTCGCGGCTGCCGTTCCAGGCGACCAGCACCGGGCCGTCGGGCACGCGCTCGACCCCGTCGGGGAACAGCAGGGCCGCGCAGTCGCCATCGAACAGCGCTCCCTCCAGCGCGTGCGCCTCGCTGAACGCGGCGCCGTCCCCATAGGGACGGTTGAGCACGACGAGGTCCGCAAAATGCGCGGCCTCGCCGAGTTCGCGCGCGAAGCGGCCCCACGAACAGACGACCGGGACGGTCTCGCCGCGGACGCCCGCGCGGTCGATAAGGTCGCGGGCATTGCGCGCCGCCTCCTCGGCTTCGGGACGGGCGTTGCTGCGCGGCAAAGCCATGGCCCCGGCGCCCAGCCCGTTTGCGTAGGTAAGGTCCGGCTCGAAGCCGAAGGCGAGCACCGAGAGGTGCGCGTCGAGCCGCGCCGCAAGCTCGGCCGCGGCCGTGAGGCGATGGTCCGACCCGGCCATGCCATCAGTATATGTCAGGATCGTCTTCATGCTTTCCCCTCTCCTCGTCTGCCTGAGGCCCGTCTACCCTCGCCTCCGACCCCATGCCACCAAGCATGCAGCATCGGAGTCCGCTCGCTCTCCCCATCTTATCTCAGGCTGGGGCCGGATGAGAGATGCACCGGCGAGCATTCTCCGGCATTGATACAAGTCAGCCCGGACCCGAGGTCCCGAGCCGCATTGAAGATCGGCGGCGGTCAAAATCTACAACGCGGCCGACGGGATCGGACTGTATAGGTCGTGGCAGTGCCCGATAACACGGTCTCGCCGTTGCCATTGCGGATCGTCGTCGCCAGCTCGCAAATCGGCTTGTCTTCGCGTACCGAGAGGATCTCGACACGGCCTGTGATCTCCTCGTCGACGCCGACAGCCTTCACGAACTTCCAATTCACCGCGAGAAAGACGCTGCCAGGGCCCGGCAGATCTTCGGCAACCACGGCGTTCAGTATCCCGGTCGTCACGCCGCCCTGAACGATAAGTTTGCCGAAGATCGGGTCCTCGGACAGCGTGCGATCGTAGTGGAGCGGGTTGCGGTCGCCGGTGATTTCGGTGAATGCGACGATGTCGGCCATTGAGGTCCAACGCGAGCGCTCGGCGATATCACCCACCGTCGGCCGGCCGTTCAAGACCCCGGCCCAGCCGTCCACTTCGCGGCCACCCTCAAGCGGTCGATGCTGGCGCAAGTCTCGGCGGCGGCGCTGGCAACTGTCGCGTCGGCCAGTCGGCTACCTGTCGGCCTGGGCGCTCGCCTGGGGTCGGAACGTTTGCTGGCGGCGCCCGCCATGGACGTTGCAGCGCACGGCATCTACCAACCGTCCTCCAGGCGCTTTCGGGCTCGTCTGCTTCGGCCTGACCGTCCGCCTGCTCGGCCGGATCGCGTCGCAGCTTTCACCGCCGACGTGCCGCCGGCCGTCCCGGCGCAGGCCGCGCCCTCTTTTGGGCCAAGTGCCCGGCCCGGCAGGGGCGCAGGGCATCGCTTTCCTGTCGATGCGGGCCTGGGCGGCCTCTCGGCAGGCACGAATTCGCGCCGCAGACGCCGGGCGCGAATTCCACGATCGCGCCCCATGAATCACACGGTCGCGACCCCGCTCGCATCCACGCGCGCCGCCCAGATTGCCTCCATGCCGCAATGGTGCGGCGCAGAGAGGAGACCGACAGATGACAACCTTCGAAGACGCCCACGGCATGACGGCGGCCGCTGCCAAGCACGAAAGCGCCGGCATCATGGCCGGCAAGTTCTTCGGCCGGATGATCGCCGCAATGCAGCACCGCGCCCGGATCGCCGCCGTTGAGCGCCGGCTGCGCGATATGCCGGATCACATGCTGAAGGACATCGGCATGCACCGATCCGAAATCCACGCGGTGGTCCGCATGGGGCGCGACGCCTATGGCCGCTGATGGGGAGGGCGGCGAGCCGCCGCTCCTTCTCTCGGGAGGCGATGACGATGCCGGCCGGGGACCAGCGTCTCCGGCCGGCGTGTGTTGCGGGCATCACTCCGCCGCGACCTGTCCTCGCATTCGCGCATCGAGCGCCTCGGCGTCCCGCTTCGCTTGTCCGGCGGCGTCGGGATCGGAGGCCGCGAGCCGCGCCGCGAGCTCCGCCAGGCAGCGCGCCTCGTCGGGCATAAGGCCCGCCTCGCGCGCCTGTGCTATCGCCTCACGCAGCAGGGACACTGCCTTGCCGTGATGGTCGGCCGTTGCGGCAAGCACCCGGCGCATGCGCGTCTGCAGCCAGACGGGAATCTCCGGGTCGGTGCGGAGGCTCTCCTCCAGCTCGGCTCGTGCGGCCGCGTCGCCGCCCTGGGCGTGCAAGGCCGTCAGCAGCCGGGCCGTCAGCCCCGCGATGCCACGCATGCCGGCGGTGTCTGCCGCCTCGTAGGCGCGTTCCAGCACGGCGCCGGCCGGCTCGAGCCGTCCCTTCGCCCTGAGCGCCTCGCCATAACCCCCCAGCAGCCACGGTCCGGCGGGAAACAGCCATTCGTCAAACTTGTCGGCCAGCACCGTCTCAACCTCGGCAAGCATCCGATCCGATGGTCCACGAGCGATCTCGACCTGCAGCGCGAACTGCAGCGACGCATGCCGGTCCTGCGGACGCCCCGTCTCGCGCGCCACTGCCAGAGCCTGCGCGATCGCCGCCTCGGCGCCGGTCAGATCGCCAAGCATCGCCGATGCCTGCGCGAGGCAACCGTTCAGCCAGACCGATCGTGTGTTAAGCAAGCCGAACCGCTCGTGTCTCTGCGCGCCCTTGAAACGGCGCGCATGCGGAGCGAGGCGCGCCAGTGCGGCGCGCGCGTCGCCGCGCATGAGAAGCGCAAAACCTGCCGCGAGGTCCGCCTCGCAGGCATAGAGGTCCAACTTCGCCGCCGCCGAGTGCGCGGCCAGGCGCGCAGCCGCCTCCAGCGCCTCGTCGAGGCGCCCGCAGGTGCCGCAGGTATACGCGAGCTTGAGCAGCGCGTGCGCCAGGCGCTCGTCGTCGCCCAGGTCCTCGGCCATCTTGCAGGCCTCACCGATGCGCACCGTCGCGGCCTCGAAGTTGCCGAGCGAGGCATAGGCGATCTGCATGGCCATGCGCACGTCGATCGCAGCAGCGATGTGCGCGGGTGTCGGGTCGAGCGCCTCCAGAGCGCCCGCCGCGCGCTCCAGGCTCGCTACCGCGCGATCGTAGGCGCTGCGCTCGATGGCACGGTCGGCGGCGCGCATCAGCCAGGCGACCGCCTGTTCCAATTCGCCCGCCAGGTAGGCGTGGTGCGCGAGCGACTCAACTAGCCCCTCGCGAGCCCCCGCGGGCCCCCGCACCAGCGCGGTGAAGGCGCGGCCGTGCAGTTCGCGCCGCCGCTCCTCGGGCATCGAAGCATAGGCAGCATCGCGCACCAGCGCGTGCTTGAATGTGAACGCCGGCTCCGTACCGCCCAGCAGTTCGAACAGCAGTTCGGCCCGCTCGACGCCGCGCAGCGCTGCGTCGAAGTCGGAGGAGGCAAGCCCCGTCAGCACCGCAAGCAGGTCTAGCGGCCCGTCGCGGCCGATCACCGAGGCGAGCTGCAGGAGCTGCCGCTCCGGCGGCTCCAGCCGTTCAATTCGGGCGGCGATCACAGGGGCGACGGAGGTCACGGTCTCGACGTCGACAATCGGCTCGCGGGCGACATAGGCGCCCGCCTTGCCGATCAGCCGACCCGCCTGGATCAGAGAGCCGACCGTCTCCTCGATCATCAGCGGCGTGCCATCGGTCCGCTCGATGAGCAGGCGGCGCAACGTGCCGACGCTGGGGTGCCGACCGACCAGCGTACGCACCAGCTTGTGCGCGTGCTCGCCATCCAGCACGTCCAGGTTGACAGGCTTTACGGCACTGCGCTGCAGCCAGTCGGGATGGAACTCGGGCCGTGCCGTAGCGAGCAGCACTACGGGCAGCCGCTCCAGCCCCTCGACAAGGCGAGCGATCGCGGCGAGGCTGGCGTCGTCGCACCAATGCAGATCCTCGGCCACGACGACCAGGGGACGCTCGCGGGCGCGCATGGCAACGATTCGGCGCAGCGCCTCGCGAACGCGGTGCGCACGCTCGGCCGGCGCCATGACGTCCCAGCCGGGTTCCGGGACGGGCAGGTCCAATGCGAACAGCACCGCCGCCGAAAGCGCCCTGGCATCGGCTGCTTCGAGCGCCGCCCCGACCGCCTCTGCCGACCGGGCATCGGCGGGGTCGAGCCGCAGCAGGCCGGCCAGCAGGCGGCGAAGCATTGCGAATGGCACATTTCGGTCGAACTCCAACGCGCCGGCCTCGGCCGTCGACGCGCCATGCCTCGGGCAGCGCGACAGGAACTCCTGCGCCAGCCGCGACTTTCCGACGCCGGGCTCCCCCGAGACAAAGATCGTGCGGCCCTGTCCGGCCGTGGCCATGCCGAGGCACCGCATCATCAGCTCAAGCTCGGCGGTACGCCCGGTGAAGGCCGTCAGCCGTCGTTCGGCGCGCATGTGCCAGCGCGAGGGTGCGTCGCGCAGTCCCTTGAGCTCGAAAATGCGCCGGCCGCGTCGCCCGCCGGCGATGTCGTGCGACCGGATCGCCGAGAAGGAGAGGTAGCCGCCGGCCGCCGCGGCCGCCTCGTCACTCAGCGCTATCACCGCACTTCGCAGTGCCTGGTTCAACTGCCGCGCCCTTCGTGGCAGCGCACCGCCGACGACGAGGCCGCGCAGCACGGCGTCGCCGGTGTCGATCCCAACGCGCAGCCGGGCGCTGCCCTCGGTGCGCTCCGCAACCAGGTCGCGCAGCGCGAGCGCCGCCCGACAGGCGTCGACGACATGCACCTCCGTCGGGGTGACGGCACCGAAGGCGACGCACAGGATGCCCAGACTGGCGTTGATCACCAGGCCGCCATGCGCGGCGATGCAGGCGCGCATCGCCTCGTCCAGCCCCGACGCAGCGACCGGGTCGTCGCCGCCCAGCGCCTCGATCGCCGCAAGCGGCGAGACGACCTCGGCGTCCAGCACGGTAACGCGCCGGCGTGTGGGTTCCGCGCCAGCGGCGGCAGGCACAGTCGAGACTTCGCGCAAGAACCCGCGAATTTCGGCGACGAAGGTTCCGAAGGCGGGCTCGTCCTCGAGCAGAATGTGGTTGGCACTTTCGACTTCGACAAAACGCGCGCCGGGGATGCCGTCTGCCAGCGCGCGCCCGGAGGCGATCGGTGCCACCTGGTCGCCCCGCGCGTGGATGACGAGTGTCGGCACCGCGACCCGACCCAGGTCTGCCAGCACGTCGATGAGTCCGAATGCGTTCTGCAACCGCACGGCATTGCGGGGCGAGATCGTCTGACGCTGCAACTCGCTGTACTGCGCCATCTGCTCGCGGGTCGCACCCGGCACGAACCGCGAGACGAAGAGTTCGCGGAAAATCGAGTTGTCGTGCCCCCAGCCATCGCGCATCAGCACCATTATCGCCTCGCGCAGCGCGATCTCTTCGGGATTTCCTCGCGCCCGCCACCCCTGCGCATAGCCGCCATAGAGTATCAGGCCCGCGACTCGCTCCGGGTGGCGGAGGGCGTAGGCGACCGAGATCGCGCAGCTTTGCGAAATGCCGAGCAGCGTGAACCGCTCGAGCTCCGCCGCGTCGACGACCGCCTCGAGGTCGCCGACGAAGGCATCGAGCGACAGGTCCTCGGCTTCCCAGTCCGACAGCCCGTTGCACCGCTCGTCATAGCGCACAAGCGTGCTCAGCGAAGACAGCTCGCGCACCCAGTGCCGCCAGACGGCGCTATCGCGGTCATGCGCGAGGTGAGACATCCAGTGCGCTGCGCGTACGAGTGGCGGACCCTCGCCGTTCTGCGTCCAGGCGATGCGGGTACCGTCACGCGCCGTAGCATAGCGGATTCCGGGCTGTGCCGCAGCGGAGGCAGCGGGCGATGCGTCGCCCGCCGCGGCGGGCCCCATCACCCGGGCAAATACGGTCTCCGGAGCCGACGGCGCACTCAGCCCCGCCGAGACGCTCTCGCGCACGGCACGGCGCAACGCGTCAACGTGGGCGGCCGCCGCCGCACCGTCGGGCGACAGCACTGCGAGCCTTTCTGCGTAGGGCAGCGCGCGGGCGGGCTCGTCTGTCAGCCGCTCGACCAACTCGGCCAGAATGCGGCTCTGCGCCGTCTCTGCCTCGAAAGCCAGCGCCGTGCGCCAAGCTTCGTAGTCCGGGCAACGATCGAGCGCCAGGTCCTCGACAAAGCCGCCGCGGAACGAGGCGGCGAACCCCTCCAGCTCACTCGTCGGCAGCGCAGCGATGCCGTCCGCGCTCAGCCGCAGCACTCGTGCGGCGTCAATTGCGACGCCGTCGGTGTCCAGCGTCACCGCCGAGCGGTCGGCCTTGAGGCGGGCAGCCTCGGACTCGCCGACGATGCGGCGGATCTTCGAAAGGCTCCAGCGCAATGCGCCCTTGGGGTCGTCAGGGATGTCCCAGAAGATATCGCACAGCCGCTCGCGCCGCTGCGGTCGGTCGGCCAGCGCCAGCCAAGCCAGCAGCGCCCGCGTCTTGCGCGAGGGCGGCAGGGGGACCGTGGCGCCGTCGACCAGCACCTCGAACGGTCCGAGCATGCGAAGCTGGAGCGCCATGCCTGTCCTCCCGCATCCCTGCCCGGATAATGCACGATCCCGTTCCGCCGGCACAGGCTTTCCGGCAATTGCATCGGCCGGGCACCTGCGCGATCATCCCCACCGGAGGAGCGACGACGATGCGCGATCCGGTGTTCCAGCGGTATGGCGGCGCGAAGGGCGTCTCGCGCCTTGTCTTCCGCTTCTACGACCTGGTGCTCCAGTCCGAGCGGCTGCGCCCTTTCTTCGATGGCGTGGACATGACACGACTGGTCGAGCACCAGGCTGCCTTCGTCGTCAGCGTGCTCGCCGGCCGGCCGGACCGCAGCGATGCCGAATTGGCCGCACTGCACGCGCATCTCGACATCGGCGAGGCCGAGTTCGATGAGATGATGCGGTTGCTTGCCACGGCCATCGCCGAGGAAGGTCACCCGGAGGCCGAGGCCGACCGGGTGCTGCACCACTTCCGGCGGATGCGCGAGCGCCTGGTCGGCGCGATCGGCCGAGGCTCGCCCATCGGAGCCTAGGCAGCCTGGCGCTCCTCGCCAACGGATTGGCCCCACAGCATCTCGACGCCCTCCGCCTCGGCGGCATCCGCGACGATCCGGTCGAGAACCGTCCGGCGCGGCGCGTAGAGCGCGTCGACGCCGCCGTCTGGATTGACGTGCACCGGAACGGTGACGCCGGCAAAGTCGAACTCGACGCCCCGGACGGGCTGCGCGCCCGATGCGGCGACAGCGTCCAGCATGCCCAGCGGTGCAACTGCGTCACCGCTTCCCGCATCAGGGCGTGCGTCGAAAGCGTGTCGTCGCCGCGCCGGCGCAGCGCGCGCCGACGACGACGACGACGACGATGGCATCGTAGTCCGCCCGCGAGGGGCGCTAGGAGTGAATCGTGGTCATGTCAGCCTCCTCAGGCAGCGGCGCGCGGCCGCGATCGCAGATGCGACAGAAGGGCCGGCAGCAGCGCCTCGGCATCGCCGCAGACCCTGTCGATGAAGGTGGACTTGCGTTGCCGCCGGAACGGCCTTCCCAAGGTCACCAAACCCCGGCGCGGCGGTCAGCTCACCGCGCTGGACGACGTCGCTGTCTGAATCCGTGACGGGCACGCACAGCCACGGGAAGTCGCGCCGAAAGCCGGTCGCCCAGACGATCGTCTTGATCCCCTCGGCGCCCAGATCCAGCTCGCGCTCCGGCGCGCAGAAGGCGATCGGCTCCGGCGGTTCGGCGGGCTCGTCCGCCCACAGCACGGCGTCGATCCGGATCAGCCGTGCGAGCTTGGCGTCGGCGGCCTGCATGGTCTCGCACAGGTCGCCCGCCAGTCGAACGCTCAGGCCATCTTCGTCCGCCAGCCGCCCGCAGACGCGGACGCCCGCGTCGCGCAGCGCGGCCAGGTCCAGCGGCCTGTCCTCGCCCGACAACTGCAGCGAGGGCCGGTACCTGGACCGGTCGATATTGCCGATCTCGGCGACCGTCTGGTCCAGGATTCCGGCCCGGCCCAGCGCCCAGATGACGTCGCGCCCGCGGAGTTGGCGCGGCACCCGGTTGTGCCGTCCGGACGACAGCGTGGCCTCGTGGCCCGCCTCGGCCAGCTCACGCGTGATCTGCAGCCCTGACGACGAGGCACCGACGACCAGCATGCCGCCGGGCGGCAGTGCCGAGGGCCTGCGATAGTCACGGCTCGCGACCTGCAGGACGCGGCGAGACAGCCGCGCGGCGTACTCGGGCACGGCCGGCCGGGCGCAGGCGCCCGTGGCGATCACAACGGCCCGCGCCGCCCAGTCGCCCGAGGTGGTGGCGACCCGGTAGCCAGCGCATGCAGCAGGTGCTCGACGGGCGTCACGCCGCGGTCCTGGCCGCAGAGCACGGCCAGGTGGTCGCTGTCGGCTGTGAAGTCCTGCTTGTGCTCCTGCGCGCCGCCGGCGCCGATGAAGCCCTTCATCGTCGAGTGGCAATGCGTGCCGCCCCTCTACTCGCTGTCCGAGCGGAAGGTGAAGCGTGCCAGCTCCGGCTGGCCGGCAACGACGTTGATCGTGCCGAGCAGCGAGGGCGTGTCCACGCCGTTGAGCGGGCGACGCTCCGTCTTGGCGGGGTCGTCTATGGTGGTGGTGGTGGTCATGCGACGTTTCCTTGTCACTCAAGCCGGCGGCCCATCCGTCCGGCGAACCGGTCTTCGGCGCCGCCCGTTTGCGGCACCGTGGAATCGTGTGTGGAAATTGCGGAGGAATGCCGTGAAACTCGAAGCCGTGGCTTGCCAGGTTCAGGCGCTCGTACGCAACGCGTGCCGCGCGTGCCAATCACTTTTGGATCAGAGGTCGTAAATGGCTCGGGCTTGGAGACGGTTTGACGCCAGACCTCCTGCCTCCGCCACTTTCAGGTCCGAACCAGCCACGTGGTCGCCGCCGCTCTCTCGCTGCCATGGTCGAACGGGCAGACCGAGCGTCACATGACAACGCTCAAGCTCGTGAACCGCCAGATGTGTGCACAGATGGCGATGCGCCGGCCGGGTCCAGATCTCCAGAGCGAGCTCGCGGCTCCGACGGTCCCTGGTTTTCCCGATCCCCGATCCTGCCGATCATCTGCCCATGCAGTCCGTGACCTCCTCACATCCCCGACGTACCGGCTCAGACAGAACGCTGCTGACGGATCATGCAGCGGCCGCCTGCGCCAGATTTCTGTCGTCCTCCTGCTTCGTCAGCATCGCCGTCGGGGAAGGGCGGCATCCATCCCATCTCCACCTGCTTCCGTCAGACGATTCCCGGCGGGAACGAAGCGGACCGCGCGGAAGCAGGCGTTGTTCGCGTTCGCGGCGCCGAGGAAGAACTCCCAGAAGGCACCGAGTGTGCTGATGCCGGCTGGGTCCGGCACGGGGTCGTCGGCCGTGCCGATCAGCGCGATCAGGACGTGAGCCTTGACCGATGACGACGGGGCGGGGTCGGGGATGTCGGCGGCGGCCCAGGTAAACACGGGGCTGAACTTGTTCCCGCGCGCCGGGATGTCGACGACCTGCTGCTGTGCGCCGATGCGCTCCCAGGCGGTCTGGTCGGCCACGGCGGCCATCGGCACGAAGAACAGGTCGACCGTCGCGGTCTGCGGCGCTGCGGAGCGATTGAAGACGCGGACGTAGACGTGGTTGTCCTCGCTGCCGCGAATGTGGTCGTCGACGCGTTCGTCGGCGATCGAGCCGAAGGCCGTGTCCGGGTCGCCTTCCGTCGACGGGCTGATCACGATGTCTGCGCTGCGGCCGCCCCAGGCGATCGCTCCAGGGTCGCCGCTGTCGCCGACTCCGTCGCGCACGAAGACGTCGGGCACCGTCCGCCGCGCCGGGGTGATGTGCAGGGCGGTGCGCCGCTCGACGACGGTCAGGGTCGTGCCGCTGCCGTCCGGCTGCACCGCCGTCGGCAGCGTCGCGGTGACGGGGCCGAGGTCGTCGTCCGGCGCGCTGGCCACCGCGAGCAGCGCCACGCTGGAGCCGAGGGCGGTCGGCGGCACCCACTCGAACCGGACGACGCGGGGTTGGTCCGAGCGGAGGGGATCGACGGGCACCTGGCCGGCGCGGAGCCAGGTCGAGCCGCCGACGGGCTCGTTCGGGAACCTGGTCCAGAAGTCCGCGTCCAGCGCGGGCGCCGCCGGCGGGGTGCCGGGTGCGTCCGCGAAGTAGAGGTGCGACGACGGCGCCGGAGAGTTCGGTCGGGCCGCGGTTCTGCAGCTGGACGTAGATGAAGTTCCGCTCTCCTGTCACCAGCGTGCCCGACCGGAGGTCCTCGTCGAACTCGACCGGGTCCAGCACGTCGCCGAAGAAGCTGTAGGGCGGCGGGTCGATGCGGATGTCGATGGCGCGCGCCCGGTCGAGCGGCACGGCCGCGCTGCCGGGCGTGTTCAGCCGAGGGTCGTGCGTGATCGACTGGGTGCCGAAATAGCGGAAGCCGTCGTCGATGGTCGTCGAGCGGATCAACAGCCGTGAGGCCGGCGGTCGGTCGAGATCGCATTCCCAGAGCCCCCGGCCGAAGCTGCCGGCGCGGAGGTAGCGTCGCACGACCGTCGTGCCGTCGCCGGCGTAGCTCTCGCCGTAGTCGAGGTCGGTGACGAGGACGAGCGGCATGCCGGCGTTGAAGGTGCGCCAGAGCGGCGCCTCGGCCGGCGCGGTGCTCGCGTTCCGGCATACGTAGACGCCCGAGAGGGTGGCAGCGTAGATCGTCTGGCGCATGTCCGCTGCGCCGGTGACGGGGCCTTGCGGGTCGATCACCGCCCGGCCGATGGCCGCCGCCGGCAGGTCGAGCCGCGGGTCGGTGCCAGCGGGCGCCGGGCTTGCATGCGAGACCGCCCGCCAGGTCGAGCTTGCTGCGCCGGCGGTCACGGCGAGCGCGTCGAAGGAGAGGAAGACGTTGCTTGCCGCAGCCGCCGTCGTGACCACGGCGATCGAGGTGTCGCGCGCGTGGATGGCGATGCCGGTGATCTCGCTGCCTAAATGCCCGGCCGCCGTCAGCCGCGCGGTCGCGTTGATCCAGTTGGCGCCCGCGTCGGGCGTGAAGAAAACCTCGCCACGGTTCGTGCCGATCCACCAGACATTGTCGGAATTCGGCGAGGGTGCGCGCGCCGGCAGGGTCGGTGCGAAACTGACCGCCGACACCTGCGCGTTCGCCGGCGTGAAAGCGCCCGTCGACAGCCGGCCGAGTGTCATCGTCGGGGCGGCGGGCGGCACCGCGCCCAGGGTGCCGCTGGCCACGTTGTAGGCGGCACCGATCCAGCCGGAGATGAAACTGTCCGGCGCGACGGGATGCCCTTCGAGCTTGCGCCCGAAGATCGTCCCCCGATGCGCGGCCTGCACCCCGGGCAGGAAGTTCTGCGCGTTCATCACCAGGTAGGGGTACGTCTTCTGGCCACCCGCGTCGGTCGAGGTCGGCCGGTCTGCCAGCCAGTTGCCCAGCAGGTCGCCGTTCCCCTTCCAGCCGAAGGTTCCCTTGGGCGGTGTGAGCGTCGTCAGGAACGTGAGCTGCGCCTCAACGCGCGTCGTGTTTCCCTGGTGGCTCGCGATGAAGACGTCCGTGGCACCGGCCTGGAGAGCGACCGCGCCGCCGTCGGCCCTGCCGCAGACATACCAGCTGAGCCCGCCATAGGTGATCCAGCAACCGTTGTCCTGCAGGCCACCCGCCATGATGTACGGGAAGGTCGGGTGGATCGCGAGATCGTAGAACTGCGACGCCGAGATCCCGTGGCTGCGCTTGCGCCAGGTCAGGCCGAGGTTCCGGCTCTCGGAGATGCCGCCGTCATTGGCCGCCCAGACGCGCCTCGGATCGCGCCTGTCGAAGAAGAAGTCGTGCTGATCGGCATGCTGGGCGCGTTCCCCGGCTTCGTACTTGTCGAAGTCCAGCACCTTGTCCCAGCTCTGGCCGCCGTCGACGGTGCGGAAAATATCGGTCGAGCCGGTAAAGAAGATCCGAGGGTCCTCGGGATGGCAGGCGAGCATCAGCGCATACCACGAGATGGTGCTGCGCTCCTGGGTACGCTCGGCGGTCGGGCTCCAGCTGTTGCCGCCATCGGTCGATCGGAAGATCCGCGAAGGCTTCCCGTCCTGCAGGCCGACCACGGCAATGAGGTTAAGGGGCGACTTCTCGCAGAGCGCCAGCTTTACCCGGCCGGTGGGTTGCGCCCCGGCGGGCTGCGCGACCGGGAAGGGAAGGTCCGGGTCCGTCAGTCTCGTCCAGATCGGGCTTGCCGGGTTCGCCGGATCGGAACGCCGGTAGGCGTTCGTCGTGGGATCGAAGACGGCGCGGAAGATCCCGCCGGGGTTGGCGGCGGCGGCGCCGTGCATGCCGACATAGATCGTGAACGGGCCTGGCGGCGCAGGCCTGGTGCGGTCGCCGAAGTCGATCACCACGTCGGTGACGCTCTGCGATGCCGGGGCGTTCGCCGCGTCAATCGTGTCCTGAACGACGTTGGGTCCCGGCGCTGCGATGGTAGGCTCGCGGCGGAAGAGGCCGCGATGACAGGCGATCCAGCATCGACCGGGCGTCCAGGGGTCGACCTCGATCCTCTCGTAGCCCAGCGCTTGCAGCGGTCCCGAGTTGACGTTTGCGATCCGCGTGAAGGTTTGCGCGCCGTCCGTGGACATCCAGAGACCGGTGCCCGTGAAGGCCGACGAGCGCAGCTCGCCCGTCCCGACATAGAGCGTCTGAGGGGAGCGATGGCAGATGCCGATGGCGCCGATCGGGACGGCCACGTCCTTGTCGTCCACGGCGGCGTCCGAGTCGCTCTCCAGCAGCACGCTCAGCGGCCGCCAGGTGTCGCCGCCGTCTTCGGTCTTCCAGAGCCCGCCGAACGAGGTGCCGGCGTAGAACGTGCGTGGAGTCAGGGGATCCTGCGCCATCGCGGCGACCCGGCCGCCAACATTGCGAGGCCCGATCGGATACCACGGCCGTATCGCGGACTGGGGATCGAGGCGCGCGCTTTCGGCGCCGTGGACCATCGCCTCGTCGACCCGGTCGCTGAACGTGCTGGTGGGCGCCGCGAGGTCGATGCCGAAGCGGGCGGCATTGGCTCGGACTCGGTCCTCGACCTCGTCGTCGGGTGTGTCGTCGGGCACGGTGTCAGCCTCCCTGCACGAAGACCCACGATTCGAGGACACCGCCCGGCACGCGAGGCCCCTTGGACTCGACCAGCCGCTCGAGGCTGTTCGAGTACGGCCGCGTCTCCCGGTCGGTGATCGCCCCGCAGTGCAGGCGGAAGAGTAGCCGTCCGCCCTGGCCAATCAACTCGCGCACCGAACCGGGGTCGCCACTGCTGGTCCAGGTCACGTTCGCCTCGCCGAGCGCGATCTTGCCGGGCAGGGTCTGGATCGCGGCTGGTCCCGGGGCGCCGGCCCGCGAGGGCTCGAACCAGACCTGGACCGGCTCGCCGCCATTCGTCTCGCGGCTGACATCCGAGAGCGGCGCGGAAAGCGTGAACCGCACCCGCCGGAGCAGGTCGAGGACCTCGGTGACCGGAAGCCGCGAGGCGTGTTTCCAGGTCACCGCCTCGACAATCGGCCATTCGGGATCGAGCCCCTCGCCCGCCGGGCCCGGCGGACCTGCCGGGCCGGTGGAACCTCGCGCTCCGCGATCGCCCTGCGGTCCCGGCTCGCCCTGCGGTCCCGGCTCACCCTGCGGTCCCGGCTCACCCTGAGGTCCGGCCTCGCCCTGCGGTCCGGGTTCGCCCTGCGGCCCCGGCTCGCCCTGCGGTCCCGGCTCGCCCTGCGGTCCCGGCTCACCCTGCGGTCCCGGCTCGCCCTGCGGTCCCGGCTCACCCTGAGGTCCGGCCTCGCCCTGCGGTCCGGGTTCGCCCTGCGGCCCCGGCTCGCCCTGCGGTCCCTGCTCGCCCGGCGGTCCCGGCTCACCCTGAGGTCCGGCCTCGCCCTGCGGTCCCGGCTCGCCCTGCGGTCCGGGCTCGCCCTGCGGACCGGCCGAGCCTCCGGCCTCCTCGATGGCACCGACGCGACCGGCGAGTTCCGTCAGACCGGCGACGGGGGGGCCGTCATATCTCCAGCGGCCCGCCTCGTCCTGCGTCACCTCGCCGGAATGGGCGTGGTGCCCGGTCGCGATGCGCAGTTCGGGGGCCTGGGTCAGCACCGGCCCGTCTTCGCCCGCCTCGATCCGGCCGATCACCAGCCCGTCCGCATCGACATCGGCGCCGTCGCCGGGCAGCACGGCCGCTTCGGCGCGCAGCGTCACCAGCGTCGGCCGCCCGCCGAGGCGGAGCGACTCGCGCTCCTCGTTGATCGCCCGCAGGACGAGGACGAAGGGCGGCTCGCCCTCGGGCAGCGACAGCGAGAGCTCGGTGTCGACCGCCAGCCGGACGCCGCCCGGGGTGAACGCGACGCCCGGCTCGAGCGCCACTTCCGACCCGGCGACCCCTGCGCGCAACCCCCAGGCTATGCGGCCGACGCCGAAGGTCAGCCGCAGGTCGGTGACCGCCTCCCACAGGCGGTCCTGCAGTTCGCGCATGTGATCGGCGGTGACGCGAAGCCCCTCGCTGAACCGTGGTCCTGCATTCTCGGCCATGGTGCGTTCCCGACGTTACCTGTCGAAGATGATGTCGATGTCGGCGAGCCGGATCTCGCCGCCGGCGAAGTGCGTGATCGAAAGCTGCGGGGCGCTTGTCGCCAGCCCGGCCAAGGTGAAGCGGCTGCCGCGGGGAGCCGGGTCGATCGGCAGCGGCGCCGGCGCGCCGGTGGCTCCGACGACGAGCGGCGCCGGCACTGCGGTGTCCGGGGCGTCGCCTATGACACGGCAGGGGAAGCGCAACGGCTGGAAGGCGCCGGTGCTGAACAGGGCCGGCAGCAGCCGCCAAGGACCCGATGGCGGGCCGACGCGGACGCTGCCGCCGCCCGCCGCCGAGAGCCCGACCGAGGCGGCCCCGCGCGTCACGAGCACGGCGATCCACGGCGCGTCCAGCGGGTCGACCTCGAGCGTGTCGCCGAACAGGAAGCTCTGCCAGAGTGCGCCCCCCGGCTCGAGCACGACCGGGTCGCCGATCAGCTTCGGCAGCGCCTCCTCTGGCTGGGTGCGGCCCGGCCCCGCGTTGCTCCAGGGCGCCAGCCGGACCTCGGCGCCTTCGCTGCCGGGCACCAGCGGCAGGCGGAGCCCGCGCGCAGACGGCAGCCCCTCGGTGACCGGCAGGCGCAGCAGCACGGCGCGCTCGGACGTCATGTCGAGCGAGACGAGCGGCGCCGACGGGTCGTCCAGGCCGGGCGTCGCGTCGGGACCGGTGGCCGGGATCCGCCGCTCGGGACCGAAATCGCCGGACAGCGTGAACGCGACCTGATCGGCGACCGCATCGACCGGCGTGCCGGGCGCGGACAGCGGCACTTCCGTGACGCCCTCGGATTCCGGCGCCAGGGTCGTCGTCGCGGCACCGCCGAAGGTAGCCCGGCGGATGCGGCGGATCTCGCGCCGGTGCTCGGCGATCCCGAGAACGCCGGCCTCGCGGCTGGTCAGCAGCAGTTCATGCTCGCGCTCGGCGCCGTCCAGCGGATCGCCGGTCAGCGCCCGGAAGGCGCCGGTCAGGTCCGCGAGCCGCTGGTTGCTGCTGTTCCAGGCATCTGCCGACAGCGCGCTGGCGGTCCCCTTCGCGGCCGGGCCGGGCAACGACCAGACCGGAGCGCCGCCGTTGATCGTGATCGTCAGATCCTTGGGCGAGTCCGGCAGCACCAGGCTGAGCGCTTCCATCAGCGCGGCCGCTGACGACTGGCTGGAGACCGTGATGCGCAGGCGCTCGGTCCGCCGTTCCGATGTGAAGCGCGCGAAGCTGCTGTTCGGGATGCTTCCCGCCGGCAGCACGGAGAAGTCGGTATAAGGTGCGTCGAAGGTGTTGGTTGGGAACTCGGTGCCATTCCACGCATCCACCCGGTGGATAAAGGCGCTGATCCCGAAGCGCACGGCGGCGACCGTGCGCACGGTGCCGAAATCGACCACGATCTCCTGCTGCTTGTTGCCGAGGCCCGTCCCTCGGAGTTCGGCGACCTCGCTGGCCACCGCCTCGTCGGCGCGGCGCGCCGTCACGACGATCTCGAGCGCGTCCACGACGGCGTTCGCTGGCAGGCTGACCTTCAGCCTGGCCGAAAGCGTGCCCTGCGTCGGCACGATCAGATGCGCCTTCGTGACGTAGTCGACCGTGTAGGCGACGCCCAGCGCCTCGTCGATGATGCTGAACGCCTCGACGTCGAAGCCCGGACCCAGGTTGGCCACGTTCTCCACGCCCGACGTCGGATTGGCCACGGCCCTCTCCTGCCTACCTGAACGTCTGCGCGGCCTTGATGGCCGTGAACAGCGCGTTGAAGTCGCGATCGGGCGCGGTCGGCGTGATCGGGATGTCGTTGGCGCTGGCGGTCTCCTCGATCGCGCTGCGGATGTCGGGGCTGAGGTCCTCGGGCGAGGCTGCCCGGCGGATCGCGGTCTCGACGCCGGTATCGGCGAGGAAGAGGTCGCCGACCTCGCCGATCGAGCGCTGGGCCAGCGTGGCGTGCGAGCCGGCCACGAAATCGGTGCCAATCAGGTAGCGGCTGGACAGCACGATATCGACGACGGTGCCTCGCGCCACGCGGTCGCCCGCCTTCACGCTTTGGAAAACGACGCGCGGCTGGGTGAGCCGGTCGTCCAGCCGCTCGGGCGCGACGTAGTCGAGCACGAGGTCCTGGCGCAGATCGACACGGCCGACCTTGGCGCCGTTGCGGATGACCTCCGCCTCGACCGGCTTGTCCGAGATGTCGACGAACTTGAACCCGGAGGTGGCGGCGGTCCGGGTTATCGGAAAGGTGGCCATGTGCTGTCTCCCTATTCTGTTTGAGGCCTGGTGCGCGTGCTGACCTTGCCGAGTACCAAGCCGAGATCGTCGAGCACCTTGCGGGTCTCGGAAAGTGACAGGCCGGCAAGCGGCGGCATGACGACAGCCGACTCGACCTCCAGGGCGGCCGAGACGACGAGCTGGGCACCCGTGCTCGCCGGCGCCGGATCGCCCGCGACCGGAATCTGGGCGAGGACCAGCGACTTCAGGAACTCCTCGCCGGGCTTGGCCGGGGCGATCTCGCGCCCGGTCACGTCGACGACCCGCTGCACGACGACGCCGGCGCTCGCCAGCGCCGAGAGGGCCTCGTTCAGCGGGGTGCCGAAGATGTTCGGCATGTCGGGTGCCGAGCGGGTCATTGTCACCTCGGCGGTGCCGGTCCCGGGCAGTGTCGCGAGCACGGTCGCCGGCGTGAAGCCGGGCGCCTCGGCGCGGACAGTGTAGTTGCCGGCAAGCAGGCCGGTCAGCGTGAAGGTCGTGTCGGGCGGCACGGGGCGCGCGGCCTCGAAGACGGCGCCTTGCGGCCCTTCGGCGATGGCGGTGACCCGCGTCTCGGCCGGGTCCACCGAGGGGTTGTTGACGGTGACGCGCAGGCTCTGCCCGGCCTGGGCGTTCAGCGCGCCGATCACCTCGGAGAGGCGGGCGATGATCGCGTTCCAGGACTGCGAGGTGATCGGCTGGCCCGGCAGGGCAGGCGCGACGTTCAGGGGTTCGATCGGCATGGGTCAGCTTCCTCGCGTTATCCGTCCGGCGGGCCGGGCTCCTCGGGTGCCGGCCAGAGGACCGTGCCTCCGCTCAGCGCCAGGAGGGCGGCGGCCGCGGACCCTTCGTCCGCGATCATGCCCTGGCCGAGCACCCAGCGCTCGTCAGTGAAAACGGTTTCGACGGCGACGCCGATCGGCCGGAACCGGTCCACGGCGTCGGTGACCCGGCGCGTGACCTCGACGCCGTCCGGGTCGTCCGAGAGGGCGCGGAACCGCGGTGGGATCAGGACGCGCACCTTGTAGGCCTCGTGTTCGCGCCAGGCGAAAGAGACCAGCGCGGCGGTCGTTCGCGTCTCGCCCGGGCCCTGCAGCGAACACGGACCCGAGCGGGGCCCCCGGGCCGGAGAAGAACCCTGCAGCCGGCCGAGGCGTGGTGGCGACCAGCACGGGCGGCGGCGGCGGGACGGAGTTGCCCGGCGCTTCCCGGGCGAGCCCAAAATGTCCCTCCTGCACGAAGAACGCCATCTTCGTCCGGCCGATCGCCACCTCGGGCATTGGCAGGCTGGGCCCGGCATGCGGGAACGCAAAGCCACGGTCCAGCGCGCCCGGCGGCGTCGTGGTGACGAAGGGCGCGACGTCGAAGGCGGCGTCGCTGGCGGACGGGGCGTCCGCGTCGGCGAACACGCGCGCCCTCGAAGCCATAGGCAAAGGCGGTGACGTCGCTGCCGCCGATGGTGGCGCGGCCGGTCTCGCTGAAGGTCAGCGTCTGGCCCGGCGGCACGGTCCCGGCATAGCCCACGCCCCGGCCCTTGGTCGCGGTTGACGATCATCGGTCCGATGGTCCGGTCGCCCTCGGCCGTGACGCCGATCTCGAGTCGCGCCGGATCGAAGCCCTTGCGCAGGATCTCGAAGCACTCTCCGTGGCGGCGCTCGGCCGGGGGCTGCTCGGCGCGGCGGAGCGGGTTCTCCTCGAGCCCGAGCACCTCGATCCGGCCGGGCACCGGCGGCACGCCGGCCGGGGCGAGGCTGAGGCGGTCGCGGGTCTCGGCGGCGTGCAGATAGCGGTCGTCGCTGTGGAAGACGGCCAGGATGTCGAGGTCGAGAGCGGTAGCGGCGCCCTCGAGCATCGCGCGCACCGTGCCGTTGCCCTGCGCGTGGTTGCGGCAGATGCGGATGATCCGGTTCGACAGCGCGACGCGCCGGGCCCCGTGCCGTGTCGCCGCCGACGCGGCGGCAAGCAGGATCTCCAGCGCCGCATCCGCAGCCTCCTCGGGGGTCGGCGCGGGCGCATCCAGGTCGGCGGCCGGCGTGAACGGCACGAGCGGCTCCTCCGGAAGGTCCAGCGGCCAGAGCGCGAGGAGGTCGGCGATCCGGGCCGGCCGGTCCGCAGCCTCGGCATCCTCCAGCGCCTCGATCCGCTCGGCCGCCAGGGCAAGCCTGAGGAAAAGGACATCCATTTCGCCAGCGCGGATCCCGTGCAGGGCGCCGATCCGCAGCAGGTCGCCGACGGTGTCCGCCTCGCGGACCCGATGCGCCCGGCGGATGCCGGCAAGCTGCGCCGCCTGCACGTCGATGTCGCGCGCCAGCGCCGCGACGACGGCGCCCAGCAGCTTGCCGGGCCGCGCCGCCTCGAAATGCGCGGGGAAGCGGCCGAGGATGGTGGACGCGCGGCCCATCACGCACCCCCGCCCTGGCCCAGGGTCACACTGCGCACCCAGAGCTGCTCCAGCCCGCTCAGCGGCAGGGTGACGTCGCGCTGGTTCACGCGGACGCCGTCGTCCTGGTACTCTACCTTGTAGGTCAGCCCGGCGACGTCGTAGGTCTCGGCGCTAGTCGTCACCAGGCCGGTCAGCGCCGCCGGCGTGACCTGCGTGCCGGCGAACGCGGCGACGCCGGAGCGCAGCTCGGCCGCGACCGCGTCCAGCGCCGTCTGCCGGGCGCTCTCCGGGTCACCCAGCAGTCCGGCGCCCTTCAGGATGACGGTAACCGTGACGTCGATCATCACCAGCGCGCCGCCCAGCTGCACGTCGATGACGCCCGCCGTCGGCCGTGCCGAGGCGACCTTCGGGATCAGGTTCTTGCGGGCGGGGAGCGACGGGTCCTCGCCCTGCGACCGCATCTCGACCGCGACGTCGAGCACGCCGTCCAGCGCCACCAGCTGCGCGACCAGCCGGTTGTAGACCAGCGCCTCGCCGATCCCCGCCTCGGCGACGAACGCGCGCGCTACGGCGTCGGCGGCGGCGCGCATGTCCTCGCGCTCGCGGTTCGTGAGGCCGAGCGCCGCGGGCACGACGACCGCCATGATGTCGACCGGCATGAAGAGATCCGGCGTGACCTCGCCCAGCGCCGCCGGCTCGGGGCCCTCGTCCGGGACGGGGTTCGGCGTCACCGCCGCGCTGCCGGCCGCCGCGGGCGCGTCGATATTGGCACGGATGCGGACGCCGACGGGGCGCGTCTCCTCGACCAGCGCCAGTGCCTGGGTGATCGCCGCGTCGCGGTCGGCATCGCTCATCTCGGGCAGTGCGACGTCGAGTTGCACGACGCCGGGGCGCAACGCCGGATCCTCGGAGATCAGCATGTCCTTCTCGCGCAGCCCCGCGACGCGGGTCAGCGCGCCCTTGAGCGCCCCGGTCGTCGCGCGTCCCGCGAAGGCCAGCGCGCGGCGGATGCGCTCGCGCAGCGCCTCGTCGGACTCGGCGCCGAAGGCAAACCGCGTCGCCTGCCGGTTCTCGACACTGGAAATCCCCAGGATCGGCCGGTTGATCGCCGTGATCGACCCCACCGCCGCGATCCCGGTCGCGCCGCCGGCGATCGCCTGCACCGGCACGTCGACGCCCAGCGAGCCGCGCCGCAGCGTCGCCGGCTCCGTCGTCTCGAACGTCGCCGAGGGCGCGTCCGAGGTGCTGACCCGCGTGCCGGCCGGGATCGAGATGTCGGCAGGCGCAGGCGTCGTGCGGGCGAACATCACCGAGCCGGCGGCAAAGCTGGGATCGCGGCGCGTGACGCCGACCAGAAGCGCGATATTGTCCAGATCGCGCCCCGTCGCCGTCTCGACGAAGGCCGCCCTGTAGACGGCGTCGAGCTGGCCCGAGACGACCGCGAACTCGCGCGCGAAGCTTTCGGCCAGCAGCCGCGTGACGCTGCCCGGGTTCCGGTCGCTCAGGATCGGGGCGGCGCCGCCCGGCACCCTGATGCTCGTAGTTGACGTAGAAGCGCGTCGCCTCGTCGGGCCAGATCGCGCCACCCGTCGGCGCGCCGTTCGCGCCCGTCCAGGTCAGCACGCCCGCGCCATCCACGGTGAAGTCGACCGTCCGCCGGAACTGGTTGAAGACGCCGTCGACCAGCCCGTGCACGCGCACCGTCCCCGGCCGCACTGGCCCGGGCGGCGTCAGCCGGAAGGGGTTGTCGGCCGGCAGGAACACGAAGCTCTCGCGCGCGACGCCGCCGGTCAGCCCGGTCAGCAGGTCGTCGACAAAGACGCCATAGGGTTCGGCAGCGAAGCTCATGCCGTGGCCTCCAGCGAGAAGGGAACGACCAGGTTCAGCGGCGCCTGCTCGCCGATCAGCCGGAGCGACAGCACGATCCGCGCCATCGCGCGCGGCGGTACTTGGTCGGGCGTCACGTCGGCCGAGAGCACCCGCTCGATGCGTGGCTCGCGCCGCAGCGCCTGCAGGACGTAGAGCTTGATCAGGTTCCGCGTCCGCTCGACGTTCGGCTCGCCGATCAGCTCGTGATGGCGCGAGCCGTAGTCCGGGTGGCCGAGCGGCGCCAGCTCTCCCAACCGGGTCTTCAAGCGGTTCACCAGCGCCTGCTCGATCGCATCGACCCGCGAGATTGTTCGGATGTCGCGCGCGCCGGTCACCCGGTTCGTCAGCGCGCTCCGCAGCTCGGCGTCCTCGAAGAAGCCGCCGCCGCGCCCCCAGTCGAGCGCGATGTCCCTGCCCATCAGGTCCAGCCGGTCGGCCATCACGGCGCCCCTCCGTCGACGACGAAGGGCGCGACTGGCGGGCCGATGATCGTCAGCACGCCGGGCCCCGAGGGGATCATGTCGCCGATGCGCACCAGCGCCTGGCCGTTGATCTTGAAGGATGTGGAGCCGAGCGGCCCGATCGGCAGAACGTAGGGCGCCCCGGAGACCGAGTTCACCATCTGGCAGAGCGAGCCCGAGACCGCGAAGGGCATCCCGCCGCCCGAGACGATCGCCTGCGGGACGACCGAGATGAAGCCGGTGTCCGGCGGCCCGGCCATGCCGGGGCTGAGGCTGACCGCGCATCCGAGGGAGACAGGTGGACCCGACATCGCCTCCTCCTAACTCGCGCTGAAATTGACCATGCCGGCAATCGTCAGGCTGGCCGCCTTCAGCTTTCCGGACGCCGCGGCCTCGAGGGTCGCGGTGGCATTGGCCTTGGCGCTCAGGTTAGCCTGCGCCTCGATAGTCACGTCCTGGTTGGCCTTGACCGAGACCGACCCGCCGGCCTCGATCGAGACGTCGCCGTCAGCCACCAGGGAGATCGACCCCGCCGCGCTGATCGCAACGTCGCCGTCCTGGTTGATGACCATCTCGGTCCCGCCCAGCGTCACCGTCAGCTTCTCGTCGTCCAGCGTGACCGTGCCGCCCGACGGCGTCTCGATGTGCACGCGGCGGACGCCCGAGTCCTCGGCGTCCGCGGGCTTGTAGACAGCGTCGAGCGGCCCGGCCTCTGGTGGCTGCTCGGCGCTGGAATGGATCGAGCCGAGGACGACGGGCTGCGCCAGGTCGCCATCGAGGAACACGACAACGACCGGGTCTCCAACGCGCGGCAGCAGCGAAACCCCGGGGCGCGCAACCGCGACCGGGACGCGGCGCAGCTTGAGCCCGCTCTGCCGCAGCCTGATGTCCGCCTGATGGTTCCCGTCGCCGCCGTCGCCAGGGAAGACCTCCAGCACGATGCCCAGCTCGGGCTGGCGGCGGGCATCGATCTCCTGTCGGATGATCTCGCGCAGCGTGTCGATCAGCGTGCTCACAGCAGCCCCCCGAGCAGCCCGCCGGCGGTGCCGCCGCCCTCGACTTCCAGCAGCGTCGTGAACCCCGTGACGCCGTCCAGGCTGTGGCGCACCGTGCGGATGCGCAGCGGATCCGGATCCCCGCCGGGCAGATCGGTGACGGCCGCACTGTCGGCCGGGCGGATCTCGGCGTCGCCGGTGACTAGCAGCCAGCCGCCGAGCGCTGCGCGTTCGGACCGTCCGGTCGCCGCATCCGTCGCCGTCGCGGCCATGTCGCGGTCGGTCAGCACGCCCTCGACCCGCGCGGGCCCAGGCTCCTCGCCCAGCGGGTCGGGGTCGACCCAGTGCCAGTTCCCGCTGACCGAGGCCGTGCCGTGGGCCGCGCGGGCGATGGCGAGCGGCGCCTCCTCCCCGGTCACCCGCCAGGAAATCAGCTCGGCCCCGTAGCGCAGCGTCCGCGTGGTGCCGCCCTCGGGCTTGCGGAACAGGAGGACGCCGTCCGCATCGACCGCGAGATCCCGGCCGGTCAGCGTCGAGAGGTCGCGCAGGTGGTCCCATAGGGGCCGGTGCGCCTGGACATAGTAGATCGACAGCGTCTCGGTCGCGTCCGTGTCCGCCTGCATCGAGGCCTCGTCGGCGATGCGCCGGACGATGTCGCCAAGCCGCGTCTCCTCGAACGTGATGGTCGTGCGGGCGCGGCCGAGCGCGCCCGACAGGTCGAGCGCCTCGATCACCACCGCATCGCGCTCGCTGTGCCTGGCCGTGACGGTGCCAGTCAGGACCGGAAGCTCGTCGCCGGCGGGCCCGATCGAGAGCGCCACCGTGTCGCCCGGACCCGCGTCGGCGAAGGCGCTGCCCGGCCACAGCGTCAAGCTCGGCGCGGCCGTGGCAGCCGAGCCCCAGCGAGACGGACAGGCGCTGCAGCCCCGCCTCGGCCGCCGTCAGCGATCGGCCGGCGATCTCGGCCACGGCATTCGGGCGGAAGGCGTATGCCATCAGCGCCCTCCCTTCAGATCGATGCCGGCGCTGCGCGCCTCGCGCCGGAGCAGGTCGGTCAGGGCGCGGGCGAACGCCTCCGGTTCGGGGGCGGCCGTTGCGTCGCCGGCGGGCGGCCGGCCGGTGCGGAGATCGCGGAGGGCCAGGGCCAGTTCGGCGGCCGGCGCCGTGTGCCGCGCCGGCCCGGCCGGGTGGTCGAGCGCCTGCCAGGCCTCGAACCCCGCGCCCTGCCCCGCCGGGATCAGGTTCTCACGCCGGCCGCGCGCGAGGAGGCGTTCGAGTCCGTTCCGGGGCGCGGGCATCGGCGTGACGCCGCCCGGCAGGCGCCGGCGCGCCCTCTCCGCGGTGCGCGCCGAGGTGGGAGACGTCGCGGATGGCGGTCCCCGCTGAGGTCAGGGCGGTCGTCGGCGCAGAGATCCCGGCCCGCCTGCGCTCCGCGATGCGGGCCAGCACGTGCGCGACCATCCGGACCGCCGGCGTCTCGGCCACGGCCGCTGCCGGGGGCAGCACGGAAAAGTCGCCTGGACCCTCGGAGAACACCCTGGCGACGAGGTCGGCGATGCCGTCGGCGCGCTGCGGCGCAACCGGCCGCGCCGCGGCAGCGACGAGGACCGGGTCGTCGGCGCGCGCGAAGGCCGGGCGCTTGGCCGGCGGCGCCTGCCGTCCGTCCCGCGACCAGCGATCGGCGGGGCGATCGGGTGATCCGGCAGGTGCCATTGCCGGCGTCCCGTCGGCGATGCCAAGCCCCAGCCCCCTTGTGGCGTGGGCGGAGGCGGCTGCGCTGTCCGTCGAGCGCTGGGGCGATTTCGTCGCCGCCGCCGAGGGCAGGCGGCTCGCCTGCGGTCGAGCGGGGGCGCGCGACCGCGTCGGTGGGGAAGAGGGAATGACTCGCGGCGCCGGCTTGGCCCACGGCGCCTCGCGCCTGCGCGAGGCGCGCCAGCACGACGGCCAGTCGACCGCCCGGCTCGATGGCGGGCGCCAGCGACGCCCCTGCGCCGGGAAGGCAGAGCGGATGCGTGGAGAGATCGGCCTCCAGCGCGGCGAAGGCCTGCTCGGACCTGGCCAGCGCCGCCTCGAGCCGCGCCGCCGCTCCGCCGCCGCGGACCAGTGCCGCGATCATCCGATGCGGTCGGGTGCTCACGAGTCCTCTCCCGGACGCTCGCCGCGCGCCAGCATCTCCAGGTACAGCAGCACCTGGCCGACCGTCAGCTCGGCGCATTCGGCCGGGGTCCAGCCGAACTCGCGCGCCAGCACGAAGCAGGCCCGCGCCATCGGCGCGCGCACCGCCCGCTCGAGGTCGTCCTCGCCCAGGTCCAGCCCGCTCAGCCGGTTGACGTGGTCCAGCAGGTGCTTGACCAGACCGGCCGACAGTGCGCCCACCTGCTCGACGGTCAGCGCCGGCTCGACCAGCGACTGCTGGACCATCAGCACGCTCGCCAGCACCTGCTGGTCCTTGGCCGCCTGGTTCACGCGGCGCACGTCGCGCACCGTCAGCGGCCGGAGCACCACCTCGCCGGGCGCCCTGCCGTTGCCGGCGCCCAGCAGCGACGCGGGCACCTCGACGCGGTGCGTGACGCTGGCGCCCTGCAGCAGGTCGTCGGCGCTGAGCATCTGCTCGGCAGCGGTCATGGCAGTTCTCCGCCCGTCACGCCGCGGTGTCCTCGACCTTCACCCACAGCGCCTTGAAGCCGACCTTCTCCATGACGAAGTCGTCCTCGGGCAGCGTATAGGCCCATGAGTTCAGCTTGACCCCCATCACCGTCACGGTCGCCGTGTTGCCGGGGATCGAGGGGTTCTCGAGCCTGAGGTTGAGGTTGAAGGACGGGCTGGGGAACGTGCCGGCGGGGCGCGAGGCCGCGGCGTCGCCCAGCATCAGCTTCAGCAGCGCGCCGTTGACATGCGCCCGCTCGATGACGCCCGAGACGTTGATGTTGCCGGGGCGCAGCTCGGTCGCGAAGCGCTGGCCCAGTTCGTGGAACGGCTCGACATCGGACGTGACCTCGACCGTCACGCCGCGCACGCGGCCGACCGGGGTCAGCCCGTACTCGTCGTTGATCGCCTGGGCGAGGTCGCCTTCGGGTCCGGTCTCGGCGGCCAGCGAGATCGTGCCGTCGGATCCGCGATAGACATTGTTGGCCATGGGTCATCCTCCTCCAGGCAGGATCATTCGAGGTTCATCGTCACGCGGATGAAGTCGATCGAGAACGTCGGGCGCAGCGTCATGATGACGGCGGCGACCCCGGCGATCTCCTGCGCCCGGCTCGCCGTGACCTCGAGCTCGTAGCTGATCAGCATCTCGTCCAGCACCATCTGGCTGAGGAAGCCGTCCAGCGTCGCCTTCAGCGCGGCGCGCACGCGGGAGTTGTTGAGCCGGCCGATATACGGGTTCGAGCCGATCCGGACGCCGGCCTTGGCGTAGTCGACGATCCGGCGCACCGAGATCTGCGTGAACGGGCCGGTATCCGTGGTGATGCCGCGGAGCGCGCGGAACCCCAGGTTCCGGTGCAGCGCCATCACGCGGTTCTGCAGCAGCTGTTTCTGCTGGGCCCGCGTGTACTCGGTCCGAAGTCCGTCGACCGCCACGTCCTTGTTGGTCAGGCTGACATGCGGTGCCAGCGTCGACAGGCGCCCGGCGACGACGGCGGCGGCGTACGCCGCCGGCAGGCGCACCTGGCTGCGGCTGGCGCGGTCCAGCGCCAGGATGCCGGGCGCGACCAGCACGGCGCGGCGGTTCGAGATGCTGCTGGCGTCGGCGGCGACCTCCGCCAGCGTGTCGCCCCGGGTGCCCAGGATCGCGATCCGCTCGTTACCGTTCGTCTCGGTCGACTCGAGATGGCCCAAAACCGTGCCGCCGATGATGTCCGCGTTGTAGCCGGCAATGATCAGGATGTTGACCGTGCGCTCAGCCAGCAGGCCCAGCCCGGTGGCGACCTGCGGGATCAGCGTGCCCATAGCGCCGGCCCCGTCCGGGCCGCCCTCCGACCCCGCGGCGGCCGGCGTCACGGAGGTCGGGGCATCGCCCCCATTCTCCTCGGACGGGTCGGAGGCGGTGACGAAATTGCTGGCGTCGTTCACCTCACGGGCCAGCGCTTCGGCGGTCGTGCCCTCGAAGGTCTCGCGGCGGGCCCCCTGCGTCAGGGTCAGCCGTGCCGGGCCACCCTCGGCCCCCGGCGTCAGGGCCGCGACAATGTCGTTGGCCCAGGTTCCGGGCGAGGTCGCTGTCAGGGTGAACAGCGTCCCGTCGGCCCCGCCGACTGTCCAGGTCATCGAGCGCATCGTGGCATCGTCGGCGAGGTTCGCCACCCGCACCGCCAGCACGTCCGAGGCGCCCCCGCGGAATGCCTGCTCCAGCGTCCGCGTCAGCGTCAGGTGCGCCGTGCTGCCCGGGTTAGCCGGGAAGGCGTCGTAGTCGCCGAAGGTATCCAGCGCCTCGGCGAAGCTGCCGAGCGTCACGACCTGGTTCAGCGGCCCACGATTGGCGGTCCCGACCACGCCGATCGTGCCGGTGCTGATTCCGCCGACACCGATCAGCCCCTCGGCCCGGACCTCGATATATGTCCCGGGGATGATCATCTCGGCTATGCTCTCGGACATCGCTCCAGCCCTTTCCGCCTGCTTATTCCTCGGTTTCCACCTCGACGGTCTCGACCAGGGCGCCGGAATCCGGGCTCCCTGACGAAGGCCGCCAGCCTTGTCGTGATCGGCACTCTCCGGATGATCCCGCCGGAGGAGACGGGCGCGTCGACAATGTGCTCGAACTCGAAGCCGAACCGTGCGGGGCGCCGGCGCGCACGCGGCTGCTGCGTCTGCGGGTCGCCGACCTCGCCGAGCGAGGCCAGCCGGATCTTGCGCAGGCCCGGCAGCGCACCGTCCGTGCCGCGCAGCAGCGCCCGGACGGCGGCCCCGCTGATCGTGCCGAGCCGCGACAGGTCCGTATCCCATGCGCTCACGTCGAGATCGCCGCGGATCAGCGTCGTCGAGCGCTCCCAGACGCCCAGATGGTACGAGGCGACGACGTCGCCCGTCGCCGGAAGCGCCGCGCCGAAGGTCAGCGCGCCCACCAGCGGGTCGACCGAGAACTCGCCCGGTCCGGGCGGCCCCGCGACCAGCGTCCTCGGCGCCCCGGCGACGGTCACCGACACATCGCCCGGCCCCAGCGCCCCGTCCAGCGCATCGGCGCGGATCAGGCCGCCATGCGGCAGGGTCAGCACCTGGCGGGTCTCGTCCAGCAGGATGAACCCGTCTGGCCCGGGCAGCAAGGGGTTGGCGAGATCGATCGTCGAGCTCACGGGCAGCGATCCCTCAGAGATCACGCTCGCTCCTCCGCCCAACCCGATATCGAGGCGCGACACGGTGCCGAGCGACAGCGCCAGCAGCGGCAGGGCGTCTGCCTGCACCGGCGTTGCGAAGCCGACCGTGCCGGGCGCCGGGGACAGCCCGGCCGGCCCTGCCAGATAGGCCCTGACGGCGTCGAGGAAGGCGACCTCGGGCATCTCAGGGCCCTCCCGCCGGGTCGGACGCGTCGAACATGTAGGCCAGCGCCCGGCTGAGCGCCCGGTTCGAGGGCGTGCCCGGCCGGATCGGCGTGGTAGCGAGAAGGTCCTCGCCCTCCTCGACCGCTACCAGCCAGTCGCGCATGGTCTTGATCCAGCCATTGGTCCGCGCCGTCTCCTCGGCCTCGGCCAGCACGGCCGGGTCGGCGGTGGCGACCGGTGACGTGTAGCGGTCTGGCGAGATCGGGCCGTGCAGGCCCTGCGGCATGGCGGCGTCATAGCCGTCGGCAGGGCCGTTCTTGTCGCTCAGCGCCCCGCCCTCGACCATCATCCGCCACTCGTTGACGCGACGCCGGTCGAGGCTCCAGTTGCGGAAGATCTGGTAGACCCGATCGTCGGCGGCGGGTGCGGCGGTCATGTGGTGGGCGGCACCCATGCAGAGCAGCGCGCCCAGGTCGGCGGCCTTCGAGATCAGCGCATCCGAGGTCTTCGGGTCGTCGACCAGCGGATCGACCAGATAGTCGTAGCCGACCGTCTCCTCCGCCTCGCGCAGCCGCGCCTCGTCGGCCGGGCGGATGCTGCCGCGCGGAACGCCCTTGACCGCCTGCACGGGCTTTGGCGCGTGGTAGAGTACATAGGCGTCGTCGGCATCGCTGCTGCCGAGGTCGCGAAACTCGGCCGAGACCTCGGTCACCTTGGCTTCCTCGGTCTCCTTGAGGTCGCCATGCGCGGCGAAGGTCGCGCCGGACGGGAGCAGGTAGGCGGCGACCGCCTCGGCATCGAAGACCGCGCCGTGCAGGCCCCCGGCCGTGCCGCCGCCGTCGACGACCGTGTCCTGCAGGAACTGCAGGTACTCCGCCACCGTAACAGGCGCGAGCGGACCCGGCACCGTCTGCTCGGCGGCGCCGGCGGCGTCGTGCTGGAAGGTCAGGCCGAAGCGGTCCGAGCGGATCTTCATGCTGCCCGTGCCTTCCCACCAGAGCCTGGCGAGCGGCCGGATGTCAGAGGGGAAATACCGCGCGCGCCGGGCCGCCGGCGATCCGGGGTCGGCGAAAAGCGTCGTGTCGTCGAACAGCCGCACGGCATGCTTCTTCAGCGGGAAGACATCGTTCGGCACGCTCTCGGGGATCTTCTGGTCGCGCAGCTTGAATGGCACGGCGATCCAGATCGCCAGCGCCCCGAGGGCGTGCATGGCGAAGGCGAGCCAGAACGCCGGCTTGTCGATGCCGCGAGGGTTCTCTTCTGCCGGGTCCTCCAGGAGCTTCCCCCAGGCCAGGAACAGCGGCACGATGACGACGAAGAACGCCAGGAAGAACCCCAGCGGCAGCATGTTGATCAGGTTCAGCAACTGCCGGCGTCCGGCCGGCTTTTCCTCGATGAACGGCCGAGGATGCTTGAAGTCGGTCGTCGAGTTGGCGATCGCCAGGATCCCGTAGACGAGTTCCGAGACCATCGGCGGGGCGAAGATGAAGAGCCACCGCGCCCAGGCCGGGATGCCGGCGTCCGGCTTTTCGGCCGTCGCCGAGTCGATCGTCGAGACGATCAGCGAGGCCAGCGTGACCGCCTGCAAGACGGTCCCGCCGATCGCCCGGTCGCCCGCGCCCCGCGCGAACGGGCAGAGCACCGCGCCATAGACCAGCGCCGGAAGCGAGCCGAGCTGGAGCGGAAGCGTCATCAGCTCGAACGCCTCGCGCTCGCCGGATGCCTTTGCAGCGTCGTCCGGCGCCTCGAAGAACTGCCGGGAGTACGGCAGCGCATAGGCGATCAGCGGGGCGAACATCAGCGGGATCGTTACCAGCGTCAGCATCCCGAACCAGTGGCCATAGCCCCAGTCGTAGCCGCCCGTCAGCGCGAGGCCGCGAAAGGTCCTGACGCCGCTTCGGACGAAGTCGGGCGACATCTCGGGCGGACCGAAGCGGGCGAGGTCGTCCTCGAAGTCCTTGAAGCCGGTGGGCCGATCGGTGCCGTAGACCGACTTGAACGCCTCGCTATACGCATCGGCGAACCAAGGCGGGACATCGTCCACCGTCGGCCACCACGCGCTCCACGCCTGTCCCTCGCGCGTACTGCCGCGGCGAAAGACCTTGCGCGCGGCCGCAGCATCGATCAGCGCCTCGTTCCCGCCATGCGAGACGTGCCCGGCGCCCGGGATGCCCAGGTGCCATTCGAGATCGTTGATCAGCGGGTGCGCGACGATGTCCCCGGCGAGATGGCAGACATGGCCCAGCACGTAGGCGCGGGCCTTCCGCATCTCCTCCTCGCGCTTGCGGTCGCGCGTCGCGGGATCGGGATCGTCGATCGTCTCGCGAACCTTGATGAGCGCGGAGAGGTGGACGGCGAGCGCCATGTCGGTCGTTCCGGCGACCATCGCCTCGCGGTTGTAGTCGGGAGTGCCCTTGTGGACCGTATCGAACACCCAGCCCTGACCGGACCGGAAGACCTCGGCGAACGCCGGCAGGTCCGGGCCCATGCAGCCGAGGATGGCGAACTTCGAGATGCCTCCGCCGAAGACGTCCGGCTCGCCGCCGAAGCCGCTGTCGCGCGCGCGCGCCATGGTGACGTCGGCCGTCGGCACCGTGTTCATCATCCGCACGGCGGCGTCGGCCAGCAGGTTCATCCTGTGCTCGATCAGCGGAACCCGCGTACCGGCGACGAGCTTGCGCTCGATCATCCGGGCGGTGACGTCGCGGATCTGCACCAGCCGGTCCCGGGCCAGCAGCAGGATCGCCTTGTGCGTCAGGACAGCCGGCATCGCCTCAGCCCCCCACGCTCACGCTGACACTGCCGCCGACCGAGGTCGAGCCGACATGCGACGGCAGCGCTTCCTGCAGCCGCTCGAACGACTCGACCGTCCCCTCCAGCCCGTCCGACACCTGCGCCGCGATGGCGTCCAGCCGGTCGAGCAGCGGGTCCAGGAGGACGTTGAGGTCCAGCGCCTCAAGGGAATCCAGGATGGTCTCGAAGATCTCGATCGGCGTCTCCAGCAGGGCGTCGCCGTCCAGCTTTTCCAGCACGCGCAGGATGGTTGCCTTCAGCGCCTTCAGCGTGTCGTTCACCGGCCCCAGCGGATCGAAGGCCGCGATCGCAGCCTTCGCCTCGTTGAAGGCGGTCTTGGCCTCGCCTAGAAGGTTGTCCGGGTGGAAGGCAGCGATCTCGTCCCGGATCGCAGCGTGCACGCCGTCCAGCGCCTCCGTCAGCCGGTCGAGATCGAAGGTGTTCACGATGCCGATCAGCCCGTCGATCAGGTCGCGGAGCGGTTGGATCACTGCGTCCAACAGCGTCTCGACGCGCCCGTGCAGCGCTGCGAAGACGGGGGTCAGGATGCCCGCCAGCCGCTCGGGTGTCGCGATGTCGAATAGCTCGTCCAGCAGCCCCGGCAGGCCGTCGTCGAGGCGCGTGAAGCCCATGCGGCGCAGCGCCTCGCGGGGCGCCTCGACCAGAGGCAGAAGCGGCGCGAACCCTGCGCGGAGCGAGCCCGCGACCGCATCGACCTCGGCGAACCCCTTGGTGGCGAGATTGGCCGCCGCGGTTTCCGAGCGCGCGAGGAGCTCGACATAGCGCGCGTGGTTCGTCGCGATCAGCCGCACGTCCGCTGTCAGGTCGACCGCATCCACCGCCGTCGCCAGCCGGTCGCGCGCCGCGCCGGCCGGCAGGCCGGCTACCAGCGCCGACAGCCGTCCGGCATCCGCGCCGACCGTCGCCTGGATGGCGCTCGGGTCGATGGCCGAGACGACGCGGCGCGTCTCGGTAACTGCCGCGCGCAGCTCGCCGCTCAGCGTCGTCAGCTGCGGGCCGCCGCCCGTCCCTCCGCGGATCCACGTCACGACCCGGTCGAACGCCTCCGGTGCGACGGATGCCCCGCCGCCCGCCATCAGCGTGCCGACGATCGCGCCGAGCGGCGCGAGCAGATCGGGCGCCTCGCCCTCGGCAAGCCGCCGGCGCATCTCGGCGAACGCGTCGCGAAGCGGCGCCTCCAGCTGCACCGGGTCGATCAGGTCGAGCAGCGACAGCGCCTCGGTGCGCACCTCGTCGAGCGTGTCGCGCCACTGCTCCAGCCGGCTGAGGTCCAGCAGCTTCTCGCGCAGCGCGTCGATCTCGGCGTCGAGCGGCTCGATCAGCGCCCCGGGCCGGAACTCGTCGATCTTGGCGAGGACGTCGTCGAAGCCGTCGGCCAGCGGCTGCAGCAGGGTGTCGAGGTCCAGGCCCGCGACCGCCGCCTTGGCCGCATCCAGCGCCTCGGTCACCGGACCCAGCTCGACCTGCGGGGCGATCGCCTCGATCTCGCCCCGGATCGTCCCGATCGCCTCGTTGATCAGGTCGGCCAGCTGCTGCGGATGCACCTCGGCCAGCGCCGCGATCAGCTCGTCAAGCTTCTGCTGCACGTCGGCGACGGCGGCCTCGAGATCCGGGCGGAGCGTGAAGGTGCCGTCCTCGCCGATCTCGAGGACGTCGAGGATTTCCTGCCGGAAAGCGCCCAGGTCAGCGGTCTTGACGGGCCGGATCAGGTCCACGACCTCCTGCTCCATCGAGTCGGGCAGGAGCGAGAAGGGGACTTTCTCGATCACGCCGGTCGTGGTGTCGATCGCGTCCTGCGCGGTCGAGAAATAGGGCGCCATGTCGGCCCGGCCGATCAGGTCCGAGACCGTCTGGATGCCGTCTGCCATCTGCCCGGCGACCTGGTCGATGCCCAGCCCGTCGATGAACGCCTTCGCCTCCCGGAACGCGGCCTCGAGCTGGTTTCGGAACTGGTCCAACGCCGCCTCGGCGCGTGTCAGGGCGAGCTGCGCCGCCTCGGCCGCGGCGCCGATCGCCTCCTGCGCCGCGCCGAGGACATCGCCTAGCGCAGACAGCACGTCCGCGATGGTGCCGACCACCGCGCGGATCGCGCTGGCCACCTCGTCGAGCGGCAGTGCTCCGATGGCATCGCGAACGCGGCCCAGCGCTTCCTCGACGGCCGCCACCACGCCGTCGAGCGCCGCCTGGGCGTCCTCCACCACCGATGTCACGCTCCCCAGGCCCTCGGTGATGGGGGCAGTGACGGGCCCGAGGTCGAGGCCGGCCACCATGTCGGCCAGGTCCTGGGCCCTGGCCTCGATCTGGTCGAGGAGTCCGCCCAGGGCGAACTCGGGCGCGCCGCCCAGGTCGACTGTCAACAGGGGCGCGAGCTTCCCGGCGATCCGACCCAGCGCCGCCTCGATCTCGCCGACGGCGATGCCGCGCAGCTGCTCCAGCGTCGCCTCGGTGCGGGTGACCAGCCCGGTCGGGTCGACCAAGGCCAGCGTCGCCTCTCCGAACGCCATGCCCGAGCGCAGCGCCTCGATCAGCGCACCCTCGGCCCGTCGGACCGCGACCAGCGCCTCTATCGCCGCATCGACGGCGGCTCCGCTGGCGGTGTCGATGCCGTCGAGCTGCACCTCCGCAGCCGCCACGGCGGCTTCGAAACCGGCGAGAAGCGCAGGAATCCGCCCCTCGGGCAGCTGCGCGGGAACCAGCGCCCCGAGGCGGCGTGCCTCGGCCAGCGCCGTCTCGAGCGCCATCATCCGGCCGATGGCGTCGAGCGCCGAGAGGATCGGCAGGACAATGTCGGGGATCGATGTTTCCGGCAGGCCGCGCGCCCCGGCGGCGCCCAGCAGCCCATCGATGGCGGCGCGGATGGCGGACAGCTCCGGGGCTGACCGCATGCTCTCGGCAAGGCCGCGAAGCGCCCCGAGGGCGCCGGTCTTCTCCATCTCGTCGAACTCGGCAGTGACCCGATCGAGCGCGCTCCGCAGGTCGGACTCGAGATTCCCGGACACGGCTGCGTCGATCGCGCCGATGCCGGCGCGGATCGGCCCGATCAGGTCGCCTGGAACCGGCAGGTCGCCGGCGACGCGCCCGAGCTCGGCAGTCACGCTCTGGACGGCGTCGCCGATGCCCGAGAGGTTGATCGAGCCGGCCGCGCCGCTGGCGCCCGCGACATCGTCCGGCGAGACCGCCAGCGACACGGATTGCAGGTCGCCGGTCGCGCCGCCGAGCTCCGAGGTCAGCCCCGCCACGAGGCCCGAGCCGTCCATGCGGCCGCTGAGGTCGGCCTGGAGCGTCACGGCCCACCCCCCTGCGGGTTGTCGAGCAGCCCCTCGAGCGGGCCGAGCAGCCCGCCGATCCCGCCGAGCGCGTCGCGAAGCGACCGCGCACCTTCCGCGACCGGCTCCAGCAGCGGCCCGATATCCGGGAGGTCCCCCAGCAGCCCCGGCAGATCCAGGAGGTCGAGCCCCAGGTCGATGTCGAGGCCGAGATCCAAGTCAGCGCCGAGATCCAGCCCGAGGTCCGGCGGCTCGGGCGGCTCGGTGTATTCGCGGAGCACGATCGAGTAGGCAAAGACCCCGGGGGCGTCGTTACGCTCGGCGACGTCGAATCGCTCGATCAGCACCTGCTCGAGTTCGGCCTCCTCCAGGATGTCGGCGACGAAATCGACCGGCTCTCCGGCATAGAAGTGCTCGCGCAGGCTCTTGAGGAACTCGTCGCGCGGCTCGTCACCGGTCAGCGATCCGGCGATCTGCACACCCATGGCGCCGCGGCCCAGGTCCTGCTGGAGTTCCCCGGACAGCCCGGCCACCGGCAGGCGGGCGATCCGACGGCTCTCGACGGCGTTCAGCGCCTCGATCCGCGGCGGCTGCCATCCACCGATGATAGGGAGCATTCGTATTCTCCGGCCGAGGTAACGATTCGACCTGTATTGTGCCCCAGACGGCCGAGGAAATTAAGTAATTAGTGAAACTTTTCACACTGGAACGAATACAGAAATAACTCTCATCAGCCGTCAAGCCAGCCAGCCGGAGCACTATTTCATTTTATACTTGCCGAAGCACCTTGGCATCGCTCGCGCGAGGAACGCCACGCGTTCGCCACGAGCATGGAATCCTCAATCCTGGCACTGCATCGCCGACGTCCAGTCAGACGCCGGGGCTGTCGCCTCTCTCCTGCCGATCCGCGCCAGCACCAACGGGCGCGATCCTCGACGCCAAGAAGCTCAACGCATACCAGGTGACCAGAAACGCCAGACACTCGATCGCGAAGGAGCCGAACTTGTAGAAGACCTCGGCAATCGCGAAGGCCGCCGCAAGGAGAGGCGCTTCCTGGCGCAGGAATGCATCCACGCCCAGCGTTTGGACAGCACGATGCATGAACCCTCCTTCCGGCCCGCAACTCGCCAAATGCGCGAGTGGGAGGGAAGAACTCTACCATAGATTGGGCGCGGATAAAAACCACATTCCGGCCCGTCGCTCGGCTCACCGTCTCGTACGTCTCGGCGCCGCTGCAGCTGGGCGGACGCCGCCAGCCCGGTGACCAGACGCTCCGGCGTGCCTCGGCCGACCCGCTGGAGACCCTACTCCGCAAGACAAAGACGCATCGCACCGTCATCCTCGCCAGAGCCGCTGGATCCCGTCGTCCGGGCCGAGGCGCAGGCGCGCGCGCCCTACCCTTTTCCGCCGATCCGGTATCTGCCGGCCGTCCGCGGACGCCTCGCCCGCGACGAGGCCGGCCAGCCGCTCATCGACGCGGCGCCGGACACGCGATGGCGGCGGCGCTTCTTTCGGACGGGCGAGCAAGGGGCCCCGATGTCGTCTGCGCGACACGCGCACCCTCATCCCTCTTCGACGGTACTCTCTGCGCTGGACTGCACGAGGCGCAGGATCACGAACTCCGCGGGGCGCAGCGGAGCCACGCCGAAGACCGCGACGACCCGACCGCCGTCGATGTCGGCCTGCGTGGTCGTCTCCGCATCGCACTCGGCGAAGAACGCCTCCTCCGGGGTCGCGCCGGCGAGCGCGCCCTCACGCCAAAGAAAATGCAGGAATGCACCGATGTCGCGCCGGAGCGACTTCCAGAGCGGAGCGTCATTCGGCTCGAAGACGACCCAGCGCGTGCCGCGCTCGATCGACTGCGAGATCATCGTCACCAGTCGACGGACAGGCACGTACCGGTACTCGCTTGCGCTGTCGGCGAGCGTCCGCGCGCCCCAGACCATGATGCCCTCGCCAGGGAAGGAGCGGATGCAGTTGACGCCGAGCGGGTTGAGGACTTCCTGCTCGGTGTCCGAGATCTGCCGGGTTAGGTCGAGCGCCCCGCGCACCGGCATGTTGGCCGGCGCCTTGTGCACGCCGCGCATGGCATCGCTTCGAGCGTAGAGTCCGGCGACATGCCCAGATGGCGGCTGCGTCGTGCGCGCGCCGCTCAGAGCATCGTGGGTCACGATCCAGGGCGTGTAGACGGCGCCCAGGCCCCGTTCCGACCTCCGCGGACGCAGGCCGCCCGTCCTGCCGTCGTCGCCGATCCGGGCTTCGCGGTCGAAGCGCTCGAGCGGATCGATCTTCGCCGGCGTGTCGAGGATTGCGAAGCGGTCGCCGCGGCGCTCGCAATCCCCGATCAGCGCCTCGTAGCTGGCGGGATCGGTGTAGCCCGGTGCCGCGACCAGGCTGATCCGATCGATCGCATCGATCAGCAGCATGTCCGCCGGGTTGAGAGCATCGCCGGACATGCCAAGATTGACCACGTAGCAGGACGACCCGCCGTTGGCGAAGAAGCCCGCCACGGCA
Source organism: uncultured Alphaproteobacteria bacterium (assembly GCA_963721105.1). Taxonomy (GTDB): domain Bacteria; phylum Pseudomonadota; class Alphaproteobacteria; order Rhodobacterales; family Rhodobacteraceae; genus Thermohalobaculum. Next base: position 39,695 of record CAVRHY010000017.1, on the reverse strand, counting down.
GTCGCAAGCATCGATCCGCCGGCCTTTGCCGCTGGCTCGCCACTTGACGAAGACCCGCTGGAATTCTGCGAAGCTCGTGACGAAGGTCGGGACCCGAGTTGCGGCACCGGCGTCCGGCGCATGGCCGAAAAAGGCCGCGGTCGAAGTGCCGACCGCCGAGATCGGTCGGGCTCCGCTCGTCACCTCCTCGATGTAGACGCCGGGGGTCTTGTAGGTGGCCATCGGCACGGCTCCGAGACTGGCGAGCCCCACTGGCTCGCGGCAAGCCTCAGTGTCGTCGTTGGCGGCAGCCCTGTCCACGTCGACCGCTCTTGCGAATGAACACCGTGCACCAGGAGGGATTCGTTCAGGAGCCTTCTTCTGTCGCCAGCAAACCTAAAGGCGCCCTTATGCTCGTCACATTCTCCCGCTGGCGCCAGCGCGTCGGCGCGCTCGTCGGCGGCTTCGATGACGGCCAGTCCGGCCGGCGGTTCCGGCACGTCACGCCCTCCCGCGCCCATCTCGAAACGCTGGTCGCCACGGCCGGGGCCCACATCGCCGCGCAGGCCCGCTGGCTCGCGCGGAACCAAGGCTAAGCCGCGAACGCAATCGAGAGCCGGGCAGGCAATGTCGTCGGTGCCGGCATCAAGCCGTCGCCGCTGATCGCGGATGCGGGGCTGAAGCCAGCGTCAACCGGCTCTGGTTCGACTGGACACCCATGAATTCCCCCCTGCGTAGGCGAAATGTCGTTGCCGACGGCCTGGCCGGCTCCGCACGGTGTCACTCGGGTCGGGGCGATTGATCGCTCCGGTCCGACCGGGCAGAGTTTGGGCGCATACAGGGCGTCCGAGTCGCTGGTGGCCGGTGCGGCGGGGAGCGGGGAGCGGGGAGCTTGAGGGAGAACATGATCGCGGTCTTCAGCGACCTCCGCCGGGTAGAGGCGACGGACCTTCGAGACTCCGCCGGTTCGTACTATGCGGCCGGAGATGGAGCACGGAGGTGCCGATGACCCGGGAGACGGCCCTGTCGATTACCTGATCATTGGTGCTGGCTCGGCCGGATGCGTTCTCGCCGACCGGCTGAGCGTCGACGGCGCGCGGGTGGTGCTGCTCGAGGCCGGGCCGCCTGACCACGTGCCCTGGATCCACATCCCGGCCGGCGTCCTGAAGCTGCTGCGCCACCCCCGGGTGAACTGGAACTATCGAACGGACCCGGAGCCCGGCACGGGCGATCGCGCCATCGAATGGCCGCGCGGCAAGACGCTGGGCGGCACCAGCTCCATCAACGGCATGTTGTGGGTGCGCGGCAACAGGGCCGATTTCGACCGCTGGGCGCAAATGGGCGCGCGCGGCTGGTCTTACGACGGACGTGCTGCCGCACTTCAGGGCGATCGAAAGCTACGCGCCCGGTGACCCGGCGATGCGCGGCAAGACCGGCCCGGTCGTCATCTCCGACTACAACACCGTCAATCCGCTGACGCACTGCTTCGTCGAGGCGGCGCAGCAGGTCGGGTTCGAGTTGAACCTCGACCTCAGCGGCGCCACGCCCGCCGAGGGCGTCGGCTATTCGCAGATGTCGCGAGCGGGGCGATTCCGTGCCTCGACGGCACGGGCGTTCCTGCGGCGCGCCAGTGGGCGGCCCAACCTGCGCGTCGAGACCGGGGCGATGGCGACGCGGCTGCTCTTCGACGGGCGGCGCTGCATCGGCGCAGCGGTCCGGCAGGGCGGCCGGGACCTGACATTCCGCGCAGCACGCGAGGTGATCCTGGCGGGCGGCACGATCAACTCGCCGCACCTGCTGCAGGTCTCGGGCATCGGCCCGGCGGATCACCTGGCCGCGATCGGGGTCGAGGTCGTGCACGACCTGCCGGGTGTCGGACGCAACCTGTCGGACCACTACGTCGCCCGGATCGCCATGCGCGTCCGGGGCGTCGAGACCATCAACGAGCTGTCCCGCGGCTGGCGGCTGATGCGCGAGGCGGCAAAATGGGCGGCGCTCGGCACCGGCGCGCTGACGTTCGGCGTGTCGAGCGCCCAGGCATACGCCCGCTCGCGGCCCGAACTGGCGAGCCCGGACCTGCAGTTCCTGTTCTCGCCGGCGAGCTACAGCGCGAACCGGTTCGGCACGCTGGAGCGCGAGCCCGGCATGACCTGCGCGGTCTCGATCGCCAACCCCGAGAGCCGCGGCGAGGTGATGGCCCGCTCGGCCGACCCCTTCGAGTACCCGTCCCTGCGTCCGAACTACCTGTCGAGCAGCACCGACCTCGCGGCGCTGCTGCACGGCATCAAGACCGTGCGCGAGATCTTCGCCGCACCGGCCTTCGAGCGCTACCGGGTTGGCGAGACCACACCGGGACCGGAGGTTCGCACGGACGACGAGATCGAGACCTTCGCGCGCGAGACCGGGACGACGCTCTATCACATCGTCGGGACCTGCCGGATGGGCGACGACCCGATGGCGGTGGTCGATCCGCGGCTGCGCGTCCGGGGGATCGGCGGTTTGCGGGTGGTCGACGCGTCCGTGATGCCCACCGTGACGACGGGTAACACCAACGCCACGACGATCATGATCGGCGAAAAGGCCGCGGCGATGATCCGCGAAGATGCCGCTTAGGCTCATGGGGCCGGAGCGGACGACCGCCGGAGCGACGCGATGACCCGCGACAGCCGGGAAAACCCGCCCCCGGGGCGCCCCTGCCCCGCCGAGACCTGCGTGACGCGCACCGCGCTCGACAAATGGGCCGAACGCCAGCCGGATGCCGTCTTCGCCGCCTTTCCCGAAGCGCCCTCCTGGACGTATCGCGCTTTCCGCGACCGCGTTGTCCGGGCCGCCATTGGCTTGCAGCGGATCGGCGTCCGGCAGGGCGATCACGTGCTGGTCTGGCTGCCGAACGGGCCGGCGGTGCTGACCGTGCTGGTCGCGGTCAACTACATCGGCGCCGTCGTGGTGCCGATCAACACGGCCTACAAGGGCGCTCTGCTGGAGCATGTGGTGGCCAATTCGGACGCGCGGTTCATGGTGGCCCATGCCGAGCTGGCGCCCCGGCTGGCCGAGATCCGCACCGAACGCGTCGAGACGCTGGTGCTTGATGGCGGCGAGGCGCCGCCGCTGGCCGGCATCCGCCAGCTGTCGTTCGACGCGCTGGAGCCGCTGGATGGCGCGCTGGCGCCGCTGGACCGGCCGATCGAGCCCTGGGACACGCAGTCGATCATTTACACCTCGGGCACGACCGGCCCGTCGAAGGGAGTGCTATCCTCATACATGCACGCCTGGTCCTCGGTCGGGCCGGAGACATGGACCTGCGTGACGCCGGCAGACCGGTTCCTGATCAACCTGCCGATGTTCCATATCGGCGGTATCTTCATCACCCACGCCATGCTTTGCGCCGGCGGCTCGATCGCCGTGGTCGAGCGATTCTCGACCGACCGCTTCTGGGACGAGGTGCGGGGGACCGGCGCGACCATCGTCTTCCTGCTGGGCGTGATGGCGGGGTTCCTGATGCAACGCCCGGCCGAGGCGCACGACCGCGACCACCCGCTGCGCAAGGCCTTCCTGGTGCCGTTCACGCAGGGCGCCTTGGGCTTTGCCGAACGGTTCGGGGTCGAGACGTACACGCTCTTCAACATGACCGAGATCGCCACGCCGACGTTCTCGGAGCCTTTTCCGTGCAAGCCAGGGGCGTGTGGCCGGGCGCGGCCCGGGGTCGACATCCGGCTGGTCGACGCCAACGACTGCGAGGTACCGCAGGGATCGATCGGCGAGATGATCCTGCGCACCGATCGGCCCTGGGCGATGAACCACGGATACCATGGCAATCCGGAGGCGACCGCCCGGGCCTGGCGGAACGGCTGGTTCCACACCGGCGACGCCTTCCAGATCGACCCGGACGGCGACTACGTCTTCGTCGACCGGCTGAAGGACGCGATCCGGCGGCGCGGCGAGAACATCTCGTCCGCCGAGGTCGAGGCCGAGCTGCTTGCATGGCCCGGCGTGCGCGAGGCGGCGGCCGTGGCCGTCCCGGGAGACGGCGGCGAGGACGAGGTGCTGGCCGTGATCGCGCTGGAGCCCGGGGCGGCGCCCCCCGACATGGCCGAGCTGATCGCGTTCCTCGCGCGCCGCATGGCCTATTTCATGGTGCCTCGCTATGTCCGCGTCATGTCCGAGCTGCCGAAGACGCCGACCGCCAAGATCCAGAAGAACCTCCTGCGTGAGTCCGGCGTGACCGGGGACACATGGGACAGGGCCGCCGCCGGGGTGCGCGTCGAGCGCGAGCGGCTGACGATGGCCGACAAGGCCTGACATCCGAGAGAGGAAACGTCGATGACCGCGCTGCGGATCACGCTCTACAGCGACTACAAAAGCCCATACGCCTACATTGCCAAGGCCGGCGCCTACCAGCTGGAGGAAGACTTCGACGTCGCGCTGGACTGGCTGCCCTACACGCTGAACATCCCGTCCTATCTTGGCAGCGTCGAAGATCGCGACCCGCACCAGTGGCGCCGCGTGCGCTACTCCTACATGGACGCCCGGCGCTATGCGAACCGCCAGGGACTGAGGCTCTACGGCACGAAGAAGATCTTCGACACGCGGCTGGCCAGCATCGGCATGCTCTTCGCCAAGGAGAAGGGTGTCTTCCGCGGCTACAACGACACCGTCTTCGACCGCTTCTGGAAGCGCGAGCTGGAGATCGAGGATTTCGACACCATGCGCGCCCTGCTGGATGAGGTCGGTGCCGAGACCTCGGATTTCCGTGACTATGTCGAAGGCCGGGGTGGCGCGCTCCACGACCGGCTGCGGGCGGAGGCCGAGGAGGCGGGCGTGTTCGGCGTGCCGATGTTCGTCATCGAGGGAGAGCTGTTCTGGGGCGGCGACCGGCTGCCGCTGATCCGTGACGTGTTGGCCGAGCGCGGCCTGGCGAAGGTGTCGCCCAGAGGCACGCCAGCCGCCGTCTGACGGGCGGGCACCACCGCGGGCGGCCATCAGCTGGCAGATCGCGGCCGGCCAGCGCCGGTGCCAGGCAGCCCCCATCGTATCGAGCGAAGGGAGCCCGGATGCGGCGCACCCCGACGACCAGCTACGAGGCGGCCCATGCCGGGTTCGCGTGGAAGATCCCCGAGGGCTCCGACGTCGGCGGCAACGTGCTGGACGACCGGCCGCGGCGGCGATGCCGCGCCGGTGCGCGAGTTGCAGGGACCACGCATAGCGTCTGACCGTCCCTCAACAAGTATCCGCGGCGGGTCGAGTTCGTCGACGATCTGCCGAAGACCGCCTCCGGCAAGGTTCAGCGCGCTGTCCTTTGAGCTCGCGAATTCGTGCGTCGAGGTGTTCCGCGCGGCGACGCTGGCCGCTGACGCGGCACGCGAAACGCCCGCCCTACGGCCTTTGATCGCTCGGCAGCGATCGGCCGGTCTTGGCCGGCCCGACCCTGTCCGCTTGGCGGGATAGGCGCCGAGCAGGCGAATTATGAATCACCATTCATCCTGGCGATTGACCGGACGTTCCCGCCAGCGCTAGCGTCTTGGGCAGGTGCCGCGACTCGACTCGACGGGGCCAAACAGAATTCCGGCTCGCGAAGTGCCGGGATCGGGAGGAAAAATCGATGACTGAACTAAAGGGCGGCATGCGCCGTCGCGACGTGCTGAAAGCAGCCGGCGGCCTGGCCGCGGCGAGCGCGATCACCGGGTTCCCCTACATCGCCAGGGCGCAGGCCAACACCATCCGCATCGGCGTGCCGACGATCCTGTCAGGGCGTGTCGCCATCCTGGGCGAGACCAGCCGACGGGCCATAGAAATGTTCGTCAACCGCGTCAACGAGGCCGGCGGCATCGAGGGCCGGAAGCTCGAGCCCATCTTCCGCGACTCGAAGGGCAAGCCGGACGAAGCGGCGCGCAACACGCGTGACCTGATCAACACCGACGGCTGCGAAATCATCATCGATGCCGAGGCGTCGTCGGGCGCGTTTGCCGTGCAGGAGGTGATCCGCGACCTGCCGGTCCTCTGCATCCACACCAACTCCGAGACTTCGGCCCTGAGCGCCGATCCGAAGATCCGCGTGCCGACGGCGTTCCGCTGCGCCCGCCAGGGCGTTCACGATGCGATCGCCGGCGGGCGTTATGCCGCCAACCTGGTCAAGGAAAAGGGGCTGAAGCGCTGGATGACGGTGTCGCCGGACTATGCCTACGGCCGCGACAACACTGCCCAGTTCATCGAGTACCTCCAGATCTTCGAGCCCTCGGTCGAGGTCGTCGACCAGGCCTGGCCGAAGCTGTTCGAGCCGGACTACACGGCCTATGTCACGCGCATCGTGCAGACGGCGCCCGACGCACTCTACTCGGCGCTCTGGGGCGGCGATCTCGTCTCGTTCACCGAGCAGGCCAACCTCTACGGCATGTTCGCGGGCAACATGACCTTCTTCTCGGTCAACATGGCCGATCCGCCGATCGTCCAGGCGATCAAGCAGTTTCCGGAGGGCATGCGCTCGGTCTACCGCTACGATCCGAACTACCCGGATACGCCGGCGAACCACGAGTTCTACGAGAACTTCACCAAGGACTCCGACCTGCTGCCGACGAACTGGTCGTGGCAGAACTACACTGCGATGCAGTTCCTGGCCCAGGCGCTGACGAAGACCGGCGGCAAGACCGACGCCCAGGCGCTGGCCGAGGCCATGAGCGGGGCCGAGGTCGACTCGCCGTTCTCGGACACCGGCAAGATCCAGATGCGGGCCGAGGACCAGACGATCATCCACTACCCCGTCGCCTGGGGCACGCTCGCAGACCGACCCGCGCGGCTTCACCGACTGGGCGCCTGGCGACTGGGAGGTGATCCTGCAGCGCGAGGCAGAGTGGAAGGAGCGGAACGGCTACACCTGAACCCGACCGCGTCGTGAACCGCGGGAGGGCGCGCCGGTCGCGGCCGGCGCGCCCTCCCGGAACTGACGGCACCTGTCCGGCAGGGAGAACATCGTGGACATTGCAGCGCTCGCCAACTGTCTCGCGACGCCCGCCTGCGCCGTCACGCAGGTATCGACGGGTATCATCACGGGTATGCTGCTGTTCCTGGTCGCCTCGGGGCTGTCGCTGATCTTCGGCGTGCTCGGCATTATCAACTTCGCGCATGGCGCGTTCTACATGCTCGGCGCCTATTTCGCCCTCACCGGCTACACCCTGACGGGCAGCTTCGCCGTCGCGGTGCTGAGCGGGACGCTGGGCATGGCGCTGTTCGGCGTGCTGTTCGAACGGTTGCTGATCAGGAACATCTACGGCGGCGACGTGCTGATGCAGCTGCTGCTATGCTACGCGGTCGTGCTGATCATGGACGACATGATCAAGATCGTCTGGGGTGCCGACTACAAGCTGATGGGCATGCCGCCGACCTTCGCGATGCCCCCCTTCTTCGTCCTCGGCGGGCCGATCCCGGCCTATTACATCTTCATGGTCGCGCTGGCCTGCGCCGTGGGCGCGGTGCTCTGGTACGGTCTCGCCCGGACCCGGTTCGGCAAGATCGTCCGGGCCGCCGCAATCAACCCGCAGATGGTCTCGGCGCTCGGGATCAACACGCGGCTGCTCTATGCGGGCGTGTTCGGCGTCGGCAGCATGCTGGCGGGGCTGGCGGGCGCGCTGGCGGCGCCCGTCAGGACGCTGACGCCCGGCATGGGGCTGTCCATCCTGATCGAGAGCTTCATCGTCACGGTGATCGGGGGCATGGGGTCTATCGCCGGCGCCTTCGTCGCCTCGCTGATTATCGGGCTTACGCGCGCCTTCGGCTCGATCGGCTTTCCGCTTTTCGTCGACGGGGTGATGTTCGCCATGATGGCGCTGGTGCTGATCATCAAGCCCAGCGGCATCTTCGGCAGGCAGGGCTGACCGTGCGGTCGGGCGCCCTCCTGCGCGACCTCGCGATCGCCGCCGCGGCGCTTGTCGTCCTGCTGGTGCTGCCGGCGATCTTTCCCGGTGCGGGGCTGCGCGACTTCGTGATCTACGTCATCGCCTTCGGTATCCTGGCGATGTCGCTGAACCTCCTGATCGGCTACACGGGGCTCGTCTCGTTCGGGCACGCGGCCTATTTCGCCGGCGGCGCGTATTCGTTCGGCCTGCTGATGCAGTCGGGCGCCGTCTCGATCCCCGTCGCCTTCGTCTGCGCCGTCGCCTTCTCGGCGCTGATGGCGCTGGTCATCGGCGCGATCTGCGTGCGGCTGAAGGAGATCTATTTCGCCTTCCTGACGCTGGCCTTCCAGATGATGTTCCACAGCGTCATCCTGACCTGGGTGTCGCTGACCGGCGGCGACCAGGGTCTGATGGGCGGCATCCCGCGGCCGCCCTTCTGGGGTATCGACCTGAACGACAGCTGGACGTTCTACGCGTTCTGCTCGGTCGTCTTTGTCGCCTGCATCCTGATCCTGCGGCAGATCACGGAATCGCCCTTCGGCTATACGCTGAGGATGATCCGCGACAACCCTGTGCGCGCCGTGTTCCTTGGCGTCAACGTCTACCGTGCCAAGCTGACGGCCTTCGTGCTGGCCGGCTCGATCGCCAGCGTCGGGGGCATCCTGCTGTCGCTCTTCGTCTCGGGCGCCTACCCGGAATTCGGCTACTGGACGATGTCCGGCGAAGCCATCTTCATGATCATGCTGGGCGGCTCGCACGTCTTCGCCGGACCGCTCGTCGGCGCGCTGCTGCTCGAGGCGCTGGACCATCAGGTGACGATCTACACCGAGTATTACGGGCTGGTGCTCGGCAGCATCATCCTTCTCACGGTGCTGGGCTTCCGGCGCGGCGTCGCCGACTTCGCATACGACTGGTGGACGCGCCGGCGCGAGGCACGTCAGGTGGTCCCGGCGCCTGCCGAGGTCCGCCCGGGCAGCGCCGCTGCCGATCGCGGGGCCGTGTCGGAGGAGGCACGCGGAGCATGAACGGCGCGCTGGCAGACAAAATTGCCGTTGTCACGGGCGGCGCCAGCGGCATCGGCGAGGCCTGCGCCGCGCGGCTTGCCGCGCGCGGTGCCCGCGTCGTTATTGTCGACATCGATGGGAGCCGGGCGGCGCAGGTCGCGGCCCGGACCGCCTGCGATGGCGGATGCACTGCCCTCGCTCTGGACGTGCGCGACGCCGGGGCGGTCGAGGCGACGGCTGACCGGATCGAGCATGGAACCGGCCCGGTGGACATCCTTGTAACCAGCGCCGGCGTCATCCAGACGCCGCTGCCGCCGGAGGACCTGTCGCTCGCCGACTGGGACAACGTCGTGGCGGTCGACCAGCGTGGCGTCTATCTCACCTGCCTCGCCTTCGGAAGGCGCATGGCGAGCGCGCGGTCGGGGCGCGATCGTCAACATCGCGTCCATCGCCGGCATGCGCTCGGTGCCGCTGCACAGTTACGGGCCCGCGAAGGCCGCCGTGATCGCGATGACCGAATGCCTCGCCGCCGAATGGGGCCGCTCGCAGGTCCGTGTCAACGCGGTCGCCCCGGGCTACACGCGGACGCCGGCGCTGCAGGCGGCGATCGAGTCCGGCCGGCGCGACCCGACGGCGCTCGAGCGGAACTCGGCGCTCGGCCGCATGGTCGAGCCGTCGGAGATCGCCGACGCAGTCGCCTTCCTGGCGTCGGACGAGGCGAAGGCGATCACCGGGGTCACCCTGCCGGTCGATGCCGGCTGGCTGGTCGCGACGCCGTGGCACACCTATGGCGGCCTGCGGCCGGCCCGGGGCTGAGGAAGAACGATGCTGAAGGTCGAGAACCTGTCAAAGTCGTTCGGCGGCGTCCACGCCATGAAGGACGTCACGCTCGAATTCCCGGCGAGTTCGCTGACCGCCATCATCGGTCCGAACGGAGCCGGCAAGACCACATTCTTCAACCTGATCTCCGGCCACATCCGGGCCGACGCGGGGTCGCGTCTGGCTCGACGGCGAGAACGTCATGGGCCTTTCTGCCCTGCAGATCGTCCGCCGCGGCATGTGCCGGGGCTTCCAGGTTGCCAGCATTTTTCCGGAAATGACGCTGGAGGACAGCGTCATCGCCGCCGTGACCTCGCACCGGGGCGATCTCTACGGACTTCGCCGTCGCGCGCCGCTGGCAAGGGCGCGGGCCAGAGCGCACGAGATCATCGACCTGCTCGGCCTCTCGGCGCGCGCCGGTGCGATCTCGCGCAACCTCTCGCATGGCGAGCAGAAGCTGCTGGACATCGCGCTGGCGCTGGCGCTCGAGCCCAAGGTGCTGCTGCTGGACGAACCGACCGCGGGCATGGGCGCCGAGGAGCGCTGGGAGATGATCGAAAAGGTCTACGACCTGTGGAAGGCGGCGGACCTGACGATGGTCTTCATCGAGCACGACATGGATATCGTGTTCAAGATTGCCGAGACGATCAGGGTACTGAAATACGGCCAGGTGCTGGCCGAGGGCACTGCCGACGAGATCCGGCAAAACCAGGAGGTGATCGACGCCTATCTGGGTACTGACCACTCGGCCCCGCCCGAGGAGCGCGCGCTATGAGCGAGGCGGCGCTGCTGGGGGTCGACCGGATCGACGTCTTCTATGGCGCGAGCCAGATCCTTTTCGATCTGAGCCTTTCGGTCGGCCGGGGCCAGATCATGCGCCCTGATCGGGCGGAACGGCGCGGGCAAGAGCACGACCTTCAAGGCAATCGCCGGGATCGCCCCGCCAAAGGGCGGCGAGATCCGCCTCGCCGGCGAGCGGATCGACGACCGGCCCGCGTACAGGATCGCGCGCGCCGGCATCGGCTACGTCCCCGAGGACCGGCAGGTCTTTCCCGAGCACAGCGTCGAGGACAACCTGCTGATCGGCGAGAAGCAGGGGCCGAACGGCAAGGCGTGGTCGCTCGATCGCATCTACGAGGTATTCCCGATCCTCGCCGGCATGCGGGGCCGCATGGCCGGGCGGCTGTCGGGCGGCGAGCAGCAGATGCTGACGATCGCGCGCACGCTGATGGGCAATCCGGACCTGCTGCTGCTGGACGAACCCAGCGAGGGTCTGGCGCCGATCATCGTCGAGAAGATCGGCGAACTGATCCTGCAGTTGCACCAGATGGGCGTCACCATCCTGATGGCAGAGCAGAACATGCATTTCTGCCTGCGGGTCGCGACCCACGCGGCGGTGATCGACAAGGGAGTGGTCGTCTACCAGGACACGATCGAAAAGCTGAAAGCGAGCGATGAAATCACGCAGCGCTACCTCTCGGTCTGACGCACGCACCCGGGGACGGGCCGCGCGCGGCCGCAGGGCGGCGGAGGCCGGGCGCCTGCTGGCGCTGCATCGCATGATGCTGCGCATCCGGCGTGTCGAGGAGCGCCTGTCGGTGCTGTTCGCCGATGGCGAGGTTCCGGGCTTCATTCACCTGTCGATCGGGCAGGAGGCGATCGCCGCCGGGGTCGGATCGGTGCTGCAAGACCGTGGACACGCGTGGCCTCGACGCATCGCGGGCACGGTCACGCGCTGGCCAAGGGCGTCGCGCTCGACGGGTTCTTCATGGAGATCATGGGCCGCGACACCGGCATCTGCCGCGGCCGGGGCGGCTCGATGCACGTCGCCGACATGTCGGTCGGCATGCTGGGCGCCAACGGCATCGTCGGCGCCGGCATCCCGCTGGCGGTCGGCAGCGCGCTGGCGCACCAGACGCGCCGGACCGGCGGGTTGGCGGTGGCCTTCTTCGGCGACGGTGCGCTGGCCGAGGGCGTGCTGCACGAAAGCCTGAACCTGGCCTCGCTGTGGAAGCTGCCGGTGCTCTTCGTCTGCGAGAACAACGGCTGGTCCGAGTTCTCGCCGACTGCGCGCCAGTTCACCGCCAATGTCCGCGCACTGGCCGCCGCCTTCGGCGTCGAGGGCGAGCGGGTCGACGGCAACGACGCCGAAGCGGTCGAGGCCGCCGCGGACGAACTGGTCGGCGCCATCCGCAAGGGCGGCGGCCCACGCGTGCTCGAATGCGTCACCCGCCGCGTCCGCGGGCATTACGAGGGCGACCCGCAGAAGTACCGCGACGATGCCGAGGCGGACCCCGACGCCGACCCGCTGGCGCGCTCGCTGGTGCGGCTGGGCAAGGCGGGCGTGCCGCGGGACGAGATCGACGCGATGGCTGCCGAGGTCGAGGCGGAGATCGAGGCGGCAGTCGTGGCGGCACGCGCGGCGCCGCAACCCGACTTCACCGCGGCGCTGAGCGACGTCTACACGCGGGAGCCCGCGTGATGGCCGAGATCCGCTTCGGCAAGGCGCTGAACCAGGCGCTGAACGACGCCATGGCTGCCGACGAGACCGTCGTCCTGCTGGGCGAGGACATCGCCGCCGCCGGCGGTCCCTTCGGCGTCACGCGCGGTCTGCTGGATGCCTTCGGCCCCGAGCGCGTGCGCGACACGCCGATCTCCGAGGCAACGCTGGTTTCGGCGTCGGTCGGCGCCGCGCTGTCGGGGCTGCGCCCCGTGGTCGAGATCATGTTCATGGACTTCCTGACGCTGGGCATGGACGGGCTGGTGAACCAGGCAGCCAAGGCGCGCTTCATGTTCGGCGCGCAGACCTCCGTGCCGATGGTGCTGCGGACCCCGCATGGCGGCGGTCTCAGCGCCGGGCCACAGCACTCGCAGTGCCTCGAGGCGTGGCTGGCGCATGTCCCGGGGCTCAAGGTCGTCTGCCCGGCGACCGCGGCCGACGCCTATGGCCTGCTCCGCGCCGCCATCGACGACCCTGACCCGGTCGTCGTCGTCGAGAACAAGGCGATCTACGCGCGCAAGGAGCAGGTGGAGGGCGAGCTGGCCCCCGTGCCGATCGGCAAGGCGCGCATCGCGCGGCAGGGACGGGACGTCACCATCGTCTCTTACGGCGCGATGGTCGACCTGGCGCTCGGCACGGCCGAGGCGCTGGCCGGCGAAGGCATCGAGGTCGAGGTGCTGGACCTCCGCTCGATCCAGCCATGGGACGAGGCGGCGGTTCTGGAGTCGCTCTCGCGCACGCACCGGCTGGTCGTGCTGCACGAGGCCGTCGAGGCCTTCGGCGTCGGCGCCGAGATCGTTGCACGCATGGCGGATGTGGGTTTCGACGAGCTGGACGGCCCGATCGTGCGCGTCGGCGCGCCCTTCATGCCGGTGCCTTTCGCCAAGGTCCTCGAAGACGCCTTCCGCCCCGATCGCGGGCGGCTGGTCACCGCGGTCCGCCGGGTTCTGGCCTGAGCAACACTGGGAGACGAGATGAGCGAGGACAGGATTCTCACCGAAAAGCGCGGCGCCGTCGGGCTCCTGACGATCAACCGTCCCAAGGTGCTGAACGCGCTGGACATCCCGACGACGATCGCGCTCGGCGAGGCGTTCGACCGGCTGGCGGCGGATGATGCGGTGCGCGTTATCGTGATCACCGGGGCCGGCGAGAGGGCCTTCGTCGCCGGCGGCGACATCGCCGATCTCGACAGCCGGCGGGGCCTCGCCCACTATCGCGAGTTCGCCGAGATCATCCATCGCGTCTTCCGGCGGATCGAGCTCTGCGACAAGCCGACCATCGGCGCCGTCAACGGCTTCGCCCTTGGCGGCGGCACCGAGTTGCTGCTCTGCCTCGACATGCGCATCGCCGCCGACAGCGCGAAGCTGGGACTGCCCGAGATCACCCTGGGCCTGTTCCCCGGCGCCGGCGGCACGCAGCGGATGCTGCGGCAGGTGCCGCTCTGCCGTGCCAAGGAGCTGATGTTCACCGGCAGGCACATCTCGGCCACCGAGGCGCTCGAGATCGGGCTGGTCAACCGCGTCGTCCCGAAGGACAACCTGATGGACGAGGCCATGACGCTGGCCGAGGCCATCGCACGCAAATCGCCGCTGGTGCTGAAGCTGCTCAAGCGCACGCTGAGCGACGGCGCCGATATGTCGCTGCCGGCCGCGCTGGGGCACGAGCAGGCGATGATCGGACTGGTGCTGGACAGCGACGATGCGCACGAGGGTTGCCGGGCGTTCCTGGAGAAGCGGGATGCCGTCTTCACCGGCAAATAACGCGACCGCCCGCGCGGTCTCGGAGATGGTCATGCCCAAGCTCGGCCTGACCATGACCGAGGGCGTTCTGGCAGAGTGGCATGTCGGGCCGGGTGACCGCGTCCGCCCCGGGCAGGTCATGTTCGTCGTCGAGACCGACAAGATTGCCAACGAGATCGAGGCGCCGAGCGAGGGTCAAATCGTCGAACTCCTCGTCGAGAGTGGCGAGACAGTGCCGGTCGGTGCCCCGCTGGCCCGCTGGACCGGCAAGGGCGTGGTGGGCGAAGGGCGCGAGGCCGCTGAAACAGCGCGGGAGGGAGGGGCGGCGCGCGAGACCGAAGCGCCCTGCCCCGCGCCCGGCGGCAGGATCAGGGCGACGCCGCTGGCCCGGCGCATGGCCCGCCAGGGCGGGGTCGACCTGGCCTGCATCTCCGGCAGCGGCCCGCAGGGGCGTATCAAGGCCGCAGATGTCGAGGCGGCCGTGGCCGACGCCACGGGAGGCGGTCCGGCAGAAACCGCTTTGCACCCGGCGGCCTCGCCAACCGAATCCGAGCGCATCGCAATTTCGGGCAGGCACCTGGCGATGGCCCGGCGTGTCATCGGCGGCGAAGCGCGATATCCCGCATTTCTACCTGACCCGGCGCGCCGAGGTCTCGGCCCTGCTGGAGATCCGCCGGGCGATCAATGCCGCTGGCGGACCGAAGGTCACGCTGAACCACCTGCTGCTCAAGGCCGTCGGCCGGGCACTGATGGCCTGCCCCGAGGCGAACCGGATCTGGGCCGACGACGCGCTGCTGGGCTACGGCCGCTCCGATGTCGGCATGGTCGTCGACACGGGCGAGGGCCTGTTCATCCCGATCCTGCGCGATGTCGGCCGGCAGCCGCTGGACGCGCTGGCCGCAGCGGCGGACGCTCTGGCCGACCGCGCGAAATCCGGCACGCTACGGCGCGAGGACCTGGATGGCGGCGCGGTCAGCGTCTCGAACGTCGGCATGGCCGGCGGCGTCGAGAGCATGGCGCCGATCATCAACCCGCCGCAATCCTCGATCCTGGGCGTCGGTTCGGTCGCCGAGACCTTCCGGCCCGACGCCGACGGCCGCCCGACGCTCTGCCGCGAGCTGGTGCTGACGCTCGCCTGCGACCACCGCGTGCTCGACGGCATGGGCGGGGCGCGCTTCCTCGATGCGATCGTGCGGGGGCTGGAAAGCCCGCATGCCCTTCTCAGAACCACCGACAGGGACAGCTGATGGACTTTCGCCTGACCGACGAGCAGACGCTGATGGTCGAGACCGCGCGGCGGGTCGGCGAGCGGTTCGGGCTGGACTACTGGCGCGACCTCGACGCCCGCAAGGCGTTCCCCGCCGAGATCTGGCAGGCGATCTGCGATGCCGGCCTCGCCGCCGCCGCACTGCCCGAGGAATACGGCGGCAGCGGCCTCGGCATGATGGAGATCGCGCTGATCGTCGAGACGCTGTGCGCCGCCGGCGCGGGCTCCACGCTCGGCCAGATGTTCATGAACAACACGATCTTCGGCGGCATCTCGCTGACCCGCTTCGGTTCGGAGGAGAGCCGCAGAGAGTACCTGCCGAAACTCGCCAGCGGCCAGATGAAGTTCTGCATGGCGCTGACCGAGCCGAACGCCGGCTCGAACGCGCTGGAGATCGAGACCTTCGCCCGGCGCGACGGCAACGGCTTTCGTATCAACGGCCGCAAGATCTGGATCACCGGGGTGCCCGAAGCCGACAAGGTGCTGGTCATCGCCCGCAGCCGCAGGAAGGACGAGGTCGCCCGGCGTACCGAGGGCATCACCATGTTCCTGATCGACCGCGAGCGCGAGGGGCTGGACTTCACGCCGATCGACAAGGTCGGCACCAACACGCTGACCTCCAGCATGGTCTATTTCGACGACGTCCGGGCCGAGGCCGGCGAGGTGATCGGCACGCTGGACGATGGCTGGCGCGAGCTGCTGGACGTGCTGAACACCGAGCGCATCGTCACGACCGCCTGCCTGGTCGGCACGACCGATCTGGCGCTGCGCCTCGCCGTCGATTACGCGGACGACCGCAAGGTCTTCGGCAACGCGCCGATCGGCAGCTACCAGGGCCTGCAGTTCCCGCTGGCGCAGGCCTTCGCGCAGAACGAGACGGCGCGCCTGATGAACTACAAGGCGGCGGCGCTGTACGACGAAAAGCAGCCGTACGGCACCGAGGCGAATGTCGCCAAGCTGATCGCCTCGCAGACCGCGGCGCTGGCGACCGAGCGCGCCATGCAGACGATGGGCGGGATGGGCTTTGCGCGGGAGAGCCATGTCGAGCGGCTGTGGCGCGACCAGCGCCTGTTCCGCTTCGCCCCGGTTTCGGAGGAGATGATCCTGAACTTCATCGCCCAGCACAATCTCAAGATGCCCCGCTCGTACTGAGGGAGGCGCGGCCATGGTCAATCTCAGCGCGTTCGTCCGGTTCCACGCGAGCCGCGCGCCCGAGCGCACGGCGATCATCTACGAGGGCGAGCACGTCTCGTGGGCCGAGCTCTGGCGCCGCGTGCAGGCGGTCGCCGCCTGGCTGGCCGGGCGCGGCATCGGGCCGGACGACGTCGTCGCCGCGTGCATGAAGAACTCGCCAGCCTTCCTCGAGCTCGCCTTCGCGACGAGCCATCTGGGCGCCGTCTTCCTGCCGACCAACTACCGTCTCGCTCGTGACGAGCTCGCCTACATTCAGGAGAACTCGGGCGCCCGGCTGCTTGTCGCCGACGAGGAATTCGCGGACGTCGTCGGGGGACTCGCCAATTCCGTATTGCTCGGCGAGCGCGAGCAGCG
Organism: uncultured Alphaproteobacteria bacterium; assembly: GCA_963721105.1. GTDB lineage: Bacteria > Pseudomonadota > Alphaproteobacteria > Rhodobacterales > Rhodobacteraceae > Thermohalobaculum. The sequence continues at coordinate 22,953 of CAVRHY010000017.1, read as the reverse complement.
CGACCTGTCGACTCTTGGCGCCGACCGCGCGGCCCGGATGGCGCCTCGCGCCCCGGGCGATCTCTTCCGGCTGATGTACACCTCGGGCACCACCGACCGTCCCAAGGGCGTGATGCACAGCTACGACAACTTCTACTGGAAGTGCATGGAGCACGTCATCGACATCGGGATCACGGCCGCGGACCGGCTGCTGGTCGTCGGCCCGCTCTACCATGTCGGCGCGTTCGACCTGCCCGGGCTCGCGGTCAGCTGGGTCGGCGGCACGCTCTGCATCCTGCGCGACTTCGACGAGGAGGCGGCGCTCACCGCGATCGAGACCGAGCGGCTCACCTGCGGCTGGCTCGCCCCCGTCATGCTCGGACGCCTGCTGGCGTATCCCGACCGCGAGCGCTTCGACCGCTCCACCGTCCGCTGGATCATCGGCGGCGGAGAAAAGACGCCCGAGGTGCGCATCCGCCAGTTCGCCGGCCTGTTCCCCGACGCCCGCTACATCGACGGCTTCGGCCTGACCGAGACCGGCGCCGCCGTCACGCTGATGGAGCCCGGCCGCGAGATCGAGAAGATCGGCAGCACCGGCAGGGCGCTTGCCCATTGCGAGATCGAGATCCGGGACGAGAGCGGCACCGCCCTGCCGCCGGGCCGCGAGGGCGAAATCTGCCTGCGCGGCCCCCAGGTCTCCGACGGCTACTGGAAGTCGCCGGAGAAGACCGCGCGAGCTTCTTCCCGGGCGGCTGGTTCCGCTCGGGCGATGTCGGCTATCTGGACGAAGAGGGATTTCTGTACGTCACCGACCGCAAGAAGGACATGATCATCTCGGGCGGCGAAAACATCGCCTCGTCCGAGGTCGAGCGCGTCATCTTCGCCATGCCCGAGGTCGGAGACGTCGCGGTCATCGGCGTTCCTGACGAGAAATGGGGCGAACGCCCGGTGGCCGTCGTCGTGCCTTCGACGGGAGCGGCGCTCGACTACGATCGCCTGCGCGACCATTGCCGGCAGCACCTCGCCGGCTTCAAGGTGCCGCGAGAACTGCATATCCGCGCCTCCCTGCCCCGCAACCCGTCGGGCAAGATCCTCAAGCGCGTGCTTCGTGAAGAGTTCGCGCGACCGACAGAACCGCAGCCCTGAGACGGAGGACAGCATGACGCTCGCAAGCAGGATCGCCGAGTTCACCAGCGGGCTCGAAATGGGCGGGATGCCGCCGGAGGTCGAGGAGAAGGCGCGGGTCTGCCTGCTGAACGGTTACGGGATCGGCCTCGGCTCGCACCCGACGCCCTATGCCCCGGTCGCGCGCCGCGCCGCGCTGGCCATCGAGGGCGACCGTCCGGGCGAGGCGACGATGCTGTGCGACGGCCGCAAGGTGTCGATCGCCGGCGCGGCGCTGGCGAACTCGGCGCTGTTCCACGGCCGGGCGCAGGAGGACACCTGCGGCGCCGCCCACCTCGGCGCCATCATGATCCCGCTGCTGACCGCCATGATCGAGGCGCGCGACTACCCGCTGTCGCGCCTCGTGCCGGCGCTGGTCGCCGGCTACGAGGCCGGCGGTCTCCTCGAGAGTGCCTATGCGGGCAGGACGACCCCTGCGGGGCTGCGCTCGTCGGCGACCTACGGGACCATCGCTGCCGCCACCGCCGCCGCGCGGCTGATGGAGCTGGACGCCGGGCGCACGGCGGCCGCCATTGCCAACGCGGCGCATTTCTCGGGCGGGATTTTGCAATCCTTTGCCGACGGCACCGACGAGTGGCGCTACCAGGTCGGCGTCTGCGGCCGCAACGGTCTGGTCGCGGCCGAGCTGGCGCGCGCCGGTTCGGTCTCGGCGCCCCACGCGCTCGAGGGGCCGGCGGGCTTCGTGAAGGCTTATGCCCGCGCGGAGTGCGACGTGGAGGCGTTGGCCGAACGCCTGGGACGCGACTGGTCGATCGCGCGTGTCACCTTCAAACCCTTCCCGGTTTGCGCCTTCAACCAGACGCCGGTGACTGCGGCGCTGGCCATGCGCGACGAGATCGACGGCGGCGAGATCGCCGCCGTGCGCGTCACCATGAATCCCTACGAGACCGGCTATGCCGGGATGGACGCAACGGGGCCGTTCGGTTCTATCTCCGGCACGCTGATGAGCATCCCGTTCTGCATCGCGGTGACGCTGGTGCGCGGCACGCCCAGCATGGGAACGATGACGACCTACGACGACGGCGAGGTGAACGCTCTTGTCGAGCGCGTCACGCTGGCCAGCGACGAAGCGGTGCCGACGCTCTGCTGCCGGATCGAGGTGGAGATGGCGGACGGCCGTCGCGTCGTCCGCGACGAGCGCAAGACGCCGGCCGACTTCAGCTTTGACCGGGCGACGATCTCGGAGCTGATCCGCCGCATCGGCGCCGAGACGGACGTGCCCCCACGGGCCTATGACCGGCTGGAGGCATTTGTCGCCGGACTGCCCGGCGGAGACATCCGCGCCGTCGTCGAGAGCTTCGCCGAGGCGCCGCGGATGCAACATGCGGCTTGACGATGGATGACGGCCTGGACGGTCGGCCGGTGGCGGCCGGGCGGGCGGAGGGCGGGATGGCGCCGCATCGACGCGCAGCCGGCGGCGGACGCGCGCCGAGCGAAGCGAAGTCACGCTGCGCGCCCTGTTCGACGCCGCGGCCCAGGTGATCGGCGAGGTCGGCTATTCCGATGCCTCCATCGCTCGCATCACGGCCCGCGCCAATGTCGCCCAGGGAACGTTCTACAACTACTTCCGGTCGCGGCAGGACCTGTTCGACCGGCTGCTGCCCCGGCTCGGCTCCAGCATGCTCGACTACATCAATGCCCGCGTCGATCCGCAGGCCCGGGGCGTCGAGCGCGAGGTCGAACGACTTCGCGCCTATTTCCGATATCTCGAGGAGCATCCCGAGTTCTATCGCATCCTCTACGAGGCCGAGACGCTGGCCCCTGCAGCGCACGCCAGGCACATGGAAACCATCGCCGGCGGCTTCGTCCGGGCGCTGCGACGCAGCCGCGAACGCGGTGAGATCCCCGAAATGTTCGACGATCGCGACCTCGAGCCGATCGCCTATATCCTGCTCGCGGCGCGCGGTTATCTCAGCATGCGATACGGAGCCGGGCGCGACGGTGGTCGGGTGCCGGACTGGGTCGTTGACGTCTACGGCAAGCTGATCGGCAACGGATTGCTGCGCGATGTCCCGCCGGCGGCAGAGGACGGTCGCGAGGAGAGGGGCGATGACAACCGACCGTGACCCCGACGCAGCGCCGCTCATCGTCGTGACCGGCGGGAGCAGCGGCATCGGCGCCGCGACCGTCGGCATTCTGGCCGAGGCCGGCTACAGGCCGCTCGTCCTCGACATCGCGCCCGGTGCGGCGGGAGGGACGGCCCCGGACATATCCTGGCCATGCCCGGTGGACATCTCGGACGAGGACGCGGTCGAGGCGGCGGTCGACGGCATCGAGCTGGCGCACGGGCCGATCGCGGGGCTGGTCAACGCTGCCGGCATCCTGGGCCGGATGCACCCGCCGGAAAGACTGCGCATGTCGGACTGGGACCGCGAGATTGCGGTCGACCTGCGCGGCACCTTCCTGACCTGCCGGGCCGTCGGGCCCCGGATGGCCCGGCGCGGCACCGGGGCAATCGTCAACGTTGCATCCGTCGTTGGCGTCAGTTCGGCGCCGGTGCACGGTTACGCGCCTGCCAAGGCCGCCGTGATCAGCCTCACGACGACGCTCGCCGCCGAGTGGGGGCCGTCAGGCATCCGCGTCAATGCCGTCTCTCCTGGTTTCACGCGCACCCCCGCGCTGGAGAAGGGAGTGCAGGCCGGCGTGCTCCAGATGGATGAGCTGACCCGCGGCGCCGCCCTTCAGCGGCTGGTCGAGCCGGTCGAGGTCGGGCGCACGATCGCGTGGCTGCTGGGCCCGGACGCGAGTGCGATCACCGGGGCGAACATCCCGGTCGACGCCGGTTTCCTCGCCGGCATCACCTGGCAGGCCTACGGAGGGTTGAGGCTGCCAACGCTCCGATGATCGGCGAGTGGGCGCGGTCGGCTCGGGGCCCGGAGCGTCCGCACAAGTTCCGGGATGACGTCTGCGGTTGCAATTTGGAACGGAAGCTCTGTTCCAGGACGCGACCCAAGGGTGCTCGACCCGCAGCAGGTCGCCGATCGCCTTTGCCTCGGGACTATACTCATCCGCCAGCGTCAGAACGTCCACCGGGATTGCAGCGGATCCCGGGTAGGGCCCGGTCTTTGCGATCATCGACCTGAGGAAAGCGTCGAAATCTTTCGGTGGCCTTTACTCCGCCGCCGAAAATGCTGCCCGTGCGCCTCAACATCCGCAACTGTGCCTTCTTTGGTGTCCGTCCGATCCAGTCGCCCTACCGCTGATGGACGGGGGCGGTTACGCTCAGGATTGAGCGTAACGCCAAGGCAGAAGTGAACCGCCCCGGGTTTCCCGGAGAGTAAATCTCTCCAAGGATACCCGCCATGAGCAAGAGAACCTACACCCCGACTTACCCCGCCGAGCTGCGCGATCGTGGCGTTCGGCTTTTCAAGGAACAGCGGGCCGAATATCCGAGCGACAACGCCGCCTACAGGGCGATTGCGCCGAAGCTTGGCTGTTCTCCGGACAGCCTGCGCGTCTGGTGCCAGCGTGCCGAGCGTGATGCCGGAGAGCGTCCCGGTCTGGCCAGCGCGGAGAGGGATCGGATCAGGGAGTTGGAGCGCGAGGTCCGGGAGCTGCGCGTCGCCAATGAGATCCTGAAGAAGGCCAGCGCGTATTTCGCCCAGGCGGAGCTCGACCGCCCATTCAAGAAATGACCGGGTTCATTGACGCAAACCGGGCCGTCTTCGGTGTCGAGCCGATCTGCCGTGTGCTGCCGATCGCACCGTCGACGTACTATGCGCGGGCCGCGATCGCGTACGACCCGGGCCTGGCTTCGGATCGTGCGAAGCAGGACGAGAAAGACAGCCGCCAGATCGAGCGGGTCTTCGCTGCCAGCGGCCGCCGGTACGGAGCGCGCAAAGTCTGGCATACGCTGCGCCGGGAAGGATACGACATCGCCCGATGCACGGTGGAGCGGCTGATGAAAGCAATGGGATTGCAAGGCGTTGTCCGGGGCAAGAAGGTCATCACCACCAACCCGGACACATCGCAGCCCTGTCCGGACGACAAGGTCAATCGGACCTTCGCTGCAAAGATGCCGAACCAGCTATGGGTCTCCGACTTCACCTATGTTTCGACCTGGCAGGGCATGGTGTACGTCGCCTTCGTGATCGACGTCTTCGCGAGGAAGATCGTCGGCTGGCGCGTCTCCACCTCGATGACCACTGCATTCGTGCTGGATGCCCTGAACCAGGCGATCTGTCAGCGGGCCCCCTCAGAAGCGGGCAGTCTGATCCATCATTCCGATAGGGGCAGCCAGTACCTGTCGATCAAGTACACCGAGCGTCTGGCAGAGGCTGGCATCGACACCTCCGTCGGCAGCGTCGGCGACAGCTACGACAACGCCTTGGCCGAGAGCATCATCGGTCTGTTCAAGAGCGAGGTCATCAACTTCCTCAGCCCCTGGAAATCCACGGCCCGGGTCGAGTGGGAAACCTTGAAATGGGTCGCCTGGTACAACGCCGAACGCCTGCACAGCGCCATCGGATACATCACACCCAATGAAGCGGAGGACGCCTTCTATGAACCCCTGAATGCCCATGAAAACGCCGCCTGAATTCTTGAGCCCAAAGCCCTCCGGGAAACCCGGGGCGGTTCAAAGCTCGTCGATCGGGGTGATCTTGTGATCGGCGATGCGGCTCAGCACATTCGTCAGCCAGGCCTGCGGATCGACACCGTTGAGCTTGGCCGACTCGATCAGGGTGTAGGCGATTGCGGCTGATTTGCCGCCGCCCTCGGAGCCAACAAAAAGGTAGTTTTTCCTGCCCAGCGCCACCGATTTCATCGCCCGCTCGGCGCCGTTGTTGTCGGCCTCGAGGTAGCCATGGTCGAGGTATGGCCGCAGCTTCTTGAAGCGGCTCAGGGCGTAGCGGATCGCCTTGGCAAGCTCGGACTTGCCGGAGATGCGCGGCAGCTGGGTCTGCAGCCAGCCCTCCAGGTCGTCGAGGATCGGCTTGGCTCGATCCTGCCGGGGCCGAACCCGCTCATCGGGCGGACGACAACGACCCTGCTTCTCGACGGCATAGAGCCCGGCGATCCGCTTGATCGCCTCCTCGGCAATGACCGAGCCCTCGGCCTGGAACACGTCGACGAACTTGCGCCGGATGTGGGCCATGCACGCCACCTCGCGGATGCCGCCTGAACGGTAAAGCTCGTTGAAGCCGGCATAGCCGTCGGCATGCATCCAGCCTTCGAAGGCGACGAGATGCTCGGCGGGGTGTTGGCCCTTGCGGTCGACGGTGAAGCGATACCAGGCGGCCGGCGGGGCCGGCCCGAGCCAAGGCCGCTCGTCGCGAACATAGGTCCAGATGCGAGCGGTCTTGGTGCGGCCGTTGCCGGGTGCCTGCATCTTCAGCGGTGTGTCGTCGGCGAAGATCGCCGATCCGCCCAGGACATGGCGGCCGATCGCATCAGCCAGCGGCTCCAGCAGCGCAGCCGACTTGCCCACCCAGTCGCAGAGCGTCGAGCGATCGAGATCGATGCCTTCGCGCTCGAAGATCTGCGATTGGCGATACAAGGGAAGATGATCAGCATATTTGCTGACCAGCACATGCGCCAGCAGGCCGGCTCCCGGCCGCCCTCGCTCGATCGGGCGTGACGGCAGAGGCGCCTGGCAGATGGTCTCGCAGCACTTGCAGGCCATGCGTGGGCGAACGATCCGGTTCACCACGAACCGGCCAGGCAGGTAGTCCAACTCTTCGGTGACGTCCTCGCCCAGAACCTTCAAGGCACCACCACAATCGCCACAGCTCTCACCGGGCGAGAGCCGCTGCTCTTGGCGTGGCAAACTTGCCGGCAGCGGCTTGCGCTTGGGCTTCTTCCTCTGCCCATCGTCGGTGTCACTCGGCAGGTCGGGCGGTGCGGCCTTGGCCGCCGCGATCTCTTCCTCCTCGAGCGTCAGCTCGAGCTGATCGAGGCTCTCCGATCGGCTCCCGAACCGATGCCGCCGCATGCCTGCAAGCTGGTGCTCGAGCTTGGCGATCCGCAGCGCCTGAGACTTCACAAGCGAGACGAGCTGCTGCGCGGTCTGGCGCAATTCGGCCGGGTCCTCGGGCAGGCTCTGAACTCGTTGAGCATGCTCGGATCATAGCCGAACCACGCCGACGGAGAAATGGATAATCCCATCCATCCCATTGGATTTGCGAAGAAAATCAGCCTGTTGTCAGTGGGCGCCAGGTTCGTTGCGGTGCCCGCCAATCAATCCCTTCGAGCAGCATCGCCAACTGCGCCGAGGTGATCGTGACGCGGCCCTGCGCGGGCGACGGCCATACGAAACGGCCGCGCTCCAGCCGCTTGCTGAACAGGCAGGCACCCTGACCATCGAACCAAACCACTTTCACGAGATCACCGCGGCGCCCACGGAAGACAAACAAATGACCCGAATAAGGGTCCTGCCTCAGCTGCTTCTCGGCCAGCGCCGAGAGGCCATTGAAGCCCCTTCTCATGTCGGTGACGCCAGCTGCCAGCCACACCTTGGTCTGTGACGGTACCGGGATCATCGTTCGGTCAGCGCCTTCAACAGTTCGGCAATGGCGGCACTATCGAATGAGCCTTCAATGCTCACCCGATGGCCGGTGCCGAGCACAATCTCGACGCGGCCATGGCTGCCGTCGACGGCCGGCTCTGACGCGCCCCTCGGCACATCTTCGTGACGCAGCTGAACCGGCAAGAATACCGGCGCTTCCTCCACCATCCCGCCGGGCGCAAACCGAGGATCGCGAAGCCACTTGAAGATGAGATTAGCGTTCAGAGAATGCCGCTGAGCAACCTGCGCCACCGACACGCCCGGTGCTCGCGTCTCCAGGCAAATCGCTCGCTTCGCTTCCCCACTCCACCGCCGATACCGGCGCCGCTGCTGCTGCGATCCAGACAAGAAAGTGTCCACCATGCAGAGTGGACACCTTTGTCCAACTCCCCGCCCATGATCGAGCAAACGGTCACCTCAGCAAGGGCGGGGAGGCCGGACGCTCACACTTCTTGGTGTCGACGGCGATATTGTCGGTGACCCGGGCCATTGTGCCCAGAACCCACAGGCTTCGTTCCTAGTCCGCAGGATTGTGGTGCTCATCTGATGCTCCTGTGTCTGCGTCGTGGCGACCATACAGGCGTCGGTCGCGCTCGCCACAAGTCATAAGCGGCTAGGATCATTGCGTCTCCAGCCGGCCGTGCAGGGAATGAACCGGCGGATACATTCTGGCTCGCCCGGCTCGGGCTTGACTGCCTCTTCGAGGCTGAGAAACTTGCGGATGGATCTCCAAAACCCGCCCCCGCCCCCGCACCGACGGCGGCGAACCGGCGTGCAGGAAGGATCGCGTGCACCGGCTGGCGTCCATAGGTGCTATCGCGGTTGCGGTGGGGGCCTGGTTCGCTTTCCCGTGGCTCGACAGAACGCTGTTCGTCGGCGAGTTCGACTTTACCCCCCTGGAGGATTCCGCCGGGTTCCGACGCATCAGCACGGGAAACTTCTCCGGCGGCTGGGATCCTCTGGCGGGCATGACAGGCGCGCCCCGCGCGGTTGGAAACGGCGCGACGCAACGCGACGGTAGCGATCTATGCCCGACGTTGTTCGGGGCAGCGCCCCTGACGGCGGACACGGTCCCGATCGCCTTCTTCACCGACTATCGCTGCCCCTATTGCCGCGTGCTGTCGAAGGAGTTGACGGCTATCGAGGACGAGGAGCCGGACAAAGTGCGGATCGCCTGGCACGAGTGGCCGATGCTGGGCCACACGTCGGAGCTGGCGGCCAAAGCCGCTCTCGCGGCGAAGCGACAGGGTGCCTATGCCGCGTTTCACGACCGCCTCGTGCAGACGTCCTTCGTTCCGACAGCAGCTTATCTGAGGAGCGTCTCGGAGCGGATTGGCGTGGACGCTGACCGCCTGCTCGAGGATATGGAGAGCATCGGCGTCGAGGACGAACTCAGCAAGACGCGGGGGCTCGCCGCGCTTTTCGGCTTCCCGGGGACCCCGGGTCTCGTCGTCGGTCGCACCGTCGTGGTCGGCGCGATCGGCGATGCTCAACTGCGCGCCCTCATCGAGCGCGAGATTGCCGACGGTCCCTTCGAACCCTGTCAGGCCCACGGTGGCCGGAGCCGGTAGCGCGGGTCGCCAGCCATGCAGGGAATGAGCGAGCGGGTATTCGCCGCTCATGCCGGGCTGTCGCGCCGCGCGATCCAGAAGGCGAAGACCTCCGGCCGGCTCGTGCTGCACGCCGATGGCTCGATCGAGCTCGACGCGATCGGCAGGCGGGTCGTGGGGGCCGATCCCGTTGCGGCTCAGCCCAGTCGCGAGGCCCGCATGCCCTGCTCGAGCTTGTTCTGGACCTTCGACGTCGCCTCGGCCTTGGTGATCAGGCCATCCTTGTTGACGTCGAGCCCGGCGTTCTGGTCGTAGGCCGTCGACGGCTTCTCGAACAAGACGTGGCTTTCCAGCTTGCCCACCGCGGCCGGCAGGAGCACGGCCATGTAGACGTCGCTCAGCGTCCGGAGCGGCCGATTGCCGGTGACGGACCGGAAATGACGTTCGACGAAGTCGAGCTGCTCGACCCCGCTCATGGCGGCAAGCGCGGCGGTGGAGGTGCCGAGGCCCCGGGCTGTCTCGGGCATGAACTGAATCAACCCGGTGGCGCCGCTGCCCGCAGCGTTCTTTTTCGCCGGATCGAACGTGGCGCCCGTCTCGAAGGCCATGACGGCCATCAGGTGGTTCGGGTCGCAGCCCAGCCGGTTCGAGATCTCGATGACCTTCTCGTTGAAGGCATCGCCGTGCTTCTTGCGCGTCACCTGCCCCCAGCAGAGCGCCGAGCCGGCCGGGGCCGGCGGGCGAGCCTCCGCGGCGGCATCGGCCGGTGCCTCGGACGTGACTCTCGAGACCGTCGGGCCGGCATGCCCCGCGCCGCCACCAATCGCGTTTGAGAAATCGAACAGCGGCAGGTGAAAGCCTAGCCGCTCGGCCGTCGCGGCGCCGACCACGCCGTCATCCGCATCCTCGCCAAACTCGGCCGTCTGGAAGTCGATCACCGCCTGGAAGGTCGTCGGCCCGAAATCGCCGTCGATCCGCAGCCCGGCACCGCCGCGGGCGTTCAGCGCGACCTGCAGGTCCTCGACCAGCCGTCCGGCCGAGCCGAAGCGCAGGATCACCGACTTTCCTGCATAGCGGTTGCGGATCATCTGCTGCGCTTCCTCGGCGGCGAACAGCACGTACTCTGCGGTCTTCTGGTTACCGAGACGGTCCTCGAACGGCTCGATGAACCTGGCCCAGGGGCCGGCGGCACTGTTGCGCACGCCCTTCTTCACTGTCCCCGCTACCGTCTGGCAGCCGGCCGACGAGAAGCGCGCGTCGGGGATGTTGCCATCGACGCCCATGTGAAACGCGCAGTGAATGTTGTCGCCGGCGATACGGCCCACCTCCCACCGGTCCTGAAGATCATAATCGGCATCGTCGCTGCTGCGCTGAAGCGTGATCGGACACTCCTGGATCAGAGCCCAGTGGCCGCGCGGTCCCTCGCTGCGCTTGTGCCAATTGGCCCGGTAGGTGTCGTAGCGCCCGCGGCCCATCTGGTTGACGCCCATCCCGCCGGCGGAGATCGCGCGCTCGACGCTCGCGCCGAAGGGCACCGTCGAACCGGGGAAGAGCGCGAACCCGGCGCCCGGCCGCCACTGGCCGAGCGTGCAGTTCATCGTCTTGTAGTTCACGGTAGTCATCTCGATCTCGTGCTCGGCCGCGAAGCCGGTGCCAGAGAAATCGACCGGTCTGCATCCCCTCAGCCCGAAGACGATGATTCCGCGCCCGTCGACGGGGAATTGCGAGCGCTTCCAGAGCGCCAGGAGATGCGCCTCGCCCAGGAGCAGCCGCCCGTCCGTGGCATCGCCAGGGTCGGGCGCCGTCGCGCTGCCCGTCAGGTCGACCGCAGGCGGGGCGGGCGCCGCCGGCGGCGCTGGCCGCGCCAACGCGTCGTCGGCCACATCCGGCTCGACGGGCACGGCCGGCCCGCCCGTTACGGCCTCGTCGGCCGGCGGAAGAGGCTCCTCCGAGCTTTCCTCGAACAGCGTCCTCAGCGCCTCGGCGATCCCGGCCACGCTCATGCCGCCAAAGCCCTGACCCGCCTCTGTCGCGGCGGCGGTATGGCCGTCGATCCGGCGCTTGATCTCGGTCAGGCTCGCCGCCAGCATCGCCAGGCTGCTGAGCGCGATCTCGTCCAGCACGTCGTCGATGTCGCCGGCGATGCCTTGCAGCCGATCCATCTCGGCGGTATCGCCCGCCGCCTTCGCCCGGGCGAAGGGTGCCTCCAACCCGCCGCGCAACTCGACGAGCTTGAGCCTGATTTCCTCTCGTGTCACCGCTCCTCCTCGCCGTTGCCGGCTAGTTCGCAGCCTGCAGCGCCCTGATTGTCTCCGAGAGCGTCCTGATGCCGATCGAGGCCGAGACCAGCGTCTCGATGTCGACGGTAGAGCCGTTCTCGGCCGCCGCCCGCGCGGCGTCCATGGCACGCAGCGTCTGGTCCAGCAGGATCACCCAGCCGGCGAGCGCCTGGCGGTCGGCTTCAAGCCTGGCGAGGTCCTCGTCGGCGATGCCGCCCGTGCCGCCGAGCAGGCCACGCTGCACATAGGACCGACGCATCACGTCGAACATCTGCGGCGTGCCGGCCCTGAGCGCGACGACCAGCGCGCGGACGTCCGGGTAGGCCGCGATCAGCTGGCGGCGGAACTCGGCCCTGTTCGCGGCGGCGGCCGCCTGCTCGAAAAGCGGCAGGAGGCTCTGGATCGCGGTGCCGGCGATCGGCGCGATCACGACGCCCGGGCCCGAGAGCGCGGCGACCGACTGCGCGGCGGCGGACAGCGAGGTCGCCGCCCCGCCGATCCGTGCGCTCAGCGCCGTCGCCGCCTCTCCCGTCGCCAGGCCGGAGATGGCGTCGTTGTAAAGCCCAACAGAGCGCATGCTGTCGCGAATGGCGCCCGTCATCGGCGGATCGCCGACGTCCAGGTAATAACCCGCCTCGTCCGGGTCGAAGTCGCGGATCGCGGCCTCCCGGCCGAACTGGCGGCGGATCAGCGTGCGCTCGGCCGCGGCCAGCCGGTCGAGCACCTTGTTCGCCTCGACGGCCTGGAGATCGTAGGCCTCGTCGAAATACCGGAACTCGGGAATGCCAGCGGTGCACGCCGCGACCAGCGACAGAACGACCATCAGGACCAGGCGCTTGAACATGTTGCCCCTCGTGTCGCGGACAGCAGGCGCGAAGGTCTGCGCTCAACTTATGGATGTTTCCATGCTCTCCAATTCCCGCAGAGCTGCAAGGGAAATAAAGCAGCGGGACCCCTTCCAGTTTACCTGGGGTTGGTGTCGTTGTCGCCGCGCCACGATTTTCCCCGCCGCCCCGAAAGGCCGCAGAGAACAGCTTAACCTGACAGTAGGACAGGAGATAATCGTCGGCTACGACATCGTCGCCGTTTCGTCTTGCCGTCTACCTCTGGTAGAGTGCTGCATCGGGGCTTCGTCCAGGGAGGCGAGGGGTGGCTACAAGCAAGCGCCAGAAATCCGGAAATCGCGGCGGCGGGAACGGGGTGGCGAAGGCGGCCCAGCCCAGCCCAGGCCCGCGGCGCCTTTTCCCTGTCCGACGAGGCCGTCGAGCAGTCGCTGCTCGAGGCGACGGATGCCGGGCTTCTCGAGGACTATTTCGGGCCAGCGCAACACGCCGAGCTTCAGCGACTAGCACAGCAGGCGAACCGGCGCTCGGTGCGCGGCGGGCCTCGGGTGCTGATCCTGCCGGGCATCATGGGCTCGAAGCTGGGTCATGACGACGGGTGGCCCTTCGACGACGTGATCTGGATCGACCCGGTCGACGTCGCGCGCGGCCGCCTCGAGCGGCTGGCACTGCCGCAGAAGGGCAAGGCGATCAGGCCGCTCGGCGTGCTGCTGTTCGCCTATCTCGCGCTCAAGTACCGGCTGCGGCAGGCCGGGTTCGATGCCGACTTCCACCCGTTCGACTGGCGCCAGAGCCAGGAGCAGCTGGGCAGGGAGCTGGCGGAGCGCATCGACGCCGAGGGGCCGACGGTCCATCTGGTCGCGCACAGCATGGGCGGACTGGTCGCGCGCGGGGCGCTGGCCGCCAACCCGAAGAAGCTGGGCCGCATCGTCATGCTCGGCACGCCCAACCACGGCTCGTTCTCGCCGGTCCAGGCCTTCCGCGGCACGCATTCGATCGTGCGCAAGGTCGATTTCCTCGACCCGTTCCATTCGTCCGAGGAACTGGCGCGCGACGTCTTCGGCACATTCCCGGGGCTGCTGGAGATGATTCCCAGGCCGGAGATGTTCGGCATCGACCTGTTCGAGACCGCAGCCTGGCCCGAGTCGGGCGTGCATCCCCAGCAGGCGATGCTGCGCCGGGCGCGCGAGGTCCAGGCCGCGCTGCCGGCGGCCCATGACGACCTCTATCTGGTGGTGGGCGTCGACCAGAAGACGGTGATCAGCGCCGATGTGCAGGACGGCGAGTTCGTCTACCGCGTCTCGACGGACGGCGACGGCACCGTGCCGCGCATCTCGGCCATGATCGAGGGCGCGCGCAGGACCTTCTACATCGCCGACGAGCACGGCGCGCTGCCGAACAATCGCAAGCTGGCCGAAGCCGTCGGGTCGATCCTGGCGACCGGCACCACCGACCTGTTGCCGGACCGCTACGAGCCGCAGCGTGCGCCGGCCAGCGCCTTGTCCGAGCGCTCGCTCAACGTGCCGCCCTATACCGGGCTGCCGACGCGCGCGCTCAGCATGCGCGAGCAGCGGCGGATCGTCGAGGAGTTCGCGGCGCCCGATCGCACGGCGTCGCTGGCAGGAACCGACGCCACAGCGCCGGCATCGGAGAGCACGCCATCCACGACCTTCTCGGACCGTGTGGTCGTCGGGCGCGCGCGCCAGCACCGGCTGGAGATCAACCTGGCGCATGGCAGCATCTCGCAGGTCGACGCGCAGGCCTACGTGATGGGAATTTTCCAGCATGTCGCGCCCGGCGGCGCCGCGCGCGAGCTGGACCGGCTGATGGGCGGCGCGATCGGCAGGATGGTCGAGAGGCGGATGTTCAACGCCGGCGTCGGCGAGATCTCGATGGTGCCCACCGGCCGCCATCCGGTGCGCGCGGACGTGGTCGCCTTCGCGGGTCTGGGCGCCTATGACACGTTCCAGGAGTTGACGCTCGAGGTCGTCGGCGAGAACCTGGTGCGCACCTTCGCGGCGACCCGGGTGGACGAGTTCGCGCTGGTGCCGCTGGGCGGCGGGTCGGGCCGGTTCACGCTGGCCGCGCTCGAGCGGCTGCTGACGGGCTTCCTGCGCGGGCTCCGCGACGCCGACCCGGACGGGCGCTTCCGCGGCATCACGATCTGCGAGATGGACCGCGACCGCTATGTGTCGATCCGCGACGAGATCTATCGCCTGTCGGCGACCGAGCTTTTCGAGGACGTCGAGGTGACGCTGCGCGAGTCGAAGCTGCCGGCGACCCCCGCCACGCCCTCCCGCGCCCCGTCCGAGCTGCCGTCCGCAGGGTTCGTCTACCTGATGGTCCGGCAGGAGAGCGGCGAGGACGAGCAGGACGTCGTCTTCCGGGCCTCAGTGCTGACCACGGGCGCGAAGGCCGCGATCCAGATGGAGCGGACCGAGTTCCGTCGCAAGGCGCTGGACGACTTGCTGGGCCAGTTGCACAAGATGGACACGCCGGAGGAGCTGTCGGCTTTCGGAGGAGACCTCGCCGAGCTGATCCTGCCGCAGAGCACGCGCAAGATCCTGCGTGCTTATGCCGATCATCCGCTGGTCGTCGTGCACGACGCCGGCGCCTCGCGCGTTCCGTGGGAGACGCTGCGGCTCGATACGGTGTTTCCCGCCGCGCGCGGTGGCATGAGCCACCGCTACGAGGCGGAAAACCTGTCGGTCGCAAAGTGGCTGGAGCAGCGCCGGCTGGGCCCCACGCTGGATATACTTCTGGTCATCAACCCGACGGGCGACCTCGATGGCGCCGAAGAAGAGGGGCGGCGCGTGCTGCAGATCCTCGAGGGCATGCGCCCGGCCGTCAGGGTGCGCGAGCTGCGCGGCACGGCCGCCCGCCGGCAGGAGCTGCTGAATTGCTTTTCCTCGGGCCAGTACGATGTCGTCCACTACGCCGGGCATGCCTTTTTCGACGAGGACGACCCCGCGCGCAGCGGCCTTGTCTGTGCCTATGACGAGATCCTGACCGGCGCAGACATCGCGGCGCTGGGAAGCCTGCCCAGCCTGGTCTTCTTCAACGCCTGCGAGGCGGCGCGGGTCCGCAAGTCGCGCAAGGGCGCCGCCCGTACCCGGTCGCCCGGACTCTCGGTGCGCGACCGCGTGCAGCGGACCGTAGGATTTGCCGAGGCGTTTCCTGCGGGGCGGCATCGCCAACTTCATCGGCACCTACTGGCCGGTCGGCGACGCCGCCGCCAAGGCGTTCGCCGAGGCGTTCTACGAGCAGCTGGTCACAGGCAGCAGCCTGCACCATGCCATGCTGTCGGGCCGTGGAGCCGTCCACGGGACCGGCTCGGTCGACTGGGCCGACTACTTGCTCTACGGCGATCCGGGCTTTGTCCTGAAGGCCGAGCCCGAGGATGGCGGCCTGGGTCCCGAGCCCGTGGCGCCGGGGGAGGCCGATGGCCCGGCCGACCGCGCCAAGCGTGACTTCGCGCCCGGCACCTGGATCGAGTGCCGGGGGCCGGAGGGAACGCCCGAGGGCACGGCCGTGCTGCTGGATGGCGGGCCGCGTACGCTGAAGACCGGTCGCCGGGCGCGTGTCAACCAGGCACGCCACTGCTTCGAGCTGACCCGCAACGGCAAGCGCTTCTGCGCCGACGTGGTCTGCCGCGCCGCCGATTTGGCCGAGCCGCAGATCATCGACATCAAGGACCCCGCCCCATGATCGCGCGCCTGCTCGTCGCAATGATCGCCGCCCTGCTTCTGGGGTGCGGCGGGGGGCCTTGGCCCGTGCAACCGGTGGACCCGGCAGCGGACGCGAACGACGATCCGAGCCACACCCCCGACCGGCTTCTGGTGGCGACGTTCTCGGGCGGCGGTACGCGCGCCTCGGCGCTGGCGCAGGGCGCGCTGGCCGGGCTGGCCGCCACGCCGCTGGCCGGGGGCGGCACGATGCTGGACGAGATCGACATGGTCTCGTCGACCTCGGGTGGCAGTGTCACGGCGGCCAACCTGGTCGCCCGCGGCCCGGCGAGCTTCCCGGCCTACGAGCGCGATTTCCTGCGCTATGACGGCATGCGCCGGCTGAAGCTGGAGCTGCTGAACCCGATCGGCTTCGTCAGCAACGTCTTCATCCGCAACAACCGGATCGAGCCGGTGGTCGACATGTTTGTCGACCGCGTCTTCGGCGACGCAACCATCGCCGACGCCCGCGCCCGGCCCGGCGCGCCCGCCATGATCCTGAACGCGACCGACACGGGAAGCGGCATCACCTTCCCGATGACGCAGTTCTATTTCGACCTGATCTGCGGTGATGCCGGGACCTATCCGCTGTCACGCGCGGTCGCGGCATCGGCCGCCTTCCCCGTGGCGCTCTCGGCCGTGACGCTCGCCAACCAGTGCCGGCCCGCCGGACCCGCGGCGGCGCCAGAGCGCGCCCTCCAGGCCATCCGGCAGTACCTCCCCGGCGCCGCCGAGGGGCCCGCAGATCCGGCCGGCGACGCCGCCGGGCGCGCGTTGGCCCTGCGCGGCGAGCAGCTTCTGAACGGCGAGGTGGAATTCGTTCACCTCTATGACGGCGGCATCGCCGACAACACGGGGCTCGCCGAGCCGCTGCGGCTGCTGACCAGCAGCTTCCCGGGAAACGCATGGCCGGCGGCGCTGCGACGGGCGCAGAGCCTCGCCATCCTGGCCGTCGACGCCCGGTCCGGCTCGGATGCGTCCTACGATCACCAGGAGGCGTCGCCGAACATGCTGGAGGCGCTGCTGGCGGTAAACGACGGCGCGATCGGCAGCCGGATGAGCGGGCTGGCCGCGCAGGGCGCCGGGTTCGAGGCGGTCGTGTCGGCCCTGAACGAGGAGCGCTGCTACGAGCGGGCGGCCGATGCGCGCGATGTCGAGAGGGCCTTCGGTACCTGTCTGCTGGGCGGCGAGGGGCGCCTGCGCTATTCGTTCATCCCCGTTTCGTTCAACAGCATTGTCGACCCGGAAGTGCCGCGCGGCGTTCTCTGCCATACCGACGACCTGGACGCTCGAGGATCACGTCGTCACCGCGCTCCTGATGTTGGGCGAAGGGCTGACGCTCTCGCATCCCGCCTATGGGCAGCTGGCGGAGCGCTCGGGCGCCGTTCCGGATGCGGCGACGTTGCGCCAACGGGGCAGCGCGCGGGTGACGGCTGCCTGCGCCTGCGTGCGCGACGCCGCCGCCTGCCCGGCATCCGGCACATGACGCGCCCCGGCCGGTT
This sequence comes from uncultured Alphaproteobacteria bacterium, assembly GCA_963721105.1. Taxonomy (GTDB): domain Bacteria; phylum Pseudomonadota; class Alphaproteobacteria; order Rhodobacterales; family Rhodobacteraceae; genus Thermohalobaculum. Next base: position 5,386 of record CAVRHY010000017.1, on the reverse strand, counting down.
GGGCCCAAGGCGGCCCTGATGTCGGAAACGCGGGGCCACAGCGAGCGGATCCATGCCGAGATCGAACGGCTCTCGAAAGAACTGCGCCAGCGGCTGGACGAGCACGAGGGCTCTGTTTCACGGTCGAGGGCTGCCGCACGCTCCTCTCGCTCTACGAGGATCGGAAGTGCGCCGAGCGCCGTGGTGAAACGGATCGTCGAGGACCGTCTCGCGCAATTCGAAGGTCGTCGGGCTCGAGGCAATGAAGCGGTCGCTCCGCGCGCTCCTGCGCTCATGCCGCGGCGGCCATCACCCCGACCGCCCCATCCTCGACCACCTAGCCAGCGGATCGGTGATGGCGGAATGACCGAGACCGACCTCGGTGCGGCGATGCATCCGAAGCGCGGGCATCGTCTATGTCCGCGGCTATGTCCGCAGCGCGAATGGCTCTTGACCTTCCGGCGGGGGAAGCTCTCCCCTTCGCCCCAAGCTTGTTCTGATCCGTATGCTCATGTTGATCGCGCTGGCCGCTGTCGCGGTCGTCCCGCCGCATGTGCATGCGGCGCCGGTCGGCATGAAGCTTCGAGTTCAGGCCGTGCAACTGCACGGCGCAGATCATCATGGCCGCGCCGGACAAGGCGACCCCGACGGCAGGAGAGCAAGGCCCGCTACCCGTCGCTGTCCTTCCAGTGCAGCGATGCCGCAGTGATGGCCGGTGGCGGCTGGACCGCTGCTCAACTCGCTCCGATCGGAATCTCCCGCATTGGAGAACGTAACGTTTCCGGCGGCCTGCTGACGGATTTCGGGCCGCCGCCTCCCCGAGCCTGACAGTCGTGTCATCCCTGCCAGCAGCGCGATCGCGCTGCGGTCCCACGACCTGTCAGATTTCGAGGAATCCAGAATGATCCGCACGATCACCAAGGCTGCTTGCTCAGTCGCCGTTGCCGCCCTGCTCGCCGCTCCCGCCGCCCGTTCCCGCGGGCACGCATGCCGGCGGGAACGGGAATCGCGGTCCGGCCGGCCAGCCTGCGACTGCAGCCGCAGAATCGTGCACCGTCCAGGTCGCGATGCACGACAACTACTACGAGCCCGAGCAGATCACCGTGAAGGCGGGAGAGACCGTCCGCGTCGTCGTGACCAACAAGGGCCAACTCGTCCACGAGTTCAACATCGGCACGGCCGCGATACACGCCGCACACCAGGACGAGATGCAGATGATGGTGGACCATGGCGTCCTGATGGCCGACAGGATCGACATGCACGCCGCGATGGCAGTGCAGGCAAGCATGGGCCACGGCATGCACGACGAGCCGAACAGCATCCGACTTGAGCCGGGCAAGTCCGACGATGTCGTCTGGAGCTTCCCCGAGGACGCCAGCGTCACGCTCGAGTTTGCCTGCAACGTGCCCGGCCACTACGATGCCGGGATGCAGGGCGAGATCGAACTCGCGAAGTGATCGCACGCTGATCGCAGGGCGCCGCCCGGAAGGGCGCCCCCGCCGCGCATTCATTTCGGGAACCAAACCAATGCATATCCACCGCATGATCCGAGCGGCAACGCTCGGCGCCGGGCTGGCGGGCGCCCTAATGCCAAAGGCGTCCGGGCGTTTCACTGCCACCTCGCCTACCAGATGGACGCCGGCATGTTCCGCAAGGTGATCGTCGAGGGCGGGTCAACCGGCTTCCCGGCCGCGACCGCGCTGGATCTCGGGGCCGTCCACAACGTCGTCGCCGGGAGCGGGTCGTGCGGCCCACGCTCGTTGCGGCCGGATCGAAGGTCGCACTCGCGCTCCTGACCGGCCAGCCACAGGCGCAGATGGTTTTCTGGTCCGTCCAGGCCGAGCAGGTGGAATACCGGATCGGCGAGGGAGGCGAGGATGTGGCCGCCTGGCACGTTGACGCTTATGCCGGGAAGGACGAGCTGAAGGTCCGGCTGATCAGCAAGGGCGAGTACCTGTTCGAAGACACGGCATTCGAGAAGCTCGATAACCAGCTGCGCGCTCAGGCGCCGCAGTGTATTGAGGTGGATGCTGACCTCTTCATCTCCGATGAACCGATCATCGGGATCGACGCCGAATACGAGGGGTTGATCACAAACCGGCTCATCCTGACGCCGAACATCGAAATCGAGCTACCGCTGACCGATGATGCTGCCCAGGACAACGGCGCCTTCGGCCCTCGGATCGAGGTCGGCGCGCACCTCAGCTATGATCTGGTGGATCGGCTGGTCTCGCCCTACATCGGCGTTCCACCACGAGCGGGCCTTCGGCGAGACGGCAGACCGAGTCCGTGCCGCCGGCGATGATCTTGGCGGCGTCTTCGTCGTCGGCGGCGCGAGACTCTTGTTCTGATCAGAGGGCGGCGGCTCCGGGCCGTCGCTCTTTCCATGGAGTGGGCGAAGGAACGCTCCTGTTATCCGGCATGATTGGGTCGGTGCTTCGAATCCTGCCGGTCGCTTCGAGCCAGTGCTATGATGCGACCATCCGGGATGCGGGGCACCGGGAGCACGTGAGTGCGGGCAGACCGAACTGAAAACATGGGCCGAGAGCCCGTTCCGTTAGTTGGTCGCCCCTGCGGCTCGCCCGGATGTGCCGAGAGCACGGATCTGTAGTTGCCGCGTGCCCGCCAGCTCCCGCTTCGACGGAAGAGGAGGGAGACATGCGGATCATCGGGCTCGATATCCATCGGGCATTCGCCGAAGCGGTCGCGCTCGAGGACGGCGTTTGCCGCCGGCTCGGACGGATCGGGATGACGCGGGACCAGCTCCAGGCGTTCGCAGAAGACCTGCGGCCGACGGACCACGTCGTCGTCGAGTCCACCGGCAATGCGACGGCCGTGCTGGACATCCTGGCACCGAAGGTGGCGCGGGTGGCGGTGGCAAACCCGCTTCAGGTGCATCTGATCGCGCGGGCCAAGACGAAGACCGACAAGATCGATGCACGGGTTCTCGCAAAGCTCTACGCCGCTGGATTTCTACCCGAGGTCTGGATTCCGGACGCGGCGACGCAGGCCCGGCGGCGACAGGTCACGCGCCGGAACCAGCTGGTGAAGAGCCGGGCGCGGCTCAAGGCGATCGCGCAATCCATCCTGCACGCGCATCTCGCCCCGCGCTGCCCGCATGCCGACCTGTTCGGCGGCAAGGGGCGCGCCTGGCTCCGGGCACAGGTCCTGCCGGACGACGAACGTGTCGCGATCGAGCGCCACCTCGAGGAATACGATCGCCAGACCGCGGCGCAGAAGGCCGTCGAGCGCGACATCGCCTGCATCGCGCTCGACGACGCGAACGTGAGGCGTCTCATGACGATCCCCGGCATCGACATGGTCGTGGCTGTCGGGATGATGGCGGCGATCGGCCGGATCGACCGCTTCGCCGCCCCCGAGAAGCTCGTTGCCTACCTCGGGCTCAATCCGAGCGTCCGGCAGTCCGGCGACGGGCGGGCTCATCACGGCCGGATCACGAAGCGCGGCAGCAGCCATGCCCGCCATCTTCTGGTCGAGGCCGCATGGCAGACGGTGCGCAGCCCTGGCCCGATGCGGGCGTTCTACGAGCGGGTGCGCGCCCGGCGCGGAACCCATGTCGCGGCGGTCGCGGTCGCACGCAAGCTCGCGGTTCTGATCTGGCACATGCTCACGAAGGAAGAGGACTACGCTTGGGGGCGGCCGCTGCTCTTGTCCCGGAAATTGCGCAATCTCGAACTCGCGGCCGGTCACGTCGCAAAACCCGGGAAACGGGGCAGCGCCTATGACTACGGGATCCCGGAGCGCCGCCAGGTCGATCGCGCCCAGGCCGAGCAGGCCGAACGCGCCTACAGGCGCATCATCGAACACTGGCGACGACAGAACAAGAAGGAGGGCGCGGGCGCCGCAGACGAGGCACGACACTGATCAGGCTGCGCGGCGAAGCCTCCACCTCTTGCTTCGCTCTTGGCCACGCGGTCGCCCGCCCCCAGAAAATAGCACAATCGGGTAGAAAGGGACTGTTCAATCTCATCCGTGTTTTCGCAGCGCACGCTCTGGGCCGAAATGCGCCGCAGAACATCTCGAGGCCGGAGTTCGATCCGGATGCGGAGGAAGACGAAATCCTGCGCGGAATCCCCGGTGACGACCTCGGGGACATTCAGGCCGCGAGCCTCAACTCCAAAGACCGATCATGGACATCGTTTCAACCCTTCGCGCCCGCAAAGGCGACTTCACCGGCAACCGTCACCTGGACACCTCGAAAAACCTATAGCGGCTGAGCCTCTGGCGTGATTCCGTCGTGGTGAGCGGCGACGGAGGGGCGGATGGCGCGCCAGGCTGGTTTCTTCGACACGGACGAATGGCTGCGCTGGCTGTCGGGGGCGGGCGATCCGCTCGATCGGCTGGCGGCGGTCGTCGATTTCGAGCTGTTCCGGCCGGAGCTCGAGGCGGCGCTGAAGCGGTCGGACCGGGCAAAGGGTGGACGCCCGCCCTACGACGCGGTGCTTATGTTCCGGGTGCTGGTGCTGCAGACGCTCTGGACGCTGTCGGACGACCAGGCGGAGTACCAGCTCCGCGACCGGCTCTCGTTCATGCGCTTCGCCGGGCTGTCGCTGGCGGACCCTGTGCCGGACGCCAAGACGATCTGGCTGTTCCGCGAGCAGTTCGTCCGGGCCGGCGCCTTCGAGCGGCTGTTCGAGCGCTTTGACGCGGTGCTGCGCGAGCGCGGCTTCCTCGCAATGGGCGGGCAGATCGTCGATGCGACAATCGCCGAGGCCCGCCGGCCGCGGCTGAACGAGACGGAGAAGGCCGTCGTGAAGGGCGTCGGCACACCGGAGGGCTGGAAGCCGGCCCGCACCCGCCAGCTCGACCGCGACGGCCGGTGGACGCTGACGCGCGGCCGCAAGCGCCCGGCGCCGCCGGAGGGCGGGGCGAAGCGGATCGCCACCGGCGAGATCCTCGTGCCGGCCTTCGGATACAAGAACCAAATCTCGATCGATCGCGCGCACGGGCTGATCCGGCGCTCCACGGTCACGCACGCCGCGGCGCATGACGGTGGCCAGCTCGGTGCCGTCCTCGACCCCGGCAACACGGCGAGCCATGTCTGGGCGGACACCGCCTACCGCTCGAAGGCGAACATGGCCCTTCTCGAGCGGCGCGGCTCGCGGCCGAGCTGCAGCGCCCGAAGCCGCGCGGCCGGCAGATGCCGACGCACATCCGCCGCGCCAACGCCGTGCGCGCCACCGTCCGCTCCGCCGTCGAGCATGTCTTCGCCGCCCAGAAGTCCCGCACGAACCTGGTCATCCGCACCGTCGGCATCGCGCGGGCCATGGCGAAGCTGACGCTCGCCAACATCGCCGACAACCTGACCCGCCTCGCCTGGCTGGAGCGACGCCCTGCCACCGCCCGACCATCGGAGATGCACCGAAGTGTCCAGCGACATTTGGAA
>CAVRHY010000016.1:7500-110214 GCA_963721105.1 uncultured Alphaproteobacteria bacterium | reverse complement strand
AGGTGCAATTGCGGGCGGTTCCGCGATCTGCTAGGCCGCGCCCGAACCGCCAGAGGAACACCGTAATGTCAGAACAGAGCACCAATGCGGGCGCGCGGCCGGAGGCCGGCGGCGACACCGACGAGAACCACCCGGCGCCGAACCTGCGGCTCATCGCGCACTTCGTCCGCGACCTCTCGTTCGAGAACGTCGCGGCGCAGCAGGGCAGCCAGGCCCAGGGCACGCCGGAAATCAACGTGGCGGTCAACCTGGACGGCGGGAGCATCGGCGAGGATCGCTACCAGGTCGGCATGAAGATCAACGCCACGGCAAAGGTCGGCGAAAGCACGCGCTTCATCGTCGAGCTGGACTATGTCGGCGTGTTCGAGATCACGAACGTGCCGAAGGAGCACATGCACCCCTTCCTGTTCATCGAGTGCCCGCGCCAGATCCTGCCCTATGCCCGCCGTGTCATCTCGGACGTGACGCGCGACGGCGGCTATCCGCCGCTGATGCTGGACAATGTCGACTTCGCCACGCTCTACCGCCAGAGGCTGGGCGAGCTGCGCGCCCAGCAGGGCAGCGCCCCGGCGAACTGAATCGGCGCCGCCCGCGCGAACCCGGCCCATTCGGGCCGGGAAAAGGGGTGTTGCACCGTGCCACCAGCTTCAAGGCGGTGACATGGTCAGGCTTTCCGCAGAGGACTCCGGCCTCGGTCGATCCGTCAGCTGCGCGTGCACGCGCCGCCACGCATGGGTGCGTGCAAGCACGCACGTATCTTTCGCCCGGAAGTCATCAGCATATCGATGACCTGGTCACGGTCGCGCCGTGCGGCCTGGTCAGCGGTCGCTGCCCGCCTTCGGCTTCCAGTCGCCGCCTGACGGCCGCGGATTGCCGCCCAGGCTGCGCACGACGTCGTTGAGGATACGCTCGACCACCGTGTCGCCGCCGGACCGCGTGATGGTCGGGCGGCTGTTGGACCCGGAGTCCAGAACGATGCGCGAGGGCTGAGGCTCGATGGCGTTCAGCGGGCTCGGCGTGCGGCCTTCCTCGATCCGCGCCATGACCTCGTGCCAGATCTCGGCCGGCAGGCCGCCGCCGGTCACGCCGGTCAGCGGGCTATTGTCGTCGTTGCCCATCCAGACGCCGGTGACGTAGTCGGCGGTGAATCCGATGAACCAGGCGTCGCGCGCCGCCTGCGTCGTGCCGGTCTTGCCGGCGACCTCCCATCCGGGCAGCCTGGCACGCCCGCCAGTGCCGTTCTCGACCACGGCCATCAGCATGTCGGTCAGCAGGCCGGCGGTCTGCTCCGAGATCACCTGCTCGCCGGCGCCGTCGGGCGAGCGCTGGATCGGCCGCTCGTCGCCGCGCAGACGGATGGCGGCGACGCCGTGTGGCTCGGCCCGACGGCCGGCGTTGGCAAAGGTGGCGTAGACGCCCGTCAGGTCGACCAGCCGCACCTCGGAGGTGCCAAGTGCGATGGCCGGCCCCGGCGCGACCGGCGTGTCGAGGCCGAGGCGCGCGGCCAGCTCGCGCACGTTGTCCAGCCCGGCGCGCTGAGAGACGCGCACGGCGACGGTGTTGATCGAGTGCGCCAGCGCCTCCTTCAGCGTGACCGGCCCGCGATACCTGTTCTCGTAATTCGAGGGCGACCAGTTGCCGATGCGGATGGGCGCGTCCTCCATCACGTCGAGCGGCCGCAGGCCGGCTTCCAGCCCCGCCGCGTAGACGATGGGCTTGAAGGCGCTGCCGGGCTGGCGCAGCGCCTGGGTGGCGCGGTTGAACTGCGCGGCGCCCTTTTCGCGCCCGCCGACCATCGCGCGCACCTGACCGTCATGCGTCATGACGACGATGGCGGCCTGGGCCGTCGAGCCCTCCTTCACCTTCTCGTCGAAGACCTGGGCCAGCGCCTGCTCGGCCGCCTTCTGCACGGCCGGATCGAAGGTCGTCTGGATGTCGACATCCGCCCCACCCAGCAGATCCAGGAAATTGTCCTCGGCACCCTCCTCCATCACCCAGTCGGCGAATGCCCCGCCGGCGCGTGCCGCGGCGCTGTCGCTGAGCACGGCCGGGTTGGCCAGTGCCTCGATCGTCTGCGCCTCGGTCAGGTATCCCTGCTCCTCCATCAGCCGGACGATGACGCTGGCGCGGCCCTGCGACTGGGCCAGATCGTGGGTCGGCGCGTAGCGCGAGGGCGCGCGCAGCAGGCCGGCGAGCATCGCCGCCTCGGCAGGGCTGAGCACGCGCGCCGACTTGCCGAAATAGCGCTGCGCCGCCGCCTCGAAGCCGTAGGTGCCGGCGCCGAGATAGACGCGGTTCAGATAGACGGAGAGGATCTCCTCCTTGGTGTATTTCAGCTCGAGCGCCAGCGCGATCGGGATTTCCTTGAGCTTGCGGTCGATCGAGCGCTCGGCGTCGAGGAACAGCAGCTTGGCGACCTGCTGGGTGATCGTCGAGCCGCCCTGCACGACGCGGCCGGACCGCAGGTTGACCGCCAGCGCGCGAAGGATGCCCTGCGGGTCGATGCCCGGGTGCATGTAGAAGCGCTTGTCCTCGGCGGCGAGGATGGCGTCGACCAGATAGGGCGAGACGCGGTCGGCGCGGACCTCGCCGCCATACTGCTCGCCGCGCCAGGCGAAGATCTCGCCGTTGACGTCACGCAGGACGACCGAGCCGGTGGCGCGGCCGTCGAAGAGCTGGTCCGAGGAGGGCAGGATCGTTACGTAATAGGCCGTGGCGCCGCCGACGAGCAGGCCGACGATCAGCCCGATGCGCCAGAGAAAGCCCCAGACCAGCCGGAAGACGCCGCGCACCAGCCGGCCGACCGGGCCGGGGCCGGCCCGGCGCGGCTTGCGTTTCTTCCGGGCTGCCGGCTTTTCGCCCTGCGGCCTCTCGCTCGATTTCCTGCCGGTCCCCAAGGGACGTCCCCGCTCTGCCTCGGCGCCGAGATGGGCCGGTCTGTGCCTCGTCTCAACGCGCCGGCGCGGCTTTGCCGTCTGCCGCGACAATAATGCACCGGCCCACGAGACTACCAGCCGGGGCGGCGGAGGGAAAGGCGCGGATAATCCCTGCGGATTTCTGTGAAATCATTTGTTTCCCTCTCCCGTGGTGGTAATTTTCCCACTGGCGCCGTAATGATTGTGAATGCCTGCGGGCTTTTGGAGAGGGCTGGAGGGTCCGGTGCGTCACTTTCCCCTGTTCCTGAACCTGGACGGCGCCCGTGTCGTGCTGGTCGGCGGTGGCGAGCAGGCGGCGCAGAAGGCGCGGCTGCTGACCCGCACGACAGCGCGTCTGGAGATTCTCGCCGACGAGGTGACGTCCGAGCTGGCCGTCATGGTTGCGGCGGGCCGACGCGGTGTTGATCGGCGCCGTGCCGGAAGTCGCGGTCTTTACCGGGGCGCGGCTGGTCGTGGTGGCAACAGGGTGCGCGGCGCTGGACGCGGCCGCCGCCGCGCTGGCGCGGGCCGCCGGCGCGGTGGTCAACGTCGTCGACCGGCCGGCACTGTCGGACGCGGATCATGCCGGCGATCGTCGACCGCGACCCGGTCGTCGTCGCCATCGGCACTGAGGGGACGGCGCCGGTGCTGGCGCGGCGCATCAAGACGCTGCTGGAGGCGGCGCTGGAACCGGAGCTCGGCCGATTCGCGGCGCTGGCCGGGTCACTGCGCGGCCGGGTGGCGGCGCGGGTCGTGCCGGCGGCGCGGCGGCGATTCTGGGAATGGGCCTGCGACGTGCCGCGACGGCTGGTCGCCGAGGGGCGCGGAGACGAGGCGCTGGCGGCCATCGACGCGGCGCTGGACGCGGGCGCGGCGCCCGGGTTCCCAGCCGGGCGCATCAGCCTGGTGGATGCCTCGGTCGCACCCGACCTGCTGACGCTGCGCGCCGTCGGGCGGTTGCAGTCGGCCGACCTGGTGCTGCACGACGCGGACTGTCAGGCGGGGATCCTGGAGCTCGCGCGGCGCGACGCCGGGCGGGTCGTGCTGGGCCCGTCGGACGGGCCGGCGCGCTGGCGCGGCGCGGGTGCGGCCCGGCGCGCGGCAGCCGAGGCCGCGCTGGGCAGGCAGGTCGTCTGGCTGGGCGATCCGGCTTCTGCGGCCGAGGCGCTGGCCCGGGCCTGGGCCGATTTCGAGATCGTGCCGGTCGCGGCGGCGGCGCTAGCCGGGCTGGCGCTCGCCGAAAATCGCTGAGCCGATGCGGACATGCGTGGCGCCGAGCGCGATGGCGCGCTCGAAGTCGCCGCTCATGCCCATCGACAGCCCCGAAAGCCCGTTCCGCTCGGCGATCTTCGCCAGCAGCGCGAAGTGCAGCGATGGCTCCTCGTCGAGCGGCGGGATGCACATCAGCCCCTCGACCGGCAGACCGTAGTCGCGACAGGCCGCGATGAAGGCGTCGGCGTCGCCGGGCAGGCAGCCGGCCTTCTGCGGCTCCTCGCCGGTGTTGACCTGGATGAAGCAGGGCAGCGGCCGGCCGGTCTCGGCAAAGCCGTCGGCCAGCTTGCGCGCCAGCTTCTCGCGGTCGACCGAGTGGATGGCGTCGAAGAGGTCCAGCGCCTGGCGGACCTTGTTGGTCTGCAGGGGACCGACGAGATGCAGCTCGACGCCGGGATAGCGCTCTCGGAAGGCGGGCCACTTGCCGGCGGCCTCCTGCACGCGGTTCTCGCCGAAGATGCGGTGGCCGGCGTCCAGCACGGCCTCGACGCGCTCGAGCGGCTGCACCTTCGAGATCGCGATCAGCGTGACGTCGGCCGGGTCGCGGCCGGCCTCGCGCGCCGCCGCGTCGATGCGGGCGCGGATATCGTCGAGCCCGCTCATGCGCCCGCCGCCACTGCCGCGGTCTCGTCCAGCATCTCGGGATAGTGGCGCTCGAGCGCCGGCAGGAACTCGGCGCGGATGCGCGCGACCTGCGCCGGGGCGAGACGCTCGCGCCAGCCGCCGGCGCGCCCGGTGGCGAAGAACTGCTTCATGCCGGGCGGCCGCTCGCGAAAGCCCTTCTCGCGCTCCTGCTTCTGCAGCGAGTCGAAGCTGGCGGCGTCGATGGCGCGGGCGAGGCGCGCATCGTCGACGGGCACGCGCAGGAAGGTGAAAAGGCCGCGGAAGGTGCGTTCGGTGTCGGTCACCATGTCCTCGTATCGCATGACGTGCGGTTTCAGGCCCGGCGCGTCGACCCAGGACGCGACGTGTTGGTCCCAGCGGCCGATGACTTCCAGGACGCCGGTCTCGCCGCCGTTGATCGCCTCGGCGTTCGCCATCCGGGTGATGGTCTGGTCGACCGATTCGCCCAGGTGGCGGGCGTAGGACAGCACCAGGTCGAACGGGTTGCGCATGACGTAGATCGCTGCTGCCGTCACCTCGGGCAGGATCAGGTCGACATCGCCGATGCGGCGCACCTGGCAGTGCGTCTTGACAAAGTGGTGGCCGGGCTTCGAGGCGGCGATGGCGCGCAGCACGCCGGAACGGGTCTTCAGCCAGTGGTTGAAATCGCGCGCGACGAAGGGCGAGCCGTTCACGCGGTCGAAGAAGTCCTGCCGAACGTCGGCCGTGGTGAATCGGTAGAGCGTGTTGATGTCCGGCGCCTGGCCGGGCGGCATGAAGTAGTTGGCGAGGAACACGCGCGTCCAGGTGTTGCCGGACTTCGGAAAGCTGGCCAGCCAGACGATCCGTTGCAGCGAGGCTTGCGAGGGGTTTTGGGGCGAGGGCATCAGAGGTACTTCAGTCGTTTCATGACGGTGCGGTGGTCGCGGGTGACGCGGTCGGCGATCTCGTCGGGGACGGTGTCCTGCCACTGGCCGGTGCGGCCCTCGCGAAAGAACCGCTGCTGCGCCGGGCCGCGCTCGGGGAAGCCGCCGGCGGTCTCCATCGCGGCCAGCACGGGAAAGCTGGCGGCCTCGATGGCGCGCGCCAGCACGGCGCGGTCGACCGGCGCGCCGATATGGCGGAGGACGGCGGTGAAGGCGGCTTCGGGGTCGGTCGCCAGGTCCTCGTAGCGCAGCGTCAGCACCCGGAAGTCGCGCGCGCGGGTCCAGCCGGTGACGTGCCCGGACCAGTCGCCGAGGAACTGTGCGGCGGTTTTCTCGCCGGGCGCGATCGCGTTCTTCGGGTCGGCGATCTGGCGTGCCGCCTCGGCCAGGCCGATTCCCCAGTGGTCGGCATACGAGACCAGCATGTCGAGCGGGTGACGCACGAGATAGATCGCCTGGCGCGTCAGCTCGGCGGGGATCAGCCAGGCGCCGCCGATCCGGGCGTTGGCGACGTGCGTCTTGACCAGGTTCACCGGCGCGCCGTTCGTGGCGATGCGTCGAAGGTGCCGACCGCGCGTGTCGAGATACTGCGGCAGCGTCAGCGCGCGGGGGTCGCGGCCCGAGAGCTCGGCATAGGACGGGCCGGAGCAGTCGCCGGAACTGACGCGCTGCACCGCCGCGAAGCTGGCCGGCCCGTCGCCCTCGAACAGGTAGTTCGCCAGGAAGGCGCGCAGCCAGGTGTTGCCCGATTTCGGGTACGAGGCGAGCCAGACGATGGTGCGCGCGTCCGCGGTCACGGCATGTAGCCGAATTTTGCCATGACGGCACCGTGGCGCTCGCGCAGCAGGGCGCCGGCCTCGGGCGGCAGCGCCTGCTTCCACTGGTCGGTTTCGCCGGTGTGGAAGAAGCGATCGGCGTTCTGCGGGCGCTCGATGAAGCCGGTGGCCTGTTCCTGGCGCTTCATCTCGTCGAAGGACGAGAAGCGGATGGCGCGATCGAGCCGCTCGGGGTCGACCGGGACGCCGAGGAAGCCGAGCAGCCCGGCAAAGGCGCCGTGCGGGTCGGCCTTCATGTCCTCGTAGCGCATGACGTGGACGGGAAAGTCGCGCGCGCCGGTCCAGCCGCGGACATGGTCGGACCAGGTACCGAGATACTGGGCGGTGCTGGTCGGGTCTGCCGCGATGGTGTTGTCGGCGCGCGAGATCGCCTGCGCCGCCTCGGCCGGGCTCTGGCCGTAGTGCCGGGCGTAGGAGACGACGACGTCGAGCGGGTTGCGAATGATGTAGACGGCGGACCGGGTGTAGCGCGGCAGGATCAGCTCGACCCCGAAGGCACGGTCGCGGGCGTTGTGCGTCTTGACGAAGTTGATGTCGGCGCCGTTCGCCGCGATGCCGCGCAGCACGCGCTCGCGCAGGCGCAGGTGGCCGATCGTGTCGGCGGGGTCGAAGCGGCCGCCGGCGACCTTGCGGTAGGCCGGCGCGACCGAATCGCCGATCCCGATCCGGTGCACCTCGTTGATCGGGATCGGCTGCAGCGTGCCCAGCAGGTAGTTCGCGAGGAAGATGCGTGCCCAGGTGTTGCCGGACTTCGGGTAGGAGGCGAGCCAGACGATGTTCTTGAGCCGGTCGGGATTCGTCGGCCGCGCGGGCTGCTGCGCGCTACCGGAGCCCGGCGCGCGACCGCGCGTGGCGGCGCCGGTCTGCCGCCCCTGCGCTCGGGTCTTCTGCGCCATGCCCGTCCTCGCCCCGTCCGCCGCCAGCCCGCCGCGCGTCTGTCGCCCCGTTCCGCGCGGGGCGCGCGCCCGGCTGTATAGCAGACTGGCGCGGGCGGCAAAGGCCAGCCTCCGGAAATGCCCCGGACGAGAGACGCGCCGGGCGCTTTCAGAGATAGCCGTAGGTGCGCATCGCGGCCTGGTTCGCCTGCCGGACGGTGGCGATGTCCTCGTCGCTCAGCACGCCCTGCCACTGGCCGGAGGTGCCGGAGTGGAAGAACCGCTCGGTGTTCCTCGAGGCTTCGACGAAACCGCCGGCCTTTTCCTGGCGCTGCAACTCCTCGAACGAGGAGAACCGGACGGCGCGGTCGAGCCGCTCACCGTCGACAGGGATGCCGAGCCGGTCGAGCATGGTCCGGAAACACCCGTGCGGGTCGGCCCGCATGTCCTCGTAGCGCATGACGTGGACCGGAAAATCGGTGGCGCCTGTCCAGCTGAGCACGTGCTCGGCCCAGCTTCCGAGGAACTGCTTGACGTTGCGCTCGCCGCCGGCGGTGGTGTTGTCCGAGCGCGAGATCGACTGGCAGGCGCGCGAGGGCGCCATGCCGAAATGGCGGGCATAAGAGATCGCGACGTCGAGCGGGTTGCGCACGACGTAGACCGCCGCCCGCGTGTAGCGCCGCATGATCAACTGTGTGCCCGAAACCGTGCCGTTGATGTTGTGGCTTTTCACGAAGTTCATGTCGGCGCCATTGCCGGCGATGGCGCGCAGGACCCTTTCGCGCAGCCTGAGATGCGCCACCGGATGGGCCGGGTCGAACCCGGGCGGCGCGACCTTGCCATAGAGCTCGATGGCCGCGTCACTGACGGCGAAGCGGCGGATGTGGTTGATCGGCACCGGGCTGTCCGGGTTGACCAGGTAGTTGGCGAGGAAGGCGCGCGTCCAGGTGTTGCCGGACTTTGGATAGGAGGCGAGCCAGACGATGGTCCTTGTCCCGGCCGGGGTCGCATCGGCCGGGCGGGGGCCGTCGCCGGCGGCAGCGCGTGGCCGTCCGGGTCGCGTTCTCTGCGGCATTCCGTAGCGTCCGTGTGGCCTCGCGTCCGAGCGCCTGTATAGCAGAAAGCGATCTGCGCGGAACCTCGGCTGCCCTGTCAGCCGGCACCCGGCAGGTAGCCGAATCGGGTCATCTGCGCGGCGTGCTCGGTTTCGATACGGCGGGCGGCCTCGGTCGACAGCCGGTCGCGCCACTGGCCGGCGGCGCCGGTATGGAAGAAAGCCTGGCGCAGCCCGGGCTGTTCGTGGAAGCCGTCGCGCTCCTCCTGCTTCCGCAACTCGTCGAACGAGGCGAACCGGATGGCGCGCGCAAGCCTGTCGGCCTCAAGCGGCAGGCCGAGATGCGCCAGGACGCGGGTGAAGGTCGCCTCCGGGTCGGCCAGCATGTCCTCGTAGCGGACGGCCAGCGCGGCGGGACGGGCCGCCGGATCGGTCCAGCCTGCGACATGCGCCGACCAGGTGCCGATCGGCTGGGTGACGGAGCGCGGGCTGGGCAGGATCTTGGTGGCGGAACGACCGAGCGCCGCTGCGGCGCGGTCGGGCGTCGTCGAGAAGTGGCGGGCGTAGCTGATCGCGACGTCGCGCGGGTCGCGCAGAATGTAGACGGCGGCGCGCGTCAGCGCCGGAGGGATCGCGCTGCGACCCGCGATCGGGTGCCTGGGAAAATGCGTCTTCGCGAAGGTGAGGTCGGCGCGTCCGGCAACCCACTTCAGCATCCGCGGGCGGAGGCGGCGGGCCGAGCTGTCGTCGGCGATGTGGTCGAAAGCAGGCAGGCCGGCCGAGCGATAAAGCTCGACGGCAGCATCGAACATCACCAGGCGATGCACCTGATTGATCGGCAGCGGCTCGCTGCCGCCGACGAGATAGTTTGCCAGGAATAGCCGCATCCACGTGTTGCCCGATTTCGGGTAGGACGCGATCCAGGCGAGTGTCGGGCGGGGCATCAGGGCGTGGTGCGGTCGGAGCCGGCTGGTCCTGCGTCAGGCCGAAATACAGCAGGGGGGCCTGCGCCCCCCTGCCATGTCGTTGGTCTCGGATCCTTTCGGATCAGAAGGAGATCTTCAGACCGGTGCCGATGACCCAGCCGTCGACATCGTTGCCCGGAGTGGTGGCACCGACGACCGAGCCGTCGCCGAAGTCTTCGTTCAGCTTGGCGTAGGCGCCGAAGCCGTTCAGGGCGACGCCCTTGGCGACCGTGTAGCTGACGCCGAGCAGGTACTCTGCCAGCTTTTCATCAGCGCCGAGCCCATTCCCTGCCAATTCATTATCCACGTTCCTGCCGTGGAAGTACGTGAACGAGAAGCCCCACGGCCCGGTCTCGTAGGAGATGCCCGCATCGTAGGACTGGCCGTCCTGCGCGCCGGAATTGTTCTGCTCGGCGAACGAACCGCCGATCGTGAAGCCGGCATAGCCGAGGTTGAGGCCCGTGGCCCAGATCTCCGGATCGCCCTGGCCGACCACATTCTCGTCGGCCATGCCCCAGCGACCCGACAGGGCAATGTCGACGCCGCCGATCGAGTTCACGTAGTTGGCGCCGATGTCGAAGATGTTCGTGGGCAGGGCGCCCGTGGTGTCCAGGTTCAGCTGCGCGTTGGTGTCCTGGTTTCCGTCACGGGCGTAGGAGACGCCCAGCTGGAACCCGGCAAAGCGCGGCGTGAAGTAGGTGAAGCGGTTCGCGTCGTTGTTGCGATCGTTCTCGATATAGGTAGAGCCGAGCGTGCCGCGGAAGATGTCGCTGCCGGTGTTAACGCCACCAATGACGCCGCCGCCGATATCACCCACCTGAAATCCCGAGAACGGGATGAACTTGGTCAGCGAGCCCGAGTTGACGTTCACGAACGTCACGTCCGGAGCGCCGTAGTGCATCAGGTAGCCGGCCGAGTTCTCGGAGCCGAGCAGAACGCGGCCGAACGAGCCATCGACGAAGATGTAGGACTTGTCGATCGTGTCCGGCGTGTTCAGGTAGCCGCCGCCCTCCATCTGGACGTCGGCGCCGATCTTCAGGCCGTTGTCGAGCGTGATCGACGGCTTGAAGTGGATTTCCGAGTCCGTCTTGTTGTCGATGCCGCCAAAGTCTTCGTTCACTATCCCGTCAACGTGCGAGTTGGCATAGGCTGCGTAGGCTTCGAAATACCCGCCGACCTTTACGTCCCACTCGACGGCGTTGGCCGAGGTCGTGAAGGCACCGGCGAGCGCGATCGCGCTGGTGCCCAGGAGTACCTTTTTCATGATGTCCCTCTTCGGTCTCACGTGTTTGGTTTTCGCTCTCACGGACAAGGCGCCCGCAGGATGGCCGCCGGGCTTAGCCTGCCCCGCGTTCGTCGTTGTTCATCATGCTGATTCAACCGTCAATCGCGGCCGGTCCGCGACAGAGAGACGGGGTGTGCTCCGGTGCAGTTTTGCAACAGCCGATCGGGGCGATTGTAATCTGATGGTAAGTTGCGCCCTCGGGCGCGCCACCGTATGAAGGCGCGCGTTGCGAATGGAAGCGGAAACTGAAGATGCACAGACTCGCCTGGCTGGGACTGGGTGCGCTGGTCGCGCTTGCCGTGACTGGCTGCAGTGTCGGCAAGAACAAGGATCCGTTTCCTGAAGGCCCGGCAGGGAAGGCCGAGCAGGGCAGCGTCTTCGGCGACGGCGGCGCATCGCTCGGCAACATCGTCAGCGGCAAGGCCTTCGGGCTGGGCAAGCAGGAGCAGGGCGACGCGCTGCCGGTCAACAAGTTCCTCTGGCAGGCGTCGCTCGATACGCTGAGCTTCCTGCCGCTGGCCTCGACCGACCCGTTCACCGGCGTGATCGCCACCGATTGGGGGGCGTCGCCGAACCGGCCGGGCGAGCGCTTCAAGGTCACGGCCTACATGCTGAGCTCTGCGCTGGCGGCCAGCTCGCTGAAGGTCGCCGTCTACCGCGAGGTCCGCTCGCCCGAGGGGCTCTGGGTCCCGGCCACCGTCGACCCCGAGACCCCGCGCAAGCTGGAGGACGCGATCCTGACCCGCGCGCGGCAGATTCGCATCGCCGACGTCGACGGCACGGCCGCCGGCTGACGGCCAGCCCGAACGGCGCGCGCGAGGCGCTCGGCCGCCGCCCGGTACCGGGGTTCCGCCGATTGAAATGCCGCCGGGCGCGGACTAAGAGGTCGCATCGCGGCCGGTCCCGGCCGCCGGGTTCCGGGAGGCGGCTTATGGCGCGATACGACGCGCGCGAGATCGAGCCGAAATGGCAGGCAGCATGGGAGGCGGCCGGCGCGTTCCGCGCCGAGCGCGACCCCGCGCGGCCCAAGTTCTACGTGCTGGAGATGTTTCCCTACCCGTCCGGACGCATCCACATGGGGCACGTCCGGAACTACGCGATGGGCGACGTGGTCGCGCGCTACAAGCGCGCCCGCGGCTACAACGTCCTGCACCCGATGGGCTGGGACGCCTTCGGCATGCCGGCCGAGAACGCCGCGATGGAGCGCGGCGTGCATCCGGCGGAATGGACCTACCAGAACATCGCGGCGATGAAGCGTCAGCTGCAGTCCATGGGGCTGAGCCTCGACTGGACGCGCGAGCTGGCGACCTGCGACCCGGAATACTACGCCCAGCAGCAGCGGCTGTTCCTGGACATGCTGGAGGGAGGATTCGTCGCGCGACGCACGAGCACGGTCAATTGGGATCCGGTCGACATGACGGTGCTCGCCAACGAGCAGGTCATTGACGGCAAGGGCTGGCGCTCCGGCGCGCCGGTGGAGCGGCGCGAGCTGGTGCAGTGGGTGTTCCGCATCAGCCAGATGGCCGACGAGTTGCTGGAGGCGATCGGCGGGCTGAAAGACTGGCCCGAGAAGGTGCGCCTGATGCAGGCGAACTGGATCGGCAAGAGCCGCGGGCTGCAGTTCGCCTTCGAGACGATCGGCGCGCCGGCCGGGTTCGAGCGGCTGGAGGTCTACACGACCCGGCCCGACACGTTGCTGGGCGCGAGCTTTGCCGCCGTGTCGCCCGACCATCCTCTGGCAAAGGCCCTGGAGGCCGGCAACCCCGAGATCGCCGCCTTCAACGCCGAGTGCCGGCGCGTCGGTACCTCGGAGGAGGCGCTGGAGACGGCCGAGAAGCGCGGCATCGACACAGGGCTCCGCGTCCGTCACCCGATGGACCCGGGCTGGGAGCTCCCGGTCTGGATCGCCAACTTCATCCTGATGGACTACGGCACGGGCGCGATCTTCGGCGTTCCGGCGCACGACCAGCGCGACCTGGATTTCGTGCGCAAGTACGGGCTGCCGGTCATCGACTGCTTCGAGGCCGTCGAGGGCGGCCGGCCGGTGGTCGACGAGGCCTACGTGCCGCTGAAGACCGAACCGGTGCGCTATCTGCTGCCTGTCGGCGGCAGCGAGATCATGACCGGCAACGAGGCCATCGACGCGGCCATCGCGTTGGCCGAGCGCGAGGGCTTCGGCGAAGGCGTCGTGAAGTTCCGGCTGCGCGACTGGGGCCTGAGCCGCCAGCGCTACTGGGGCTGCCCGATCCCCATCATCCACTGCGAGGCCTGCGGCGCCGTTCCGGTGCCGACGGATCAGCTTCCGGTCGAGCTGCCAAAGGACGTCAGCTTCGACCGGCCGGGCAACCCGTTGGACCGACACGACGCCTGGCGCCTCGTGCCCTGCCCGAAATGCGGCGGCCCGGGCCGGCGCGAGACCGACACGATGGACACCTTCGTCGATTCGTCCTGGTACTTCGCGCGCTTCACGGCCCCGTGGGCCGACACGCCGACGGTGGCCGAGGACGTCGGCTACTGGATGAATGTCGACCAGTACATCGGCGGGGTCGAGCACGCGATCCTCCACCTGCTGTATTCGCGCTTCTTCTGCCGGGCGATGAGCCGCACCGGCCACCTTCCGGCCAGCGCCGAGGAGCCGTTCGACGCGCTGTTCACGCAAGGCATGGTGACGCACGAGACCTATGCGCGGCGCGATGCGCGCGGGCGGCAGGTCTGGCTGGCGCCCGACGAGGTCGAGCGTGACGCCGACGGCGCGCGCGAGACGGCGACGGGCCAGCCGGTCGAGGTCGGGCCGACGGTCAAGATGTCGAAGTCCAAGCGCAACACCATCGACCCTGAGCGCATCATCGCCGACTACGGCGCCGACACCGCGCGCTGGTTCATGCTGTCCGACAGCCCGCCCGACCGCGACGTCGAGTGGACCGCCGCCGGTGTCGACGGTGCCTGGCGGTTCCTGCAGCGCGTCTGGCGGATGCTGGAGGACGGCGTGCCCGAAGGCGGCGCGCGGCCGGGCTCGTTCGGGCCCGAGGCGCTGGCGCTGCGCCGGGCGACCCATGCGGCGATCGCCGGCGTCACCGAGGGCGTCGAGGGCTTCACGTTCAACAAGGCCGTCGCGCGGTTGCACGAGCTGGCCAACGCGCTGGGCCGCGCGGCGGGCGGCGAGTCCGACGGCATGGCCTGGGCCCGCCGCGAGGGCTTCGAGGTGCTCGCCCGGCTGATGGCGCCGATGGTGCCGCACTTTGCCGAGGAGCTGTGGTCGCGGCTGGGCCATTCCGGCATGGTGGTCAACGAGTCCTGGCCCGAGGCCGACCCGGCGCTGCTGGTCAGCGACACGGTACTGCTGCCGGTCCAGGTGAACGGAAAGAAACGCGCCGAGATCCAGATCGCGAAAGGCGCGGCGCGCGAGACCGTGGAGGAGGCCGCGCTGGCGGAGCCGTCCATCGCGAAATTCCTCGAGGGACGGGTGCCGAAGAAGGTGATCGTCGTGCCGGAGCGGATCGTCAATGTCGTCATCTGAGCGCCGAACGGTCCTGGCGGGGCTGGCCGGCCTGGGCCTGCTGGCGCTCGGCGGCTGCTTCCGGCCGATGCTGCGCGCGGACGCCGCTGCCCGGACGATGCGCCACAGAATCGCGCTGCCGTCGGTCAACGGGCGTTTCGACCACTACCTCGTCGATAGCCTGGAGAACCGGCTGGGCGAGGCGGTGGACCCCGCCTTCCGGCTCGCCGTCGTCACGACCATCACCGAGGAGGGACTGGCGGTCGCGCAGGACAACGCCGTGACGCGGATCAGCCTGCTGGCAAAGGCCGCCTGGACGCTGACGCGCGTCGGCACGGCCGAGCCGCTGATCGACGACATCACCTACTCGCAGGCCGGCTACAACGCCACCGGCTCGCTGTTCGCCACGCACCAGACCCGGCTCGACATCGAGCGGCGGCTGGCGCGCGACCTGGGCGAGCGGATCTCGCGCTCGATCCTCGCCCGGGCGGACGAGTTGACGGCGTGAAGCTGTCCGGGCGGCAGGCGGCCGCGTTCTGCCGCTCGCCGGACCGCGGGCTGGCCGGCGCGCTGCTGTACGGCCCCGACGAGGGCGCCGTGGCGGAGAGCCGGCGGGCGCTGGTCGAGGCGCTGCTGGGCGCCGACGCCGATCCGATGCAGCTTTCGCGGATGGACGCGGCGGCCGTGCGCCGCGACCCGGCGGCGCTCGATGCGGCCCTGCGCGCCCGCGGGTTCTTCGCCGATCCAGGCGCCGGGCGCAGCGTAGTGCTCGTCGAAGGCGCGACCGATACGCTGGTCGGCGCGCTGGAGCCGGTTCTGGGTGAAGCCGCTCCCGAGGACGCGTTCGTCGTCGTCACGGCCGGCGCGCTGGCCGGCCGATCCGCGCTGCGCCGGCTGTTCGAGGCATCTAAGCGTTTGTTTTCGCTCGGTATTTACCCTGAACCGCTGGACGCCGGCGAGATCGGCTCGCGGCTGGGTGAGCTGGGCGTCACCGCGGGGTTGTCCGACGGCGCAAAGGACGCGCTGGTCTCGCTGGCCGCCGGCATGGACGCCGCCGGGTTCGAGCGGTACCTTGAGACGTTGGCGAGCTATGCGCTCGGTGCGAACCAGCCATTGCAGGCCGCGGACGTGGCGGCGCTGGCGCCCAGCGGCCTGGATGCCGAGCTCGATGCCTTCGTGGCCGCAGTCGCCGATGGTCGCGCCGGGGCGATCGGGCCGCTCATCCGCCGGGTCACCGCGTCGGGCGCAACGCCGGTCAGCCTGCTGCTCGGCCTGCAACGACATTTCCGCCAGCTCCTCATTGCGGCGAGCGCCGATGGCGGGCCTGATGCGGGGCTCGGGCGCGTCAGGCCGCCGCTCTGGGGGCCGCGGCGCGACGCCATGCGCGCCCAGGTGGCCGCCTGGAGGCGCGACCGGCTGGAACTCGCCGGACGGCTGTTGTTCGAGGCCGATGGCCGGATCCGCTCGGCCGAGCGCGTGCCGGCGCTGGCGCTGGTCGAACGCTGTGCCCTGCGACTGGCGATGATGGCCGGGCGCTGAAAGCTACTCGCCGAGCTTCCGGCACAGGCGGTCGAGCGCGTCGAGATCCTGGTAGCGGATGCGCATCTCGCCGCCGCCGCCGGCCACGTGGTCGATCGTCACCCGCATGCCGATAGCGGCCGAGAGATCGCCCTCGAGCGCCCGCGTGTCGGCGTCCTTCTCCGCCTCACCGCGCGGCACGCGGGCGCGAACGGCGGCCGGCAGCTTGCGCGCCAGCTCCTCGACCTGGCGCACGCTCAGGCCACGTGCGACGGCCTGTTCGGCGAGAGCGACCGGGTCGGAGGCAGTGATCAGCGCCCGCGCGTGCCCTGCGGTCAGCGTACCGGCGCGCAACATGTTGAGCACGGGCTCGGGCAGCGCCATCAGCCGCATCGTGTTGGCGACGTGGCTGCGGCTCTTGCCGATCGTGCTGGCGAGTTTCTCCTGCGTGTAACCGAAGGTCTCGATCAGCTGGGCATAGCCGCGGGCCTCCTCGACCGGGTCGAGATCGACGCGCTGGACGTTCTCGATGATGGCGAGCTCGAGGAGCTGCCGGTCATCGAGCTCGCGGACGACAGCCGGGATGGCGTGCAACCCGGCAAGCTGCGCGGCCCGCCAGCGGCGCTCGCCGGCGACGATCTGGTAGGCACCCTGCGTGCCCGGCTGCGGGCGCAGGATCACCGGCTGGATCACCCCGTGCTCGCGGATCGAGGCGGCCAGCTCCTGCAGATCCTCCTGGCGGAAGCCCTGGCGCGGCTGGTCGGCGTTCGGGCGGATCAGGTCTAGCGGAATTTCGGCGGGTGCCGTGCCGGTGCCGCCCGCTTCGGGTTCGCCGAGCAGTGCCGAGAGGCCGCGGCCGAGGGCTCGGCGGTCAGGTGTTCGGGACATCGTTTCCTCAGGCAGCCGCGGTCCATCCGTCACGGTCGAGAAGTTCGGCGGCGAGCGCGCGGTAGGCGCGCGAGCCGGCGCAGGCGGAATCGTAAAGCAACGCCGGCAGAGCGTGGCTCGGAGCCTCGGAGAGGCGGACGTTGCGCGGGATCATGGTCCGGTAGACGACGGCCCCGAGGTTCTCGCGCACGTCGTCGGCGACCTGCGACGAGAGCCGGTTGCGCTGGTCGTACATCGTCAGCACGATGCCGTGGATGCGTAGCGACGGGTTCAGCGAGGACTGCACGCGGCGGACGGTCGCGATAAGCTGCGACAGCCCTTCAAGCGCGAAAAACTCGCATTGCAGCGGTACAATGACCGCGTCGGCAGCCGCCATGGCGTTGACCGTGAGCAGGTTCAGCGAGGGCGGGCAGTCCATCAGGATGTAGTCGTAGGCGCCGCGCACCTCCGGCGTCAGCAGCGCGCGCAGCCGGCGGGCGCGGTGGCGGTCCTCGACGAGCTCCACGTCGATGCCGGACAGGTCGACCGAGGCCGGAACCAGGCTGAGATTGCGCACCGCCGTCTCGATGACTGCATCGTCCAGCCCGCCATTCCCGGCCAACGCGTCATAGCTGGTCCGCTCTCGCGTCGACGCGCTGCTTCCGAGGCCGGTCGACGCGTTGCCCTGCGGGTCCAGATCGACGATCAGGCAGCGGAGCCCTGCCTCGGCGATCGCGGTGCCGAGGTTGATTGCCGTCGTGGTCTTGCCGACCCCGCCCTTCTGGTTGGCGATCGCAAGCACCTTTGCCGCCCGGCCGTGATCCTCGGCGGAATCAGTCATGGCGTCGCCGAACCTCCGAGATCTGGAGTATGGTAGCGTCGGGGTCGGAGCGGCTCGGGACCCGGACAATCCGACTATGCCAACCGCGGCGGGCGAGCGTCAATTCGGAATTGGCCTGCCGCCCCTTGGGCAGCAGCAATCGCGTGCCGGGATGGCAGAACGGGTATGCGTAGCCGAGCAGGCGGTCGAGCGGCGCCAGTGCGCGCGCCGAGATGACATCCTGCGCAGGAAGGTGCGCCGTCTCGATGCGCGCATTGACGATATCGGCGTCGAGCCCCAGCAGGCGCGCCGCTTCGCGCAGGAAGGCCGCCTTGCGGGTGTCCGCTTCGACGAGGGTAAACGCCGCTGGATGATCTTCGGCGCGCGCGATGATTGCGCAGACGAGGCCTGGAAACCCGGAGCCGGAACCGAGATCGAGCCAAGTCCGGGCGCTGGACGGCGCCAGCGGGAAAAGCTGAGCACTGTCAATGACGTGGCGGGTCCACAGATCCGCGACTTCGGCCCTCGACATCAGGTTGATCCTGGTGTTCCAGCGGGTGACGAGGTCGACCAGCTCCCGGAGCGGCTCGAGCGTTTCACGTGGAACAGAGCCCGCCGGGGCCGCCGCGCTCACGGGGCGACCGCCCTCGGCTGGCGCCGGGCGTGGGCGAGGAGCAGGGTCAGGGCAGCCGGCGTCATGCCGTCGATTCGCGCCGCCTGCGCCAGGTCGGTCGGCCGTACCGTCGAAAGCTTGCCGGCGATCTCGGCCGAAAGACCAGGAAGCGCCCCGTAGTCGATCTCGCTCGGCAGCGAGAGCCCCTGCTCCCGCCGCATCGCTGCGATGTCGCGTCCCTGCCGCTCGGCGTAAGGCGCATAGCGGGCCTCGGTGACCAGCTGGTCCAGAAGCCCACGGTCCATTCGCCCGATCTCCGGCCACAATCGTGCAACGGCTTCGTGCGTCGCCCCGGCGATCGCCAGCAGCGCCAGCGCGTGACGTTTCGCGCCATCCTGGCTCAGGTGAATGCCGGCATCGCGTGCCGCGGACGGCGTGACCGTCATGCGCTCAAGGCGGGTGCGCAGGGCTTCCAGCGCCTCCGTTTTCCGCTCGAAATGCTCGCGCCGTCGCTGCGCCAACGCAGCCGATTGCGATGCCCTTCGGCGTCAGCCGGCGGCTGGCGTTGTCGGCGCGGAGCTGCAGCCGGTACTCGGCGCGCGAGGTGAACATCCGATAGGGTTCGCGGACGCCCTGCGTGATCAAGTCGTCTACGAGCACACCAAGGTAACCCTCAGCGCGATCGAAGGTCACCGCGTCGGTCCCGCGCGCAGCCGCAGCCGCGTTCAGGCCGGCGATCAGCCCCTGCGCGGCCGCTTCCTCGTATCCCGTGGTTCCGTTGATCTGCCCGGCCAGGAACAGCCCCGGCAGCAGGCGACATTCGAGCGTAGCTGCCAGACATTGTGGGTTCACGAAGTCGTACTCGACCGCATAGCCGGGCTGCACGATGCGAGCGGCCTCGAGCCCGGGGATCGACCGGACCAGCAGTTCTTGCACGTCGGCCGGCAGGGACGTCGAGATGCCGTTCGGATAGACCAGCGGGCTGTCCAGCCCTTCGGGCTCGAGAAAGATCTGATGCGAACTCCCTGTCCGGGAAACGCGAGATCTTGTCCTCGATAGACGGGCAGTAGCGGGGACCGATCCCGCCGATAGCGCCGGAGTAGACCGCTGAACGGTGCAAGTTACCGGCGACGACCTCGTGGGTCTCGGCTGTTGTCCGGGTGATGTGGCAATCCATCTGCGGAACGGCCGGCCCGGCGCTCATCGTCGACAACAGAGTTGGATCCGCATCGCCGGGCTGTGCCTGCAGCCCGTCGTAGCGGATGCTGCGCGCCTCCAGTCTTGGCGGGGTGCCGGTCTTTAACCGGCCTATCGGCAGGCCGGCTGCGCGAATCCGCGTCGCAAGGCGCAACGCGGGCGCGTCCCCAATCCGACCCCCCGCCTCGGCCCTGTCGCCGCAAAAGATGCGGCCGCCAAGGAAGGTTCCCGTGGTCAGCACGACCCCGTCCGCCTCGATTCGCTCGCCCGAGCCGAGCACCACGCCGGTGACCCGGCCGGCCGACAGCAGCAAGTCGGTAACCTCTCCCTCGACGACCGTGATCAACTCGGCCTCGCCGAGCAGAGCCTGAACTGCGCGTCGATAGAGCACCCTGTCGCACTGCGCCCGCGGTCCGCGCACGGCTGGCCCCTTGCTGCGGTTGAGCAACCGGAACTGGATGCCGGCTGCATCTGCGGCCCGCCCCATCAGTCCATCCAGCGCATCGATCTCGGCGACGAGGTGACCTTTTCCGATCCCGCCGATGGCCGGATTGCATGACATCTCACCGATGCGGTCGCGCCGCTGGGTGACCAGGACGGCCGGAACGCCCATCCGTGCGCAGGCGTGCGCCGCCTCCGCGCCGGCGTGCCCGCCTCCAACCACCACGATCCGAGGCTCCGCAGGTCGTTTCACGTGAAACACCTCATTTCCCGAGGCAGAATCCGGCGAAAACCTCGCCCAACACGTCCTCCACGCCCACGCGCCCGATTAGCCGGTCGAGCGCCTCGGTCGCAAGCCTCACCTCCTCAGCGGCCAATTCCGGCATCGTGATCAACTCCCGCCCGCTCCGGAGGTGATCGCGCGCATCCTCGAGGGCGCGACGCTGCCGCTGGGTGCCGAGTACACCGGCCCCGGCCGCCCGCTGCGCCAGTCGGCAACGAACCAGGTCCAGCAGCACCCGGACTGCCCTCATCGCGCGTAACGGAAACCGCTACGTCGCCCTCCCCGGCGCCCAGGTCGCTCTTCGCCCAGACGCGAATGTCACCCTCGCGTGTCAACACGTCTCCCTCCCCGTCCCGCACGTCGGGTGACCGCAACAGCAACCGTAGGTCCGCGGCCTCGGCGCGTTTCCGCGCACGGTCGACCCCAATCGCCTCGACCGGATCCCTAGCCTCGCGGATGCCAGCCGTGTCGAGAAACGTTACCGGCAGCCCGCCCAGGTCGAACCGGACTTCCAGCACATCGCGCGTCGTCCCGGCGATCTCCGAGACGATCGCCGCATCCCGCCCCGCGAGCGCGTTCAGCAGCGAGGACTTTCCGACATTCGGCGGCCCGATGATCGCGACGTCGAACCCGGAGCGCATCCGCTCTGCCGGCACGGCACCCGCCAGCTCCGCCTCCATCCCGGAGACCGCGCGGTCCAGGAGCCCACGAACTTCCGGCGCAACATCGTCCGGCACCTCGTCATCGGCAAAGTCGATGACGACCTCCAGCAGCGCCCGCACTCGCAGGAGCAGCCGGCGCCACTCGGCGACGCGCCGCGACACCGCGCCCGACTGCACCCGCAGTGCCTGCCGCCGCTGACCGCTCGTCTCCGCGGCGACCAGGTCGGCCAGCCCCTCAACCTCGCTCAGATCCATGCGCCCGGCCAGCAAGGCGCGCCGGGTGAACTCACCCGCCTCCGCCAAGCGAAAACGCGGCAGCGAACCGAGAGCGTCAAGCACGTCCGAGATTACCGCCGGCCCGCCATGGCAGTGAATTTCCGCCATCGCCTCGCCGGTATAGCTGGCGCCTTCCGGGAAAACGACGATCATCGCCTGGTCGAGCGCCTCGCCCGACCCATCGCGAAGCACCCGCAGCGTCAGCGCTCGCCAGGGCGGCAAGGGCGCCCCCGCCAGCGCGGTGACGGCGTCGTGCGCCCCCGGGCCGGAGATCCGCACGATGGCGACCGCCGTCCGCCCGTAGCCCGTGGCCGGCGCAAAAATGGTGTCCGGGGTCTCGTCGCGTGCGCCAGTGTCAGGCATTCTCTGCATCGGGCCCCGCGTCAGCGACGCCCTCCCTCATGCAGCGCCAGCGTCACGCGTTCATCGAGTTCGAAGAACTCGCTGTTCGACTTGGTCTGCTTCAGCTTGCCGATCAGGAACTCGATGGCATCCGTCGTGCCCATCGGGTTCAGGATGCGGCGCAGCACGAACATCTTCGTCAGGTCGGTCTTCGATACCAGCAGCTCTTCCTTGCGGGTGCCGGACTTCAGGATATCGATCGCCGGGAAGACGCGCTTGTCCGCGACCTTCCGGTCCAGCACGATCTCGGAGTTGCCGGTGCCCTTGAATTCCTCGAAGATCACCTCGTCCATGCGGCTGCCGGTGTCTATCAGCGCGGTGGCGATGATCGTCAGCGAGCCGCCCTCCTCGATGTTACGCGCCGCGCCGAAGAAGCGCTTCGGCCGCTGCAGCGCGTTGGCATCCACGCCGCCGGTCAGCACCTTGCCCGAGCTCGGCACCACGGTGTTGTAGGCGCGGCCGAGGCGCGTGATGGAATTGAGCAGGATAACGACATCGCGCCCATGCTCGGTCAGACGCTTTGCCTTTTCGATGACCATCTCGGACACCGCGACATGGCGCGTCGCCGGCTCGTCGAAGGTCGACGAGACGACCTCGCCCTGCACCGAGCGCTGCATGTCGGTGACCTCTTCCGGCCGCTCGTCGATCAGCAGCACGATGACGTAGCATTCCGGATGGTTGCGCTCGATCGAGTGCGCGATGTTCTGCAGCAGCACGGTCTTGCCGGTGCGCGGCTGCGCAACGATCAGGCAGCGCTGGCCCTTGCCGATCGGCGCCACCAGGTCGATGATCCGGGCCGAGCGATCCTTCACGGTCGGATCCTCGATCTCCATCTTGAACCGCTCGTCGGGGTAGAGCGGCGTCAGGTTGTCGAAGTGAACCTTGTGGCGCGCCTTCTCGGGATCCTCGAAGTTGATTGTGTTGACTTTGAGCAGCGCGAAATACCGCTCGCCATCCTTCGGCGCGCGGATGGGCCCTTCGATCGTGTCGCCGGTCCGAAGCGCAAAACGCCTTATCTGCGAGGGACTTAGGTAGATGTCGTCAGGTCCGGGCAGGTAATTCACATCGGCCGAGCGCAGAAAGCCGAAGCCGTCCTGCAGGACCTCCAGGACGCCCGAGCCGATGATCTCGGTGCCTTCCTCCGCCATCTCCTTGAGGATGGCGAACATCATGTCCTGCTTGCGCAGCGAGGCCGCGGCCTCGATCTCGAATTCCTCGGCAAGCGCCAGCAGGTCCGCGGGCGACTTCGCCTTGAGGTCGGAAAGCTTCTGTTCGGGCATAAGTAGGGTCCAGCGCCGGGCGGGAAAGTGCGACAGGAGGGGGACGTCCGGCTCGTCCGGAAAGGCAGGGCGGGGCGCCGCGAAAGGGGCACCCGACAAGCCGCTTCTAGGGCGGCGCCCCGGCGGATGTCAAGCCGGAACGCCCAGCCCCGCCGCAATATCCACCCCGCTCCGAAAAGCACCCGTCGGAAAAGGCATCCCTCAGAACGGCTCGGCGACCGCCATGACGACGATCACGATCAGCATGAGCGTCGGCACCTCATTGGCGATGCGGTAGAAACGGCCCGGCCGCATGTTCCGGTCCGCCGCGAAATCCTTGCGCCAGAGCGCCAGCGAATGATGGAACCATGTCATGGCGAGCACAAAGACCGCCTTGACCCACGGCCAGCCGCGCGACCAGTCGATGATGTCCGCGCCGAGCATCAGCAGGCCAAAGGTCCAGACTGCGATCATCGCCGGGTTCATGATGACGCGAAGCAGCTTTCGCTCCATCTCCTTCAGTGTCTCGCTCAGTTCGCTGCCCGGCCGGGCACGCTCGGCGTGGTAGACGAAAAGTCGCGGCAGGTAGAACATCCCGGCCATCCAGGCGACCACCGAGATGACGTGGAACGCCTTCAGCCACAGGTACCACCCGGCCAGAAAATCCTGGGTCGCCTCGATCACCCGCGCACCGCCCGGATCAGCGCCTCGACATGTGCAGGACTCGCATCCGGCGTGATACCGTGGCCGAGGTTGAAGACATGCGGGTACCCCCGCATCTCGCCGACGATCCGCCGAGCCTCGTCCTCCATCGCCCGGCCGCCGACGACCATCAGCATCGGGTCGAGATTGCCCTGCAGCGGCCGCCCCGGTCAGCGCCCGGCGCGCCCAGCCCAGCGGCACCTGCGCGTCCAGCCCGACGCCGGCAACCCCGGTCGCCACGGCGAAGCCCTCGTACATCGCCCCGGCGCCGCGCGGGAAGCCGATGACGGGCACGCCGGGATGTGCCGCCGCCAGCGCCTCGACGATGCGCCGCACCGGGCGGACCGCCCAGCGCTCGAAGGCCGGCGGCGTGAGCACCCCCGCCCAGCTGTCGAACAGCATCACCACCTCGGCGCCTGCGGCAACCTGGCGCGAGAGGTAGCGGATCGTCGCCGCCGTCACGCGCTCGATCAGCGCCTCGAAGCCGGCCGTGTCCTCGAACATCATGCGCCGCGCCGGCCCCTGGTCGGGCGTCCCGCGGCCGGCGATCATGTAGGTGGCGACGGTCCAGGGCGCCCCGGCAAAGCCGATCAGCGCCGTGTCCGCCGGCAGTTGCTCGCGCAGCAGCGCGACGGTCTCGTAGACCGGCGCCAGCCGCTCCTCGACCGCGTCCGGCCCGGCCAGCGCCGCCGGGTCGACCCGCCCGCCCGTCCAGGCCAGCCTCGGCCCCTCGCCCTCGGCAAAGCGCAGCTCCAGCCCCAGCGCCTGCGGCACCAGCAGGATGTCGGCGAAAAGGATCGCCGCGTCGAAGCCGAAGCGCCGGATCGGCTGCAGCGTCACCTCGGCCGCCAGCTCCGGCGTATAGCAGAGGTCGAGAAAGCTCCCTGCCTTTTCCCTCACGGCCCTGTATTCCGGCAGATAACGCCCTGCCTGCCGCATCAGCCAGACCGGCGGCGGCGACAGCGCCTCCCCGGCCAGCACCCGGAGGAGTGACTTTCGTTCGCTGTCCAGCGCGGCGCAGACTCTTTCCATGAATCCTTAAAAGGTTTGTTTCTGTTGGTAGGCACAGGGAGTCATGGGGATTACCGCAAGCCGGATTCCATTCACAGAGTTATGCAGGGATTCCGAGCGCCTCGGGCCTGCGGCAACGGAGCGCGGCAGACAACCCGGCGGTGAAACGGGTGAAAAAAATCGTGGCCATGTCGGGGCTTATGCACCGGCACCCGGCCCCGGCCCCGGCCCCTTCGCGCGGAACGGGTGCTCCGCGGAAATGCCGCCGCAATCTGTCAACACCCCGGTGGACAGTCTGTCCCGCCGCCCGCAGCCCGGGGACAACCCGGCGGTTCGGGGCGGCCGGCCCGCCGCCGGCCCGTTTCGTCCCCGTGACTCCCGTTATCCACAGCGGTTGCAGCGAGCCCGCGACGCGGCGATGCTGGGGCGCGCGCAACCGCAGGGGCACGGAATGCCGGACGGGCCTCATCTCCACCTCGTCTCCGACTCGACGGGCGACACGCTGAACGCCATCGCCCGCGCAGCGCTCGCCCGCTTCGCCCGCGCAGCGCCGGAGCTGCACGTCACCGTCTTCGTCCGCACCCCGGCCGATATGGACGACGCCATCGCCGAGCTCGAGTCCACGCCCGGCGCAGTCCTCTACACCATCGCCGACCCGCAGCGCCGCGCCCAGCTTCTCACCGCCTGCGACAGGCTGGGGGTCACGGCGACATCGGTGCTCGACCCCGTCATCGCGGCGCTGGCCGACTACCTGGGCGAGACCCCCGGCGAGCGCCCCGGCCTGCAGCACCGCATCACGTCCGACTACTTCGCGCGCATCGCCGCGCTCGACTTCGCCATCGGCCATGACGACGGTGCGTTGCGCGAGCGGCTGACGCGGGCGCAGGTGATCTTGACGGGCGTGTCGCGAACCTCGAAGACGCCGACATGCATCTACCTCGCCTATCGCGGGATCAAGGCCGCCAACGTGCCCCTTCTGCCCAGGACCGAGCCCGACCCGGCGCTGCTTGCCGCCATGCAGGCGGGCGTGCCGACCATCGGCCTGACCGCCAGCCCGGCGCGGCTGGCGCAGGTCCGCTCGCAGCGGCTCGAGGCGCTCGGCGCGGCCAACTGGCCGGGCTATGCCAGCGTCGACGCGATCCGCTCCGAGGTCGCGGACGCCCGGTTGTTCTTCGACCGGCACACGCTGCCGGTGATCGACGTCACCCGCCGCTCGATCGAGGAGACGGCCGCCGCCGTGCTCGCCATCCTGCGCACCCGCGGCGTGATCGCATGACGCTGGTCCTGGCCAGTGCCAGCCAGGCGCGCGCCGAGATGCTGCAGAATGCCGGCGTCGAGGTCGTCATCCAGCCCGCCCGCATCGACGAGGCGGCCATCAAGGCATCGCTGCTCGCCGAGGGCGCTCCCCCGCGCGACGTCGCCGACAAGCTGGCCGAGCTCAAGGCGCTCCGCACCGGCGCCCGCCATCCGGGCGCGCTGGTGCTCGGGGCCGACCAGGTGCTGGTGCACGGCGGCGAGATTCTCGACAAGCCCGAGACCCTGGCCGAAGCCCGCGCCCACCTGCAGCGCCTGCGCGGGCAACGCCACGAGCTCCTCTCCGCCGCCGTCATCGCCACGCAGGGCTCGCCCGTCTGGCGCCATGTCGGCCAGGCCCGCCTGAGCATGCGCCCGTTCACCGACGCCTTCATCGACGACTACCTCGAGCGCGCCGGCGACGCCGCGCTGACCTCGGTCGGCGCGTACCAGCTCGAAGGCCTCGGCGCGCAGCTCTTCGCCCGCGTCGACGGCGACTACTTCACCGTGCTCGGCCTGCCGCTGCTCGAGGTGCTGGGCTTCCTGCGCGCCCGCGGGATGCTGGTCGAATGACCGATGAGCGACCACGCCTCGCCGGCGTCTGCGGCTTCCCCATCGGCCACTCGAAGTCGCCGGTGCTCTTCGCGCACTGGTTCCGCGAATACGCCATCGCCGGGCACTACGTCCCGCTCCTCGTCGCGCCGGACGACTTCCAGAAGGTGCTCCGCTCCCTCCCCCTCGCCGGCTTCCGAGGCGTCAACGTCACCGTTCCGCACAAGCAGGCGGCGCTCGCCCTCGCCGACCGCGCCAGCGAGGCAGCCCGCGCCATCGGCGCCGCCAACACGCTCACCTTCCACCCCGAGGGCGCGATCGAGGCCGACAATTCCGACGCCTTCGGCTTCCTCGCCAACCTGCGTGACGGCGCGCCCGGCTGGGATCCCCGCGCCGGGTCCGCCGTCCTGCTCGGCGCTGGCGGTGCTGCGCGCGCCGCCGCCTGGGTGCTGCTCGACGCCGGCGTGCCGGAACTGCGCATAGTCAACCGCACCCGCGCGCGGGCCGAGGAACTGCGCCGCCATTTCGGCGAGCGCGTCACCACCGTCGACTGGTCCGAACGCGACGCGGCACTCGACGGCGCGGCGACGATCGTCAACTCGACCAGCCTCGGCATGCTCGCCAAGCCGCCGTTGGAAATCCGCCTCGACGCCGCCCCGCCGGGCGCCCTCGTCACGGACATGGTCTACAACCCGCTGACCACGCCGCTGCTCGCCGCCGCCCGGGCGCGCGGCATGCCGACCGTCGACGGCCTCGGCATGCTGCTGCACCAGGCCCGCCCCGGCTTCCGCGCCTGGTTCGGCCGCGACCCCGCCGTCACGCCCGCGCTCCGCGAGGCCTGCCTCGCATGATCGTGCTCGGCCTCACCGGCTCGATCGGCATGGGGAAGTCGACCACGGCGCAGATGTTCGCCGAGGCCGGCGTGCCGGTCTGGGACGCCGACGCCGCCGTCCACCGCCTCTACGCCGCCGGTGGTCAGGGCAGCCACGCCATCGCCGCGCTGGTCCCGCACGCTGTCGACGACGCCGGCACCGACCGCGCCAGGCTCCGCGCCGCCATCCTCGCCGACCCCGACCTGCTGACGCAGGTCGAGGCCGCCATCCACCCGCTGGTCGCCGCCGACCGCGACCGACTTCCTTGACCGAGCCCGCGCCGAGGGCGCGAATCTGGTCCTCTGCGACATCCCCCTTCTCTACGAGACCGGCGCGGAAAAATGGCTCGACCGCGTCGCCGTCGTCACCGCCCCGCCTGAGGTCCAGCGCGACCGCGTCCTCGCCCGCTCCGGCATGACCGAGGCGGCCTTTGCCGCGATCCTTGCCAAACAGCTCCCGGATGGGGAAAAACGGAAACGGGCGGATTTCGTCATCGACACCGGCAAGGGGCTCGAGCCGGTGCGGCGCCAGGTCGCCGAGATCGTCGCGCGGCTGACGGACCCGCCGAAGGGCGAGCAGACGGGGGAATCGGATGCGTGAGATCGTCCTCGACACCGAAACGACCGGCCTTGACCCGAACAACGGAGACCGGATCGTCGAGATCGGCGCGCTCGAGCTGGTCAACCACCTGCCGACCGGCGTGACCTTCCACAAGTACCTGAACCCGCAGCGCCCGATGCCGCGCGAGGCCCAGGCCGTGCATGGCCTCGGCGACGACTTCCTGCGCGACCAGCCGCTGTTCGCGTCGATCTGCGCCGAGCTGCTCGACTTCCTCGCCGATGCGCCGCTGGTCATCCACAATGCCGGCTTCGACATCGCCTTCCTGAACGCCGAGTTCGCCCGCCTCGGCCATCCCGCCCTGCCGATGACGCGCTGCGTCAACACGCTCGACCTGGCGCGTCGCAAGTTTCCCGGCGCCCAGGCCTCGCTCGACGCGCTCTGCAAGCGCTTCGGCGTCGATTGTACCGCGCGCACGCTGCACGGCGCGCTGCTCGACAGCCAGCTGCTGGCCGAGGTCTACCTCGAGCTGCTCGGTGGCCGCCAGCGCGGCCTCGGCCTGGCCGCGTCGCAGGGCTCCGGCGCCACGGGCGCCGAGGCCTGGACCGTGCCGCCGCGTCCGCGCCCGCTGGCGCCCCGCCTGACCGAGGCCGAGCAGGCCGCGCACGCCGCCTTCGTCGCCGAGCTCGGCGAAGGCGCCCTCTGGCGCGTTCGGCTGGCCGAGTCTGCCCCTGTCGAAAAGGCCGCCGCCCCGGCAAGCTGACCCCACGTTTTACGAGGTCCCGAATGTCCGCAGTATCCGCCGTTTCCACCCCCGACGCCGAGAGCGCAAGCGTCGCCGAGCTGGTCCACCGCGCCCGCGCCGCGATGCGCGCCTACGAGAACCACGACCAGGCCCGGGTCGACGAGGCCGTCACGGCGCTCGCCTGGTCGATCTACAAGCCCGAGAACGCCCGGATGCTGGCGGAGCTTGCCGTCGAGGACACCGGCCTCGGCAATGTCGAGTCCAAGGTCATCAAGAACACGCGCAAGACCTTCGGCACGCTCCGCGACCTGATGCGCGCCCGCACGGTCGGCGTGATCGACGAGGACCGCGGCAATGGCATCACGAAGTACGGCAAGCCCGTCGGCGTCGTCGCCGCCGTCTGCCCCTCGACCAACCCGGCCGCGACGCCCGGTCAACAAGGCGATGATGGCGCTGAAGGGCGGCAACGCGGTGATCATCGCTCCTTCGCCGGCTGGCCAGATCACGACCGGCAAGACCGTCGAGCTGATGCGCGCCGAGCTGGCGAAGGCCGGCCACCCGGAGGACCTGGTGCAGATCCTGCCCGCAGTCTCGAAGGAGATGACGCAGGCGCTGCTGGAAGCCGTCGACCTCGCCGTCGTCACCGGCAGCCAGAACAACGTCAAGCGCGCCATGCAATCCGGCACGCCCGCCATCGGCGTCGGCGCCGGCAACGTGCCCGTCATCATCGACGAGACCGCCGATCTCGACGACGCGGCCGCGAAGATCAGGGCCTCGAAGATCTTCGACAACGCGACCTCGTGCTCGTCCGAGAACGCCGTCATCATCCTCGACAGCATCTACGACGACGCCATCGCCGCGCTGATGAACGTCGGCGGCTGGCGCTGCTCGCCCGAGGAGAAGCGGAAGGTCGCCGAAACCCTCTGGGTCAAGGGCAAGCTGAACCGCCACGTCATCGCCCGCGACGCCGACGTCGCGGCCGAGGTCTTCGGCCTGCCGGACAAGGCGAAATCGCACAAGTTCTTCATGGTCGAGGAGGACACCGTCGGCGGCAAGAACGGCTTTGCCGACGAGAAGCTGTCGCTCGTCCTGACGGTCTACCGCGCCGGCGACTTCGCCGACGCCAAGCGCATCGCCGCCGAGATCCTGGAGGTCACCGGCAAGGGCCACTCCGTCGGCATCCACACGAAGGACATGGACCACGCAAGGGAACTGGCCGAGGACATCGACGTGGTGCGCGTGCTGGTCAACCAGGCGCACACCTTCGGCAATGGCGGCAGCTTCGACAACGCGCTGCCCTTCACGCTGTCGATGGGCTGCGGCACCTGGGCCGGCAACACGATCACCGAGAACCTGAACTACCGCCACTTCATCAACATCACCCACCTCGTCACCACGATCCCCGAGGACAAGCCCAGCGAGGAGGCGCTCTTCGGCAACCACTGGGCCAAGTACGGCAAGTGAGCGCCGGCCCCGCGCCCGCGCTGAGACGACGCTATCGACTTTGGCTTTCGGGCCGACCTCGGACCGTCAGCCCCCGTGTCCCGCATGAGACCATGCGCCTCCGCCCGTCCGCGACCCGCCGCCAAGGAACCCCATGAACTTCGAGGAACACGCCGCCAAGCCCCTGCTCGCCGAGGCAGGCATCGCCGTCCCGCCCTCGCGGCTGGCGACGACCCCCGACGAGGCCGCGGCGGCGGCCGAGGCCATCGGCCCCTGCGTCGTCAAGGCCCAGGTCCCGACCGGCAAGCGCGGCAAGGCCGGCGGCATCCGCCTGGCCGCCACCCCGGCCGAGGCCCGCGCCGCGGCCGAGGCCATCCTCGCCCTCGAGATCGGCGGCCACCGCGTCGAGAAACTGCTGGTCGAGGCCCAGGTCCCGATCGCCCGCGAGCTCTACGCCGCCGTCCTGACCGACCCCGCGACGCGCGGCCCGGTCGTCCTCTTCTCGCCGCTCGGCGGCATGGACGTCGAGGAGGCAGCCGAGCGCGACCCCGACGCCATGCGCCGCCTGCCCGTCGACATCACCGCCGGGCTCGACGCCGATGGCGCCGCGACGCTCCTCGCCGGCCTCGACCTCGGCCCGGCCGAGCGCCCCGTCGCCGAGACGCTCGCCCGCCTCTACCGCGTCTTCCGCGACCGGGACGCCGAGCTGGTCGAGATCAACCCGCTCGTCCTCACCACCGACAACCGGGTCGTCGCCCTCGACTGCAAGCTCGTCCTCGACGACGCCGCCCTGTCGCGCCAGTCCGACATCGCCGGCAACGGCACCCCCGACCCGCTGACCGACCTCGAGGCCGAGGCGGCGGCGGCCGGCCTGAAATACATCGAGCTCGGCGGCTCGGTCGGCGTGCTCGCCAACGGCGCCGGCCTGACCATGACCTCGATGGATGCCGTCACGCACTACGGCGGCGCCCCGGCCAACTTCCTGGAAATCGGCGGCGAAGCCTACACCAAGTCCAAGGTTGCCCTCCAGATCCTGCTGAAGAACCCGAACATCCGCTCGCTGCTGGTCAACTTCTGCGGCGCCTTCGCCCGCACCGACGTCATGGCCGAGGGCGTCGTCACCGCCTGGAAACAGCTGAAGCCCGACATCCCTGTCTTCTTCACCATCCACGGCACCGGCGAAGACGAGGCCGTCGACCTCGTGAAGCGAGAGCTGGGCATCGAGCCCTTCGACCTGATGGACGACGCCGTCCGCGCAGCCGTGGAGGCCGCCCGATGATCCTCCGCCGCGAGCACCGCATCCTCGTCCAGGGCATCACCGGCCGCCAGGGCAGCTGGTGGACCGAGAAGATGATCGAGTACGGCGCCACCGTCACCGGCGGCGTCAACCCGAAGAAGGCCGGCACCGAGCACCTCGGCGTCCCCGTCCACGCCTCGGCCCGCGACGCCGCCGGCAGCTTCGACGTGGCGCTGATGTTCATCCCGCCGATGGCCGCGAAAGCCGCCGCCATCGACGCCTGCGAGGCCGGCGCCAAGCTGCTGGTCTGCCTGACCGAGCACATCCCGGCGCACGACGTCATGGAGATGCACGCCGCCGCCCGCGCCTGCGGCACCCGCATCGTCGGCCCGAACACCGCCGGCCTCGTCACGCCGGGCGAGACCTTCGCCGGCATCATGCCCGCCTTCAACGACCGCGTCTTCCGGCCGGGCAACATCGGCGTCATCTCGCGCTCGGGCAGCCTCGGCACGCTGATCAGCCTGAACCTGACGCAGGCCGGCATGGGGCAGTCGGTCTTCTACGGCATCGGCGGCGACCCGATGATCGGCACGACGACGCGCGAGGCGCTGGAAATCCTCGACGCCGACGAGCGCACGCACGCCGTCGCCATCTGCGGCGAGATCGGGGGCAGCGCCGAGGAAGAGGCCGCCGAGTACGCCGCGACCATGAAAAAGCCCGTTGCCGCCTTCATCGCCGGCCGCGCCTCGCCGCCCGGCAAGAAGATGGGCCATGCCGGCGCCATCGTCTCGGGCGGCAAGGGCGACTACGCCTCGAAGCGCCGCGCGCTGGAAGCCGCCGGCGTCGCCGTCGCCGACGTGCCCAGCCAGTTGCCGTCGCTGCTGCGCGACCGGCTCGGCTGAAGGGAGAGCCCGATGCAGGCGACCGACGAGATCCGGGCGCGGCTGGCGCCGAAGGGCGTGCTCCGCGCCGGCGTCAATCTCGGCAACATCCTGCTGGTCACAGGCAGGACCGAGGCCGGCGATCCGACCGGCGTCTCGCCCGACATGGCCCGGGCCGTCGCCGACCGGCTGGGCGTGCCCGTCCAGTATGTCACCTTCGCCACCCCCGGCCAGGTCGCCGACGCGGTCGGCGACGACCGCTGGGACATCGGCCTGATCGCACACGAGGCCGAGCGCGCGCAGACCATCGCCTTCTCGCCCGCCTACACCGAGATCGAGGCGACCTACCTCGTCCCCGACGGCTCGCCGGCGCGCGGCATCGAGGACGTCGACCGGCCGGGCACCCGCATCGCCGTCTCGGCGCGCAGCGCCTACGACCTCTACCTCGCCCGCACGCTGCGGCACGCCGAGCTTGTGCGCGGCGAGGGCCTTGCCGGCGCGCTGGACGTCTTCAAGGCGCAGAAGACGGACGCGCTCGCGGGCCTCCGCCCCGCCCTTCTCGACAACGCCAGAAGCATCCCCGGATCGCGCGTGCTCGAGGGCCGCTTCACCACCGTCCGGCAGGCGGTGGGCGTTCGGCCCGGCGATGACCACGCGGCGGCCTTCATCGCCGCGATCGTCCGCGAATTGCGCGCCGACGGCACCGTGCAGGGCTTCATCGACCGCCACGGCGTCACCGGCCGGCTGCAGGTCGGCACCGACTGACAGACTACAGGCTGCGTGCGATCGCGGCCCCGGGTGCTGCCGACAAGCTTGCGCGAGTGCAAGCGGCCGAAACCGCAACCGAATCCACCCGACGAACCGTGCCGCCCGGTCGGCACCCGAAGTCCGGGCGGCCGGACGATTACCAATTGTGGTCTGGCGATGGCGGTCGCCTGATTTGGTTTCGAGTAAAATTCGATTTCTGATTTATGTGATTCTCCGGTTACACTTGTCCTTACGTAAACACGGAGGAACGCCATGAACCTCGCTCTCGGTCGAGCTCGGATTGGAACGGTCGCAGTCGTTGCCGGTGCATGTGTCGTGTTTCTTCAGCCGGCGCCATCGCAGGCGTATTGCGGATATTACGGCTGCAACAGGGGCGATGCGCTGGTCGGAGGCGTGATCGGCGGGATCATCGGCGGCGCCATCAGCAACTCGCGCGCACAGCCCGCGCCCGCGCCGCAGGTGCAGGAGCGCGTGATCATCAAGGAGCGCGAGGTGTACAAGCCGGCGGCGCCCCGGATCGACCCGTACGAGCGCGAGCAGACGCGCAACGTGCAGATGGCGCTGAACTACTTCGGGTTCGACGCCGGCGTGCCGGACGGCGTCAGCGGGCGGCGCACCCGCTCCGCCATCAGCGCCTACCAGGCCTTCATGGGCTTCCCGATCAGCGGTGCTCTGTCGGATTACGAGCGGTCCTTCCTGACCAGCTCCCATTCGCGCGCCCTCGCCGGAGGCCCCCAGACGACCCAGGTGATCGCCACGCAGGGGATGGGCTCGCGAGGCTTGCTCAAGGTCTACCAGCAGCAGGACCAGGGCGGAGGGGCCGTGATGAACGCCGCGGCCGCCGCGCCGCCGCAGCCGGTGCAGCCCGCGCCCCAGACGCAGCCGCCGGCGAACCAGCCGGTCATGGCGTCCCTCGCGCCCGAGCCGGAAGCGGAATCCAAGCCGGCCGCGATGCCGAACTTCATCGGCGGACCGGTCGAGGCCTCGATGGCGAGCTTCTGCAACAAGACCAATCTCGTCACCTCGACCAATGGCGGCATGATCACGGCGGCCTCGATGACCGAGCCCGGCGACTCCGGCATCGCCCTCGGCGAGCAGTTCTGTCTCGCCCGCGCCTATGTCATGGATGACGGCGAACGTCTGTCATCGACCGTCCAGGGCCTGAGCCTCGCCGAGATGCAGAGCCAGTGCGGCGACTTCGCGGCGACCATGCGCGACTACGTCGCCGGCCTGGTGTCGCAGTCGACGACGGAGACCACGAACGATCTGCAGTCTTTCGTCGTCAAGACCGGGATGAACCCCGCGCAGCTCTCGGCGAACGCGCGCATCTGCCTCAGCATCGGCTACCGGACTGACAGCGCGGACGTGGCGCTGGCCTCGGCCCTGGTCCTCGTCGGGCTCGGCGAGGCGGCCTATGGCGAGGTGCTCGCGCATCACCTGGCCCAGGGCTTCGGCGTGCCGAAGCGGCTGGACCGCGCCGCGGACTGGTACGATGCCTCGGTGCAGGCGATGCAAGGCGGCGCCACGCGCGTCGTCGCGCCCGGCATGAAGGACCGGCCGGCGCTGCTGCACGCTGCCGCGCTGCGGCTCCGCGGCGGCACGCCGACCGCCGACCCGCTCCAGGCTGCGCCCGAGCGGGCGGCGCTGCCGACGTTCAACATGCCGGGCGTGCAGGCGCAGACCGTCAACAATTGATCGCGGCACAGGGGCGGAGCGCCGTCTCCGCCCCTGGCGCCACCGGGGCCGAAAGGGCATTTCGGATCGCGGGCGCGCCGGGCGGGGAAAGCGGCTCGGCGTGAAACGCGTGGCGACGGGCCGATCGGGTGCCGGAGCCTGCTGGAAACGGGTCCCCGATCGCCCGCTGCGGCGCCGCGAGCAACTCATGGACTCTGGACTGGGCATGGCCCCGCCGGGGTCACTGCTGCGGGGTCAGCCGCAGCACCGCGCCGTTCTGCGCGTCGGTCAGCACCAGCAGCGAGCCGTCGCTGTCCTGCACCACGTCGCGAATGCGCCCCTGGTCCGTCAGCAGCCGCTCCTCGCCGATCACCACGTCGTCCAGTATTTCCAGCCGCACCAGCGCGCCCGGCCTCAGCGAGCCGATCAGAAGGTCGCCCATCCACGGGAACAGGGTGCCGTGGTAGAAAACCATGCCCGATGGTGCGATCACCGGGTCCCAGTAGTAGGTCGGCGGCACGTAGCCGTGCGCGGCGTGGTCCGACCAGCCCGCGCCGACCGGCGTGCCGTCGTAGTTCTCGCCATAGCTGACAACCGGCCAGCCGTAATTGCCGCCGGCCTGCGGGTGGTTCAGCTCGTCGCCACCCTTCGGCCCGTGCTCGACAGTCCAGAGGTCGCCCGGCGCGCGCAGCGCCGCCGCCTGGATGTTCCGGTGTCCCAGCGACCAGATGCTGCCGATCGCGTCGGGCTTCTGTGCGAAGGGGTTGTCTGCGGGCACGCTGCCGTCGGTGTGCAGCCGGATCACCTTGCCATAGGTCGCGTCCAGTTTCTGCGCGTTCTGCCGCTCGGCCCCGGTGAAGTGCTCGCCCGTGGTGATCCAGGCGATGTCGCCGTCGATGACGATGCGCGAGCCGTAATGCGCCGGCGTCGGCGAGGGCGGCTGCTGCACGAAGATGTCCCGCACGTCCTCCAGCCGCGTCATGTCCCCGGACAGGCGCGCGCGCGCCGCGGCGGTCGCCGAAAGCCCGTCGCCCATCGGCTTCGAGTAGGTGAAGTAGACCGTCCGGTCGCTGGCGAAATCGGGCGAGACCGCCACGTCCAGCAGCCCGCCCTGCTTCTGCGCGAACACCTCCGGCACGCCGGCGATCGGGTCCGACACTGCGCCCTCGGCCGAGACGTGGCGCATCCGGCCCGGCCGCTCGGTCACCAGGTAGCCCCCGCCCGCCGCCCCGCCCGGCAGCGGCGCGATCCCCCAGGGGTGGACCAGCCCGTCGGCCACCGTCTCGACCTGCAGCTCGACGCCGCTGTCGACCGCCGGCGCGCGGGTTTGCTGCGGAAAGGCCGGCTGGAAGGCGGGCACGTTCTTCGGCCCCTGCTCGACCGGCTGGGCGTCGGCGGCAGCGACGCGCCGCGGCGGCGGCCAGCACGGCCGCGAGGGCGAGGGAAGTCGGGCGCATCACGTTCCTCCATGCTGCCGGGTGCGAACGGGCCCCCGCCCGCCGCCGTTCCGTCGCATCCGCGTGACACGGCGCGGCGGGCTCGCGCAACCGGCCGGGGCCTGCAAGCCGGGGCCGGTCCGGGCATCACCATGCCGATCCGCAGCCCCGCGGACCGTGTGCCGCCTTGCGCACGCGCGCGGCCTCCGCTTCAAGGGAGGTCCGCACCATCGAGGGGGACCGATGCCATCCAACCAGTCAACCGGCGCCGAGGCGATGGTCCGCCTGCTGGCGGCGCATGGCGTGCGCCACATCTTCGGCCTCTGCGGCGACACCTCGCTGCCATTCTACGACGCGCTGGCCCGGCTCGACCACGGCATGACGCACATCCTGACGCGCGACGAGCGCCACGCCGCCTACATGGCTGACGCCTATGCGCGCCTGACCGGCCGGGTCGGCATCTGCGAGGGTCCCTCGGGCGGCGGCGCCACCTACATCGCGCCCGGGCTGGTCGAGGCGAACGAAAGCTCGGTGCCGATCCTCGCCATCACCACCGACGTCGCCACCACCTCGGCCGGGCGCTACCCGCTGACCGAGCTGGACCAGAAGGCGCTGTTCGGCCCGCTGACGAAGTGGAACGCCGTGCTCGACCAGTCCCCCGCGCTGCCGCGGATGGTCCGGCGCGCCTTCCGCGAGATGACGACCGGCCGGCCGGGCTCGGCGCACCTCGCGCTGCCCTTCGACGTCCAGAAATCCGCCGTGCCGGAGGAAGAGATCTGGGCCGACCCGCGCTTCGGCACCTTCCCCGCGATGCCGGCCCATCCCGACCCGGCCGAGGCCGAACGCCTGGCCGAGGCGCTGCTGGCGGCCGTGCGCCCCGTGATCGTCTGCGGCGGCGGCGTCGTGCTGGCGGGCGCCGAGGCCGAGCTGGCCCGGCTGGCCGAGCGCCTCGACATTCCCGTCGCCACCACCGTCTCGGGCCAGGGCGCCATCGCCGAGACCCACGACTGCGCCGTCGGCGTCGTCGGCTCGAACGGCGGCCGGCCGGGCACGCGCGCCGTCGTCGATGCCGCCGACTGCGTCTTCTACATCGGCTGCCGCGCCGGGTCGGTGACGACAGAGCGCTGGCGCTCGCCGCCGCCCGGCACGACAATCCTGCACCTTGACAGCGACCCCGGCGTGATCGGCGCCTCCTACGCGACGCAGGCCGCGCTGCTGTCGGATGCCCGGCTCGGCCTCGCCGCCATCAACGCGGCGCTCGACAGCCTGCGGCCACATACTTTCGACGGCGCCCGCATCGCGGCCGAGGCGCGCGCCGCCAAGGAAGCCGGCTTCCGCCCGCTGGCGAACTCGACCGAGCGCCCGATCCGGCCCGAGCGCGTCATCGACGCCCTCAACCGCCTGCTTCCGGCCGAGGCGGTCGTCTGCGCCGATCCGGGCACGCCCTGCCCGTACTTCTCGGCCTACTGGACGATCCGCCAGCCCGGCCGGCACTTCATCACCAACCGGGCGCACGGTGCGCTCGGCTTTGCGATGGGCGCCGCCATCGGCGCGCAGTTCGCCCGGCCGAACGCCAAGATCCTGTGCGCCACCGGCGACGGCAGCTTCGGCATGTCAGTCGGCGAACTGGAAACGGTGATGCGCTACAGCCTGCCGATCACCTTCGTCGTCTTCTCGAACAGCGTCTTCGGCTGGATCAAGGCGGGGCAGAAATCCGGTTTCGGCGGCCGCTACTTCTCGGTCGACTTCACCCGCACCGACCACGCCGCCGTCGCCGCCGCCTACGGGCTGAAGACCTGGCGGGTCGAGGACCCGGGCGCGCTGGACGCGGTGCTCGAGGCCGCCATCGCGCATGACGGCCCGACGCTGGTCGACGTCATCGCCCAGCCGCTGCAGGACGCCGACGCGCCGGTGTCCGAGTGGGTGGCGTGATGGGCCTCTTCGACACGCCGCTTCGCGCCGCCGCGATGGGCGTGCTGGCGCTCGCCGCCACCGTGCTGGCCGCCGCCCTGGTCCTGCGCCGCCCGCTCTGGCGCGCCCACGTGCTGGTGCTGGTCAGCCTGGCGGTCGGGCTGGTCATGCTGTCGAACGCGCTCAGATGAGGTCCGGGGCATGAAAATAGCCGTCATCGGCGCCGGCATCGTCGGCGTCTCCACGGCCGAGTGGCTGCGCCGCGACGGCCACGACGTCACGCTGATCGACAGGAACGACCCCGGCGGGCGCGAGCAGACATCCTACGGCAATGCCGGCCTCCTGGCGGCGACCGCCGTCGTGCCGGTCGCCGTGCCCGGCCTGCTGTCCAGCGTGCCGAAGCTGCTGTTCGACCCGCTCGGGCCGCTGCACCTGCGCTGGCGCTACCTGCCGCGCCTGATGCCCTGGCTGATCCCCTACCTGCGCAGCGGCGCGACCCAGGCGCAGGTCGAGACGACCGCCCGCGCGCTGGCCGACCTGGTGACCGACACGGTCGAGCAGCACAAGGCGCTGGCCGCCGGCACCGGCGCCGAGCGCTACATCCGCGACGGCATCTACGCCCATCTCTATCGCAGCCGCGCCGACTACGAGGCCGACGCCGTCTGGCACGCGCTGAAGAAGCGCCACGGCGCCCGCGTCGAGGAACGCGACCGCGCCCGGCTGCTGCAGGACGACCCGCATCTCGGCACGCACTACAATTTCGCCGCCTGCTACCTGGACCATGGCTGGATCACCGACCCCGGCGCCTACGTCGCCGCCATCGCCGGGCATTTCCGGCGCGAGGGCGGCGCGTTCCTCGCGGGCGAGGTGCAGGACCTCGCGCCGACGGAGGATGGCGCCAGCGTCACCGTCGGCGGTCAGGCGCACCGGTTCGACCGCGCCGTGCTCGCCGCCGGCGCCTGGTCGGGCGGCCTTGCCCGCCGCCTCGGCCACAACCCGGCGCTCGAGACCGAGCGCGGCTATCACCTGGTGCTCAGGAACCCCAGCCGCACGCCGCCCTTCCCCTACAGCCTGACCGACGGCAAGTTCATCGCCGTGCCGATGGACGCCGGCATCCGCTGCGCCGGCCAGGTCGAGTTCGGCGGGTTCGCGCCGCAGATGGCCGAAAAGCCCTTCCGCGTCTTCAAGACGCGCGTCCGCCAGCTCTACCCCGATCTCGAATGGGACGGCGAGGAGCGCTGGCTCGGCCACCGCCCCTCGACCACGGACGGCGTCCCCTTCATCGGCCCGTCGCCCAGGGCGCCCTCCATCCACTTCGCCTTCGGCGCGCAGCACATCGGCCTGACCACCGGGCCGCGCACCGGGCGCATGGTCGCCGACATGATCGGCGGCCGCACGCCCAACATTGACATGGCGCCGTTCCGCGTAGGACGGTTCGACCGCACCGCAACATGACGGAGGATGGGATGAAAACGCTTCTGGCGACGACGGCCGCGATCGCGCTGGCAGGCTCGGCCGCGCTGGCCGAGAACTGGGACATGCCGATGGCCTATGCCGATTCCAACTACCACACGGATGTCGGCAAGCAGTTCGCCGAATGCGTCGGCACCGCCACCGGGGACGAGATCACGATCACCGTCCATGCCGGCGGCTCGCTCTTCAAGGGCAACGAGATCAAGCGCGCCGTGCAGACCGGCCAGGCGCCGATCGGCGAGCGCCTGCTCAGCGCGCACGAGAACGAGAACCCGATCTTCGGCTTCGACTCCGTGCCCTTCCTCGCCACCGATTTCGAGGCCTCGGCCGAGCTCTACGAGGCCGCCAGGCCGACGATCGAAAAGGTGCTGGACGAGCAGAACCTCGTCCTCCTCTACTCGACGCCCTGGCCGCCGCAGGGCCTCTACTTC
The DNA here is from genome assembly GCA_963721105.1 of uncultured Alphaproteobacteria bacterium. Taxonomy (GTDB): domain Bacteria; phylum Pseudomonadota; class Alphaproteobacteria; order Rhodobacterales; family Rhodobacteraceae; genus Thermohalobaculum. Next base: position 70,662 of record CAVRHY010000016.1, on the reverse strand, counting down.
AAGAAGCCCGTCGAGTCGGTCGCCGACATGAAGGGCATCAAGTTCCGCACGCCCAATACCGCCTCGGCCCGCTTCGCCGAGCTGACGGGGATGTTGCCGGTGCAGATCGAGGCGGCCGAGCTGAACCAGGCGCTGGCCACCGGCGTCGCCGACGGCATGATCACCTCGGGCGCCACCGGCTACGACCGCAAGGTCTGGGAGCAGCTCAGCTACTTCTACCCGATCGACGCCTGGATGCCGCGCAACTACGTCTTCGTGAACAAGGACGTGTGGTCGGGCGTCAGCGACGACAACAAGGACGCGATCCAGGGCTGCGCCGGGCTGGCGCAGTACGCCGGCTACTGGCGCGCCGTGCAGTACACCGACTTCACCGTCAAGAAGCTGGCCGAGAACGGGATGCACGTGCAGCCGGCCGGCGAGAAGCTGCAGGGCGAGCTGGACGAGATCGGCAAGAAGCTGATCGCCGAGTGGGAGGAGGCCGCCGGTCCCGAGGGCAAGGCGCTGGTCGAGAAGTACTCGAAAGCCAAGTGAGCCGCCTGGGTGGGGCCGCGCGCCGGTCCCGCCCGATGATCGCCGGCCGCGCCGCACCCGCGGCGCGGCCGCCTTCCTGACAGGGGACCTGCCATGCGCGCGCTCCGCCGCGGCCTCGACTCGCTGTATCTGGCCGGCGGAACGCTGGGGGCGCTGTTCCTGGTCGCCATCCTGGTCCTGATCGTCGCCCAGATGGTGTCGCGCTGGACGGGCGGCATGCTGCCCGGCGCGACCGACTATGCCGGCTACTGCATGGCCGGCGCGAGCTTCCTGGCGCTGCCCTATGCGATGGACCGCGGCGCGCATATCCGTGTCAACGTGGTGCTGGCCCACTTCGGCCGCTGGCGCCGCTATGCCGAGATCTGGTGCTACGGCACGGCCAGCGTCGTCGCCGTCTTCTTCGCCTGGTACGCTGTCCAGACGAATATCGGCTCGGCCCGCTGGCACGACATCAGCCAGGGGCTGGACGCGACCCCGCTCTGGATCCCGCAGATCGTCATGTCGGTCGGCACGGTGCTGCTGGCGGTCACCATGCTCGACCATTTCCTGCGCATCCTGCTGACGCGGCACGAGGGCGTCGCCGGCGAGGAAGGCTGGGGCGAACTCGACCACACGCGGCTCCGCTCGCGCCTGGTCGCCGCGGCGCTGTCGGCGCTGATGATCGCCGGGGCGATCTGGGCGGTGCACGGCATCGAGGCCGGCGTCCTGTGGAAAACGGCGCTGTTCCTGTTCGTGCTGTTCTTCCTGCTCGGCTCGGGCGTCTGGGTCGGGCTGGCGTTGCTCGGGGTCGCCTATTTCGGCATCGCCGGCTTCACCTCGCGCCCGCCCGGGCCGTCGATGATCACGACGATCTGGACGACCTCGTCGTCCTGGACGCTGACCGCGCTGCCGCTCTTCATCTGGATGGGCGAGATCCTGTTCCGCACGCGGCTCTCCGAGGACATGTTCCGCGGCCTCGCACCCTGGATGGCGCGGCTGCCGGGCGGGCTTCTGCACACCAACGTCGTCGGCTGCACGATCTTCGCCGCCGTCTCGGGTTCGTCGGCAGCGACCCTTTCGACGATCGGCAAGATGTCGATCCCCGAGCTTCGCAAGCGCGGCTATCCCGAATACATGACCGTCGGCACGCTGGCGGGCGCGGCGACGCTGGGGCTGATGATCCCGCCCTCGCTGATCCTCATCGTCTACGGCGTGGCGATCAACGAATCGATCACCCAGCTGTTCATGGCCGGCGTGCTGCCGGGGCTGGTGCTGGCGGCGCTCTTCATGGCCTACATCATCGGCTGGCACTACCTCCGCCGCGACCAGCGCCCCGAGCCCGAGCCGGCAATGTCGGTCGCGGCGATGATCTGGAACTCGCGCTTTCTCGTGCCGGTGATCGTGCTGGTCGTCTTCGTCATCGGCTCGATGTATCTCGGCTTCGCCACGGCGACCGAGGCTGCCGCCTTCGGCGTCGTCGGCGCGCTGATCCTGGCCGCCGCACAAGGCTCGCTGAACCGGGCCAGCTTCGTCGAAAGCCTGATGGGCGCGACCCGCACCTCGGCGATGATCGCGTTCATCCTGATGGGCGCGGCCTTCCTCAGCCTTTCGATGGGCTTCACCGGCCTGCCGCGCACGCTGGCCGCGTGGATCGCCGGCCTCGGCCTGTCGCCGGTCGCGCTGATCGCGGCGCTTACGGTCTTCTACATCGTCATCGGCATGTTCCTCGACGGTATCTCCGCCGTCGTGCTGACGATGGCGGTGGTCGACACCATGGTCCGTCAGGCCGGCATCGACATGATCTGGTTCGGCATCTTCGTGGTGGTGGTGGTCGAGATGGCGCAGATCACGCCGCCGATCGGCTTCAACCTGTTCGTGCTGCAGGGCATGACGGGCCATCACATCGGCTTCATCTCGCGCACCGCGCTGCCGATGTTCCTGCTGATGGTGGTCATGGTCGCCATCCTGGTGGCCTTTCCGGAACTGGCCACCTGGCTGCCCGACATCGTGCGCCAGCGCGCTGCGGGGTGATGGCGCACCGCCCTTCCGCCGCAGACCCCCAGCCTTCCAGGGCGAGGGAGGACCGGCCGCTGCCGGCTTTTCCTGTCCCCGGTCCCACTGCGATCCGTGCCCTGTTCCTCGCATCGCCGCGCCGCCGACAGCCGCCCATGCCCCGCTCGGCGAGCCCTCTCTCCGTCGGGGGAGCACCGGCAAGGGGCGCGGCCGCCTGCCCGGCATTGCCGCCGTGCTGAGCGCGCTGGCCTGGCTCGGCGCCCGCGCCCAGTGGGTGCTGGCGGCCGGCGTGGTTGCCGCGCTGTTCCTGCCGGGGCCCGGGCGGCTGCTCGCCGGCACGCTGCCCTTCTGGGTCGCGCTTCTGTTCGGCCTGGCGATGACCCGGATCGACCTGCCCGCCACCGCACGGCGCGCCCTCGCGCCCCGGCGGCTGGCGCGCAACCTCGGCCTGCTGGCGCTGCTGATGGGCGCCACGCCGGCCGCCTGGTACGCGCTCGGCACGGCGCTCGGCCTCGATCCGGCGCATGTCCAGGCGGTCGTCTACACCACCGCCGGCCCGCCGCTCGGTTCGTCGGCCGCGTTCTGCCTGATCCTCGGCCTCGACGCCGCCTTTGCGCTCGAACTGGCCGTGCTCGGCTCGTTCCTCGCGCCCTTCACCATGCCCTGGGTCGCCCGCGCGCTCCTGGCCGAGGCCGTGCCCATCGACGCGCCCGTGATGACGCTGCGCCTGGCGCTGATCATCGGGGCTGCGACCGCCGGGGCGCTCGCCGCGCGCCGCCTGCTCGGCCCGCAGCGCATTGCCGCGCAGGCGCGCGCATTCGACGGCGTGTCGACGATCTGCATGATCCTGTTCCTGTTCCCGCTGTTCCACGGCATGCCCACCCTGATCGCCGCCATGCCCGGCTTCGCCGCCGCGACGCTGGCGGTCGCCGTCACGGTCAACCTCGGCGCCCAGCTTGTCGCCTTCCCGCTCTGCCGCCTCGTCACGTCGCGCGAGACCGCCGGCGCTACGGCGCTGATCTGGGGCAACCGCAACGCCGCGCTGGCGCTCGCAGCCCTGCCGGGCGACCCGCTGTTCACGCTCTACGTCGCGCTCTACCAGTTCCCGATGTACTTCACGCCGCTGATCATGCGCCCGGTCGTTTCGCGCGGGGCGCACGGGCCGCACGGCGCGCGAGGGGCCTGAGCCGGCAACCTTTCGCTCACTCTCCCCGGCTAACGTCGCGCGGATGTCCGAGGCGCCGACCCGACTGACGATCACGAGCACGCTCGAGGAGGCCGCCTCCCTCGGCCGGCCGTGCGCGACCCTGCCACGCAGCGGCCCCGATGCCGGCCGTGCGCGCCGCCCCGGCGTTGCCGAGGCGACGTGCAGCATGGTCCTCCACGCCTGTCGCGGCGTCCCGGGCCGCCCGATCCATGCCGCGATCCGGCCGACCCCGCGCGGCCGCGCGGTGCAACCGACGGACCGGGGCGGCTCATGCAGGGCTGCCACCCACCCGCGCCCGCGCTGCTCCGCGTCGATTCCGACAGCCGCGAAGCCCTACCCGTGCGCGGCTTCGGCCGGCCGCCGATCCGGACGGGCAGTGTCGCCGTCGGCGATCGCCCGCACCGGGGCCACACCCTGCTGCGGCTGGCAAAGACCTTCGGGCAAACGCGATGAACGACGCACCGGACGGGACCGCCGCGGCCCGCCCCGCCTCGCGCGAGTTCCGGCGGCTGGTCGCGCTGGTCGTCGACGAGTCGGCCACCCAGCGGCAACTTCTCCGCCTGATGCTGAGCCGCTGGAACTTCGAGTTGCTCGAGGCGCCAGACGGCGCGACGGCGCTCGAGCTTTGCCGCAGGCACGAAGTCGACTTCGTCATCAGCGACTGGGCGACGCCCCGCATGTCCGGGCCGGCGCTTTGCAGCGCGCTCCGCGCCCTGCCATTGCAGCACTCCGTCTACGTCATCCTGCTGACCGCCCGCAGCGACCGCGAGGCGGTGGCGGCCGGGCTCGAGGCCGGGGCCGACGAATTCCTCTCCAAGCCGCCCGATGCCGGCGAGCTGCACGCCCGCCTGTGCGCCGGCCAGCGCGTCCTCGCGATGCAGGAGGACCTGGTCGAGAAGAACCGCCGCATCGCCGAGGCGCTCGACCGCGTGCACGCGCTGCGCGCTGGCTTCGACCGCGACCTCCGCGCCGCGGCCAGCCTGCAGCGCGCGCTGATCCCGCCGCGCCAGTCGCGGATCTGCCCTACCGGCACGGGGACCGCCGGCACGGGGACCGCCGGCATCGGCTCCGTCGGCATCGGGACGCTCTGGCGCCCGGCCGGACCCGTCGGCGCCGAGCGTGTCGGCGGCGACCTCGTCGGCTTCGTCCAGGTCTCGGACAGCCGGATCGCAGCCTGGTCCGTCGACGTCGCCGGCCACGGCGTGCCCTCGGCCCTGATGACGGCGCGCCTCGCCCGATTTTTGCCGGCCATGGGACCGCGCGCCCGGCGATCCGGCGCCTGCCGACCGGCGCCGACGCGCCGCGCGACCCGGCCGAGCTGGCGGCCGACCTGAATGAGCGCCTGCAGGACGAGGCCGCCTCGGGCCAGCACTTCACCCTGCTCTTCGCCGACATCGACATCGCGACGGGCCTCGTGCGCTTCTGCCAGGCGGGCCACCCGCCGCCGGCGATCCTGCGCCGGCGCGGGATCTGCGAGTTCGCCGGCCAGGGCGGCGCGCCCATCGGCCTGTTCACCGACATGGTGTGGGAGACCGAGACCGTCCGGCTCGACGCGGGCGAGCGTCTGGTCCTGCTCTCCGACGGCGTCACCAACTGCGCAAACCCCGGCGGCGAGCTGTTCGGCGCCACGCGGCTCCCCGGCGTGCTGTCGCGCACCTCGAGCCTGCCCGAGGCCGACCAGCTCGACGAGCTGCTCGGCGCGATGGCCGACTTCGCCGGCACCGCGAGCTTCACCGACCACGTCTCGGCCCTCGCCCTGACTATGCCCTGACGATGCCCGCGGCGCCCTGACCGGCGCCCTGACCCAGCCGAGACGAGGCCGGACCTGTGCTGACGGAGTCCAGCCCGCGGCCTGAGCCGGCTTGCGCCGGTCCAGCAGCGCCTCGCGAAGCGTCCCGCCCCGCCCCGCCCGCTCCCGTGCCCGTCCGTGCTCAGCCGGCCTCGAGCAGGTCGCGGCGGTCCAGCGCCTCGCGGAGCGCCCGGAATTCGCGCTCCAGCCGGGCCCGGTCGTCCGCGCCGAACGTCGCCGCGCGCTCCAGCCGGTCGCAGAGATCGCCCAGCCGGCCGGCGCCGATCGCCCGGGCGCAGCCCTTCAGGAAATGCAGCCGATCGCCCCGGACGCCGGGGTCGTCCCCTTCGGCACCCAGCCTCTCGACCGTCTCGCCCGCCTCCTCCAGGAAGACGTCGATGATCTGCCGCAGCTCGTCGCTGCCGAAATCCGCCTCCAGCTCCGCCAGTCGCTCGTGATCGATCATCGCCTTCCCGCCCGGAAATGGGCCGGCGCCGGGCCGCCGCCGCGTGGGCGGGACCCGGGCCGTGTCGGCGGTGACGATGGCGCGGCGGGGTTGCCGCCGGGTTAAGCCTCGACGAAGGAGATCGAGGAACCCGGCCTGACGCCGATGAAGTCGACGGCGCCGCGCGTCGCCGCCAGCGGCTTCGAGTCCGTGGCATCGGCCGGCGTGCTGTCGCCCTGGCTCCGGACGCGATAGCGCAGCGAGACGTCGGACTCGATCAGCGCAACCGTCGCGTCATCGGGCGCCGGGCCGGAGGCCGCCGGCGACGCCGACACGCCGACGGTCTCGAAACCCAGCTCGGGCTCGCTGACGATCGGCATGTCGTTGCGGCGCGAATCGAGCGCGGCGCCGTCGTGCCACCATATCTTCACCGTTCCGGGCATCGCCTGCCTCCTTGCAGCTTGCACCGGCCGGCGGCCGGTCGCGCATGACTCGTTTTTGGATTGCGGCGCCGCGCGGTCCGGCGCGGCGCCTCGTCGCGACCGGCGGCTGAAACGCGGTCGCTGCCCGTGACTACGCTGCTATCGTTGACAACCCGTTAGCGTGCGCCGGGGCGCCCCGCGCCCGCCCCGGCGCACGCCGCGCGCTTCCGGACCGGCATCCGCCGGCCGGGCTGGACCCGCCGCCGGCCATCCAGTAACTCTCCAACTCGGCGCCCGGGACCGGGCGCGGCGGAATTTCCGGGGAATGATGGCTGGGCAGATCAGGGTCGGGGTCGACATCGGCGGCACGTTCACGGACGTGGTGCTGGAACGCGACGCCGAAGTTTATTCGATCAAGGTGCTGACGACGCAGCAGGCGCCCGAGCAGGCGATCCTCGAGGGGATCCGCCAGGTCTGTGACACCGCCGGCGTTCAGCCCGGCGGGATCGGCACGATCATCCACGGCACGACGCTGGCCACCAACGCGCTGATCGAGCGGCGCGGCGCGAAGACGGCGCTGATCACGACAAAGGGCTTTCGCGACGTCATCGAGATGCGCACCGAAAGCCGCTTCGAGCAGTACGACCTGAACCTCGTCCTGCCCGAGCCGCTGGTCGCCCGCAACCACCGCTACGTGCTGGACGAGCGCATCGGCGCCGACGGTCAGGTGCTGCGCCCGATCGACCGGGCCGAGATCGAGGCGCTTGCCGGCCAGCTCGGCGATTATGACTCGATCGCCGTCGGCCTGCTGCATTCCTACGCCAACGCCGCGCACGAGCGGCTGGTGGCCGAGGTGCTGGCCGAGAAACTGCCCGACACCACCGTCTCGCTGTCGAGCCAGGTCTCGCCGCAGATGCGCGAATACGAGCGCTTCAACACCGTCTGCGCCAACGCCTACGTCAAGCCGCTGATGCGCGCCTATCTGGGCCGGCTGACCGAGCAGCTCGACGCCATAGGCGTCACCGCGCCCGTCTACCTGATGCACTCCGGCGGCGGCATCATCGGGCTGGAGAGCGCCGCCGAGTTCCCCGTCCGCCTCGTCGAATCCGGCCCGGCCGGCGGCGCCATCTTCGCCGCCCACATCGCCGCCCGGCACGGGCTGAAGCGCGTGCTCAGCTTCGACATGGGCGGCACGACCGCCAAGATCTGCCTGATCCGCGACCATACGCCGAAAACCTCCCGCGTCTTCGAGGTCGCCCGCACCTACCGCTTCAAGAAGGGCTCGGGCATGCCGATCTCGGTGCCCGTCATCGACATGGTCGAGATCGGCGCCGGCGGCGGCTCGCTGGCGCATGTCGACGTGCTGCGCCAGATCCGCGTCGGCCCGGAATCGGCCGGCTCCGACCCGGGCCCCGCCTGCTACCAGCGCGGGGGCGCGCGCCCGGCCGTCACCGACGCCGACCTCGCGCTCGGCCGGCTCGACCCCGACGACTTCGCGGGCGGCACCATCCCGCTCTCCGTCGACGCGTCGCGCAAGGCGCTGGCGGCCGAGGTCGGCGACAGGCTCGGCATGGACGACACGACCGCCGCCTTCGCCGTCTCCGAGGTCGTCGACGAGAACATGGCCAACGCCGCCCGTGCCCACGCCGTCGAGAACGGCGAGGACCTGGCCGGCTACACGATGATCGCCTTCGGCGGCGCCGCGCCGATCCACGCCGGCCGGCTGGCCGAAAAGCTCGGCGTCCGCCGCATCCTGATCCCGCCCGGGGCGGGCGTCGGCTCGGCCATCGGCTTCCTGCGCGCGCCCTTCAGCTTCGAGGCGACGCGCTCGACCTACATGCGCCTGTCCGAGTTCAGCGCGAAATTCGTCGCCGACGTCCTCGCCGATCTCCGCCGCGAGGCCGCCGACTTCGTCCGCGAATGCGACCCCGAGGCCGACCTCGCCTTCGAGACCAGGGGCTATTTCCGCTATGTCGGCCAGGGCTGGGAGATCCCGGTCGACCTGCCCGAGGACGCCGCCCGCACCCCGGACAAGGACCGCTTCCGCGCGCTTTTCGAGGCCGCCTACCAGACCCTCTTCGGCCGCATCGTCCACGGTCTCGACATCGAGATCACGTCCTGGTCCGTCCGCGCCGCGACCCCCGCGGTGCCCGCGCCGCCCGTCGAGGACACCGGCGGCGACGCACAGGCGACCCCGCAGGGCAGCCGCGCGCTCTACGACGCCGGCACCGGCGAGCACCGCGACGCCGCCCTGATCCCCCGCGACGCCTTCGCCACGGGCCAGTCGCTGGCCGGCCCCGCCATCGTGACCGAGCGCGAGACCACCGTCATCGTCCCGCCCGGCTTCACCGCCGTCATGCAGCCCGACGGCTGCATCGACCTCCGCCGCGCGGACGCCGCATCCGCAGCCGACGCCGCGTAGCCGGGCCACAGGAGACCACCCGATGAGCCACTCCGACATCGCCCTCCAGGTCATGTGGAACCGCCTGATCTCGGTCGTCGAGGAACAGGCCCTCGCCCTCGTCCGCACCGCCTTCTCGACCAGCGTGCGCGAGGCCGGCGACCTCTCGGCCGGCGTCTACGACCTCGACGGCCTGATGCTGGCCCAGGCCGTCACCGGCACGCCCGGCCACGTCAACGCGATGGCCGAGAGCGTGAAGCACTTCATGCGCGAGATCGGCGTGGAAAACATGGTCGAGGGTGACGTCTACATCACCAACGACCCGTGGATGGGCACCGGCCACCTGCACGACATCACCGTCGTCACGCCATCCTTCCACCAGGGCCGCCACGTCGGCTACTTCGCCTGCACCGCGCACGTCGTCGACATCGGCGGCCGCGGCTTCACCGCCGACGGCGAGTCCGTCTACGAGGAGGGGCTGCGCATCCCCATCATGCACTTCGCCCGCGCCGGCGAGGTGAACTTCGACGTCGTCAAATTCGTCCGCGCCAATGTACGCGAGGCCGACCAGGTCGTCGGCGACATCTACGCGCTCGCCGCCTGCAACGAGACCGGCCACCGCCGCCTCGTCGCCATGCTCGACGAGTTCGGCCTGCCCGACCTGACCGAGATCGCCGCATTTCATCCTGGAAAACTCGCGCCGGGCGACCATCGAGAAGATCGCGGCGCTGCCCCAGGGCTCGACCACCAACGCGATGACCATCGACGGCTACGACGAGCCGATCACGCTGCAGGTGCGCCTCGACATCAACGAGGACCACATCGTCGCCGACTTCGCCGGCACCTCGCAGCTCTCGCGCAAGGGCATCAACGTGCCGCACGTCTACACCCAGGCCTATGCCTGCTTCGGCCTGAAATGCGCCATCGCGCCCGAGATCCCGAACAACGCGGCCAGCCTCGCGCCCTTCCGCATCACCGCGCCCAAGGGCTCGATCCTGAACGCCGAGGACCCGGCGCCCGTCTGCCTCCGCCACATCATGGGCCACATGATCCCCGACACGGTGCTGGGCGCGCTGCACAAGATCCAGCCCGGCACGGTGCCGGCCGAGGGCTGCGGCGCGCTCTGCAACTTCCAGCTCTCGTTCCGCCCGCGGCGCGACGGCAATTTCGGCCCCGACGCCCGGCGCGCCGAGGTGCTTGATGTTCAACTGCGGCGGCTCGGGCGCGCGGCCCTCGCTCGACGGCATGTCGGCCACCGCCTTCCCCTCGGGCGTCATGACCATGCCGGTCGAGGCGACCGAGCACACCGGCCCGATCATCGTCTGGCGCAAGGAGCTTCGCCCCGATTCCGGCGGCGCCGGCCAGTTCCGCGGCGGCCTCGGCCAGCACATGGAGATCGGCGCGACGCCCGGCCACGAGTTCGACTTCTCGGCCATGTTCGACCGCATGAACCACCCGGCGCGCGGCCGCGAGGGCGGCAAGGAAGGCGGCCGCACGCAGTTCACGCTCGACGACGGCACGCAGATGCGCGCCAAGGGCAAGCAGCTGGTGCCCGCCGACCGCATCGCGGTGCTCGACCTGCCCGGCGGCGCCGGCTACGGCAACCCGCGCGACCGCGACCCGGCGCTGGTCCGCCGCGACGTCGAGCGCGGCTACATCAGCGCCGAGGCCGCCCGCCGCGACTACGGCTTCGAGGAATAGGGCGCCAGCCGGCCATCGTCCGGGCGAAGCGGGATCTCATCGGGACTCCCGCGTTCGCGGAAGGGCCAGGGAGGGGTCCGAGCTTTCAGGAACGCCCAACGCCTGCACCGATCACCAGCACGCCCCGCCACGACTCCTACGACGTCGTCATCATCGGCGGCGCCATCGTCGGCTCATCCGCCGCCTGGTGGCTCTCGCGCGACCCGGCATTCTCCGGCCGCATCCTCGTCATCGAGCGCGACCCGACCTACGCGCACGCCTCGACCACCGGCACGGCCAGTTGCATCCGCCACCAGTACTCCAACCCGGTGAACGTCCGCATCGGCATGTTCGGCAGCGAGTTCATCAAGAACTTCCAGCGACTACGCCGGCGAGGACGCCCCCGCCATCCGCCTGATCGAGACGGGCTACATCTACCTCTCGAACGGCGCCCACGACGCCGTCCACCGCGAGAACCAGGCGCTGCAGGCATCGCTCGGCGCCGCCACGCGCATCCTGACGCCCGACGAGATCAAGGCGGAATTCCCCTTCTACAACACCGATGGCCTGACGCTCGGCTCGTGGAACCCGGTCGGCGAGGGCTGGTTCGACGGCGCCACCATGTTCGAGACCTTCCGCGCCCAGGCCCGCGAGCGCGGCGTCGAATACATCACCAACGAGGCCGTCGCGATGACCCGCGACGGCAACCGCGTCACCGGCGTCACGCTGAAATCCGGCGAGACCGTCGCCTGCGGCCACGTCGTCAACGCCTCCGGCCCGCGCGCGGCGCTGACCGCCCGCATGGCCGGCCTCGACCTGCCCGTCGAGCCGCGCAAGCGCTGCCTCTTCGTCTTCGACGCGCAGACGCCGCTGGAAAAGACCCTGCCGCTGACCATCACGCCCGAGGGCGTCCACGTCCGCTCCGAGCGCCAGTACTACCTCTGCGGCACCGTCCCCGGCTCGGACATCGCCCGCGAATTCGACGATTTCGACTGCGCCTGGGACGAGTTCGACGAGGGCTGCTGGCCGATCCTCGCGCACTGGATCCCGGCCTTCGAGGCGATCAAGATGATCCGCGGCTGGGCCTGCCACTACGCCTACAACACGCTCGACCAGAACGCCATTGTCGGCCCGCACCCGGATGTCACCAACTTCCTGTTCTGCAACGGCTTTTCCGGCCACGGCCTGCAACAGTCCCCCGCCATGGGCCGCGCCATCGCCGAGCTGGTCCTGCACGGGGCGTACCGGACGCTCGACATGCACGAGCTCGGCTACGAGCGCGTCGTCGAGAACCGCCCCTTCCTCGAGAAGGCCATCATCTGAAGGCCAGCGCCGACCGTCATCCCCGCGAACGCGGGGATCTCACGCGGCTCCGGCACCCCCCGGCGGGGTGAAACCCCGCCCTACAAGACCGCGCCCTTGCAGGGTGGGGTTCACCCACCAGGCCTCCGCCCGGGGAATCGCCACGACAGTTGGAAGCCGACCGCCCCGCCCGCTGCCCGTGCCTTGGTTTCCGCGCCGCCGAGCCCTTTCCGAGCCCGTAGGGTGGGTTCCACCCCACCGGCTCGCCGATTCACCGCACGCCAGCTGGCAAGCCTCCCGCTCGCCGCCCCGCCGCCCGAACGGCGCGCCTCAGCCCGCCGCCCCGACTGCCCGGATCTCCGCCATCAGCGCGTCGTCGACCTCGATCCCGCCGGCGCGCACGCGCTCGGCAACCTGCTGGCGCCGCCGCCCCGGCAGCCGCGCCTCGCCGTTGCCGTCGAACGCCGCCGCCAGCGCCGCGATGCGCGCGGTCGCCGCCTCGCCGCCCAGCGCGGCCGGGTCGATCGCCAGCAAAAGCTGCCCGGTGCCCGGCGGCGACCCCTCGGCGTCGAAGAAGCTGCCGGCATCGGCGGCCAGCGTTGCCCCGGTCAGCCCGGCGGCCAGCACCTCGACCATCAGCGCCAGCCCGGCGCCCTTGGCGCCGCCGACCGGCTGCATCATGCCCTTGAGCGCCGCCTTCGCATCCGTCGTCGGCCGGCCCTCGGCATCGGTCGCCCAGCCCTCCGGGATCGCCTCGCCCTTCTGCGCCGCGGCCATGATCTTGCCGCGCGCGACCGTCGAGAGCGACAGGTCGACGACCATCGGCGCCGCGCCCTCGACCGGCGCCGCGAAGGCCACCGGGTTGGTGCCGAACAGCGCCCGCGCGCCGCCCCAGGGCGCCATCGCCGCCGGCGTGTTGACGAACATCAGCGCCACCAGCCCCTCGGCCGCCAGCCGCTCGACGAACCACCCCGTCACCCCGGCATGGTTCGAGCGCCGCACGCCGGCCACCGCGATCCCCTGCGCCCGCGCCGCGCCCGGCAGCCAGTCCATCGCCAGCGCCAGCGCCGGATAGGCAAAGCCGTGCGCCGCGTCGATCATCAGCGCGCCCGGCCGCGTCTGCCCGGCGGTCGGCACGGCAAAGCCGTCGACCTTGCCGGTCAGCGCCTGCCCGGCATAGCTCGGCACGCGCCGCAGCCCGTGCCCGACCTGCCCGGCCAGTTCGGCGGCGATCAGCGCGTCGGCGACCAGCCGCCCATTCGCGGCAGAGGTCCGGCAGCGCGCCAGCGTCTCCATGACCAGCGCATGCGCCTGGCCGATCTCCAGCTTCATGCAGAGTCTCCCGCCCGATCCTGCGCACCTGCCGCGACACCCGCCCCCGTCCCGTCGCCGTCATTCCCGCGCAGGCCGGAACCTCCGGCGAGACGTCCGGCTCCTCCGTCGTTTTCGCAACGGCGGGACGCTTGTCCGACGGCGGCGAGAGATTTCCGTCTGCGCGGCAATTCCGGCCCCTGGGCGCCAGCCCGCCTCACGGCTTACCCTCCAGGCAGCCCAGCACGCGGTCGGCGACCAGCGCCGAGACGCGCACGTTCGACTCCTCGGTGACGCCGGCGATATGCGGCGTCAGGATCAGGTTCGGGCACCCCTCGAATACGCCACCGGCCTCGGCCGACAGCGGCTCGGCGGCAAAGACGTCCAGCGCCGCGCCGCCCAGGTGCCCGGCGCGCAGCGCGTCCGCGACGGCCGGCTCCTCGACCACGCCGCCGCGCGCGGCGTTGATCAGGATGGCGCCGGGGCGCATCATCGCCAGCTCGATATTGCCCAGCATGTCGCGCGTCTCGCCGGTCAGCGGCACGTGCATGCTGACGACGTCGGCGCGCTGCAGCAGCTTCTCCAGCGTCATCGTCTCGGCATCGGCCCAGGCCGGGTCCGAGCCCGGCAGGAACGGGTCGTGCGCGACGATCCGCATGCCGAGCGCCGCGCCGCGCCGTGCGACCTCTCGCGCGATGGCGCCAAAGCCGATCAGCCCCAGCACGCGGCCCGAGGCCTCGCGCCCCATCAGCCGCTGGCGCGGCCAGGCGCCGGCGGCGACCTCGCCCGTCGCGCCATAGGCGCCGCGCAGCAGGATCAGCATGGTGGCGATGACGTACTCGGCGACGCTGACGTCGTTGGCGCCCGTTGCCGGGTAGACCTCGATGCCGCGCCGCTCGCATTCGCGCCCGTCGATGTTGTCCAGCCCGACGCCCAGCCGCCCGACGCATTCCAGCCGCTCGGCCGCCGCCAGCAGCGGCGCGCGCACCTGCGTCCGGTTGCGCACGATCAGCGCCCGGGCCTCGGCGACCAGCTCGGCCAGCCGGTCCGGCGCGTCGACCAGCGCCGGGTCGTAGATTGTCTGGTAGCGCGCCGCCAGGCGCTGCACCGCCGCCTCGTCCATGAACTCCGAGATGACGATGTCGGCCATGGCGTCAGGCCGCCGTCGCGGCGCGCCGGTCGGCGCCGCATTTCGCCGAACCCTTCGGGGGCAATTGCCCGCCGGCGTGCGGACTCCCGCTTCGGGTGTGCGGATCGCCCTGCCCGAAGGGACGATTCTCTTGCAAGACTCTCCTGCCCGGGGCGGACTCCCGATTACGCGAGATGTTCGGCGATTTCGTCACCGAATGATCTCGCCGAACTATCGCGCCGGGGGCAGGCATGGCAGCGGCTCAGGCGCTGCGATAGAGCTTGGTCATGACGAACTCGCGGTGGCCCAGCGCCTCGGCCGCCGTCGCCCGCCCGTTCGCCGTCCGGACGATCATCTCGATCAGCGAGTCGCCGGCCTGCTCGATCGTCATGTCGCGGCGCAGGATGCCGGTGACGTCGACGTCGATATGCTCGCCCATGGTGCGCAGCGTCCGCGGGTTGGCGCTGATCTTGATGACCGGCACGATCGGGTTGCCGACGACGTTGCCCTGCCCGGTCGGGAAGGTGTGGATGACATAGCCCGCCGCCGCCATCAGCGTCACGCACTCGGCCGCCGCCGACGAGGTGTCCATGTAGTAGAGCCCCGGCCCCTTGGCCGGCTCCTCCGCCGGGCCCAGCGCGTCGATGTAACTGCTTGTCTTGCCGATCTTTTCCAGGTTGCCCAGCGCCTTTTCCTCGATCGTCGTCAGGCCGCCCAGGATATTGCCCTTGGTCGGCTGGCTGTCGCTGAGGTCGCTGGTCTTGTAGGGCTCGATGACGTCGTCCTGGTAGGCCTGGAAGATCTTCATGAACTTCTCGCCGGCCTCGGCGTTGGCGGCGCGGCCCTTGCAGATGTGCTCGGCCCCGGTGATCTCGGAGGTCTCGCCGAAGCAGCCGTAGATGCCGGCCGGCAGCAGCTTGTCGTACATGTTGCCGACCGTCGGGCAGGACCCGAGGCCGGTCGTCGTGTCCGACTCGCCGCACTTGGTCGAGACCCACAAGTCACTGACCGGGCACGATTCCTTCTGCAGCTCGGTCGCCCAGTGGACGTATTCCTTGGCCTTCCACGACGCCTGCCGGATGGTCTCGAAGTCGCCCTTCTGCTCGATCGAGAAGCCGGTCACCGGCTTGCCGGTCTTGGCGATCCCGTCGACGATGACCTTTGTCCATTCGGGCTCGATGCCGATGACGATGCAGGCCGCGACGTTCGGGTTCGAGCCGGTGCCGATCATCGTGCGGAAATGCAGGTCCAGGTCCTCGCCGAACTGCAGCCGGCCATAGGAATGCGGCAGCGCCATCGTGCCCTTGACGTTGTTCGCCACCGCCTCGCAGCAGGCGTTCGAGATGTCGTCGACCGGCAGGATGACGACGTGGTTGCGCACGCCGACGCGGCCGTTCTCGCGCCGCCAGGCGTTGACCGTCAGGGCCGAAGCGTCAAAAGCCATTGTATTTCCTCACATTCCGGCGGGGCAGGCGCGTCAGATCGGCGGCCCGACGAACTCCAGGTCGTACTCGCGCGCGATCTCGGTGATCCGCTCCATGTCGGTCTCGGGCGACAGCCCCGCGGCCTCGACGTCTCGGAAAAAGCCGATGCCGCGGCCGGGCACCAGCTGCACCAGCACCCGCGCCGTGCCGGGGCCCAGCCCCTTGAAGGTGTGCTCGGCGCGCTGCGGGACCAGCACCGAGGCGCCGGGCCCGACATCGACGTCGCGCCCCGAGCAGCGGAAGCGGACGTTGCCCTCGAGCACGACGAACAGCTCCTGCGCGTCGTGGTGGACGTGCAGCGGCGGGCCGGAGTCCTCCGGGACCTCCTCCTCCCACAGCGCCAGCGTGCCGCCGGTGTCCTCGGGCGTCAGCCGGAAATGCCGCGTCATGAAGGCGTGGTTCGCCTGGCCCTCGCCTTCGCGGTGCACCACAGCCTGCGGCCCGAGCACGCTCATCGCCTCACCAGCGCTTGGTCTTGAGGTTTTGCGTGTGGACGTGGCCGCCCCTGGGCGCGTCGCCGACCATCTTGCCGATGTCCTCGCCATACTTGATGACGGTGTCGCCGGGCTTGAGGTCCTTCAGCGCCACCTTGTGGCCGATCGGGATGTCGGCCTTCGCGGTCAGGCGGAAATCCGTGTCGTCATGCGTGACCACACCCAGCATCTCGGTGCCGGAGCTGAGGTCCTCGACGACCACGACCCCGACATTGTCGTCCGGGTGATGGACCAGCAGGTGCGGTGCCGGCATGGATGGCCTCCCTGTTCGCGCCGGCGCGACACTAGGGGAGCCGTGCACGGCTTGTCGAGACCCCGGATGTGATGGCTGGCGCCGGGGAGCGGGCGGGGCCGAGACGGCCCCGCCGGCAGGATCACTGCTGGTTCTGGATCGCCTGGCCGAAGGCGCCCAGCAGGGTGCGGATGACGTCGGTGCCGTTGATGACCAGCTGCCCCGGCTGGTTGGCCGAGGCCTGGCTGGTCTCCTGCACGATGCCGACGACCGTCTGGCGATCCAGGTAGCCGGTGCTGGTCATGCCGCGGCTCGACTGGTAGCGGGCGATCGCGTCGCGCGTGCGGTTGTCGAAATTGCCGTCAATCGGCCCCGGCTCGAAGCCCAGCGAGCGCAGCCGCTGCTCGACCGACAGCCGGTCCTGCTGGTTCAGTCCCAGCGCCTGCTCGTTGCGCTGGCCCCGCTCGGACTGTGCCGCCTCGCGCTCCGAGCCCTCGATGTCGTTCAGCCGCGCTTCGGCATCGTCGCGGAAGGCGCCGTTCGGGTACTGGGCCAGGTAGTCGCGATAGGCCTCGGCCGTGTCCTGCCGCCGGGCCTGGCGGAAGTCGCGGCGCTCCTGCCGCAGCGCCTCGTCGGCGTTCGCCTCCTGCATCGAGGACAACGCGGCGCGCGCCTCGCTGGCGTGCTGGCCGTTCGGGTAGCGGTCGAGATACGAGCGATAGCCGGCCGGCGTGCCCTTGGCGCCGGTGCCCGCCCAGTAGCCCTGGTCCTGCGCGTCGGCGACGCGCTGCTGCTCGGCCTCCTTGCGCTTCTGCTCGGCCAGCGCGGCCTCGCCCTGCGCCTGCAGGTTGTCGAGGTCGGCGCTGCTGAGATAACCGTTGACGTCGCGGTTGTGGGCGCGCTCCCAGTCGCGGAGCGCGGAGCGGGTGTTCGGGCCCATCAGCCCGTCGACCGAGCCCGGGTCATAGCCGACCGCGCGCAGCCAGTTCTGCACCTGCCGGATGCGGGCCGGGCTGAGCGCGAGTTGGCGCTCGGCCTCAACGGCCGGA
This sequence comes from uncultured Alphaproteobacteria bacterium, assembly GCA_963721105.1. GTDB lineage: Bacteria > Pseudomonadota > Alphaproteobacteria > Rhodobacterales > Rhodobacteraceae > Thermohalobaculum. Next base: position 53,194 of record CAVRHY010000016.1, on the reverse strand, counting down.
TCGACGCTGGGCTTCTGCGGGGTCTGGCCGGACGACTGGAGGTCCAGCCTGTCGCGCGCGAACTCGGAAAAGGCGCCGTTCGGATACCGGTTGAGATACGCCCGGTAGTCCTCGGCCTTGCCGGTCCGCTCGGCGGTGCGCCAGTAGGCCAGCTCGATCTCGTGCTCGAGATCGCCCTTGCTGGAGGTCTGCGAGATCGCCTGGGGCTCGGGGACCAGCGCGAAGCCATTCGTGGCCGTCCCCGTCGTCCAGATGGGCGCGCCGAGCCGCTTGGCAGTCTTGGCGACGTCCGCGCCGGGCTGCAGGAAATCGTCAGTCAGCTGGCGGGCGAAGCGACTGTCGCGGTCAGGCGAGCGGCGGATCGCCTGTCCGGGCGGTGCCGCCGAGATGACGAAGACGTGCGCCGGCGCGGTGATGTCCGCCAGGCCGGGCTCGACGAACGAGGTCGGCTTGAAGCCCTGAAGCTGCGCGCCGTCGACCAGGACGACGCCCTGCTCGGACGCGCCGTTGGCGATACGGAGCGCCAGCGACAGCGGCACGCCGTCGAAAAGCACGTCAACCAGAGACCCGGCCTCCTGGTCGGTCGGCGCAAGATAGCTCGCGCCGCCGGTGCGGAGCGCGTGGCCGGAATAATAGATCAACACGTCCTTGGCGTCCTTCGCGTCGTCGGCGAAGCGCGCGAAGGCGTCGTGCATCCCGTCGCGGTCGAGGTTCGTGGCCGTCGTCGTCTCCCAGCCGCCGTCGCGCAGCGCCTGGGCGACCGAGCGCACGTCGCGCACGGCGGTGTCGGCCTGCGGCGCGTTCTGGTAGTCGGAATTGCCGATCAGCAGCGCCACCCGGTCGGATTGTGCCTGCTCCGCCGACGCGGGCGCGATGGCGAGCAACAGGGTTGCGCCGAAAGCTGCCAGGAATTTCATGACCCTCTCCCTGTGGTAGGTCCTATACCCGGCGCTAACGCGCGGGTGGCGCCATCGTTTCTTTCCGGGGCGCCTTGGCCTCACGCGCCGGGCCCGGGCTTCCGTCGCCTGGCGGCGCAGCAGGCAGGGCAGGGAAGGAGGACGGGTGCGCCGGTCCCGACAGCCCCCGTGCCCACGCGTGAGCGGGCAGCCGCGTTCGGCTCGACGCGGCAGAAGGCGGCGATCATGCCGACAATCCGGCAGATCTTTGCCCGGCGGAAAGCGCGCCTGCGGAAAGCGCACCTGCTGCGCGAGTTCCTGCGCGGGGATCGCGACACCGATCCGCCGCCCTTCGCCGCCCACCGGGCCGTCGCTCGGCTCCGACGTGGTCCGCGGTCCCGGCCGTGAGCGCGTCGTGGTGCACGGGCGTTGCCTGCCCTGTGCAGCGCGCGCACTGGACAAGAGCGGCCGGTGGGGGCGAATGTAAGGCCGACGCGCATGGCGCGGACTCGGCGGGTGGACCGCCGCAACCAGAAGAACAGGGGGTGCACTCGATGCAACGGAACGGATTCGCGCCGACGCGGCGCACGGTGCTGGGCGGCACGGCAGCATTTGGTTTCGCCGCTTTGGTGGCGCCGAAGCTCGGCTGGACGCAGGACGGCAGGACCGTTCTTCGCGCGCGGTCCTATTCCGACATCCAGGTGATGGACCCGGCCTTCCGCCTCTCGGCGCCGGAAGGCGACATCATGAACATGATCAACACCGGGCTGGTGAACCGCAAGCCCGGCGACGAGTGGGGCTGGGAGTTGGGCGCCGCCAAGAGCATCGAGCAGGTCGACCCGACGCACATCAAGTTCGAGTTGCGCGACGACATCACCTTTACCGACGGCGAGCCGCTGACGGCCCACGACGTGAAATTCTCGTACGAGCGCATCGCCGACCCGGCCAACAAGTCGCCCTACAAGGACGACTGGGCGGTGCTGGACCATGTCGAGGTTACGGGGCCGCATTCCGGCATGATCGTGCTGAAGGAGCCGTTCGCGCCGCTCTGGGCCTCGACGCTGCCGACGCCGTCGGGCCACATCCTGTCGAAGAAGGCGGTCGAGGCCGCCGGCGGCAAGTTCACCACCGAGATCCCCGCCAGCGCCGGGCCGTACATCCTGAAGGAGTGGATCCCGAAGCAGAAGACGATCCTGGTGAAGAACCCCGACTGGACCGGCACGCCCGGCGTCTATGACGAGGTGCAGATCTTCCCGATCGAGGACGAGAAGACCGCCGAGCTGGGCTTCGAGGCCGGCGACCTGGACTATACCTGGACCTCGGTCAGCTCGCTGCCCGCGGCTGAAGAAGGACCCGCCGGCGGGTGCTGTCGTGCGTGGAGAAGCCGTCGCTGGCCTATGTCTGGCTGGGCATGAACCAGGACAACGAGACGCTGAAGGACCAGAAGATCCGCCGCGCCATCCAGTACGCGGTCGACCGCGAAGCCGTGGTGGACGCCGCGTATTTCGGGGCCGCGAAGACCTCGACCGGCATCATCGCGCCGGGCCTGCCGGGGCACCGCGACGCCAACCTCTACAGCTACGATCCCGACAAGGCGCGCGCGCTGCTGAAGGAGGCCGGGGCCGACGGCCTGAAGCTGACGCTGGACATCCTGAACAAGACCGAGCGGCTGACCGCCGCGCAGGTCATCCAGTCGAACCTCGCCGATGTCGGCATCGAGGTCGAGATCAAGCAGAACGACAGCGGCACCTTCTGGACGCTGGGCGACAAGAATGGCGACTACTGGCCGAAGCTGCAGCTGATCCTGGGCCGTTTCTCGATGCAGCCGGACCCAAGCTGGGCGACTGTCTGGTTCACCACCGACCAGATCGGCGTCTGGAACTGGGAGCGGTTCAGCTCGCCCGAGTTCGACAAGATGCACGAGGAGGGGCTGGTCGAGACTGACCCGGCAAAGCGCGACGTGCTCTACAAGAAGATGCAGGACCTGATGGAGGAGTCGGGCGACTACGTCTTCCTGACGCACGAGGCGACGGGCGTCATGCACCGCGACACGGTCGACCCGGCGCTGAAGCCGAACGGCGAGCCGCTGTTCCAGAAGTTCAAGCCGAAGTGATCGGGCTGGGGCCGCCCCGCGCGGCCCCGCTCCGGGATGGTACAATACGCGATCAAGCGCCTCGGGCTGGCCGTCGTCATCGTCGCGCTGGCGATGGCGATCCTGTTCCTGATGATCTACGTGATCCCCGGGGACCCGGCCGCCGTGGCGCTGGGCCCCAAGGCGACGCCGGCGATGCGCGAGGCGCTGCGCATCCGCATGGGGCTGGACCAGCCGGTCTGGGAGCAGCTGGGCCGGTTCTACTGGAGCGTCCTCCGCGGTGATCTCGGCCGCGAGGCGCTCTCCGAGCGGCCGGTCGTGACGGTTGTCTTCGAGCAGCTGCCCTATACGCTGGCGCTGATCGCCGGCGGCATCGGATGGTCGGTGGCGCTGGGCATCCCGCTCGGCTGCCTCGCAGCGGTGCGCCGCGGCGGCTTCGTCGACCGGGTCATCGGCGTGTTCTCGGTGGCGGTCATCGCCATCCCGTCCTTCGTCGTCGCCATCTACGCGCTGTTGATCTTTGCCGTGGCGCTGAACTGGCTGCCGGCCATCGGCGCCGGGCAGCCGGGCGATTTCTGGAGCCAGGTGCAGCACCTGATCCTGCCCTCGCTGGCCGTCGGGCCTGGGCTGGGTCGGCTACATCGCTCGCATGGTGCGCGCCTCGATGCTCGAAACGCTGGCCGCCGGCCACATCCGCACCGCGCGCGCCTTCGGCCTGCGCGAGCGGACGATCGTCTACCAGTACGCACTGCGCATCGCGATCCTGCCGACGCTGACGCTGCTGGGCATCGGCATCGGCCAGATGCTGTCCTCGACCGTCTTCGCCGAGATCGTCTTCGCGCGGCCGGGGGTAGGCAAGCTGGTCTACGACTCGATCGTCGTGCGCAATTATCCGGTCGTCACCGGCACGGTGCTGGTCACCACCGTCTTCTTCGTCCTGGTCAACGTCGCCGCCGACATCCTGGTCGGCGCGCTCGATCCCCGTGTCCGAAGCAGCCTCGCCCGCTAGCGCCGCGCCACGCTTCCGGGCGCTCCGCCGGGTGCTGGCCGAGCCGATGGGGGCGTTCGGCCTGGCGCTGGTGGTGCTGGTCGTCACGGGCGCGGTCTTTGCCGGCTGGCTGACAGCGTGGGAGCCGAACCGGCTGAACCCGATCGACCGCTTCCAGGGGCCGAGCTGGGAGCACCTGATGGGTACCGACCACCTTGGCCGGGACCTTTTCGCCCGCGTGCTCTACGGGGCGCGCATCGCGCTTGGCGTCGCGCTGGGGGCGACGGGGCTGTCGGTCGTGCTGGGGGTCATGCTGGGGCTCGTGGCGGGCTATGGGCCGCGCTGGCTGGACAACCTGCTGATCCTGGTCTTCGATGCGCTGAAATCCTTCCCGACGATCATGCTGGCGCTGACGCTGGCGACGCTGCTGGGGCCGTCGCTGACCTCGGTCGTGGTCGTCGTGGTGCTGGTCAGCGTGCCCGGCTATGGCCGCATCGTGCGCACGCAGACGATTTCCATTCGCTCGTCCGAGTTCGTGCTGGCGGCGCGCTCGCTGGGGGCCGGGACGGGGCGCATCCTGGGGGTCCACATCCTGCCGAACGTCATCGGGCCGATCCTGATCCTCGCCTCGATGGACATCCCCGTCGTCGTCGCCATCGAGGCGGGGCTTTCCTTCCTGGGCCAGGGCGTGCGCCCGCCGACGCCCTCATGGGGCTCGATCCTGAACGACGGCTTCGCCAACATCCGCGAGTCGTGGTGGATCGTCGGGGCCGGGGGCCTGCCGATCGTCATCACGACACTCGGCTTCACCTTCCTCGGCGAGACGCTGCGCGACGTCTTCGACCCGCGCCTCAGGCGCGACGGATGAGCGTGCTCTCCGTCCGCGGCCTGACCGTCGAGTTCGCCACCGAGCGCGGCCGGCTGGTGGCGTTGCGCGACGTCTCCTTCGACGTGCCCGAAGGCGCGGTCGTCGGCATCGTCGGCGAATTGGGCTGCGGCAAGTCCACGCTGATCAACGCCATCCTGGGCCTGCTGACCGAGAACGGGCGCATCGCCGGCGGCAGCATCGGCTTCGAGGGCGGCGACCTGACGCAACTCGGCGCCTCGGCGCTGCGCGACATTCGCGGCCAGCGCATCTCGACGGTGTTCCAGGACCCGATGAACGCGCTGAACCCGGTGCTGACCGTCGGCCGCCAGATGGTCGACATCCAGTACCGCGCAAGCATCTCGCGGCGCGAGAAGCGCGCCCGCGCCGTCGCGATGCTGCGCAAGGTGCGTCTGCCCGACCCGGAGAGCCGGCTCGACCAGTACCCGCACGAGTTTTCCGGCGGCATGAAGCAGCGCATCGCCATCGCCATGGCGCTGATGATGGAGCCGGCGCTGTTGATCGCCGACGAGCCGACGACGGCGCTGGACGCGACGCTCGAGGTGGCGACGATCGAGCTGTTGAAGGACCTGCAGCGCGACATCGGCTGCGCGGTGCTGTTCATCTCTCACCATCTCGGCGTCATCGCGGAGCTCTGCGACAGCGTCATCGTCATGTATGCCGGCGAGGTGGCCGAGAGCGGCCCGGTCGCGCAGGTCTTCCCCGACCCGCGCCACCCCTACACGGCGCGCCTCATCGAGTGCGACCCGGCACGCCTGCACGGCCGTGTCGAGCGCCTGCCGACGATCCCGGGCGAGATCCCCGACCTCGTCGTGGCGCCGGCCGGCTGCATCTTCGCCCCGCGCTGCCATCGCGCCGAGGCGAAATGCGCAGAGGTCCCGCCTTTCGTCCGCGTCGCGCCCGAGCATACCGCCGCCTGCTGGTTCGCGGAGGAGCCCCGTTGAGCGCGCTGCTGACCGTCGACGACCTGCACGTGACCTTTCCGGTCGGCACGCTGCTGGACCGGCTGGCCGGCCGCTCGACCGAGATCGAGGCGGTGGCCGGCGTCTCGTTCACCGTCGCCCCCGGCGAGACCTTCGCGCTGGTCGGCGAATCCGGCTCGGGCAAGACGACGCTGGCCCGCGCCCTGAACGGCCTGCAGAGCCCGGCCTCGGGCACCATCCGGTTCGAGGGGCGCGACTTGGCGAACCTCGGAGAGCGCGCGTGGAAGCCGGTGCGCCGGCGCATGGCGATGATGTTCCAGGACCCGGTCGGCTCGCTCTCGCCCCGGCTCTCGGTCCGCGCGCTGCTGGCCGAGCCGTTCCGCGTGCACGGGCTGGCGGATCGCGACCTCGGCGCCGACGTCTCCCGCCTGCTGGCGCTGGTCGGCCTACCGGCCGAGTTCGCCGCCCGCTACCCGCACCAGCTCTCGGGCGGCCAGGCGCGGCGCGTCGGCGTCGCGCGCGCCATCGCGCTGGACCCGGCGCTGGTCATCGCCGACGAGCCGACCGCCGGGCTGGACGTCAGCGTGCAGGGAGAGGTGCTGAACCTGCTGAACGACCTGCGCGACCGGCTGGGCCTCTCGATGCTGATCATCACGCACAACCTGCACGTCGTGCGCCAGGTCGCCGATCGGACGGCGGTGATGTATCTCGGCCGCTTCGTCGAGCAGGGGCACACGCAAGCCGTCTTCGAAGAACCGCGCCACCCCTACACGGCGGCGCTCATCTCGGCGAACCCCGAGCCCGACCCGGACAAGGCGCGCAACCGCATTGCGCTGCCCGCCGAGGTGCCGAGCCTGCTGGCCCGCCCGAAGGGCTGCGAGTTCCACACGCGCTGCCCATGGGCGCGCCCGCGTTGCGCCACCGATCCTCCCGTGGCACAGGAAGACGCCGGCGGCCGCCGGTTCACCTGCCACTATCCCCTCGAACCCGGCGACGCCCTGACGCCGCCCCAGAAGGAGCCGGTATGAACGACGACGTGAAGGTCGTGCGCGACTTCCCCCGCAAGGTCCGCGAGATCGAGAACGGGTGGATCCAGATGCCCGACGGCACGCGGCTCGCCGCGCGCATCTGGCTGCCGGAGGACGCCGAGCAGAACCCCGTCCCGGTCATCCTGGAGTACCTGCCCTACCGCAAGCGCGACGGCACGGTGGAACGCGACCAGCTCACGCACCCGTACTTCGCCGGCCACGGCTATGCCTGCCTTCGGGTGGACATGCGCGGCACCGGCGACAGCGAGGGCGTCTGCAAGGGCGAATACCTGATGCAGGAGCACGACGACTGCCTCGCGGTCCTGGAATGGGCGGCGAGCCAGCCCTGGTCGACGGGCCGGGCCGGCATGATCGGCATCTCGTGGGGCGGCTTCAACGGCTTGCAGTTGGCCGCCCGCCAGCCCGAGAGCCTGAAGGCCGTCATCACGCTCTGCTCGACCGACGACCGCTATGCGGACGACATCCACTTCATGGGCGGCTGCGTGCTGACCGACAAGCTCGGCTGGGGCGGCACGGCATTCCCGATCGCCATGACGCCGCCCGACCCGGCCATCGTCGGCGAGCGCTGGCGCGAGATGTGGGAGGCGCGGCTGCAGAACAACGGCCTCTGGCTGCTCGACTGGTTCAGGCACCAGCGCCGGGACGAGTTCTACCGGCACGGCTCGATCTGCGAGGACTATTCCGCCGTCACCTGTCCGGTCTTCGCCGTCGGCGGCTGGGCGGACGGCTACACCAACGCTATTTTCCGGATGCTCGCCAACCTGAAGGGGCCCCGCAAGGGGCTGGTCGGCCCGTGGGGCCACAAGTACCCGCACTTTGCCCGCCCCGGCCCGCGCATCGGCTTCCTGCAGGAGTGCCTGCGCTGGTGGGACCAGTGGCTGAAGGGCGAGGACACCGGCGTCATGCGCGAGCCGATGCTGCGCGCTTATATCGAAGACCCGGTACCGCCGCAGCCCTGGTATGCCGAGATGCCCGGCCGCTGGGTCGCCGAGAGCGCCTGGCCGGCGCCCGGCATCGAGGAGCGCGCCCTGCCGCTGGCTCAGGACGGCGTGCTCGGCGGCACGGCCGAGGGCGAGCGCAGCATCTGCTCGCCGCAGACAACCGGGCAGGCCGCCGGCAACTGGTGCGGCTATGCGCTCGACCCCGACCTGTCGCTGGACCAGCGGCTGGACGCCGGCGGCAGCCTGATCTTCGAGACGCCGCCGCTGGACGACGACATCGAGGTGCTTGGCTTCCCCTTCGTCGAGGCCGTTGTCACCTCGGACAGGCCGCAGGCGATGCTGGCCGCCGTCCTCAGCGACGTCGCGCCGGACGGCGCGGCGACGCGGGTGTCCTACGGTCTGCTGAACCTCTCGCATCGCGACAGCCATGCCGAGCCGGAGGCGCTGGAGCCCGGCCGCTCGTACCGCGTCCGGGTCCAGCTGAACGCCTGCGGCAAGAAGTTCGCCACGGGCCGCCGCATCCGGCTGGCGCTCTCCACCGCCTACTGGCCCATCGCCTTCCCGCCGCCCGAGGCGGCGACGCTGACGATCGGCACCGGAGACAGCCGCCTGTTGCTGCCCGTTCGCGCGCCAAAGGAGACGGATGCGGACCTGCCTGCCTTCGCCCCGCCCGAGAGCGCCGAGCCACTGCGCGCGACGGTGCTGGCGCAGGGCGCCGGCTTCAGCCGCCGCAGCATCACCGACCAGATCGGCGGCGAGACGCAGATCGAACGCTTCAGCGACGGCGGCACGGTGCGCCACGAGCACACCGGGCTGGAGATCGCGATTGCCAGCGAGGACCGCTACGGCATCCACGCGGACGATCCGGCCACCGCATGGGCCTCGGCCGATTGGCGCAAAAGCTATGCCCGCGATGGCTGGCGGGCGAGCGTCGCGACGACGGCCCGCGTCGACGCCGGGCGCGACGGCTACCGCGTCCGCGCCTCGGTCCGGGCCTGGGACGGCGACGAGCTGGTCCACGAGCACGACTGGGACGAGACCGTCCCTCGCGACCACAGCTGACCCCGGCCCCGCCGCGGGTCCGGATCCGGGCCCGCATCGCGCGTGCTTCGGCTCAGCGGCAGTAGGTGCTGCCCCGGTACGCCGTGTCGAGGTGCAGGTGGTTGTCGTGGAAGCGGTCGCTGCCCGGTCCCAGCACGGTGGTGAAACCGCCGCAGGCGCCCTCGCGGATGCGACGCAGGAACGTGCCAGCCGGGCCGTCGCCCCAGTCGTCGCGCACCACGACCCGCCTGCCGTTCGCCAGCGTCACGCCGCCCAGGTCGATGGCACGGCCGGCCGAGTGCTCGGACAGCCGCTTGCCGGGCTGGTTGTTGCGCGACCGGCAGCTGTAGCTGCCCATGATCCAGAGTGACTCGATGTGGCTGTTCATCGTCTCGCGCGCCGCGGGCTGGGCGACGCCGGTCAGCCAGTCGGCGAACGCGCGCGCCGTGCGGCAGTCGACCGTGATCGGCGACGACATGCCGATGCCGGAGATGGACGCCACCCGCACCGGCTCGAAGATGCCGCAGCCGGGAATGTTGCCGACAAAGCTGGCCGCCGGTGCGCCGACGATGCGCGGATCGCGGCAGACCATGTCGCGTGGCGCGGTCGGCCGGTCGTGCCCGGGCGGCGGCGCCTGGCCCGGCGCCACCATCGCCATGACGATCGGCGCCGAGGCCGCCGCGGTCCCGGACCCCTCGCCGTCCTGACCGCCGCGCGGGCGCGCGACCGGCTTCGGCACCTCGTCCGCCGTTGGCGCGTAATCGTTCGATTCGTCCGGCCCGGCGCGGCCCCCTGCCTCGGCCCGGGCGGTCGGGCCCGGCCGCTCCGGCGGGACCGGGACCGCCGGAGCGTCATGTCCCCCGACCGGCAGGACGAGCGGTCTCCGGGCCGAAGCGGCCGGGGCGCCGGGGCTCGCATCGGCGCCCGCCCCCGCCCCCGCGTCCGTTGGTCGATCCGCGCCGAGGCCCGCAGTCCCGGGCCGGCTCTTGCCCAGCGTAACTGGCCGCTCGGCCGGCAGGGGGACGGGCGCGCCCGCAGCCTGCCTGCCGGCCGGCCACGCGGGCTCCGTCTCGGGCGCGACGATGGTGACCTCGGTGCCGGCGTCCCCGGCGGCCACGGCCCGGGCCGGGGCATCCACGGCCGGGCGCGGCAGCGGCAGAGGCGATGTCAGCGCCAGCGCGACGGCCAGCACGCCCAGCATCTCACTGCCGCCCGCGCGCGGCGCGCGGCGCGCGGCCGAAATCTGGCGCGGCGGTGTCCTGCCCGGCGTCGATGATCGAGCGTCTTATCGCTCGCGTGCGGGTGAAATAGGCGTGCAGATGGTCGCCGTCGCCGGTGCGGATCGCCCGTTGCAGCGCCATCAGCTCCTCGACGAAGCGGCCGAGGATCTCGATGGTAGCGTCCCGGTTCGCCAGGAAAACGTCGCGCCACATGGTGGGATCAGATGCCGCGATTCGCGTGAAGTCGCGAAAGCCGGCGGCCGAGAACTGCACGACCTCCTGGTTCGTCACGCGCGCCATGTCGTCGGCGACGCCACACATCGTGTAGGCGATGGCGTGCGGCACGTGGCTGGTGACGGCGAGCACCAGGTCGTGATGCTCGGCATCCATGCTCTCGACGCGCGCCCCCAGCGCCTGCCAGAACGCCGTCAGCCGCGCCACGGCCTCCGCATCCGTGCCCTCGGGCGGCGTCAGGATGCACCACCGGTTGTCGAACAGCTCGGCAAAGCCCGAAATCGGGGCCGGAATGCTCGGTGCCGGCAAGCGGGTGCGCCGGGATGAAGTGGACGTGTCGCGGCAGATGCGGGCGCATGGCCTCGATCACGGCCTTCTTGACCGAGCCGGCGTCCGAGACGATGGCCCCCTCGGCCAGCGCCGGTGCGATCTCGGCTGCCACCGCGCCGCAGGCGCCGACCGGAATGCAGAGGATCACCAGGTCGGCGCCCTCGACCGCCTCGGACGCGGTCGCGGCGATCCGGTCGCAGAACCCCAGCTCGGCCGACCGCGCCCGCGTCGCCTCCGACTTCGCGTAGCCGACGATCTCGCCCGCCGCGCCGGCCCGCTTGGCCGCCCAGGCGATCGACGAGCCGATCAGCCCCAGGCCGATCAGCGCGACCCGCCGGAAGACCGGCTCGCTCACGAGACCGGTCACGTCTCGGGTGCGAAGGTGGCCGCGGCCTCGGCGACAGCGCGGCAGGCCGCCTCGTCGCCGACGGTGATGCGGATGTGCCCGGGTAGGCCGTAGCCGTCGACCCGCCGCGCGATCAGCCCGCGGGCGCGCAGATGCGCGTCAAAGGCCGCCGTCCGCTCGCCCGCCCCGACCAGCAGGAAGTTCGCCTTCGAGGGCACCACCGGCAGCCCGGCCGCCGCGATCTCCCGCGCCAGCCAGTCGCGCCATACCTCGTTCAGCACGCGGCAACGGTCGACCCAGGCCTGGTCCTGCATCGCAGCCTCGCCGGCGACCAGGGCCGGGCGCGTCACGTTGAACGGCCCGCGCACGCGGTTCAGCACGTCGATGACATGCGCCGGCCCGTAGCACCAGCCAAGCCGCAGCGCCGCCAGCCCGTAGATCTTCGAGAAGGTCCGCGTCATCACGACGTTGTCGCGCTCGCGCACCAGCGCCAGCCCGCCATCGTCGTCGGCGCGCCGCAGGTACTCGGCATAGGCGGCGTCCAGCACCAGCAGCGCGCGGGGCGGCAGAGCGTCGGCCAGCCGCACCAGCTCGGCGGCGCCGATCATCGTGCCGGTCGGGTTGTTCGGGTTGGCCAGGAAGACCAGCCGCGTCCGCTCGGTCATCGCCGCGATCAGCGCGTCGACATCGGTGGTCAGCTCGCGCTCGGGCGCCGAGACGGGCGTCGCGCCCGCCGACAGCGCCGACAGCCGGTACATGAGAAATCCGTGCGCCGAGTACAGCACCTCGTCGCCCTCGCCGGCATAGGCCCGGCAGAGCAGCGCGATCAGCTCGTCCGAGCCGCTGCCCAGCACGATGCGCGCGGCGTCGATCCCATGCACGTCGGCGATCGCCTCGGCCAGCGGCGCGTGGCTTTCGGGGTAGACGTTCAGCTCGCCCGCGACCGCGCGATAAGCCTCGATGGCCTTCGGGCTGGGCCCGTGCGGGTTTTCGTTGGCGCTCAGCTTGACGGCGAAATTCGCGCCCGCGATGTGGGCCGAGCCGCCGACATAGGGCGCGATATCCAGCACGCCCGGGCGCGGGCGGATTGTTGCGTGACTCGTCATGGAGGCCCCGAGTTCATCCCGCGGCCGATCTACACGCTCGCCCGGCGCTTTGCCAGCGCCACCATCTGCCTCGTTCATCGTAGCGGCGGCCTTGGACGAGCTGGTCGGTGGCCGCCATGCTCGTCTGGTCGGCGTCACCCGATCCGAGCCCCGGGAGGGTCCATGCAGCGGACCGCGACCGCGCGACCAGGAGACCGATTGGCTGGTTTTCATCGCGACGCCCGATCCCGTCGCGCACGCCCCGACCCCAACGCCCCGCTATCGGTGTCCGAGCTCGATAACCGCCCGGCGGTTGCGGCCAGCGCTTCGACAGCGTCGATACGGCCGCACTCGAGCCGGGGTCGGGGATCGCCTTCGAGATCGATACCGGCGGGATGGGCGCGTACGTCGACCATTTGGAGTGTATCCCGATGTGCTGACTGCCCCCGCACCCGCCGGCAGCCGCGTTGCCCCGACTACCGCCTTCTGCCATGATCGCTTGCGTTCTGGGGAGGACGCGATGACCATCGGCCCGATCCTTCTGATCGTCGCGATCCTGCTGCTGGTCGGTACGCTGCCGGTCTGGCGGTACAGCCGCGGCTGGGGCTACGTACCGGGCGGGGTGCTGGCCACGGCGCTGGTCGTCGTGCTCGGCCTCGTGCTGCTGGGCGGAGTTTGACGTCCTTCGCCCGCCCTGCCCGGCGATTGACCGGCCACGGGGCCGCCGCTAGGTAATCGCCCATCCCAAGCCGCGGAGAGCCAGATGTCCGATGCCGCCATCGCCGAAGCCGCCGGCGACGCCCAGACCCTGCTGGCCCGGACCGCCGCCGCGGCCGACGCCGCCGAGGCGCTGCAGCAGCAGGCACGCGAGACACTGCGCGAGCGGCTCGTCGAGGGCGGCCGCGTCTCCGGCGCCCGGCTCGACCAGCACCAGCACGCCGCGCACGCCTTCGCGTGGCTCGCGACCTACGCCCAGGCGCTGCGCCAGCTCCACCTCTGGGCCGGGCGGCTGTCGGCCGACGGCGCCCTCGGCGAGATCGAGAGGCTGATCCTTTCGATCGGCTTCGGCGAATACCTTGCGCAGCTTGCCGGCGGCATCCCGATGAGCCAGGGCGAGATGGCCCGCCCGACGGACATGGGCCTGGATGCCGACATCGGCGAGGATGCCGGCTGGCTGATCCGCCACGGCAACACCGCCGAGACCCGCGCCCGCCTTGCCACCCTGCTTGCCGAGCGCGAGGGCGCCGCCAGTTTCGGCGCCACTGGCCTCGACGACGAGTTCGAGATGGTCCGCGACCAGTTCCGCCGCTTCGCCGACGAGCGCGTGGTGCCGCACGCGCATGGCTGGCACATGGCGGACGAGCTGATCCCGATTGAGGTCATCGACGAGATGGCCGGACTCGGCGTCTTCGGCCTGACGATCCCCGAGGCGCATGGCGGCTTCGGCATGGGCAAGACCGCGATGTGCGTCGTCTCCGAGGAGCTGTCGCGCGGCTATATCGGCGTCGGCTCGCTCGGCACCCGCTCCGAGATCGCCGCCGAGCTGATCCTCGGCGGCGGCACGGACGCGCAGAAGGCCGAGTGGCTGCCCAGGATCGCCAGCGGCGAGGTTCTGCCGACGGCGGTCTTCACCGAGCCGAACACCGGCTCGGACCTCGGCGCGCTGCGCACGCGCGCGGTCGCGCGACGGCGAGGACTGGCGGCTCACAGGCAACAAGACCTGGATCACGCACGCCGCGCGCACTGACCTGATGACGGTGCTGGCGCGCACCGACCCCGAGACCTCGGACTATCGCGGCCTGTCGATGTTCCTGGCGCCCAAGACGCGCGGCGCCGACGGCGACCCGTTCCCCGACGAGGGCATCAGCGGCGGCGAGATCGAGGTGCTCGGCTATCGCGGCATGAAGGAATACGATGTCGCGCTCGACGGCTTCCGCGTGCCGGGCGCGGCGCTGCTGGGCGGCGAGGCGGGCCAGGGCTTCAAGCAGCTGATGCGCACTTTCGAGAGCGCGCGTATCCAGACCGCCGCCCGCGCCATCGGCGTCGCCCAGTCGGCGCTGGAACTGGGCCTGCGCTACGCGCAGGAGCGCACGGCCTTCGGCAAGCCGCTGCTGGCTTTCCCGCGCGTCGGGGCCAAGCTTGCCATGATGGCCGTCGAGATCATGATCTGCCGCCAGCTGACCTATCACGCGGCGCGCGAGAAGGACGGCGACCGGCGCTGCGACCTCGAGGCCGGCATGGCCAAGCTGCTGGCCGCCCGCGTCGCCTGGGCCGCCGCCGACAACGCGCTGCAGATCCACGGCGGCAACGGCTTCGCGCTGGAGTACCCGGTCAGCCGCGTTCTCTGCGACGCCCGCATCCTGAACATCTTCGAGGGTGCCGCCGAGATCCAGGCCCAGGTGATCGCGCGACGGTTGCTCGAGGGCAACTGACCGGCGGCGACAGCCACCGCAGCACGAACTTCCGAACGCTGCAGGTCGGGCGCTGGGCGCTTGGCCGTTCAACGGCGTGAAGCCCGCGGGGCCAGCGGCCCGTTGGCAATCCCCCTGACGCGTTCGCGCCGGCATCCTTGGTGCGAACGGTTGACATGTTACAGCCGTAACATTCATAAAGTGCAGATGACCGAGGTCACCTGGCTTCTGCTGACCTACAAGGTGCCGCCCGAGCCGGCGGCGAGGCGCATCGCCGTCTGGCGCCGGCTCAAGGGCATGGGCGCGGTCTACCTGCAAAGCGGCGTCTGCCTGCTGCCCAAGACCGATGATCACGTCCGGCGGCTGAAGATGCTGGAGAACGACGTCGCCGAGGCCAGGGGCGAGAGTGTCATCCTCGAGACGGTCGCCCTCGACCGGACCCAGGAGGAGAAGGTCATCGGCCGCTTCAAGGCCGACCGCAACGACGCCTACGAGGAGTTCATCGACAAGTGCGACGACTTCGAGCGCGAGGTCGCAAAGGAGGTCGAGGCGAACCACTACACCTATGCCGAGCTGGAAGAAAATGACGTCGACCTGAAGAAGCTGCAGGGCTGGCTCGCGAAGATCGAGAAGCTCGACTTCTACGGCGCCGACCGGTCGGCGGAGGCGCGGGATCGCCTCGGGGGCTGCGAGGCCGTCCTCGACGACTACGCGCGCCGGGTGTTCGACGCCCACGACGAGAACGGATGAGGACAGGCCGTGACGCTCGCCCCCGCCCCGCATTTCGCCTTCTCTTCCCGCGGCACGAGAGCGTCGCCCCGGGCCACGCTCCCATGGCTCGACCGCCGGCGTTTGCGGGTGCGTCTCGCCCGCCCGGGTCACAGCCCGGTGGACGATATCGGCGCGAGCCGATCCGCGGCCGAGGAGGAGGGCAGACGATGGAAGTGAGGGACGGGCATCGCGCGATGCGGAGAGGATTGCATGATTGAGTGGTCGACGGCCGCGCCTGCCATCGGCGCGGCGTTCTTCGCCTCGATGGTCGAGGTGGTCGAGGCGTTCACGATCATCCTCGCGGTCGCGACGCTGAGGGGCTGGCGGCCGGCGGGGCTGGGAACGGCGGCCGCGCTTGCCGTCCTTGGCGGCATCGTCCTGGCGCTCGGTCCGGTCCTCGACCGCGTGCCCCTGCACCTGATGCAGTTCGTGATCGGCGTCCTGCTCCTGCTGTTCGGGATCGGCTGGCTGCGCAAGGCCGCGCTGAGGGCGGCCGGCGTGATCCCGCTGCACGACGAGGAGGCGATCTACGCGCGCGAAACCGCCGAGCTGGGCGAGGAAGCCCGGCGCCACGCCGCCTCGATGGACTGGATCGCCGGGCTGGCGGCCTTCAAGGCGGTGCTGCTGGAAGGGCTCGAGGTCGTCTTCATCGTCATCGCCGTCGGCGCGGGGCGCGGCCTGCTGTGGCCTGCCAGCCTGGGCGCGCTTGCCGCCTGCGCGCTGGTGCTCGTGATCGGGGCCATGGTGCACCGGCCGCTCTCGCGGGTGCCCGAGAACGCGCTTAAGTTCGGCGTCGGCGTCATGCTCTCGGCCTTTGGCGTGTTCTGGACGGGCGAGGGCCTGGGCATCGAGTGGCCCGGCGCCGATCTCGCGCTCCTCGTCTTCGTGGCGCTCTTCCTGGCAACGGGTCTGGCCGCTGCCCGCATGGCGCGGCCCAGCGTGGGAGTGATGCGATGACGATCCTCAGGGAGGTGATCGCCGAGCTCTTCGGGATGTTCGTCGGCGACGCTCGCCTCGCCGCCGCGATCCTGGTCGTTGTCGGGGTTGCGGCCAGCATGATCGGCCTCGCGCATCTCGACCCGCTTCTTGGCGGCGCGGTACTGCTCGTCGGCTGTCTCGGCGTACTGCTGGGTGCCGTCCGGCGCGCTGCCCGCCGGCATGCGGCCGCGGCCGGGGCCGACCGCTCCGGGGGGTGAGACCCGGGACGGACCGCATGTCGTCCCGAGCGGGCGCGATGGCCGACTGGACTTGCCTCTTCCGACAAAATTCCAAGCCGTTCGAGGCACCATCCAGGAATGAACTCTACGACGACGCGGAGCTTCGCGCGGGGCTCGATAGCGCCGAGGCGGTGCTGCACTTCGCCGGCAGGCTCGCACCTCGGCAGCGATGAGCGGCGACGGCGCGGCCCGCGGGCGTCGTCCGTCCCGACCCCGCGATCAGCGGCGGATCAGCGTGCCCGCGCCGTGCTCGGTGAACAGCTCCAGCAGCACCGCGTGCGGGGCGCGGCCGTCCATGATGACGGCGGCGCCGCAGCCCTGGCGGACGGCGGCCAGCGCGGTCTCGACCTTGGGGATCATGCCGCCGGCGATCGTGCCGTCGGCGATCAGCGACTCGACGTCGTGCGCCGAGAGGTCGGTGATGACCTCGCCCGCGCGGTTCTTCACGCCGGCGACATCGGTCAGCAGCATCAGGCGCTCGGCCCGCATGGCGCCGGCGATGGCGCCGGCCGCGGTGTCGGCGTTGACGTTGAAGGTCTCGTCGGCCGTGCGCCCGGCGCCGACCGGGGCGATCACCGGGATGAAGTCGCTGTCGATGAAGGTGCGCAGCACGCTCGGGTTCACCTCGACCGGCTCGCCGACGAAGCCGAGGTCCAGCACCTGCTCGATGTTGCTGTCGGGGTCCTTCCGGCGCCTCAGCGCCTTCTCGCAGATCATCAGGTTGGCGTCCTTGCCGCACAGGCCGACCGCCTTGCCGCCCTGCGCGTTCAGCGCTGCCACGATGCGCTTGTTGATCGAGCCTGCCAGCACCATCTCGACCACCTCGACAGCCTCGGCCGTGGTGACGCGCAGGCCGTCGCGGAACTCGGTCTTTACGCCCAGCCGGTCGAGCATGCTGTTGATCTGTGGCCCGCCGCCATGCACGACCACGGGGTGGACGCCGCACTGCTTCATCAGCACGATGTCGCGGGCAAAGCCCTGCATGCTGGCGGCGTCGCCCATGGCGTGCCCGCCGAACTTCACGACGACCGTCGTGCCGTCATAGCGCTGCAGGTAGGGCAGCGCCTCGCTCAGCGTGCGCGCGGTGGCGATCCAGTCGCGTTTCATCGCAGTCGATGTCTCCATCCGCCCCTCCCCGGTCGTCCGGCCCCTCAGGCCGGGGCCGTTTGCTATACGGTCCCGGCGCGCCGGGCCACCCCTTCCAGCAGGCGCAGCCAGACCAGCAGCCCCAGCATCGACAAGGAGATTACCGTCACGGCGGCCAGCGGCAGCGCGAAGCCGCCGCTCATGTCCGACAGCGCGCCGAGCGACAGCGGCCCCAGCACGCCGCCGATCTCGGCGACGGTGAAGAACATGCCTCCCGCCATGCCCGCGCGATCCGCCGGCACGCCCGGCGCGTCCATCAGCAGCATGATGGCGATGGTCATCATCGAGGATCGCGCGACGCCCTGCAGCATCAACCCCGTCACCAGCCCCGCCCCCGGCGAGAGCTGCAGCAGCAGGCTGGCCAGCGCCGCCGCGACGAACAGCGCCGCCATGATGGCGACGCGCCGGTGCGGCACGGCGAAGCGCGGGATCAGGATCGAGGTGCCGAGCGCCACGATCGTCGGGATCGACGCCCAGAAGCCTGCCTCGGCCGCGTCCAGCCCCTTGGCGCGCAAGATCTGTGGCAGCCAGTTGATCAACCCGTGGTTGAAGAAGAAGACGCCGATCGACATCGCCAGCACGATCTGCACGACGCGCAGCCGCGCGATGCCGGCAAAGGCGGCCAGGCTCTCGCCCTTGGACACCTTGCCGATCCGCCCGTCGCGCCGCCGCGCCTCCGGGTGGCGCGACACTGCCCACCAGGCGACCCCGGAGATCAGCGCCCAGGCCGCCCAGATCCACATCACCGCGCGCCAGTTGTCGCCGGTCAGCGGCATAAGCACCGAGTTCGTCGTGGCCAGCGCTGCGACGGTGCCGAGGTTCATCCCGGTGATGTAGATGCCCATGGCCATGCCGCGGTCCGGCCCGTCGAACCACAGTGCCACCAGCTTGGGCGCGCCCACGGAGACGATCGGCCCGCCCAGCCCGAACAGCGCGACTCCTGCGAACAGCATCGTCTCGTCGCCCGACAGACCGCGCAGCGCCATCGACAGCGCCATCACGCCGGCCGACAGCGCCAGGCCCAGCGCCACGCCTATTCGGTCGAGCAGCGCCCCCAGCGGCAGCGCGGCGGCGATGTAGACCAGCTGCCACGCGCCGAGCACCGCGCCCATCGCCGTGAACGTGCTGTCGAGGTCGCGGACGATCTCGGCCACCAGCGGCCCCGTCGAGGCGACGCAGATGCCGAAGGTGAAGTACATCAGCCAGACGCCCGCCAGCACCACCCAGCGATACGGGTGCGGTCCCTCGGCGGCGGTCGCCCCGGCGGGCGTTCCTTCGGCGGTGGCGGTCGGTGCGTTCATCGCGGCCCGGCAGCAGCTCCGGCTTGAGCCGGAAGCCCCTGCGTGGTCTGCTCGGTCTGCCCGGTCAAGGCCGGGACCATCACGCACGCGATTGAGAGCCTCGATGTCCTCTGACCGTCCCGCAAACGCACCCGGGGCGCCATCCCGGGGAATGCCGGCATCCGCCCCGGAGCCCGATGCCTTGCCTTGCGCGCCGCGGGCGTCCGGCAATGTCTCCGGGATATTTTCCAGCCGGTTCAGATCATAGACTAACGTGTCTCAGACGCCATGGCATAATGTCCGGCCATGGCGACTGTGCCGGCCCACGATCAAGAGTTGTAGCCCTCAGGTCTACTTAAGGTCGAGCGCCGCTCGTCTGTGGCTTTTCCGTCTTTTTTCTGTCCTGCTCGCATGGAATCGGTCACACTTTGGGCTCACCGCCTGCGTCCGGAAGGATCCCATGCCCATAACGCCTCCCGCCGTTCCCGGCATGACCATGGACGAGATCGACACGCCTGCGCTGCTGATCGACCTCGACGCGTTCGAGCGAAACCTCGATGGCATGGCCCGCGCCTTGCCGCCCGGCGTGCGGCTGCGCCCGCACGCCAAGATGCACAAGAGCCCCGTGATCGCCCGCGCGCAGATGGCGCGGGGCGCGGTCGGCGTGTGCTGCCAGAAGGTGAGCGAGGCCGAGATCATGGTCGAGGGCGGCGTCGACGACGTGCTGGTGACGAATCAGGTCTGGGGCGGGGCAAAGCTCGACCGGTTGGCGGCGCTGGCGACGCGGGCTCGAATTGGCGTCGCTGTCGACGACCCGGCCAACATCCGGGATCTCGCCGGCGCGGCCTCGTGGTTCGGCGCGCGGATCGACGTCTATGTCGAGATAGACGTCGGCGCCGGGCGCTGCGGCACCACGCCCGGCCTCCAGGCCGTGCGGCTGGCCGAGGCGATCGGCGGCGCCGAGGGCCTGCGCTTCGCCGGCCTGCAGGCCTACCAGGGCAGGGCCCAGCACGCCCGCGGCCATGGCGAGCGGCGCATCCTCGTCGCCAAGGCAGCCAAGTTGGTGGAGGAGACGCTGGACGGGCTGGCCGAGGCCGGCATCCTGTGCCCGGTCGTCACCGGCGCCGGCACCGGCACGGCCGAGTTCGAGGCGGCCAGCGGCGTCTGGACCGAGCTGCAGGCCGGCTCGTACTGCCTGATGGATGCCGACTACGCGCGCAATCTCGACGCCGAGGGCACCGAAGGCAGCCGTTTCGAGCAGGCGCTCTTCGTGCTGGCGACCGTCATGCATCGCAGCGGGGCGAGCCATGCGGTGGTCGACGCCGGCACCAAGGCGTTCAACTTCGACTGCGGCCCGCCGGTCTGCTGCGAGCCGGCCATCGACTTCGTCGGCAAGTCCGACGAGCATGGCGTGCTGATGGTGCCCGAGCGGACGGTCGCGCCCGGCGAGCGGCTGCTGTTCATCCCCTCGCATTGCGACCCGACGGTCGCTCTGCATGACTGGTATGTCTGCATCCGCGGCATGGCGGGCGGGACGCCCCGGGTCGAGGCGGTCTGGCCCGTCGCCGCCCGAGGCGCGCTGTTCTGAAAGGCGCGGTGCTGGCGTAGGCGCCTTGAAGCGGATGGTGGCGGTGCCACCCCGGTGCGGCCGCGCCGGCGGAGCGACCTCCGCCATGCCGTTGCCAGCCGTGCCGCAGGGCAGGCTCTAACCCCTGGTCCGGCCCGTGGGATCAGCCCCTCCGGCCGCCGATATGCGAGGTCGCCCAGTGCTCCAGCGCGTCGCCCAGGCTGTCGAGGTCCTGGCGCAGGGTGCGATGCGTGTCCGACCAGTCACCGGCGTCGTGCTTCTCGGCGTCGGCCAGCCGGGCCTCCAGCGTCTTGTGGCGCGCTTCCAGCTCGGCCAGGTCGCCGCTGGCCCGCACCCGGTCGGCCGGCTCGCCCGTCTCGACGCGGCGGCGCGCCTCCTGCATCTCGTGCTCCAGCCTCCCCAGGCGCTGCTTGAGATCCTCGATATAGTTGTCGGTCATGCCGTCCTCCGGTCGCGGTTCGGCAGGATAGCGCCACAGCCGCGGCCCGGGGTCAACCGCGCCGGGTCGTGCGCGCCCGCGGCGCTCACGCGCATGTGGCCGCCGCCCGGGTGACGCGGCGCCCGTCCGGGTGCATGAAGGCCGTCTCTGCATCAGGAGGAATCATGCGAGCCTTCATTCCGCTTGCAATCGTTGCAGCGATCGTCCTGCCCGCTCCAGCCGCCCTGCCGGCTGCCGCCCACGAGATCGGGCAGGAAGGCATCACGGTCGTCCACCCGATGGCGCGGCCGATCATGGCCGGCCGCCCCGGCGCCGCCTACATGGCGATCGTCAACGACCGTGACGAGCCCCTGCGGCTGGTCGGCGCCCGGTCGCCGGCCTTCGCCTCGGCCGAGCTGCACGAGAGCATCGAAGAGAACGGCATCTCGAAGATGCGCCCGGTCGCGGTGCTCGAGATCGCGCCCGGCGACACCGCGCTGCTCGAGCCTGGCGGGATGCACATGATGCTGATGGGCGGGACGCAGGCCTTCAAGGCCGGCGACGAGTTCCCGCTGACCCTGATCTTCGAGGACGACGAGGAGGTCGAGGTGCCCGTCATGGTCGGTGACATCGCCGGCGGCATGGAGGGGATGGACGGCATGAAGGGCATGGAAGGCATGGCCCCGGCGGCCAAGCAGTAGAGACCGGCGCCGCCTCCCGCCGCGCCCGCCGTTCTGCCCCGCCGCCCCCGCCCCGGCTCGACCGGGGCATCACTCCAGGGGCCGAGCGCTCGTCCGGTCGCGTCGGGCGATGACAGCCGTCCTGCGCTGGTGGCGCGCAGCCCGCGCCGCCGGTCGCTGCCGGCCTCAGGGCGCCAGCCCCAGCGCGTCGGCAAAGAACGCTCTCTCCGCCGAAATTGCCGGACTTCAGGGCCAGCGCCAGCGGCTCGTCGCCGATCGTGGCGCACCACGGCACGCCCGGCGCGATCTGCGGCCCGACCGCCAGCCGGCGCACGCCCAGCGCCGCGGCGACCGCGCCCGACGTCTCGCCGCCCGCAACGATGAACCGCCGCACGCCGCTGTCGCGCGCGCGGGTCGCGATGCCGGCCAGCACCTCCTCGACCACCGTCGCGGCGCGCGCTGTCCCCAGCGCCGCCTGCGCCGCCCTGACGCGGTCCGGCGGCGCCGTCGATGCGATGAGCACCGGCAGCTCCTCCATGCGAGCCGAGGCCCAGTCCCAGGCTCGGCCGGCGTCCATCGCTCCCTCGGCCAGCTCCAGCGGGTCGAGGCGCAGAAGCGCGCCGTCCGCCTCCTCCCATCGCGCGACCTGGGCGTTGGTCGCCGCCGAGCACGAGCCCGACAGCATCAGCGTCGGCCCGCCGATATGGGGAAGCACGTCCGCGTCGCCGCCCGCCAGCTTGCCGGCGCGCGCGAAATTGCCCGGCAGCCCCAGCCCCAGCCCCGACCCCGCCGTCACCAGCGGCAGGTCGGCGACGGCGTGGCCGAGCGCCAGCAGGTGGTCGTCGGTCAGCGCGTCGACGACGGCGTGCCGGATGCCTTTCGCGCGCAGCTGGTGGATGGCCAGCTCGACGCCCTTCACGCCCGCCTCGACGGCGGCGAAGGGGATCAGCCCGACCGCCTCGCCGCCCAGCTGCGGCGACAGCCAGCGCACCAGGTTGGCGTCCGTCATCGGCGTCAGGGGATGGTCCTTGAGGGGCGATTCGTTCAGCGGCTTGTCGAAGACGAAGAGGTGACCCTGGTAGATCGTCCGGCCCGCTTCCGGAAAGGCGGAGCAGTAGACGGTGAAGTCCGCCCCGGTCTCGTCCATCAGCGCCAGCGCCACCGGGCCGATATTGCCCTGCGGAGTCGAGTCGAAGGTCGAGCAGTACTTGAAATAGCACTGCTCGGCCCCCGCCGCGGCCAGCCAGCGCCACGCGGCCAGGCTGTCGTCGACGGCCTCGGCCACCGGCGCGGTGCGCGACTTCAGCGCGACGACGACCGCCTCGGCCTCGGGCACCGGGTCGCCCTCTGCCGGCCTGCCGAGCGCCAGCACCGTCCGCATTCCGGCCCGCGCCAGCATGTTCGCGAGATCGGTCGCGCCCGTGAAGTCGTCGGCGACCGCGCCCAGCAGCGGGGTCATGCCGCGCCCTCCAGCCGGCGCCAGACCAGCGTGCCGGTGCCCGTCCGCGCGCCGGGCCCGGGCGCCTCGCGCGCATTCGCCGCCGTCAGGACCAGCGCACCGTCGACGAACGCCATCGGCCGGACCTGCGTGGTGCCGGCCATGCCGGCCCGCGAGCTGATCTCGACCTCGTGCAACACCCGCTCGCCATCGAGGCGCCAGCGCCCGCAGTAGCCGAGCGTCGCGGCCGGCGGCTCGCCCGCGCCCGCCGCGGGGGCGAGATGGGCCGACATGAAACCGTCGGCGGTATAGGCCAGCCGCCCGCGCGGCGCGGAGCCCAGCGGCTCGATGGCGCCGTCGGCCAGGTCCAGCGTGTACCGTTCGAGCGCCCAGACGCCGACCAGCCGCGCCGCGAGGCCGGCATGCGTCGCCCCGCTCACGCCTCGATCCCCTGCATGGCGGCGTCGACCGCGGCGTGCACCATCGCCGTGCCGGCATCGCCGCCCAGCTCGCAGGTCACCAGCCGGCCATCGGTGAAGGCGCCGTCGACTGCGCGGCGGATCAGCGAGCCTGCCCGCACCGCCTCGGCCGAGCCGTGCCGCGCGCCCAGCCATTCCAGCATCATCGCGCCCGACAGGAACATCGCGGTCGGGTTCGCCAGCCCCTTGCCGGCGATGTCGGGTGCCGTGCCGTGGCAGGGCTGGAAGACCGCGTGCTCGTCGCCGATATCGGCCGAGGGCGCGTAGCCGAGCCCGCCCATCAGCGCCGCGCCGAGGTCCGAGAGGATGTCGCCGAACATGTTCTCGGTGACGGCCACGTCGATCGCCCAGGGCTTCTGCACCATGTGCATGGCGAAGGCGTCGACATAGGTCGCGTCGGCGGCGATGTCGGGGAAGGCTTTCGCCCGCTCGTGGAAGATGCCGCGCGCCCAGTGGAAGGCGGCGAAGACGTTCGCCTTGTCGACATGCGTGACCTTCGGCCCCGCGCCGCCAGACCGCGCCCGGGCGCGCTCGGCCGCCAGGCGGAAGCAGAAATCGTAGAGCTTCTCGCAGGTCGGCCGGGTCAGGACCAGGGTCTCGCGCGCCTCGCGGTCCTCGATGATCTCGCCCGGCGCCTGCGGGGCGAACAGGCCCTCGGTGGATTCGCGGACGATGACATAGTCGATCTGTTGCGCCCGCGGGTCGGCCAGGATCGGCCGGACGCCCGGGATCGGGCGGACCGGCCGGACGCCGGCATAGAGACCGTACTCGAAGCGCAGTTCGAGCTGCGGCGCGATCTCGCGGCCGTCCGGGTAGCGCACCTCGGGCAGGCCCATCGCCGCCAGCAGGATGGCGTCGGCCTTCGCCGCGGTCTCGCGCGTCGCGGCCGGCATCGACTGGCCGGTCTCGCGATAATGCCCGGCGCCTCCCGACAGCATGTCGAAGCGGAAGCCCGGCCCGCCGACCCGCGACGCGGCCTTCTCCAGCAGGTCGAGGCAGGGCTGCATGACCTCCAGCCCGATGCCGTCGCCGGGCAGCACGGCGATGTGGAAGTCCGAATTCCGCATGAACCCTCCTGAGGCGGCGCCCGCAGCGCGCTGCACTAGACCGCGCCGGCCACGGGCTGGCAAGTCCCGGAGGGCATGGTCCGGCGCCCGGCGGCCCGCCCGCGCGCGGAGCGCGCCTGGCGGTGAGGGGGTTGGGGCGGGGCCTGGTCGCCGAGCCGAAGGGCCGGCGAAACGGATGGGCGACGCCGGCCGGCCGCGGCTGCGCACGATCTCACGCGTGAGACCGTGATCAAGCCATTGAAACGGAACGAAATATCGAATCCGCGATCGTTTCGTCACCATACACGGGCGGCTTTTCCGGCCGATTCCGGGTCGGCCGGCGGCGCGGAGCCGCAGGGCTCAGCGGATCGGCACGGTCGCGAGGCTGCGGAAGGCCGGCGCGTCGACCGTGATGCGGCAGAGCGGCACCTGTTCCATCCGGGCGCTCATCTTGCCCTTCTTGCGGAAGGCGCGGAGCACCTGGTCGACGTCGAAGATGCGGGCGAAATCGGTGGTGACGCCGCCGCACAGCCAGACGCCGCCCCAGGCGCCCGTCGCCAGCACGAGGTCGCCGATGACGCGGCCGAAGATCCGCGAGTAGAGAAGACGGTCGTCCCCGACCGCTTCCTCGCGCACCGGGTGGACGGTCTCGCCGCCGTCGCGCAGGGGCGAGCCGAACAGCCGGGCGTAGCCGGGGCCCGAGAACGCCTCCTCGACCGAGTGGACGGCGCGCAGCAGCCCTTCCTCGCTGGGCGTCGCCGGGGTCAGCGTCATGTGGCCGGGCTCGGTTCCCAGCACGGCCCAGCCGCCCTCCGGCAGCGGTACGGCGACAGCGGCGCCGAAGCCCGTGCCGATGTTCGCCGCCAGCATCGGCCGCGGCGGCCCTGCCTCGTCCGGGTCCAGGGGAACCCCGGCGATCGCCTCGACATCGCCCGGCGACAGCGCCGGCAGGCCGAGCGCGACGGCCTCGAGGTCGTTCAGCACGCGCACCGGCACGCCGCCCAGCGCCCGGCCCACCGCGCCGGCCTCGATCCGCCAAGGCGCGTTGGTCAGCTGCACGGCGGTCCCGTCGCGCGGCCCGGCAGCCGCGATCGCGGCGCCGGTGATCGCCGACAGGTCGCGCTCCGGCCGCAGATAGGCTGCCAGCGCCGTGGCGAAATCGGGAAAATCCGCGACGTGCAGCACCTCGACATCGCGCGCGCCCTCCGGCCCGGCCAAGGCGAAGCGGGCGTTCGTCCCGCCGATGTCGGCGATCAGCCGCATCTCAGCCGGCCGATCCGGAACCCGACCCGGCATTGCCGGTCAGGTCGGTCAGGAAGGCGTTTCGCCAGGCGGAGGCGTCGCGCTCGTGGACGCGAGTGTTCAGCGCCTCGTGACGCTCCTTGCGTTCCTCGAGCGGCATCCGGATCGCCTGGTCGATGCCGGCCGCCACCTCGTCCGGGTCGTGCGGGTTGACGATGATCGCCTCCTTCAGGTCGGCGGCGGCGCCGGCGAACTGCGACAGCACCAGCACGCCCGGGTCGGTCTCGTCCTGGGCGGCGACGTATTCCTTGGCGACCAGGTTCATGCCGTCGCGCAGCGGCGTCACCAGCCCGACCTTCGAGCCGCGGAACAGCGCCGCCAGCGTGTCGCGCGCCACCGAGCGGTGGACATAGCGGATCGGCGTCCAGTCGAAATCGCCGAACGCCCCGTTGATGGCGCCCGAGAGTTGCTCGAGCTCGGTGCGGATATCGGAATAGGCGGTCAGCTCCTCGCGCGTCGGCGGCGCGATCTGCATCAGAACGGTGTTCTTGCGGTGCTCCGGGTACTGTTCCAGCAGCCGGCGGAAGGCGCGGAAGCGGTCGGGCAGGCCCTTGGAGTAGTCCAGCCGGTCGACGCCGATGATGTGGTTGCTGATCGAGCCCCGACCGAGCTGGCGGATGCGGCTCTCGGCCTCGGGCGTCGTCGCCATGGCGGCGAAGGCGTCGGCGTCGATGCCGATGGCGTAGTCCCTGACCAGCGGCGTGCGCCCGGTGGCGCGGAACGGATGCGTCTCCGAGGTCACGTCGCCGGCGCTCTGCTCGACATAGCGGTTGAAGTTCTGGCAGTCCTGCTCGGTCTGGAAGCCGACCACGTCGTAGGCGAACAGCGAATCGAGCAGCCATTCATGGTCGGGCACCGCGGTGACCATCTCGGGCGGCGGGAAGGGGATGTGCAGGAAAAAGCCGATCCGGTTCTCGACGCCCAGCGCGCGCAGCTCGGCCGCCATCGGGATCAGGTGGTAGTCGTGGATCCAGACGACGTCGTCGTTGGTCAGCAGCCCTGCCAGCCCGCGCGCCATGCGGCGATTGACGGCCTTGTAGCGCTCGAGCTCCTGCGCGTCGAAGACGGCCAGGTCCAGCCGGTAGTGGAAGACCGGCCAGAGCGCCCGGTTGGAATAGCCGAGGTAGAAGCCGTCGTATTCTTCCTGCGTCAGCGCCTGCGTCGCGATCGTCACGTTCTGCTGGCGGTCCAGGCGCAGCCCGATCTCGGTATCGTTCGGCACGATGTCGCCGGACCATCCGAACCAGACGCCGTTGCCCTCGCGCAGCACGTCGCCGACCGCGACGGCAAGCCCGCCGGACTGCGTGCCCTTCGACAGGTCGCCGACCCTGTTCGAGGCGAGAACGATCCGGCCCATCAAGTCCCTCCAGAAAACCCCATCATATTCAAGCGAACGTGCCGGTCCGCCTGACGATCCCCGGGGCCTTGCCCCGAGGTCCGCACCGGCTCATTCCAGGGCGGCGCGGTGCAGCCATGCCAGAAACTCGTCGATCGTCGCGACGCGGGCGGTGGCCGCGGTCGGCCCGGCGCCGATCTTCAGGCCGATGCCACCATGGCGCTGCGCCGCCTCGAAGGCATCCTCGTCGGTCGTGTCGTCGCCGGCCATGACGGGGATGCGCCCGGCGAAGGGCGGCTCGGCCATGAAGGCGTCGAGCGCGTGGCCCTTGTTGGCGGCCAGCACGGCGATCTCGCTGACCATGTTGCCATGGATCGCGCGCAGGCCCTGCGTCGCGGCGACGATCTCGTCGGCGAGCGCGCGCGAGGGCGCGGCGGCGTCGGGCTTGTCGCGATAATGCACCGTGACCGCGCCGGCCTTGCGCTCGACCAGCAGGTCATGCTGCCGGGCGAATGCCTGGACGCGCGCCGTGGCGGCGGCGAGGTCCTCGCCCGAGGCCTCGTCCCGGCGGAGCCGCCCGGTCGCGTCACGCCGGACGACGCCGTGCGAGCCCGCGGCCGGCGGCTTCAAGGGCGCGATGCGCCGGTCCAGGTCAGTCAGGTCGCGGCCCGAGAGGAGCGCGACGGCGCCGCCGGTCCTCCCGATGATCGCCTCGACGGCGCGGCGTGTCTCGGCGCTGGCGGCGGCGTCCTCGGGCCGGGGCACGATGGGCGCCAGCGTGCCGTCGAAATCGAGGAACAGCGCGTGGCGCTGCCAGTCGAGCCGGGGCAGATCGGTGCGGTCGTTGCTTGCGAGCATGGGCAAGCTCTTGCCACAGGAACGCCCCGCGGGGCAACGTCGCCGGGCAACGGGAGGGGCAATGGACCGATATCCGCGCGACATGGCAGGCTATGGCGCGAGCCCGCCCGACCCGCGCTGGCCCGACCCGCGCTTGCCCGGCGGCGCGCGGATCGCCGTGCAGGTCGTCGTGAACTACGAGGAGGGCGGCGAGAACAACGTGCTGCACGGCGACGCGGCCTCGGAGGCGTTCCTCTCCGAGATCGTCGGCGCCCAGCCCTGGCCCGGCCAGCGGCACTGGAACATGGAGTTGATCTACGAATACGGCGCGCGGGCCGGATTCTGGCGGCTGCACCGGCTGCTGACGGGGATGGGTGTGCCGGTGACGGTGTTCGGCGTCGCCACCGCGCTGGCGCGCGGGCCGGAACAGGTGCGGGCGATGCACGATTGCGGGCTGGGAGATCGCGTCGCACGGGCTGAAATGGATCGAGTACCGCGATTTCTCCGAGGCCGACGAGCGGGCGCAGATGGGCGAGGCCATCCGCCTGCACGCGCAGGTCACGGGCGCGCCGCCGGGCGGCTGGTACACCGGGCGGTGTTCCGTCAACACGGTGCGGCTGGCGGCGGAGCGCGGCTTCGACTGGGTGGCCGACAGCTATGCCGACGACCTGCCCTACTGGGTGCGCTTCGGCGACAGGGACCAGCTGGTCGTGCCTTATACGCTCGACGCCAACGACATGCGCTTTGCGACGCCGCAGGGGTTCAACTCGGGCGATCAGTTCTTCGCCTACCTGCGCGACAGCTTCGACTGCCTCTATGCCGAGGGCGTCGCCGGGGCGCCGAAGATGATGTCGGTCGGGCTGCACTGCCGGCTGGCCGGGCGGCCCGGGCGCGCGCTGGCGCTGCAGCGGTTCCTGGAGCACGCGCAGGGGCACGAGGGCGTCTGGTTCGCGACGCGGGGCGAGATCGCCCGGCACTGGGCGGTCGAGCATCCGCCGGTGAAGCGCGAGCGGCCGTCGGAGATGGCGCGCGAGGCCTTCGTCGCGCGCTTCGGCGGCGTCTTCGAGCACTCGCCCTGGGTGGCCGAGCGCGCCTGGGAGCTGGAGCTGGGCCCGGCGCACGACACGGCCGCCGGGCTGCACTCGGCGCTGGTCCGCGCCTTCCGGGCGGCGACCGACGGCGAGCGGTTCCGCGTGCTGGTGGCGCACCCGGACCTGGCCGGCCGGCTGGCGGCGGCGCGGCGGCTGACCGAGGCATCGGCGGCCGAGCAGGCTTCGGCCCGGCTTGACGCGCTGACCGATGTCGAGCGCGCCGAGTTCGAGGCGCTGAATGCCCGCTACACGGCGGCCTTCGGCCATCCCTTCATCATCGCCGTGCGCGACCACGACAAGGCGGGCATCCTGGAGGCGTTCCGGCGCCGCCTCGGCAACAGCCGCGCCGCCGAGTTCGCCGAGGCCTGCGCCCAGGTCGAGCGCATCGCCGAATTGCGGCTGCGGGAGATGCTGCCATGAGCGGAGCGAGCTACACCGGGCCGGAGCGCGGACTGCCGCCGCAATCGGCGCTGATGACGGGGCGCGCCGTCTTCACCGAGGCCTACGCCGTGATCCCGCGCGGCGTGCAGCGCGACATCGTGACCAGCGTCTTTCCCGGCTGGGACGGCGCGCGCGGCTGGGTGCTGGCGCGGCCGATGTCGGGGTTCGCCGAGACGTTCTCGCATATCGTCATGGAACTCGCGCCCGGCGGCGGCAGCGACCGGCCGGAGACGGACGCCGCGGCCGAGGGCGTGGTCTTCGTCACCGAGGGCGCGGTGCGGCTGACGCTGGCCGGTGCGCCCGCCGCCGTCGGGTTGCGCGCCGGCGAGCACCCGGCCGACGTCCTGCCTGCCAGCGGCCGGTTCGGCGCCGAGACGCACGGGCTGGGGCCGGGCGGCTATGCCTACCTGCCGGCCGGGCTGGCATGGAGCATCCGCGCCGAAGGTGGCGTGCCGGCCGTCTTCCACTGGATCCGCAAGGCCTACGAGCCGGCCGAGGGTCTCGACGCGCCGGACCCCTTCGTGGCCGACGAGCGCCTGATCGAGCCGGCGCCGATGCCGGGCACCGACCGCTGGGCGACGACGCGCTTCGTCCCGGCGGACGATTTGCGCCACGACATGCACGTCAACATCGTGACCTTCGAGCCGGGCGGCGTCATCCCGTTCGAGGAGACGCATGTCATGGAGCACGGGCTCTACGTGCTCGAGGGCAAGGCGGTCTACAGGCTGAACCGCGACTGGGTCGAGGTCGAGGCGGGCGACTTCATGTGGCTCCGCGCCTTCTGCCCGCAGGCCTGCTATGCTGGCGGGCCGGGGCGGTTCCGCTACCTGCTCTACAAGGACGTCAACCGGCTGCCCCGCCTGCGCGGGCCGTGGTCGTGACGGGGGACGTGCCCGAGGACGTTTCGGGGGCGGCGCGCCGGATCGTTGCCCTGCCGCTGACGGCGTCGTCGTTCGTGCCCTTCGGCGAGGTGCTGGAGGCGGCGGGAGAGCCGGACCGGCTGATCAATCGCGGCCTCTGCGGGCGCTGGCACGACCGCGCGCGGATGGAGTTCGGCGAGGGCCGGGCGGGCATCAGCCTGTTCCGCGCCGAGCCGCGGACGCTGCCGCTGGCGCTCGACATGGTCGAGCGGCACCCGGAGGGCAGCCAGGCCTTCCTGCCGATGACGCCCGATCCCTTCCTGGTCGTCGTCGCGCCCGACGAGGGCGGGCGGCCCGGCCGGCCGCAGGCCTTCCTGACGGCGCCGGGACAGGGGGTGAACTACGCGCGCGGCACCTGGCACGGTGTGCTGACTCCGCTGGCGCAGCCGGGCCTCTTCGCGGTGGTCGACCGGATCGGCCCGGGCGCCAACCTCGAGGAACACTGGTTCGACACGCCCTGGGTGATCGAGGCGGGGTGAGGTGCGGAGGGTGACGGGGTATGACCGCGCCCTGCGCCGCAGGGTCCCGTAGGGCGGGGTTTTCCACCGCCGCCGCTCACCCCGCCGAGGGCGGGGGCATGAGGAAGTTGCCGCGCAGCATGGCGATGGGTTTCGTGCGCGTGTCCTGCCAGGCCTCGACGTGCAGGTTGGCGACGCGGCGGCCGGATTTCTGCACGCTGGCGCGGGCGAAGGTCTCGCGCGGGCGGCCCGAGCGCAGGTAGTCGATCGTGATGTCGATGGTCTTGGGCATCGGCGGAAAGCGGCCTTCCAGTACCGAGGCCGCCGCCTCGCCGCCCTCCTCCATCAGCGCCCAGACCTGGTCCCAGGCAAGCTGCATCAGCGCCGTTGTCTCGAGGAACGCGCCCGTCACGCCGCCGTGGATCGCCGGCAGGAAGGGGTTGCCGATCAGCGCCTCCTTGTAGGGGATCCGGGCGGTCAGCTCGTCGCCGAGGCGGTCGAAGCGCACGCCGATGAAGCGGTTGTAGGGCACGGCCCCGGTCAGCGCCTCGAGCGCCGCGTCGCGCTGGGCTTCCAGCCGGGCCTGGGCGTCGAGGCGGCTCATTCCTTCGGCCTTTCCAGCATGAAGGCGCCGGCGGCCGAGGCGATCGGGTCGGCCGGGTCATCGTGATAGGCGACGGCACGGGCAAAGCCGATCGAGCGCGTCATGCGGTAGCACTCGGCTGCGGCATAGACCGTCTCGCCGACCGCGGCGGGCCGCATGTAGTCGATGCGGAGATCCAGCGTTGCGGTGCCGAGCAGCTTTTGC
This sequence comes from uncultured Alphaproteobacteria bacterium, assembly GCA_963721105.1. Lineage (GTDB taxonomy): Bacteria > Pseudomonadota > Alphaproteobacteria > Rhodobacterales > Rhodobacteraceae > Thermohalobaculum. Next base: position 21,496 of record CAVRHY010000016.1, on the reverse strand, counting down.
GGCATCGACATCACCGCCGAGCCGCAGGCGGTGTCGAGCAGCGCCGTGATGACGCCGCCGTGCAGCACGCCGGATTCCGGGTCGCCGACCAGCTTGTCGGCATAGGGCACCGACAGCAGCGAGTGCCCTCCGACGGCGCGGTGCAGGCGCATGCCGATTTCGCGCGCGTGCGGCAGGCTCTGCATCACCTCGCCCGGGTCGTCGGGTGCCGCGTCGCGCACGTTGATCGACTGCAGGTCGCGCCGGTCTTCTTCGGCCATGAATTCTCCCTCGCGCCCGCTGGATACGACGACCGGGGCGCGAAAGCATCCGAAATCCGGCATCCGGCCCCGATCGCCCGGGTTTCGCGCGCCGGCCCAGTCGACCGGCCGGGCCCCGCCGCGTAGTCTGGCGCCGCAAAGCAGGGAGGAGTCGCATGATCGCCGTGATTTTCGAGGTCGAGCCGCGCGAGGGAAAGCTGCAGCCGTATCTGGACATCGCCGCCGACCTGAAGCCGCGGCTCGAGGCGATCGACGGCTTCATCTCGGTCGAGCGGTTCGAGAGCCTGACGACGCCCGGCAAGTACCTGTCGCTGAGCTTCTGGCGCGACGAGGCGGCGGTCGCCGCCTGGCGCCGGCAGGCGCACCACCGGCAGGCGCAGCACCGCGGGCGCAACGAGATGTTCGCCGGCTACCGGTTGCGGGTGGCGCAAGTGATCCGCGATTATGGTATGCACGAGAGGGACGAGGCGCCGGCCGACGCCGTGGTCGTCTGAGGGGCGCCCCGGGGGGTGCCTTCGCCGCCTTCGGGGGCCGGCCGGTGCGGGAGGGGTTCCGATGATGAAGGCCGGGTCGATGATGGTGGCGCGCGCCGCGAGCAGGATCGTGCGGCGCCATTGCGGCTGCTGCGGCGACGAGTTGGATGCACACCAGGCGTTCTCCTCCGGCGTCTGCGACCGCCAGCGCTGCCGCGATTGGAAGATCGAGCAGGTGGGCGTCGCGCTGCTGGAGCGCCGGCGGCGCGAGATCCGCGAGCGGCTGTTCGAGGAGACGGCGCCTTCGGTCGAGGCCGCGGCGGCGGCGATCGGCGCTGATCCGGCCAGCGTCGTGCGCGCAGCCGTGCAGTGGCAGAGCGGCCGGGTCGAGCCGCTGCCCGAGGAGCGCCGCGCCGGCTTCGAGTTGCATCTGCGCTGGATCGTCGACGAGGCCTTCGCCGCCCCGGTGCCGGTGGAGGACGCCGCCCGGCGCGCCGCGATCGAGGCCGGTGAAGCGCCCGTGCTGGCCGCCGCCTGCGCGCTCTGCCGCGGCAAGTGCTGCGACCGGGGCGGCAGGACGGCGATGCTGGACGAGGAGGATATCGGCCGCTGGCGCAGGCGCGAGCCCGAGGCCGGCCCCGAGCAGGTCATCGCCGCCTACATGGACGCACTGCCCGGCGAGACGGTCGCCGGGTCCTGCGTCTTTCTCGGCGCCGCCGGCTGCACGCTGCCGCGCGCCATGCGCAACGACTGGTGCAATGCCTCGCAGTGCAGGGAGCGCGCGCACCTTGAGGGAGCGCTGGCCGAGGGCGACGACGCGGGCGTCGTGATGGTAGCCGACGATGCCGAGCGGGACCGCGCCGGCGCGGTCGGCGGCTGGAGCCAGGCGGCGGGGCTCGTGCGGGTTCCCGTGGCGCGCGCCGGCCGCGGCGCCGGCGATCCGGACGGCGGCGGCGGCGAATGACGGCTGCCCGCCAGCCGGTCGCGGCCCCGCCGCCCCGCCCCGGCGCCCCCGAGTGCAGGTTCTGCGCCGTGCCGCTGACGCCGCACCAGGCCGTGCGCGGCATCTGCGCGGCGCCGGGCTGCGAGACGCGCCTGGTGCAGGAGGCCGCGCGGCAGGTCTTCCAGCGGAGCTGGCAGGATTACGTCGAGCGGCAGCGGCTGGGGATCGAGGCCGCGGCGACGCAGGTCGCCTCGGCCGTTCGCCAGCTCGGCGAGTCGCCCGAGGGCATCGCCTTCGGGGTCGTGCCGTTCCAGGACCGACCCGTGACCGAGCTGCCGAAGGACCGGCGCGCGGCCTTTGCCGGACACCTCGACGCGATCGTCGCCGAGGCCTTCGCCGCGGGCGAGCCGCCGCAGCCCGACCTGAACCGGCGCACGGTCGCGGAGGAGGACGAGAGCCCGCTTGCCGGCGCGACCTGCGCCACCTGCCAGGGAAAGTGCTGCTTCCTGGGCGGCGCCAACATGGCCTTCCTGAACGCCGAGACGATCCAGCTCTATCGCTGGCGCCACCCCGGGGCGACGCCCGGCGAGATCAGGGCGCACTACCTGTCGAAGCTGCCCGACCGCTCGGCCGAGCACTCGTGCGTCTACCACGGCGCGCGCGGCTGCACGCTGCCGCGCCAGGTGCGCGCCGACATCTGCAACCGCTATCACTGCAATCCGCAGACCGACCTGCTGCGGCGCTTTCGCGCGATGGGCGCGACGAGCGCCGTCATCGTCGGCAATGACGACGATGCGGGGCCGGCGGTCGGCGTCTTCGACAGCGCGGGCTGGCGGCGGCACGCCGCGGCGGATGTGGACGACGTCCCGCCCGATCTGGTCGGGCGCACCGTCGCCGCGGCGATCGCGCAGTCGCCGCCCGACATGCCGGGCGACACGCCGCCGGCTAGGCCGGCCGTGCCCGCCTGCGCCTGGTGCGGTGCGCCTATCGACCGGCATAAGGCGGTGATGCGCCATTCCTGCGGCAAGCCCGGCTGCGAACGCCGCCGCCTGTCGGAGATCGCGGAAGGATTCGAGCGTGGAAAGCAGCAGCGCCACGCGGCGCTGGTCCGCCGGATGCGCGAGCGGCACGAGGCCGAGCTCGGCCGCGTGGCAGGGGCGCTGGGGGTCGCGCCGCAGGCCGTCGCTGTCGGAGTCGTCCCGGCCGCCGCCGAGGTGCCGCTCGAGGCGCTGCCGGCGACGCGTCGGGCAGCGTTCGAGGCGCACCTGGACGAGATCATCGCCGAGGGCTTCGCCGCCGAGGTCGCGGCGGATGCCGACGATCCGGGCGACCGCGCCGGGACGGCCGGGCCCGAGCCGTCGCTGGTCGTAGGCGGCTGCACGGCCTGCGCCGGCGCCTGCTGCCGCGGCGGCGGCGAGCGGGCCTATCTGTCGGTCCGTGACGTTCTGCGGCTGCGCCGCGACGCGGCGCTGTCGCGGGGGCAGGTGCGCGCCTTCTACCTCGGCCGGCTGCCGGCCGCGTCGGTGCAGGGCGCGTGCGTCTACCAGGGCGCGCTGGGCTGCGTCCTGCCGCGCAGCGCTCGCGCGGATATCTGCAACAGCTTCCGCTGCCGCGGGCTGAGCGCGCTGCTGGACGATGCCGGCGAGGCCGGGGCGCGCGCCGCCCTCATCGTCGCCGTCGATGACCAGGACCGGCCGCGCCGGGTGCGGGCTTTCGGGGAGGACGGGGCCGAATTCGCCGTCTCCGGAGCACCGCCGCAGCCGGATCGCGAGACCGTCTGAACGCCGCCGCGCCGTCGCGGGTGCCGTGCCGGCAGGACCGTCAACCGGGACGCGGGGGATACGCCCTCCGGTTGCCGGGTGCCCGGCCGGGCGGCGAAGAGCCGGGCGGCGCGCGCCCGGCGCGGGTCACATGGTATGCGCTGACTGGTGGTTCAGCATCCGCCAGCCGGACCCCTCGCGCACGAAGCCGTTCGAGGCCATCAGCTCGAGGTCGTCGACGCGCTCCACGCACAACACCATGGCCGTCGTGCCGGTGACGATCGCGTGCGCCTCGGACGGCCAGATCGCCGGCGGCATGTGGTCGAGCAGAATCGACCGCCATCCGTCCATGACCGCTCGGCGGCCGACCAGCATCGTCCACTCCGGATGCGTGCAGGCGACGGTGCGCCGCCGCGACCAGAGCCGGTCCATTGCGCGGTAATCGCCCGCGCGCATCGCCCGGTAGAAGGCGTCGTTGGCGGCCAGCACGCCGGCCATCAGGTATGCCCGGTCTAGATCGGCGTCAGCCGGGCGAGACCGACCGGTTCGTCGGCGGTGGGACTCCATAACCAGACCTCGTTGAAAAGCTTGATATCCAATCCGGGCGGCAGCGCGTAGGCCTGCTGCCCGTTGGGGTGCAGCAGCGCACCCAGTACGGTGTCGGCTCGGTATCCGTCGGTGCCCAGCGCGACCACGGCGTCCGGGGCGGCGTTGACCCGGAAGTTCGGCTCGAACACGATCACCGGGTATTCCCGCGACTGGTAAAGGCTGATCGTGCCCACCGTGTCGTGATTGCTCTCGCCGATGAAGACGGCGCGATGGCTGATCCATGCACCGTCGGGGATTTGCGCCTCGCCCGGCCGCGGCGGCGGAGGTCCCGCGCAGGCGGAAACCGCGAGCAGCAACAGCGGCAACAGCCACCGAATGCGAAGCATGCCGGACATTTTCCTCCCTCCCCGCGATCATGTTAAGCGCGGGGGGCAAGTTCGCAAGTCGATGTTCACACACGGAGAGTTTCATGGCCGGTGAGTTGCAGGACCGCTACGCCGTGCTGGGATGGGGCTCGCTGATCTGGGACCTCGAGACGCTTGCGCCGCATGTCCGGCTGCCCTGGGCGATGGGGGCCGGACCGCGGCTGCCGATGGAGTTCAGCCGGATCAGCGCCAAGCGCCGGATGGGGCTGGTCGTCTGCCTGGACCCCGAGATTGGCGTGCCCTGCGCGACGCACGCCATCCCCTCGGTGCGCGGCCGGCTTGCCGAGGCGATCACCGACCTGGCGATGCGCGAGCGCGCGCCTGAAACGCGGATCGGCGGCGTCTGCCTCGGCACCGGCGCCCGGCAGGGGCGCGAGGGCATCGCGGCCATCGTGCGCGACTGGTGCCGCGAGGCGGGGTGGACGGGCGCGGTCTGGACGGACCTGCTGCCGAACTACGCCGAGACGGCGGGCGAGGGGTTCTCGATAGATCGCGGACTGGCCTATTTGCGGACACTCTCCGGCGGCTGCCTCGACGAAGCGGTGCGCTACATCGAGAACGCGCCGGAGACGACAGACACGCCGTTCCGCCGCCGGCTGGCCGCCGACCCCTGGTGGCGGGCGCAGGCGGCACGGGTCGAGAGGGCGGCGGTTGCCCAGGAGGGCGCCGGGTCGAACGGCGCGGCCGGGTGAGAGTGCCGGATAGGGTTCGGGCGAGCCCGCCGGGCGAGGGGGCGGGGGACAGATCGAGACGGGGAGGACACAAACGCGCCCGCCAGCTTTTCCGGGCGCCGCGGTCGCCGGCGTCTTCTGCCCGCTGATCGAGACGACCGGGCGCGTCGTGCCGAAGCGCCGGCAATGCGTGCTGACGGCGCGGTCCGAGTCGGATGGCGCCCGCGATACCGGCGCGCGGTCCGCGCCGTTGCCGATCACGCGCCGACAATCGTCCGGCTGGGAGGCCTCGACGGCAGGACGGCCTGGTTCAGCCGGTGGCTGGCACGAGGCGACGGGAAAGGTCACCGGCCATCCGCCGCACGACGCCTGGTCCGGCAGTGCACCCGAAGGGCGTCCCAGGCACCCGAAGGGACTCCCAGGCGTGCGCGGGCTGTTCCCGAGAAGGCGACAGCCGGGCGTGACCCGGTCCCGCACCGAGTGCCGGCCGCGGCACGGCCGCGGCTTGGCGACAACGGTCGGCATCTCGGCCACATCAAGGCCATATTGGACATTGACGACTGGCGGTGGGCCGGGCAGCACCGCACGCTACCGATCGACGAGTTGAACCATGGGGTGAAGAAAACGCTCGCCATCGTCCAGAGCACCGCGCACCAGAGCCTGAGCAGCGACGAGGCGCCGGTGCCGGCGCTGGTCGCCTTCGAGGGCCGGCTCGGCGGGTTGGCCGCGGCGCACGGGCTGCCGACCCGGCTCACCTGGGAGGCGCCGGACGGCAACGCCCGCCCGGCCATCCGTCCGGTCTGCGGCGATACCGTCGCCGACGGAGAGGGGGACGCGCGCGTCGAACCGGCGGCGGTGCCCGTCCGGCTGCGGCAGGATCAGGTGGTCTCGATGGCCATCGCGCTGCACGAGCCGGCGACGAGCGCGCTGAAACGCGGCCCCCTGTCGACCGGGGACGGCCGGATCGACATCGACCGGGAGGTCAGCCCCGGCGCGGGAGACGGAACGCCGCCCCGGCTTCGTTCCAGCGGCACCGAGAGCGGCGGCGCTGAGGTCGCATCCCCCGGGGGACGGGGGTTCGGCTCTCGCCTGATCGAGCGGGCGCCGGCGGCGGAGTCCGGCGAAACGGGCTCGCTGGTGTTCCGGCCCGAGGGATGCGAGGGACCCGAGGGAAACGTCTGCCGTATGCAAGCGCCGCTGTCGAAGGGTATGGAGGGATCATGAGCAGGTTCGCGGGGCGACGCATCCTGATCGTCGAGGACGAGGTCATCATCGGCATGATGGCGCAGGACATGCTTGAGGACCTGGGCGCGACCGTGCTGGGTCCGGCGATGAACGTCGACCAGGGCGTCTCGATGGCCGAGAGCGAGCAGGCCGACGCGGCGCTGGTCGACATCAACCTGGACGGCACGCGCAGCGACCCCGTCGTCGACGTGCTGGTCCGACGCGGCGTGCCGGTGATCTTCACGACCGGCTACGGCAAGGACGAGGGCGACCCGCGGATGGTGCTGGAGAAGCCGTACACCGCCGCCTCGCTGGCCCAGGCGCTGGAAAAGGCGCTGGACGGCGCCGGCTGAGCGGGCGGTGGTCGAACGGGCGCCGGGGCGCGATCCGGCGCGACGCGGCCGGTTCCCTTCGACCGGGAATCGGCTAGGCTGCGGGGGAAGCCCTCGGGAGCCGTCATGGACTACGACACCATCGCCTACGGCGTCGCCGACGAGGTCGCGACGATCCGGCTGAACCGGCCCGACAAAATGAATGCGCTGAACGCCGCGATGCGGCGCGAACTGGTCGACGCGCTGGCGCGCGCGCCCGACGAGGCCCGCGCGGTCGTGCTGACCGGCTCCGGTCCGGGGTTCTGCGCCGGGCAGGATCTGGGCGACGTGCAGAGCCTGGGCGATCTGAACCTGGAACAGGTGTTGCGCGAGGAATACGAGCCGCTGCTGCGGCTGCTCTACGACTGCCCGGTACCGACGCTCTGCGCGGTCAACGGCGTCGCGGCCGGGGCCGGCGCCAACCTGGCGCTGGGGCGGACATCGTCATCGCCGCGCGCTCGGCGCGCTTCATCGAGGCGTTCGCGCGGATCGGGCTGATCCCGGACGCCGGCGGCACCTTCTGGCTGCCGCGCATGATCGGCCAGGCGCGCGCCATGGGCATGTGCCTGCTGGCCGAGCCGATCCCCGCCGCCACCGCCGCCGACTGGGGCCTGATCTGGGAGATGGTCGAGGACGACGCGCTGGAAAGCCGGGCGACCGAGCTGGCCCGCCGGCTGGCCGCCGGGCCGACAGTCGCCTACCGGCTGGCCAAGCAGGCGCTGCGCGCGAGCCCGGGCAACGACCTGTCGGCGCAGCTGGCGCTGGAGGCCGACCTGCAGGCCGAGGCCGGGCGCAGCCGCGACTTCATGGAGGGTGTGATGGCCTTTCTGGAAAAGCGCGCGGCGCGGTTCGAGGGCCGCTGAGGGATGCAGGTTGCGGGCCGGTCGGTCGTGTCCGTCATCCCCGCGGATGCGGGGATCTCGTCGGGTCCGCAAGGGAACTCCCGCCGTTGCGGGAATGATGGCGGCGCGCCGTGACGGAGCACCGCGCCCTCGCCGACCGAATGGCGCGGACGCCCCTGCCCTTCGACGCGGACCGCGCCGCCGCGCTGCTTGCCGAGGCCGACCCCGCGCTGGGCCGCGGCGCCGTCGGCGAGCTGATACGCGGCGCGACCGGATCGAGCCCCTACCTGGCCCGCCTGGCGCAGCGCCAGTCCGACTGGCTGGCCGACGCGGTCGCGCGGCCGCCCGAGGCGGCGCTTGGACGCGATCCTGGCCGAGATGTCGGCCGCGCTGGACGAGGCGACGGCGCAGGCGCCCGTCAGGCAGGCGCTGCGCGCCGCCAAGGCGCGCGCCGCGTTGCTGATCGCGCTGGCCGACCTGGGCGGGGTCTGGGACCTCGCCGAGGTGATGGGCGCGCTGACCCGGCTGGCCGACGAGACCGTCTCGGCGGCGGCGCGCTGGCTGCTGGCGGCCGAGCTGCGCGCCGGCAAGCTGCCGGGGCTGGACGAGACCGCGCTGGAGGGCGGCGCCGGCTACATCCTGCTGGCGATGGGCAAGATGGGCGCGCGCGAGCTGAACTTTTCCTCGGATATCGACCTGATCGCGCTGTTCGATGACGGCCGTTTCGACAATGACGACGTGCTGGAGGGGCGCGCCCGCTACATCCGCGTGACGCGCGACCTGGTGAAGCTGATCTCGGAGAACACCGAGGACGGCTATGTCTTCCGCACCGACCTCAGGCTGCGGCCCTCGCCGTCGACGACGCCGGTCTGCATGGCCGTCGACGCGGCCGAGCGATACTACGAATCCGTCGGCCGCACCTGGGAGCGGGCGGCGCACATCAAGGCACGCCCGCTGGTCGATATCGCGGCGGGCGAGGCGTATCTCGAGACGCTGGCGCCGTTCATCTGGCGGCGGCACCTGGATTTCGCGGCCATCGAGGACGCGCACGACATGCTGCGCAAGATCCGGGCGCAGAAGGCGCGCTTCACCGCCGGGTCGCTGCCCGGGCACGACCTGAAGCTGGGGCCGGGCGGCATCCGCGAGATCGAGTTCTTCGCGCAGACGCGCCAGCTGATCGTCGGCGGGCGCGAGCCCGGGCTGCGCGTGCCGACGACGCTGGGCGCGCTGGACGCGCTGGTCGCCGCCGGCTGGATCGAGGCGGGCACGCGCGACGTGCTGGCGGAGGATTACCGGGCGCTGCGCACGGTCGAGAACCGCCTGCAGATGATGGAGGACGCGCAGACCCACGCCGTGCCGAAGGCGCCGGATGCACGGACGCGGCTGGCCATGCTGTGCGGCGAGGCCGACCGGGACGCCTTCGAGCGGCGGCTGGCCGACCGGCTGGCCCGCGTCCACGAGACCTGCGAGGAGTTCTTTACGCCGGGCGCCGAGCGCCGCGAGGTCCGCTTCGAGACGCTCGTCGACGAGGAGCGGCTGGCGGCGGCCGGCTTCGAGCGCCCGGCCGACGCGGCGCGCCAGATGGCCCGCTGGCACGAAGGCGGCATTCCGGCGACGCGCAGCCAGCGGGCCCGAGCGCTGTTCCGGCCGCTGGAGCCGCAGATCGTCGAGCGGCTGGCCGGCGCCGCCTCGCCCGATCAGGCGCTGGTGCATTTCGACCGCTTCCTGTCGGGGCTGCCGGCGGGCGTGCAGCTGTTCTCGCTGTTCCAGGCGAACCCGCAGTTGCTGGACCTGATCGTCGAGATCTGCGCCGCCGCGCCGGGGCTGGCCGGCTACCTGGCGCGCCACCCGCAGACGCTGGACGCGCTGCTGGACAGAGATTTCTGGGAGCCGATACCCCACACGGACGAGCTGGCGAAAGACCTGGCTGCGCGGCTGGCGCCCGAGGACGATTACGAGCGCGTGCTGGACGCCTCGCGCCGCTGGGCACGCGAGCTGTGGTTCCGCGCCGGCGTCCACGTGCTGCGCGCCATCGCCGACGAGCGCGAGGCCGGCGCCGCCTTCACGCGCATCGCCGAGACCTCGCTGACCGGGCTGTTCCCGCACGTCGTCGCCGAGTTCGCGCGCAAGCACGGGGACCCGCCCGGCGCCGGACTGGCGGTGCTGGCGATGGGCAAGCTCGGCTCGTGCGAGATGACGGCGCGCTCGGACCTGGATCTGATCACCGTCTATGACGCGGCCGGTGCCGAGACCTCCGACGGCCCGCGGCCGCTGGCGCCCACCGCCTATTACCCGCGCCTGACGCAGGCGTTGGTCGCGGCGCTGACGGCGCCGACCGCCGAGGGTGCGCTCTACGAGGTCGACATGCGGCTTCGGCCGTCGGGCCGCCAGGGGCCGGTGGCGGTGTCGCTGTCGTCCTTCGAAATCGTACCAGACCGGCAAGGCCTGGGTCTGGGAGCACCTGGCGTTGGTGCGCAGCCGCGTCATCGCCGGGCCGGCGGCGCTGGGCGAGGCCATCGACGGCGTCATCGAGCGCGCGCTGGCCGGCCGGCAGGGTGCCGCGGAGGTGCTGCACGAAGCGGCCGCCATGCGGGCGCGGATCGTCCAGTCGAACGCCGCCGAGCGCGGCAACCCGTGGTCGCTGAAGAACGCTGCCGGCGGACTGATGGAAATCGAGTTCCTGGCGCAGACCGGCACGCTGGCCGCGGGCCTGGGCCGCTGCCGCACGGCGCGCGAGGCGCTGCCGCGGCTGGCGGCGGAAGGCTGGCTGGCTGAGGACGAGGCGCGCGATCTCGACGGGGCGCTGACCTGCCTGCAGCGCCTGCAGCAGGTCGAGCGTGTCGCGCTGGCCGGTCCGCTGAACCCCGAGGCGATCGGCGCCGAGCTGCGCCGCGTGCTGGTGCGCGCCGCCGGGGTCGATGATTTCGATGCGCTGGAGTCGGCGCTGGCCCGCCAGCAGCGGCGCGCCGCCGAGATCGTCGAGAGGGTGTTCGGCGAGGCGGCGGCCGGGGCCGACGGCGATGGCGTGGCGCTGCCGGACCCGGACGACTGACCGGGCGGTCTCGTCCGCTGCGGCAGGCGCAGGAGGGCTCGGGCAGGAGGCGGGGCGCAATCACCGGCGGTCGGGGGTTTTCGACGTGGACTGGAAGGCACCAGCCCTCTTGCCGCGCCGCGCGAGGTCAATCCGCCGCCGCCCGTCGATTGTCCGCGTGGCGCCGCAGAACGCGCGGATTCGAGCGACGCCTGACGTCGCGGGTCCGGCCCGAAGCGGGCGTGGGGCTCGTCCGGAGGGAACGTCTGGCGCGCCGAGGCGCCTCGTTCCCGAGTTCGTGCGATCATTGGCGCGCGCTGCGCGCACGCGATCGGAAATGGCCGGCCGGCCATCTGGTCGACTGCGCCGTCCGAGGTTGCCAGCCACGGGCGGCGCGGTGGTAGTCCGCGGACGGAAGGCCGTGCTGTCACTACGGCCCTGCCGGCGCCGACTGTGATAGGCGAGGATCGTTAATGCGAGGTGAAGTCCGGTCGTCGGCGTGTTCGCGCGGTCGCTCGGCCCTGCTGGCGCCGGACGCCGTGAAAGCTGGCCCGGTGCGGCATTGCAGTGCAGGAATCGCACCGGTGCGGATACCGAAGGCGGCGCGGGGCCATCGCCCTTACAGGCCCAGGCTGAGCTGGTCGCCGGCGCGTGGCGGCAGGCGGAACAGGTCGCGGCGGAGCGGCGGACCCGGCCGGTCGAGCCCGACGCGGCGACGCGCGATCTCGAAGCGCCGCGCGATGAGGCTGGCGTGGACGCCCTCGCCGCGCTGCCGCTTGTGCCAGGCCGAATCGTAGTCCTTGCCGCCATGCAGCTCGCGAACGCGGCCCATGATTCGCGCGGCGCGGTCGGGATATTCCCGCGCCAGCCAGTCCCGGAACAGCGGGCTGACCTCGAGCGGCAGCCGGAGCGCGATCCACGAGGCCGACTGCGCGCCGGCCTCGGCCGCCGCCTCGAGCAGCCGCTCGATCTCGTGGTCCGTCAGCCCGGGCACGATCGGCGCGAGATTGACGCCGGTCGGCACGCCGGCGCCGGCCAGCGCCCGGATCATCGCGATGCGCCGACCGGGCGAGGCGGCGCGCGGCTCCATCGCCCGGCTGACGTGGTTGTCGAGCGTCGTCAGCGACACCGTCACCCGCGCCAGCCCGGCTTGCGCCATCTGCCCCAGCAGGTCGAGGTCGCGCGTGACCAGCGAGCCCTTCGTCGTGATCGTCACCGGGTGCCGGTGCTCCCACAGCACCTCGAGGATCTGCCGCGTGATGCGCCAGTCCTTCTCGATCGGCTGGTAGGGGTCGGTGTTCGTCCCCATCGCGATCGGCTGCACGTCATAGCCGGGCCGCGCCAGCGCCTTTCGCAGCAGTTCCGCCGCCGCCGGCTTGGCGCGCAGTCGGGTCTCGAAATCCAGCCCCGGCGACAGCCCGAGATGCGCGTGAGTCGGCCGGGCGAAGCAGTAGACGCAGCCGTGCTCGCAGCCGCGATAGGGGTTGATCGAGCGGTCGAAGGGGACGTCGGGCGAGGTGTTGCGCGCCAGGATCGTGCGCGTGGCGTCGATCTCGACATCGTGCGGATCGGCGGCAGCTCCTCGTCGCGCCCCCAGCCGTCGTCGACCGCCTCGGCGTCCTGCCTGTCGTAGCGGCTGGCCGGGTTGGTCGCCGCGCCGCGACCGCGACGGCGGTCGGCGGACCTGCCCGGCGACAATCTGCGGCGGCAACGGGTCTGGCATGGCGACTGGCCCTGAACGATTCGCATAGCGAACATTACAGGAACAAAGCGCCGCCGCTCAATGGCGCGCGGCGCCTGCCCGGACGCCTTGCCGATACGGAATGGCGCGCCGGGCCGGGCCGGCTGCGGCATTCCGCGAGCGCGGTCCGCTCGGGGCCGCCTGGTCAGTTGTTTGTGCCGATCAGGCCCGAGCCCCTCGAGCTTGAGCAGCACCTGGTGGGCGCAGTGGTCGGGGTCGACGGTATCGGTTTCGAGGCGGATCTCCGGGGTCTCGGGCGCCTCGTAGGGGTCCGAGATGCCGGTGAACTCCTTGATCTTGCCCTCGCGCGCCAGCCGGTAGAGGCCCTTGCGGTCGCGCCGCTCGCATTCCTCGAGGCTGGTCGCGACGTGCACCTCGACGAAGGCGCCGTGCGCCTCGATCATCTCGCGCACCGCCCGGCGGGTCGCCGTGTAGGGCGCGATCGGCGCGCAGAGCGCGATGCCGCCGTTCTTGGTGATCTCGGAGGCGACGTAGCCGATGCGCCGGATGTTGATGTCGCGGTGCTCCTTCGAGAAGCCGAGCTCGGACGAGAGGTGCTTGCGCACGACGTCGCCGTCGAGCAGCGTCACCGGCCGCCCGCCCTGCTCCATCAGCTTGACCATCAGCGCGTTGGCGATCGTCGACTTGCCCGAGCCCGAGAGCCCGGTGAAGAACACCGTGAAGCCCTGCTTGCGCCCGCGGCGGGCGCGTGCGGCGGAGCTCCTCGACGACCTCGGGGAACGAGAACCAGTCGGGGATCTCGAGCCCCTCCTGCAGGCGCCGGCGGAGCTCGGTGCCGGAGATGTCGAGGACGGTCCAGCCCTCCTCGATCTCGTCGCGCGGGAAGTACTGCGCCTTCTCCTGCACGTAGACCATCTGCTTGAAGTCGACCATCTCGACGCCGATCTCGGAGGCGTACTTCTTGACCGCCTCCTGCGCGTCGTAGGGGCCGTAGAAATCCTTGCCCTGGCTGTCCTTGCCGGGGCCGGCATGGTCGCGCCCGACGATGAAGTGCGTGCAGCCGTGGTTGGCCCGGATCAGCGCGTGCCAGACCGCCTCGCGCGGGCCGCCCATGCGCATGGCGAGGTTCAGGAGCGACAGGTGCGTCGTCGAGGCCGGGTACTTGTCGAGCACCGCCTCGTAGCAGCGCACGCGCGTGAAGTGGTCGATGTCGCCGGGCTTCGTCATGCCGACGACGGGATGGATCAGCAGATTCGCCTGCGCCTCCTTCGCGGCGCGGAAGGTCAGCTCCTGGTGCGCCCGGTGCAGCGGATTGCGCGTCTGGAAGGCGACGACCCGCCGCCAGCCGAGCTTGCGGAAATAGGCGCGCAGCTCGTTCGGCGTGTCGCGCCGCTGGCGATAGTCGTAATGCGTCGGCGGCTGGATGCCGGTGACCGGGCCGCCGAGGTAGACCGGGCCGCTGGCGTTCATCAGGTGGTTGACCGCCGGGTGCTTCAGATCGGTCGAGCCGAAGACCTCGCGCGCCTCGCGCTCGCGGTCGGGCGACCACTTGTCGGTGACCGACATGATGGCGAGGATCACGCCCTCCTGGTCGCGGAGCGCGATGTCCTGGCCGGGCTCGACGCCCTCGGCGAACTTCTCGGTGACGTCGAGCGTGATCGGCATCGGCCACAGGCTGCCGTCGGCCAGCCGCCACTCGTCGACGACGCGGTCGTAGTCGGCCTGGCCGAGAAAGCCCTTGAGCG
>CAVRHY010000016.1:0-2500 GCA_963721105.1 uncultured Alphaproteobacteria bacterium | reverse complement strand
ATTCGTGGCTAAGTGGGAAAGCATGTGGGACGGCCAAAACAACCAGGATGTTGGCTTAGAAGCAGCCATCATTTAAAGAAAGCGTAACAGCTCACTGGTCTAGTCAAGCTGTCCTGCGGCGAAGATGTAACGGGGCTCAAGCCACGAGCCGAAGCTTCGGATGTGTGCAAGCACATGGTAGCGGAGCGTACCCTGAGAAAACCCAGCCGACTTGCCGTCGCGGGCGATCGAGAGATCGGGCGCGGCGGGCGGTCGGAATGGGTTTGGCGACGAAGCCGGCCTGCAAGGGTTACCGGTGGAGCGATGGGTAGCGAGAATGCTGACGTGAGTAGCGATAAGGGGTGTGAGAGACACCCCCGCCGAAAGTCCAAGGGTTCCTGCTTGAAGCTAATCTGAGCAGGGTGAGCCGACCCCTAAGGCGAGGCCGAAAGGCGTAGTCGATGGGAACCGGGTTAATATTCCCGGGCCAGGAGGATGTGACGGATCGCGGATGTTGTCGGGTCTTATCGGATTGACCCGGCAGCCATGCGGTTCCAGGAAATAGCCCTCCATGTGATCGTACCCGAAACCGACACAGGTGGACTGGTAGAGAATACCAAGGCGCTTGAGAGAACTGCGTTGAAGGAACTCGGCAAAATGCCTCCGTAAGTTCGCGAGAAGGAGGCCCCGTTCATGGGCAACCATGGGCGGGGGGCACAGACCAGGGGGTGGCGACTGTTTACTAAAAACACAGGGCTCTGCGAAGCCGCAAGGCGACGTATAGGGTCTGACGCCTGCCCGGTGCCGGAAGGTTAAAGGGAGGGGTGCAAGCTCCGAACTGAAGCCCCGGTAAACGGCGGCCGTAACTATAACGGTCCTAAGGTAGCGAAATTCCTTGTCGGGTAAGTTCCGACCTGCACGAATGGCGTAACGACTTCCCCGCTGTCTCCAACGCAAACTCAGCGAAATCGAATTCCCCGTGAAGATGCGGGGTACCCGCGGTCAGACGGAAAGACCCCGTGCACCTTTACTACAGCTTCACACTGGCGTGAGGCGAGCGATGTGCAGGATAGGCGGAAGGCTTTGAACCCGGGGCGCCAGCCCTCGCGGAGCCACCCTTGAGATACCGCCCTTCGCGCGCTTCACGTCTAACCGCGGTCCGTCATCCGGATCCGGGACCATCTGTGGCGGGTAGTTTGACTGGGGCGGTCGCCTCCCAAAGAGTAACGGAGGCGCGCGATGGTGGGCTCAGAGCGGTCGGAAATCGCTCGTCGAGTGCAATGGCATAAGCCCGCCTGACTGCGAGATCGACAGATCGAGCAGAGACGAAAGTCGGCCATAGTGATCCGGTGGTCCCGCGTGGAAGGGCCATCGCTCAACGGATAAAAGGTACGCCGGGGATAACAGGCTGATGATGCCCAAGAGTCCATATCGACGGCATCGTTTGGCACCTCGATGTCGGCTCATCTCATCCTGGGGCTGGAGCAGGTCCCAAGGGTATGGCTGTTCGCCATTTAAAGAGGTACGTGAGCTGGGTTTAAACGTAGTGAGACATTTCGTGTCCCTATCTGCCGTGGGTGTAGGAGACTTGAGAGGAGCTGCCCCTAGTACGAGAGGACCGGGGTGGACGGACCACTGGTGGACCTGTTGTGGCGCCAGCCGCAGTGCAGGGTAGCTATGTCCGGACAGGATAACCGCTGAAGGCGCTCTAACCGGGAAGCCCCCCTCGAAACAAGGTCTCCCCGAGGAGCGTGGTAGACCACCACGTCGATAGGCCGGGGATGTAAGCGCGGCGACGCCTTCAGTCGACCGGTACTAATACTCGATTGGCTTGATCCGATCCGGAAAAGGCGGGTCACAAGGCGGTCCTCGCGCAGGCGAGGATCGGACCGTCCGGTGGACGGTCCGAAGCCGGCGGTACCCGTGGCCCCGCCACGCGGAGGCGCCCGCAAGGGCGTCCTGGACCCACACCGATCCCGCGCGGCCCCCTTTGGGCGGCCGCCGGACAGTGCGGCATGGAAAGACAGTACTTGGCCCGCGGGAGCGCCGGCGCGCCGCGCCGGCAACGGCTCCCGCTTGGCTCCTGGAACCCGACCCTCCAAGCCCCCGCCCGACACGGCACGGGGGCTTCGAAGGTCTGGTGGTCACAGCGCGAGGGAAACACCCGGTCCCATCCCGAACCCGGCCGTTAAGCCCCGCCGCGCCGATGGTACTGCGTCCCAAGACGCGGGAGAGTAGGTCGCCGCCAGACCAATGACCCACATGTTCTCTCTCTTCGCAGCCCGCCCGGACGCCGGACCAGCTCCGGCAGCCCGACGCGGGACGGCAAGCATCAAGGCGCAGCGCCCGACCGGGTCACACCCTCCGACGCCTGCCGAACCGATCCGAGCCCGACGCCCGGACCGCCTCCGGGAAGGGCTCGACCTCGTGACCCGCTACCGGCCCCAGCGCTCGGAACCGGCCACGACGTAAACGCCCCAGGCACAAAGAGCCCGGGGGGATACCACTTGGCGCGGGGTGG
>CAVRHY010000015.1:0-23245 GCA_963721105.1 uncultured Alphaproteobacteria bacterium | reverse complement strand
GCTGAGGAGACGACGATGACCGCCACGAACGAGACCACGAAGACGCCTCGCAAATCGCGTCGCACGGCCGCTGCCCCGGAGCAGGCGCAGAACACCAGGACCGCGAGCCGACAGCGCCGCACGACGGGCGCCGCGGCGCCGGCGCCCGAGACGAAGACGAGCTCGAAGCTCGACCTGATCGTCGGGCACCTGACGCGGCCGGAAGGAGCGAGCCTCGCCGAGCTCGTCGCCGCCACGGGCTGGCAGGCGCACTCGGTGCGCGGCGCGCTCGCCGGGTCGCTGAAGAAGAAGGGCCACGCGGTCATCTCGGAGAAGGTCGACGGCGAGCGCCGCTACCGGATCGGAGCGGCGCAGTGACGCTCGCGGCCGACTGTCGCAGAGGAGGTCGGGGCGCTCGGGCGCCTCGACCTCGACGGGCTGCGCGCCGCCTGGCGGCGGCGCTATGGCCCGCCGCCGCCGCTCCGCTCGATCGAGCTCCTGCGGCTGATGCTCGCCTGGCGGCTGCAGGCCGAGGCACTCGGCGGCCTCGACGGCGAGACGCGGCGCCAGCTCGGCCGCCGCGGCCCCGTCCAGGCCGAGGGTCTCGGCCTCGGGATTGGCGCGAAGCTGCGCCGCGAGTGGCGGGGACGCAGCGTCGAGGTCGTCGTCGAGACGGACGGCTTCCGCTGGGAGGGACGGACGTATCCCAGCCTCTCGGCGGCAGCAACGGCGATCGCCGGAACCCGCTGGAACGGTCCCCGCTTCTTCGGCCTGCGGCAGCCCGCGCGATGACGAAGCCGGTGAAGCGCTGCGCGATCTACACGCGCAAGAGCTCCGAGGACGGGCTCGAGCAGGCGTTCAACAGCCTCGATGCGCAGCGCGAGGCCTGCGCCGCCTACATCAAGAGCCAGGCGAGCGAGGGCTGGCGGGCGATCGGGTTCCTCCTATGACGATGGCGGCCATTCCGGCGGCACGATGGAGCGCCCGGGGCTGCAGCGGCTGCTCGCCGACATCGCGTCGGGCAAGATCGACGTGGTCGTCGTCTACAAGATCGACCGCCTCACCCGCTCGCTCGCCGACTTCGCACGCATGGTCGAGCTCTTCGAGCGTCACGAGGCCAGCTTCGTCAGCGTCACCCAGGCCTTCAACACGACGAGCAGCATGGGGCGGCTGACGCTGAACGTGCTGCTCTCGTTCGCCCAGTTCGAGCGCGAGGTCACCGGCGAGCGCATCCGAGACAAGATCGCCGCCTCGAAGGCCAAGGGCATGTGGATGGGCGGCTACCCGCCGCTCGGCTACGACCTGCCGGCGCCCGGCAGCCGGGCGCTCGTCGTCAACGAGGCCGAGGCAGAGACGGTGCGGACGATCTTTGGCAGTATCTCGAGTTCGGCTCGGGCCACGCTCTCATGCACTGGCTGGATGCGCAGGGCATCCGCTCGAAGCTGCACATCGGCGAGAGCGGCAAAACCTTCGGCGGCCAGCGCTTCAGCCGGGGGGCGCTCTACCGCATCCTGCGCAACCGGATCTATCTCGGCCGGATCGTCCACCGGAGCGTCGAGCACGAGGGCCAGCATGCCGCCATCGTCGATGCCGATCTCTTCGCGACGGTGCAGGCGACGCTCGATGCCAACGCGCGGCGGCAGGGCGCCCGCACCGACCACATCGCCCGCGCGCCGCTGAAGGGCCGCCTCTTCGACGCCGACGGCCAGCCGATGTCGCCGACCACCGCCTACGGCAAGCGGCGCAAGCTCTACCGCTACTACGTCTCGGCGCCACTGCAGCAGGGCGGACGGCGCCGCCCCGGCGACGAGGCGATCCGGCGCGTCGCGGCCGACCCGCTCGAGACGCTGCTCCGGGAGGTGATGACCCGCGTCGCACCGTCATCCTCGCCCGAGCCGCTGGATCCGTCATCCGGGTCGAGGTGCAGGGCGCGCTCGCTGCACCTCCTCCTGCCGATCCGGCACCTGCCGGCCGTCGGCGGCCGCCTCGACGAGGGTGAGCATGCCGAGCGGGACCCGGTCGATCCATCGCGCCTGCGCCTCGTGCTGCCAATCCGGGTCCGCTTCCACGGCGGGCAGACCACCGTCCAGACCGGCGCCCGGCCGACAGCCAGGCCCGACCGCACGCTGATCAAGGCGCTCCGACAGGCGCACGCGATGGTCGCCCCCGACGAGGCGGGCCAGCCGGTGCTCGATGCGGCGCCGGACACGCCCTGGCGGCGCCGGCTCGTCCGGCTCGCCTTCCTTGCCCCGGATCTGCAGCGCGCCATCCTCGCCGGTCGGCAGCCGCCGAACCTGACGCTCACCCGGCTGATGGATGGCTCCCTGCCGCTCCTCTGGTCCGAGCAGGCGGAGATGCTCGGCATCGCGCCGGCAGACTGAGCCGGGCCCCGGCACGAGTGCCCGGGCCCTGTCCACGGTCCCTGTTCGCAGCAGCGGCCCTCCGTGTTCTGCCGCATCCATTCCCTGTTCGGCGCGAAAAACTCCCTGTTCCGCCGAAAGCAGGGAAATGGGGCGAGAGAGCGCCAAGCGATTGCAAACCCGACATGAATTGCGACCGCCCGTGCCGATGCACCCCGATTCCGGCCCCTCCATGCATTATGATCGCGAAAATTCCCTGTTTCCTTCCCTGAAACAAGGGAAACTCACCCTCGCATCGGACGGACGGAGACGGCGCCGCGAAGGGGTCCCCTGTTCCGGGAAAATCCCGGCCAGAGACGCGATGGCGAATGGGAACCGACGCCCAAAACCGCCCCGCTTCCGGGGACTTAGCAGGGCATCAGGCACGCTGAGACGACTTTCAGGGGTCCGTGGCGGAAGGGGTGGGATTCGAACCCACGGGACGGTCGCCCGCCCGCTGGTTTTCAAGACCAGTGCCTTAGACCGCTCGGCCACCCTTCCGGACGGCCGGGTTGTACCGGCGGCGACGGTCCCGGTCCAGATGGCGTGGGCCGGCATGGCTCCGGTCGGGGCGGGACCGGCCCGGCGGCGGCGCCCGAGGCGGAGGCGATGCGGGCGGCGCCGGGTCGGCACTTCCAATGGCCGGCGATCTCCGCTAGGCTCGTCGACAACCAGAAGAAGAAACGCTTGGTGAGGCAGCATGTCGGCAGTGCATGTTCTGCATCTGTTGCGCCGGGGCGTCGCGCCCGCGGCTGTTTGCGTCTTCCTGACGGCGATGCCCGCCGCGGCTTGGCGCGATGCCGGCCTGCCGCGCCCCCCGGCGCCGGCGGCCGCGGCCATCGTGCTTGCCCAGGCCGGCGGCGCGCCGGTCTCGCCCTACCAGCAACCGGCCCCGAAGCTTTTCGAGGCGACCGGGACCGCCGTCTGGGACGGCAAGCGGACCCTGCAGGGGGTCTGGGTCGCGCATCCGGAGGCGACCTCGGCGCGGCGCGTGCGGATCTATAACACCCGGACCGGCGCCGCGGTCGACGGCGCGCTGTTCAAGCGCGATCCGGCGCTGACCGGCCCGTCCGTGCTGGTCTCGTCCGAGGCCGCCCAGTTCCTCGGCCTGGCGCCCGGCGACGAGGTCGATCTGCGCATCGTCGCGCTGACGCCATCGCAACGCCCGGCGAGCGGGCCGGCAGCAAAGGACGCGCCATCCGACACCGTCGCCGCCACATCTCCACGCGGTGCCCCCGGTTCAGGAGACCGGCGGGCAGGCGAGTGCGGCGGCGGAGCCGCCGGGAGCCAAGCGGGTCGCGCCGATGGCTGCGCCGGCCGACGCCGCTGTCGCTGAACCCGCCTTCGCCACGGAGACCGCAGCGGCACGGATTCCGGCGCCGCGTCCCGACGCCGTTGCCGGCGACCCGGCCGACAGCGTGACGGGCGGCAGCGTGGCGGGCGACAGCGTGACGGCCGGGGCTCCTCCGCGCGCGGTGTTCCAGGCAGCCCCGGTGGCCGCGGCACCCGGCGCTTCGGCGTCCGCGATGCCGCCCGCCGTCACGACGACCATCACGAGGCGGGGGCCGACGTCCACCGGTGGCGTGCGGCCTCTCTTCCAGGCAGCGCCTCCGAGCGAGCCGGCGGGCGAGCCGGCTGGCAAGTCGGCGGGGCGACGTCTGCACGCGCGCCGTCGGTCGAGGCGGCCGCCTCGGGCCCCAGCGTGGCGCTCGCCGAGCCGACATCCGAGGCGCCCGCGGCGGCGCCGGCCCGGCCGGTTTTCCAGACGCCGCCGTCGAGCGCCTCCTTCGATGCGCCGCGCCTCGACCAGTGGCCCGCGCCCGCCGCAAGGCCGGCCGACGCGCTGGCACTGGCGTCGAGTGGGGCGACAGTCTCCCCGGGAAGCACCCCGCCAGGTGCCATGGCGGTCGCCCCGGCATCCTCCCCGACGGGTGCCGCGGCGGGGGCACCGACGAGCGCCACGGCGGGGGTCCCGCCCACCGAGCCGAGGGCTGTCCGGAAAGCCCCTCCGCCAACTGCCGCGACGACGCTCGCCACAGCCTCCCCGGCGGCCGGCCCGACAACGGCCGCGACAGCCCCTCCGATGGCCGCCACGGAAATCGCCCCGGCACCACCGCCTTCGGCGTCCGTCGGCAAGCCGGGCGCGGTCGATCCCGAGCGCGCGTCCCGGCACCGCCCCGGCGCTGCCGGCCACGACCGGCGCGCTGGCGCATCCCTATGTCCAGGCCGGGATCTTCGGCGTGACCGGGAACGCCGACCGGCTGATTGTCCGGCTGAAGGCGGCGGACCTGCCGGCGGTCGGCAAGCCGATGCGGCTGAACGGCAAGCCTGCGACGCGCGTGCTGGCCGGGCCCTTCGCGGCCGCCGGCGAGCGCGACGCGGCGCTTCGCAAGATTCGCGGCATGGGCCTCGGCGACGCGGCTCCCGTGGCGCGCTGACACGCGGCTGGCGGGCCGCGGGCGCCGGGGCATGGTTGGAAGACGAAAGAACGGGAAGGCGGGGCGTTGACGATGCACGGGGGAAAGTTGGCGGGGTCCGGCAGGGCGCGGCCTGACCGCCGAGAGGTCGCACGCCCGCCAGTGCCGGCGGCGGCGCGCAGGGAGGCATGCAGGGCGGCGCGGCCCGCGCTCGCACTTCTCGCCGCGCTGGTGCTGGCCCAGCCTGCCGCAGGCCAGGCGCTGCAGGACACGCCGGCGCGCGCCGCGCTGGTCGTCGACCTGACCTCGGGCGCGACGCTGCTCGAGAAGGACGCCGACCGGCAGCTGCCGCCGGCCTCGATGTCCAAGCTGATGACGCTCTACATGGTGTTCGAGGCGCTCGAGCAGGGCCACCTTTCGCTCGATGACGAGTTCCGCACCTCGGCGCACGCCTCGCAGATGGGCGGCTCGAAGATGTTCCTGCGCGAGGGCGAGCTGGTCAGCGTCGAGAACCTGCTGCGCGGCGTCATCATCCAGTCCGGCAACGACGCCGCCGTGGCGCTGGCCGAGGGGCTGGCCGGCACCGAGGAGGCCTTCGCCGAGCGCATGAACCACCGCGCGCACGAGATCGGCCTGACGGACGCGCACTTCGCCAACGCGACCGGCTGGCCCGACCCGCAGCAGCACATGAGCACGCGCGACCTCGTCACGCTGGCGACGAAGATCATCGAGGACTTCCCGGAGTACTACCCGATCTTCGCCGAGACCGAGTTCACCTGGGACGGCGTGAAGCAGCAGAATCGCAACCCGCTGCTGTCGCTCGGCATCGGCGCCGACGGGCTGAAGACCGGACATACCGAGGAGGCCGGCTACGGCCTCGTCGCCTCGGCAAAGCGCGGCCAGCGGCGCATCGCCATGGCGCTGGCCGGGCTCGACAGCACCGGCGCACGGTCGCACGAGGGCGAGCGCCTGATCAACTGGGCCTTCCGCGCCTTCGAGACGCGCCGGCTCTACGGCAAGGGCGAGGCGCTGGCCGAGGCGCCCGTCTGGATCGGCTCGTCGCGCACCGTCGGGCTGGCGCCGTCGCGCGACGTCGTCATCACCGCCCCCTATGGCAGCATCGACCGCGCCTCGATGAAGATCGTCTATGACGGCCCTGTGCCGGCGCCGATCGAGGCCGGCCAGCGCATCGGTCGGCTCGAGATCACCGTGCCCGACCTGCCGCCCTTCAGCGTGCCGCTGGTCGCCACCGAGGCGGTCGGGCCGGGCGGCTTCCTGACCCGCGTCCAGGCGGCCGCCACGCTGCTGCTGGGCAACGTCATCCCCTCCGGGCTGATCGCCGGCTGATCGCGCCGGTGCCCGACCCTGACAACGCGGTGGGCCTCTTCGTCACGCTCGAGGGCATCGACGGCGCCGGCAAGTCGACCCAGGCGCGGCTGCTGGCAGAGCGCCTGCGCGACCGGGGCCGCGAGGTCGTGCTGACGCGCGAGCCCGGCGGCGCGCCCGGCGCCGAGGAGATCCGCCGCCTGCTTGTCGAGGGCGCCCCCGGCCGCTGGTCGGCCGAGACCGAGATCCTGCTGTTCACCGCCGCGCGCCGCGACCATGTCGAGCGCGTCCTCGGACCGGCGCTCGCCCGCGGCGCCGTCGTCGTCTGCGACCGCTACGTCGACTCGACCCGCGCCTACCAGGGCGACGGCGCGGGGCGCGAGATGGTCGACCGGCTGCATGCGCTCGCGATCGGGCTGGACCCGGACCTGACGCTGGTCCTCGACCTGCGCCCCGACACGGGGCTGCACCGCTCGGGCCGGCGGACCGCCGACGACCGCCTGCAGGCAAAGCCCGTCGAGGACCGCTTCGAGCGCCGCGGCATCGAGTTCCAGCGTCGCCTCCGCCGCGCCTTCCTCGACATCGCCGCCGCCGAGCCCGGCCGCTGCCGCGTCATCGACGCCGCGCGGCCGGCCGAGGAGGTCGCCGCCGCCATCTGGCAGGCCGTCTCGGCCCGGCTGGGGGCCGCCTGATGGCGCGGCGCGCCGAGGACGAGGCCCCGCCCGAGCCGGATCGCGTCGAGGGCCATCCGCACCCGCGCGAGACGGCCGCGCTCTACGGCCAGGACGCCGCCGAGCGCCGCTTTCTCGACGCCTGGTCCGGCGGGAGGCTGCACCATGCCTGGCTGCTGCGCGGCCCGGTCGGCGTGGGCAAGGCGACCCTCGCCTACCGCATCGCCCGCGCGCTGATCGCCCAGCCGGCCGGCGGCGGCCTGTTCGGCGAGCCCGCCGTTCCCGCGACCCTCGACGCGCCCGAGGACGATCCGGTTCGCAAGCGCATCGCCGCACAGAGCGAGGGGCGGCTCTTCGTGCTCCGCCGGACCCCGGACCCGGAGGCGACCGGCGAGCGGAAGAACAGGCTCCGCACCGTGATCGCCGTCGACGACGTCCGCCGCCTGCGCCAGTTCCTGGGGCTCAGCGCGGCTGATGGCGGCTGGCGCGTCGTCATCGTCGACCCGGCGGACGAGATGAACCGCTCTTCGGCGAATGCGCTCCTGAAATTCCTCGAGGAGCCGCCGCCCCTGACCATGTTCCTGCTGGTCAGCCACGCGCCCGCCGGCCTGTTGCCGACGATCCGCTCGCGCTGCCGCACGCTCGACCTGCGCCCGCTCGGCCCCGAGGAGCTGGCCCGCGCGCTGGCCGATGCCGACGCCGGGATCGCGCCCGACAGCGCCACCGCCTTCGCCGAGCTTTCCGGCGGCTCGGCCGGCCAGGCACTTCGGCTGGCCGCCGGCGACGGGCTGGCGCTCTATGCGCGCATCGTCGCGCTGTTCGGCGACGGCCGCGGCATCGCCCGTGGCCCGATGATGGACCTCGTCGAGCAGAGCGCCGGCCGCACCAACGCCGACGCCTACCGCCTGACGCTCCAGCTCGTCCAGACGCTGGTCGCCCGCCTTGCCCGCGCCGCCGCCACGGGCCAGATCCCGCCCGAGGCCGCCCCCGGCGAGGCGGCGCTGATGGCCGCCATCGCGCGCAGCCCGGCGCAGGCCGCGCCCTGGGCCGAGGCGCTGGGCACCATCGGCGCCACCACGCGGCACGCGGTGGCGGTCAACCTTGACCCGGCGCAGACCATATTGAATACGTTCCTCGAGCTCGACGCTACCCTGGGCCGCGTCCGCGCGGCCGCCGCCTGAACCCGCCGCCCGAACCCGCCGCCTGAAACACCGCGCGCCCCGCAGACGCATCTGGAAACCCTGCCGCCATGCCCGCCCAGCTGGTCGACAGCCACTGTCACCTCGACTTTCCGCAGCTCGCCGACGAGCTGCCGGACGTCGTCGCGCGCGCCCGCGCCGCCGGCGTCACGCGCATGGTGACGATCTGCACGCGCCTCGGCAACGAGCCCGCCGTCCGCGCCATCGCCGAGGCGCATGACGGCGTCTTCTACGCCGCCGGCACGCACCCGATGCACGCCGCCGAGGAACCGATGGCGACCGTCGACGACCTCGTCGCGCTGGCCGCCCACTCGAAATTCGTCGGCATCGGCGAGACCGGCCTCGACTACCACTACACCGCCGAGAGCAAGGCGGTGCAGCAGCAGTCGCTCCGCATCCACATCGAGGCGGCGCGCCGAACCGGCCTGCCGCTGATCATCCACGCCCGCGACGCCGACGACGACATGGCGCGCATCCTGTCCGAAGAGCACGCCGCCGGCGCCTACGCCTGCGTCATGCACTGCTTCTCGTCGGGCGCGGCGCTGGCGCGGACGGCGCTGGACCTCGGCTTCTACCTCTCGATGTCCGGCATCAGCGCCTTCCCGAAATCCGACGACCTCCGCGCCATCTTCGCCGCCGCGCCGCTCGAGCGCATCCTGGTCGAGACCGACAGCCCCTACCTCGCCCCGCCGCCGCACCGCGGCAAGCGCTGCGAGCCGGCCTACACGGCCCTGACCGCGCAGAAGGGCGCCGAGACGATGGGCCTCGACTACGACGCCTTCTGCGCCGCCACCTCGGCGAACTTCGACCGCCTGTTCACCAGGGCCGCGGCATGAGCCGCCGCCCCGCCCCGGCCGTCGCTGCCGCAGAACCGGGCGCGTCGCAAAACCGCCTCGCCCCAACCGTCACCCCCGCGCAGGCGGGGGCCTCCCGCCGCCCGCGCCGCGCCGCCACCCGGCGCGTCGGCGCATGAGCACGCTCCGCGTCACCGTCCTCGGCTGCGGCTCGTCCGGCGGCGTGCCGCGCATCGGCCCGGACGGGCCGACCTGGGGCGCCTGCGACCCGGCCAACCCGCGCAATCGGCGCCGGCGCTGCGCGCTCCTCGTCCAGCGCCTGTGCCCCGAGGGCGCCACCACCGTGCTGGTCGACGCCGGCCCCGACATGCGCGAGCAGCTCATCGACGCCGGCGCCGGCTGGCTGGACGCCGTCGTGCTGACGCACGACCACGCCGACCACGTGCACGGCATCGACGACCTGCGCATGGTCACCTTCAACCGCCGCAGCCGCGTGCCCTGCTGGATGGACGCCCGCACCGAGGCGACGATGATGCGCCGCTTCGGCTATATCTTCGAGACGCCGCCCGGCTCGAACTACCCGCCGATCCTGGACCGCCACCGCATCGACGGCCCCGTCCGCGTTCAGGGCAAGGGCGGAGAGCTGGCGCTCCACCCCTTCGTCGTGCCGCATGGCGAGATCACAGCGCTCGGCTTCCGCGTCGGTCCCGTCGTCTACACCCCCGACATCTCGGCCATGAGCGACTCCGCCTGGGCGGCGCTCGAGCACGCCGAGTGCTGGCTGCTCGACGCGCTCCGCTACCGGCCGCACCCGAGCCACGTCAACGTCGAGGGCGCGCTGGCCTGGATCGCCCGCGCCCGGCTGCCGGTCGCCTACCTCACCAACATGCACGTCGACGTCGACTACGCGACGATCGAGGCCGAGACGCCTGCCGACGTCCACCCGGCGCATGACGGGCTGGTGCTCGAGTACCCGATGTGACCATGCCCCGGCCCCCGCGCGCGCCCGAATTGCAGCGGGGCCACGCACCCGAGGCATCCGCGCCCCGTTTCCAGCCACTCCCCGTGGGGTGCGCGCCGCGCCCACCGGCCGCCCCGGCCGCCGGCCCGCCCGTCACCCGGCCCGCACCCGGCCCGTCACCCGGCCCGCGCCATGAGCACCGTCCTCGCGCTGCTCGAGATCGTCGTCCCCGTCTTCCTGGTCGTCGGCGCCGGCTACACCGCCGTCCGCACCCGCTACGTCGCCGAGGCCATGGTCGACGCGCTGGTCCGCTACGGCGTCACCTGTCTCGGTTCCCTGCCTGCTGTTCCTGGCGATGACGCGGATCGACCTCGGCACGGCGGTCAACCCGCGGGCGCTGCTGGCGTTCTTCTCGGCCGGCACGGCCTGCTTCCTGGGCGCGATGGCGTGCTCGCGGCTGGTCTGGCGCCGCCGACCCGGCGAGTCGGTCGCCGTCGGCTTCGCCACCTTCTTCCCCAACGTCGTCATGCTTGGCATCCCGATCACCGAGCGCGCCTTCGGGGACGAGGCGATGGGGGCCGTCTTCGGCATCATCGCCTTCCACTCGATCTACAACTACTTCGTCGGCTTCATCGCGATGGAGTTGGTCCGCCAGGACCGCGCCGGCCTGCACGTCGCGCTCAGCCGGGCGTTCGTCACCACCTTCCGCAACCCGCTGATGATCGGGCTGGTCTCGGGCATGGCGTTCAACCTGACCGGGCTGGCGCTGCCCGGCGTGGTCGAGGGCGCGCTGCAGATGGTCGCCGCCTCGGCCCTGCCCGTGGCGCTGTTCTCGCTCGGCGGCGTGCTGACGCGCTATCGCCTGCGCGACGAGGCCGGCGAGGCGCTGATGGTCTCGGCCTTCTCGCTGGTCGTCCATCCGGCGCTCGGCTGGCTGGTCGCGGGCCCGGTGCTGGGGCTGGCGCCGGACTTCGTGCACGCCATCGTGCTGCTCGCGGCCATGCCGGCGGGCATCAACGGCTACATCTTCGCCACCCTCTACAACCGCGCCGTCGGCACGGCGGCCAGCGCCGCACTGATCGGCACCGTGCTCTCGGTCGCCTCGATCACCGTCTGGCTGGCCCTGCTGGCCGCCTGGAGCTGATCCGCCGCTCGCGCCCGCCTGGCTCCGCCGGAACACGGACGCCCGGCGCGCGGCCCGTGGGCGCTCGCCCTCCAGGGGCGCCGGGCCGGGACCCGCCTCCGCTCTCCGCGCCGGCCCGCCTGCGACCAACCCGCCCACCGGGGCGGATCCGGCTGGCGCCCGGCGCGAAGCCATCGCAACCGCGGGGAGAGCGGGTTAGCGTGGCCGTTGCGAAGCAGCATCCTCGGAGAGAGTCGCGATGAACACGGTCCAGGCATCCGCGACAGGCGCGCCGGGCGCGGCGATGCAGTCGGTCGAGGCATGGGAGGCCGCCGGCCAGCGCTTCGCCTGGCGCGGCCACAAGGTCTTCTACCGCGACGAGGGCGAGGGCGAGCCGCTGCTGCTGATCCACGGCATGCCGACCTCGTCCTGGGTCTGGCACCGCGTCTGGCCGCTGCTGCTGCCGCGCCACCGGCTGATCGCCCCGGACCTGCTGGGCTTCGGCCTGTCCGACAAGCCGCGCCCGCTGGTCGCCGACATCACCGCGCAGGCGCAGATGTGCCAGTCGCTGCTGACCCGCCTCGGCGTCGTGCGCTACCGCGTGCTGGCCGGCAATCTCGGCGTCACCGTCGCGCAGGAGCTGCTGGCCCGCGGCGGCTACCCGGCGCTGACCAGCCTCTGCCTGACCAATGGCGGCATCTTCCCCGAGGCGCACCACCCCCTGTTCGCCCAGCGCCTGGCCGCCCGTCGGCTCGGCCGGCCGCTGGCGCGGCTGGTATGGCGCGGCGCCTTCGGCCGCGGCCTGCGGCGCATGTCGGGACGCAAGACACGGCCCGACCGGCAGACCGTCGACGCGCTCTGGGAGTTGCTGACGCGCAACGGCGGCCGCGAGATCCTGCCGGCGATGATGGGCTCTCAGGCAGCCCGGCGCCGCAACCACGAGCGCTGGGTCGGCGCCCTCGACCGCGCGCGCATCCCCTGCCGCTTCGTCTGCGGCATGGCCGACCCGGTCGCCGGCCGCGAGATGGCCGAGGCGTGGCGCGCCCACGTCCCCGGCCGCGACGTCGTCGAGCTGGAAGGCATCGGCCACTGGCCCGAGCTCGAGGCGCCGCAGGCGCTGGCCGAGGCGGTGCTGGCCTTCCACGGCCCGGCCGAGGAGCCGAAGCCCGCCGCCCCGCCGCCAGCCGCCCCGCCGCCGGATGCCCCGCCGCCGGAAGCCCCGGGCCCCGGCAGCCGACCGCGGAAATCCCCCGGCCCCGGCGGCCGGCCGCCGGGATCTGATTAACGATTTTCGACCGTGACTTTCCTTCAGGGGCCAAACCGTAAGGTTCCGTGACGGATCTCCACGCCGGGAACGTGGAGGACCGACCGCGGCCCCGCGGCTACTCCGCCGCCTGCGCCCGCGGCGTCTCGGACGAGCGGAAGCGCGCCATCAGCGCCGCCTCCTCCTGCGCCATCGCCTCGGCGTTCCGGCGCTTGACATGGCCGAAGCCTCGCACCTTCAGCGGCAGCCGGGCGATCTCGGCGGCCAGCCCGACCTTCTCGGGCGTCAGGCCGGCGATCAGCTCGTCCACCAGCCGCTCGTAGTCGCGGATCGCCTGCCGCTCGGCGCGGCGCTCGGCGGCGTAGCCGAACGGGTCCAGCGGCGTGCCGCGCAGCGGCTTCATGCGGTTCAGCACCTTGAGCAGGCGGAACATCCAGGGCCCGAACTTCTGCTTGACCGGCCGGCCCTCGGAATCCTTCCGGCCGAGGATCGGCGGCGCCATGTGGAAGCTGATCTTGCCAATGTTGTCAAACGCTTCGCCCAGCTCGCGCTCCAGGTGGTCGACGTGAAGACGGGCGACCTCGTACTCGTCCTTGTAGGCCAGCACCTTGTACCAGCCCTCGGCCACCGCCTCGCCAAGACCCTCGGCGCCGGCGGCCTTCTCGGCCTCCAGCGCGCGGTCGACCAGCCGGCGGTAGCGCCGCGCGTAGCGCGCGCTCTGATAGCCGGTCAACGACTGCTCGCGCCGCGCGATCTTGGCCTGCAGCGTCTCGACCACCTCGGCCGGCGGGGCCAGGTAGGTCTCCAGCGACTCCGGCTGGGCCACCGCCCAGCGACCGATGTCGAAGGCCGCCTTGTTGCCCTCGACGCCGGCGCCGTTCAGCTCGATCGCCTTCAGGATCGACTCGCGCGACAGCGGCACCAGCCCGGCCTGCCAGGCCGCGCCCAGCAGCATGACGTTCGAGTAGATCGAGTCGCCCAGCATCTCCTCGGCCAGCCCGTTCGCCTCGATCATGCGCACCGCGTCGGCGCCGACCCGGCGCTCCAGCGTCAGGCGCATGGTGTCGGTCGGCAGGTGGAACTCGGTGTTGCGGGTGAACTCGCCGGTGACGATCTCGTGCGCGTTGCAGATGACGCGCGTGCGCCCGCGCCGGGTCAGGTCCAGCACCTTTTTCCCAGCGGTAACAACAAGATCGCCGCCGATCAGCGCGTCCGTCTCGCCGACCGAGATGCGCACGGCCGAGATATCCTCGGGCCGGTTCGCGACGCGGCAGTGGATCGAAACCGCGCCGCCCTTCTGCGCCAGCCCCGCCATCTGCATCTCGGCCGCGCCCTTGCCCTCCAGGTGCGCCGCCATCGAGATGAGGGCGCCAACCGTGACCACGCCGGTGCCGCCGACGCCCGTCACCAGCACGTTGTAGGTGCCGTCGATCGGCGGCAGCGTGGGCTCGGGCAGGTCGGGGACGTGGAACTGGGCGGTCGCCTTCCTCTTCGGCTCGGCGCCCTCGACGGTGACGAAGCTCGGGCAGAAGCCCTTGAGGCACGAGAAGTCCTTGTTGCAGGCCGACTGGTCGATCTCGCGCTTGCGGCCGAACTCGGTCTCCTTCGGCAGGATGGCGACGCAGTTCGACTGCACGCCGCAGTCGCCGCAGCCCTCGCAGACGGCCGTGTTGATGTAGACGCGCTCGTTCGGGTTCGGGAACTTGCCGCGCTTGCGGCGGCGGCGCTTCTCGGCGGCGCAGGTCTGGACGTAGACGATGGCGGTGACGCCCTCGACCTCCTGGATCTCGCGCTGCACCTTCATCAGGTCGGCGCGCGGGAAGACGGAGACCTCGGCGGGGAACTCGACCCAGCCCATCTCCTTCTCGTCGACGACCGCGACGACGCGCTTGACGCCCATCCCCAGCAGCTCTTTCGCGATCCGGTCGGCGGTCAGGCCGCTGTCATGCGCCTGTCCGCCGGTCATCGCGACGGCGTCGTTGTAGAGGATCTTGAAGGTGATGTTGACGCCGGCGCCGATGGCGGCCCGGATCGCCTGGATGCCGGAGTGGTTGTAGGTGCCGTCGCCGAGGTTCTGGAAGACGTGCTTGCGCGTCGAGAACGGCGCCTCGCCGATCCAGTTCGCGCCCTCGCCGCCCATGTGCGTGTAGCCCAGCGTCGAGCGGTCCATCCACTGCACCATGTAGTGGCAGCCGATGCCGGCATAGGCGCGTGCGCCCTCGGGCAGCTTGGTCGAGCTGTTGTGCGGGCAACCGGCGCAGAACCAGGGCGTGCGGGTGGCGGCGTCGGGCGTGTTGTCGGACCGGCTCGCCTCGTCCAGCGCGCCCATGGCGTGGCGCATGGACTCGGTGGCGCAGCCTTCCTTTTCCAGCTGGCCGCCGATGCCGCGGGCGATGGTGACGGGGTCGAGGCCCTTCTTGACCGAGAAGAGCACGCGGCCCTCCTCGTCCTTCCAGCCGACGACGCGCGGCTGGCCGGGCTGGCCGTAGAGGATTTCCTTCAGCTGCGTCTCGATGACGGCGCGCTTCTCCTCGACGACGACCACCAGGTCCAGCCCTTCGGCCCACTCGCGCAGGCGCACCGGCTCGAGCGGCCAGACGAGGCCGACCTTGTAGACGGTCAGCCTCATGCGTCGCGCCGTCTCGTCGTCGATGCCCAGCAAGTCGAGCGCGTGCTGGACGTCCAGCCAGCTCTTGCCGGCCGAGACGATGCCGATGCGCGCGCCCTTCTCGCCGTGCGTTCGCTTGTCGAGGTTGTTCGCCCGCGCGAAGGCCTGCGCGGCGAAGCGCTTGTGGTCGTGCATCCGGTCCTCGCCCTGGAAGGGCTCCTCGTAGACCGGGATGTTCAGCCCGCCCTCGGGCATGTCGAAATCGTTGGGCAGCGCGATCTTCACGCGCTCGGGGTCGCCGTCGACGACCGCCGTCGCCTCGACGGTGTCCTTCATGCACTTGATGCCGACCCAGAGCCCGGAATACCGGCTCAGCGCCCATCCGGTGATGCAATAGTCCAGCAGCTCCTGCACGCCGGCCGGCGACAGGATCGGCATCATGGCGTCCATCAGCGCCATCTCGGACTGGTGCAGCGTGGTCGAGGACTTGCCCGTGTGGTCGTCGCCCATCGCCACCAGCACGCCGCCGAGCGGGGACGAGCCGGCGATGTTGGCGTGCCGGAAGACGTCGCCCGAGCGGTCGACGCCCGGCCCCTTGCCGTACCAGAGGCCGAAGACGCCGTCGTACTTGCCCTCGCCGCGCAGCTCGGCCTGCTGCGAGCCCCAGAGCGCAGTGGCCGCCAGGTCCTCGTTCAGCCCGGGGTGGAACTTGATATTGGCCGGCTCCAGGAACTTCTTCGCCGACTGGAACGTCCCGTCGACCCCACCCAGCGGCGAGCCGCGATAGCCGGTGACGTAGCCGGCCGTGTTGTGCCCGGCCGCCTTGTCGCGCGCGTGCTGCATCAGCGTCGCCCTGACCAGCGCCTGCGTGCCGCTGAGCAGCACCGGCGAGCGGTCGAGGTCGAAGCGGTCCGAGAGCTTTACGTCGCGGAGGTCCATGGGCGAGGTTCCTCGTCTTGTCGGGGCACCGGCCGTTAGGTAAGCCTATTTTACCTAACTGTCGAGTTGCGCACTGCTGGGCGCCTGTCGCTCCCTCCTGAGGATATCGACGGTTCCGCAAGGTCATTCAAGCCCGCAACCCGGTTTCCGCCCAGGTTTCGCCCCCCGTTTCGGCGCTGGCATCGGCCCCGGCTTCGGCCCGGCATCGGCCCCGCTTCGGAACGTCCGCGACTGTGGGCGGTTTCCCCCGGAGACAGCCTGCAGGAACTCCGGCTTCCACAGAGATGGCTCGGGGAATCTGCACAGGGGCAATGAGTGGAAGATCCGCGCGACATCGGCATGATTGCCGAAAGCGAGGAGAGACCATGGCGAGACGACCGCGCCGGAACCACAGCCCGGCCTTCAAGGCGAAGGTGGCCGTGGCTGCGATCAAGGGCGAGAAGACGCTGAGCGAGCTTGCGCAGCAGTTCGACGTTCACCCCAATCAGATCACGCAGTGGCGTTCCCAGCTTCTGGAAGGGGCGACGGCTGTGTTCGGCGACACCGCGAAGGCCGAAGCACTCCCGGCCATCGACGTGAAGGTTCTGCACGCGAAGATCGGCGAGCTGACCTTGGCCAATGATTTTTTAGAGGGCGCGCTCGACAAGGCCGGACTGCTGCCGAGCGCAAGGAAATGATCGACAGGTCCCACGAGCTGCCGATCGCGCGGCAGGCCAGCGAACTCGGGATCAGCCGGGGCAGCGTCTATTACCTGCCACGGCCGACCCCGGATGCCGATCTCGCGCTCATGCGCCGGATCGACGAACTGCATCTCGAGTATCCGTTCGCGGGCAGCCGGATGCTGCAGGGGCTCCTGAAGGCCGAAGGCCATGAGGCAGGCCGGCTGCACGTCTCGACGCTGATGAAGAAGATGGCGATCGAGGCGCTTTACCGACGCCCGAGGACATCGACGCCGGCGCCGGGGCACAGGATCTATCCATACCTGCTCCGGAAGGTCGCCGTGACGCGGCCGAACCAGGTCTGGGCGATGGACATCACCTACGTCCCGCTGGCGCGCGGCTTCGTCTACCTTGCCGCCGTCATCGACTGGTTCAGCCGGAAGGTCCTGGCCTGGCGGCTGTCGATCACGCTCTCCGCGGACTTCTGCATCGAAGCTCTCGACGAGGCGCTCGCCCGCCACGGCCGGCCTGAGATCTTCAACACCGATCAGGGCAGCCAGTTCACCTCCGTCGACTTCACCGGGGTGCTGAAGAATGCCGGGATCGCCATCAGCATGGACGGCAAGGGCGCCTGGCGAGACAACGTCTTCGTCGAGCGGCTCTGGCGAACGGTGAAATACGAGGAGGTCTACCTCCGCGCCTACGCCAGCGTCTCCGAGGCCCGCGCCTCGATCGGGCGCTACCTGACCTTCTACAATCGGACGAGGCCCCATTCGTCGCTTGGCGGGCGGACACCCGATCGAACATATCTCAGCGGGCTGCAGCCGATCCCGGCGGCAGCATAACCAAGGCGGAAATCCAATTAACCAGCCCCCGGCTACTGCTCAGACAAAACGAGCCACCTCTGAGAGACCATGGCGAGACGACCGCGCCGGAACCACAGCCCGGCCTTCAAGGCGAAGGTGGCCGTGGCTGCGATCAAGGGCGAGAAGACGCTGAGCGAGCTTGCGCAGCAGTTCGATGTTCACCCCAATCAGATCACGTGATCGAAAGCCCTCCGTTTGACAAGGAGCGTTTCTGCGATGGAGGTTGGGTTCAGCCCGTCTGCAAACACATGATTGCCAAACTCCTTGAGCTGCTGATCTGAAAGGTATCGCACCTTGCCGACAAAGCATTGAACCTGCGCCCACTCGCCGAGCTCGCGACTTAAACTTCTCAGGAGCTTATTGACTGTCGTTCTGATGCGCACGCCGTCTGTTTTCGGTGAGTAAATCCTCCACATCGCGTCGGATGCCTGTTTCAATGTCCAGCATTGGCCATAGAAGTCGTTGTTGAAGCCGAACCCGACGATTGTTCCGTCCCGCAACCGCGCACGAGATTTGAGGATAAAGTTCTCAAAAGGATCGTCCCATCGTGATGGTCGGACCAGCACGTTTTCGCGGGCGGTGAATAGCTCGTAGAGCCTGTTCACCGAAATGATTTGGTAAACGAAGAGCTCCTTGTCACTGCTCATGTTTAGAATGTTCTCAGGCATTTCTATGAAATGTACTCCGTGGAAAGCTGCTTTATAATTCGGGAAACAGCCCCCGCATCCACCTGCCGGCCAGTCTGGCGGGGAAGGCGAGGCGTAGAGGGGCGCGGGTGCTTTCGGAGGTGAGCACTTCCTGGTCGAGCAGGGAAGAGGTGACGCGGCGGGCCTGACGGTCGCTGACGTTCAGCAGTTTGGCGACATCGCCCCTTGGGAGCTCGCCGCGAAAGAGGATGGCTTCGAGCACCGTGCCTGAATTCGGCGGCAGGGTGCCTGAGCGGATTTCCTCTTCGGCCCAGATCAGGATGCGGTCGCGCAGGCGCTCGGGCTGGACCAGCTTTTCCATGAACTCCACCTGGTCGATGCAGGTGGTCAGGAAGAAGTTCGTGAATTCGGCGAGGGCCTCTTCGGAGAGGTTGCCTCTGCCGTCGAGATCGTTGCGGCGCGGCAGGTCGCAGGCCATCAGCAGCTTCTTGTAGCGGCTCTCGTTACGGGCAAGGCCGCGGGCGATCGACCAGATGCCGCCGGTGTCCAGCGTTTCCAGCAGCATGGGGTAGGACATCAGCCGGGCGACGCGGCCATTGCCATCGAGGAACTGACGTGACCCCCGTCGCTCATCCGCGGGCGACTGGAATTGTGGGTTGAGAATTGCGCGTGAGCGCGACGGTAGCAACGGGCATCGGTGCGGAGCTTTCCAAGTGGCGTAGCGCCGGTGCCTGTTGCGGGTTCAGGATCTCGGCGTAGACGGCGGGCGTCATGTAGCCGATCGCCGAGTGCGGCCGCGCGGTGTTGAAGTCTTCGACCCAGCCGGCGACGACGGCGCGGGCATGGTTCATCGAGAAGAACAGATGCTCGTTGAAACATTCGTCCCGCATCCGCCCCTGAAAGCTCTCGGCGAATGCATTCTGGGTCGGCTTGCCCGGCGCGATGTAGCGCCAGTCGAGGCCGGCCGCCTGGGTGAAGGCCAGGACCGCCGAGGAGGTGAACTCGGTGCCATTGTCGCTGACGATCGTGCCGGGCCGCCCGCGCCGGGCGATCAGCGCCTTCATCTCCCGCACAACCCGTTTCCCGGACAAGGATGTGTCCGGGACGGCGGCGAGGCACTCCTTGGTCACGTCGTCGATGATCGTCAGCACCCGGAAACGACGGCCGTTGGCCAGTTGGTCGTGAACGAAGTCCGTCGACCAGCGGCTGTTGGGACCATCCGGCTTGGGGATCGGCGTGCGCGCGACCGCGATCCGGCGGCGCGACCTGCGCCGCCGCACCGCCAGGCCCTCCTCGCCGTAGAGCCGCTGTGTCTTCTTGCGGTTCATCGTCCAGCCCTCGCCGCGGAGAAGGACATGCAGGCGGCGATACCCGAACCGCCGCCGCCGATCGGCCAGCTCCCTCAGCCGCCCGCGCAGGGCCGCGTCGTCGGGACGCTTCGCGCAATAGCGGACCGTGCTCCGGTCCGCGGCAATGATGGTGCACGCCCGCCGCTCGCTCACCTCGAGGCTCGTCCTCAGATGCGCGACGGCTTCCCGCCTGCGTTCGCCTGCGCTCGGACCAATGGCGCGAAATGGCTCACCGTCACCATTTTTTTGTCAGCAGATCCTTCAGCCCGGCATTGTCGAGCATCGCGTCGGCATAGAGCCGCTTCAGCTTCGCGTTCTCGTCCTCGAGCGCCTTCAGCCGCCTGGCATCCGAGACGTCCATCCCGCCGTATTTGGCCTTCCAGGCATAAAACGTCGCCGACGACATACCGTGCTTGCGGCACAGCTCGGCGACCGCCGCTCCGGCCTCCTGCTCGCGCAGCACCCCGATGATCTGCTCTTCGCTGAACCTGCTTCGCTTCATATCCGGTCCCTCTCCTGTGGTCCGGATTTCAGCAGCTCGTGGAGGAGAAACAAGGGGTCACGTCAGCTAGCCGCTACATCATGGTCGAGGCGGCGGACTGGTCGGCGTCTGAGAAGGTGACGAGAGCGACCCAAAAGTATCTCGACACGCAGGACGATGCGGCCTTCGATGGCGCGACGCCGGTGCAGCCCAAGACGTTGTCGCCCTCCGATTCTGCAGCCCGGTTCACGGGCGCCAACGGCGACCGGGCATTCTTCGCTTGCTCCAGGAACTACTCGTGGATCTGACGAATGCGGTAGTCGTCGACGTCGAGACCACCGCGCCGATCTGCCAGGCGGTGGTCGGCGCCGCTCAGAAGATGAGCCAGCGTACGAGAAACCGATTTAACCTCTATCCCTGGATTCTGGCGGCGGATACGGCGTGCGGCTCCGCCGACATGCTGGGCTGGCGCGTCGGAGACCAAATGGATCGAGCCGCACATCCCGGTCTTCGAGAAATCCGAGCGCAAGGACGGCGCGTTTCCAGCGACCGACTTCGTCAACGGAATCGGCGGTGAGCCGTCATTCACTGCACCTGCGCGCGTGCTACCCCAAATTGAGAAAAGCGGACATGCACACGCCGAAAGACCGCAGTCCCCTTGGCCCGCGTCCTGCGCCAAGATTGGCTGTGCGCAGGACGCAGGCCAAAAATGGACGTCAGGACAGGCTTGTTTTTCTGGCATCCTGCGCGACGCTCCAGCCAAGGCTTGCCGATATCTCGCACGCGATTTTGGTAATATGCGGGCCGAGTTCGTCACGGAAC
This sequence comes from uncultured Alphaproteobacteria bacterium, assembly GCA_963721105.1. Classification (GTDB taxonomy): domain Bacteria; phylum Pseudomonadota; class Alphaproteobacteria; order Rhodobacterales; family Rhodobacteraceae; genus Thermohalobaculum. Next base: position 2,741 of record CAVRHY010000015.1, on the reverse strand, counting down.
GCAGGCGTGAACACCCGCACGGATCCGGTCGCGCCAATGGACATCGTGGCCCCCGGCCCGCTTGGCGCAAGCGGGGCCGCGACCGAACACATGCCGCGCTCGATTTCTTCCACGCATTCCGCAAAACCGCGCTCGCGGATGGTTTCGAACTCCGCTTGCAGGTCATCCACGTTTGTCAGGGTGAATTCAGTGTAGGCGCGCAACCGGCCTTCCATTTCGCCGGTCGGGAACAAGTCCGGCGAAAAGGCGGCAACAGCCTTCGAGCAGGAACAGGCATGCAGGGGGCGCTTTCCCAAACCCGGATGGAGAAAGGATACACCCGTGTCCGGCGTCTCGACATGAATGATTTCCACGGATTTCCCGCGCAGACGCGACAGGAAAAACGCGGCTCCGAATTCAGTGGCCGCTTGTTTCAACGTTGGCGCAATCAGTTCCAGCAGCGCACGGTCGGACTGATCGCTGTGCGTCATCTGCTTCAGGCGGCTGCCGATCGCGAACCGCCCACGTGCGACAGGTTCCAGCAGGCCGACGGCAACTAGGTCCTGCACCAATCTGTATGCAGACGGCTTTGGCAGGTCCGAATGCGCGCAGATCTCGGCCACCGTTGCCTCGCCCTTCTGACCGACGATTTCGAGAATGCAAGTGAGGCGTTCCAGATGCATGTTTTTACCTTGCGAGAATCTGTATTCTCGATTTACGAGAATCAAAAACATGATCGCAAGGGAGGAATGTGATGATGGACGGTGCATGTTGCGGCCCGGGCTATGCAAGCCCGGCCGAGGCAATCAAGGCCCCACGCGAAAAACTGCTCTACACGATCGCCATCTACACAGGCACCGGCATTCAAAAACCGGACTACCTGGCGACGGTTGACGCGGACCCCGACAGCCCGACCTATTCACAGGTCATCCACCGGCTGGAGATGCCCGGCATCGGGGACGAGTTGCATCACATGGGTTGGAACGCCTGTTCGTCGTGCCATGACGACGCGGGCATGTCGCGCAAGTACCTGCTGGTGCCCGGTGTGCGGTCCAACAACATCCACGTCATCGACACGGCAACCGATCCCTGCGCGCCGCGCCTGCACAAGGTGATCGACGGGGCCGAGATCAAGTCGAAGACCAACCTCAGCGGCCCCCACACCGTGCATTGCCTGGGCTCCGAGATCATCATTTCGTTCCTCGGCGACGCGAAGGGCGAAGCGCCCGGTGGCTACCTGCATCTCAACAAGGATTTCGAGATCGTGGGCCGGTGGGAAGACACCATGGGCGACATCCCGTTCAGCTATGATTTCTGGTACCAGCCGCGCCACAACGTCATGGTGTCCTCCGAATGGGCGGCGCCCAACACGTTCATGCCGGGGTTCGACCTGGAAGAGGTGGGGCACCTGAAATATGGCCGCCGCCTGCACATCTGGGATTTCGAGGCGCGCAAGCCGGTCGAGACCATGTATCTGGGCGAAGACGGGCTGATCCCGCTGGAAGTGAAATTCCACCACGACCCCGACAGCACCCATGGCTTTTGCGGCGCGGCCCTGTCGCGCCAACGTGATCCATTTCTGGAAGTCCGACGCGGGCAAATGGGAATGGGAAAAGATCATCGACGTCGAGAACGAGCCGCATCCCGAATGGCCGATCCCCGTGCCCGGCGTGATGTCGGCGATCCTCGTGTCGATGGACGACAAATATCTTTACCTCAACAACTGGCTGCACGGCGACATGCGCCAGTACGACATCACCGACCCGCATAATCCCGGTGCTGACCGGCCAGGTCTGGATGGGCGGGCTGCTGGGCAAGGCGCCAGAGGTCAACGGCGTCAAGGTCGCGGGCGGGCCGCAGATGTATCAGCTCTCGCTCGATGGCAAGCGGCTCTATGTCACGACCTCGCTGTTCTCGACATGGGACAACCAGTTCTACCCCGAGATCCGCACCCAGGGCGGTGTCATGGTGATGATCGACTGCGACGTCGAAAACGGCGGCATGAAGATCAACGAGGATTTCATCGTCGATTTCGGCAAGGAACCCAACGGCCCCAGCCGCTGCCACGAAACCCGCTATCCCGGCGGCGATTGCACGAGCGATATCTGGCTGTGACCGAGACCCGCACCATAACGATCGCCAACCGCGGCGGCGCGACCTACACGGGTCGAGGCCCGCCGCCCCTTGCTCGACACCCTGCGCGAGCAAGGCGTCGATCTGCCCTATGGCTGCAAATATGGCGGCTGCATCACCTGTGCGGCCAAACTGACCGCGGGCGAGGTCGATCAGCGCCGGCAGGTGGCGCTGAACAACCGCCAGATCAACAATGGCTATGTCCTGCTCTGCGTCGCCCGCGCCGTTGTCGGACTGCACGCTTGAGATCGGCGTCGAAAGCCACGACAAACTCTACCGCAACCCATTCCTCGATCCGCTTGAGCCGCACGAGCTGAAGGCGGATATCGCGACACCCAAGAAGGAGGCGTAGAATGCCCGACCAGCCGGACATCGATCGATCTCTACGATTACGATCCAGGAATATCTGGCCGATATCCTGCAATCGGTCAAAACCATCGCCATGGTCGGCGCCAGCGCCGACAAGACCAAGTTCAGCTACGGCGTGCTGCGGGTGCTTGCACGAAACGGGATACGATATGATCCCGGTCAACCCGAACCCGAACTGACCGAGATCCGCGGCATCCCGGTGTTCATTCGCTCGAGGAAATCGACCGCCCCGTCGATATGGTCGAGGTCTTCCGCCCGAA
>CAVRHY010000014.1:0-15455 GCA_963721105.1 uncultured Alphaproteobacteria bacterium | reverse complement strand
GCATAATTTTCAATGGCCTGTCTCCGGTCTAAGCCGTGAGGCCGTTGCCGGAAACCGTCATGCCCGGCTCGACGGGGCAGTCTCCGGGACGCCGACCCAGATCGTCCGTTCAGACCGATGATGGCGAAGAGGCCGGAACAGCGGGAGCTGCCATCAGCACTCGCCTCTCACCTCTGCCGCCGCGCGCAGCCCGGCGATGCGGCCGAGGGCGAGCGCCGTCAGCAGGCCGTTACCCGACGCGTAGCCCCCTGCCCCGGCCCGGCCGCTGATACCGGCCGCCGCACCGCCGCCGGCGAAGAGGTTCGGGACGATGCCGCCACCCTCGCGCCGGACGCGGGCGTGGCGGTCGACCAGCAGGCCGCCCTGGGTGTGGAAAAGGCCGGGCTTCACCGTGACCACCCCGAAGGGCGGTGCCAGCGGGGCGAGGCCAAACTTAATGCGGCCGAACGGGTCCGACCCCTCGCCGCAGGCGGCGGCGTTGTAGGCCTGCACGGCGTCCTCCAGCCCCGCCGGGTCGACGCCCGCCGCCTCGGCCAGCGCGCACGGCGTGTCGGCCCAGCGGACGGCGCCCATCGCGGCCATCTCGGCGAATTCCTCCTCCTCGGCCGCCACGTCGTGGATACGCCGGTCGTAGACGGCCCAGGCGAGTTCTCCCTGCGCCATGACAGCCGGCGCAAAGCCGGAATAGCCGGCGTCCTCGTTGCCGAAGCGCCGGCCGTCCCGGCCGACGAGCACGCCGCCCTTTTCGATTGTCGTCCACGAGAGAAGCTGGCCCTGCGGATAGGCGACCGCCGCATAGCCCTGATAGGCCGCCAGGTTGCCGAGCGCCGCGCCCAGCGGGCGGCCCCAGCGCACGGCCTCGCCGGTGCTGCCGGGCGCGCCGAAATACTCGGCGCCCGCGATGTCGGGGCAGAAGTCGCGCACCATCTCGCGGCTGGCGGCAAAGCCGTTGGTGGCGAGCAGCACCTTGGCGGCCGCGACAGGCTCGCCGGCGATGATCGCGCCGGTGACGGCGCCCGCGTTTTCGGTCAGCCCATCGACCGGATTGCCGACCGCCAGCGGAATGCCGCGCTCGTCGACGAAGCGCAGCAGGTCGTCGACCAGATCCTGCCCGCGGCGCGAACGGGGCGCGTGCAGCCTCTCGACGCTGTGGCCGACATGGCGGTATGCGGTGATCAACTCCATGCGCGCGCCGAGACCATCGATCAGCCACTCGCAGAGCGGCGCCGATTGCTCGGCCATCAGCCGCGTCAGGTCGTCGGCGTCGTGATGCCCGGAGACGGCTTGCAGGTCGGCGATCATCCGCCCGGGCGAGTCCTCGATGCCGGCGGCGCGCTGGTATTTCGACCCGGCGCCGGGGATCGAGCCGGTCGAGAGCGACGAGTTGCCGCCCGGCCGGTCGCGCTTCTCGACGATGGCGACGCGGATGCCGGCATCGTGCGCGGCGATGGCGCCGGCCAGCCCGCAGGCGCCGGCGCCGATGACCAGCAGGTCGAAGTCGCTCATTCGGCCGCGGCGACGCCGGCGCGGCCCTCCGGCGCGGTCATGGCTGCGACGGCCTCGTCCCAGCGCCGCCCCAGCGCCACGTCGTCCAGCGCCAGGATCGCGTCCAGCGCCGGCGCCATCGCCGGGTATGGCGCGGCGACGATGCCGCGGATCTTGGCGCGGATCTCGTCGGGCGTGAACGGCAGGTCTGGGCCGCCGCGGGCGCTCAGCACCTCCTCGGTCAGCCGGGTGCCGTCGTCCAGCGTCCACGTAACGCGGGCCGGACGATCGTTCGGCCAGTCGGGCTCCGGCTCGTAGGGCGCCAGCGTCACCCTGTGGCGGAGCGCCGCGATCTCGGGCCGGGCGAGCTGCGAGGCGGCGAACGCCTCGAAGCCGCCGTCGCCGTGCACCGCCGCGGTCGCCGCGATGTGCTGGATCGAGAACTTGCCGGCGATCGTCGTGTCCGGGTCCGGATTGTCCATCGCCAGGGCGCGCCAGTGGGATTCGAGGTGGATGCCGGCGATACGCCCGGCCGAGGCGCGGGCGCAGCAGCTTCCTCGTCGCCTCGATGGTGGCGTGGCCGTACTGGCAGCAGGCGAAGACCTTGTGATAGCCGTCCGAGATCGCCCAGCCCTCGCCGAGACCGCTCGACAGCTCCTCGGGGTTCGGCCGTGCGCCGAAGGCGTCGGCATAGACGTCATGCAACGCCGTCGGCAGGCCGGCGATGCCGATAGGTGCCCAGTCGGCGGCGTGGAGGCCGTTCCGCGCCGCGATTCCGGGCCAGACATTGCGCACCAGCGAGCCCTTGATCGGGTGCGTGTAGGGGCCCGGGACGACCAGCGTCGCGCCGGTCGAGATCGCGCCGGTCGCCTGCGCCGCCGGCAGTCGCCGCAGCGCCGCGACGGCAGCCGACGCGCCGACCGCCGCGAGGCTGCCATGCGGGTGCAACACGAGGTTCGGGAAAGTGAAGGCGCGCGCCACCCGCGCCGCCGTCTCGTAGCCGAGAACCAGCGCGCGCAGCAGGTCGCGTGTCCGGGCGCCGGTCGCCTCGGCCTCGGCCAGCAGCGCGGGCAGGCAGTAGAGGCCAGCGTGGCAGATCACGCGGCGATAGCCGCCGTCGAGCTCGCACCAGTCGCCGGCAGCCCCGTTCGCCAGCGCCGCCGAGTAGCGGTCGAGCCGCATCCCGCGGGCGTTGAAGACGGTCGCCTCGGGCGCGCCGGCGCTCTTCGCCACCTGGCCCTGCAGCGCCGCCAGTTCGGGCTCGTCGCGGGCAGCGACCATGGCGGCGAGGTCGTCCGACAGCACCAGCGCGGCGCGACGGCGGACGGGCTCGGGGATGTCGGACCACTCGACGGCGGCGCTCCACTCGGTCAGCGCCACCAGCCCGCGCGCGATGGCCTCGGCGCTCATTCCGCGGCCATCCGGGCGGCCGACAGCCGCTCGAGCGCCTGCGCCACCGGCATGACGTCGGCGTATTTCGCGTTCATGTCCCACAGGTTGACGGCGTGCGAGGTCGGGCTGCGGTCGTAGACGCACTCCTCGGGCACGACGACCTTGAAGTTGTAGGCGAACGCGTCGGTCACCGAGGCGCGCACGCAACCACTGGTCGTACAGCCAGTGACGAACAGCGTGTCGACGCCGAGGTCGATCAGGTGGCTGACCAGCGGCGTGCCGAAGAAGGCGCTGGGGTGCTTCTTCGGCAGCAGCACGTCGCCCTTGCGCGGCGCGACCTCCTCGACGAAGCGGTAACCCTGCGCGTCGATGCCCATGATCGAGGGGATCTTCTCGGCGAGCCGGCCGCCATCGGTGTCGACGTTCTTCGGCGCGACATGCGGGTAGAGCACCGGCAGCCCGCGCTCGCGGAAGGCAGCCAGCAGCGGGCGGATGTGATCGACGGCGCGCCAGCCGTCCTCGCCGCATGAGGTCGGGTATTCCTCGATCGCCTCCCAGTAGGGCCTGCGCTCGGTCCCGACCGTCCGGTACTGCACGTCGATGATCAGCAGCCCCGGACGGCGCCCGACGCTGCCGCCGCCTCCAAATCCGGCCTTGTCATAGCGGCGCTGTTCCTCGTCGGTGATGATGTCGGTCCAGGGGCGCATGGCGGGCCTCCGCGTCTGGTGGGGACGAGAGACGTTGACGAGCCGGCCGGCGGGTTGTCAACCTCTGCCCGGGCACAACGACGGAGACATCATGGACCTGCCCGGGCACGACCGTTACGACTACTCGGCCCTGCCGGCGCGCACCGGTTATGACTGGCCGGGCGGCAGGCGTCTGGCCCTCTGCATCTGCAACAACATCGAGTGGTTCGCCTTCCTGTCCGGGCTCGGCAGCGACAGCGCGCAGGTCGGCGCGCCGCAGACGACGCGCAACTACGCCTGGCGAGACTACGGAAACCGGGTCGGCCAGTGGTACCTGTTCGACCTGCTGGACGAGTTCAGACTGCCGGCCTCGCACAACGTCAACGCGATGGTGCTCGACAACTGCCCGGAGATCGTCGAGCGCATCCGGGCGCGCGGCGACGAGGTCATCGGCCACGGCCGCACCAATGCCGAGCGCCAGGACGTGCTGGACGAAGCCGGCGAGCGCCAGCTGATCGAGGATTTCCTCCGAAGGGATCGCCCGGCACTTTGGCGCCCGCCCCAAGGGCTGGCTGGGGCCATACCTGGCGCAGACACCGGTGACGCTCGACCTGCTAAAGGAGGCGGGATACGATTACGTGCTGGACTGGCCGGCCGACGACCAGCCGTTCTGGATGCGCACCCGCGCCGGGCTGATCCTGTCGGTACCCTACTCGATCGAGCTGAACGACTCGCCGGCGATTGTCTTTCGCCAGCACGACCACCGCGCCTTCGAGGAGATGATCATCGACCAGTTCGACGAGATGCTGCTGCAATCCGAGCGTCGGCCGCTGGTGATGACCATCGTGTTGCACCCCTTCGTCATCGGCCAGCCCTTCCGCCTGCGCGCCTTCCGCCGGGCGCTGGAGCATTGCCTCGGCCAGCGCGACCGGCTGTGGCTGACGACGCCGGGTGAAATCGCCCGCCATTGCGCAGCGCTGCCGCCGGGAACCATCCCTTGAACGGGGACCACCTCTGTCCCACCAGGCCCGGCGCCGCACCATGTCGACCCTGCCCCCTGAAACGCCCTTGCTTTGAGGTTAGTCTGTCGCCCGCGAAGGAGACAGGCGCATGCGGAAGAGCAGGTTCAGCGACGAGCGGGTGATCGGGTTCCTGAAGGAGCATCAGGCGGCGCTGAGCGCCGTCGAGCTCTGCCGCAGGCGCGTCATCAGCGATGCGAGATCCTACAAGTGGGGGTCGCGCTTCGGAGGGATGGAAGTGTCGGAGCGAAGCGGCTGCGACTTCCTGCGCCCTTCCGGATCTTCGCGGCCGTCGACGGCTTCACGCGGGAATGCCTGGCGCTGACGGTCGACACCTCGATCTCCGGCATCCGCTTCGTGCGGGAACTCGGCAGGATAGCCGAGCTGCGCGGCCGGCCCTGCATGATCGTCAGCGACAATGGCACGGAGCTGAAATCGAACGCCGTTTGCTCGCCTGGTCCGGGGAGGCCGGCATCGAGTGGAACTAAATCGCGCCAGATAAGCCCATGCAGGACGCCTTGGTCGAGAGCTTCAACGGCCGGCTCAGAGATGAATGCTTCTGTAGTCGGGAGTTGGGCGTCAAGCGCTTTCGCCGATTCTGGTCCGGCTGGGGTCAGGCTTCTGTCCGCGGTCGAGGGACTCACCGCATGATGGGTGTCGAAGGTGAGGCGGACCACCCTAAACGTCGGGCTCGCGTCTGCCGGCATTGCGGCTCCACGCACTCGTTCGGCCTTCGCCTCATCCTCGTCCCATGCCGGGACCTCGGATCGGTCGAGCGGGACGGCCGCCCGCCTGGTTCTATGCCATCCGCGTCATGCTTCTCGCCGGCGCTGGACGCCAGGTTCAGCTACCGGGGCGAGGACGTGGTCGCGACGCTGGAGCGGGTCTGCAGCGAGGTCGGCTTTCCGAAGACGATCAGGGTCGACCAGGGCTCGGAGTTCGTCTCCCGCGACCTCGATCTCTGGGCTTCCCGGCGCGGCGTCGAACTGGACTTCTCCCGGCCGGGCAAGCCGACCGACAACACCTTCATCGAGGCCTTCAACGGACGATTCCGGGCGGAATGCCTGTCGGCGCACTGGTTCCTGAGCCTTGCCGACGCCCGCGAAAAGGTGGAGGCTTGGCGCAGATACTACAACGAGGAGCGACCGCACGGCGCCATCAGCTACAAGTCCCCGATCGCGCTCATGAACCCCGACGGCGCAGCCGGCCAGCCGTCGCGATGAAACCCGGAAACTCCAGCCTCGGGTGATCCAGAGTAAGGGTTCGATTCACGATGAACAGGACTAACTTATAGGCGAGGGCACAAAGGGGGCCGGGTCAACCGCGCTGCCGTGGGGCGGGCCGCCGCGGCGGTCGTTCGACTAACGCAGGAACTGCGGGCCTTGCCCACCCGTCACGCTTGCTCCTGCGCGGCAGGCTTGTCTCGCTTCAGCGCGCGGTCTAGGGGCAGGACGCCGAGCATCGCGACGGCGGCGAACGCGGCCCCGGCCAGGAACGTCGCCTGCGGCCCGACGAACTCCCACAGCGCCCCTGCCACGACACTTGCGGCCAGCATCGCGACCCCCGAGACGAGGTTGAAGACGCCGAAAGCCGTGCCACGCAACTCAGCCGGAACGGCGTCAGCCACCAGCGCCGACAGAAGCCCCTGCGTGATGCCCATGTGCAGACCCCACAGAAGCACGCCCGTCCCGATGCCCCACAGGCCGTCCGCCAGCGCAAGCCAGAAATCGGCCGCGATCAGAACGGCCAGCCCGACGCCAAGGATCATCCCGCGCGGTGCCCGGTCCGACAGCGCCCCGACCGGATAGGCGGCAAGCGCGTAGACGAGGTTCATGCCGACAAGCACCAGGGGCACCAGCGTTAGCGGCAGACCGGCTCCTTCGGCCCGCAGGATCAGGAACGCCTCGCTGAAGCGCGCCAGCGTGAAGGCAGCCGCCACGGCGACCATGCCCCAGTAAAGGCCGCCGAGAAGGCGCAACTCGGGCCGCGACAGCGGATTGCGGACGCGGCGCGACCCGGGCGGCCGTTGGGGTTCGTGCACCAGGAACAGGATCAGCGCCAGCGCCCCGAAGGCCGGGATCACGGCCACCCAGAAGACCGAGGCGAAATCGTCGGAGAAGGCCCACATCAGCGCGATGGCCAGAAGCGGCCCGAGAAAGGCGCCCGCCGTGTCGAGCGCCTGCCGCAGCCCGAAGGCCGCGCCGCGCAGGTCCGGGGGCGAGATGTCGGCCACCAGAGCGTCGCGCGGCGCCTCTCGGATCCCTTTGCCGATCCGATCGATGAACCGCGCGGCGACCAGCCAGCCGACAGACGGCGCGAGCGGAAAGATCGGCTTAGTGAGCGCCGCAAGCCCGTATCCAAGCGCCGCCAGACCCTTGCGCCGGCCGATCCTGTCGCTGAGCGCCCCCGAGAAGACCTTGGTAATCGCGGCGGTCGCCTCGGCGATACCCTCGATGAGGCCGACGGTCAGCGCAGTCGCCCCGAGGCCCACGACAAGATAGACGGGCAGTAGGGAGTGGATCATCTCGGACGAGATGTCCATCAGCATCGACACGAGTCCCAGCGCCCAGATACCAGCCGGCAGCCGCAGGCAGGTCGGGCGCGTCTTCTGCGGGTCTTCATGATTGGCTGTCGCCGGCTTCTCGGACATGACACCCTTTCTCGCGTCCGGCGTCAGACCGGCATCGACATGCAGCAAGGCTAGGGGCGAGAAGTCCGTTTTGTCATCAACGCTTTCCGGTCCCGAATGGTGCTGACCGCCGTCACCGCCAAGCGCCATTCGACAAGCGCACCGGACACAAGGTCCGAAGTTTTGGCGGGATAGAAATCCAGGCCATTGGAAACGTTAAAGAAAACCCACCGAACCGAAAACGGCGAGGTGCGCCTGTTTCGGCGGCACCCCGTGCCGGCGCGCGACATCCTTCACCCGCCTGCCTCGAGCGTTTCCGCCACGATCCGCGCCTTCACCTCGTCAGCCCAGCATCGCCGACCCGTCGGTCCCGCGATCACAGAGGTGGCTCGGGAAATCTGAACAGGGGCGATGAGTGGCAGATCCGCGCGACATCGGCGTGATCACCGAACGCGAGGAGAAACCATGACAAGGCGACCGCGCCGGAACCACAGCCCGGCCTTCAAGGCGAAGGTGGCCGTGGCTGCGATCAAGGGCGAGAAGACGCTGAGCGATCTTGCGTAGCAGTTTGACGTTCAACCAAATCAGATCACGCATTGGCGTGCCCGGCTGCTGAACGGCGCGGCGGCGGTCTTCGGCGACGCCCTACCTGCTTCGGAAGATGGTTGTGACGCGGCCGAACCTAATCTGGGCGATGGACATCACCTACGTCCCGCTGGCGCGCGGCTCTGCCTGTCTGGCGGCCTTCATCGTCTGGTTCAGTCGGAAGATCCTGGCCTGGCGGCAGTCGATCGATTTCGGCGCCGCCTCCTGCACCGCCGGCCGAGAGCGCCGGCGGGGGATGCCGCGAGCACGGAAAGAATGAGCGCCAGCTGGGCGAGGCCATGGCTGGCGCCAGCGTCAGAAAGGGGTTGCACGCGGTTCTGTTCCGTGCGCTTTTCGCGAAAGACGAGACGGTTGGGGAACGGACCTAGGGCACATGCGGCAGGCTGCGCGACGAGTTCGCCCTCTCCTGTCCGGACGAGAGCTCCCGGCCGGACATCAGCCGCGTCAGGACTTTGAATCCGCGGGCGGGGATGTCGGCATTCCAAGGCACCGGATAGAAAGCCGAAGGCGGCGAAAGCTGTTCGCCGGGCTGCTCGCAAGCGCCTGTAACGTCGGCAAGGGAGTATCAGGAGCAGATGGGGCAGGTTCTCTTCCGGAATTTCACAATGCTCGACCCCGAGAGGGACGAGCCGGTTGACGGTCACGAGGTCCTTGTCGAGGACCGGCTGATCCGCGAGGTCTCCGATCGCCCGATCCGGGCCGACAATGCCGAGATAGTCGACTGCGGCGGCCGGACGCTGATGCCGGGGCTGATCGACTGCCATGTCCACATCGTGCTGAACGAGGTTTTCGTTCCGCGCCTCGAGGCGCAGCCCGTGACGCTGATGACGGCGCATGCGATGGCCTCGCTCCGAGCGATGCTCGACCGCGGCTTCACCAGCGTGCGCGACACCGGCGGCGCGGACTGGGGCCTCAGGCAGGCGGTCGACGAGGGGCTGGCGCCGGGGCCGCGGCTGTTCATCGCCGGGCGCGCCATCGGTCCGACCGGCGGGCACAGCGACTTTCGCCGCCGCACCGATGTCGGGCTGCGCTGTCCATGCTGCGACGCGCTGGGGTTCGTTACCTCGCTGGCCGATGGCGTGGCCGAGACCCGGCGCGCGGTGCGCGAGGAGATGCGCCAGGGCTGCGATCACGTGAAGATCATGATGTCCGGGGGCGTCGCCTCGCCCTTCGATCCGCTGGAATTGCTCCAGTTCTCGCCGGGCGAGGTGGCGGCGGCGGTTGAGGAGGCGCATGCCTTCGGCCGCTATGTCTGCGCCCATGCCTATTCGCCGGAGGCGATCACCCGCGCCGCGAATGCCGGTGTCCGCACGATCGAGCACGGAAACCTGATCGACGAGGCGTCGGCCAGGCTGATGGCGAAGAAAGACATGTTCCTGATCGCGAACCTGGTCGCCTACTACGCGATGCGGGAGCGCGCCGACGAGTACGGCATGTCGGGCGAGATGCTGGAGAAGAACGACCTCGTGATCGACGGCGGCCTGCGTTCCCTCGAGATCTGCAAGCGCGCAGGCGTGCCGGTCGCCTATGGCAGCGACCTGCTGGGCCAGCTGCAGGTCGACCAGAGCCGCGAGTTCGTCATCCGCTCCGAGGTCGTGCCGCCGATCGAGATCGTCCGCTCTGCCACCACGATCGCCGCGCGGGTGCTGCGCCACGAGGGCAAGCTGGGCTGCCTGAAACCGGACGCCTTCGCCGACCTGATCGTCGTCGACGGCGACCCGCTTGCCGACCTGACGCTGCTGGGCGGCCAGGGAGAGCGCATCCCCCTGATCATGAAGGACGGCGTCATGCACAAGCGGGAGCTCAACTGATGGGCGACATGCTGCTGTTCCGCAACCTGCGCCTGCTGGACCCGTCCTTCGACGATCCGCGCGGCGGGCATGAGGTGCTGGTCGAGCGCGACCGCGTCCGTGAGGTCTCGGACCGCCCGATCACCTCGAACGCCGACGTGATCGACTGCGGCGGGCGCGTGCTGATGCCGGGGCTGATCGACTGTCACGTCCACTCGATGCACAGCGAAGTCTACATGCGCCGCATGGAGGACGTGCCGCTGACGCTGGCCGCCGCCCGCGGTGCGCGCCGGCTGCGGCAGATGCTGGACCGGGGCTTCACCACTGTGCGCGACACCGGCGGCACCGACTGGGGCATGAAGGCGGCGGTCGAGAAGGGGCTGATCCCGGGGCCACGCCTGTTCATCGCCGCGCGCTCGATCGGCCCGACCGGCGGCCACAGCGATGGCCGGTCGCGCACAAATCCCGGCTATGCCTGCCCCTGCTGCAACGGCATGGCCTATCTGCGCATCGTTGTCGACGGCGAGGACCAGGTCCGCAAGGTGGTGCGCGAGCAGATGCGCCAGGGCTGCGACCACGTGAAGATCATGGTCTCGGGCGGCGTCGCCTCGCCTTATGACCCTCTGGAGTTGATCCAGTTCTCGATCCCCGAGATCGAGGCCGCCGTCGAGGAGGCCGAGGCCTTCGGGCGCTACGTGCTGGCGCACGCCTACTCGGCCGAGGCGATCACCCGCGCCGTCACCTGCGGCGTCCGCACCATCGAGCACGGCAACCTGATCGACGAGGCGGCGGCGACGCTGATGGCCGAGCGCGGCGCCTACCTCGTGGCCAACCTGGTGGCCTATGTCGCGATGAAGGAGCGCGCAGCCCAGTTCGGCATGCCGCCCGAGATGCTGGCCAAGAACGACATGGTTCTGGAGGGCGGCTATCGCAGCCTCGAAATCTGCAAGGCCGCAGGCGTCAAGGTCGCCTACGGCTCGGACCTATTGGGCGCGCTGGCCGAGGAGCAGAGCCGCGAGTTCCGCATCCGCTGCGAGGTGCAGAGCCCGATCGAGGTGATCCGCGCCGCCACCACCATCGCCGCCGAGGTCGTGCGCCGGCCGGGTCGCCTCGGCACGGTCGCGCCCGACGCCTGGGCCGACATGATCGTCGTCGACGACAACCCGCTGAAGGATATCGGGCTGCTGGAAGGACAGGGCGCGCATCTCGCGGCGATCGTCAAGGGTGGACGGTTCCACAAGAACCGGCTCCAGTCCGCGACGTGACTGCGGCGGCCGACATCCGGCATCCCCCGGTTCGCGCCATCCTGCCCGACCGACGCCGGCTCGGCCGCTGGCTGCTGAACGGTGTCGCGCTGATCGCCTTCCTCTACATTCTGACGCCGCTGATCTTCATCATCTGGCTCTCGTTCTACAGCCAGGAGATCCCGTCCTTCCCGCCGGAAGGCTACACGCTGCACTGGTACGGTCAGGCGATCCAGAACGACCGCTTCATCGACGCATTCTGGGTCAGCCTGCAACTCGGCGTCATCGCCACCGTCATCGGCCTGGCGCTGGCGATACCGGCGGCGCTTGGCATCTCGCGGCTGCGGTTCCGGGGCAATCAGGCGGCGGCGAACCTGATGCTGATGCCGCTGATCGTGCCGGGCATCGTGCTGGGATTCGCGGTCTACGTCTTCCAGGTCGAGATCGAGATCCGCACGCAGTTCCCGATCCTCGGCACGCTCGGCGCGCTGCTCTGGGGGCACGTCCTCTTGGTGATCCCGTGGACGGTGCGCCTGGTGACGGCCAGCCTGGCGGGCTTCGACCGCACGCTCGAGGAGGCGGCGCAGAATCTCGGCGCCAGCCGCTTCACCACCTTCCGCCGCGTGACGCTGCCTGGCATCCTGCCGGGCATCGTCGCGGCGTCGATGTTCGGCTTCGTCTCGTCCTTCGGCAATCTCGAGATGAGCCTGTTCCTCGTCGGCCCCGGGCGGACGACGCTGCCGATCGCCATCCTCCAGTACCTCAGGTGGAAGATCGACCCGACCATCGCCTCGATCTCGGTCCTGCAGATCGCCATCGTCATCGTCGCCATGCTGGTGACGGATCGCTTCGTTAAGATCAGTCGGGTGGTGTGACGGATGGCGCGACTCGAGCTAGACAACCTCTCGAAGCGCTATGGCAGCTTCTTCGCCGCGCGCGATGTCACGCTGGACGTTGCCGAAGGCGAGTTCGTGGTGCTGCTCGGACCCTCGGGCTGCGGCAAGACCACGACGCTGCGCATGATCGCCGGTTTCGTCGAGCCGACGGCGGGCGAGGTGCGGGTCGGTGGGCGCGACATCACGCGGCTGCCGCCCTGGAAGCGCAACACCGGGCTGGTCTTCCAGAACTACGCCCTCTTCCCTCACCTGACAGTGGCGCAGAACGTGGCCTTCGGGCTGGAAATGCGGCAGACGCCCAAGGCCGAGATTCCGGCGCGCGTCGTCGAAGCGCTGAAGCTGGTGCGCCTCGACCATCTCGCCGAACGCCTTCCGCGGCAGCTCTCGGGCGGCCAGCAGCAGCGCGTCGCGCTGGCCCGCGCGCTGGTCTTCCGCCCGGACGTCCTGCTGCTGGACGAGCCGCTGTCGAACCTGGACGCCAAGCTGCGCGGCGAGGTGCGCGTCGAGATCCGCAGCCTGCAGCAGCGGCTCGGCATTACCACGGTCATGGTGACGCACGACCAGGAGGAGGCGCTGACCATGGCGGACCGCCTCGTTGTAATGAGCGAGGGCGCGGTACGGCAGGTCGGCTCGCAGCGGGATCTCTACGAGCGCCCGGCCGACCGCTTCGTCGCCGGCTTTGTCGGGCGGTCCAGTTTCATCCGCGGCCGGATGCGCGGCGATGTGCTGGTCAGCGACGGCGGTCTCGAGGTCCGCTGTGCCGCGCCCTGCACCGGCGATGCCGTGGTCGCGCTCCGCCCCGAGCGGATCCGGCTGGCGCCCGAGCCGATGGCCGCTCTGGACAACAGCTTTCCCGGCGAGGTCGAGTTCGTCTCGTACATGGGCGGGCTGACGGACATCCATGTCAGGCTTAGCGACGACGAACACGTCATCGTGCAGGTGCCGAACCAGGAAGGCAGCGAGCTGCCGCATGTCGGCGACCGCGTGCATGTCGGCTGGTCGGCGAACGCCCCCGTCTTCCCGGCAGCCGCCGAGGAAGGGCAGGCGCCCTGACCGGGCGCCGCGTCCAGAATGAAGCGAGGTGCCGAAAGCACGTCGCGAAAACAGGGAGATGTTTATGACCAGAGATCTGAACGGCCTGCGCCGCCGCACGGTGCTGAAGGGGCTGTCCGCCGCTGCCGGCGTCTCCGTCCTCGGGATGCCGTCCATCCTGCGCGCGCAGCAGGCCGGCACCGTCGTCGTCGGCACATGGGGTGGCGACTACGCCAAGCTGCTGAACAAGAACATCGAGAAGCCCTTCCTCATCTCGAAGGGCTGGGAGGTCATCCAGGACCAGGCGGGCGACCCCGAGCGCCGCGCCAAGATGCTGGCCGAGCGCCGTCTGCCGCGCGGCTCGACCGACGTGCAGGGCCTCAACGGCCCCAACATGTTCCAGGTCTACCAGCTCGGCGTCACGCAGCCGATCGACTACAGCCAGATCCCTAATGCCGAAAACTTGCTGCCCAGCATGAAGTTCGAGTACGGCGTGGGGCACATCTACTCGGCGATGGTGCCGGTCTACAACCCGGACGTGATCGACACGGTGCCGACAAGCTACGCCGATGTGTTCGACCCGAAATGGGGCGACAAGCTGGGGCTGATCGACATCCAGTACCAGTACACGCTCGTCGCCGCGGCGCTGGCGGCCGGCGGCTCCGTGACCGACCTCGACCCCGGCAAGAAGCTGCTGATCGAGTGCCGCAAGGCCGGTGCGCGCATCTACCCGACGAACGAGGCCTTTGCCCAGGGCCTGAAGCAGAACGAGATCGGCATCGGCATCATGTGGAAGGCCCGCACGGTGCAGTGGCAGAACGCTGACATCAATGTGAAGTCCGCCTGGCCGAAGGAAGGCGCGCTGGCCTATGTCTCGGGTTTCGTCATTCCCAAGAACGCCCCGCACCCGGAGGGCGCCTACGCCTATCTCAACGCCATGCTCGAGCCCCAGGCGCAGGAGAACTTCGCCCAGGACATGGGCTACAACCCGACAGTGACCAACGCGAATGTCCCGGACGAGCTGAACGAGCGCATCGGTTTCAAGAAGGAAGAGATCGAGCAGCTCAACAGCATGGACTACGACTTCATGACCAACCACGACGTCGAGTTGAAGGACTGGTGGGACAAAGAATTCAAGGGCTGAGCCCTTGCAGGCCGCCGCGCCCCGGCGCGGCGGCCACCTTCCAGCGGACGGGCGAGAGGACGGGACGATGGCGCAGGCGACAGTCGAGGAGGGACCGCGCGGCAGTGCGCTGTTGCTAAGCGCGTCGACGCTGATCGGCCCGGCGACCTTCATCGTCGCGATCGGCGTCATCGCGCCGCTGTTGTTCCTGCTGCGCTACAGCCTGAACCGCTATGACCCGCGCCTGCTGATGATCGAGGCGACGACGCCGGATAACTACATCAAGTTCTTCACCGACTCCTACTACCTGGACGTCTTCGCGACGACACTGACGGTGGCGCTGGTCACGACGGTGATCTGCCTGCTGCTGGGGTTCCCGCTGGCCTACGTGCTGGCGCGGACGCAGACGCGCTACAAGAACCTGCTCATCATCGGCGTGGTGATCCCGCTCTTCGTCGGCAACGCGGTGCGCGCGGCGGGATGGATGAACCTGTTCGGCAGCCGCGGCTTCCTCAGCGTCGGCCTGATGGAACTCGGCATCACCAGCAAGCCGACCGAGATCATGTTCACCGAGTGGGCGGTGATCATCGGCATCATCGCCGTCAACCTGCCCTACATGGTCCTGACATTGCAGAGCGTGCTCGAGGGGATCAGCCGCAGCATCGAGGAGGCGGCGTTCAGCCTGGGCGCGCCGCCCTTGACGATGGCACGCCGGGTGCTGTGGCCGATGGCGCTGCCCGGAATCGCTGCGGGCACGATCCTGACCTTCATCCTGGCGATGAACGCCTATGCCACGCCCGTGCTGCTGGGCGGGCCGGAGTTCAAGATGATGGCGCCGCTGGTCTACGGCCAGTTTCAGCTGAACAACTGGCCCTTCGCCGCCGCGGTGGCCTTCATCCTGATGGCGACGACGCTGGGGCTGACAGTCGTCGCCGGCCTGGCGACGCGGCAGCGCTTCAGGGGCTGATGGCCTCTACCGCGGCGCAACCGTCGAAAAGCGCGGTCAGGGCGGCCGGGTCGAAGCCGCCGCGCCGACCGATAGCGACCAGGGCGCTCTCGGCCGGCGGGGCCACGTCCTCGCGCACCAGGTCCCAGCGCTTGCCGACCAACTGGAACACCAGCCGCCCTGCCCCGTCCGCCGGGCGCAGCACGCCCTTGGCCCGCAGCAGGTCGGGCGGCAGGTTCCGCAGCGCGGCGCGAAAGCGGCGCGGGTCGATGCCGATTGGCCGCTGCCAGCTCCACGCCTCGAACTCGTCGCCATGATCGTGCCCGTGCCCTTGGCGGTCGTGGTCGTGGCGGCCGTGGTGCTCTTTGTGCCGGTCCATCCTGTCACCCCGCTCCGGGCCGAACAGCAGCTCACTCGGCACCTCGGCCTGCCGCGCGCGGACGACACGGACCCGCGGCAGCGCGCCCTTCAGCGTCGCCTCGATCGCGTCCAGCCGCTCCGGCGACGCCAGGTCGGCCTTGTTCAGGATCACCATGTCGGAGCCCGCCACCTGGTCGAGCGCCAGCTCGGTCGACTCGTAGTCGAGATCGCCGAAGGTCGCGGCATC
>CAVRHY010000013.1:0-123590 GCA_963721105.1 uncultured Alphaproteobacteria bacterium | reverse complement strand
TCCGTGCTATTTTTGGAAAGGAGGACCCGACCATGCGACGATCATCTACAGCGAAGAAAGCGGAGCCACGCGATGCGGCAAGCAAGCTCGCGCAGAGCGCCTGAGCGTCATCGAGCTGGCGAAGGAACTCGGCAATGTCGCTGAGGCCTGTCGCCAGCGCGGCCTGGACCGGACCAGCTTTTACGAGTGGAAGCGGCGGTTCCAGACCCAGGGCTTCGAGGGTCTGAAAGACCTGCCGCCGATCCACAAGAGCCACCCGCAGGCGACCGCGCCCGAGGTGGTGGAGCGGATCAAGGCGCTGGCGCTGGAGCACCCGGCCTATGGCTGCAACCGGCACGAGGCGTTGCTCGCTCTGGAGGGCGTGCGGGTCTCGGCCATCACGATCCAGAAGATCCTCAACCAGAACGGTCTGGGCACGAAGATCGAGCGCTGGCTGGCGCTGGAGGCCCGGAACGCCGAGACGCCCGATCGAGATCACTCCCGAACAGGCGGCGTTTCTCGAAAAGCTCAACCCCTGCTACCGCGAACGCCATGTGGAGAGCGCCTCACCGGGCGAATTGCTGTCGGCGGACACCTTCTTCGTCGGCAGCCTGAAGGGCGTGGGCAAGGTCTACCTGCACGCCGTGGTCGACACCTTCGGCTCCTACGCTTTCGGCTTCCTGCACGTCTCCAAGCAGCCCGAGGCAGCGGTGGCGGTGCTGCACAACGACGTGCTGCCGTTCTACCGCAACCTCGACCTGCCGGTCGGAGCGGTGCTGACCGACAATGGCCGGGAATTCTGCGGCACCGAGCGCCACCCCTACGAGCTCTACCTCGACCTGAACGGGATCGAGCACCGCCGCACCAAGGTTCGGCACCCGAAGACCAACGGCTTCGTCGAGCGCTTCAACGGCACCGTCCTCGACGAGTTCTTCCGGGTGAAAATGCGCGAGACCTTCTACGAGAGCGTCGATGCGCTGCAGGCCGATCTCGACGCCTGGCTGATCCACTACAACACCGAACGCCCGCATCTGGGCTACCGCAACATGGGCCGAAGACCCATCGAAACCGTCATGTCATTCGTAAGCCAAGAAGGTTAAGTGGACAGATGGAGATGTGGCTCTTGTAGCCGAACACCGGCACCGCGATCATCGGCAACGGCGTGCCATCCGGGCGATAGCGCACCTTCCCGCCGACCTTCAGTGTCCAGCGGGCATCGACGTCTTTCTGCGCCGCCTTGTTCGGCTCGTCCGGCCAGATCTCGCGGGCCGTCCTGCCCGCATTGATCGCCGCCTTCTCGCCCTCGGTGTTGCGCTGCTTCGGGGCCGGCACCAGGCTCGCATCGACGATCTGGCCGGCCATCGGGATGTATCCCTTCTTCTGCAGCTGCCAGTCGAAGGCCTTCATCACCCGCTTGAGAGTGCCCGTCTCCGTCAGCCGGTTGCGAAAGTGCCGGATGGTGTTCTCGTCCGGCGTCGGCGCGCCGAGATCGAAGCCGAGAAACCGCATCCACGAAAGCCGGTCGCGGATCATGAACTCCATCCGCGCGTCCGAGAGGTTGTGCTGTGCCTGAAGGATCAGCGCCTTGAACATCGAGACCGGGTCGAAGGGCGGGCGACCGCCCCTGGAGCCGTCGCCATAGCCGAGACCCTCGACCAGCCAGCCCCGGAAGTGCTCGAAGTCCACCGTCGCCTCCAGCACCTCGAGCGGATCGCCATGCCGGCTCAGCCGCTCCAGATGCTCCGTAAGCCCGAACAGTCCCGCCTGCCGCATGATGCCCCCCGATCCGATCGCCGGAGTGAATCACATCGGCGCTCAAGCCGGTAGGTTCTTGCGGGTGTCCAGATGCAGGGGAGCAATGACTATGTCACGTACGACTTAGAAGCAGACCGACTGGACCGCACCATTGTGCTACACTGTGCCGGCAGCAGATCCGTGCGGGACGCTTCCCGCTACCTGAAGCCCGCGCTAACAGGGACTGGCGCGAAGGCAATCGTCGCGCAACTAATATGTAGAAGGCTCCGGCAGCCCCTTGCGACGCAGCAGTCCATATGATTGTTCGATCAAGCTGGGGGGCGAAAGATCGGTTACCGCGGACGGGCGCCGTTACATGCTGCAGAGCGTGTAAATGCATCTCCGAGAGCGTATCCCCATCAAGGACCTGGACGAGCGGTACGGGGCAGGAGACGAGGGTCGTTCATGGCTGGATGAATACGAGAAATCTGGACACGCACCCGAATGTTCAAGCAGGCTTCTCTCGGGGTCCAGTCTTCTCTGGCGCGAAAGCCTTCTAGTCCAGCCTTCTCTGGCGACATCAGTCCAGCGGCGTGACGGGAGAGTCTCTAAGTCATTGAAAGATGTAGGCCCTGAGTTCAGCCTTCTCTGACGCCCAACAAGATGACGCGCCCGGGCGATACCGGCGACCGCGTCCGCCGCGGCCGGGCGAACGCCGCCTTGCGGGAGACGAAAGCCGGTCCCGACCGGTCCGCGCCGCGCCCGGAGCCTTGCGGCCGGGAGACGACGCGCAAGCCGCCCGGCTTGCTTGACATCGCGCGAAGCCCCGGACTAAGGAGAGCCGCGTTTTCGGGGCCGGGACCGGCCTGCGGGGTGAGGTGAGCGTGTCCGACAGGCCGCCTGGCGACGATCCGAGGCAGCAGCGCCTCGCCGATCTCGACAAGCGGCTGGCGGCGGCGCGCGGCACACCCGAGCCGGCGAGGGCCCCGAGAGCCGAGGAATTCAACGCCGCGTCGATGGCGTGGCGGATGGTCATCGAGCTGGTCATGGCGATCGTGATCGGCGGCGCGATGGGATGGGGGCTGGATTCCCTTTTCGGGACGATGCCGCTGTTTCTCATCGTGTTCGTGATGCTGGGTCTGGCGGCCGGGGTTCGGCTGGTGCTGCGCTCGGCCGAGGAAATGAACCGGGCAAAGCCCGGCGGGAAGAACCCCGGCGGCGCCGCGGGCGAGAAGTGAGGGAACAGGATGGCTGAAGCGCCGGGAGCCGGTCCGAATCCGATGCACCAGTTCGAGGTGGCCCCGCTTTTCAGCCATGGCCCCGTCGACAGCTTCCTGACGATCACCAACCAGACACTGTGGATGGCGGTGGCGATCGCCGCGATTTCGGCGCTGCTGATCCTGGGCATGCGCGGCCGCGCGCTGGTGCCGACGCGGCTGCAGTCGGTGGCCGAGCTGATCTACGGCTTCGTCCGCACGATGGTGACGGACGTGATGGGCGAGGAAGGCAAGAAGTTCTTCCCCTACATCTTCACGCTCTTCATCTTCATCCTGTTCTGCAACCTGATCGGGCTGGTGCCCGGGGTCTTCACCGTCACCTCGCACGTCGCGGCGACCGGCGTGCTGGCGATCGCGGTGTTCCTGACGGTCACGGTGCTCGGCTTCATCAAGCACGGCGCCGGGTTCCTGCGGCTGTTCTGGATCGACGCCGCGCCGCTGGCGCTGCGCCCGCCGCTGGCGGTGATCGAGCTGATCTCGTACTTCGTGCGGCCCGTCAGCCACTCGGTCCGACTTGCCGGCAACATGATGGCCGGCCATGCCGTGCTGCAGGTCTTCGCCACCTTCGTGCCGGTGCTGGGCGCCTGGTTCCTGCTGCCGGCGATCCTGCCGATGGGCATGATGGTCGCGATGTACGGGCTGGAGCTGCTGGTGGCGGTCGTCCAAGCCTACATCTTCGCCATCCTGACCTGCATCTACCTGAACGACGCACTGCACCCGCACCACTAGGTGCGCCGACAAAACCCTTCCAGAAGGAGAGAGACAATGGAAGCTGAAGCAGCAGCCCTGATCAGCGCTGGCCTCGTCAACGGCCTGAAATATGCCGGTGCGGGCCTCGCCTGCACGGCGATGGGCGGGGCCGGCATCGGCGTCGGCATCGTCGTCGGCAACTTCCTGTCGGGGGCGCTCCGCAACCCGGCCGCCGCGCGCGAGCAGACCGCGACGATGTTCCTCGGCATCGCCTTCTCGGAAGCGCTGGGGATCTTCGGGTTCCTGATCGCGCTCCTGCTGATGTTCGCCGTCTGATCGAGGCGGGCTATACGATCGGGACGGGCTGATCCGGACGGGGCGGGCGGCGCGACAGCGCCGGCTGCCCGTCGGAGGCTCGATCGGGACGCCCCGCGGGACCGCTACCCGGACGGAGACGTCCAGCGACAGGAGGCTTCATGGCCAACGAAGCAGCGGTTGTGGTGACGAACACCACCGCGCACGGCGCGCCGGTCGGCGAGGTGCCGATGGAGGCCGTGCCGCATGGCGGCGGGCTGCCGCAGCTTAACCTCGACACCTTCCCGAGCCAGATCTTCTGGCTCGTGGTGGGCGTTCTCGTGCTCTACTGGCTGATGTCGCGCATCGCGCTGCCGCGCATCGCCAGCGTGCTGGAGGAGCGCGCCGACGCCATCGCCGGCGATCTCGACCGGGCCGAGGAGCTGAAGCGCAAGGCCGAGGACGCCGAGGCCGCCTACAAGCAGGCGCTGGCCGATGCCCGGTCGAAGGCGCAGGCGATCGCCGCCGAGACGCGCGCCGAGATCCAGAAGGAGATCGACGCCGCCACCGCCAAGGCCGACGCCGAGATCTCTGCCCGCACCGCCGAGGGCGAGACGCGCATCGCCGAGATCCGCGAAAGCGCCATCCGGGACGTCCGCGAGGTCGCCGAGGAGACGGCCGTCGCCGTCGTCGAGCGCATCATGCCGGGCATCGCCGACGACCAGGCCATCCGCCAGGCCGTCCAGTCGCGGCTGAGCTGAGGGAAACGCCATGCACATCTGGTACGAGCCGGAATTCGTCGTCGGCGTCGCCTTCCTGCTGTTCCTCTGCCTGCTGTTCTATGTCGGCGTGCACAAGATGCTGACGCGCTCGCTGGACGACCGCGCCGTGCGCATCCGGGCCGAGCTGGACGAGGCACGCCAGCTGCGCGAGGAGGCGCAGGAACTGTTCGCCGATTTCGAGCGCAAGCAGAAGCAGGTCGCCGGCCAGGCCGACGAGATCGTCGAGCACGCCCGCGCCGAGGCGCAGGCCGCGGCCGAGCGCGCCAAGGCGGACATCCAGGCCTCGATCCAGCGCCGGCTGAAGGCCGCTGACGAGCAGATCGCGCTGGCCGAGCAGAACGCCATCCGCCAGGTCAAGGACCGCGCCGTCTCGATCGCCATCGCCGCCGCCGCCGACGTGCTGCGCGAGCGCCTCGGCGAGGACCGCCAGCGCGGGCTGGTCGACGCGGCCATCGAGGACGTCGGCCAGCGCCTGCACTGAGGCGACCGGCCGCGCCGCGGGCGCGACCGCGGCAAGCCGTCGAGAGGCGTCCGGGGCACCCGCCCCGGGCGTTTTCGTTTGCGGGGCGGCGGTCGGCCGTGCCTGATGGTCAGGAAAAGCGGACGCGCGGGAGCATGCCATGTTCGACCTCGAGCTGACCGGCAAGGTCGCCATCGTCACCGGCGGCAGCGACGGGCTGGGCCGCGCGGCGGCGGGCCGGCTGGCCGCCGAGGGCGCCAGCGTCGTGATCTGCGGACGCCGGGCCGAGCACCTGGATGCTGCCGCCGCGGCGCTGGCCGCAGAGACCGGCGGCGCGGTCAGGGCGATCGCCGCGGACGTGACGGATGCCGACGCCTGTGCGGCGCTGGTCGCGGGGACGCTCGACGCGTTCGGCGGCCTTGACATCCTGGTCAACAATGCCGGCACCTCGGCCGCGGCCTCGCTGATGGACCTGGACGACGAGGACTGGCGCGGCGATTTCGAGCTGAAGGTAATGGCGGCGATCCGGCTCTGCCGGCTGGCCGTGCCGCAGATGCGGGCGCGCGGCGGCGGGGCCATCGTCAACGCCTCGACGGGCGGCGGCAAGGCCCCGGGCCCGGCCCGGCTGCCGACATCGCTCAGCCGCGCCGCCGGGCTGAACCTGACCAAGGCGCTCTCGGCGGAGTTCGCAGCCGACAACATCCGCGTCAACGCGATCTGCATCGGCCTGATCGAGAGCGCGCAATGGGACCGGCGCGCCGGCGACCGCCCGGTCGAGGAGCTCTATGCCGCGATGGCCGAGAAGATCCCGATGCGGCGAGTCGGCCGGGCGGCCGAGTACGGCGACCTGGTGGCGTTCCTCTGCTCGGCCCGCGCGGCCTACGTCACCGGCACCGCGGTCAACCTCGACGGCGGGATCTGCCCCGTCCTTTGACACGCGCGCCAGAGTCTGGTCATCCACCGATCCTATGCCGGACCGTCCGTGCCGGCCGGGCGCCCCGACCGCGGCGTCGAAGCGAAGTAAGCTGGGCTCGCCGAGCAGGGCTTTCGCAGCCGGTCCGGCATCGCCGCCAGGCGCCGGGCCTCAGCGCAGAACCAGCTCGACCCGCCGGTTTGCGGCGCGTCCTGCCTCGCTCGCGTTCGTCGCGACCGGCGCCAGGAAGCCCGCCCCGTGCGCCTCGAGCCGGTCCGCCGGCACGCCGCGCTCGACCAGCGCCCGCAGCACCGCCTCGGCGCGCTGGCGCGACAGGTCGAGGTTCACCTCCAGCGGCCCCTGGTCGTCCGAGTGCCCGACAATGAGAACCGACAGCGCCGCGTCGCCCAGCAGCATCTGCGCCAGCGTGTCCAGCACGCCTGCCGAGCCGGGCGACAGCCGCACGCCGCCGACCTCGAAATCGAGGCCCCGCACCGGCACGTGCCCGTCCCGCCGCAGCGCCGCCAACAGGGCCCGCGCGTCCTGGCGCGGCCCCGCGGCAGGTCCCGACGCGGGTGGTGTCGCTGTATCAGGCGCCGCTGACGCAGGAACGGCGGTTGCAGGTCCCGCCGCTGTCGCGGAGCCCGGCTTTGTCGCGGACCCCGTCTCCGTCGCAGGCTCATCGGCCTGCCCGGGCGCGGGGTCGGGCCCGGGGTCAGGCCCGGTGGCGGGATCGGTCGCCTGCCCGGGCGCCGCGTCGGTGGCCGAATCGATTGCCGGGGCGGTCGACGAATCGGGCGCAGCGGTGGGCGCGGCGGCAGCCGGACAGCCGGCGGCTCGAGCACGGGCGCCGCGCCAGCTGGGCCGACCGTCACCGTCTGGATGTGGATGGCGTCGAGCACCCGGCTGACCAGGACCGAGACGAACGCCTCCGGCTCGGCCCGCCGCACCGAGAGCTGGGCGAAGTCGCGCACGTCGACGAGCATCCCCGGCGGCGGCATGATTTCGGCGCCGAAGCGGAAGTCGAACCCGCCGCAGGCCTGCCCCGCGCATTCCCAGATCGGCTCGAAGCCCTGCGCGCGCAGCCGCGCACGATAGTCCCCGATCACTCCCGCGACGCTCGCCCCGGGGTCATCCAGTCGCCACGCCGCCCGGTCGACCGCGCCCTCGACGGTGCGCTCCGGCCGCCGTCCGGGGCCGAACTGCCCGACCGGCAGCGCGTAGGTGTCGACGTCGCGCGCCTCGTGCGCGGTCCGTTCCGCCGCCGCGGACGCCGCCGGACCCTGCACGCCCGCCTGCGCCCCGCCGGCGAACAGTGCGGCAGGCAACCCAGCCACCAGGGCGGTTATCAGCAACATGGCCCCGCGCTGCGCGGGCGCGCGGCCCCGCATGGCGCGTCAGCGCGCCATCGCGTGGTAGTCGGCGTTGGGGGCCATGGCGACGGCGCTGGCCATCCGGTTCGACATGGCGAAGAACCCGGCGACGGCGGCAATGTCCCAGATGTCGGCGTCGGAAAACCCCTCGTCGCGCAGGGCCTGCCTGTCCGCCTCGCCGATCGTCGCGCTGGCGACCGTGATCTTCTCGGCAAATCCCAGCATCGCCCGCTGCCGCGGCGGGAGATCCGCCATGCGCCAGTTCATCACCATCGCCTCGCCGAGCGCCGGGTCGCCCGACAGCACGCGCACCGCCGCACCATGCGCCACCTGGCAGTACCAGCAGCGGTTCTGCGACGAGACCGCGACGGCGACCATCTCGCGCTCCAGCTTGCTCAGCCCGGACTCGCCCAGCATCAGGTCGTTGTACATCAGGCCGAAGGCGCGCAGCTTTTCCGGCCGGTGCGCGTAGGCGACCAGCACGTTCGGGATCAGCCCCAGCTTGGCCTGGCACTTGGCGAACAGCTCGGCGACGTCGTCCGGCAACGGATCGGGCAGGCGCAGGTCCAGCGCGGTGACCCGAGGCAACCCCGCCGCCCCCGTGTTCGTATCCGGGCCGGGCTCCGCCTCCGCATCCCCCGACTTTGCAGCCGACCTGGCCGGCTTGCGAGCGGCGTTCTTACCGGACTTGCCCGGTTTCGGCTTCGTCCCGTCCATCATGCAGCCTCCGGCGCCTCGGGCGCGATACGGTAGTGGTAATGCCCGGCTTCCGCCATGCCCATCCGGGCATAGAGCTCGCGGGCCGGCGCGTTCGCCTCGGTGACGGCCAGCGCCAGCCACTCGGCGCCATGCTCGGCGGCAAAGCGCGCCGCGCCCTCCACCAGGAGCCGCCCGGCACCCTGCCGGCGGAGCCGCGACAGCACCTCGATGGCATGGATCATTGCGACCGCGCCGTCGCTGTCGGAAACGCCGACGAACGCGGCCCCGCAGGGCGTGTCGCCGGCCCGCGACAAGAGCCGCATCGACGGCCCAGTGATCCGGTCCATCACCGCCTGCCGGCCGGGCCCGATGCCGCCGGCAGCCCAGATCTCCTGCATGATCGCCGGCGCGAATGCACAGCGATAGAGCGCCGCCTGGTGCGACCCCTCGCCCGCCAGACGCGCAACCGGCCCGGCATAGAGCACGACCGGGTCGAGCACGCGATAGCCGCGCGCACCCAGCTCGGCGTCCAGCGCGGCGTCGTCGGGGGTCAGCCGGAACAGCCCCGGCTGTCCCCAGTCGCGCATCACCGCCTCGGCATCCTCGATGGTCGCGGCCTCCATGTCGCCGCCCAGCGGCGATGCCGCCGATACGCGCTTGCCCCCGCCGCCGCCCGCGCGCAGGCGCCATCCGCCGAAATCGATCATTTCGGCCGGCGCCCAGGTCGCGTCGGTCGCCGCCATCAGCCGCGCGGTATCGGGCAGGGTGAGTGTGTCGGTCGCCATCGGATCCCTCTCGCTCACCTTCTAGGCCCGCCGCGCCCAGGGGAGCAAGCGGGAGAGGTGGTGGGGCTCGCCGGGATTTCTGGCCCCGCCCCGCCGGCGCAGGCACTTTGCGCTTTCTACCCCGCACCGTGTAGGCGAGCCTGCGAGCGGAACCGGGCGTCGGCGTTCGTCGAGCCTGACGGTCCGCCCCCGCCGCGTCAGGTCACGATCGCGTGCCGGGCGCTGCCGTCACGTCTTCTCGCGGCCGCGCACCAGCTCATCCAGCGCCGCGACGCCCCAGCCGGTCGCGCCCTTCGGCGACAGGTGGGTGACGCTGGACGTGGTTGCCACGCCGGCGATGTCGATGTGGATCCAGGGCGTATCGTCCTCGATGAACTTCTCGAGGAAGGCCGCGGCGATGCACGACCCGCCATGCCGGCCGCCGACGTTCTTCATGTCGGCGAAGTTGGCCTTCAGCGTGTCGTGGTAGTCCTTGTCCAGCGGCAGCCGCCAGGTCCGGTCGCCGGCAGCTGCGCAGGCGCCCTCGTAAGCGGCGTTGAAGGCGTCGTCGTTGCAGAAATGCCCGGCGATCGTCTTGCCGAGCGCCACCAGAACGGCGCCGGTCAGCGTCGCAAGGTCGACGATTGCCGAGGGCTTGAACGTCTGCTGCGTGTACCACAGCACGTCGGCCAGCAGCAGCCGGCCCTCTGCATCCGTGTTCACGACCTCGATCGTGTCGCCCTTCATCGAGGTGACGATGTCCCCCGGCCGCTGGGCGCGCGCATCCGGCATGTTCTCGACCAGCCCGACGACGCCGACGACATTGGCCCTCGCCTTGCGCAGCGCCAGCGTGCGCATGACGCCAGAGACGGTGCCGGCGCCTCCCATGTCCATCGTCATCTCCTCCATGCCGGAAGCGGGCTTTAGCGAGATACCGCCGGTGTCGAAGATCACGCCCTTGCCGACCAGCGCCAACGGCGGCTCGTCGCCGCCGCCCTGCCATTTCATGACGACGATCTTCGTCTCGTTGTCCGAGCCGTGCCCGACCGCCAGCAGGGCGCCCGCGCCGATCTCGCGCAGGCGATCCTCGCCGAGGATCTCGACCTCGAGGCCCAGCTCCTCCATCGCCGCCAGGCGGGCCGCGAACTCGTCGGTGGTCAGCGTGTTGGCCGGCTCGTTCACCAGGTCGCGCGTGAAGTAGATGCCTTCGGCCAGCGCCATGAACGGCGCCGAGGCCGCGGCCAGCGCCTCGGGTGCGTCACCGGTCACGCGGACGGCGCGCGGGGTCGTGTCGTCGGCGTCGTCGGACGGGGCCTTCTTGTAATCGCGGAACTCGTAGAGCCGCAGCACCAGCGCGCAGACCATCTCGGCCACCAGCGCCCGCCCGTCCCCCTCGCCGTCCCCGCTGCCGACCCCGCCTGTGCAGACCGTCACCGTGCCCTTGGCCAGCGCCGCCGCGATCGCGCCGCCGGCCCGCCGGGCGGCGTCGCGGTCGGGCTCGTCGCCCAGCGTCGCGATGATCACGCGGTCGGCCGCCATGCCGGAGGGGAAGGCCAGCACCCGCACCTTGCGGGCGCGCGGCTTGTAGTCGGCGGCGGCCAGCGCGCGCGAAAGCGCGCCGCCGGTCAGCCCGTCGACATGCTGCCCGGCCGGCGACAGTGCCTTCGCGCCATCGGCGAAGACCACCACCGTCCCCTCGGCGCTGGCCAGCGCCTGCAGGTCTTCCTCGGCGAAACTGACGGCGGTCGGCGTGGTCATGGGGCGGTCTCCTGCGCGGGGGAAAGGACAAAGGACACGGCTGATTCGCGCGCTACCCTATGCGCCACGGCGCCCGCTGTCCTGCGACCCGCCGCCGCGAACGGGCGGCGAACGGTGGCCGTTGACACGGGAACGGCACATCTATGGACGGCCCCGATACGGACGGAGCGCCGGGACCATGCTGACGGTCGCGTCATCGCGCCGGGCCGCGGCTGGCGATCGCTCGTCGCCTCCGCTAAACAGGGCCTAGGCCCGCCATCGGAGACCGTGTTGCGCCGCCTGGACAGTTACATCTTTCGCCAGATCCTGGGACCGTTCCTGTTCTTCGTGCTGGTCTTTACCGGCGTGATCTGGCTGACGCAGTCGCTGCGCGTCATCGACACCGTCGTCAACAACGGCCAGTCGGCCGGGGTCTTCCTGGAGTTCACGCTGCTGCTGCTGCCGATGGTGCTGTCGGTCGTGCTGCCGATCTCGCTGTTCGCCGCGGTGCTCTACGCGATCAACCGGCTGTTCAGCGATTCCGAGATCGTCGTGATGATGGCGGCCGGGCTCAGCGGGACGGCGATCCTGCGCGCGGTGACGGTCTTCGCGCTGGCCGTCATGCTGGTCGTCTACCTGATGACGCTCGGGCTGATGCCGATGGCCCAGCGCGAGATGCGCGAGCGCGTGACGCAGATCCGCGGCGACGTCGCCGTCGCCTTCATGCGCGAGGGCGCGTTCCTGAACCCGCTCGACGGAGTCACCGTCTACCTGCGAGAGACCGGCCCCTCGGGCGAGTTGCTGGGCGTCTTCGTCCAGGACGAGCGCGACCCGGATCGCGAGGTCACCTACACGGCCGAGAAAGCGCTGCTGGTC
Source organism: uncultured Alphaproteobacteria bacterium (assembly GCA_963721105.1). GTDB lineage: Bacteria > Pseudomonadota > Alphaproteobacteria > Rhodobacterales > Rhodobacteraceae > Thermohalobaculum. The sequence continues at coordinate 112,012 of CAVRHY010000013.1, read as the reverse complement.
CGCGACGAGCAGGGCACGCGGCTGCTGATGTTCGACGGCATGGCGCAGAGCATGTCCGGGCCGGACAATAGCGACCTCTCGGTGCTGCGCTTCGACAAGCTGGCCTACGACCTGACGACCTTCGACGAGCCGGGCGCCGAGCGGGCGCGCAAGCCCTCGGAAATGTTCGTGCCCGAGCTGTTGTCGGTCAGCGCGGACGATGCCGGGGCGCGCGGGGTCGGCGAGTACCGCGCCGAGGCGCACGAGGCGCTGAGCGCGCCACTCTACACGCTGGCGCTGCCGCTCCTTGCGGTCGCCTTCGTCGTCGGCTCCGGCTTTCGCCGGCAGGGCTTTGCCGGGCGCATCGTGCTGGCCGCGGCGTCGGGCGTGGCCGTGCGGCTGGCCGGGCTGGCGGCGAAGAGCCTGGTGACGGGCACCGCCGCGCTCTGGCCGCTGATGTACGCGCCGCCGCTCGTCGGTATCCTCCTCGCGCTCTGGATCCTCTCGGGCCTCAGGCTGCCGCGCCGCCGCCGGCCGGGGGCCGCCTGATGCCCGGCACGCTGTCGCTCTACATTGCCCGTCGCTTCCTGCTGAGCATGCTCGGCGCCTTCGCGGCGGTCTTCATGCTGGTCGTCGTGCTGGACCTCGTCGAGCTGATCCGCTCGAACACGCGCGGGCTGGCGGGTTTCGGCGACCTGGTCGGCATGGCTCTGCTGCACGCGCCATCGATCACCATCACCGCCGCGCCCTTCACGCTGCTGCTGGCCGCCATGACCGCCTTCGCCATGCTGGCGCGCTCGTCCGAGTTGGTCGTCACGCGCGCCGCCGGCGTCTCGGTCTGGCGGCTGATCGCGCCGGCGCTGGTCTGCGCCGCCCTGCTCGGCGTCTTCGCGTTTGCGGTCTACAACCCTCTCGCCTCCGCTTTCGCGACCAAGTTCGAGACGCTGCAGCAACGCTTCTTCGACCAGACCTCGTCGCGGCTCGCGGTCTCGGGACAGGGCCTGTGGCTGCGCCAGGGCGGTGCGGACGGCCAAACGGTCATCCGCGCAAAGCGCGCCAGCAGCAGCGTCGAGCGGCTGTGGGACGTCTCGATCTTCCAGTTCGACCGGTCCGACCGGCTCTACCGCCGCATCAACGCGCGCACTGCGACGCTGGGCGACCGCCGCTGGCACCTTGGCGGCGTCTCGCGCTGGAACCTGGCGGACACGGCGCAGGAGCCGAAGCCGGGGCCGACGCAGGGCCTCGCGCAGGGCCTGGCGCAGGACCCGGCGCCGGGCGGGACGCCGAACGCTGGAAACGGCACCGCCGAGGCCGGCAACCGGCAGGCGATGGCGGCGACGCAGGCGGTGAGGACGGACGAGATGACCATTCCGACCGACCTGACCGCCGAGCACATCCAGGACAGCTTCGCGCCGCCCGAGACCATCGGGTTCTGGAAGCTGCCCGGCTTCATCGCGCTGCTGGACGAATCCGGCTTTTCGTCGAACCGGCACCGGCTGCACTGGCTGCGGCTGCTGTCGCAGCCGGTCGTCTTCGTCGCCATGGTGCTGATCGGCGCCGCCTTCTCGATGCGTCACTTGCGCTTCGGGGGCCTCGGCTACATGGCGCTCGGCTGCGTCGTCGCGGGATTCGGCTATTTCTTCCTGTCGGACATCGCCAACGCGCTGGGCGCCTCCGGAGCGGTGCCCGTCGAGCTGGCCGCCTGGGCGCCGCCGCTCTCGGCCGTGCTGCTCGCTCTGGGCTTGCTGCTGCATCTAGAGGACGGTTAGAAGGAGCCTGGGCCAGAACGGAATTCGGGGGGCCGGCATGAGACGATCCGCGTTGCGCCGTGCCTTGCCTCTCTTCGCGCTGGTCCTGAGCTTGGTCGGCAGCGCAGGCGGCCAGCCGGCGCTGGCCCAGATCACCGTCGACACAAACCTGCCGGTCGCGCTGGTCGCCGACGAGGTCGTCTACGACTCCCAGGCCGGGCGCGTCACCGCCAGCGGCAATGTCGAGGTGTACTACGGCGACCGCACGCTGACCGCCGACCGCATCGTCTACGACGACAGGACCGGCAAGATTCAGGCCGATGGCGACCTGGTGCTGCGCGACTCGTCGGGCGCGACGGTCTTTGCCGACACCGCCGAGCTGGACGCCGACCTGCGCGAGGGGCTGGTGCGCGGCGCGCAATCGGTCATCTCCGGCAACGTCAAGCTGGCCGCCGTCGAGGCGCGCCGCGTGAACGACCGCTACAACGCGTTGTCCAAGGCCGTCTACAGCCCCTGCGAGGTCTGCGCCTCGAAACCGACCCCGCTGTGGGCGATCAGGGCGCGGCGGGTCATCCACGACCAGGTCGAGCACGTCATCCACTACGAGAACGCGACCTTCCTGGTCTTCGGCGTGCCGGTCGCCTGGCTGCCCTACTTCCGGCATCCCGACCCGTCCGTCGATCGGACCAGCGGCTTCCTCGTGCCGTCCTTCCTCAGCTCGTCGACCTTCGGCTACGGGCTGAAGGTGCCGTACTACTGGGTCATCGACCCCTATTCCGACCTGACCGTCACGCCCTTCGGCACGACGAACGACGGGCCGCTGCTGGAATTGAACTATCGCCGCAAGTTCCGCGCCGGCGACATGAACTTTGGCGGCAGCGTCACCTGGAACGACTATTCCGGCGACGACGAGTTTCACGGCTTCGTCGACACCGCGGGCCTGTTCGACATCGGCGCCGGGATCGAGGCCGGCTGGGGCATCACGATCGCCTCGGACGACGCCTTCCTGCGCCGCTACGAATACGACTACGACGACCGGCTGACGAGCGAGGCCTTCGTCCGGCGCTGGCGCAAGGACGACTTCTTCGACGTCACGGCGCTGCGCTTCCAGAGCCTGCGGGACAACGAGCCGGCCGGGAAGATCCCGCTCGCCCTGCCGGTCATGGAGGCGCGCTGGGAAACGCCCGAGCCCTGGCTCGGCGGCGATTTCGGCCTCTTCACCTCGGGCTACATCCTGGCGCGCAACAACGGCAGCGACTCGACCCGCATCACGCTCGGCGCGGACTGGGAGCGCGAGACGGTGCTGCCGGTCGGGCTGGACCTGACCGGCTTCGCGCAGGTGCGCGGCGACCTCTATTCGGTCCAGCACGACCCGACCATCCCCGACGGGCAGACGGGCCGGATCAGCGGACATGCCGGGCTCGAGCTGCGCTATCCGCTGATCTGGGAGCCCGAGAACAGCAGAGTCCGCCACATCATCGAGCCGGTGGTCCAGGCGATCGTCGCGCCCTACGGCGACAACGACCCCGATATCCCCGTCGAGGACAGTCTCGTCACCGAGTTCGACGATCTGAACGTCATCGACGTCAACCATTTCTCGGGCATCGACAATTTCGAGGACGGGCCTCGGCTGAACGTCCTGCTGCGCTATGACCGCGTCAGCGACGGCGGGCTGCGCTTCGACGCATCGGTCGGCCGCGTCTTCCGGCTGGACGACGTCCGCCAGTTCTCGCCGGAATTGGGGTTGCGCGGCACGTCGTCCGACTGGGTCGCTTCCTGGCAGACGAGCTGGGACCCCTACGTCGTCATTCGCCACCGCATGCGTGTCGACGACGACGGCTCGATCCGCCAGAACGAGTTCTTCGGCGCGCTGGACTTCAACCCGGTCGAGATGTCGGCGAACTACACCTATCTGCAGGCCGATCCGCAGAACGGCGCGCCGAGCGATCGCGAGGAGGTCAGCGCCGCCGCCGGGCTGCACCTGACGCGCAACTGGTCGATCTCGGGCCTGGTGCAGCGCGACCTCGTGGCGGACGAGTTCGTCGTGCTCGGCGGGCAGCTGACCTACCAGAACGAATGTGCTGCCATCGACATGTTCCTGCGCCGGCGCTTCACCGATATCGAGGATGCGCCGGCCTCGACATCGTTCGGCATCAACGTCAGACTGCTGACGCTCGGGACGACCGACGTCGATCTCGAGAAACGCGGGCCCGGTTTGTTCGGTGGAGGTAAAGGATGCGGTTGAGGGTTCTGCTCGCGCTGGTGGCGGCGATCGCCGGGCCGGGGTCGGTCATCGGACTTGCGGCCGGGGTGGCGGCCGCGCAGACGCCCGGCGCCGTGCAGACGCCGTTCCGACCGGTCGCGATCGTCAACGACCAGGTCATCACCGGCTACGACCTGGCGCAGCGGATGCAGATCCTCGCAGCGCTCGGTTATCCGTCGACCGGCGCCGACGCGCTGCGCTCTGAAGCGCTGGACCAGCTCGTCGACGAGAAGCTGAAGGTCCAGGCGGCCAGGCAGGCCGGCATCGACGTGACGCCCGACATGGTCCAGGCAGGTGTCGAGGAATACGCCCGCCGGTCCGGAATGACGCCCGACGCGTTCCGGGCGCTGCTGAGCAAGCGGGGCGTGGCAAAGCAGGCGATCGACGACATGGCGCGCGCCGAGATCGCCTGGGTGCAGGTGGTCCGCGCCCGCTTCGCCAACCGCATCGAGCCGGGCGATGCCGAGATCGACTCCGAGCTGGCGCTGCAGGGCAACCGCGGCGGCGCCGAATACCAGATCCTCGAGATCGGCCTGCCGCTCGAAGACGCCGGCCGCAGCCCGGCGCAGACCCGGGCGCTGGCAGACCAGCTCTACAGGTCGCTCAGCAAGGGCGGCGACTTCCGCGCGGCGGTGGCCCGCTACTCCAGGGCGCCGAGCGCGGCGCGGGGTGGCGAGGTCGGCTGGGTCTCGACCGAACGCATGCCGGCCGATCTGCGCGCCGCGCTCGGCCAGCTCGAGGTCGGCCAGGTCTCGCGCCCGCTGCCCGTGTCGGGCGGCATCTCGATCCTCAAGCTCGTCGACAAGCGCAGCGCGGACGGGCAGGCGACCGCCGACGACCAGACGCGCGCCGCGATGCGCAACCAGCTCGTCAACCAGCGCAGCTCGCGGCTGGCCGACGGCCTGCTGCAGGAGATGCGCCGCGACGCCCTGATCGAGGTGCGGTGAGCCTTTCCCCCGCGCCGGAGGCGCGCGCGCTGCCGCCGCTCGCGCTGACCATGGGCGACCCCGCCGGCATCGGCGGCGAGATCGCGCTGGCCGCCTGGCGGCGGCGCGACGCGGTGCCGGTCTTCTTCGTCATCGACGACCCTGACCGGCTGCGCGGCATCGCCTCGGACCCGGCCGACGCCGTCGTAACCATCGAGGCGCCGGAGCAGGCGGCCGCCGTCTTCGCCCGCGCCCTGCCGGTGCTGCCGCTCGGCCTCGCCGCGCCGTCCCGCCCGGGCGTGCCCGAGCCGGCCAACGCGGCCGCCAGCATCGAGTCCATCGACCGAGCCGTGGCGCTGGCCCGCGCCGGCCGCGCCGCCGGCGTCGTGACGAACCCGATCAGCAAGAAGCTGCTGCAGGACGGCGCCGGCTTCGCCTTCCCCGGCCATACCGAGTATCTCGGCTACCTGGGCGGCGTGCCGCGCACGGTGATGATGCTGGCAGCCCCCGGCCTCCGCGTCGTCCCGGTGACCATCCACGTGCCGCTGGCCGAGGTGCCGCGCCTGCTGACGGGCGCGCTGATCGAAGAGACGGCGCGCATCGTCCACGCCTCGCTGGCCCGCGACTTCGGCATTGCCCGGCCGCGGCTGGCCGTGTCGGGGCTGAACCCGCATGCCGGCGAGGGCGGCGCCATCGGCCGCGAGGAGATCGAGACGATCATCCCGGCGCTCGACCGCCTGCGCGCCGAGGGCCTGGAGATCGCCGGCCCGCTGCCCGCCGACACGATGTTCCACCCGGCCGCGCGCGCCCGCTACGACGCGGCGCTGACCATGTTCCACGACCAGGGGCTGGTGGCGATCAAGACGCTGGACTTCGCACGCGGGGTCAACGTCACGCTGGGCCTGCCCTTCGTGCGCACCTCGCCCGACCACGGCACCGCCTACGACATCGCGGGCACCGGGCGCGCCGACCCGACCAGCCTGGTCGAGGCGCTGCGGCTGGCCGCCGAGATGGCCGCCGCCCGGGCGCAGGCGGCGTGAGCGACCCGGCCCCGGACGGCCTGCCGCCGCTGCGCGAGGTCATCGCCCGCCACGGCCTCAGCGCGCGCAAGTCGCTGGGCCAGAACTTCCTGATGGACCTGAACCTGACGGCGCGCATCGCCCGCGCCTCGGGTCCGCTGGAGGGTGCCGAAATCGTCGAGGTCGGCCCCGGCCCCGGCGGGCTGACACGCGCGCTGCTGGCCGGCGGCGCCCGCGTCGTCGCGATCGAGCGCGACAGCCGCTGCCTGCCGGCGCTGGACGAGATTGCCGCGCACTGGCCGGGCCGGCTGACGGTGATCGAGGGCGACGCGATGGAAGTCGACCCGCGCCCGCACCTGTCCGGCCCGGCGCGCATCGTCGCCAACCTGCCCTACAATGTCGGCACGGCGCTGCTTGTCGGCTGGATGGGCGGGGCGGTGTGGCCGCCATGGTGGCAGTCGCTGACGCTGATGTTCCAGCGCGAGGTCGCCGAGCGCATCGTCGCGCCGCCGGGCTCGAAGACCTATGGCCGGCTGTCGGTGCTGAGCCAGTGGCGCGCGCGGGCGCGCATCGCCTTCGAGGTCTCGCCGCGCGCCTTCACGCCGCCGCCCAAGGTGACCTCGGCCGTGGTCCACGTCACCCCGGCGGCGCAACCGGAGGGGGTCGTCCCGGCGCGACTCGAGGCGCTGACTGCGTCCGCGTTCGCGCAGCGGCGCAAGATGCTGCGCCAGTCGCTCAAGGGGGTCGCGGCGGACCCGATCGGCCTGCTGGCCGCCTGCGGCATCGACCCGACCCGGCGGGCCGAGAGCCTGTCGATCGACGAGTTCCTGGCGCTCGCGCGGAAGCTGCCGGCGGGGTCGGAACGCCCGTTCGGGCTATCGGGCCGCAAATCCCGAGATGCCTCTCCAGGCGGAGAGGGGCAGGCGAACTGACGATCAGTTCTCCTGCTGGGCGCCGGCAGACTGGTCCGCCTCGGCGGGGCCAGTGTCCTTCGCGGCATCGGCGTCGCGGCGCGGGCGCCGGCGGCGGCCTTCGCCGTTGCGGCGCGGTTGGCTCTGCGCGGGGTCCTCGGAGACGACCAGCAGGTCCTCGCCGCCGGGTCGGCCGGAATCGATCATCGTCATCCCGCCGATCTCGCCGGTGTCCGATACGCCATCGCCGTCGTCATCCCCGGCATGGCGGTGTTCCTGCGGCTGCTGGCGCCGATCGCCCTGCCCCCCGTCACGCGCTCCGTCACGCGCGCCATCGCGGCCGCCGGTACGCCCGCCATCACGGCCGGCCTCACGGTTGTCGCGGCTGTCCCGATGTCCCGTCATCACGGTCGTCGCGATCATCGCCGTCGTCGTCCTGGCCGGAGTTGGTCTGGTCGCGCCGGTTCTGCTCCTGCTGCGCCGTGGCCTGCATCAGCAGCCGCTGATAGTGCTCGGCGTGCTGCAGGAAGTTTTCGGCCACGACGCGGTCGTTGCTTGTCTGGGCGTCACGCGCCAGCGAGAGGTACTTGTCGATGATCTGCTGGGGGGTGCCGCGCACCTTCCCCTCTGGCCCGGCGCTGTCATAGACGCGGTTGGTGACGTTACCGCCTCCACCGCCGCCGCCACCCTTGCGACTGCCGCGGCCGCGCGACCGGTTATTCTTCTGTGCTGATCTCATTCGTTTCGATCTCTACTGATCATACTGTCGCATCCATGCGGTGCTCGACCCTCGCAGGGCCACCGGCCCAGGCAGTTCGGGAATACTTCGCAGCGTTGCTGATGCGTAGTCCCGGCGCTTTCCAGCGAAAAATTCCGCTCAGTCAACGCTGACGGCCGCGACATCTCCCATATACCGCGTTTTCGCGGCTTCACAACCTGGAAATCGCTCCAAGTAGGTGATTTCCCTCATTCCCGTGCGACGACGACACGTGTCCGCTGGTCGAGATCGGGAATGATCGCCGTCACCCGCAGCCCGCCCGCGGCCAGGATCGCCGCGACCGCATGCGACTGGGTGGGGCCGATCTCGACCATCAGCCGCGCTCCCGGCGCCATCAACCCCCTGATACCGGTCGCGATCGAGCGATAGGCATCCAGCCCGTCACCACCCGGCGTCAGGGCGATCCGCGGCTCGTGCTCGCGAACCTCGGGATCCAGACCCGCCATCTCGGCTTCGGCGACATAGGGCGGGTTCGACACGATCAGGTCGAAGCTGCCCTGGATACCCTCGGTCCAATCGGCGAGAGCGAAAGCGGCCCGGTCACCGACGCCAAGGAGATCGGCATTCGAGCGCGCCCGGGCCAGGGCGCCGGGCGAAATGTCGGTGCCGAGGCCCGTCGCCCCGGGCCACTCGGCCAGCAGCGTCACCAGCAGGCAGCCGGAGCCGGTGCCGAGGTCCAGCACGCGCGCGACCGGGCCGCCGTGCAGCGCCTCGCCGACCAGCACCTCGGTTTCGGGGCGCGGGTCCAGCACCTCGGGCCCGACGCCGAACTCGCGGCCCCAGAACACGCGGCTGCCGGTGACGTGGCTCAGCGGCTCGCGCGCCGCCCGCCGGGCGATCGCTCCGGCAAAGCGCGCCGCCTCGTCGGCGCCTGCCGGCGCGTCCAGCGCCGCGCCCAGCGCCGCGCCGTCCAGCCCGGCCGCCCAGCGCAGCGCCAGCCGCGCATCGCGGGCCGGGTCGGGGACGCCGGCGCGGGCCAGCCTCATTGTGGCCTCCCGCAGCAGGTCGGCCCGGATAGCGCCCCCCGTCACGCCATTTCGGCCAGCCGCGCCGCCTGGTCGGCGGCGACCAGCGCATCGACGATCTCGCCCAGATCGCCCTGCATCACCTGGTCGAGCTTGTAGAGCGTCAGGCCGATCCGGTGGTCCGTCACGCGTCCCTGCGGGAAGTTGTAGGTGCGGATACGCTCCGAGCGGTCTCCCGAGCCGACCTGGCCCTTGCGCTCGGCCGCGCGCGCCTCGTCTGCCTCGCGCCGCTTCATGTCGAACAGCCGCGCGCGCAGCACCGCCATCGCCGCCGCGCGGTTCTGGTGCTGCGACTTCTCCGAACTTGTGACGACGATCCCCGTCGGCAGGTGCGTGATCCGGACCGCCGAGTCGGTCGTGTTGACGTGCTGCCCGCCGGCGCCGGAGGCGCGCATCGTGTCGATGCGGATGTCGGCGGCGGGAATGTCGATGTCGATGGCCTCGGCCTCGGGCAGCACCGCGACGGTGGCCGCCGAGGTGTGGATGCGGCCCTGGCTCTCGGTCTCGGGCACGCGCTGGACGCGGTGGACGCCGCTCTCGAACTTGAGCTTCGCAAAGACGCCCGCGCCGCGGATCGCCGCGACGATCTCGCGCCAGCCGCCCAGCTCGCCCGCGGTCTCGTGCAGGATCTCGACCTTCCAGCCCTGCGCCTCGGCAAAGCGGGCGTACATGCGGAACAGGTCGCCGGCGAACAGCGCCGCTTCGTCGCCACCGGTGCCGGGGCGGATTTCCAGGATCGCCGGCCGGTCGTCGGCGGCGTCCCTGGGCAAGAGCGCGATGCGGACGGCCTCCTCCAGCGCCGGCAGCTCGTCCTCCAGCCGCGCGATCTCCTCCTCGGCCAGCGCCCGCATTTCGGGATCGTCGCGCATCTCCTCGGCCGCGCGCAGTTCGGCCTCGACCTTCTGCCAGGCGCGGAGCGTGCCGACGACCTCGCGCAGCCCGGCATATTCGCGGCCGAGCCGGGCGATCTCGCCCGGGTCGGAGACGACGTTCATCTTCGCCTCGACGAACGCGAAGCGGTCGAGAATGTCCTGCATCCGGCCGGTCGGGATCATGGCGCCCCCTCTGCATCGCGGCCCTGCCCCCGTCAAGACGGCCCGTGGAGACCGCCCGCCAGTCGCGTTGTGATTCGGCCCGGGCGCGTGTAGCTTGGGGCCATGAGACGGCTCATGCCATGCCTCGTCGCCTTGGCGCTGGCCACGCCCGCGCTCGCGGTCGCGGGCCAGATACCTCAGCCTGTCGAGCGCGAGGGCGGCGGCTACAACCCGGTGCCGCCGGCGCACGGCTTCCGCTATCCCGACTGCTACTGCACCGACAGCAAGGGCAAGCGCATCGAGATGGGCGAGAAGACCTGCCTCCAGATCGGCTCGCAGGCCGTGCTGGCGCAATGCGACATGTCGCTGAACAGCCCGACCTGGCGCCGCCTGCAGGAAGGCTGTCCCAGCGTCTGACCGGCCAGCTTGGCAGGCATTCGGAACGCTTCAGAAGCCGTTCGAACAAAAATCGTGATAAATCATGGCATTGCGATGGTCTCACGCGTGAGATGATCGCGGTATCGCGGGGATAGGCATCACTGTCCCTCGTCCAGCCGCCCCAGCCAATTCTCGACCCGGGCGCGGTTGACGCCTAGGTCGCCGCGGCCGAAGCGCGAGCGCGACCAGACCGCCAGCGCCGAGCCGCCCGGCACCTCGACGGCGCGCACCGAGATGTAGTCGGGGAAGCCGAAGACCCGCGTCCGCTGCACGTAGGTCGCCCACGCCTCGCCCGGCGCGCCGGCGATCCGCCGCGTTCGCGGCGCCCCCAGCGCCACCGCGTCGAAGCGCGCCATCAGCGCGGCCGGGGTCAGGGGCGAGGTCGCGGCGATCCGGTCGGGCGCCGCCCGTGTCGCGCCCTCGGGCGCCACGAGATAATCGTTCGGCTCGCCTGTGCGCGCGGCGGTAAGGGGATCGGCATGCCAGTCGGCGGGATCGTCGGGCACGACCCGCATCGCCACGGCCGTCATGACCAGCCCGGCAGCGAGGACGGCGAGGCCCCCCGCCGCCAGGCGCCTCATTCGGCGGCCTGGACCGCCGCGCCCTGCTCCGCGTCCAGTTCGGCGGCCTTTTGCTCGACCTGCTCGACGATGTGCTCGATCATCTGGTCGTTGGTCATGGCGTGGCTCTTCTTGCCGGCCAGGTAGACCATGCCGCGCCCGGCGCCGCCGCCGGTGAAGCCGACATCGGTCATCAGCGCCTCGCCCGGGCCGTTGACGACGCAGCCGATGATCGACAGCGACATCGGCGTCTTGATGTGCTCCAGACGCTCTTCCAGGATCGCCACCGTCTTGATGACGTCGAAGCCCTGGCGGGCGCAGGACGGGCACGAGATGATGTTCACGCCGCGGTGGCGCAGGCCCAGCGCCTTGAGGATCTCGAAGCCGACCTTCACCTCCTCGACCGGGTCGGCCGACAGCGAGACGCGCAGCGTGTCGCCGATGCCCATCCACAGCAGCTGGCCGAGGCCGATGGCCGACTTGATCGTGCCCGTCGTCTTGCCGCCCGCCTCGGTGATGCCGAGGTGGATCGGCGCGTCGGTCGCCTCGGCCAGCATCTGGTAGGCGGCGGCGGCCAGGAAGACGTCGGACGCCTTCACGCTGATCTTGAACTCGTGGAAGTCGTTGTCCTGCAGGATCTTCATGTGCTCGAGGCCGGATTCGAGCATCGCGTCCGGGCAGGGCTCGCCGTATTTCTCCAGCAGGTGGCGCTCCAGGCTGCCGGCGTTGACGCCGATCCGCATGGAGCAGCCGTGGTCCTTGGCGGCCTGAATGACGTCGCGCACGCGCTGCTCCGAGCCGATGTTGCCCGGGTTGATGCGCAGGCAGGCGGCGCCGGCCTCGGCCGCCTCGATGGCGCGCTGGTGGTGGAAGTGGATGTCGGCGACGATCGGCACCTGCGACTGGCGCACGATCTCCTTCAGCGCGACGGCGCTTTCCTTGTCGGGCACCGAGACGCGGACGATGTCGGCGCCGGCCTCGGCGCAGCGGTTGACCTGCTCGATCGTTGCCTTCGCGTCGGTCGTCAGCGTGTTCGTCATCGTCTGCACGCTGATCGGCGCGTCGCCGCCTACCGCGACCGGGCCGACATGGATCTGGCGGCTCTTGCGGCGGTCGATGTTCCGCCAGGGGCGAATGTGGTTCATGGCTCGCCTTCGGTTCGCATTCGGGTCGCGCCCGGATCGGGTTGGCGCCCGTCTCGCAGGTCACGCGCCCTGACTTAGGGTCGCGCGAGGGACCTGTCGAGGGGGCCTGCCGTCGGGGCCGCCGCGCGGACCGGACCGGCCTACTGGCGCGCGGCGGTCGCCTCGGCGCGCTGGTGGACCTCGGCCGGCAGCGTCGAGGCGATGTTCAGCGAGGCCGCCTGCGGCACCGATCCGCGGATATCGTCGGCGAGCAGCGAGACGTTGCGGGCGATCTGGCCGCGCTGGCCCAGCGGGCCGTAGGCAACGCCGTCGACGAAAACGAAGATGCCGCCGGCATTGCCTGCCTTGAGCACCGGCGCATCGATACGCGCCGGCAGCTCGAACTGCTGGCCGGCGGCCAGGATGCCCTCGAAAAGGACATTGTCGCGCTCGCGCACGCGGATCCAGGCGTCCTCGGAAGCGTGCAGCGCGATTCCCTGCGCCATCCCCGCCACGGCGCCTGCTGTTCCTATGTCCACGCCAGCCTCCGGGCGCATGCCGGTCGCGGCGGCAAACCGGGCGGCAGTCGTAAATCCGGCCGGGGTCGATGACGGGCCGGAGCGATCGCCGAGCTGGCCTGTTTCGGCCGCGAGGATTGCGTCGTCGGCCGAGTCGATGCGGGGGGTCCCGGTCGCCTGCTGCTCGACGTCGTCGGCCACAAAGACGCCGGCAGTTCGCGGGTCGATTGCCGAGATCGGGCCGTCGCGGCGCAGCGCCTCGATCGGCTGCAAGGGGGCAGGCGTCACCGCCGCGAGGATGCCGCCGTCCTGGTAGTCGCGCGCAACGGGCAGCGCGACGTCGCCGGACTCGACCTCGGGCGGCGTCATCAGCGGCGCCTCGGCGATGACGACGGGAGCCTCGGGGATCGGGGCGAAACCGACGCGCTGGATGTCCTGCAACAGCGCGTATCCGCCATAGGACAGGCCCGCCATCAGCGCCAGCAGGGCTGCCGTCGAGGTGACGGCGCCCAGCGAGACCGGCGCCCTGAACCGGCTGCGCGCCGGCGGCGCGGCGAACCGCGAGAAGGCGATGTCGGGCCCGGCCGAGCGGCCAGGCAGCAGCGGCAGCCCGCTGCGGGACGCGCCGCCGGCCCCGGATTCCGCCAGCATCATCGTCACTGGCGAACGGTAGCCGGATTCGGCGCAGAAGCGCTGATAGCAGTCCTCGGCGTCCATGCCGAGATAGCGGGCATAGGATCGCACATAGCCGGCGACCACACTGCGGTTCGGAAACCCCTCGAGATCGCAGCTCTCGATGGCGACGAGCATGCGCCGCTTTATGCGCAGGTCACGCTCCGCGTCCTCGATCGACTTGCCGATCGAGGCACGCTCGCCACGCATCTCGTCGCCGAGCGTGATCGGATACGAGTCAAAACCCCGAAGTTCCATTCGGGTGGCTCCTGCTCTGACTTAGCCGTCAACCCCTCGCGGCCGTTCTGCCGGCCGGCTTTTTCTGACTATCGCGCAGTCGGATGTGTTTTTCAATGCAATTACCCCTGTGCGGTCGCGATAACTTCGGTTCGCGTCAGGACTCTACGGGCTCTGGCGCAGTCGGCGGTTCCGGCGGACGCGCCATCCTGCGCGTCGACCGATGGTTGCGGGCCACGGAAGCCCTTGCCCCGTGGTTGTATGGCCGGCGGTCGTCGCCCGCGCCCCGACAGCGGCTCTGCTCGAGCGCCGCCCGTTGACGTGGCGGCCCGAACTGCGGCCGGGGAGTTGCGGCCCGAGTCGCTGCCCCCCTGCGTCGCACCGCCAGCCCCGAGCGCCCGAGGCCGATTGCCGCCTGCGCCCGGTCATGCACACGTCCCTCGCCCGGGCGGCGAAAGTGTGGCCGGACGGAGATCAGGCGTCTCATTGCACCCTGCCGCTCAGTAGATCTGCCGGACCTCTTCGGTCCAGTAGCGCTCGACCGAACGCAGGTCCTTGTTCATGCCCTCGATGCCGCGTGTGCGCAGGCGGTCCGAGCCGCCCAGCTCCTCGGCGTGACGCTGGAACAGCGAGGCGACGAGACGATGCACCTGCATGCCCTTCTCGGTCAGCTTGACGCGCACCGCGCGGCGGTCGACCTCGCAGCGCTGGTGATCGATATATCCGAGCTCGACCAGCTTCTTGAGGTTGTACGAGACGTTCGAGCCCTGGTAGTAGCCGCGGTTCTTCAGCTCGCCTGCGGTCACGACCTTGGTGCCGATGTTGAAGAGCAGCAGCGCCTGCACCGGATTGATCTCGAGATGGCCGACCCGGTCGAACTCGTCCTTGATGACGTCGAGAAGCAGCCGGTGCAGTCGCTCGATCAGTGCCAGCGTCTCGAGATAGCCCGAATAGAGTTCGAGCCCGCCTTCGTCGTCATAGGACGGGGCCACGGCTGCGGTCATGTTCATGGCGTTCTCCCAATGTTCTCTCTCCATGGGAACATGCGGGACAAATCGGAAACGCTTGGTTAATAGCGCGAAAATTTTCGCGCATTCGCCAGCGGTTTCAGCGAACTCCGTTCAGGAAGCGGATGACGCCCGAGAAATCCAGCCCCGATTGGCCGGCCAGGTCCATCATCGTGTAGATCTGCGTGGCGTGGGCGCCGAGCGGCGTGGCGGCGCCGGAACTCCGCGCCGCCTCCATCGCGATGCGCAGGTCCTTCAGCATCAACGCGGCGGCGAAGCCCGGCCTATAATCGCGGTTCGACGGCGCGGCCGGCACCGGGCCGGGCGCCGGGCAGTAGTCGTTCAACGACCAGCAGCGCGCCGTCGCGGTCGACGAGATGTCGTAGAGCTTCTGCGCGTCCAGCCCCAGCTTTTCGGCCAGGCTGAAGCCCTCGGCGACGGCGATCATCTGGATCGCCAGCATCATGTTGTTGCAGATCTTGGCGGCCGAGCCGGCGCCCGGGCCGCCCGCGTGCCGGATGTTGGCTCCCATCGCCTCCAGCGCCGGGTGCGCGGCGGCCACGGCCTCGTCGCTGCCGCCGACCATGAAGGTCAGCGTGCCCGCGGTGGCGCCGCCGACGCCGCCCGACATCGGGCTGTCGACCATCTTCTGGCCGCGTGCCTCGGCCTCGGCGATCACTTCGCGCGCCGTGGCGACGTCGATGGTCGAGCAGTCTATGAAGGCGGTGCCGGGGCGGGCTTTCGCCAGGATGCCGTCCTCTCCGAGATAGACAGCCTTGACGTGCTGGGCCGCGGGCAGCGCGGTGACGACGATCTCGGCCCCGGCGGCCGCGGCGGCGGGCGAGTCGGCCGTCGCGCCGCCTGCCTCGGCCAGCGCCTCCAGCGCCTCGTCCATCAGGTCGAAGCCGGTGACGGCATGGCCCTTCTCCAGCAGGTTGCGGGCCATCGGCAGGCCCATGTTGCCAAGCCCGATGAAGCCGATCTTCGCCATGGCGCTCCCCTGTCGCGACCGTTGCCCGACCCTCCGCGAGTCGGCGCAGACCTTAGGACGGCGGCGCCCCGATGTCAGCCGATCCTGTGGAAGGCGCGGATGCGGTCGATCGTCCGGCGATGGGGATCGGCCGGCGAAAGCGCGCCCGAGACCCAAGCGTAGAGGTCGGGGTCCGTCTCCTCGAGCAGCGCCTCGTAGGCGTCGAGCGCCGTCTCGTCGAGCGCGGCCAGCGGGCCGTCGGCATAGGGGCCGAGGATCAGGTCCATCTCGCGCGTGCCGCGGCGCCAGCTTCGGATGCGCAGGCGTTTCAGGCGGATCTCGCGGGTCTCGGTCATGCAGCCTCCATCTCGTCGGCGCGCCACAGCCAGGCGGCGCCGATGACGCCTGCGCTGTCGCCGAGCGCGTTCGGCCGCACGGACGTCGAGAAGCAGTCCGAGAAGACATGCGGCTGCATCGCCCCGGCCAGGCCCTTGGCGAGCCCGGGCAGGTTCGACAGCCCGCCGCCCAGCACCACGACGTCCGGGTCGAGGATGTTGACGACGCCGGCCATCGACCGGCCCAGCCTGTCCAGATGGCGCGCCGCGGTCGCCAGCGCCGCGCTTTCGCCGGCGGCGGCGCGGGCGACGATCTGCTCGGCGTCCATCGCCTCGCCGGTGCGCCGGGCGTGGTCGGCGGAGAGCCCCGGGCCCGAGCACCACGCCTCGATGCACCCATTTCGGCCGCACCAGCAGGCGGGGCCGGGCGTCTCGTCGGGGGTCGGGCTCGGCAGCGGGTTATGGCCCCACTCGCCGGCAATGCCGGTCGGCCCGGAGAGCGGCCGGCCACCGATGACGATGCCACCGCCGACCCCGGTGCCGAGGATGACGCCGAAGACAACGCCCGCCCCGCGCGCGGCGCCGGCCCGCGCCTCGGCCAGCGCAAAGCAGTCGGCGTCGTTCGCCAGCCGGACCGGCCGGCCCAGCCGGGACGCGAGGTCGCGGTCGAGCGGCCGGCCGTTCAACTGGGTCGAGTTGGCGTTACGGATCAGGCCGGTCGCGGGCGAGAGCGAGCCCGGCGTGCCGACGCCAACGGCCGCGGCGCGCACGCCGAGCGTGCGCTCGGCCTCGGCCACCAGGGCGGTGATGGCGTCCAGCAGCGGATCATAGCCCAGCGGCGTCGCGGCGCGCCGACGCAGCACGACCTCGTCCCCGGCCAGAGCCACGATCTCGGTCTTGGTGCCGCCGAGGTCGATGCCGAAGCGCAATGGGCCGGCTTCGGTCACGGGGGGCCGCCCGGGTCGGCGTCAGATGGCGGGAGCGAGGCCGCGCAGCCGCTTTTCGAGCAGGCCCGTGCGCTCGGCCAGCCGGCCCTGCAGGCGGCGAATCTCGCGGAGCTCGGTCAGGAACTCGCGCAGATCGGCCGGGCCGTTGTCGCCGATGCCGTCGCCGGGCACCGGCGCGCCGGCGCCGCTGCCGGTCATCAGCCAGACGATCGAGACGTTCAGCAGGCCGGCCAGCATCTGCAGCCTGTTGGCGCGCGGCTCGGCGCGGTCGGTCTCCCAGTTCTGCAGGGTCTGCAGCTTCACGCCGATCCGGCGCGCCAGTTGCGCCTGGTCCATTCCGGAATGCTCGCGGGCCAGCGCCAGACGATCGCCGAAGGTCGCGGCCTCGTCACTCCACTCGTATTCGTCGGGCATGTCGTCCCTTATCACGCTATCCATTTCGTATTCCTTCCAATCTACCCACCCCCGGCTGAGCCGGAACGTAGACTGGCAGCGGCCTGATTGTAACCGGGCAGGTGGCCGCATCTTCCGGGTGGCGCCATCGGGAGGATCCTCGTTCGACGGCAGCGCCGCGCATACTGCAACGGATCAGCCATGACCGCCACCCCCCACCGCCCCTTTCCTGCCAACCCCCAACCCTGGCCCGGGGGCGAACGTCAGCCCACGCGCCTCGTGCGCCATGCCGGGCAGGGCGGCGCCTGCTGCTGTGCCATCGCGTGCCGGGCAGGCGCGCGGGCAAGCGGGTTGCACGCGCGCGGCGCTGCACAACGCGATGTATCGAAGGGAGATCGATGGTTATCGAAGCCTTCGTCCCGTTTTGCGCCCGGCCCGAGGCGGAAGGGTGTCAGGCCAGCAGCACGATCCCTGCCACCACCAGCGCCGCGATCCAGACCCGGTCGAAATTGAACCAGCCGCGGCGCAGGAAGGCGACGCCGACCCACTCGTAGACGGCGATCGCGATCGCGCCCGTGACGGTCAGCATCGCGGCCGTGTGCACCGCGACGGCGGCCAGGGCGACGGGCAGCGAGCCGGAGGCCGTCAGCCCGGCCGCCGGCCCGGCGGCGAGGCAGAGCGGCAGCACCACGGGCACCAGCATCAGCCCGGCGCCGTGCCCCGTCGCCATCAGGAAGGACCAGAGGAACAGGCCCGTCATGCCCGTCGTCATGCCGACGCGGACCCGATGCCGGTGGCCATAGCGCCAGAGCCACGCCGCCCAGCCGATGAGCGCGAGCCCGCCGGCGATCTCGATCCAGCGGCGGTCGATGATGGTGCCGAAGCCGACGACCAGCAGCACCACGGCCGCGACCGACAGCGCGTGGCCCAGGGCGATCGGCACCAGAGAGGCGAGCACGACCCGGCGGCTGGCCCGGTGCAGCCCCAGCGCGACGGCGAAGAGCCACCCCATGCCGGGATTGAGGCCGTGAAAGGCGCCGATGCCGGCCAGCGCCAGCCAGGGCGCGAGGGTCCCGCTCACGGGCAGGATCCCACGTCACGCCCCGGCCGGCCAGGCGAGTCTCCGGCGGGCGAAGCCCCATCGCCCGGTCGGGCCGGGCGATGAGGGGAAAGCGGCGCGCCGTGTTCTCCGGTCGGAGCGCCGGCCAGGCGTCGGGGCCCGCTCAGGGATAGCAGTAGCTGTCCGACGAGCAGTCGCCACCCTCCAGCCGGACCTGGTGCGGCCGGTGCGGTTTCGGCCAGTCGACGAAAAACTTCTCGTCGAAGGCTGAGGCCGCCGCCGTCCTTCACGTCCAGCTTCACCATCCAGCCGTCCAGACCGTTGTGGTAGAACTGCGGGTCGATGGCGCCGTAGAGCGAGTTGGTGAAGTAGACGCGCTTGCCGTCGCGGCTGATCTCGACCATCTGCGGGCCGCCCTGCAGGCGCTTGTCGGGCGCGCTGGGGTGCCCCTTGCGGCTGGCGATGCCGCCGATGCGGACGCGCCCCGTCTCCCTGGGCGCGAAGGGATCGCTGACATCGTACTGGATCATGTCGCCCGTGCCCCAGCACGAGACGTAGAGATACTTGTCGTCCATCGACAGGTCGATGTCGGTGACCAGGGGCGGCACCGCCTTGAAGCCTTGCAGCACGGGCGGCAGGCCATCGGCCTCGGCGGGCTCGGCCGGGATCTCGATGATCTTCTTCACCGCCCACTTGTCCCCGTCGCGGTACCAGGTCCAGATCGATGCCGAGAGGTCCTTGATCGAGATCACGCAGCCGACGAAGCCGTAGGCCTTGGTGGGATCGTGCGCCGGGCGCAGCTCGAAGACGAGCTGGTGCTCCTCGCCGAAGTCGATTTCCTGCTGGTGCTTGCGGGTGTGCAGGTCCCAGAAATGCAGCTTGCGGCCGTATTTCGAGCCGAGCAGGACCTCGGGCACCAGCCCGTTCTCGAAGGTGTCGGGCGTGCCCCATTCCGAGGTGACCATCGTGTCGTGGCCGAGATGCCACCAGAAGTCGTAGGCGAGGTATTGCGGGCCGCGGTCGATCTCCCACTGGCCCATCACCTCGAAGGTCTCGTGATCCAGCAGGAAGATGCCGCCCGGCCCCTTGTCGTCCGTGCCGTTGCCCATGGCGTTGCAGTAGATGCCCTCGGGGCCGCAATGCGTGGTGTGGACGCGGCTGTAGCCGGCCTTCTCGGCGATCTCCTCGGGCTCGATGACCTTGATGAGCTTCGGATTCTTCGGGTCGTCCTTGACGTCGAGGATGTGCAGCCGCGACGAGCGCAGGCCCGGCACGACAAGGTAACGCCGCTCGACATGCGGGTGCGGCGCGTTCGGGCAGAGGCAGGACGAGCAGGCGTTCCAGCCGAAATGGTGCAGCTCGTCGCCGGTGTTCGGCATCGCCGTCTGGCCGACGATCTTGCTGTAGGTCGGCGAGGACGGGTCGACGTCGACCACCGCGATGGCGTCCGGCACCTTGCGGTCGGGGTCGAAGGTCGCAACGTAGGCGAGCGTTTCGGGCGGCGCCTTCGCCGCCTGTCGTGGCGACGGGTAGAACGACGGATCGGGCTGCCAGGCCATGTCTCACCCCCTGAGATGTTTTTGCTTGTGCGGGCGCAGGCTAACCGAATCACCCCCCGGTTGTCTCGGCGCACTGTGTGGAGGCGGACGAGTGGGGCAGGCGGGTCCGGACACCCGGCCCCGGGATCCCCGAATCATGCAACCTGGGGTAGACTGAAGCCTCCTCAACCGGGAGGCGCCCATGCCGATGGCCCGGACTTTCGCCGCCGCGCGCGGCGTGCTTGCGGCAATCCTCGCCGCCGCGACCGCGGGCTGCGCGCCGCAGGTCAATTCAGACCTCGCCTGTCCGCGCGGCAACCTGACCCTGACGGCAACGAAGGATGCCGGCCTCGTTGATCGCTTCACCGCCGGGATTGACGAGGCGATGCAGCCGGTCATGGCTGGCTCATCGCCGCCCTCATGCGCCTTGGTTGTCGTGGGCGACAACCGCATCGCCACCATCAACGCCTACGGCGCCGATTTCGACACGACCGGGGATCCGGCCGTTCCCGGAAATCCGCCGCTGCTGGCCAACGTGCCCGTCGTCGCGCAGACGCGGCTCTATCTCGGCTCTATCTCGAAGACGATCACGGCACTGGGCATGATCCGGCTGGCCGAGGAGGCCGCCGCCGAGAACGCGGGCGGCATCGGGACAGGGCCGCCCGTCAGCCTGCTCGACCGGCCGCTGGTCGACCTCTACCCGCCGGTGGCCGATGTGCCGGAATGGGCGGCCTTCACGCCGCGCCAGTACCTGGCGCACGCCACGGGCGTGCCCAAGGACCCGATGCCGCTGGATCTCGCGGCGCTGGACCTGCTGCCGCCTGCGGCCGGCGATCACCCGGGCATCCACCCGCGCCACGCCTTCGTCGTCTATCGCGATACGATGCCTCGCGTTCAGGGCTTCACAGGCCAGTTCGACGCGCTCTACTCGAACATCGGCTACTCGCTGGTCGGCGCGGCCATCGACTGGCAGACGGTCGAACAGCCGGCGAGCGACAACTCCGGCTACGAACGCTATATTTTCCAACAGATCGGGCTCAACCACAACACGACCGCGCATCCGCTGATGCTGTCCATGTGCCTTGGCGCGTCCTGGCGCGCGCCGCGCACGGTCAACCTCGCGCGCGGCTATGCGCCGGGCGGCAGCAGCCCGCTGGACCCGCCGGATTTCGCCGGCTGGGAGGGTCCCTCGGGCGGCTGGACGATGACGATCGGCGATCTGGGGCGGATGATCGTCGCGATCAACACGAACGCGCGGATCGCGCAGGCCTCGCGCGACCAGATGCTGGCGGACGTGGCCACGGGGCCGCTGCTCGGCACGACGAACTGGGGCCTCGGCGTCTATCGCATCCCGGTCGCCGGAGACCTGATCTACGGCAAGGGCGGCGACATCACCGGCTTTACCTCGGATTTCATCGCCTATCGCGACACGGGGGCCGGCGCCGGCATCATCTGCAACCAGGACAGCATGAACCACACCGTCATGCGGGCGGCGATCCGCGACATCATCGACCCGTGCTACCAGCAGGCGGAGGCGGATCGGCCGGCCTACTGCTCGCCCTGAGCGGGCCGGGCCGAGTGGCGCGCCTCGTGCCGGGGGAACGGCAAGCCGGGCGCCCGCTTGCCGTTCCCCCGGCACACGCGTAAGAAACGCCCGCATTCGACCACAGGAGCACCCAGATGGCCTTCCTCGCCGACGCGCTTACCCGCGTGAAGCCCTCGCAGACGATTGCCGTGACCAACAAGGCGGCCGAGCTCAAGGCAGCCGGGCGCGACGTCATCGGCCTTGGCGCCGGCGAGCCGGATTTCGACACGCCCGAGCACATCAAGGACGCCGCCATCAAGGCGATGCGCGACGGCAAGACCAAGTACACCGCCGTCGACGGCATCCCCGACCTGAAGCGCGCGATCAGCGCCAAGTTCGAGCGCGAGAACGGGCTCAGCTACAAGACCAACCAGGTCACCGTCGGCACCGGCGGCAAGCAGGTGCTCTACAACGCCCTCGTGGCGACACTGAACCCGGGCGACGAGGTCATCATCCCGGCGCCCTACTGGGTCAGCTACCCGGACATGGTGCTGATGTGCGGCGGCACGCCGGTGCCCGTCGAGGGATCGATGGAGACGGGGTTCAAGATAACGCCCGACCAGCTCGAGGCGGCGATCACGCCGAAGACCAAGTGGCTGATCTTCAACTCGCCGTCGAACCCGTCCGGCGCCGGCTACACGCGCGCCGAGCTGAAAGGGCTGACCGACGTACTGATGCGCCACAGCCATGTCTGGGTGATGACCGACGACATGTACGAGCACATCGCCTACGCGCCCTTCGAGTTCGTCACCCCGGCCGAGGTCGAGCCCGGGCTGATCGACCGGACGCTGACCGTCAACGGCGTCTCGAAGGCCTACGCGATGACCGGCTGGCGCATCGGCTATGCCGGTGGGCCCGAGCAGCTGATCAAGGCGATGGCCAAGGTGCAGTCGCAATCGACCTCGAACCCCTGCTCGATCAGCCAGTGGGCGGCCGTTGCGGCGCTGGAAGGGCCGCAGGATTACATCGCCAGCGCGTGCAAGGCGTTCCAGCGCCGGCGCGACCTGGTGTGCTCGATGCTGAACCAGGCGCGGGGCATCTCGTGCCCGGTGCCCGAGGGGGCGTTCTACGTCTATCCCTCGATCGCCGGCTGCATCGGCAGGACGGCGCCCTCGGGCAAGCGCATCGAGACCGACGAGGACTTCGTCACCGAACTGCTGGACAGCGAGGGCGTCGCGGTCGTGCACGGCTCGGCCTTCGGTCTCGGCCCGAACTTCCGCGCCTCGTACGCGACCTCGGACGAGGCGCTGGAAGACGCCTGCACGCGCATCCAGCGCTTCTGCGGCAACCTGAGCTGAGGGCCGGCGCCCGATGCCCGGCGGGCGCACGATCGGCCGCACGATCGTCGTTGCCGGGGGTGGCCCGGTCGCGTAGCGTGACATGGTCTTCGGGTACGCGATCGTGGCGGCGAACGGCGTGCCACCAACGGAACCGGGAGGGGAACCGGGAAGGGTCGGCGGTTTCGCCGGCCCTTCGGCATTTCGAGACCTCCGCGAAAGGAACAGGCGGGTCCGGCGCGTCGCCGCTTCGCGCCAGGCCCACCGCGGTACGCTGCAGGCGCGCAGCCTAGCGCCCGGCCAGCCGCCATCGCGCGACGATCTCCGGCCGGTTGACCAGCAGCACCCCCACGGCCGTCGCCGCGATGCCCAGCGCCTCGACCGGCAGCACCCGCTCGCCGAACAGCGGCCAGGCGATCAGCGCCGTGCAGGGCGGAACCAGGAAGAACAGGCTCGCCACGTTCGACGCCGCGCCCCTGGCAATCAGCACGTAGAGCAGCATCACGGCGCCGATCGACAGTACGAGCACCAGCCAGCCCAGCGCAAAGACGAACTCGCCCGACCACTCGACCCGCCCCGTCCCCGTGACCGCCATCACGCCGGCGGCGCACAGCGCGGCAGCCGCGAACTGCACCGCATTGCCGCCGCGCATCGGCGTGCCGCCGCCGCGCGCCTTCTGCAGGATCGAGCCGGCCGAGATCCCGAACAGCGCCGCGAAGCACATGGCGATGCCGGCAGGCGTGCCCAGTCCCGCCTCCAGCTTGCGCGCGACCACCAGCGCGACCCCGCCGACGCCCAGCGCCATGCCGGCCCACTGCACCGGCACCAGCCGCTCTCCCAGAAGCCGCGCCGCGACCAGCGCCGTCAGCACCGGCTGCAACCCGACGATCAGCGCCGAGGTCCCGGCCTCGACGCCCCAGTCGATCGCGGTGAAGACCCCGCCCAGGTAGACGAAATGCACCAGCAGCCCGACCGCCACCTGCTGCGGAAACTGACGCCGGTCGGGCAGCGGCGCCCTCGCCAGGGCGACCCAGGCGAACATCACGGCGGAAACGATGCCAAAGCGCAGCGCCAGGAAGGTCATCGGCTCGGCATGCGGCAGGCCCAGCCGGGCGCCGATGAACCCGGTGCTCCACAGCAGCACGAAAAGCGGCGCGACCAGCCGGCCGGGGGACATGCTCGGGACTCCGGGGATGCGACGGCCCCGCATGGCACGCCGCGCCGGCCGCGGCAAGCCGCGGCGAGGCGCCCCCTCAGGCGGCCTTCAGCGGATGATCGGTCCGGTCCTGCGCCGTCAGCCGCGCCAGCGGCGGGCAGGGCGCCACCTCCTCGGGCAGGGCGCACAGCCCCACCCGCTCGGCCCAGCGGCCGAGGCGCGGGTCGGCTGTGACGACGGCGAACGGGATCGCCAGCATCAGGCCGGCGATCATCGGCGCCGCCCAGGCGACCCCGCCGCCAGCCCCGGCCAGCCCGATCGCCAGCAGCGCCAGCCCGAACAGCGTCTGCGGCCACAGCCGGCGCGCCGCCTCGCCCCAGGTGACGCGGTAGGCATCGCGCACCTGCCCGGTCCACGAAACGCGATGGCCCAGCGCCAGCCCGACCAGGAACACCGACACCTGAAACGCCGCGACCGGCGCCATCAGCATCGACAGCACCAGGTCGGCCGCCGCCGAGCGCGCCAGCCGCCGGCCGCCGCCAAAGCGCGCCGCGCCGCCCGGCGTCAGCGCGACGTCGGCCAGCCCGGCAATCTTGGGCGCCAGGCTGATCATCAGCATGCCGAAGAACATCACGGCACCGGCCGCCACGTCGATCCCGACATCGCCCGAAATGATCTTCGCCACCGCCGCCAGCGCCATCAGCATCCAGGCCGGCGCGCCGAAATACATCGCCGCCGCGGTGAACAGGTGAAAGCGCGACAGCGGCGTCATGCCCGCGCATGGTCTGCAGCCGCGTCGCCTGCATGTTGCCGTTGCACCAGCGCAGGTCGCGGCGGATGAAATCGACCAGCGTCGGCGGGTTCTCCTCCCAGCTCTCGGTCTCGACCGGGATGACGCGGCACTCCCATCCGGCGCGCCGCATCAGCGCCGCCTCGGGCAGGTCGTGGCTCAGGATGTGCCCGCCCAGCGGCGGCTGGCCCGGCAGCACCGGCAGACGGCAGTGCCGGCGGAACGGCGCCGTGCGGATCAGCGCGTTGTGGCCCCAGTAGAACCCGGTGTCGCCATGCCACCAGCTCGCGCCCGCCAGGTAGGCGCGGCGTCGCCACGCGCGCGCCGAAGGTCAGCGCCCGCGTGAACAGGCTGGCCGAGGGCATCCCCGTCGACAGGCTCTGCAGGATGCCGAGGCGCGGATACGCCTCCATGATCCGCACCATGCGCAGGATCGCGCCGGCGCCCATGTAGCTGTCCGCATCGAGCGGCAGGTACAGCTCGTAGTCGCGTCCGCGCTCCAGCAGGAACTCGCGAACATTGCCCGCCTTGTAGCCGGTGTTGACCGTCCGCCGGCGGTAGAAGGCGCGCGCCCCGCCGAGTTCGCCCCGCATCCGGTGGAACAGCCGCTCCTCCTCCTCGGCGACCTCCGGCTCGTTCGTGTCCGACAGCACGTGGATGTCGAAATGATGCCCGTACCCCGTCGCATCCAGCGCCCGGCGCATCTCCGCCAGCCGGGCCAGCGCGCGCGCCGGCGGCTCGTTGCGCACCGTCATCGCCAGCGCCGTCCGCGTCGTCAGCGGCCCTGCCCCGTCGCCGGCCGCCAGGAACGGCGCAACCGCGTCCAGCCCGTCACGCCTGCCGTGCAGCAGCCAGAGCCCGATCACCGCGTTCCAGAACCCCATCACCGTCCACGGCGCGCCGACGAGGAAGCAGCCCAGGATCACGAGGTCGGCCACCGACCAGCCGCCGGCGGACAGCGCCATGGCGATGCCCAAGCCCAGCACGCCCATCGTGGCGGTGTTGACGAAGGCGACCGCCAGCCGCCGCCACCACAGCGCGCGCCGGTCCTGCAGCCCGGCCGGCGTGAAAGCGTCCTCGGGCAACGGCGCCAGCGACGCCACGCCGGGCAGCCTGCCGGCCGCAAGGGGGAACTGCGCCGCGCCGGGCACCTGATCGATCTGAGTGTTCATTGTTGGGGAGGACCGCCTGAGTCTCGTCTGGACCGTTGCAAACCCGATGCTATTGTGCAGCGCAACACGCGAACGTCAAGGGGGACGCAAGGTTGCATGCCGAGGCACTCGTCTATGTCGCACCCGGCCGGGCCGAGCTCCGGCCCGTCGACCTGCCGCCGATGGCGCCCGACATGGTCGAGGTCGCGCACGCGCTGGTCGGCGCTCAGCCGCGGCACGGAACGCCTTGGTTTTCGACGGCCGCGTGCCGGCCAGCGAGCATGCGCGGATGCGCGCGCCGCATCAGTCGGGCGACTTTCCGTTCCCCGTCCGCTACGGCTACGCCGCCGTCGGCACCGTCGAGGCCGGGCCGGAACACCTGCTCGGCCGCGAGGTCTTCGCCCTCCACCCGCATCAGACGCGCTTCCGCCTGCCGGCCGACGCCGTGCTGCCGGTGCCGGACGGCGTGCCGCCCGCCCGCGCCGTGCTGGCCGCGAACATGGAGACGGCACTGAACGCGCTCTGGGACGCGTCGCCGCCGCCCGGCACGCGCTGCCTGGTCGTTGGCGCGGGGCTGCTCGGCTGGCTCGTCACGGCGCTCGTCTCCCTCCGCCCCGATCTCTCGGTCGACGTCACCGACATACGCGCGGACGCCGGACTCCCGGCGGTGCAGCTTGGCGTGACGGTGCTGACACCCGACGCCGTCGCCCCCGGCGCATACGGGCTGGCGTTCCACACCTCGGCCAGCGGCGCCGGCCTCGCGACGGCGTTGGACGCGCTGGACTTCGAGGGCCGCGTCATCGAGCTCAGCTGGTTCGGAGACCGCCCCGTCGAGATCGCGCTCGGCGGCGCCTTCCACGCCAACCGCCTGTCGATCGTCGCCAGCCAGGTCGGCCACGTCGCCCGCCCGCGCCGCGCGGCGATGCGCCACCGCGACCGGCTGGCGGCGGCGCTGGCGGCGCTGGCCGACCCGCGGCTGGACGCGCTGGTCACGGAGGATGTCGCCTTCCCCGGCCTGCCCGACGCGCTGCCCCGCTTGCTCGCCCCCGGCGCCTCGGGTATCGCCACGCGGATCGTTTACCCGGGGCGGGGATAGCGCGGCACCGACAGCCGCCGCCCGCGCCCGAGAGAGGAGCTGCCGATGTACGGCGTCGAGGTCCGCGACCACGTCATGCTGGCCCATTCCCTGCCGGGCGAAGTCTTCGGCCCGGCGCAGAGGCTGCACGGCGCGACCTACGTGGTCGACGTCTGCTTCATGGGCGAGACGCTGTCGGCGGACGGCATCGTCGTCGACATCGGCCGCGCGCATGACGTGCTGGCCGCGGCGCTCCAGCCACTGCGCTACGCCAACCTCGACGAGATCGACGCGTTTCGCAACCACACCACGACGACGGAGTTCCTTTGCAAATGGGTCTTTGACCGGATCGCCGGGGCGGCCGCCCGCGGCGAGCTGGGGCCGGGCTCGGACAATGTGGAGCGGATTCGCGTGACCCTGAACGAAAGCCATCTGGCGCGCGCCTGGTACGAGGGCGCCATCACGGCGACGCCGGCATGAGCCGGCCGACGCCGTGAGCGACGGCGCACCCGGGGCGGCCGACGCCAGGGTCGTCATGAGGGTCGCCTTCGCGATCCCCGGCGCGCTCGACACGCCGACCGGCGGCTATGCCTATGCGCGCCGGCTGATCGCCGAGATGCCCGGCCAGGGCATCGCGCTCCAGCCGCTGGCGCTGCCGGACGGCTTTCCCTTCCCCGACGCCGCCGCGCTCGGCCGCTCCGAGGAGGCGCTGGCCGGCCTCGCCCCCGACAGCCCCGTGCTGATCGACGGGATGGCGCTGGGCGCCATGCCCGAAAGGCTGCTGGCGACCATCGCCGCGCCGCTCGTCGCGCTCTGCCACCACCCGCTCGCCTACGAGACCGGCCTGCCCCCCGACATGGCGAGGCACCTAGCCGAGACCGAGCGCGCCGCGCTGTCCCGCGCCCGGCATGTCATCACCACCAGCCACGCCACCGCGTCGATCCTGACCCGCGACTACGGCGTGCCGTCCGGGCGCGTGACGGTGGCGCCGCCCGGCACCGACCCGGCGCCGCGCGCGCCGGGCTCGGGCGGCCCGGGCTGCCGCATCGTCGCGGTCGGCTCGCTGACGGCGCGCAAGGGCCACGACCGGCTGCTGCGGGCGCTGGCCGATCACCCGGCGCTCGACTGGGAGCTG
Source organism: uncultured Alphaproteobacteria bacterium (assembly GCA_963721105.1). Lineage (GTDB taxonomy): Bacteria > Pseudomonadota > Alphaproteobacteria > Rhodobacterales > Rhodobacteraceae > Thermohalobaculum. The sequence goes on along the minus strand of CAVRHY010000013.1, from coordinate 84,361 downwards.
CGCATCATCGGCCCGGCCCGCGACGCGGTCGTCGCGGCCGAGCTGCGCCTGCTGATCGCCCAGCTCGGCATCGGCGACCGCGTCGAGCTCTGCGGCGCGCTGCCGTCCTCCGAGGTCGCCGCCGCCTTCCATGGCGCCGACCTCTTCGCGCTGGCCTCCGAGTTCGAGGGCTTCGGCATGGCCCAGGCCGAGGCGATCTCGCACGGGCTGCCGGTCCTCGGCCTCTGCTCCGCCGCCGTCGAGGAGGCGACCTTCGGCGCGGCGCGCCTCGTCCCGCCCGAGCAGCTCTCGGCCGCGCTTGCCGTGCTGATCATCGAGCCCGACGAGCGCCGGGCGCTGGCCGAGCGCAGCTGGACCGCGGCGCAGACGCTGATGCGCTGGCCGGGCACTGCGGCGATCGTCGCCGGCGTGCTGCGCGACGCCGCCGGCTGATGCGCATTCCGCGCGCCGGCGCCCGGCACACCACGGGGTGCAGCACGGGGCACAACACGGGGCGCCACGCCCGGCGCCTCGTCCGGGGCCATGCCCGCCTCGTCCGGGGCGGGCCGTCGTCACCCGGCGCGCACGCGCATGACGCCGGGCCCGGCCCGTCCCCCGCCGGACCGGGCTGCCCCGCTTGAGCTTCTCCGCCGACTGGCTGGCGCTCCGCGCCGACGCCGACCGGCGCGCCCGCGACGCCGGGCTGGCGGCGCGACTGTCGCGCCACTTCGCCGGCCGCGCCGGGCTGCGCATTCTCGACCTCGGCGCCGGCACCGGCGCGATGGCCGCCGCGACGGCGACGTTGCTCGGCCCCGGCCAGCGCTGGCGGCTGGTCGACAGCGACGCCACGCTGCTCGAGCGCGCCGCGTCGCCGCCCGGCGTCCCCGAAATAATCATCGAGCGCGTCGTCGCCGACCTCGCCGGCGACCTGTCGACGCTGTTCGACCCGGCCCCGGACCTCGTCACCGCCTCGGCCTTCTTCGACCTCTGCGGCGCCGAATGGACCGACCGGCTGGCCGGCCACGCGGCGGCGGCCGGCGCGGCGCTCTACGCCGTCCTCACCTATGACGGGCGCGAGAGCTGGTCGCCGCCGCACCCGCTCGACATTCCCGTTCTGGCCGCGTTCCAGGCCGACCAGCGCCGCGACAAGGGCCTCGGTCCGGCGCTCGGCCCCGACGCCGCGCCGCATCTGGCCGGCGCGCTCCGCGCCGAGGGCTACGACGTGGCGACAGCCGCGAGCGACTGGCGCCTGGGCGCCCCGGCCGATGCGGCGCTCATCGCCGCGCTGGCGCAGGGCACCGCCCAGGCCGTCGCGCCCGCGCTCGGGAATCACGCCGCCGCATGGCAGCGCGCGCGCGCCAGGGCGACGGCGGTGACGATCGGCCATGTCGACCTGCTGGCCCTGCCGCCGCCCCGGTCCTGAGACGTGCAATGATGGCGCGGGCGCGCCGGCCCGGGATGCCGCCCGCCACTCGAACCCCCGCGCAACGCCCCTCCCCATTCGGACCGGCAGCCGGCCTCCATCAGGGCAGGCTCATCCGGCTCATCACTCCGTCGCGTATCAGCAGCCAGTGCCGCAGCGCGCCGGCGACGTGCAGCCCGACCAGCACCAGGATGACCCAGCCCACGACCGCGTGCGCGGCATAGAGGCTCGTGCTCAGGGCCGGGTCCTTGGACAGGAAGCCGGGCAGCACGGCACCGAAGAACTCGATCGGGTAGCCCCCCGCCGCCGTCGCCGCCCAGCCGAGCAGCGGCTGGACGATCAGAGCGGCATAGAGCCCGCCATGCACCGCCGCGCTCAGCCGGCGCTCCATGGCGTCCAGCGGCGGCCGGTAGGGCGGCTTGCCGCCCGCCGTCCGCATGGCCAGCCGCAGCACCATCAGCCCCAGGATCACGACGCCAAAGCTCTTGTGGTACTTGTAGAGAAGGTTCGTCGTCTCCTGCCCGAAGGTCGCCAGCACGCCATCGAAGGTCAGGAACAGGAAGGTGAAGCCGACCGCCAGCATGAAGGCGACGATCACGGCCACCACCCAGTGCAGCAGCCGGTGGATCAGCGGATAGCGCGGCATGTCCCCTCCGAAGCCCCGTCTGCGGCCCCCTCCGCGGCGGCGGCGCTGGCGACGGCGACCGCGGGGCGGCGATCGAGGTCGCAGATGCACAGGAGGTCGCCGTCGCGGAAATGCATGGTCCGGACCAGCGGCCGCATGGCCTGGTCGAGGCTCGCGATCGGCGCCAGGTTCAGCCCGGTCTTGCCCGAGCCCAGCACGATCGGCGCCACCATCAGGTGCAGCTCGTCGACGGCTCCTGCGTCCAGGAAGCGGGCCAGCGTCTCGGCGCCGCCCTCGACCAGCAGCCGCCTCAGGCCGCGCGCCGCAAGGGCCGCGACGATCGCGGCCGGCGCGATCAGCCCGTCGCCATCGCAGTCCAGCGCCAGCCCCTGGGTGCCGCGCGCGGTAGCAATTCCCTGCCGCGTCACGCAGATCACCGGCGCCGCGGCATCGCGCAGCAGCGCCCGATCGGCCGGCATCCGCCCGCTCGGGTCGATGACGACGCGCGCCGGGTTCGGCCCGGCGACGTGCCGCGTCGTCAGCCGCGGATCGTCGGCCAGCGCCGTGCCGACGCCGATGACGACGGCATCGACCGCGGCGCGCAGCCGGTGCAGGTGACGCAACGCCTCGTCGCCGTTGATGTATTTCGAGGCGCCGGTCGGCGTTGCGATCCGCCCGTCCAGCGACTGGCCGAGCTGGCCGATGACGACGGAGCCCTCCCCGGCGCTCCGCGTCAGCCGCAACAGCGCCGCGTCCGCGTCATAGTCGGCGGCATGGCCATCCCTGGCGCTTTTCGCGTGGACGAACACGGGCACTCCCTCCCGACACATGGCGACGGCCATGGCGCGCACGCCGCGCCGGCGCCATCGAGGGCCGGCGGAGCGCCGGACGCGCCCTTCCTGCCAACTCAACCGCCGGCAATGTAGGGCACGCCGACCGACACGGCAAATCCGCTCGGGCCGGCCGGCACACAACCGGGGGGCCGCGCCCCCCGGTAACGCCGTGCGGCCGGCGCCATGCGCGCGGCGACAGGCTCCCGCGCCGCGCCCGGCGATCTGCCCGTCAGGCCTGCGCCGTCTCGTCCTCCCCGGAGCCCTCCTCCGCGGCGCTATCCAGCCCGGCGCGCAGGTGGAAACCGATGCGGTCGGCCGTCTCGTGCTGCTTCGGCGCTGCCTTCAGCATGACGTTCATCTGGCTGACGTGCTGGATCAGCTGCGTGCGCTGGCCGCTCTGGTCGACTCCGTAGAACGTGATCATGTCGGGCGCGAAAAAGCCCATGCCCTTGATGTGCACCATGCCGGCATCCGAGCCGGCAAAGCCCATGCCGACCTCGTGGTCGGCGTCGAGCTGCTCTTCGAACTTCTGGACATAGAGGATCAGGCGCTCATAGGCCCATTCCGCCGGCGTCTTGCGGTCGCGCGTCTTGCGCGTGACCGCGGGCGGCAGCGGCTGGCGCTCGGCGCAGTCGCCCTCGGGGCAGTCGGTGCGCACAACGCCTGCATCGGGCATGACTGGCTCGCTCAGCAGCCGCCCGCCGATCGCCTGCCCGCCGCCTGTCCCGCTCCCGCTCATGCGCCCTCCGCGACCGAGTATTGCCACGCCCCGTCGCGCAGCGTCCTTGTCACGCGGCCCGCGTGGTGAAGGTAGTTCATGTGGGCCACCGCCTCGGCCAGCGCCAGCCCGTACTGGCTGCCGCCGATCTCGCGCTTGAAGATCGGCGCGAACAGACCGGCCGCCGGGCGCGGCCCGTCGCGCAGCGCCGCGAAGATGCGGGCCAGCGCGCTCTCGTGGTTCTCGATCAGCTGCACCAGCCGGAAATCGACGCCCCGGAACGGCAGCTTGTGCCCTGGCAGGATCAGCGGGTCGGTCCCCGCGGCGACGGTGCGCAGCCGGGCGCAGCTCTCCAGCCACTCGGCCAGCGGGTCGGCCTCGGGCTCCGAGGGATAGACGCCGATGTTCGACGAGATGCCGGGAATGATCTGGTCGCCGGCCAGCACCAGCCCGCCCGGCGTGCCGCCCGTCTCGTCATCCGACCACAGCGTCGCGTGGTCCGGGGCGTGCCCGTGCCCGAAATGCACGCGCCAGTCGCGCCCGCCCAGCCGCAGCACGTCGCCCTCGAAGATCACCCGGTAGCCCAGCGGGATCGGCGCCGTGCACTGCGAGAAGTTGAACGGCCGTTCCTTCGCGAACGTCTCCAGCAGATCGGCCGGCATCCCGGCCCGCCGCCGGAACGCCACCTGCTCGGCCGGCGGCACCTCCTGGTGGTCGAGCTGCAGCATCCGCGCCAGCGTCCAGCCCAGCCGCGTCGCCCAGACCTCGGCCCCCTTGGCGGCGAACCAGCCCAGCAGCCCGACATGGTCGGGGTGATGGTGCGTCAGCACGACCCGCCCGACCGGCTTGGCGGCCAGCGGCCCCGACAGCAGCGCGTCCCAGGCGGCGCGGCTCGAGACCAGGTCCATGCCGGTGTCGATCAGCGTCCAGTGGTCGCCCTCGTCCAGCGCGTAGACATTGACGTGGTCCAGCTTCATCGGCAGCGGCAGCCGCACCCACAGGATGCCCGGCGCGACCTCGATCGCCTCGCCCGGCCCGGGCGGGGCTTCCCAGGGGAAGCGCAGCGCCCGTTCCATGCCGGCCATCACAGGCTCCTCGGGGCTGGCGCCGGGCGCACCACGCGCCCCCGTTCGACGCAAGGGACTCCGGCGGCCGGCAAGCGCGATGCGCTCCCTTCGGCGGCGAGCGATGAGGCGGCGCCGCCAGCTCCATTTCGCCTGGCAACGACGCCGGCGACCGCCATTCCGACCGGGCGGAAAGCGCTCGACCCGCCGACCGCACGCTGCACACGCACCCTCACGCGCCCGTCATCCCGGCCGGCACCGCGTAGAGCGGCGCCGCGCCCTGCGTCGCGGCCGCCGCCAGCGCCGCGGCCTGCGGCGCGATCTGGAAGGCGTGGAAGCGCGCCAGCGCCAGCCGCGGCCCCTGCGGCTCGGCCAGCGCCGCGCGGCCCAGGTAATGCGCGCCCAGCGCATGCCCCCAGAGCCGCAGGTACGGCGTCGCCCCGGCAAACCGGTCGTTCATGTCGCCCGCCGCCAGCATCCACTCGGTCGCCGCCCGGACATGCCCCGCCGCCGCGTCGACCGCCGGCGCCAGCGCGCCCGGCGCGTCCCCGGCGTCGCCCAGCCGGCGCGCCGTCTCCTCCATCTCCCCGATCAGGCGCAGCGCCGCGGCGCCGCCATCGGCGAGCTTCCGCCCGACCAGGTCCATCGCCTGAATGCCGTTCGTGCCCTCGTAGATCGCCGTGACGCGCACGTCGCGCAGGTACTGCGCGGCCCCCGTCTCCTCGATGAAGCCCATGCCGCCATGCACCTGGATGCCGAGCCCCGCAACCTCGATGCCTGTATCCGTGCAGAAGGCCTTGGCGATCGGCGTCAGGAAGGCCCCGCGCGCCGCCCAGTGCCCCTCCGGGTCGTCGGCGCGCGCCATGTCGGCCGACAGCGCGCAGTCATAGCAGATGGCGCGCGCCACCCGCGTCAGCGCCTGCATGGTCATCAGCATCCGGCGCACGTCGGCGTGCCCGGAGATCGTTCCCGAGCCGTCCGGCGTCCGCCCCTGCCGCCGCTCCAGCGCGAAGGCGACCGCCTTCTGCGTCGCCGCTTCCGCCACGCCCAGCCCCTCGACGCCGACGCCGAGGCGGGCATTGTTCATCATCGTGAACATCGCCGCCATGCCGCCATGCGGCTCGCCGATCAGCCAGCCCGTTGCGCCGTCATACTCCATCACGGCGGTGGGCGAGCCGTGCAGCCCCAGCTTGTGCTCCAGCCCGATCGGCCGCAACCGGTTCGCCACCCCCGGCTCGCCGTTCTCGTCCGGCAGGAACTTCGGCACCAGGAACAGGCTGATCCCCTTGGTCCCCGGCACGCCATCCGGCAGCCGCGCCAGCACCAGGTGGCAGATGTTGCGGTTGAGATCGTGGTCGCCCCACGAGATGTAGATCTTCTGCCCGGTGATCCGGTAGGTCCCGTCCCCCGCCGGCTCGGCCTTGGTCGACAGGGCGCCGACATCGCTGCCGGCCTGCGGCTCGGTCAGGTTCATCGTGCCGTTCCACTCGCCCGAGATCAGCTTCGGCAGGTAGAGCGCCTTGATCTCGTCCGAGGCATGGTGCTCCAGCGCCTCGATCTGGCCCTGCGTCATCAGCGGGTTCAGGCTCAGCGACAGGCAGGCCGAGGCCATCATCTCGTTGAGATACGTCGCAAAGCTGACCGGCAGCCCCATGCCGCCATAATCGGCCGGCGCCGAGATCCCGACCCAGCCGCCCTCGGCGATCGCGCGGTAGGCCTCGGAAAAACCGGGCGAGCAGCGCACGACGCCGTTCTCCAGCCGCGCCGGGTGCAGGTCGCCGTCGCGGTTGACCGGCGCCAGCGCGCCCTCGGCCATCTTCGCCGCCTCCTCCAGGATGGCGGCACGGGTCTCGTCGGTGGCCTCGGCGAAACGCTCGGTGTCGGCCAGCCGGCCCTGCCCGACGACCTTCTCGGCGCAGAAGACGATCTCGTCGATGGGCACGCGATAGGTCATGGGGTCACTCCTTCGGCTTGCGCAGCCGGACGGGGCGACCGTAATGCACGACGGCGGCGCGGCAAAGCGCGCAACCGCGCAGCATCCGGAGCGTGATGAGCGAGACCGAAAGACTGGCCCCCGACGCCCCGGGCATCGCCCGCGCCGCGGCCCTGCTGGCCGGGGGCGGGCTCGTCGCCTTCCCGACCGAGACCGTCTACGGCCTCGGCGCCGACGCGCGGAACGGCCGGGCCGTCGCCGCGATCTTCGAGGCCAAGGGCCGCCCGCGCTTCAACCCGCTGATCGTCCACGTCGCCTCGGCCGAGGCCGCTGCCGCCCTGATCGACCTGCCCGAGGCCGGCCGCCGGCTCGCCGCCGCCTTCTGGCCCGGCCCCCTGACGCTGGTCGCGCCGATACGGGCCGGGGCCGGCATCGCCGACCTCGTCACCGCCGGCCTGCCGACGCTCGCCGTCCGCGTGCCCGAGCACAAGCTGGCGCTGGCGCTCCTCCGCGCCTTCGGCGGCCCGGTCGCCGGCCCGTCCGCCAATCCCTCCGGCACGGTCAGCCCGACCACCGCCGGCCACGTGCTCGACGGCCTCGACGGCCGCATCGCCGCCGTGCTCGACGGCGGCGCCTGCCCGGTCGGCATCGAATCGACCATCATCGGCCTCGCCCCGGACGCTCCGGCGCTCCTCCGCCCCGGCGGCCTGCCCGCCGAGACCATCGAGGCCGCCCTCGGCCGGCCGCTCGCCGCCGCCGGCGCCGGCATCACCGCGCCCGGCCAGCTCGCCAGCCACTACGCCCCGGCCGCGCGCCTCCGCCTCGACGCCGCCGCCCCGCGCCCGGGCGAGCTCTGGCTCGGCTTCGGCCCCGATGCGGGAGCGGGATCGGGCGCGGGCCTCAACCTGTCGCCCACCGGCGACCTGCACGAGGCCGCCGCCAACCTCTTCGCCCACCTCCGCGCGCTCGACGCGCGCGCGGCACCCGGCCAGGCGGTCGCCGTCGCCCCGGTGCCCCGGACCGGCCTCGGCCGCGCCATCAACGACCGCCTCGCCCGGGCCGCCGCGCCGCGCGACCAGCGCGCCGAGTGAGTCGCCGGCGCGGCCGGCGCGCCCCGGCGTGTCAGGTGCCGTCGTCGTCGTCGGCGTCGGTGTTCCACCAGGGCGAGCCCGGCCCGGTGGCGATCGCCGCCCCGCCCGCGTCCACGCAGACGCGGTATTCCTCGCTGCCCGGCGCGAACCCGCGCGCCGCGCAGGCGGCGTCGGCCTCCACCGCCGCCCCCCCGGCACAGCCGGCCAGGCCCAGGCCGGTCAGACCCACCGCAAGCATCCTCCGCATCGCCACCTCTCCCCGGATTGATCCCCGGACTGACGGCAGGATGATACGCGCCGCCGCCCGGCAGGCAAACGGCGCGCAAGCAGCGCCGAGCGGCGCGGGCCGCAGGCGCCCGCAGCCAACCCGGCCGCGCATTTCGGCGCAGCCCGCCGCGACCGCTCGACAGACGCCGCGCCGCCGCTATGCTCGGCGCCATGCTCGACCTCCACGATCCCACGGCCGACAGCCTCGCCGAGCTCGCCCGCATCGCCGGCGAGCGGCACATCCTTTCCGGCAACGACGCCGCGCGCTACCTGACCGAGCCGCGCGACCTCATCCGCGGCCGCGCCGCGCTGGTGCTGCGCCCCGATTCCACCGAGGCGATCTCCGCCATCGTCCGCCACTGCGCCGGCGCGCGCATCGGCATCATCCCCTGGGGCGGCGGCACCGGGCTGGTCGGCGGACAGGTGGCGCCCGGCGGCGCGCTGCCCGTCGTCCTCTCGCTCGAGCGCATGAACCGCATCCGCGCCACCATCCCCGACGAGAACGCGCTGATCGCCGAGGCCGGCGTCATCCTGCAGGACATCCAGGCCGCCGCGGCCGAGGCCGGTCGCCTGTTCCCGCTGTCGCTCGCCGCGCAGGGGTCGTGCCGCATCGGCGGCAACCTCTCGACCAACGCCGGCGGCGTGCAGGTGCTGCGCTACGGCAACGCCCGCGACCTCTGCCTCGGTGTCGAGGCGGTGCTGCCCGACGGCTCGATCCTGCACGGCCTCAAGACGCTCAGGAAGGACAACACGGGCTACGACCTCCGCCACCTGCTGATCGGCGCCGAGGGGACGCTCGGCATCATCACCGCCGCGGCGCTGAAACTCTACCCGCGCCCCGGCGCCACCGTCACCGCCATGCTGGCCGTCCCCGGCCCGGCCCAGGCGGTCGGGCTCCTTCGCCACCTGCAGCAGGCGCTCGGCGACAACGTCACCGCCTTCGAGCTGATCAAGGGCCAGGGCATCGCCTTCCTGCAAAGCTGGCTCGACTTCCAGGACCCGCTCGCCGGCGCCCCGGCCTGGCGCGTCCTGACCGAGATCACCGGCCCCGCCGGCACCGAGCTCGAATCGCGCGCCGAGGCCGCCATGGCCGAGGCGTTCGAGAAGGAGCTCGCCACCGACGGCGTCGTCGCCTCGTCCGAGGCGCAGCGCGACGCGATGTGGAACATCCGCGAGCACCTGCCCGAGGGCAACCGACGCACCGGCTCGGTCTCCAGCCACGACATCTCGCTGCCGATCGGGCGCATCGCCGAGTTCCTCGACCGCGCGGACTGGCGCATCAGCGCCATCGACGAGGCGCTGCGGATCAACTGCTTCGGCCACATGGGCGACGGCAACCTGCACTACAACGTCTTCCCGCCCGAGGGCCGGCAGCACCGCGACTACGACAACATCCGCGCCCATGTCCGCGAGGAGATCCACGACCTCGTCCACGAGTTCGCCGGCTCGATCAGCGCCGAGCACGGCATCGGCCGCATGAAGACCCGGCGATCTCGTGAAGTACGGCGACCCGGCCAAGATCGCCGCCATGCGCGCCATCAAGGCGGCCCTCGACCCGCACGGCATCATGAACCCGGGCGCCGTGCTGGGCTGAGCACGCCGCCGACGGCACGCGGCGACGCTCCGGCAGCCGGTGCGGTCGGGCCCGCCCTGCGGACGGAGCGGACGCGGCAGCATCGCCCGGAGAGGCGACATGCCTGCCCTCAAAGGGAAACGCCAGCCTTTCGGAAACTCTCCAGCCAGTGTTCGGTGTCCTCCGTCAGCGCGCACATCTTCGCTTCGCTTCGGGCACAGAGCGTGCAGTCGAAATCGGACGGCATGGCGTCGACGAGCGATCTTGCCGCTTCGGTCTCGCCCATGCGGACCAGGTTGGCCGCCTTCAGGAGCCTGACATAGACGGGCGGTTTCGGGATCATGTCGAGCACCGCCTGGCTGGCACGATAATCGCGCTGCATGTGGCGGACTTCGGCCAGCGCGGAATAGCAGCCGGGCGCCAGTCTCGGTTCCAGCGCGATGGCACGTTCCAGCAGGTCAGCGCCTTCGTCCTTCCTCCCGGAAAAGGCCAGCACCAGCCCGCGCATGACAAGGATATCACTGTCGAGCGGGCTTTCGAGCGCCGCCGCCTCGACAAAGCGAAGCGCAGAGTCCGGGTCGCCCAACATCAGGTAAGTCATCGCGGCGCGTTGCAGGATGAAGGGATCGGTCGGGTCTGCCTCGAGCGCCCGTTCGATTTCGCGATTCGCCTTCGCGTCCAACTCTGATAACGTCAGATCGTACCATTGGCCGAACCGGCCGAAACCATAGAAATAGGCGGCATAAGCATGTGCGCGGCCATAGTCCGGGTCCATCTCGATGGCTTTCAGTGCGCAGGCAAGCGCGCGCTGCGGCGCGCCGTTGCGCCAGTGGGATCGCGCTTGCAGGAACTGCACATAGGCACTGCCTGAGGATGTCGGATCGAGCCTGCGCTGCTTTTCCGCGGCTGCATCGAGATTGTAGGCGAGGCGCCCAACCACGGCCCCCACGATCTCGTCCTGCATCGCGAACATGTCGCCCATTTCCAGGCTGAACCGGTCACCCCAGGCGACGGCACCGGTTTCGACGTCGACCAGTTGAACGACCACGCGGATCGCATCAGCCCCGGCGCGGACGCTTCCACAGATCATGAAATCCACGCCGAGGTCTCTCGAGATCCGGGCACGGGCGGTTTCGGATTCCCGATAGTGCGAACTGAGGCCGTGCCCGATGACAGTGAGGTGGCGGTATCGCGCCAGTTCGGTGATCAGGTCTTCAACCAGACCTTCCGCAAGCAGATGCTGATCTCGATCGTCGCTCAGGGTCGGGAAAGGAAGAACGGCAAGGGACGTCGTCTTGCGATCCAGATACGGCGCCACGCCCGACGAACCTGAATGCGTCCCCCGCGCACCGCTCCCCTGGTCCTCACGGGTCGCTTCGGGGCGCGGGTCAGGCCCGACATACTTGTAGCCGCGGCCATGGGCCGTCTGAATATGCGAAGGACCGAGCGCCTTTCGCAGGGCGGAGACATGAACCTGAAGGGTGTTTTCCTCGACCGCGACCCCGGGCCAAACGGCATCCATCAGCTCTCGCTTGGTGACGACCTGTCCCGGGCGAACCAAGAGAGCGACGAGGACATCGCACGACCGATCGCCCAGTTCGACGGTGCCCTCAGGTCCGTGAAGCTGTCTTTCCCGCCGCGACAGCAGGTATCCTCCGAACCGGATATCCATCGCTGAACAGCATACGGATTAATCCTGCTTCGGAGCAAATCTGAATAATCCGGATCAGGAAACTTCAGGATTCACAAGATCCTCCCCAAGGACATGGCGGGCAGTACCGCGAGATCCTGTGCGCGGAGGCCAACATGACATACCTGAACCCCACGCAGCATAAAACGAACACCTTGCCAGGGACCATTGCCGCATCGCTGATCGGCTGGTCGCGGCTCTGCCTGAGAGTCCTCATGAGGATCCCGGTCGCGGTCGTGAAGGCCGTGATTGGCGTTTCCGGGGCGATCGGAAACGCCGCCGAGATGGCTTACGTCGACCCGTTCAGGTCGAACGGCAAAGACCGAAAGTGAAACCCTCGGCTGGCACCCACCCCGAGCGTCGTCATCGGGCTCGAAGCCGTCGCTGACGGATGCCGCTCAGCCGCCCGCCATGTGGAGCGCGGGCGACGCCGCCGGCTCGGGCGGCTCGAAAGCCCGGTCGTTCGCCAGCGACGGGATCTTCGCGCGGGCATCGGCCGCCGCCGCGAGGTCGAGGTCCGCGAACGTCACGCCGATGCCTTCGCCGGCATCGGCCAGCACGCGGCCCCAGGGGTCGACGGCCAGCGAGTGGCCGTAGGTCTCGCGCGCCCGTCCGGCGGTGGCGCCATGCGTGCCCCACTGGGCGGCGGCAAGGATGAAGCAGCCGGTCTCGATGGCGCGCGCCCGCAGCAGCACCTCCCAATGCGCGGCGCCCGTCTGCACGGTGAAGGCGGACGGCACGGTGATGACCTCCGCGCCCGCCTTCGCCAGCGCCCGGTAGAGGTGGGGAAAGCGCATGTCGTAGCAGGTCGTCAGCCCGACCGCCGCGTCGTCGACCGCGGCCCGCACGGCGCGGTCGCCCGGCCGGTAGCCCGAGGATTCGCGATAGCGCTCCTCGCCGCCGAGCGCGACGTCGAACATGTGGATCTTGTCGTAGCGCGCCGCGATGCCGCCGTCCGGGCCGACCAGGAACTGCCGGTTGACGAAGCGTTCCTCGGCCGGCTCGTCGGACAGCAGCGCCAGCGAACCGATCGAGACCCAGACGCCGGTCTCGGCCGCGACCTCGCTCAGGCGCGCCAGCGTCGGGTCGTCGGCCTCGCGCCGCAGCACCTCGCGCTGCCGCCTGCGGCTGGTCGAGACGATGTTCGTGACCTCGGGCGTCAGCACCAGCCGGGCGCCGCCCTCCGCCGCCTCGCGCACCAGCCGCTCGGTGACGGGCAGGTTCGCCGCCGGATCGTCGGAGGAATTCAGCTGGACCAGGGCGATCCGCATCGTCATCCGGCCAGCATGGCGTCGAGCCGCCCGGCCTGCTCCAGCGCGTAGAGGTCGTCCGAGCCGCCGACATGCTCGGCGCCGATGAAGATCTGCGGCACGGTGTACCGGCCGCTCCGCTGCATCATCTCGCTCCGCCGGCCGGGGTCGCTCATGACGTCGATCTCGGTATAGCCGGCGCCCTTGGCATCCAGCAGGCGCTTGGCGCGGATGCAGTAGGGGCAGATCGGCGTCGTGTAGATATCAATCGGCTTCGTCATCGGCGTCCTCGTCCTGCGCTGAAGGCGGAAGATAGGCAAACTCCTCGCGCATCACCAGTGCGAGCACCAGCACGTCCACCCCCCGCGCCCCCGCCTGCCGGCACAGCCGCGCCGCAGCGCCCAGAGTGGCGCCCGTCGTGAGCACGTCGTCGATCAGCAACACGCGCTTGCCCTGCAGGGACCCCGCATCGGGTCCCAGGGCGAATGCCCCCTCGACATTCGCCGCCCTCGCCTCGCGCCCCTTGCCGTCCTGCACCGGCGTCCGCCGTGTGCGCAGCAGCAGCCGGGGCGCGTAGACACCGCCCGCGTCGCCCGCCGCGCCGCGCGCCCGCGCCAGCCAGCGCGCCAGTTCGGCCGACTGGTTGGCCCGCCGTTTCAGCCGCCGCGTCCAGTGCAGCGGCACGGGCGCGATGATGTCCGCCCCGGCGACCAGCTCGCGGCCGGCGCGCAGCAGCCAGCCGCCCAGCATCGGCACCATGTCCAGCCGGTCGCCATGCTTCAGCCCCAGCACCAGCCGCCGCCCCGTGCCCTCGTAGCGGAAGGCCGCCCGCCCGCGATCCCAGCCCGGCGGCCAGCGCAGGCACTCGTCGCAGATCGCGCCCTCGTCGAGGTCCTCCGGCCGCAGCCCGGGGATCGGCCGGGCGCAGTACCGGCAGCCGGCCGATCCCGGCGCCGTGTCCAGGAACGCGATCTCCCGCCAGCAAGCCGGGCACAGCCCCGCCGCGCCGGTCTCGGCGGCGCAGCCCGGGCAAACGGGCGGGAACAGCGCCTCGCGCAGCGTGGCTGCGGCAGATGCGGCGGCGGATGCGGAGCGGTCGAACAGAGACCTCGCGGCCAGACGCATGCGCGCCCTCCCTCTCGTCCCCGTCCGCGCGCCAGTCTATATGGCGTGGCATGGACCGGCAAGCGCCCCCCCTCTTCGCCACCGAGCTGTTGCCCGCAAGGCGTGACCGCGCGGCCCGGCTCGGCTTTGCCGGCGGCGCCGACTTCCTGCACCGCGAGACCGCCCTGCTGGTCGCCGAGCGCCTCGCCGAGGTGACGCGCGACTTCGCCGACGCCGCCATCGTCGGCTCGGCCGGCGGCGTCTACGTCCGGGCGCTGGCAGGCCGCGTCGACCCGGCCCGCATCGTCCAGCTCGAGACCTCGGCGGCCCGCGCCGCCGCCGCCGGCACGGCCCGCGCCGATCGCCTCGACCCGCTGCCGCTCGCCCCCGGCGCCGTCGACCTGATCGTCTCCGGGCTCGAGCTGCACTGGGCGAACGATCCCGTCGGCCTCCTCGTGCAGATGCGCCGCGCGCTCCGCCCCGACGGGCTCCTCCTCGCCGCCCTCTTCGGCGGCCGCACGCTGCACGAGCTCCGCGCCAGCCTGGCCGAGGCCGAGGTCGAGACCACCGGCGGCCTCAGCCCGCGCATCGCGCCGATGGGGGAAATCCGCGAGCTCGGCGCGCTCCTGCAGCGCGCCGGCCTCGCCATGCCGGTCGCCGATGTCGAGCGGATCGAGACCAGCTACGCCACCCCCCTCCACCTGATGCGCGAGCTGCGCGCGATGGGCGAGACCAACATCCTGGCCGACCGCCGCCGCGTGCCCCTCCGCCGCGATACGCTGGCGCGGGCCTGCGAGATCTACGCCCGGTCCTTCCCCGCCCCGGACGGCCGCGTCGCCGCCACCTTCGAGATCGTCTTCCTCACCGGCTGGGCGCCGTCCGAGAGCCAGCCGAAACCGCTCCGCCCCGGCTCGGCCTCGGCCCGGCTGGCCGACGCGCTCGGCGCCGTCGAGCAAAGCGCCGGCGAGCCCGCCGCCCCGCGCCCGCGCGGCGGCAATTGACACCACCCGCCCCGGCGCTACCTGCCGGGCGAACAGGGGAGACCTCGATGCTCGACCAGCCCGCCGCCCACCGCGGCCGCCTCGCCGAGGCGCCGCGCGACCACCCCTCCGTGCCGAAATCGCGCGTCGGCGTGCTGCTGACGAACCTCGGCACGCCGGACGGCACCGACTACTGGTCGATGCGCCGCTATCTCGACGAGTTCCTGTCCGACCGCCGCGTCATCGAAACCTCGCCCTGGCTCTGGCAGCCGATCCTCAAGCTGATCGTGCTGACCCGGCGCCCGTTCTCCAGCGGCGCCAACTATCGCGGCATCTGGAACGACGCGCTCGACGAAAGCCCGCTGATGACGACCACGCGCGCCCAGGCCGACGGGCTGCGCGCCCGGCTGGCGGCGCGGCACGGCGACCGGGTCGTCGTCGATTTCTGCATGCGCTACGGCAATCCCTCGGCCGACAGCGTGATCCGCCGGATGCAGGCGCAGGGCGCCGAGCGCATCCTGTTCTTCCCGCTCTACCCGCAATACGCCGCGGCGACGACGGCGACGGCGAACGACGCCGCCTTCCGCGCGCTGATGCGGCTCCGCTGGCAGCCGGCGATCCGCACCGTGCCGGCCTATCACGACGACCCGGCCTATATCGACGCGCTCGCCCGCTCGGTCGAGGAGGCCTATGCCGGCTTCGACCCGCGCCCGACGGCGCTTGTCGCGTCCTATCACGGCCTGCCGCAGAGCTATTTCCGCAAGGGCGACCCGTACCACTGCCACTGCCAGAAGACCTCGCGCCTGCTGGCCGAACGGCTCGGCTGGGATCGCGGCGACCTCCACACCACCTTCCAGTCGCGCTTCGGCCCCGAGGAGTGGCTGCAACCCTACACCGTCGAGCACGTCGCGAAACTGGCGCGCGAGGGCCATCGCAGCATCGCCGTCATGGCGCCCGGCTTCTCGTCCGACTGCGTCGAGACGCTCGAGGAGATCAACGGCGAGATCCGCGAGGCCTTCGAGCACGCCGGCGGCCAGCACTTCCACTACATCCCCTGCCTGAACGACGCCGACGCCCACATCGACATGATCGAGTCCATCGTCGAACGCGAGGCCCGGGGCTGGCTCTGACGGCGGCGCCGACCGCCCCGTAGGGTGGGCCCCTGGCCCACCCCTCTCCCCGCCATTGCGTCCGGCGGGCGACACCCCCGCCATCGCGCAGGGCAGGCCCCGGACCCACCACGACCGCCGGTCGCCGGGCCGGGCTCCTCCCCGCCGCCGCCCTACTCGCCACCGCGCCCACCCGCTCGCCCACTCCGTGATGGATCGCCCGGCGCCCCGACAGGGGGCTGACAGCGCCGCCCCGCCGCGCCATAACCCGGCCCATGAGCGACACACTGACCGTCCGCCTCTGGCGCGGCCGCGACACCGGCGAGTTCCGCACCTACCAGGTGCCGGCGCGCGAGAACCAGACCGTTCTCGACGTCGTGACCGAGGTTCAGCGCCGCCACGCGCCGGACCTCGCCTACCGCTTCGCCTGCCGCGTCGGCGTCTGCGGCTCCTGCGCCATGACGGTCAATGGCGTGCCGCGCTGGACCTGCCGCACGCATGTCTCGCGCGTCGCCGGCGACGGCACGCTCACCGTCGAGCCGCTGCGCAACATGCCGCGCATCAAGGACCTGGTGGCCGACATGGCGCCCTTCTTCGACAAGTGGCAGGCCGCCGGCGGCCGCTTCCAGGGCACCGCCACCCGCCACGAGCCGATGGCCGCCATCGACCCGGCCTCGAAATCCCGCCGCAACGCCGACCGCGGCATCGAGTGCATCAACTGCGGCGTCTGCTACGCCGCCTGCGACGTCGTCGCGTGGAAGCAGGACTATCTCGGCCCGGCCGCCCTGCTGCGCGCCTGGACGCTGGTCAGCGACGAGCGCCATGCCGACAGGCGCGGCACGCTCGACCGCGCCATGGGGCCGGCCGGCTGCGGCAGCTGCCACGTGCAGGCGAACTGCGTGCGCCACTGCCCCGTCGGCCTCGCCCCGGCCGAGGGCATCGCCGGCCTCAAGCGCCTCTCGCTCGCCCGCCATTTCGGCCTCGACGGCCTCGCCCCGGACGCCGCGAAGGCGGCGAAGCGCACGCAGGACGCCGCCT
Source organism: uncultured Alphaproteobacteria bacterium (assembly GCA_963721105.1). Lineage (GTDB taxonomy): Bacteria > Pseudomonadota > Alphaproteobacteria > Rhodobacterales > Rhodobacteraceae > Thermohalobaculum. The sequence continues at coordinate 67,684 of CAVRHY010000013.1, read as the reverse complement.
GATGCACCGCCGCCCGTCGCTCGCCCGCACTCTCGGCCCCGCTCTCGGCCCCGTTCCCAGCCGCGTTCTCAGCCCCGGCGGCCGCGCTCCCGCGCACCGCACGCGGGAGGCCGCCTGATGGACCGCCGGCTGTTCCTCGCCCAGCGCCTCTCGGCGATGGTGCTGGCGCCGCTGGTGCTGACGCATCTCGGCGTCATCCTCTACGCCATCCGGGGCGGCCTCTCGGCGGCGGAAATCCTCGGCCGCACGCAGGGCTCGACCGGCTGGGCGCTGTTCTACGGCGCCTTCGTCCTCGCCGTCGCAGTCCACGCGCCGATCGGACTGCGCACCGTCCTGTCCGAGTGGACGCCCCTGCCGCGCCGCGCCGCCGACGCGCTCGCCATCACCTTCGGCCTCGCCCTGCTGGCGCTCGGGCTCCGCGCCGTCTGGATCGTCACGGCATGACGCCCACAGCCCCGCACCGCAACCACCCCAGCTACTGGGCCTTCCTCGGCCACCGCCTCTCCGGGCCTGGCGCTCGCCGCCTTCCTGCCGCTCCACTTCCTGGCGCTCGCCACCTCGCTCGACGCCGCCCGCTTCGACGGTTTCCTGGCCTGGACCGAGACGCCGCTGGCGCGGATCGCCGAATGGGGCCTCGTCGCCGCGCTCGCGCTGCACCTGCTGTTCGGCCTCCGCCTGCTGGCCATCGAGCTCGGCCCCTGGACCGACCGCGACCCGGCCCGGCGCAGCTGGATCATCCCGTCGCTCGCGCTCTCGCTGATCGCCGGCACCGCCTTCCTCATCGGCTCGCTGACCTGATGCACATCGACCGCCACGACACCGACATCCTGATCCTCGGCTCCGGGGGCGCCGGCCTCTTCGCCGCGTTGCATGCGCTGCAAACCGACCCGGACCTCGACGTCACGATGGCGGTCAAGGGCCTGATCGGCAAATGCGGCTGCACCCGCATGGTGCAGGGCGGCTACAACGTCGCCCTCGCTGCGGGCGACAGCATCGAGCGGCACTTCATGGACACCATCGCCGGCGGCAAGTGGCTGCCCCGGCAGGACCTCGCCTGGACGCTGGTCACCAAGGCCGTCGAGCGAATTCGCGAGCTGGAGAACGAGGTCGGCTGCTTCTTCGACCGCAACCCGGACGGCTCGCTGCACCAGAAGGCCTTCGCCGGCCAGAGCTTCGACCGCACCGTCCACAAGGGCGACCTGACCGGCATCGAGATCATCAACCGCCTGATGGAGCAGGTGATGGCCCGCCCCGTCCGGCGGCTGGAGGAGCACCGCGCCATCGAGCTGATCCCCGCCGCCGACGGCTCGGGCCTCGCGGGCGTTCTGCTGATCGACATGCGCACCGGCGGCTATCGCCTCGTCCGCGCCCGCGCCGTGCTGATGGGCACCGGCGCCGGGCCGACCATGTACCTCTACCACACGCCCTCGGGCGACAAGTCCTGCGACGGCCTCTCGATGGCGCTCCGCCGCGGGCTGGCGCTCCGCGACATGGAGATGGTGCAGTTCCATCCCACCGGCCTCCTCGGCGGCCCCGACACAAGGATGACCGGGACGGTCCTCGAGGAGGGCCTGCGCGGCGCCGGCGGCCATCTGCTGAACGGCGCGCGCGAGCGCTTCATGCTGGCCTACGACCCGGCCGGCGAGCGCGCCACGCGCGACGTCGTCAGCCGCGGCATCTACGCCGAGATGCGCGACGGCCGCACGACCCCGATGGGCGGCGTCTACATCTCGATGGCCCATCTCGGCCCCGAGAGCGTGTCGAAACGCTTCCCCGGCATGGTCAAGCGCTGCGCCGATTGCGGCTTCGACCTGGCCGGCGGCCTCGTCGAGGTCGTGCCGACCGCGCACTACATGATGGGCGGCGTCGAGGTCGAACCCGACTGCACGACCACCATCCCCGGCCTCTTCGTCGCCGGCGAAGACGCCGGCGGCGTCCACGGCGCCAACCGGCTCGGCGGCAACGGGGTGGCGAACTCGACCGTCTTCGGCGGCATCGCCGGCGAGGTCATGGCCGGGTTCGTCAAGGGCCGCGCCCTCTCCGACCCCGACGAGTCCGTCATCGACGCCGGCATCGCCCGCGCCGAGGTGCCCTTCGCCCAGGCCCCCGGCGACCTGCACGCCCTCCGCGACCGGCTGGCCCGCGCCATGTGGGACAAGGTCGGCATCCTGCGCGACCGCGACGGCCTCTCGGCGGCGCTCGACGACCTCGCCGCCTTCCGCGCCGAGCTCGACCGCACCGGCCTCGCTGACACCGACCGCGCCTTCAACCTGACCTGGCACGACTGGCTGAACCTCGCGAGCCTGATCGACATATCCGAGGTCATCACCCGCGCGGCGCTGGCCCGCGAGGACAGCCGCGGCGCCCATTTCCGCGAGGACTTCCCGGAAACCGGCGACCTCGCCGCCACCGCCTACACCCGCGTCCGCCAGGCGGACGGCCCGGACGGCCCCGCCCTGACGCTCGAGACCGTCCCCGTCAGCTTCGACATCGTCCGCCCGGGCGAGAGCCTGATCGAAGGCACCGTCGGGGCCCCCACCGCCGCCGAGTAGCCGCCTCGCCGGCACGCGCGATCCCCATCGCCCGTCACCCCGGCCAAGGCGGGCGATCTCTCCGAACGGTTCGGTGACAATTGCCCTCCACCGGGACGAAAGCCCGGCGCGCGCGGGAGTCGTCCCTCGCCAGAGGGACGATTGCCCCCGAACGGGTGGCGTGACGCCCGCCGGATCCAATTAGCGATTCCCTAAGTCAGCTTTGCTCCCATCCAGAGTTCCACCACGGGATCCATCACGGGTTCCATTGCCGGCTCCACCCGCAGGGGCGATTGATCGCCTCCCGCCGACCCCCTACCCTGCGCCTCGTCAGCAGAATCGCGGGCCAGCCATGAACGCACCCAGCACGCAAGGCCCAGACGCGGGGGCGCCGCCGCAGGTCCAGCTCCGCGGCCTGTTCCCGACGCCCGTGGCGCTCTTCGAGCTGCCCGACGTGGCCCGGATCAACGCCGCGCTCGAGGCGCGTATCTTCCAGCGGGAAAAGGAAATTCCCTCGGTCCGCCGGTCGAACTGGGGCGGCTGGCAAAGCCCGGACGACTTTCCGAAATGGTGCGGCCCCGAGGGCGAGCAGGTGCTGAAAACCGCCCAGGGCCTCGCCAACCAGATCACCGGCGACCGCGAGGGCCGCCGCCTGAACGGGCAATGGCGCATGAACGCCTGGGCCAACGTCAACCGGCACGGCCAGGGCAACGAGTTCCACACGCATCCCGGCGCCTACTGGTCGGCCACCTACTACGTCCGCGACGGAGGCGTCGCCGACGACCCCACCCTCGGCGGCGAATTCGAAATCCAGGACCCCCGCGGCATCGCGCCGGCCATGCTGGCGCCGCTGATGGCCTTTGCCACGCCGGGCGGCCAGTCGGCCGGAGCCTCGGAGCTGATCCGCCCGCGCGCCGGGCTGATGGTGCTGTTCCCGTCCTGGCTCAGCCATGGCGTGCGGCCCTATGCGGGCGACGACGTGCGCATCTCGATCGCGCTCAACCTGACGCCCGCTTGAGCGACCTTCCCGACGCAGGACAGGCCGCCGCCCTGACGCATGGCCGCGTAACCTATTGGCGCGTCTCGGCAATCGCGCTGCCTGTGGTGCTGTCGAACGCCACTGTGCCGCTGCAGGGCGCGATCGACACGGCCATCGTCGGCCACCTCGGCGACGCGGTCTATCTCGCCGCCGTGACGCTCGGCGCGCAGGCGATGACGCTGATGCTGGCGGTGTTCAACTTCCTCCAGTTCGGCGCCGGCGCGCTGTCCGCGCAGGCGCTGGGCGCCGGCGAGAGCCGGCGCGTCATCAACGTGCTGGCCCGCGCACTGATCATCGCGGCGGGGCTGGGGGCCGTCCTGATCACGCTTCAGGCGCTGCTGATCCCGGCGATCATGGGCATCTTCGAGGGCTCGGCAGAGGCCGAGCGGCTGGCCGGCGTCTACGTCTCGGTGCGCATCTGGGCCGCGCCGGCCGAACTCGGCGCCTTCGCCGTCACCGGCTGGTTCGCCGGGCAAGAGATGACGCGCCGCCTGTTCGAGGTACAGACCGTCACCTCGGTCTCGAACGTCCTGCTGAACCTCTTCTTCGTGCTGGTCCTCGGCATGGACGTCGCCGGCGTGGCGCTCGGCACGCTGATCGCCGCGCATATGGGGCTGGCCTACGGCCTCTGGCGCGCCCGCGAGCGCATCCGCGCGCTGATGCCCGGCTGGCGCCCCGAACGGTCGCGGCTTCTCGATCGGCATGAGCTTGGCCGCCTGATGCGCTTCAACCGCGACATCTTCATCCGCACGAGCCTGCTGGTCGGCTCGTTCACCTGGTTCACCCGGCTCGGCTCGCTGCAGGGCGACATCATCCTCGCCGCCAACGGCATCCTGTACCAGATCTTCCACGTCGCCGTTTACGCCCTCGACGGCTTCGCCATCGCCGCCGAGTCCCTCGTCGGCCAGGCCGCCGGCGCCCGCAACCGCGCCCTTCTGCGCCGCGCCGTCATCGTCAGCACGGTCGCGGCGCTTGGCCTCGCGGTCGGCTTCGCGGCCTTCATCTTCCTGCTGCACCAGCCGCTGGTCGCGATCTTCACCAACGTGCCAGAGGTCCGAGCCGTGGCCGACGACTTCTTCTTCTGGGCGGCGCTGCTGCCGGTCGTCGGCGTCTTCGCCTACCAGTTCGACGGCGTCTTCATGGGCGCGACCGAAGGCCCGGCAATGCGCAACGCCATGATCCTGTCGGCCGGCGTCTATTTCGCCGCCAGCGGCTGGCTGGCCGACGCTTTCGGCAATGACGGCGTCTGGCTGGGCGTCTGGACCTTCCTGCTAATGCGCGGCCTGACGCTGGCCGTGCAATACCCGGCGCTCGAGCGTCGCGCCGCGGCATAATCGTGGACGTCGGCCACGTCGGCTTTGAGCCGATGCTGTTGAAGAAGTCGTTGCTGCACCGCAGCGCCGGCGCGGCGCGAATTGAGCCTGAGGCCCGGCTCAGGCGGGAGCCGGGATACGCATTGCCATCTTGCGGAGGTTCTGGACGGTGGCGGCCATGAGGAACTCGTCCCGGGCGCCGTTCGGTCCTCTGAGGCGCAGGCGGGTGACGCCAAGGATGCGTTTCAGGTGGGCGAAGAGCATCTCGACCTTTTTCCGGGCGTAGGCGGAGGTGACGTAGGCGTCGCTTGCGGTGATCTCTCTCGCGAGGTCAGGTGCGCCCTCGCGGATCGACCGCGTTACCTTCCGCGCCGGCGCGTTCGGGCAGCATTGTTGTTTCAGGGCACACACCTCGCAGTCGGCCTTTCTGGCGCGGTAGCGGATCGCGTCGTCCTTCGGCTCCGGCCGGATGGTCTGGAATGCACGGCGGCTCGGGAGCAGCTCCTTCCCGGCTGGACAGGTATAGCTGTCTGTCTCCCGATCATAGGCGAAGTCCTCGCGGGAGAACGTCCCGTCCTTGCGCTGGGACTTGTCGATGACCGGGATGTGCGGCTCGATCCCTTCGCTCTCGACCAGCCAGCTGAGCACCTCGGCCGAGCCATAGGCCGTGTCGGCGACCAGCTTCTCGGGGTAGAGGCCGAAGCGCTCCCGGGTGCGGGTGATCATGTCCATCGCGGCGCCGGCCTCGGCCTGCCGGATCGGCGCCGTCGTCTCGACGTCCACGATCACTGCATTCTCGAGGTCCACGAGATAGTTCGTGGAGTAGGCGTAGAATGGCCGGTCACCATTGGCGGCCGTGAAGCGCGCTGCCGGGTCCGAGGGAGACAGCACCTTCGGCTTCACCGGCGTCGCCGCGCCGAACGCCGCATCATTGAGCGTGTCGAGATATTCCTGCGCGGCGCGGCTGATCTTCTCGGGCCCCCAGTCCTGTGCGTCGACCTTCTCGAAGCGGCAGGCGTCGGCCGAGATCAGCGAGGCATCGACGCCGAAGCTGTCGCCACCCACCAGGCCCTCTGCGATACAGCGCGCGAGGACCTGCTCGAAGAGATGGCGGAACAGATCGCTGTCGCGGAAGCGACCATGCCGGTTCTTCGAGAACGTCGAGTGGTCGGGGATCGGGTCGGTCAGCTCGAGGCGGCAGAACCACCTGTACGCCAGGTTGAGATGAACCTCCTCGCACAGGCGCCGCTCCGAGCGGATGCCGAAGCAGTAGCCGACGATCAGCATCCGGATCATCAATTCGGGATCGATCGAGGGCCGCCCCGTCGCGCTGTAGAACGGCGCGAGGAATTGCCGGATTTCCGAGAGGTCGACGAACCGGTCGACCCGCCGCAGCAGGTGGTCGTCCGGGACATGATCCTCGATGCAGAAGTCGTAGAACAGGGCGCCCTGCGCCACCTGCCGCGGACCCATCATCGCCGACGCCTCCCTTGCTCGCCGACGAGTGAATCAGGACCCTATGGCAACTTCAACAGGATGTTTTTCAACAGCATTCGTCTGCTCCGGCCGTCAATCGGTCCAACACCCTGGAGGTCCATTCCACCCGTTGGCACGATCTGACGACCTGCGCATGGCAAAATTGCATTTTTGCCATGCGCGCACCGGAGAGACACGCCGGCGCTGCTCAGAGGAAGAGCAGCAGCAGCCCCGTTGCCAGCATTCCAGCACGAACCCAGACTTTCCAGGGCGCAATCACACCGAACGATACCGCCGCCAGCCCTGCTCCGACTTTCAGCGCCGCAACGATCGCCGCTACGGGCGCCGCCGCCAGCGCGATCAGCGACGGGTTCGCCACCATGCCGAGAGGAATCAGGTAGAGGCCGATTCCCAGTGCCATGGCCGACATGGCGACCTTCAGCCAGTTCTCGCCGACCATCCCGCTGGCGATGAAGACGGCACCGCAGACGGGCGGCGTGATGGTCGAGAGCAGCGCGTACCAGAAGACGAACAGGTGGGCGAGCAGCGGCGGCACCCCGAGCTCCATCAGCGCCGGCCCCGCGACCGAGACGCAGATGACGTAGGCCGCCGTTGTCGGCACCTCCATGCCCAGCACCAGGCAGGCCAGCGCCGTCAGCAGCAGCGCCGGCCACAGCATCCCGCCCGAGCCCGACAGGATCAGCGAGGTGATCTTGACGCCCAGCCCGGTCAGCCCCAGCACGCCGATGACGATCGAGGCGCAGAGGATGATCGCGGCGATGGTCGCGATCTGCCGGCCGGCGACCATGCAGACCTGCTCGACCCGATCGAGCGTGCGCCACGCGTCCAGGTCCAGCCGCTCGCCCAGGGGCAGCAGCAGCGCCCCCGCCAGGATCGACAGGCAGGCGGCGTATTGCGGCGTGTAACCGGCGCCGAACATGCCCCACATCAGCACGGCGAACGGCACCAGGAAGAAAGCGGACGTCACCGCGACGGCCCGCACGGATGGCCGCGCCTCGGCGGGCAGGCCTCTGAGGTCGTGGCGCAGCGAGAAGGCGTCGATGCCGATCCAGACCGCGAAGAAATAGAGCATCGCCGGCAGCAGGGCGGCGGCGATGATGTCAGTATAGGGCGTGCCGGTCAGCTCGACCATGACGAAGGCCCCGGCGCCCATCAGCGGCGGCATGATCTGCCCGCCCGAGGACGCGACCGCTTCGACCGCCCCGGCCAGCGCCCGCGGATAGCCGAGCCGCGTCATGGCCGGCAGCGTGATCGCGCCCGTCGATGCAACGTTGGCGGAGGCCGAGCCCGAGATCGACCCGAAAAGCGCGCTGGAGAGGACGGAGACCTTGGCCGCCCCGCCGCGCAGCCGCCCCGCGGCCGCCGCGGCGACGTTCATGAAGCCCTGTCCCGCCTCGCCGACGTTCAGCACCGCGCCGAAGATCACGAAGATGGCGACGATGCTGACCGAGACGCCGGTCAGGCTGCCCCAGAGCCCCGTCTCGGCGATGGTCAGGTTGCCGAGAAAGCTCTCGACGGGCAGGCCGGGGTGCCCGAACTCGCCGGGCACGTACTGACCCAGAAGGCCGTAGGCGAGCGCCAGCGCGGCGACGATCGGCAGCGGCCAGCCGATGGCCCGCCGCGCCGCCTCCAGTACGACCACTAGGAGCAGAACGGCCAGCCCTGTCTGCAAGGGACCTGCGAGAAAGCCATACTGGTCTCCCAGCGCGCCGGCGTTCCACGCCACCCACAGGCATGCCGGGATGCCGAGCGCCGCCAGTCCAAGCCCGGTGGCGCGCTCCACCGGCCCGCGGGCGAGGAACACGAGCACCCAGGGCAGCGCCAGCGCCATGTGCAGCGGCCGGCTGACCAGGTTCGGCACCAGCCCCGAAAAGACCAGCCAGAGGTGGAAGGCGATCGATGCGGCCCCGAGCGTGGTCCAGACGAGACGCCGGAGCCCCGACGCCCCCGCCTCGTCAGCAACCGGGGCGGGCACTACCGGGCCAGCCGCGGCCGCCGGACCGGAAGCCGTCACCCCTGCTGATCGGGGAGCTCGATGCCCTGCTCCTTGTAGTAGCGGATCGCGCCGGGGTGCAGCTCGGTGATGATGTTCTGCAGCATCTCGGGCGTCACGCCCTTCCACCAGGCGGAGTCCTCGGCCAGCGCGGCCTTCTGCTCCCAGAACGTCTTCGTTATCTGGTAGGCGGTATCGTCGCTCATCGCCGTCGTGGTGTAGGCGACGACCGGCAGCGAGGTGGTGACGATCGGCGCGTCCTGCCCTGCATAGGTGCCGGCCGGGATCTCGATGCGCGTCCGGCCGGTCTCGGCGATCTGCTCGTCGGTCAGCGACAGAATCTCGACACCGGTGCTGGCGGCGGCCTCGATGACATTCGGCGCCGGCCACGAGCCCGCGGTCACGAACGCGTCGATCTGGCCGTTCTTCAGCGCCGCGACCGCGCTGGACAGTTCGGCGTCGGCGATCTTGACCTTGTCCCCAAGGCCGAACATCCCGAGGTACTTCTCGCCCTCGGTGGCGCCGAACGATCCCTTGCCGAGCAGGATCGTCTTGCCCGCGAGGTCGGCGAAGCTCTCGATGTCGGCGTCATCGCGAACGACGAAGTGCATTGTCAGCGAGGGGATCGGGAAAAGCGCCCGGATCTCGTCGAACTTCGGGTTCGACTTGCCCTCGAACATTGCCTTGCCCTCGCGGGCCAGCCCGACCAGTGCCGGCGGCGTGGTGAAGACGAAGTTGCCGGTACGCGCTGCCGCCTCCATCACGTTCTGCACCGATCCCTGGCTCTCCTCGACGGTAACGGTGATCTCGCCGTCCGTGCCGGCCTTGATTGCCTCGGCCAGCTGCACGGACATCTGGTAATAGGACGAGCCGGTCTTGGCCGACTTGAACGTCACCCGCTCGGCAGCGATGCCGGTCGAAAGGGCGGGCAGTGTCAGCAGCGCGGCGGCTGCGAGGATCGAGAGTGGTCTCATGCGTCACCTGTTCGAGCTGCGCCCGCCGGACTGGCGAGAGTGCCGATATAGCCGCCGGACGCGCGGCAGGTCCACAACATGCTCCTGCCGGGCGGATCGGCCGAGCAGCCGAGAACGATTGCGCGCCGAGACCGCCGCGGTGGGTGCCCGCACCGGGGTCTGGCAATTCAAAGGCAGATCGGAGATGAAGGCATCCATTCATGCACTCGTCGTCGACAGAGGCGAGAGCGGTTGAGGGACGCTTGCGTCACAAGACGAGAAATAGAGGAGGCACGACCAAGATGAACATCAGGACAGCCCTTTCCGCCGCTGCGCTGGCGGCCGCGCTCGGCCTCGGTGCGTCTGCGCACGCGCTCACCTGGGACATGGCGACGCCCTATCCGGACTCGGAGTTCCATACCAAGAATGTCCGCCAGTTTGCGGACGACATCGCGGCGGCGACGAACGGCGAGCTGCAGATCACCGTCCACTCGGCGCAGTCCCTGTTCAAGAGCCCCGAGATCAAGCAGGCCGTACAGAACAATCTGGTGCCGATCGGCGAGCTGCTGATGGCCAATCTCTACAACGAGGACCCGATCTTCGGCGCCGATAACATCCCCTTCATCGCCACCTCGTACGAGGCGGCAGGGAAGATGTGGGAGGCTCAGCGCCCGCTGGTCGAGGCGCGGCTGGCCGAGGACGGCATCCGGCTGCTCTACGCGGTGCCATGGCCGGGCCAGGGCTTTTACACGAAGGACGAGATCGCCTCGAAGGAGGATCTCAAGAGCAAGCGGTTCCGCACCTACAACGCCACCACCTCGCGCATGGCCGAGCTGATGGGCGCCGTGCCGACGACCATCGAGGCGGTCGAGATCCCGCAGGCCTTCTCGACCGGCATCGTCGACGCGATGGTCACCTCGGCCGCGACCGGCGTGAACACCAAGGCGTGGGACTTCACCAACCACTTCTACGACCTGCGCGCCTGGATGCCGAAAAACATGATCATGGTGAACGAGGGCGCCTTTCAGTCGCTGACCGATGAGCAGCAGAAGGCCGTTCTCGACGCGGCGGCCGCCGCCGAGGAGCGCGGCTGGCAGATGAGCCAGGAAGTTCTGGAGTTCGACGACCAAGACGCTGGGCGAGAATATGACCGTGCACCAGCCGAGCGAGCAGCTGGTCGGCGACCTGCAGACGGTCGGCCAGCAAATGGCAACCGAATGGGTCGAGAGCGCCGGTCCCGACGGCCAGAAGATCCTCGACGCCCTAAAGTGATAGCCGGGGCCCCGCCGACACCGCGCGGGGCCCCGTCCCCCAACGGGAAAACGCCATGCTGACCCGCAGCCTGGACCTTCTCTACCGCGGGGCCGGCGCGCTTGCCGGCGTGTTCCTCGTAGCCATCGCGGTGATCGTCACCGCGCAGATCGTGGCGCGCTTCTTCGACGCGATCATCCCGTCATCGGACCAGTTCGCCGGCTTCTGTCTTTCCGCGACGTCGTTCTTGGGCCTCGCCTATGCCTTCCGGGCCGGCGGGCATATCCGTGTCACGCTTTTCACGCGGTCCCTGCGAGGCTGGCTGAGCCGCGCCTTCCTTATCCTGGCGCTGGGCATCGGCGCGGCGATCGGCTGCCTTCTCGCCTGGCACACGGTGAGGATGGTCTTCCAGAACATCCTCCGCGGCGAGGTGACCCTGGGGCTCGTGCCGGTCCCCCTCTGGCTGCCGCAGATCGGCATGGCGATCGGCGTGGTGCTGTTCGCCGTCGCGATCGTCGAGGATCTCTTGCGGGCCTGCGCCGGGCGAACCCCCATGTTCGCGCGCGACGAGGATAAGGAGATGGAAGGCGTCCGCTCCGAGCCGGGGCACTGACCGGCCATGGACCCGACGATCGTCTCGATCTTCCTGATGGTGGCGATGCTCGCGCTGCTGGCGGCCGGCGTCTGGGTGGCCCTGACGCTCCTTATCGTCGGATATCTGGGCATCGCGCTGTTCTCGGGCGCGCCTGCCGGCGCCATCATGGCCACCACGACCTGGGGGCAGTCGTGGTCCTGGGCGCTGACCGCGCTGCCGCTGTTCATCTGGATGGGCGAGATATTGCACCGCACGCGGCTGGCCTCGGAGATGTTCCGCGGGCTTGCGCCCTGGCTGGGGCCGCTGCCGGGACGCCTGCTGCACGTCAACATCGCGAGTTGCGGCCTGTTCGCCGCCGTCTCGGGCTCGTCGGCCGCGACCACGGCGACGATCGGGCGGATCACCATCCCCGAGCTGATGAAGCGCCACTATGACGAGAAGCTGGTGATCGGCAGCCTGGCCGGCTCGGCGACGCTGGGCTTCCTGATCCCGCCCTCGATCATCCTGATCGTCTACGGGGTCGCCGCCGAAGTTTCGATCAGCCGCCTGTTCATCGCCGGCATCCTGCCCGGTCTGATGCTTGTGGTGCTGTTCATGGGCTATGTGGCGGTCTGGGCGCTGCTGCACCCCGACCGCGTCCCGCCGCGCGAGCCGGCAATGCCGATCGCGGAGCGCGTGCGCGCGACGGCGGGGCTGTTCCCGATCATCGGGCTGATCGTCGCGGTGATCGGCTCGATCTACACCGGGCTCGCAACCGCGACCGAGGCGGCGGCGGTCGGCGTACTCGGCGCGCTGGTCCTGGCCTCGGCCACGCGCGCGCTCAGCTGGCAATCGTTCTACGACAGCGTCGCCGGCGCCACCAGGACGACCTGCATGGTGACGCTGATCCTGGCCGGCGCGGCCTTCCTGTCGATCTCGATGGGGCTGACCGGGATCCCGCGCAACCTCGCGGCCTGGGTCGGCTCGTTCGAGCTCAGCCAGTTCCAGCTGCTCGTTGCGCTGACGCTGCTGTTCATCGCCATGGGCTGCTTTCTCGACGGCATCTCGATCGTCGTTCTGACGGCCTCGGTGATCATGCCGATGGTGCAGGCGGCCCAGATCGACCTGATCTGGTTCGGCATCTACATGGTCATCGTGATCGAGATGTCGCAGATCACGCCGCCGGTCGGCATCAACCTGTTCATCCTGCAGTCGATGACCAACCGCGACCTGCTCTGGGTGGCGCGGGTCGCGTTTCCGTTCTTCGTGCTGCTGGTGGTCGCGACCTTCGTGCTGATCTTCGTCCCGCAGATCGCGACCTGGCTGCCCTCGATGATGACGCGGGGCTGAGCGCCTCGCGCCGTCGCCGTCGCCGCTATTTCGTCCCGAGGATTGCGCCGCTCATCGCGCGCGGGTCGCGGACCGGCCAGCGGCCGGCATCGACCGCGTGCAGGAAGTCGCCAACCAGCCGGTTGAACTCGCCCGCCGTCTCGATGTTGATCGTGTGTCCGGCATTCGGAATCACGGCCAGCGCCGCGCTGGCGATCTCGCGCTTCAACAGCAGACCGGGCTCGAGGCAGGGCCAGTCCTCGTCGCCTGTCAGGACCAGCGTCGGCGCCGTGATCCTGCGCATCCGGTCGACCAGCTCGTAGAGCGACGGCCGCGACGCCTGCACGCCGCGCAGCGTGTTGGCCGAGCCCTTCGCCGAGTGCTCGGCAAGCTGGTCGCGGAACTCGGCCCAGCCGCGCGGGTCGTTGTTCTGGAACTGCACGCGGGTCGGGCCCAGCGCGTAGGAGGCGCCGGCCTCCTCCATGCCCAGATCCTCGAAGCGGCGCGCCGCCAGCTCGGCCTCCTCGGCGAACTGCTGACGCTTATCCGGCTCGGCGCCATAGCCACAGCCGGCGATCACCAGAGAGCGCGCCCGGTCGGGATAGGTGAAGCCGAAATGCAGCGTCGCGAAGCCGCCCATCGAAAGCCCGACGACATGGGCGCGGTCGATGCCCAGCCCGTCCAGCACGGCGCGGATGTCGTCGCGCGCCCGGTCCTGCGAATACCGGGCCGGCTCCTCCGGCACCTCCGAGGGCGGGAAGCCGCGCGCCGAGTAGGTGATGCAGCGATAGCGCCGCGAGAAGTGGCGCATCTGCGGCTCCCAGCTGCGCCAGTCGCCGGCGAACTCGTGGACGAAGACGACCGGCAGCCCCTCGCCCGCCTCCTCGTAGTAGAGCTTGACGCCGTCGTCCGTGGTGATGTGCGGCATGATCCCTTGCCCTTTCCTGCTCCGACCGGTGTGGCGGATCACTCTCGCCTGAACACCGGCGTCCGGCGCTCGGCAAAGGCCCGCCGGCCCTCGGCATAGTCCTTCGATGCGTAGCAGGCGTCGACCATGCGGGCGACCCGGGCGATGCCGTGCGGGTCCGGCGCGGCCCAGCTCTGCATCGCGGCCTTGAATGCCTCCATTGTCAGCGGGGCGTTGCCGGCGATGGCGCGGGCCAGCGCATCGACCTCGTCGTTCAGCCGGTCGGCCGGCAGCACGCGGTTGACCAGCCCCAGCCGCAGCGCGTCCGTCGCGCCGAACCGGTCGGCCGTCATGAAGATCTCGCTGGCCGCGGCCGGGCCGACCGTGCTCGCCAGCCGCGCGATGCCGTCATAGGCATAGCCGAGGCCCAGCCGGCCGGCCGGGATGCCGAAGCTGGACCGGTCCGAGCAGATCCGCATGTCGCAGCCGATGGCGAGACCAAGTCCCCCGCCGAGGCAATAGCCGTCGATCTTTGCCAGGATCGGCTTGGGGAACGCCGGCACTGCCGCCTCGGCGGCGTCGGCGACCCGGTCGTAGTCCGCCGCGGCGTCGGGCGACCCGCGCCGGTCTGCGAACTCGGAGATGTCGGCGCCCGAGACGAAGGCCCTGCCGCCGGCGCCGGAAAGGACGACGACGCGGATCTCGGGCTCGGCGGCGAAGGCCGCCAGCCGGTCGTGCAGTCCCTGCCACATCGAGAACGACATGGCATTGTGCCGCGCGGGGTTGTTGAACACGATATGCGCGACGTGACCGTCGCGGCGCGTCAGGATGCGCTGGTCGTCGGGGGTGGGCGTGCTGGTCATCGAGGTGGGCATGGCGAGTCTCCGGCACAGGACCACGGAAGGCGACGATGGTGAAGAGCAAACCTGCCCGGCCGGACCCGGTTTCGGCGAACCAGTACATCTGCCCCGACGGCTATGGTGTCGGCCGGTTTCTCGACGAGGCGGCGCGGGCGGGTTTTCGCAGCGTCGGCCTCTGCCGTGCCGCGCTGGACGAGATGCCGGCAACGGCGCTGGCTCGCGCCGTGCGGGCGCGCGAGCTGCGCGTCACGTCGCTCAACAGCGCCGGGTTCTTCACCTGGGCCGACGCGGCGCGGCGCCGGGCGCAGGACGAGATCAACCGCGCGCTTGTCGACGCCGCCGCCGAGCTGGGGGCGGAGAGCCTGTGCGTCATCACCGGCGGCATGGCCGAGCAACCCGACATCGGAACGGCTCGCGCGCTGATCGCGGACGGCCTGGCGGCGCTGGACGCGGAGGCCGGCCCGGCGAAGGTCCGGCTGGGGCTGGAGCCGATCCACCCTGTCGGGGTCGCGACCAAGGGCTGCGTCAACACCATCGCCATGGCGCGGAAGGCGATTGCGGGGCTGAACGCCACGGGCCTGATCGTCGATCTCTTCCATTCCTGGTGGGACCCGGAGCTTCTGCCCGCAATCGCCGATCCCGCCTCGCGGGTACGGCTGGTGCAGGTCTGCAACGTCGATCTCACCGGCGCGGCGCCGCGGCGGTCGCCCTGGCTGGACCGCGGCGCGCTCGACATGGCGCAGGTGCTGCGGGCGATCCGCGAGGCCGGCTATGCGGGGCCGTTCGAGGTCGAGGTGTTCGCCGCCGATCACGGAGAGCCGGAGGTCGCGGCGTTCCTCGACGCGGCACAGCGCTGGGCCGGCGCGGCGGCCTGACGCCTCACGCCCACTGCGCGCCGCCATCCATGTCGATCACCGTGCCGGACAGGTAGTGCACCTGCGGCGCCGACAGCATCACGGCCAGCGCGCCGACCTCCTCGGCACGCTTCAGCCGGCCGAAGGGCAGCTTCTCCTCATTCAGTGTCTCCTTCCAGCGGCTCTCGTCGCCGAAGCGGATCCGGGCGCGGGTCTTCGACATGGTGACGATGCGGTCGGTCATGGTCGGCGCGGGGTTGATGCCGAAGACGCGCACGTCAAAGGCCGGCGTCTCGGCGCCCAGCGCGTTGGTGAAGCCGATCAGCGCCGCGTTGCCCGCCGCGCCGGCGATGTAGCCGGGGCTGACCGCGCGCCCGCCCATACCGATGATGTTGACGACGATGCCCGAGCGGCGCTGCTTCATCGCGGCGACGTAGAGCTTGCAGAGGTGGATGTAGCCGAAGACCTTCAGGTCCCAGCCCGTGCGCCACGCCTCCATCGAAACGTTGGCGATGTCGCCCGCCGGAATGGCACCCGCGTTGTTCACCAGGATGTCGATATCGCCGTGCGCGGCGAACAGCCGCTCGCGCTCGGCATCGGCGGAGAGATCCGCCGCGAAGGTGCCGACGGCGCGCCCGGTCTCCTCGCGCAGGCCGTCAGCCGCCGCCGACAGGGTCGCGGCGTCGCGGGCGACGAGAACGACTTCCGCCCCCTCGGCAGCGAAGCAGCGGGCGGTCGCGAGGCCGATCCCCTTCGATCCGCCCGTCACCAGAACCTTCCGCTTCTCCAGACCCAGATCCATTGTCGTCTCCCTCGATTGCCGCATCCGGCTTAGGACGCGCCGGCGCGCTTGCCTAGCCTGCCGCCGTCGATGGCCGCTGCGCGGTTGCCGGGCATCCGCTTTCTGCTAACGTTGCGGCGCGACGTGCTCGCCCGCGGGGCGGCAAGAACCGGCCGGCAAGGGGAGAAGATCATGAACCAGCAGGATTTCACGCGCCGCCAGATGCTGGCGCTCGCAGCAGCCGGCGCCGCCGCGACGGGCCTTCGCGGCACCTCTGCCCTGGCCGCCGAACCGCTGCGGCTTTGGACCCTCGGCATCGCCAAGGTCGGCGCCAAGGACTGGAGCGCGATGGAGGAGCAGGCGGGCATCTCGATCGCCTACAACGCCAAGTCCGGCAGCGCCGACGAGGCCATTCAGAAGATGGTCGTGGGCGACGGCAACAAGCTCTACGACGCGATGTCCGACAATGGCGGCGGCATGGAGGACGCGCTGGCCAGCCAGGGCGTCATCGTCGAGATCGATGCTGGCCGCATCCCGAACTGGTCGAACCTGCTGCCGAGATACGCCGAGGGCGCCGAGGCCGCGGACACCATCCGGCACGAGGGCAAGCTGGTCGCGGTGCCCTACATCTCGAACGCCGACAGCCTTGCCTACAACCACTCGGTCATCGGCGAGGAGCTGACCAGCTGGGAGGCGCTGTTCGACGAGCAGTTCAAGGGCCGGGCCGCCATGCAGAACGATTTCGGCCCGACGCTGACCAACACGGCGATCTACCTGAAACAGACCGGCCGTCAGGATATCGAGGACCCGGCCGACATGACGCCGGACGAGGTGAAGGGCGTCGCCCAGTTCCTGATCGACAAGAAGAAGGCCGGCCAGTTCCGCACGTTCTGGAACGGCTTCCAGAACGGCGTCGACCTGCTGGCCTCAGAGGAAGTGCTGGTCTCCTCGTGCTGGGAACCGATCCAGGTCGTCGCCGCGAACAAGTCCGGCCAGGACATCCGCTACGGCACCATGAAGGAAGGTCACCAGACCTGGAACAACATCTTCATGCTGACCAGGGGCGGCAAGGAGCGCGGCCAGGAAGACGCCTTCTACAAGCTGATGAACCTCTATCTGTCGCCCTGGTTCGGCGCGCGGACGCTGGCGACCTACGGGTTCACGCCGCAGATGCAGGGCGTCGTCGAGTATGTCGAGGCGCATCCCGAGGAGTTCGACGAGGCCGCGCGCGCCACGATCGCGCAGCGCCTGGAGAACAAGAAGGCACGCAATGCGGTCGCCGGGAACGCCTGGCAGAACGTCTTTCCGACGCACATCCGTGACTATCAGGACTGGTGGGCGCGCGTTCAGGGCGCCTGAGAGCGTGGCACCGCCGGGGACGGAGGCAGGGCGGACCTGGCGGGCCCGCCTTCAGCATTGGGCGTTCTACGTGCCCGTCGTCTTCATGGTGGTATTCTTTGCCCTGCCGCTGGCGCTGACCGCCGTCTGGAGCGTCTTCGAGCGCACGATGTTCTGGATGGAGCCGGGCTTCACCCTGTTCTCGTATGTCAACTTCTTCACCTCGGCGCGCCTCTGGAACTTCCTGGCCTCGATGATCCACTCGCTGATCTCGGTGGCGATCTGCCTGGTCCTCGGCTTTCCGATCGCCGTCTTCGTCCGGCGGCGCGTGCCGCAGGTGGCGCAGCACCGCGTCGTGCTGCTGTTCATCCTGCCCTTCATGGTGTCCGAGATCATCCGCATCTTCGCACTGCGCCCGGTGCTGCAACGCAACGGGCTGGTCAATGACACGCTGATCTCGCTCGGGCTGATAGACGAGCCGATCACGGCCATCCTCTACACGCCGACCGGGGTAATCATCGGCGAGGTGCTGTCCTTCCTGCCCTTCATCGTCTTCTCGGGATTCCTGGCGATGGAGGCGGTGCCGAAACACGTCTTCGAGATCTGCGAGGATCTGGGCGCCGGAGCGCTGCGCACCTACCGGGACGTGATCCTGCCGCTGGCGGCGCCCGGCATCTTCGCGGGCTCGGTCTTCATCTTCGTCAACGGCATCGGCGTCGCGCTGCTGCCGAACATCCTGGGCGGCCCCGGCGCGGTGAACGCCGGGCTGATCGCGACCCAGGCGATCGTCGCGCTCGACTTCCCGCTGGCGATGGCCGTCAGCGCGATCATGATGGCGACGCTGATGGCGCTGTTGTGGATCGGCCACTGGCTGTTCGACCTGACCCACATCCTCGACCCGGTCAGCTGATGGACGACTACGAGAATCCGTGGATGCACAGGCTGCAGTGGCTCTACCTGCTGCTGGTCGTCGCCACGCTGATGGTGCCGGTGTTCTACGTCATGTACGTCTCGTTCAACGAGAACGGCTTTGGCGCGGCCGAGTACGACTTCACGTTTGCCTGGTACGGCGTGATCTTCTCGGACGCGCTGATGCTCGATGCGCTCGGCTGGACGCTGAAGCTGGCCGTCTGCACCACGGCGACGGTGGTGCCCTTCGCCATCCTCGCGGCCAAGTTCTACAAGTCGACGCGGGCGAAGCTGCCCGTGATCTTCCTGCTGCTGCTGCCGCTGTTCGTGGCGCCGGACATCTTCGGCTCGGCGCTGCTGGTCTACTTCAAGAACCTCAACCGCGCCTTCGCAGCGCTCGGCGGCTGGCTGGGCGTCGGCTGGATGGACGGCTGGTTCGATCTGGGCTTCGCCACCGCCTGGATCGGCCTCGTCATCTACACCATGCCCTACGCCTTCGTCGTGGTGCTGATCACCATGGGCCGATACCGGCACGATCAGACCGAGGCGGCGCGCGCATGCGGTGCCTCGGCATGGCGCGCCTTCTGGGACATCGAGTTCCCGCAGATCCGTCCGGGCGTGCTCAGCGCCTGCGCCTTCTGCGTCATCCTGTGCTTCAACGAGTACACGCGGACGAGCCTGCTGAAGGGCGGCTTCGACACCTTCACCACCGTGCTGGTCAGCCAGATGCTGAACGAGGGCATGTCCGAGCAGTCCTACGCCATGTCCAGCGTCGTCAGCTTCGTCGCCATCGCGCTCATCGGCGGCATCATCCTGTGGACGCTGGTGCATTCCGAGGGCCTCGGCCGCGAGGCGCGCGCGAAGGCGGAGCCCGTCGGATCTTGAGAGGACGCGCATGAGCGACAGCCCCATCGCCGTCGAGACGAGGGCGCTCCGCAAGCACTACGGCCCAGTCCGCGCGCTGGACGGCGTCGACGTGACGATCCGGGCGGGCGAGTATTTCGTGCTGCTCGGCCCCTCGGGCGGCGGCAAGACGACCCTGCTGCGCACCATCGGCGGTTTCAACCGGCCGACCTCCGGCCAGGTGCTGCTGCACGGGCAGGATGTCTCGGACCTGCCACCCGAGAAGAGGCCGACCTCGATGGTGTTCCAGTCCTACGCGCTGTTCCCCCACATGACGGTCGCGCGCAATGTCGGCTATGGCCTCGTGCTGGCGAAGCGGCCCAGGGCCGAGATCGCGGAGAAGGTCGAGGCGATGCTCGACATGGTCGGCCTCGCGGGACTCGGCGACCGCAAGCCGCACGAGCTGTCGGGCGGACAGCAGCAGCGCGTCCAGCTCGGTCGGGCCCTGGTGTTGGACCGCGACATCCTGCTGCTCGACGAACCGCTGGCGGCGCTGGACGCGCAGCTGCGCAAGGAGATGTGCCTCGAGCTCAAGCACCTGCAGGAGAAGGTCGGCATCACCTTCATCCACGTCACCCACAACCAGGAGGAGGCGATGACGGTGGCCGACCGCATCGCCCTGATCGCCGACGGCAGGCTGGTCGAGCAGGGCACGGCGCGCGAGGTCTACGAGGCCCCGCGCCGCCGCTTCACCGCCAGCTTCGTCGGCGAGAACAACCTGATCGACGGGCGCATCGCCGGGCTTTCGGCCGAGGACGCCACCGTCGAGACGGCGGGCGGCGAGATCCGCGTTCCCCTCACCGCCCCGCGTGTCCCGCGGCGACCGCGTGTCGGTGTCGATCCGATCCGAGCTTGTCCGGATGTCGCAGGCGCCGGGCGCGGCCGGTCTCGCCGCCACCTATCGCGAGAGCGTCTATCTGGGTCTGACCACCTCGCACCGCGCGGTGCTGGCGAACGGGCAGGAGCTGACGGCGCGGGTGCTGTCGGGCGACGCTGCCGACATGCCCCGGCCGGGCGCGGCCGTCTACCTCACCTGGCCGCCCGAGGCCGCCCGCCTGCACACCGACTGAAGACACTCACACTGGAGAACGGAGCCCCTTCGATGTGGTCCAACCCCCGCGTGCCCTATGCGATGGCGAACCGGCGCGGCGTCTCGAGCCGCCCGGCGGCAAGCCGATCATCGTCAACCTGTGCATGAACGTCGAGTACTGGCCGTTCGACCGGCCGATGCCGCGCGGCGTCCTGCCGGCGCCGCACGGCGCGCAGGTCGCAGCCGCCGGACGTGCCGAACTACTCCTGGGTCGAGTACGGCATGCGCTGCGGCATGCCGCGCTTCATGGAGGCGGTCGGGCAGCGCGGGCTGCCGGTCTCGGCGCTGATGAACGCGCAGGTCGCCGACGTTTACCCGGCGCTGATGGACGAGATCGTCGCCGCAGGCTGGGAGCTGGTCGGCCACGGCTGGTTCCAGCAGTCGCTCAAGCAGGTCGACGACGAGGTGGCGGTCATCCGCCGCTCGCTCGACCGGCTGCGCCAGGCCGACGGCACGGCAGGTCCGCGCCTGGCTCGGCCCGGGCATCGGCGAGACGCCGGACACGATCGACCACCTTCGCGCCCACGGCATCGAGTTCCTGCACGACTGGGCGATCGACGATCTGCCGTTCTGGATCCGCACCAGGCACGGGCCGATGGTCGGCCTGCCCTACGCGCTCGAGCTGAACGACGTGCCGGCGCACGCGATCCAGCACGGCACGACCGACGAGCTTCTTCGCCGCCTGCAGGCGACGCTCGCGGTCTTCGAGCGCGAGACCGAGCAGAACCCGCGAATCCTGACCTTCGGCCTGCACCCGCACATCATCGGCGTGCCGCACGTCTCGCACTGGTTCGAGCAGGCGCTCGACATCCTGATGGCACGCGAGGACACGGTCTTCATGACCTCCAGCCAGATCGGCGACTGGTTCGTCGCGGCCGACGGCACCGGCGGCGCCGAGGTCGCGGAGTTCACCGATCGCCTGCCGCCGCTGCCGGAGACCAGCTGATGCCCCGTCCGCGCCACCTCGTCCGCCCTGTCCGAGCTGCGCGTGCTCGACCTGACGCGCGTGCGCGCGGGTCCGACCTGCTGCCGCGTGCTGGCCGATTTCGGCGCCGACGTCATCAAGATCGAGGCGCCCGAGGGCGTCGATCCGAACGCCGGCATGAGCGGCGCGCGGCACGGCTACGACATGCTGAACCTGCACCGCAACAAGCGCTCGCTGACGCTGAACCTGAAGCGGCCCGAAGGGCTGGCGGTGTTCCGGCGGATGGTCGAGACGGCGGACGTGGTGGTCGAGAACTTCCGCCCGGACGTGAAGGAGCGGCTGGGCATCGGCTACGACGCGCTGGCCGCGATCAATCCGCGCATCATCCTGGCCTCGGTGTCCGGGTTCGGGCAGGACGGGCCCTATGCGAAGCGCGCCGGCTTCGACCAGATCGCGCAGGGCATGGGCGGGCTGATGATGGTGACCGGCCAGCCCGGCGAGGGGCCGATGCGGGCGGGGACGGCGGTGGCCGACTCCTCGGCCGGTCTCTACGGCGCGATCGGCGTGCTGATCGCGCTGCAGGAGCGGGCGCGCTCGGGTCGCGGCCAGTGGATCCATACCTCGCTGCTCGAGGCGCAGATCGCGCTGATGGACTTCCAGGCGGCGCGCTGGCTGATCGACGGCGAGGTGCCGCAGCAGGCCGGCAACGACCACCCCTACGCGACTCCGATGGGCGTCGCCGCGACCGCCGACGGCTATCTGAACCTGGGCGTCGGCGGCGATGGCCAGTGGCGCGCCTTCTGCGCGGCGATCGGCCGGCCGGACTGGGGCGAGCACCCCGACTATGCCACCGCCGATGCGCGCTATGCACGTCGCCCGGCGATCTGGGAGATGCTGGCGCCGATCTTCGCGGAGAAGACCACCGCCGAGTGGCTGGACCTGCTCGAGGCGCACGGGGTGCCCGCCGGGCCGATCTACACGGTGGACGAGATGTTCGAGGACCCGCAGGTTCGCCACCTTGGCATCGCGCAGCCGGTGACGCACCACGCGCGCGGCGAGACGCGGGTGATCGGGCAGCCGCTGACGCTGTCGCGCACGCCGGCGAGCATTGATACCGCCGCGCCCGACGCGGGCGAGCACAGCGATGAGGTGCTGCATGAATACGGCTATGCCGACGAGGAAATCGCGGCGCTGCGAGCGGCGGGCGCCGTCTAGCCGGGCCGGGCGGGCAGGGCGCCCGCCAGGCGCTCGGCCCATGCTGTCAGCCGCGCCTCGGACCAGGCGGGGCCGATCAGCTGAACGGCCGCCGGCAGCGCCTCGCCCGGCAACCAGACAGGCAGCGACACCGCAGGCACGCCGGCGTAATTCGCCGGCGCCGTGAGGTCGGCCTGGTCGGTCGGGGCCGGCCGGTCATGCGCGAAGGCGCGCTGCGGCACCGTCGGCAGCAGTAGGAGGTCCGCCGTCGCCAGTGCTCGGCGGATAGCGGCGCCGGCGGTCCTGATACGCGCCGCGGCGCGGACGATCCTGGCCGAGGGCGCGTCGCGCCCGTATCGCAGGGCCGCCAGCAGCGGCGCGCTGAGCGCGCCCTGCCGGTCCATCAACCCGTCCAGCTCGACCGCGCCCTCCGCCTCGATCATCAGCAGCCCGGCGCGCCGGTCGGGCCCCGGCTCCCACCCCGAAACATCGATATCGGCGACCGTGGCGCCCAGCACCGCCATCGCCGCGCGCGCCGTCCGCAGGGCCTCCAGCACCTCGGGCTCGCAGGCGACCTCCGCGACCTGGCGGGGCACGGCGACGCGCAGGCCGGCGAGGTTCGGCGGCACGCGCCGCTCACCCCAGCCCGGCGGCGGCGACAGGCTGTCCGGGTCGCCGGCGTCCACGCCGGCCATCGACGCGACTGCCGGCCAGAGCAGCCCCGCCCCGGCCGCCATGATGCCCACCGTGTCCAGCGACGGCGCCAGCATCGCGAGCCCGCCGCGCCCGACCAGGCCGAAGGTCGGCTTCAGGCCGAAAACCCCGCAATAGGCCGCCGGGATGCGCACCGAGCCGAGCGTGTCCGTCCCCAGCGCGAGGTCCGCGAACCCCACCGCCACCGCCGCCGCCGAGCCGCCGGACGACCCGCCCGCCACATGGCCCGGGCGCCGCGGGTTTTCGGTTCGCCCGAAGGTCGGGTTGTCGGTGACGGCTCCGAACGCCGCCTCCTCCATGTTCGTCCGGCCGATCGGTACCGCGCCCGCCAGTCGCAGCAGGGCCAGGGCGGTCGCGTCGCCGGTGGCGACGACCTCGCACCGGCCCGCGATCCCGGCGGCCCAAGGCTGGCCGGCGACAGCAAGGTTGTTCTTCACGGCCAGGATCATCCCGTCTAGCGCGCCGGACCAGCATCCTCAGCGCGCCGTCGGTCAGCATGCACGCCCAGTAGGCGGCGGTCACGGCCGCGTAGGCGGCCGGCGCGGTCGGCGGATTCTCTGCGGCGGGGGACATTCGCTGACATGCCCCCTGCGACCATGCGGGCGATGTCGACCATGCGCCAAGCATAGCCCCACTCGTTGTCGTACCAGGCGAAGACCTTCACCTGCGTGCCGTTGATGACCATCGTGGACGGCCCATCGATGATGGCGGAGTGCGGGTCGTTCAAGAAGTCCGAAGAGACCAGCGGCCGACGCTCGAAGCCTAGCATGCCCTTGAGGTTCTGCAGCGACCAAATCTCGAACAGGTTGTTCACCTCCTCGACGGTCGTCCGCCCCTTCAGCTCGAAGACGCAGTCGGTCAGCGACGCGTTCAGCAGCGGCACGCGCACGGCATGCCCATTCAGCCGACCCTTCAGCTCGGGATAGATCAGCGTGACCGCCGCCGCCGAGCCGGTCGTCGTCGGCTTGAGGTTCAGGAGCGCCGAGCGCGCCCGGCGCGGGTCCTTCGCCGGGCGGTCGACCATCGTCTGCGTGTTGGTCACGTCGTGGATCGTAGCGATGACGCCGTGTTCGATCCCAATCTCCTCGTGCGGCACGTTCACCACGGGCGCGAGGCAGTTCGTCGTGCAACTGGCCACCGTGACCAGGTGATGGCGCGCCGGGTCGTAGGTCGTGGTGGTTGACGCCGTAGACGATGTTGAGAGGTTGAGAGATGGCTCGGGGAATCTGCACAGGGGCAATGAGTGGAAGATCCGCGCGACATCGGCATGATTGCCGAAAGCGAGGAGAGACCATGGCGAGACGACCGCGCCGGAACCACAGCCCGGCCTTCAAGGCGAAGGTGGCCGTGGCTGCGATCAAGGGCGAGAAGACGCTGAGCGAGCTTGCGCAGCAGTTCGATGTTCACCCCAATCAGATCACGCAGTGGCGTTCCCAGCTTCTGGAAGGGGCGACGGCTGTTCGGCGACACCGCGAAAGCCGAAGCGGCCCCGGCCATCGACGTGAAGGTTCTGCACGCGAAGATCGGCGAGCTGACCCTGGCGAATGATTTTTTAGAGGGCGCGCTCGACAAGGCCGGACTGCTGCCGAGCGCAAGAAAATGATCGACAGGTCCCATGAGCTGCCGATCGCGCGGCAGGCCAGCGAACTCGGGATCAGCCGGGGCAGCGTCTATTACCTGCCACGGCCGGCCCCGGATGGCAGATCTCGCGCTCATGCGCCGGATCGACAAACTTCATCTCGAGTATCCGTTCGCGGGCAGTCGCATGCTGCAGGGGCTCCTGAAGGCCGAAGGCCACGAGGCAGGCCGGCTGCACGTCTCGACGCTCATGAAGAAGATGGCCATCGAGGCGCTCTACCGACGCCCGAGGACATCGAAGCCGGCGCCAGGGCACAGGATCTATCCATACCTGCTCCGGAAGATGGCTGTGACGCGGCCGAACCAGGTCTGGGCGATGGACATCACCTCCGTCCCGCTCTCGCGCGGCTTCGTCTACCTTGCCGCCGTCATCGACTGGTTCAGCCGGAAGGTCCTGGCCTGGCGGCTGTCGATCACGCTCTCCGCGGACTTCTGCATCGAAGCTCTCGACGAGGCGCTCGCCCGCCACGGCCGGCCTGAGATCTTCAACACCGATCAGGGCAGCCAGTTCACCTCCGTCGACTTCACCAGGGTGCTGAAGAATGCCGGGATCGCCATCAGCATGGACGGCAAGGGCGCCTGGCGGGACAACGTCTTCGTCGAGCGGCTCTGGCGAACGGTGAAATACGAGGAGGTCTACCTCCGCGCCTACGCCAGCGTCTCCGAGGCCCGCGCCTCGATCGGGCGCTACCTGACCTTCTACAATCGGACGAGGCCCCATTCGTCGCTTGGCGGGCGGACACCCGATCGAACATATCTCAGCGGGCTGCAGCCAATCCCGGCGGCAGCATAACCAAGGCGGAAATCCATTTAACCAGCCCCCGGCTACTGCTCAGACAAACCGAGCCACCTCTGCGGGCGTAGCCGAGCCGTGTCTGCCGGGGTGCCGCTGAGGCCACAGGTCTCGGGCGTTGTTGCTTACTACCGGACGCGGGGTCGCCCCTTGGGCTTTGCTTTCGCCGTCAGGCGGACATTCCTCTCCGCTGGTGCCAGACGAAGCGCGTGAGATTGTATGCCAGATTGGCCATGCCGATCTTGGCCTCGGCCCGCACGATGCCGATGGTGCGGACGAACAGCGCCATCGGTCCCTTCTGGCGGGCGAAGACGTGCTCGACCGCCGAGCGAACCATCGAGCGCCGGCCATTGGCGCGGGACGTCCTCTCGCTCATCGGCCGCCCCTTCGGCTTCTTGCGGTGGATGTCCGAGACGTAGCCGTTCTTCCCCAGCCATTCCTCGTTCTTCGCCGACCGGTAGGCAGTGTCCGCCCAGACCCTGGAGCCGGTGTTCGAGCGGTCGAGGACGTTGGCGAGCTGCGCCCCGTCATAGGAAGCGGCGCTCGTCACCGACCAGCCGCGGATGAAGCCGTGCTGGCGGTCGATGGCGGCGTGGTTCTTGTAGCCGAAGGTCGGCACCGCGATGTCCACCTGCTGCGGCCTGCCCGGCACTGCCGGCTTCGCCTTGGAGAACTTCACCGTCCAGCGCGCATCCCGGTCCTTCTGCCTCAGCCTGGCCGGCCTGGCTTTCCACTCCTCCGGCACCTCGCCGGCCTTGATCGCGGCCTTCTCCTCGTCGGTGTGCCTCTGCCTCGGCGCGGCGACGATCGTCGCGTCGACGATCTGCCCGCCCATGGCGAGATAGCCCGCCTCGGCGAGATGCTTGTCGAAGCTGGCGAAGAGCGTCTTGATCGCGCCCGCCTGCGCCAGGTGCTCGCGGAACAGCCAGATCGTCTTGGCATCCGGAACCCGATCGGCCAACCCAAGGTCCAGGAAGCGCATGAAGGACAGCCGATCCTGAATCTGGAATTCGGCCTGATCGTCCGAGAGATTGTAGAGCGCCTGCAGGACCAGCACCTTGAACATCAGCACGGCGTCGTAGGGTGGCCTGCCGCCCTTTGCACCGTCCGAGCGCTTCAGCGCCTTCCCCAGCGGCTTGCGGAACACCTCCCACGGCACCAGCGCGGTGAGCTTCTCCAGCGGATCGCCGGCCTCACTCAGCCGCACATAGCGCTCGTCAATGTCCCAGAACCCCGACTGTCCACGCATCCGCGCCTCCACATCTCCTCCGAGACAAGAGAACCACGAAACCAGCGATCTGTGGAGGTTTTTCGAGGCTCCCAGTCGCGTACGATCTTCAGCGGAGACGGTGAAGGATATTCCTGTGCGCATCCCAGTGAATCGCATACGCCAGAGCAAAGGGGAATCCCAAATCGGACTCCTTTGTTCCGCTCAATCCAGTAGCGGGCCAGAAGCTTGTCGACCCAGCGCGCCACGAAGCCCGTCAGCCGCGCCATCTCCCTGACCGAATGCCCCTGCGCCAGCAGCCAGATCACCTGGTAGTGCCGCGCCACGTCGCGTCCCTGCTGCCGCGACAGCCCGCCAACAGCTCCGCCACGCTCAGATGTTCCACATCCTGCACCATGCCTGCCCCCGTTGTCGTTGGGCAGGAGTGTAACTCCCGCGATTCCCCGCGGGAATCCCTCAGCCGAGAGGCAAGCAGCCGAGAGGCAATCAGCCGGAACCCTCATGAAGTGCTGCTTGAGGTGAATTCGAGCCGTAGACAGTTGTGCTGGATGTCCGAGGTGGGGAGTAGTGGCAGTTATCCCGCACCTGCCGCGAACGTCGGCAATCCGACCTTATTGTCGCTCCCTGATGTGCTCGCCGATCGAGGATGGCGCAGATCGGTCTCTGCCGCGTTCAGCACCGTCGGTCGTTCGCACTATCTTGTTGCGGCCGCGGAGGTGCACTCGCGTTGCTCGCGCTTGACGGATTTTCCTTGCCGTCGTAGGTCGGGATCCGGCGCGGGCGTAGTTCAGTGGTAGAACGTCAGCTTCCCAAGCTGAATGTCGTCGGTTCGATCCCGATCGCCCGCTCCAGTCTCTCAACAATCGCGTGATCCCGGCCCGTCGGCGCTTGCCTTCCGCCGGGCTCCGCAGATCTCTTCGAAAGCTGTCCTGGCAGCGCACCGCGGAGGAGGAGGCATGACGCACGGCACGGCCCACGGCCTGGCACGCCCGCGCCCCGCGCCGGCCCGCGATATCGTTGCCGGCACGCCCGCCCCGAAGTTCACAGACCCGGCGGTGACGGCGACGGGAGAGCCGCGCGCCGCCGTGGCGCTCCGCGCGCTCGAGACCCTCTGGGTCAACACCGGCACGCTCTGCAACATCGAGTGCGCCAACTGCTACATCCTCTCCAGCCCGACGAACGACGCTCTGGTCTACCTGACGGCCGCCGAGGTCGCCGCCTATCTCGACGAGATCGCCGCCCGCGCCCTGCCGACGCGCGAGATCGGCTTTACCGGCGGCGAGCCGTTCATGAACCCCGACCTCTGCGCGATGGCCGGCGACGCGCTGGGGCGCGGCTTCGAGGTCCTCATCCTGACCAATGCAATGCGGCCGATGATGCGCCCCACCGTGAAACGGGAGCTCG
The DNA here is from genome assembly GCA_963721105.1 of uncultured Alphaproteobacteria bacterium. Lineage (GTDB taxonomy): Bacteria > Pseudomonadota > Alphaproteobacteria > Rhodobacterales > Rhodobacteraceae > Thermohalobaculum. Next base: position 39,666 of record CAVRHY010000013.1, on the reverse strand, counting down.
CCGCCCTGGCCGGCCGGTTCGGCCCGAGGCTGACGCTGCGCGTCTCGCTCGACCACCACGCGGCCGAGCAGCACGATACCGAGCGCGGCGCGGGCAGCTTCGAGACGACGCTCGCCGGGATCCGCTGGCTGCGCGACGCGGGCGTCCGCCTCGCCGTCGCCGGCCGCACGCTCTGGGGCGAGGCCGAGGCCGAGACGCGGGCCGGCTTCGCCCGCCTGTTCGCGCGCGAGCGCCTTGCCATTGACGCCGACGACCCGGGCGCGCTGGTGCTGTTCCCCGAGATGGACGAGACCGCTGACGTCCCCGAGATCACCACCGCCTGCTGGAGCATCCTCGGAAAGTCGCCCGACAGCGTCATGTGCTCGAGCGCGCGGATGGTGGCAAAGCGCCGCGGCGCGGCGCACCCCGTCGTCCTCGCCTGCACGCTGCTGGCCTACGACCCCCGGTTCGAGCTCGGCCGCACGCTGGCCGAGGCCGACCGCCCGGTCGCGCTCAACCATCGGCACTGCGCGAAGTTCTGCGTCCTCGGCGGCGCCCGCTGCTCGGCCTGAGGGCGCTGCCCGGCCGCCGCTCGGCCCGAGCCGCCGCTCACCCCCTGTCGATGCGAAACTGGTAGCAGTTGTTGCGCGCCGAGCGGACGTGGACATAGGCCACGTCGTCGCGCTCCAGCAGCGCCTCGGCGCGGGCGGCGACCTCCGCCACCGGCAGCACCGCGCCGGTGCCATAGCGGATGCGGTGCCGGGCGGTGTAGCCCTTCAGCAGGTAGTCCGGCACGCCCTCGGCGATCGGCGGCAGGCCCTCGCCCTGCCAGCGCTCGCATGGGTCCGCGCAGAGGAAGATCGGCCCGATCTCGGCATAGGGCTGGGCCGCCGGGAACGGCCGGTGCGCCAGCACCAGCATCGCGGCGCCCTGCGGGATCGGCCGCAGACAGTGCCGGCACGGATTGCCGGCGCCGTCCGAGACGGCCCTCTCCGGCACCATTCCGTTCGCATCCGGCCCGCCCGATTGCAGCACGCGGACGGTCTCGGTCGGCAGGGCGGTGACGACAGGCATGGCAGCTCTCCCCGGCAATGATCCTGCCGCCGGAATGCCCCGCCGCCCGTCGCCCCGCCACCCGGATCATGCGCCGCCGCAGGGGCCGACCCGGATTCCCCTGTCCGGCCCCGACGCCCCTCATCACCAGGCGAGTCGGCGGGCGGGTCAAGGGTGCGCAGCACGGGCGCAGCCCGCCCCGCCCTTGACGCGCCGCCGACTCGCCGATGCTCGCGCCCGGCCGGACGCCCCGTCCGGCCTTCCCCAGCAAAACTCCCTGCACCCTCTCCGCCCGCACCAACACCGGCGTGGTGCGCCCAGCGGGACCCGCCGCGCGCGGACGCGCGCGACGGGGCATGTCTTCGCGCGCTACCGGCGCGCGACCGCGAGGAACGGGAGGCGCGGCGACAGCCTCGGTATCAGACCGAGATGCAGAGGTACTTCATCTCCATGAACTCGGCCATGCCGTGCCGGCTGCCCTCGCGGCCCAGACCCGACTGCTTGACGCCGCCGAAGGGCGCGACCTCGGTCGAGATCAGGCCGGTGTTGATGCCGACCATGCCGTATTCCAGCGCCTCGGCCACCTTCGTCACGCGCGAGAGATCGCGGGCGTAGAAGTACGCGGCGAGCCCGAAGATCGTGTCGTTGGCCATCTCGATGACATCCTCGACCGTCTCGAAGCGGAAGAGCGGCGCCAGCGGACCAAAGGTTTCCTCCTTCGCGAACGCCATGTCGCGGGTCGCGCCGGTGATGATCGTCGGCTCGAAGAAGGTGCCGCCAAGCGCGTGGCGCTTGCCGCCCGTCGTCACCTTGCCGCCCTTGGAGACGGCGTCCTTGATGTGCTCCTCGACCTTGTCGACGGCGGCCGGGTTGATCAGCGGGCCAAGCTGCACCGGCTCGCCCAGCCCGTCGCCCACCTTCATCTTGCCGACGGCGGCGGCCAGCTTCTCGGCGAAGGCGTCGTAGACGCCGGCCTGCACGTAGATCCGGTTGGCGCAGACGCAGGTCTGCCCGTTGTTGCGGTACTTCGAGATCATCGCGCCCTCGACCGCCGCGTCCAGGTCGGCGTCGTCGAAGACGATGAAGGGCGCGTTGCCGCCCAGCTCCATCGAGCACTTCAGCACCTGGTCCGCCGCCTGGCGCAGCAGGATGCGCCCGACCTCGGTCGAGCCGGTGAAGGTCAGCTTGCGAACCTTGGGGTTCTCGCAGAACTCCTTGCCGATCTCGGAGGAGCGCGACGAGGTGATGACCGACAGCACACCCTTCGGGATGCCGGCGCGGTCGGCCAGCACGCCCAGCGCCAGCGCCGACAGCGGCGTCTCGGCGGCCGGGCGCGCGACGAAGGCGCAGCCCGCCGCCAGCGCCGGACCGGCCTTGCGGGTGATCATGGCGTTCGGAAAGTTCCAGGGCGTGATCGAGGCGGCGACGCCGATCGGCTGGCTGATCACGGTGATGCGCTTGTCGCGCTGGTGGCCGGGGATCGTCTCGCCGTAGTTCCGCTTGGCCTCCTCGGCGAACCACTCGATGAAGCTGGCGCCGTAGAGGATCTCGCCCTTCGCCTCGGCGTGCGGCTTGCCCTGCTCGGCGGTCAGGATCGTGCCGAGGTCGTCGGCGTTGGCGACCATCAGCTCGAACCACTTGCGGAGCACGGCGGCGCGCTCCTTGCCGGTCCAGGACGCCCATTCCTTCTGCGCCGCATAGGCCGCGTCGATCGCCTTCGCCGCCTCGGCGCGGGAGAGGTCCGCGACCTCGGCGATGACGTCGCCGCGCGCCGGGTTCCTGACGGGAAACGTCTTGCCGCTCTCGGCGTCGCGCCACTCGCCGGCCAGGTAGGCCTTGGTCGCCAGCAGGTCGGGGTCGTTCAGCAGCTTCGAGAGATCGGTGTTGGTGTCGAGCATGGGTCTGGTCCTCTTTCCCGGGGCTCTCAGACGGGATCGCGCGGAACGCGACTCCCGGAGATCGAATCCGACCTTATTCCTCCTGCGAGCCGTTGGCCAACCGGCATCCGCTGCCGATGGCGCGAGGTCAGAGGAAGCTCTGCGGGTCGATGTCGATGGCGACCTGCACGGCGGCCGGGCAGCGCACGGCCGCGCGCCACGCGGCCAGCAGCGGCTGGATGTGCAGCCCCTTCGGCGCCTTGACCAGCAGCCGCGCGCGCACCTTGCCGCGCAGCCGGGCGAAGGGCGCCGGCGCCGGGCCGAACACCTCGGCGCCTTCGCGCACCAGCAGCGGCGCGGCTCGGCCCAGTTCGCGCGCGACCTCCCAGACCTTCGCCTCGTCGACGCCCGAGACGATCACCGCCGCCAGCCGGCCATAGGGCGGCATGCCGGCGCGCTCGCGCATCTCGGCCTCCTGCTCCCAGAACGCCTCCGCCTGGCCCGAGACGATGGCGCGCAGCACCGGGTGGTCGGGCGCGACGGTCTGGATCAGCGCCAGCCCGCGCCGGTCGGCCCGGCCGGCGCGACCCGCCACCTGGTGCAGGATCTGGAAGGTGCGCTCGGCCGCCCGCAGGTCGCCGCCCTGCAGCCCCATGTCGGCGTCGATCGCGCCGACCAGCGTCAGCTTGGGAAAGTTGTGCCCCTTGGCGATCATCTGGGTGCCGATGACGATATCCGCCTCGCCGGCCGCGATCGCCGCCAGCCGCGCCTTCAGCTCGCCTGGGCCGGTCGTCAGGTCCGAGGACAGCACCTCGATCCGCGCCGTCGGGAACAGCCCCGCCGCCTCCTCGGCCAGCCGCTCGACCCCCGGCCCGACGACCGCCAGCCGGTCGTCGCGCCCGCAGGACGGGCAGGCGCGCGGCAGCGGCTCGACATGCCCGCACTGGTGGCACAACAGCTCGGCCCGGTAGCGATGCGTCACCATCCAGGCGTCGCAGTCCGGGCAGCCGAAATGGTGCGCGCAGGCCCGGCAGAGCGTCAGCGGCGCGTAGCCGCGGCGGTTGAGGAAGAACAGCGACTGCTCGCCCAGCCCCAGTCGCGCCCGCGCCGCCTCGACCAATGGCTCCGAGATCCAGCGGTTCCGGCCCGGGTTGTGGCTCCGCAGGTCGACCAGCCGGATCTCGGGCAGCACCGCCGCGCCGAACCGCTCGGGCAGGTCGATACGCTTGTATTTCCCCGCCCTGGCGTTCGCCCAGGTCTCCAGCGAGGGCGTCGCCGAGGCCAGCACCGCCGCCGCCCCCTCGATCGAGGCGCGCAGCACCGCCATGTCGCGCGCATGGTAATAGACCACGTCCTCCTGCTTGAAGCTCGGCTCGTGCTCCTCGTCGACCACGACCAGGCCGAGATCGCTGAAGGGCAGGAACAACGCCGAGCGCGCGCCGACCACCAGCTGCACGGCCCCGGCCGCCACCGCGTGCCACAGCCGCCGCCGCTCGACCGTCGAGATCCCGTGGTGCCACTCGCCCGGCCGCGCGCCAAAACGGTCTTCCACCCGGTCGATGAAGCCCGAGGTCAGCGCCACCTCGGGCAGCAGCACCAGCGCCTGCCTGCCGCGCGCCAGGCACTCGGCGACGGCTTCCAGGTAGACCTCGGTCTTGCCGGAGCCGGTCACGCCATAGACAAGCGTCGCCGAAAACCCGCCGGCCGCCACCTCGGCGCGCAGCGCCTCGGCCCCTGCCTGCTGGTCGGCGCTCAGGTGGCCGCCCATCGGCTGGCCCCAGAGCGGCGGGTAGGGCGCGTCCGCCGGCACCTCGGCCCGGACCAGCGCGCCGGCATCGGCCAGCCCCTTGACGACCGCCGGCGTGACCCCGGCCTCGCGCGCCAGCTCGGCGGTCGCCAGCCCGGCGCCGCCATAACCCGCCGCAACCTCCAGCACGCGCGCCCGTGCCGGCGTCATCCGCGCCGGCTGGCCCTCGCCCGGCCGCCAGACATGGCGCATCCGCGCCGGCCGCCCCAGCTCGGGCACCCGTGTCGCCAGCCGCAGCATCATGCCGAGCGGCGTCAGCGTGTATTCCGCCGCCCGATCGAGGAAGCGCCGCATCGGCTCGCGCATCGGCACGACGTCCAGCCGGGGACCTGCCTCCTTCAGCTTCGCCGCCGGCACAGCGCCGTCGCCGGGCCCCCAGACGACGCCCGCGACGCGGCGCGTGCCCAGCTCGACCGCGACGAAATCGCCCGGCCGATATGCCTCGCCCTCGGGCACGGCATAATCCAGCGGCGGCAGCGGCATCGGCAGCAGCACGCCGACCCGCCCGCGTGCCCCGCCGGCCTCGCCGCTCACGCCCGATTGGGGGCTGGCAAGCCCCGCACCACTCGGCTAGGTTGCGCCCGAACGGGGCAGCGGGGGTCGCCCCTCCAGCCGTTTCCTGACGCAGCGCTACCGGAGCAGCGCATGAAATTCTTCATCGACACCGCCGAGATCGCCGAGATCCGCGAGCTCGCCGCCACCGGCATGGTCGACGGGGTGACCACCAACCCGTCGCTGATCGCAAAGTCCGGCCGCGACATCGCCGAGGTGACGCGCGAGATCTGCTCGATCGTCCCCGGCCCGGTCTCGGCCGAGGTCACGGCGCTGGAAGCCGACGACATGATCGCCGAGGGTCGCGAGCTGGCAAAGCTGGCGCCGAACATCGCCGTCAAGGTGCCGCTGACCTGGGCCGGGCTGCGCGCCTGCCGGCGGCTCTCGGACGACGGCCTCATGGTCAACGTCACGCTCTGCTTCTCGGCCGCGCAGGCGCTGCTGGCGGCCAAGGCCGGCGCGACCTTCATCTCGCCCTTCATCGGGCGGCTGGACGATATCGGGCTGGAGGGAATGGAGCTGATCGCGGACATCCGGCAGATCTATGACAACTACCACTTCCCGACGCAAATCCTCGCCGCCTCGATCCGCACCGTGAACCACGTGACGTTGGCTGCCAAGATCGGCGCCGACGTGGCGACGCTGCCGCCTGCGGTGCTGAAGAAGCTGGCCGACCACCCGCTGACCGACAAGGGCCTGGAGGCGTTCCTCGCCGACTGGGCGCGCACCGGCCAGACGATCCTCAGGGGCTGAGATGGACGCGTTTCGCCTGTCCGACGACGAGCGCGACCTGATCCGCTCGCTGATCGTCGCCGATCCCGACCTGGTGCTGGAAGACGACCAGGTGATGCGCCGGCTGGTCGGCATGCGCAACGGCGAGCGCCAGGTCGTCGACCTGCGCGACCGGCTGGTCGAGCGCCTCGAATCGCGGCTCGAAAAGATGGTGCAGCACCACCGCACCGTCGTCGCCGCGGCCTACGAAAACGTCGAGGGCACGCGCCAGGTGCACCGCGCCGTGCTGGCGCTGATCGAGCCGCCCGACCTCTCGTCCTTCCTGCACCGCCTGACGCACGACGTGCCGCGGATGCTGGCTCTCGAGGACACGCGGCTCTGCCTCGAGAGCGACGTTGCGGAAAGCGGTCCGGCGGCGGGCTTCGGCCCCGACCTTCACGGCCGCGTCATGGCGCTGCCCGAGGGCACGGTCGCCGACTACATGTCGCTCGACGGCAGCAACGCCGGGCCGGTCGTGCTGCGCGAGGCCGGCGCCGAATCCGAGCTGATCTTCGGCGAGGCCAACCCGGTGCAGTCCGAGGCCCTGATGCGCCTCGACATCCCCGGCAGCGCCGGCATGATCGCCTTCGGCTCCGCCGACCCGCGCAAGTTCGACCCCTCGCACGGCACCGACCTGCTGGCCTTCTTCGCCGGCGCGGTCGAGCGCCTGCTGATGCAGAGGCTGTCGGAGAGCAGCGACTGATGCGAGGCGGCGCGGCCGTCCCGGTCGGCGCGCGCCCCGTCGATTGGCGCCGTCCCGCGCCGCTCGCCCGCTTCCGGGCCGGGCCGGGATCGCCACGACCTGCCTGCGCCGCCCGGCAGTCGGACCACCACTTCTCCAGCGACGCGGCGCGCCCCGAATTCGCACAGGCTCACCATCGGCCCGACCACGTCGGGCCTTCCAGCACCCTTTCTGCGACGCCCCGGCCCCGACCGTCGCCGGCGGGAGACACGAACCGCCGGCCATACGCCGAGCGGGCCCCGCTCGCGCGCGAACGCGCGTGTCCGGGGGCATGTCATGGCGCGCCTCGCGCGCCGCCGCCTGCCTCGCCCGGCCCGAAGGGCGCCGCCCATGACCGACGCCTCGGCCGGCGCCGCCGACCTGCTCGGAGCGCTGGATCGCCCATCTCGGCGCCGTCCGCGGCCGGTCGCCGAAGACGCTCGACGCCTACCGCCGCGACGTCGCCACCTTCCTCGGCTTCATGGCCGGGCACACCGGCGGCCCGATGGGGCAGGCCGCGCTGGCCGCCGTCGCCATCACCGACATCCGCGCCTGGATGGCGGCCCGCCGCCGCGACGGCATCTCGGCCCGCTCGCTGGCGCGCGAGCTTTCGGCGGTGCGCGGCTTCTACCACTGGCTCGATCGCGCCCATGGGCTGAGTTGCCCGGCCGTCCACGCCGTGCGCACGCCAAAGACCGCCGCCCGCCTGCCGCGCCCGATCGCGGCCCCGGACGCGCGCTGCGTCGTCGCCGCCGCCGGCCATCACGCCGAGCCCTGGATCGCCGCGCGCGACACCGCCGCGCTGACGCTGATCTGGGGCGCCGGCCTGCGCATCGCCGAGGCGCTGAGCCTCCGCCAGCGCGACGCGCCCCTGCCCGAGACGCTGCGCGTCACCGGCAAGGGCGGCAAGCAACGCGAGCTGCCCGTCCTGCCCGCCTCGCGCGCCGCCGTCGAGCGCTACCGCGTCCCTCTGCCCGCTGCCCGCCCGCCCGGACGACGCGCTGTTTCTCGGCGCCCGCGGCGGGCCGCTCGGCCCGCGCGCCCTGCAGAAGGCGATGGCCACCGCCCGGCAGGCGCTGGGGCTGCCGGCGACGGCCACGCCGCACGCGCTGAGGCACAGCTTCGCGACCCACCTGATGCAGGCCGGCGGCGACCTGCGCGCCATCCAGCAGCTGCTTGGCCATGCCTCGCTGTCGACGACCCAGGTCTACACCGCCGTCGACCAGGAGCACCTGCTCGACGTCTACGAGCGCGCCCACCCGCGCGGCCGGGGTTGAGGCGGCGGGCCGCGCGCCGCCCAAATCGCGCAATGCGGCAGGGCGAGTTGCCCTCCGCCGGGCAACTTCCCCTCCGATGCCCGCTCGGGCCCGTCACCAGAGGGACGATTCTCTTGCAAGAGTCGCCTGCCGGGGGCTTGTTGCCCGATTGCGTGACGCCTTCGGCGATTTCGCCCCCGAACGCCGGCGGGCATTCCGGGCGCGCCCGCCCGAGGCTGGCATCCTGCCGGCGATCGGTGTACTCGGCGCCAGCGACACCCCCAAGGGGACCGGAGAAGACGCATGTCCGACGTCAAGGTTGTCATTCTCGCCGGCGGTCTCGGCACACGCATCTCCGAGGAGAGCCACCTCCGCCCCAAGCCGATGATCGAGATCGGCGGGAGGCCGATCCTGTGGCACATCATGAAGATGTATTCGGCGCACGGCCTCAATGACTTCGTCGTCTGCCTCGGCTACAGGGGCTACATGATCAAGGAGTTCTTCGCGAACTTCGTGCTGCATTCCTCCGACGTCACCATCGACGCGACCACCGGGCAGATCGAGTACCACCAGACGGCCGCCGAGCCCTGGCGCGTCACGCTGGTCGACACCGGCGCCGACAGCATGACCGGCGGCCGCCTGAAGCGCGTCGAGCGCTTCCTCGGCGACACCTTCTGCCTGACCTATGGCGACGGCGTCTCGGACATCGACATCGGCGCCGAGCTGGCATTCCATCGCAGCCACGGCCGCCAGGCGACCGTCGCCAGCGTCATCCCGCCCGGCCGCTACGGCGCGCTCGAGATCGCCGACGGCGCCGTGCGCCGCTTCGTCGAGAAGCCGCCCGGCGACCGCGGCCGCATCAACGGTGGCTTCTTCGTCTTCGAGCGCCCGGTTCTCGACCGCATCGCCGGCGACGCCACGGCGCTGGAGCGCGAGCCGCTGGAAGGGCTGGCTGCCGACGGCCAGCTGATGGCCTTCCCGCATGACGGGTTCTGGCACCCGATGGACACGCTCCGCGACAAGAACCAGCTGGAATCGCTCTGGGAATCCGGCCGGGCGCCGTGGCGGAGCTGGCCCTGATGCGCCCCGATCCCGGCCTTCTGGCGCGGCCGCCGGGTGCTCGTCACCGGGCATACCGGCTTCAAGGGCGGCTGGGCGGCGCTGTGGCTGCGCGACCTCGGCGCCGAGGTCACCGGCTTCGCCCTGCCGCCCGACACCGAGCCCAGCCTGTTCGCCATGCTCGGCGCCGCGACCGGCGAGTCGATCCTCGGCGACCTCCGCGACCGCGACGCCGTCGCCGACGCCGTCGCCCGCGCCGCGCCCGAGATCGTCCTGCACATGGCGGCCCAGCCGCTGGTCCGCCGCGGCCATGCCGAGCCGGTCGAGACATTCGCCGCGAACACGATGGGCACCGTCCACCTGCTCGACGCGCTGCGCGGCGCCGAGGGCCTGCGCGCCGTCCTCGTCGTCACCACCGACAAGGTCTACGAGAACGACGAGACCGGCCGGCCGTTCAGCGAGTCCGACCGTCTCGGCGGCCACGATCCCTACGCGGCATCCAAGGCCGCGGCCGAAATCGCCACCGCCTGCTTCGCCCGCAGCTATTTCGCCCCGGCCGGCATCCGGCTGGCCACCGCGCGCGGCGGCAACGTCATCGGCGGCGGCGACTTCTCGGCCGACCGGCTGGTCCCCGACATCGTCCGCGCGGCGCTGGCAGGCCTGCCCGTCCGGCTGCGCAACCCGGAAGCGACGCGCCCCTGGCAGCACGTGCTGGACTGCGTTTCGGGCTATCTCGTCTACCTCGAGGCGCTGGCGGCGGGGCGCGACGTGCCGGCCGCGCTGAACTTCGGCCCGCCCGCCGGCGAAGTGCTGACGGTCGCCCAGATCGCCGACGCGATGGCGGCGGCGCTCGACCTGCCCGGCGGGTGGACGGCCGAGCCCGCCGGGCCGGGCGCCCCGCACGAGATGCGCGCGCTGGCGCTCGACCCGGGGCTGGCGGCGACGGCGCTCGGCTGGCGCGGCCGCATCGCGCCTGCCGAGGCCATCCGCCTGACCGCCGAGTGGTACGCCGCCTGGCGAAACGGCGCCGACATGGAGTGGGCCACGCGCCAGCAGATCCGCGCCGTTGCCGAGGCCGGCCCATGACCGCCTGCCGCTACTGCGCCGCCCCGCTGACGCTGACGCTGGTCGACCTCGGCGCAACGCCGCTGGCGAACTCGTACCTGCCGCCCGACCCGCAGGCGCTTGCCGCCGAGCGCAGCTTTCCGCTCCGCGTCATGGTCTGCCGCGACTGCCGGCTGGTGCAGACGACCGAGACCGTGCCGGCCGACGCGATCTTCGGCCACGACTACGCCTACCTGTCCTCGTACTCGGCCGGCTGGGTCGCGCACGCAAAACGGTATGCCGAGGCGATGACCGCGCGCTTCGGCCTGACCGCGCGGTCCCTCGTCGCCGAGGTCGCGTCGAACGACGGCTACCTCCTCCAGCATTTCGTCGCCGCCGGCATCCCCGTGCTGGGGATCGAGCCCGCCGGCCACGCCGCCTCGCTGGCCGAGGCGAGGGGCGTGCCGACGAGGGTCGCCTTCTTCGGCCGGGCGCTGGGGCGAGGGCTGGCCGCAGAGGGGCGCCGCGCCGATCTCATCGCCGCCAACAACGTGCTGGCGCACGTCCCCGACATAAGCGACTTCGCCGCCGGCTTCGCCGCGTTCCTGGCGCCGCAGGGCGTCGCGACCTTCGAGTTCCCGCACCTCCTGAACCTGCTGCGGCAGGTGCAGTTCGACACGATCTACCACGAGCACTACAGCTACCTGTCGCTGCTCTTCGTCGAGCGGCTGCTCGGTGGCGTTGGCCTGCGCGTCTTCGACGTCGAGGAACTGCCGACGCATGGCGGCTCGCTCCGCGTCTTCGCCTGCCATCGCGAGGCCGCGCACGCCGAGGCGCCGGGCCTGGCGAAGCTCCGCGCCGATGAGGCCGCCGCCGGGCTGGACGGCGACGCCGCCTACGCCGCCTTCGCTCCGCGCGTCCGGGCCGTCTGCGAGGGGTTCATGGCCTTCCTCGACCGCGCCGCCGCAGAAGGGGCGACCGTCGCCGGCTATGGCGCGGCGGCGAAGGGCAACACCTTCCTGAACGTCTGCGGCGTCGCCGCCGATCGCATTGCCTTCGTCGTCGATCGCAACCCGGAAAAGCAGGGCCGCCTGCTGCCCGGCAGCCATATCCCGGTTCTGGCCCCGCAGGCGCTCTACGACCGCCGCCCCGGCTACGTCGTCATCCTGCCCTGGAATCTTGCGCCCGAGGTCTCGGCCGAGCACGCCGGCATCGCCGAGTGGGGCGGGCGGTTCGTCACCGCCGTGCCCGAGCTGCGGGTGCTGTGAGCGCCGGTCCCCGCCATCCCTCGCCCTTGCCGGCGGTGGGCACCCTGTCGCGCCGGGCCTGAGCGATGCGCTTCACCCCGACCGATCTGCCGGGCGTCGTCGCCGTCGACGCCGAGCCGCACCGCGACGCCCGCGGCGCCTTCGCGCGGCTCTACTGCCCCGACGAGTTCGCCGCCGCCGGCATCGACTTCGCGCCGACGCAGGTGAACCTCTCGACCAACACCGAGCGGCTGACGCTGCGCGGCATGCACTTCCAGAAGCCGCCCTTCGCCGAATCGAAGCTGGTGCGCGTCGTCAGCGGTCGAGCCTGGGACGTGGCGCTGGACCTGCGCCCCGGCCCGGGTCAGGGGCGATGGACGGCGCGCGAACTGACGGCCGACGGCATGGAGGCGCTGTTCCTGCCCGAGGGCGTCGCGCACGGTTTTCTCACGCTGGAGCCGCGACACGCAGATCCTCTACCAGATGGGGCGCAGCCTACGTGCCCGGCCACGCCGACGGCGTGCGCTGGGACGACCCGGCGTTCTCGATCGAGTGGCCCGAGCCGCCGCGCGTCATCGCGGACCAGGACCGCGCCTGGCCGGACTTTCCCGACCGCGCCGACCTGCGCTAGGAGGGATGGCCGGCGCCGCCGCCGGCGTGCCCCCCCTCGGGGGAGGGCAGGGGCGGAGCGCCTCCGCGCCCCGCGCAAAGCTCGAAGGGGAACCACATGACCAGCACCGTCCTGCTGATCGGCTGCGGCAACATGGGCTACGCGATGCTGAAAGGCTGGATCGCGGCGGACGATGCGCTGGCGGCCCACGTCGTCGAGCCCGACGCGGGGCTCGCCGAGCGTGCCCGTGCCGCCGGCGCCCGCGCCGTCGGCGCCGTGGATGACCTGCCCGCCGATCTCGCGCCCGACCTGATCTTCCTTGCCGTCAAGCCGCAGGTCATGGCCGACGTCGTGCCGGCCTATGCCGGCTTTGCCGGCGGCCCCGCCACCTTCGTCTCGATCGCCGCCGGCACGACGATCGGGACGCTGGCGCGCCTGCTGCCCGGCCCGACGCCGATCATCCGCTGCATGCCGAACACGCCCGCCGCGATCGGCGCCGGCATGATGGTCTGCTGCCCCAACGAGCGGACCGGGGCCGAGGCCCGCGAGCTGACCACGCGGCTGCTCTCGGCCTCCGGCCTGGTCGACTGGATCGAGGACGAGGCGCTGATGGACGCCGTCACGGCCATCTCCGGCTCGGGCCCGGCCTATGTATTTCACTTCATCGAGTGCCTTACCGCCGCCGGCGCCGAGCTCGGCCTGCCCGAGGCGCTGGCCGCGAAGATGGCGATGCAGACGGTGATGGGCGCCGGCCGGCTCGCAGCCGAGGCCGACGACCCGCCCGGACGCCTGCGCGAGCAGGTCACCAGCCCCGGCGGCACCACCGCCGCGGCGCTCGGCGTCTTCATGGGCGAGGATCGCCTCAAGCGCCTGGTCGCCGAGGCCGCCACCGCCGCTCGCGACCGCGGCGCCGAATTGTCGCGCGGCTGAGCGGCATCACGAACCCGGCGGCGGCGCGTGCCGCGCCACGACAGCCCCCCACCCACGCGCGTCCGCGCGCGAGCGTGGCCCGTCGGGCGATGTGGCGCCGGTGCCCCATCAATCCTGGCGGCGTGACTGTGCAGAGGCGAGAAAGAAGGTTTGCTGGGGAAGGCCGACCTCGGTCGGGCCGATCGTGAGCATATGCGAGTCGGTCGCCCGTCAAGGGCAAGCCGCCTTCGTCGGTCGGTCCGCGACCCTTGACCGGCCCCCGACGCGCAGGCTTAGCGCGGGCTGCGTTTCGCCAGAATGCGCTGCAGGGTGCGGCGGTGCATGTTCAGGCGGCGCGCGGTCTCGGAGACATTGCGGTCGCAAAGCTCGAAGACGCGCTGGATGTGCTCCCAGCGCACGCGGTCGGCCGACATCGGGTTCTCGGGCGGGGCGGGCTTGTCGGCGCCGGTGCTCAGCAGCGCGCGCTCGACGTCGTTGGCGTCGGCGGGCTTGGACAGGTAGTCGACCGCGCCGATCTTCACCGCCGCCACCGCGGTCGCGATCGCGCCGTAACCGGTCAGGACGATGATCTTGGCATCCGGCCGCGCCTCGCGCAGCGCCTCGACCACGTCGAGGCCGTTGCCGTCCTCGAGCCGCAGATCGACCACCGCATAGGCCGTCGGATTGCCGCGGCAGACCGCCAGCCCTTCGGCCACCGTCTCGGCCATGACGGGCGCGAAGCCGCGCTTCTCCATCGCGCGCGCAAGCCGCGTCCGGAAGGGCGCGTCGTCGTCGAGGATCAGCAGCGAGTTGTCCGGTCCGATGTCCGGCGCGTGCTCTTCCATCGAGCCGTTTCCTTGTCGTCGAGCGGAGCCGCCCAGCGGGTCGAGCACGCCTTACCGGCTGCACCACGGACTGTCAAATTGTCGCAACGGCAATTGCGGGCGGCTACCGCGGCCGGGGCCCGGTCTCACCCGCCGCCGATCAGGATGCCGGCGGCCAGCACCAGCCCGCCGCCCAACACCACCTGGAAGGCGGCGCGCAGAAAGGGCGTCTCCATGTAGCGGTTCTGGATCCAGGCGATCGCCCAGAGCTCGAAGAAGACGACGATCAGCGCGATCGTCGTCGCCGTCCAGAAGTCGGGGATCAGGTAGGGCAGCGCGTGCCCCAGCCCGCCCAGCGCCGTCATCACCCCCGAGGCGACGCCGCGCTTGCCCGGCGAGCCGCGGCCCGAGATGACGCCGTCATCCGACGCCGCCTCGGTGAAGCCCATCGAGATGCCGGCGCCGATCGAGGCCGCGAGCCCTACCAGGAAGGTCGTCCACGGGTTCTGCGTCGCGAAGGCGGTGGCGAAGATCGGCGCCAGCGTCGAGACCGAGCCGTCCATCAGCCCGGCCAGCCCCGGCTGCACCCAGGTCAGCACGAACTGCCGGTGGCTCTCGGCGCGCTCGATCTCGGCGGTTTCCTGTGGGACGTGGCGCTCCTCGGCGCGCTGCGCCGCCTGCTCGTGGCCGCGCTCGGCCAGCGCCAGGTCGCCCAGCAGCTTGCGCGTCGTCGGGTCGCTGCTGCGCTTGGCGGCGGCATCGTAGAAGTCGCCCGCCGTTCGCTCCATGCGCGCCGCCTCGCCGCGGATCTGCTCGATGTCGAGGTTCTCGACCAGCCAGACCGGCCGGCGTGCGAAATAGCCGGCGACGTGCTCGCGCCGGATCAGCGGGATCGGCCCGTCGAAGCGGCGCTGGTACTCGTCGATCAGCCGGCGGCGGTGGTGGTCCTCCTCCTCGACCATCTCGTCGAACATCGCCGCTGTGCCGGGATAGAGGTCGCGCATCCGGGCGGCATAGGTCGCGTAGATGCGGCTGTCGTCCTCCTCGTTCGAGATGGCCAAGGCCAGGATCTCGCGCTCGGAAAGGTCGCGGAAGTTCTTGCGGTTCGAGAACAGCGTGATCATTCGGGCGCCCTGCTTAGAATGGTTCTAAGCATAGCGGCCCTGCCGGCGGCGTCCAGCCCCGGAAGGCGCGCGGTGTTGACCCGAATGCAGACCCCGAAGGGGCATGAAGGCCCGATACCGCCAGTCAGCCGCCGACCGGCTCGACCCCGCACCACTCGGCGATGAAGGCGGCGATCGTCTTGGTGACGCGCTTCACGCTCTCCAGGCTGACGCGCTCGTCGAAGCCGTGGATGTTCTCGGAGCGCGGGCCGAAGACCAGGCACGGGCAGTCGTCGTAGAGCACGAAGACGCGGCCATCCAGGTAGCCGGGCGTGACGAAGCTTTCCAGCGTGCGCCCCTGGTAGGCCCGCTCGAACGACCGCGCCAAGGTCGCCTCGGCCTCGCTGCCCTCCTCCAGCACGTATCCCTTGGCGAAGAAGCCGTTGAAGGTGACGCTCGGCGGGCTGTTCGACAGGAACGGGTCGCCCGCCGCGGCCTGCCGGATGGCGGCCTCGATCTCGGCGGCGGCGTCCCGGGGCTCGACGCCCGGATAGATCGCGGCGCGAACGTCCAGACGGCACCAGGCGGGCACCGAGGACGCCCAGTCGCCGCCGGCGATCTTGCCGATGTTGATGTTGATCGGGTGGTCCAGCGTCTCGAAATGCGGGATGTTCGCCCTTGCGGGCGTTCCATTGCTTCTCAAGCGCCTGCAGCGCGCCGATCACGGTCCAGGCCGACAGGATGGCGCTCGACCCACTGCCCGCCTCGCGCACGTGCACCGGCTTGCCGCGGATCTCGACGGCGAACCACAGCACGCCGCAATTGGCGCGCACGACCATGTCGTCCTCGGGCTCGGGGATGATGGCGGCGTCGGCGCGATAGCCGCGCACCAGCGCCGAGAGCGCGCCGTTGCCGGTGCATTCCTCCTCGGTCACGGATTGCAGGTAGACCGTGGCGGCCGGCTGCAGCCCGCAGGACCTGAGCGCGTCCATGGCGAAGACGTTTGCGCCGATCCCGGCCTTCATGTCGGCCCCGCCGCGGCCGTACAGCCAGTCGCCCTCGAGCGCCGGGTCGAAGGGCGGGCGCGACCACATGTCGTGCGGGCCTTCCGGCACCACGTCGATGTGTCCGTTCAGGATCAGCGACCGGCCCGTCGTCTGCCGCGGCCTGTGCGTGCCCACCACGTTGACGGCGTTCTCGTAGCTGACCGCTACCGGCGAGAACCCCGGGTGGTCGCGGATCGCGTCGACGTCGATGGTCCAGCGGTCCATCGCATAGCCGCGCCGCGCCAGCTCGGCGTGCATGAACTCCTGCGCCGTGTGCTCGCGCCCGCGCAGGCTGGGATAGCGGATCAGCTCGCGCGTGAACGCGACCTGGGCGTCCCAGTTCGCATCGACCGCGTCGAACAGGCGCTCCGCCAGCGCGTCCGTGTCCCCCGCGATATCCCCTGCCATCTCGCCTCCTTGCTTTCCGCTGGCCGCCGCATAAGGTGCGCCGACCTTGGCGGGAACGCTCGGCGTTGTCACCATGGGATGGCGGCCGGCCGCAGCTGGACCGGCACCGTCATCGAGAGCGGCGCCGCCGGAGCGAGGCGCGCCTGAACCGCGAGGCTGGCCCGCCGGCCGGCCCCAACTGGAACTTTCCGCGGCCGCGCCGGTCTGGCAGCGCCGCTCGTCGACATCGAGGGGGAGGCCGCCATGGCGCTCGAACATCCGTACCTGCTGTTTCTGGGCGACGCGCACGACCAGCTTGCCGCCAAGGTGGCGCAGGGCATCGTCCACTGGCGTCCCGACGCCAGCGTCGGCCAGTTCCGCCTGCCCGGCTGCAAGGCCGACATGAAGCTGCCGGACATGACCATCGCCGAGGCGAAGGAAGCCGGCGCCAAGACGCTCGTGATCGGCGTCGCCAACCGCGGCGGCATCATCTCGGACGCCTGGAAGGCCGTGCTGATCGAGGCGATGGAGGCCGGCATGGACATCGCCGCCGGCCTGCACACACTGCTGAACAAACAGCCCGACCTGGTGGACGCGTCAAAGCGCACCGGCCGCACGCTGCACGATGTCCGGGTGCCGACGGTCCAGTACCCGATCGCCGACGGCAAGCCGCGCCGCGGCAAGCGGCTGCTGGCGGTCGGCACCGACTGCTCGTGCGGCAAGATGTACACCGCGCTCTCTCTGGAAAAGGCGATGCAGGAGCGCGGGCTGAAGGCCGACTTCCGCGCCACCGGCCAGACCGGCATCCTGATCGACGGCGCCGGCGTGCCGCTGGACGCCGTGATCGCCGATTTCATGGCCGGCTCGATCGAGTACCTGACGCCCGACGCCGACGACGACCACTGGGACATCATCGAGGGTCAGGGCTCGCTGTTCCACGTGTCCTATTCCGGCGTGACGCTGGCGCTGATCCATGGCGGCCAGCCGGACGCGCTGGTGCTCTGCCACGAGCCGACGCGCACCCACATGCGCGGCCTGCCGCACTTCAAGGTGCCGTCGCTGGAGGAGCTGCGCGTGCTCGCCGTTCAGATGGCCCAGATCGCCAACCCCGACGTCAAGGTCATCGGCTGCGCCATCAACACCGCGGCGCTCTCGGACGACGAGGCCGAGAAATACCTGGCCGACGTCGAGGCGCGCATGGGCCTGCCGGCCTGCGACCCCTATCGGCACGGCGCCGGCAAGCTGGTGGACGCGCTCTCCTGATGGCGGTCGTGCTCTCCGTCCGCGAGGAAGTCTTCCCGATCGCGGGCAAGTTCACCATCAGCCGCGGCAGCCGCACCGAGAGTCGCGTCGTCACCGTCGAGCTGACGGATGGCCAGGCGCGCGGGCGGGGCGAGTGCTACCCGTACCCGCGCTACGACGAGAGCGTCGAGAGCGTCATCCGACAGGTCGAGGCGCAGCGCGCCGCCATCGCCTCCGGCATGGACCGGGTGGCGCTGCAGGACGCGATGCCGCCGGGCGCCGCCCGCAACGGCCTCGACTGCGCCTTCTGGGACCTCGAGGCCAAGCGCGCAGGCCGGCGGGTCTGGGAGCTGGCGGGCCTGCCCGCCCCGGGCCCCGTGATCACCGCCTACACGCTGTCGCTGGACGAGCCGGCGGCGATGCGCGCCAAGGCGGCCGAGAACGCCCACCGCCCGCTGCTGAAGATCAAGCTGGGCGGCGCCGGCGACATCGAGCGCCTGCGCGCCGTTCGCGAGGGCGCGCCGCAGGCCCGCATCATCGTCGACGCCAACGAGGGCTGGACCGCCGCGACCTATGCCGAGATCGCGCCCGTCGTGCTGGAGCTCGGCGTCGAGATGGTCGAGCAGCCGCTGCCCGCCGGCGACGACGCCGCGCTGGCCGGCATGGACCGCCCGCTGCCGGTGACGGCCGACGAGGCGTGCCATGACCGCGCCAGCCTGGCCGGCATCGCCGGCAAGTACGACATGATCAACATCAAGCTCGACAAGACCGGCGGGCTGACCGAGGCGCTGTCGCTGAAGATGGAGGCCGAGCGGCTGGGGCTCGGGATCATGGTCGGCTGCATGATCGGCTCCAGCCTCGGCATGGCTCCGGCGCTGCTTGTGGCGCAGGGCGCGCTGATCGTCGACTTGGACGGCCCGCTGCTGCTGGCGCGCGATCGCGAGCACGGCCTGACATATGATGAGGCCGGGGTACACCCGCCGGCACCTGAACTCTGGGGATAGCGATGAGCCGCACCGAAAGCCGCATTGTATACGTGAATGGCTGAGTACCTGCCCGAGGAGGACGCGAAGATCAGCGTCTTCGACCGCGGCTTCCTGATGGCCGACGCGGTCTACGAGGTTACGGCGGTCCTCGACGGCAAGCTCTGCGACTATCCGGGGCACGTCGCCCGCCTGCACCGCTCGCTCTCCGAACTGCAGATGAGCCTGCCCGTCAGCGACGACGATCTGCTCGAGATCCACCGCGAGATGGTCCGCCGCAACGACCTGGCCGAGGGCGGCATCTACCTGCAGGTGACGCGCGGCGCCGCCGACCGCGACTTCGTCTGGCCGAAGGATGCGACGCCGGGGCTGGTCCTGTTCACACAGGCCCGCCAGATCGCGACGTCCGAGACCGCGGACCGTGGCATCAAGGTCGTGCCGGTCGAGGACCAGCGCTGGGGCCGGCGCGACATCAAGACGGTGCAGCTGCTGTTCCCCTCCTGGGCCAAGATGCAGGCCAAGGCGCGAGGAGCGGACGACGCCTGGCTGGTCGAGGACGGCACCGTCAACGAGGGCACGTCGAACAACGCCTATATCGTTAAGGATGGCACGATCATCACGCGCCAGCTCTCGAACGACATCCTGCACGGCATCACCCGCGCCTCGGTCCTGAAACTGGCCGAGGAAGCGCAGATGAAGGTCGAGGAACGCCCCTTCACCATCGAGGAGGCGCAGGGCGCCGACGAGGCGTTCATCACCTCGGCCTCGCAGTTCGTCTGCCCGGTCGTCGAGATCGATGGCAAACCGGTCGCGCAGGGCGCGCCCGGCCCGGTCGCGAAGCGCCTGCGCGAGATTTACATCCAGCACGCCCGCGACACCGCGATCTGAACCGACAGCCCTGGCCGCCCGCCCCCTTCCCCGCTTGCGGGTTTGGTTTAGGATGGTTTGGTCGGGCGGGGCCGTTACGAGCTCGTTTCATGGAACAGAGCCGCCCGCGAACGCGATGACCACGCCGCGCACCCGGGCCTCCATCCCGGCGAGCAGGGCGACCGCGACCGAGCAAACCGCCTGAACTCGGGTCAGCGAGACGCGATCCGGCACTGGTGGGGGCGCAGCGCGACCGCGGACGGGTCGCGCACGCCGAAGCGGCTGGCGATCAGCCCGAGCCCCATCGAGGAAAGGCTCGTCATCGAGCTGCGCTTCAATCGTGGCCCATCGCTCTACGACATCATCGACGGGATGCGCCGCTGCACGACCCAACCCCTCTCGCGTTGCGCCTTCCATCGGACGTTCAAGCGCCATGGCGCTTCAGGGTCCCACCGGGCGCCCGCATCGGCCGGTTCGACGCGTCCGACGGCTTCATATACATCGACCTGAACCACCGGGCCCGGCTCAAGGGACGGTCTGTCTCCGGGCGCCAGCGACCGGGCGACCCGCTTTCCTCCGCGAAGGGCGACCCCGGCACGTTGGTGGGCGCCACGTCAGGACGCGACGAGCAGCCAGATGGCCGAGGCGACCAGCAGGGTGGCCATCGTCAGGTTGAAGGCCCGCAGCCGCCGCCCGGCGCCGAGCAGGCGGCCGACGCCGGTGCCGAAGGCCGTCCAGGCCTGGCTGGAGCCGAGGCCGGAAAGCATGAAGACAAGCGCCGCCAGCAGCGACGCCCGCAGCGCGTCCGGGCCCGTCGCGTAGGTCGCGGCGATCAGGGCGGCGAAGGCCCAGCCCTTGGGGTTGACCCACTGGAAGGCGCCGGCCTCGAGGAAGCTGAGTGGGCGCGCCCCGGCGTCGGGGTCGGACGCGGGGCGGGAGACGTGGGCGGTGGCGATCCGCCAGGCGAACCACAGCATGGCGGCGAAGCCGGCCCAGCCGATCGCGGTGGCCAGCCAAGGCTGGGCGGCAAAGACGCGGCCGAGACCCATCGCCACCAGGAACAGCATGACGGGGAACCCCAGCGTCACGCCCATCGCGTGCGGCACCGTCCGGCGCCAGCCGAAATTCGCGCCCGAGGCGGCCAGCATCATGTTGTTCGGTCCCGGCGTCCAGGTCATCGAGACCGCGAGGCCCGCCAGCGCGAGCAGAAGATCACCATCCATGATGGCCCTCATAAAGGTCAGTTATAATGACCTATCCGAGAGCCTGCGCCAGCAGCGCCTTGCTGTCCAGCGCGAAATCGCTGGCAATCCAGGCGGCCTCGGCGCGCGCCAGCGCGGCGCCGAGTGCCGGGCCAGGGGCCATGCCGGCGGCGATCAGGTCGGCCGCCGCCAGCGGAAAGGCGGCCGCCGCGCCGCGCTCGATCGCGTCGTCCAGCCCGGCGGGCAGTACTGTGCCGGTCGCGGCAGCGCGGATCAGCGCGGCGCCGCGGGCAGCCTGCGGCCCGTGCCGGTAGGCGAGCGCCGCCGGCGGCGCGTCCTCGGCCAGTGCGGCGCGGATGCGGGCGATCGCGGCCTCCTCGGCGCGCGACAGGCGGAGGCGCGGACCGGGGTCGTCGCCGCCCAGAGCTGCCAGCCGGGCCTGCCAGTCGGGCGCGGCGCTGGCCTGGCGCTCGGCATGGACCAGCGGCGCCAGCGCCGATGCGTCGGCGCCTGGGAGGCAGCGCGCCAGCACGCCGGCCGCAGCCATGGCGGCGGTGGCGGGCGCCGGGTCGGGCGCGGCCAGAAGCTTTCGGAACTCCCAGCCGATGCGCTCGCGCGCGAGGCGGTCAAGGCCCTCGGCGAGCGCGGCGCAGGCGGCCAGCCCGTCGGCGTCGATCCCGGCCCTCCCGTACCAGGCGTGGAAGCGGAAGAAGCGGAGGATACGCAAGAAGTCCTCGCGGATGCGGTCCTCGGGCCGGCCGATGAAGCGCACGCGGTGGTCGCGGAGGTCGGGCAGGCCGCCCAGCGGGTCTACGACAGCGCCCGCAGCGTCGGCGTAGAGCGCGTTCATCGTGAAGTCGCGCCGGGCGGCATCGACGGCGATGTCGGTGGTGAAGGCGACCTCGGCGTGCCGGCCATGCGTCTCGACATCGGCGCGGAAGGTGGTGATCTCGACCGGACGGTGGTCGACGACCGCAGTGACGGTGCCGTGCGCCAGCCCGGTCGGCACGGCGCGCAGCCGGGCGGCCCGCAGCCGGCGCATCACCTCGTCGGGGATCAGCGGCGTCGCGATGTCGATGTCGGCGGCGTCGAGCCCCAGCAGCGCGTTGCGCACGCAGCCGCCGACGAACCAGGCGTCGCCGAGCGCGCGCATGACGGCCCGGCTGGCGGGCGCGGTGACGAAGGGTGCGTCGAGGCGGGGCAGGGGCGCATGCTGCGGGTCGTGCTGCGGGCCGGTCGCGGGGCCATGCACGTGGGCATCGTCGGAGACCATGTCGTCGCCGTCGCCGGGACCGTTCTCGCGGCCATTATCGAGAAGGCCTTGGCAGGGCGGTCCCTCCTCGCGGCCGGTACCGCTCACAGCTCGTCTCGCAGCGCCGCGAGCCTGTCGGCCAGCCCCTTCAGCATCCCCGCCGTGGCGCCCCATATGTAGTTCCCCTGCCAGGGGATCGCGTAGTAGTAACGGCGGTAGCCGTTGCGGTCGTGGTGGTGGCGCTGGCGGTTGGCCGGGTCCATCAGGAAGTCGAGCGGCGGCTCGAAGACGCGGTCGACCTCGGACGGGTCGGGGCGCGGCTCGAAGCCCGGTGGCACGATGCCGACGAAGGGCGTGACGCGGTAGCCGGTCGAGGTCAGGTACTCGTCCAGCCCGCCCAGCACGCGGACTTGCGCCTGCGGCAGGCCGATCTCCTCCTCGGCTTCGCGCAGCGCGGCGTGGCGCGGCGATTTGTCTTCCGGGTCGACGCGGCCGCCGGGAAAGGCGACCTGGCCCGCGTGCCGGCGCAGATGGCCGGCGCGGTGCGTCAGGATGACGTGCAGCCGCCCCTCGCGCTCGCGCAGACCGCAGAGCACGGCGGCGCGGCGCTGCTCGTGCAGGCCGAGGCGCACGGCCTTGACGTCCGGGTTCAGGTCGAAGTCCGACCGCTCGCCCAGCGGCGACAGCGCGACCGCCGCCTCGATATCGTCGATGGTCAGGGGCATGGATGTTAGATGCCGCGCCGCGGGCGGCGGGGCAAGGGGGACGCGTGTCTGCCGAGGCCCGGCGCGTTGGAGACGGCCGGGCCTCGCCTCCAGCGAAGAGGATCGGGCGGCGCCGTTTAGCACCACGGAAATCGAGCGGAGCGCGGTAGTGGTGGGCTGGATGGGTCAGTCCAGACGCGTCACGGTCCAGCCGCGGTCGCGCAGCAGCGCGACCAGGCCGTGCTCGCCGGGCAGGTGCAGCGTGCCAACGGCGATGAAGGCGCCGCCGCCTTCCAGCGCGTCCTCCAGCGTCGGCAGCCAGGCGGCGTTGCGGTCGTCGAGCAGCACGGCCAGCGCCGTGTTCATGGAGGCCGCCGCACCCGGGCCGGCGTACCGGTCGGTCACCCACGCGCTGAAGGCGGCGATGGCGGCAATCCGGCCGGCGGCATAGAGGTCGCGGCCGGTGCGGAAGCTGTCTTCCTCGATGTCGAGCATCGCGCGTCCGCCGGTCAGCATGGCCAGCAGCACGTCCGGCCCGA
Source organism: uncultured Alphaproteobacteria bacterium (assembly GCA_963721105.1). GTDB lineage: Bacteria > Pseudomonadota > Alphaproteobacteria > Rhodobacterales > Rhodobacteraceae > Thermohalobaculum. The sequence goes on along the minus strand of CAVRHY010000013.1, from coordinate 16,632 downwards.
TCCGGTCAAAGGCGTCGATCACGTCGTCGAAGGTTTCGAGCCCTTGCTGCGGGACGCCGGCCTCCTGCGCGCGCTGCGCCATGGCGGCGTCCAGCGCCTGCGCGCCCATCATCTGGGCCTGCAACTCGCAGACCGGCAGAGAAAGCAGCGAGAACAGCATCCACGGCCGCATCTGCTCGGACAGCACGCCGGGCATGCCGCGCATGGTCAGCGCCGTGCGGACGGTGGCGAGGGACTCGGCGTCGAGCCGCGACGAGAGCGGCGGCGCCGAGCGGTCAAAGGCCAGTTCCGGATTCCGGGCGACGCGCGCCTTGGTCGCGGCCTGTTCGTCGAGGTCGAGCTCGAAGACCGCAAGGCGCGCATCGTCCAGCGCCGTCCAGGCGGCGTCGGGCACGGTGGCGGCGGCCGCGCTGGTGTGGAAGGTGCCGAACAGGTGCGAGGGCGCTGAGCCGGGCCGCTCGACGCGCCAGAACCGGCCCTCGCCGTTCGGTACCGCCGCGGCCCGGCCTTCGATGGCGGCGAGCGTTGCCGGGTCGTCCTGCGACAACGCCGCCAGCATGTCGCTGCCGCCGCAGGCCGCCGGCGACGGGGCGGGCGCGGACGCCAGGGCGAGGCAGGCGAGGAGGACGGTCAGGCGCATCGGAAGACCCTGGCAGGATCGGTCGCGGTCAGCGCGGCTCGGGCGTTTGCTCGTGCAGGCGGCCGCCGGCCACGTCGGGCGAGGACAGGCTGGCGTACTGGCCATAGCGCCGGTAGGCGTAGAGATAGCTCTCGAGCACCGCCTCCATCGCGGTCGGCTGGATGCCGAGCTCGGCGAAGCCCCACGCGCCCTCGTCGACGACGTTGTCGCGCTCCAGCATCCGCACCTGGTCGGTCGTCAGCATCGGCTGGAGGCCGATGATCGAGGTGAGCTGCAGGACGCGCGCCTGTAGCATGGCGAGCGGCGTGGGAATGTTCGCGATCAGCCGGCGGCGGCGGATCACGTCCAGCATCAGCTGCATCAGCTCGCGGAAGGTCGCGGTCTGCGGGCCGCCGAGTTCGTAGACGCCGGGCTCGGCCTCGCCGGCGGCAGCGCGGGCGGCGGCCTCGGCGACGTCCTCGACCCAGACGGGCTGGAAGTGGGTGTCGGCGCCGACGACGGGCAGGACGGGCGTGAAGCGGCTCATCGAGGCGAACTTGTTGAAGAACTCGTCCTCCGGCCCGAAGATGATCGAGGGGCGCAGGATGACGGCATCGGGGAAGGCCTCGAGCACGGCGTGCTCGCCGCGCGCCTTGGTCTGGCCATAGCGCGCCGGGCTGTCCGGGTCGGCGCCGATGGCCGAGACGTGGACGAAGTGCCGGACGCCCTGCTCGGCCGCGAGGCGCGCGGCGCGGCCGGCGCCCTCGACATGCAGCGGGTCGAAGCGGTTGCGGCCGCCCTCCCAGAGCACGCCGACGCAGTTGACGACGGCGTCCGAGCCCATGATGGCGCGGCGCGTCGACTCCTCGTCGCGGATGTTGCACTGGACCGGCAGCACCTGACCGACGACGCCGTAGGTCTGGACGAACAGCGCCTCGTTCGGGCGCCGGCAGGCGACGCGCACCCGCCAGCCCCGCCGCGCCATGCGCTGCGCGATGTAGCGGCCGACGAAGCCGGAGCCGCCGATAACGGTAACGAGGCCGTTCGCGGTGGTGGGTGCCCAGGTCATGGCCCGTGTTTAGGCGGCGACGCGCGGGCGGGCAAGCGTTTGCGGCGCCGCGATGGAACGGCGGGATCGCCCCGCCGTCCCGAACCGCGATCAGTCCTCGACAAGCGAGAGCGCGTGGCGGGTGATGCCGTAGATCGGCAGGGTGTCGAGGATCTCCTGCCGATCCACCCAGCGGTATTCGGAAAGCTCCGGGCTCATCCGGATATCGGGCGCGCTGACGCTCGCCAGGAAGATCTGCGCCGTGTCCCGATTGCCGCAGGCGCTGGTCCGGTACTCGCCGAGGTGGGAGAGACCGGCGATCCGGACCGAGAGCTCCTCGCGGATCTCGCGGCGGGCGGCATCCTCGGCGGTCTCGCGCGAGGGCCGGTAGCCGCCGCCGGGGATGTGCCAGATATCCGGATCGCCGTAGCAGTGGCGCACCACGAGGATCCGGCCGAATTGCGCGTCCCGGATCACGACCTTCACGCCGTAGGTCTTCGGTTTGAAGATCCGGTAGAAGGTCCGCCGGGCCGGGAACAGGACCCGCCTGTAGGCGAGCTGAACCAGCGAGCGGCGCATCAGCCGGCCGGCAGCGGCCGCGACCGCCCGTCGTCGTCGATGGCGACGAAGGTGAAGACCGCCTGCGTCACCTTGATCGGCGTCTCGTCGGGGACGCGCGTGACCCAGACCTCGATGCCGATGCGCATGGAGCTGCGGCCCTCGCGCTGCATGTCGGCATGGATCGCGACGACGTCGCCGATCTTGACGGGCTGGTGGAACTGCATGGCGTCAACGGCGACCGTGGCGACGCGGCCCTTCGCGCGCCGACGCGCGAGGACTGAGGCGCCGAGGTCCATCTGGCTCATCAGCCAGCCGCCGAAAATGTCGCCGTTGGCGTTCGAATCGGCCGGGAGCGGGACGGATTGCAGGGTGATCTCGCCGGTCGGAGCGCCACGGACGGCGCGCGAGTCGGCGGCGGCGCGGGAATCGGCGGGCAAGTCGGGCATGGGCCGCGGTTCTCCGGCGCTGGCTTGCGTTGGGCTGGCGGATCAGAGGCGCTTGGCGGTCAGGAGCTGTCGGGCAGGCGGTCGCCTCAGTGGTCGTCGGCGCCCTCGGCCAGGATGAACCGCTTGTCGCAGTAGCCGCAATCGACGAAGCCCTGCTCGGGGATCGTCATCCAGACGCGCGGATGGCCGAGCGCACCCTCGCCGCCATCGCACGAGATCGTGCGGCTATGCACCGCCTCGGTCTCGGGCACGTCGACGGCGGGCTGGCCGATCGGCGGGGCGTCGACCGCCGAAGGCTGGCGGTTCCTCCGGACGTCGGTCTTCGGCGCAGGTGTCTTCAACGCTGGGTCTCCATGGCTGGCGCGCGGCCGGCATCATAGCGGGCGTGACGGCGCCGGCAAGCGGGCGACGCGGCGCCGCGTTCTGCTATATGGTGATCGCAAAGCCGGGAGGGAGGCCGAGATGGACGCCGAGATGGATACCGGGCCGATTCAGCCGATCCGGGACCGCCTGCGCGCGGCATACCTTGAGGAAGAGCCGGCGGCGATGGCGCGGCTGGCGACGCTGGCGGCGCTGGATCCCGGCGCGCGGGAGGCCATCGGCGACAAGGCGGCCGGGCTGGTGCGCGCGGTGCGCGGCGGCTCGGACCCCGGGCTGATGGAGGAGTTCCTGGCCGAGTACGGGCTCTCGACGCGCGAGGGCGTCGCGCTGATGTGCCTGGCCGAGGCGCTGCTGCGCGTGCCGGACGCCGAGACGATCGACGAGCTGATCCAGGACAAGATCAGCGCCGCACGACTGGGGCGCGCATCTGGGGCGCGCGTCCTCGTCGCTGGTCAACGCCTCGACCTGGGCGCTGATGCTGACGGGCCAGGTCATCGACGAGCGCGAGGGGCGCGGGCTGACCGGCGACGCTGCACGGGCTGGTGCGGCGGCTGGGCGAGCCGGTGGTGCGCGTCGCCGTCAGCCGCGCCATGCGCGAGATGGGCGCGCAGTTCGTGCTGGGCCGCGACATCGCCGAGGCGGTGCGGCGCGGGCGCGACATGGAGGCGAAGGGCTACACCTACACCTACGACATGCTGGGCGAGGCGGCGAAGACGCACGCCGACGCCGAGCGCTATCTCGGCGCCTATGCCGGCGCCATCGCGACGCTGGCGGCGCGGGCGAAGTCGGACCGAGATCGCCGACAATCCGGGCATCAGCGTCAAGCTGTCGGCGCTGCACCCGCGCTATGAATACGGCACACCGCGACGGCGATGCTGCCCGAGATGGTGGCGCGCGTGCTGCAGCTGGCCGCGCTCGGCGGCGCAGGCGCGGATGGGCTTCAACATCGACGCCGAGGAAGCGGACCGGCTGGACCTGTCGCTCGACGTGATCGAGGCGGTGCTGTCGGACCCCTCGCTGGCCGGCTGGGACGGGTTCGGCGTCGTCGTGCAGGCCTACGGGCCGCGCGCGGCGCACGTCATCGACTGGCTCTACGCGCTGGCCGGGCGGCTCGACCGGCGCATCATGGTGCGGCTGGTCAAGGGCGCCTACTGGGACACCGAGATCAAGCGCGCCCAGGTGCTGGGGCTGGACGGGTTCCCGGTCTTCACGCGCAAGGCGCACACCGACGTCAGCTACATCGCCTGCGCGCGAAAGCTGCTGGGCATGACCGACCGCATCTATCCGCAGTTCGCCACCCACAACGCGCACACCGTCAGCGCCGTGCTGGCGATGACGAACGACAAGGCGGCCTTCGAGTTCCAGCGCCTGCACGGCATGGGCGAGGCGCTGCACGACACGGTGATGGCGCGCGAGGGCACGCGCTGCCGCATCTACGCGCCGGTCGGCGCGCATCGCGACCTGCTGGCCTACCTGGTGCGCCGGCTGCTGGAGAACGGCGCGAACTCCAGCTTCGTCCACCAGATCGTCGACGAGAGCGTCAGCCCGGAGGAGATCGCCCGCGACCCGTTCGACGCGCTCGAGCGGACAGGCGGCGCAGGCGAACCCGGCGATCGCCCGGCCGCGCGACATCTTCCAGCCGCTGCGGACGAACGCGAAGGGCTGGGATATCGCCGACCCGGTCGACGGTCGCCGCGCTGGAGGCGGCGCGCGGGCGCTTCCGGCACCACCACTGGGCGGCGGGCGACCCGGCGCGGCCGCTCGCGGCCGCTGCACAATCCCGGCCGACCCGGACGACGTGGTCGGCGTGGTCCACGAGGCCGCGCCGGCGGACATCGAGGCGGCGTTCGCGGCGGCGCAGGCGGCGCAGCCGGGCTGGGCCGGCGCCGGCGTCGGAGGCGCGCGCGGCGGCGCTGGAGCAGCGCCGCCGATCTCTACGAGGAGCACGCGCCCGAGCTGATGGCGCTGGCCTGCCGCGAGGCCGGCAAGAACTGGGCCGACGGCGTGGCCGAGGTGCGCGAGGCCTGCGACTTCCTGCGCTACTACGCGGCGCGGCGCGCGGATGGCGGGCGAGCGGACGCCGCGCGGCGTCTTCGCCTGCATCTCGCCGTGGAACTTCCCGCTGGCGATCTTCACCGGGCAGGTCTCGGCGGCGCTGGTCACCGGCAACGCCGTGCTGGCCAAGCCGGCCGAGCAGACGCCGCTGATCGCCGCGCGCGCCGTGGCGCTGCTGCACGAGGCCGGCGTGCCCGAGGACGTGCTGCACCTGCTGCCGGGCGACGGGCCGACGGTCGGACGGCCGCTGACGGCGCTGCCGGGGCTGGGCGGCGTCGCCTTCACCGGCTCGGGCGAGGTGGCGCAGGCGATCGACCGGCAGCTGGCCGAGACCTCGCCCGACGCCGCGCTGATCGCCGAGACCGGCGGCATGAACGCGATGATCGTCGATTCGACCGCGCTGCCCGAGCAGGCGGTGCGCGATATCGTCGCCTCGGCCTTCCAGTCGGCCGGGCAGCGCTGCTCGGCGCTGCGGGTGCTCTATGTCCAGCGCGACGTCGAGGAGCGGTTCCTGGAGATGCTGTTCGGCGCGATGGACGCGCTGACGGTCGGCGACCCGTGGCAGCTGTCGACGCGATGTCGGGCCGCTGATCGACGCCGAGGCGCATCAGGGGATCGCGGACTACTGCGCGCGGATGGAGGCCGAGGGCCGGCTGCTGCACCGGATCGAGGCGCCGGCGGCCGGGCATTTCCTGGCGCCGCCAGGTCTTCCGCGTGCGCGGCATCGAGGCGATGGAGCGCGAGATCTTCGGGCCGGTGCTGCACGTCGCGCGCTTCGACGCCGAGGCGATCGACGGCGTGGTCGAGGCGGTCAACGCCAAGGGCTACGGGCTGACCTTCGGGCTGCACACGCGGGTCGATGCGCGGGTGCAGCACATCGTCGACCGGGTGCATTGCGGCAATGTCTACGTCAACCGCAACCAGATCGGCGCGGTGGTCGGCTCGCAGCCCTTCGGCGGCGAGGGCTTGAGCGGCACCGGGCCGAAGGCGGGCGGGCCACTGTACCTGAACGGCTTCGTGCATGCGCCGACGCGCGGCGCGCGGGCGGCGCCGGACCAGCCGCCCCGCCGGGCGGGACCACCGTCGAGCGCGGTGTCGTCAGCCAGGCCCTCGCGCAGCTGGACGAGCCGAGCGAGGGGCGGCGCGACCGCATAACGGCGCTGCGTGCGTCCCTGCGCGGGCGCGCGGCCGAGGCGATGTCGGCGGCCGCGGCGCTGGACCCCGGCCCGATCGACCTGCCCGGACCGACAGGCGAATCGAACCGCTACCGGCTGGTTCCGCGCGGGCCGGTGCTGGCGCTGGGGCCGGGCGAGGCGCTGCTTGACCAGGCGGTGCAGGCGCTGGCCGCCGGCAACCCGGTCGTGGCGGTGGCGCCGGATGCCGGGCGGCTGCTGGCGCCGCTGGGCGAATGCGGCCTGCCCTTCGCCGCCATAGACGGGGCCCTCTCGGCCGAGGACGCCGCGGCGTTGCCGGTCGCCGTGGTCGCCTGGGCAGGCGATGCCGCGACGGCGCAGGCGCTGCTGCGCGCGCTGGCGGCCCGCGACGGCCCCATCGTGCGGCTGATCCGCGACCATATCGTGCCGTGGGAATACTGGCACGAGCGGGCGATCTGCATCGACACGACCGCGGCCGGCGGCAACACGGCGCTGCTGGCCGGGGCCGAGTAGGCGCGGTCTGCGGCCGTTCGGGGAAGGCGCCGCCGACCGTGTCCGTCCGGAAGGATTGCGGCCCCTTGCCAGCCTCGCGCGGCCCGGCTAGCCTCGCTCTATCCCGTCCGGGAGAGACCGGCCCCCTCAGGCAAAGGTGGGGCCGGCGCCGAAGGCGCAACCGCCCCGGAAACGCTCAGGCACCAGGACCGGCGGGACCGAGACTCTGGAGAGAGGTGCGGCAGCACCCGCCGACGGGATAATTCTCTCAGGCGAAGGGACAGAGGGGGCGCGGGACCGGGGAACCGGCCGTGCCGGGCCATCCCGCGTTCGGGCCCGGCGTTCCGGGAGGGCAGATGGCTGAACCGCTGAAGACGACCCCGCTGGACGCGCTACACCACCGGCTGGGCGCGCGCATGGTGCCGTTCGCCGGCTACTCGATGCCGGTGCAGTACGCGGCCGGCGTGATGAAGGAGCACCAGCACACCCGCGCCGCCGCGGGCCTGTTCGACGTCAGCCACATGGGGCAGGTCTGCCTTCACCCGCGCGGTGGCGACGTCGAACAGGCCGCGCATGCGCTGGAGCGGATCGTCCCCGTCGACGTGCTGGGGCTGAAGCCGGGGCGGCAGCGCTATGCCTTCTTCACCAACAAGGCGGGCGGCATCCTGGACGACCTGATGATCGCCAACCGCGGCGACCACCTGTTCCTGGTCGTCAACGCGTCGCGCAAGGACGCCGATGTCGAGCACATGCACATGGTCATGGCCGACTGTTGCGAGCTGGAGCGGTTGGACCGCGCGCTGGTCGCGCTGCAGGGGCCGCGCGCCGAGGAGGCGCTGGCCTCGCTGTCGCCGGAGGTCTGCGACATGCGCTTCATGGACGTAACCGAGATCGGCTTCGAGGGTAGCCGCTGCATCGTCTCGCGCTCGGGCTACACGGGCGAGGACGGGTTCGAGATCTCGGTGCCGACTGCGCGCGCCGAAGCCTTCGCCAGGGCGCTGCTTGCGCACGAGGCGGTGCAGCCGGTGGGCCTTGGCGCGCGCGATTCGCTGCGGCTCGAGGCCGGGCTCTGCCTCTATGGCAACGACATCGACGAGACGACGACGCCGGTCGAGGCGGCGCTGACCTGGGCGATCCAGAAGGTGCGCCGCCGCGGCGGCGAGCGGGAAGGCGGGTTCCCGGGCGCCGACGTCATCCTGGCGCAGCTGGAGGATGGCGCGCCGCGCCGCCGCGTCGGGCTGCGCGCCGAGGGCCGCGCGCCGGTGCGCGCCGGAGCGACCCTCCACCTGGAGGCGGAGGACGCGCCGATCGGCACCGTCACCTCGGGCGTGTACGGGCCGACCGTCGAGGGGCCGGTGGCGATGGGCTACGTGCCCGCCGCACAGGCGGAACCCGGCACACGGCTGTTCGCCGAGGTGCGCGGCAAGCGGCTGCCCGTCACCGTCGCCGAGCTGCCGTTCACGACACCGGGCTACAAGCGCTGAACAGACAGGGACAGGGTCACATGCTGAAATTCACCGACGACCACGAGTGGCTGCAGATCGAGGGCGACACCGCCACGGTGGGCATCACGCAGTTCGCTACCGAGCAGCTGGGCGACATCGTCTTTGTCGAGCTGCCCGATGCCGGCGTCGAGTTCGCCAAGGGCGACGCCGCGGCGGTGGTCGAGTTGGTCAAGGCGGCGTCCGACGTCTACATGCCGCTGGACGGCACGATCATCGAGGTCAACCAGGCCATCGTCGACGAGCCGGCCAAGGTGAACGAGGACCCGCAGGGCGCGGCATGGTTCTTCAAGATGACGCTGAAGACGCCCTCCGATGCCGACGCGCTGCTGGACGAGGCAGCCTACAAGGAGCTGGTCGGCTGATGGTCGAGCTGCACGACGCCTACGAGCCCTACGATTTCGCCAACCGGCGGCATATCGGCCCGTCGCCCGACGAGATGGCCGAGATGCTGCAGGTCGTCGGCGCCGACAACCTGGAGGCGCTGATCGAGCAGACGGTGCCGGCCGGCATCCGCCAGAAGGCGCCGCTGGACTGGGGCAAGCCGTTGAGCGAGCGGGCGACGCTGGACCGCGTGCGGGCGACGGCGAACCGCAACCGCGTCCTCACCAGCATGATCGGGCAGGGCTATCACGGGACGATCCTGCCGCCGGTCATCCAGCGCAATATCCTCGAGAACCCGGCCTGGTACACGGCTTACACGCCTTACCAGCCGGAAATTTCCCAAGGGCGGCTGGAGGCGCTGCTGAATTACCAGACGCTGGTCACCGACCTGACGGGGATGGAGATCGCCAACGCGTCGCTGCTGGACGAGGCGACGGCCTGCGCCGAGGCGATGACGATGGCCGAGCGGCAGTCCAAGACGAAGTCGAAGGCGTTCTTCGTCGACCAGGAGACCCATCCGCAGAACCTCGCCGTGATGCGCACGCGCGCCGCGCCGCTGGGCATCGAGATCGTCGTCGGCGACCCGGTGGACCTGGACGCCGGCACGGTCTTCGGCGCGCTCTTCCAGTATCCGGGGACGCGCGGGCACATCATGGATTTCACGCCGCAGATCGAGGCGCTGCACGAGAACGGCGCGCTGGGGGTCGTCTCGGCCGACCCGCTGGCGCTCTGCCTGCTGAAGCCGCCGGGCGAGATGGGGGCGGACATCGTCGTCGGGTCCATGCAGCGCTTTGGCGTACCAATGGGCTATGGCGGGCCGCACGCCGCCTACATGGCGACCAAGGACGCGCACAAGCGGGCGATGCCGGGGCGGCTGGTCGGGGTGTCTGTCGACGCTCGCGGCAACCGGGCGTATCGGCTGGCCCTGCAGACGCGCGAGCAGCACATCCGGCGCGAGAAGGCGACGTCGAACATCTGCACGGCGCAGGTGCTGCTGGCCGTCATCGCCGGCATGTACGCGGTCTTTCACGGCCCGCGCGGGTTGCAAGCGATCGCCGAGCGGGTGCACCGCAAGGCTGCGCGCATCGTCGACGGGCTCGAGACTCTGGGCTTCAAGTGCGGGCCAAAATCGTTCTTCGACACGATCACGGTCGAGGTCGGGCCCTACCAGGGGCTGATCCTGAAGAACGCCGTCGACCAGGGGCTGAACTTCCGCAAGCTGGGCGAGCACCATATCGGCATCACGGTCGACGAGAAGACAAGGCCCGCCACCGTGCAGGCGGTCTGGCGCGCCTTCGGCGGGTTCGACCTGGAATACCCGGACGAGCATCCGGAATACCGGCTGCCGACGAAGCTGATCCGCCAGAGCGGCTATCTGGACCACCCGGTCTTTCACATGAATCGGGCGGAGTCGGAGATGACGCGCTACATGCGGCGGCTGGCGGACCGCGACCTGGCGCTGGACCGCTCGATGATCCCGCTGGGCTCGTGCACCATGAAGCTGAACGCGACCATGGAGATGCTGCCGATCACCTGGCCCGAGTTCGCCGAGCTGCACCCCTATGCGCCGGCCGACCAGGCGCGGGGTTATGCCGAGATGATCGGCGACCTGTCCGAGAAGCTGTGCGCGATCACCGGCTATGACGCGATCTCGATGCAGCCGAATTCGGGCGCGCAGGGCGAGTATGCCGGGCTGATGGTGATCCGGTCATACCACCAGAGCCGGGGCGAGGCGCACCGGGACGTCTGCCTAATTCCGTCCTCGGCGCATGGCACCAACCCGGCCTCGGCGCAGATGGCGGGGATGCGCGTCGTCGTGGTCAAGACCGACGACCACGGCAACGTCGACATGGAGGATTTTCGGGCGAGGGCCCGGGAGCACCGCGACCGGCTGGCGGCGATCATGGTGACCTACCCCTCGACGCATGGCGTGTTCGAGGAGACCATCACCGAGATCTGCAGGATCACGCATGACTGCGGCGGGCAGGTCTACATGGACGGGGCCAACCTGAACGCGCTGGTCGGGCTGGCGCGGCCTGGGGATTTCGGCTCGGATGTCAGCCACCTGAACCTGCACAAGACCTTCTGCATCCCGCATGGCGGCGGCGGGCCGGGCATGGGGCCGATCGGCGTGAAGTCGCACCTGGTGCCGTTCCTGCCCGGCCACCCCTCGCAGGGCAGCGAGGGCGCGGTCTCGGCGGCTCCCTGGGGGTCGGCGGGCATCCTGCCCATCAGCTGGGCCTACTGCCTGGCGATGGGCGGCGAGGGGCTGACGCAGGCGACCCGGGTGGCGATCCTGAACGCCAACTACATCGCGGCGCGGCTGAAGGGCGCCTATGACGTGCTCTACAAGGGCAAGAATGACCGAGTGGCGCACGAGTGCATCATCGATGTCCGGCCGTTGCAGAAGTCTGCCGGGGTAACGGTGGACGACGTCGCGAAGCGGCTGATCGACTGCGGCTTCCACGCGCCGACAATGAGCTGGCCTGTCGCCGGCACGCTGATGATCGAGCCGACCGAGAGCGAGGACAAGGCCGAACTCGACCGCTTCTGCGACGCCATGCTGGCGGTCCGCGAGGAAGCGCGAGCCATCGAGCGGGGCGACATGGACGCCGAGAACAACCCGCTGAAGCGCGCCCCGCACACGGTGGAGGACCTGGTCGGCGACTGGGACCGGCCTTACTCGCGCGAGGCGGCGTGCTTCCCGCCGGGGGCGTTCCGTGTCGACAAGTACTGGCCGCCGGTCAACCGCATCGACAACGCCTATGGTGACCGCCACCTGATCTGCACCTGCCCACCGATCGAGGCCTACGCGGAGGCGGCGGAGTGATGCCGGACGGCCGGGACCCTGTTCCGAGTCCTCCGCCGCGGCACACGGATCGCGCACAACCTTTCGTTGTGAAACGATTTGGTAACTAACGTCACTGTTGCAAACCCCCGAATTGGGCATTGTGCATACGTCGGATCACCCGACGAACCGAGGCCATCCAATCTGGGAGGAAGCAAATGGCTTACTTGGCGATCTATCCCATGACGGTGGGCCTTGTGCTGGTCATGGCGCTGGCCAGTGCCGGCCTGACCTGAACCGAGCCGCCCGGCCGGGCACCCTTCGAAACTACTTTACTTATCAAGGGCCGGGGCTTGGTGTCACAGTGACACCCGGCCCCGACGACGCGTCGGCAACGGCGCCCGCGCGCCGGAACGAGGAAGCCCTCGGCCACGCCCGCCCGGATCGCCTCCTGCGAAAATCCTGGCCGGGCACCCCTGACTGGCTGGGACGGGAGGACTCGAACCTCCAACCTGCGGTACCAAAAACCGTTGCTCTACCCGTTGAGCTACGTCCCAAGCGGCGCGGACAATAGGGCCGGCTCCATGGCCCGGCAAGGCCCTGAAAACCCGCTTGCCCCGGTCGGCCGGCACCTCTATATCGGGCCGCGCTGGCGGGCGGAGTGTAGCTCAGCTTGGTAGAGCACTCCACACAGACGGCAATTCTGCGTGATTTCAACCGCCAACCACCCGAACACTCTTCGGTGGTGTCGATTTAGAAGCGGGAATGGACTGGAATTTGTCGTTCGAACGCGCAACAGGAACATCCGGTCGTGACCAAATGCCGATGAGGTAACCATTGACAGCGTAATCGCGGCTGGTTGCGCGACCCGGCAGCGCCCGCACGGTCTTGGGATGCCCCGTCCTGCTCCCAATCCAAGCCGCCGATCGGCGCTATCCGGAAACGGTATTCGTGGCCGATCCCGCCGATTTGTCCACGCATCGCTGATTCAAATCCTCATCGGATAAACTATTCACCCTTTCTTCGGCGAATTTCTGTAAGGATCGCCTTGGCTTCCGCAGTGACTTCCGATAGCTCGCCAACGGGCTCCCAATGATCGAGGGGCGTGACGAGTTCGACGCTCGACCTCGGCGCCGAGTAGCTCTGCCTCTGCATGGCGCGCCGCCTTGGCGCGAAGCATCTCTCCCGAGACCGCCGCGCTGAGGCTTGAATACTCGCCAGCACCCACCAAGCACATGCGACAGACCGATCGATGTCTCGCCGCTTGGAGCACCCGGCAGCTGTTGCCAATCGGTGAGGTCGCTCCAGTGAACCTGAGGTGGTCCCCGTTTTCCGGACAGTTTTGCGGCGCTGCTAAGCTTGCCTGTTGATCATGCCGCCGCCTTCAGGCCGGGGCCCTGATGGGCCTCGACCGGTGTTCGTCCGCCGAGGGCGCTGTGCGGGCGGACGGTATTGTACAACTCGATCACAGTACGCCCACGGGACCGAGGAACGCGCGCTTCTCTATCCTTGGCATCCCTGGGTCGGGCGACGTGTTCACGTTCACGAGGTGATCGACAAGGGCAGTCTGGGCGGCATTTCGCTGCAGCCTGACCGGTGTCGCCTCGGATCGTCGATTGGAGGTTCCGGTCTGGATGTTCGATCGGGTCGCCGGCCGATGCTGGCAGGTGGGGGCGGCCCCGGTTGCCTCGGTCGCGGCTCTGGAAGCTCTGGCGGCCTTGCTGCACGACGCGACAGGCGTTCGCGGTGGCGCATCGGAATCGCGGGATTCGAGCGCAGCATCGGGATCCCAAAAGGCGATTCCGGGAGATGCCCATGCGACGCCGACCGACACCGCAGCAACTCGACTTGTTCGCCCGTCCCAGCGACGCCGATCCGGTCCCGACGCCGCACTGGCAGACGTTGCCCGACGAGGCGCGGGTGACGCTGACCAGGCTGATGGTCCGCTTGATCCTCGACCACGCCGTCGGCGCTCGAGCGCACTCAGCCGACGGAGGCGCGGCATGAAGCATGAGAAGATCAGTCCGCACCATCTGGAGCGCAAGGCGATCCTCTATGTGCGGCAGTCCTCTGCCCATCAGGTGCTGCACAACCGCGAGAGCAGCGCCCTGCAATATGCGATGCGCGACCGGCTGGCGACGCTCGGCTGGTCCTGCATCGAGACGATCGACGACGATCTTGGCCGTTCGGCGGCGGGCGGCGTCACGCGGGCCGGTTTCGACCGGATGGTGGCCGAGGTCTGCCTGGGCAAGGTCGGCGCGGTCGCGGCGCGGGAGGTGTCGCGCTTCGCCCGCAACAGCCGCGACTGGCAGCAGCTCATCGAGATGTGCCGGGTCGTCGACACCGTCCTGATCGACCAGGAGACCGTCTATGCCCCACGCCAGAGCAACGACCGTCTGCTTCTGGGCCTGAAGGGCAGCCTCAACGAGTATGAGCTCGATTTGCTGCGGCAACGATCCTTGTCCGCCCGCTACGAGAAGGCGCGGCGTGGCGAGTTGATCGTCGCGGCCCCCGTCGGCTTCGTGAAGGCCGGCGACAGGCTCGAGAAGGATCCCGACCGCCGCGTCCAGGAGGCCATCGCCCTCGTCTTCGACAAGGTGGCCGAGCTTGGCAGCGCCCGACAGGCTCTGCTCTGGTTCCTGGAGCATGGGCTGGATTTGCCGGCCAGGCGCGGCAACGGCGATGTGGTCTGGCGACGGCCAACCTATGCCACCATCCACCGGATGATCGAGAACCCGATTTACGGCGGCGCCTACGCCTATGGTAAAACTCGCGCGGTGCCGGGGCATGATTTGACCGTCCCTCGATCGCGCAGCCGCCGCAAGCCGCGCAGTGAGTGGCTGGCGCTGATCCCGGACGCGCACGAGGGTTATGTCAGCTGGGAACGGGCAGAGGCGATCCGCGCGATGGTCAGCGACAACGTCCCCACGAGCCGGTATCACGGAGCGCCCAAGCACGGCGATGCCCTGCTGGCCGGTCTCGTCCGCTGCCGGCGCTGCGGTCGCAAGCTGACGGTCCGCTACACGGGGGCCCAGCATGACATCCCGCGCTATTCCTGCTGGCGCGGCCTGCTCGACAATGGCGAGCCGCGCTGCATCGCCTTCGGCGGCCTGCGCGTCGACGACGCCATCGAGGAAGCGCTGCTGCGGGTGGTCGAGCCTGGCGCCATCGCTGCCGCCGCCGAGGCCGAGGCGCAGGCCACCAGTCGCCGCGACCAGGTTCGCGAAGCGCTGGCGCGGGATCTCGAAGCGGCCCGCTACGGCGCCGATCGGGCGTTCCGGCAATATGATGCTGCCGATCCCGAGAACCGGCTTGTGGCGGCGGAACTGGAGACGCGGTGGAACCGCGCCCTCGCACGCGCCGGCGAGATCGAGGCCAGGATTGCCGCGCATGATGCCGCCGCCCCCAAGCCGTCCGCCCTTGGCGGCGATCGACGCCGCCACGCTCGGCGCGAACCTTCGGACTGTCTGGGCGGCGCCGACCACCGATGCCCGGCTCAAGAAGCGCATCGTGCGCACTGTCATCCTCGAGGTGGTCGCCGATATCGACGACAAGGCTTCCGAGATCGTTCTTCTGATCCACTGGATTGGCGGCGTGCATACCGAGCTTCGCCTGCCGAAGCGGCGTCGAGGGCAACGCAACAGCACCGCTCCCGAGATCATTGCGTCAGTACGTCAGCTCGTTCTCATCGCCTCCGACGATCTGATTGCCGGCATCCTCAACCGGAACGGCCTGCTGACAGGCCATGGCAACCGCTGGACACGCGAGCGTGTCACGGCCCTCCGCTCGCATCACAAGATCCCGGTGTTTCGCCCCGCTTTGGACAGCATCGAGCCTTGGCTCAACCTGACCAGCGCCGCGCGCCTGCTCGGCGTTGCGACGAAGACCCTCAGACTCGCCGCCGAAGCCGGCGATATCCAGGGCGTTCATCCGCTACCGGAGGGGCCATGGATCTTCGCTCGCTCGGAATTGGGCAACCCGGCAGCCCAGCAGCTCGCTCACCGCGCACGGCAGAACCCCAAATACCCCGCAGGATCGCATCCCGATCAGCAAAACCTATTCACTTCAACGGCATAGAGAGATGGGTGTAATGAAACAGGATTGTAGTGGCGCCGCCACTGCTCGATGAGGATCTGGGCCTCGCGGAGCGAATAGAAGATCTCCCCGTTCAACAGCTCGTCCCGGAGCCGGGAGTTGAAGCTCTCGCAGTAGCCGTTCTCCCAGGGTGATCCCGGCTCGATGAAGGCGGTCTTCGCGCCGACGGCGGCGATCCAGGTCCTGACCTTTTCGGCAATGAACTCGGGGCCGTTGTCGGAGCGGATGAACTCGGGTGGCCCGCGCAGGATGAAGAGATCGGTCAGGGCGTCGACGACGTCGGTCGAGTTGAGCTTGCGTTCGACACGGATCGTCAGCACCTCCCTGGTGAACTCGTCGATGATGTTGAGCATGCGGAACTTCCTGCCGTCATGAGTGCGGTCTTCGACGAAGTCATAGGACCAGACATGGTTGCGCCGCTCCGGCCGGAGCCGGACGCAGGAGCCGTCGTTGAGCCAGAGACGGCCCTTCTTCGGCTGTTTCGAGGGGACTTTGAGCCCTTCGCGCTTCCAGATCCGCTCGACCCGCTTGTGATTCACGTGCCAGCCCGACTGGTTGAGCATGCCGGTGATCATCCGGTAGCCGTACCGACCATAATCGCGCGCCAGCTCGATGATGTCTTCGGTCAGGCGCTCTTCATCGGGCTGGCCCTGCGGGATCTTGCGCTGGGTCGAACGGTGCTGGCCAAGAGCGCGACAGGCCCGGCGTTCGGAGACGCTGTGAACCTGCCGCACGTGGTCGATGCACCGCCGACGGCGCGAAGGGCTCAGAAGTTTCCCTGAGCCGCCTCCGTCAGGATGAGCTTGTCCAGCGTCAGGTCGGAGACCGCCCGCCTCAGCCGCTGATTTTCCTTCTCAAGCTCTTTCAGTCGCTTCAGCTGCTCCCGCCCCATCCCGCCGTAGAGCTTCCGCCACCGATAGTAGGTCTGCTGCGTCACGCCGATCTGCCGGACCGCATCCGCGATCGACATTCCTTGCCCCTGCAGCACCTCAACCTGGCGAAGCTTCGAGACGATCTCCTCCGGCCTCGGTCGTTTCCCTGCCATTCTCCGGTCCTCCTGAAAACGGGCTCATCAGAACCCTCCAAGCGGACCACTTCAACGGGGGC
>CAVRHY010000012.1:0-171380 GCA_963721105.1 uncultured Alphaproteobacteria bacterium | reverse complement strand
CGGAGCGGACAGCACGGCAAGCGTGCTTGCCCGGCGCCATCCCATCGCATCTAACAGAGGGAGCACGTCACAGGCGCGGGCCAAGGGAGAGCCGCATGATGCCGAACACGTTGCGCCTATTCGTGCCTGCGGCGATCAGGGCCGTCATGGCCCGCCTCGCGCCGCGCATTGAAGCCGCGACAAAGGCGCGGCTCGCACAGGAGGTTGAGCTTAACCCGCTGATACCCGAGCGGATCAGAGCCGGGGAGCCATACGACATCGGCTTGACGAATCCACCTTACGTAAAGACCCTGATCGAAGATGGATTTGCAGACGCCGGTAGCCACCGTGCATTCGGGCGTGTTCCGCTTGCGGTCGCTCGAAGAGGCGGAGCGCAAGAGCAGATTGTCTCTGATTCAAAGGGCATCGCGGCGCTTCTTAGCGCCGCGAGAAGCATAGTCTACACTGGCGCAGGGACGAGCGGACGCACCTATCTGGACGTGATCGAGCGCATGGCTCTGACTCACTCCGTCTTGACCAGAAGTCACGCGATGGCTGGCGGCGTACCGGCGGTAGCTGTGGCGACTGGCGAATACGAGCTTGCGATCGCCCCTCTCACAACTGTGCTCGCCACGCCCGGGGTGGTTCCCGCAGCCGTTTTCCCAGAGCACCTCGGGACACATATCGACATGTCGGTGTTTCGGAGCGCTGCATCTCCGGACGCTGCGGCGACAGTGATCGAGTTCCTTACTGGCCATGATCTCGACGATGAACTCGCCGCCGCAGGAATCGCGCGCTTTGAACTCGACTGACCGCACTTCGGATTTCCGGCAAGGAGAGCAGTTGCGGACAACCGGACCGTGGCGGTTCCTTCAGATACCTGTCGCGCCCAAGGGTCTGTCAGGCCGGCTCGTGGACCATCAATCCGGCAAAACGGACGGATCGATCCGATAACGGCCCCCTTCCAGGACGCTCAGTGTTTCAGCAACCCAAACCCGTTCCGGCGTCATCCAGTAATGCTCCCGGCAAATCGGAGCCGTCGCTCCAATTCGAAGCCAATCCGGACCGGAGGCGATATCGGCTTGGATCAACCTTGTTCCACGCAATGTGACTGGCCCAGCCGATAGCCATTGGTTGAACACTCCGAGCTGCGTTCCGGAGGGTGTCACCTTAAGCATGGACGGCACACCCAATAGACCGAGCCACGCCGCAAGTTGCTGTCCCGGCGCCAGCGATTGATAGGCCTCGGTGGCCTTGACAACTCCTTCCCAGAAGGATGCCCGCTCTTCCGCATCCTCGAAAATACGTCGAAATCCGAAAAAACCTTGTAGGCTGCCGGACGCAGTACGATAGACGCTTTCTATCGCGACGTCGGGCCGGCTTTCCGCGAGCCAGCGACGCAGCGCGAGGGGATCGGTGTTCTCGATCGGAACGGCATCCTCCCAACGACCGTCTGACGCGAGTTGGACGCTTGAGCGGACCAGATTTTCGTTATCGAGCCATTTCATTCGTGGACGCTGGCCGGCGGTCAGGCCCCCGTCAACCATTATGGTG
The DNA here is from genome assembly GCA_963721105.1 of uncultured Alphaproteobacteria bacterium. Lineage (GTDB taxonomy): Bacteria > Pseudomonadota > Alphaproteobacteria > Rhodobacterales > Rhodobacteraceae > Thermohalobaculum. Next base: position 169,847 of record CAVRHY010000012.1, on the reverse strand, counting down.
ACTTCAGGCCGCTGCAAACGGACTACCTTCCAAGGGTCCGCTCTGTCCGCTCTGCGGTCATCGACCGGCGGCACCGGGCCGGGAGCGTTTCGGGTGCCGGTCGGCGGAACCAGCCCGCTAGTTCTTCTCGCGGTCCTTGATGTAGTCGTCGGTCGTCCGGACGCGGGGGCGTTCGCCCATCGCGAAGGGGTTGTTGGCGCCGGGCTTGAACTGGGCGCGGACGCGGCAGTCGTCGCACATCTGGATCAGGCGGACGTTGTCCGAGTTCGTGAACATCGAGTGGATGCCCGAGAGCTTGGCGGTGATGCGGTCGATGGTCTTCTTCGAGCCGAAGGGCTTGCCGCACTCGATGCAGCAGAACGGCTCCTCGCTGTTCAGCTCGCGCGGGGCGAGGGCCGCGGGCGAGAGGTCGAGGCGGGGGACCAGCGTGATCGCGTTCTCGGGGCAGACGGTGGCGCACATGCCGCACTGGACGCAGGCGGATTCGCGGAAGTTGACCTCCGGCCGGTCGGGGTTGTCGCCGAGCGCGCCCGGCGGGCAGAGGCCGACGCAGGCGAGGCAGAGCGTGCAGGCCTGCGTGTCGATCAGGATGGCGCCGTAGGGCGCGCCCTCGGGCAGGGCCAGCGGCTCGGCCGGGGCGCGGCCGCCGTGCAGCGCGGTGGCGGCGAGCCGGGTGATGTCGCGCCGGCCGCCGATGGGCAGGATGGGCTCGACGGCGAGCGGGGCGGGGCGGTCGGCGTAGAGCAGGTCCGAGAGCGCGTCCGGGTCGTCGACGTCGGCGAGCGTGAGACGGGAGGCGCGGGGTCGGCGCCGGACGGGCCGGCGATGGCGAGCGCCAGGGCCATCTCGCGGGCGATGATCTCGCGCTCGGTGCGGGGCGCCGGCAGGATCGCGACGGCGCTGTAGCCGAGGGCGAGGGCGGCGAGCATCTCGGCATGGCCGAAGGCGGCGAGCGCGCGGATCTCGAGCGGGATCGCGTCGGCCGGCAGGCCGCGGCCGAAGCGGGCGGCGAGGCGGATCATCTCGGCGCCGTGCTCGTCGTGGACGAGGAGGCGCGGGGCCTTGCCGCCGGCGGCTTGCGTAGGCCTCGGCCATGACGCGCATCCGGCGGAACAGGTGCTGCACGGGCGGGTCGTCGCTGGAGGCGGCGCCGGTCGGGCAGACGGCGGCGCAGGCGCCGCAGCCGGCGCAGACGTAGGGGTCGATGGCGACGGTGTCGCCGGCCGGCGCGATCGCCGAGGTGGGGCAGACGTCGAGGCAGCGCGTGCAGCCGACCTGCTTCGCGCGGGAGTGCGCGCAGAGCGACGCCTCGAAGCGGATGTGCAGCGGCTTCTCGAAGGTGCCGACCATCTGGGCGGCGTCGAAGAGCGCGCGCTCGATGGCGAGGGGGTCGCCGGGGTCGGCGCGGAGATAGCCGTCGCGCTTGTGGTGCGCCGGGAAGAGCGGCCGGCCGCCGGAGAGGTCGACGATGATGTCGCATTCCGACCGGCCGCCGTCGCGGGGCGCCGAGAAGGCGCGGGCGCGGCCGGCGGGCAGGCGCTCGGCGAAGCGGTCGACCTCGACGGCGAAGCGGCCGAGCGCGCCGGTGGCGTTGCGGATGCGGCCGGAGACGATTTCCATTTCGGCGCCCGCCGGGACGGTGACGTCCTCGGGCTCGGTCAGCATCAGCGTGACGGAGAGCGCACCGGACAGGCGCGCGGCGGCGGGGAGGGCGGTCTCGGCCGGGCCGTAGACCAGGCAGACGCCGGACGAGGAGACGTCGAGCGCGGGGACCGGCGGGGAAGGCAGGCGGGCCTCGGCGATCAGCGCCGCCATCTTGGGGCCGGACCGCGCGTCCTCGGACCAGCCGGCGCGGTCGCGGATGTCGACGCAGGTCAGGCGGTCGGCGGCGCCGAGCTCGTCCGCGAGGTCGCGGAACTCGGCGGCCTGCTGGCCGCAGGCGATGACGACCTCGCCGCCCGCCTGCAGCGCGGCGGCGGCGGCGCCGGCCTCGGCGCGGCAGAGCAGGTCGTGGACGCGCGAGCACTCGGCGCCGGTGCCGCGCCCGATGGCGGCGGCATCGGGCCGGAACGTGCCGGCGCAGTTGCACAGCAGGACCCTGGGCGCGATCCTTGCGTCGGGCGCTGTCTTCTCGGCCATGTCGTGGACCCCTCCGACCCGGCATCGGCGCGCGCGGGACAGCCGGAGTCATAACCGCTGCGTGTCGCAGCACAAGCCCGGCCGGGGCGTCGAAGTTTCACATTGTCCTGGGTCCGGGGCCGGGCGCATTACTTGCGGAGGAGACGGAGAGGCGCGCATGGGCGATGCAGCCGACAGGGATGGGGCGGCCGGGGTTCCCGGGGTTGCCGGGGACGACGGGCTGGGCGGCCGCGTGGCGCGGATGCCGCTGGGCGTCGTGATCCGCCGCCAGCCGGGGGTGACCCGCTGGGCGAAATGGGTCTGGCGGCCGGTCGCCGTGCTGCCCGGCGCGGGGCCTGCCGACTGGCACGAGATGCGCCGCGAGGCCGTGGCCGGCGGCGAGGCGGTCGAGTACCACGCGGCGACGGTGGTGCTGGAAGTGCACCGCGCCGAGACCGAGGGCTACCGCGTCGCGCTGGCGAGCGAGCCGCCCAGCGTCTGGGTCATCCTGCGCCCGGCCGAGGGGCCACACGGCGTCGAGGTGTTCGGCGTGACCGCCTCGGCGTTTCACGCGCAGGACCACCTGGACAACGGCGAGGACATCGTCGAGTCGGTGCCCATGCCGCCGGCGCTGGTCGCCTGGCTCTCGGCCTTTGTCGAGCGGCACCATCGCGAGGAGGCGTTCGTCAAGCGCAGGCGCGGGCAGTGGAAGGACGCGGGCCGGGAGCAAGGCGAGGCGCCGGCGCGCGAGGGCGGCGTCTACGACGCGCCGACGGGCAGGCGGAGGACGGTGCAATGAGCCGGCGGGACGGGGGCGCGGCGCCCCCCCGCGCGCGACGGGGACGCCGGGTTCCTGGGCCGCTGGTCCGAGCGCAAGCTGAAGGCGCGGGACGAACCGGAGCCCGCGGTGGACGAGTCGCCCGTGGCCGGGCCGGCGGCGGCCGAACTGCCGGCGGAGCCGCCGAAGACCGAGGCGGAGGTGCTGGAGGCGCTGGGGCTGCCCGACCCGGACTCGCTGGTGAAGGGCGACGATTTTGCAGCCTTCATGAAGGCCGCGGTGCCGGCGGCGCTGCGCAGGCGGGCGTTGCGCCGGCTGTGGCTGACCGACCCTGTGCTTGCCAACCTGGACGGGCTGAACGACTACGAGCAGGACTTTACCGACGCCGCGACCGTCGTGCCCAACCTGAAGACGGCCTACAGGGTCGGCAAGGGGATGCTGCGCGACGAGCCGGAGCCGGCCGAGCAGGAGGCGGCCGGCCGGAGGCAGCGGGCAGGAGGCGGCCGGGCAGGAGGCGGCCGGGCAGGAGGCGGCCGGGCAGGAGGCGGGGGCGGGCGAGGGCGACCCCGCCGGTGCGGAGCACCCGGCCGGGGCCGGCGATGCGTCCGGGGCGGCGGAGAGCGGGCCGCCGGAGCGGGAGTGGCCGGAGGCGCCGGCCGGGCAGGGGGCAGAGGCGGCGGCGCGCGACCCCCGTGAGCCCGCCGGTGGTGTCGCCGATGCATCGGGAGAGGCCGCGGCCCGGCCGCAGCGGATGCGGTTCCGCTTCGAGGGGTGAGGGCGGGAACCATCCGGCGAAGCCGGGCGTTTTACCATCGACCCTTCGTCCATGTTGACCGCGCCGGCAAAGGCCGGTAGCGTTTCCCCCAACGATCCGGCGACGCCGGGCGCTCGGGGGAGGATGGATGGGCTTGCCAGAACCGGCTGTCCGCCCACGTGGCGGAGGAGGACGCTCTCCGCGCCGATCTCTATGACCTGCTTGGCACCCTGCTGGCGCGGCCGCCTTCGGCCGAGTTGCTGGCGCGCGTCGCCGGGCTGGACGGCGACGAGGGCGCGCTCGGGCGGTCGGTCAGGGCGCTGGCGCGGCTGGCGCGGCAGATGCCGCAGCAGGCCGTCAGGACCGAGTACGACGTGCTGTTCATCGGCCTCGTGCGCGGCGAGCTCTTGCCCTACGCCTCGTATTACCAGACCGGGTTCCTGCACGAGAAGCCGCTGGCGCTGCTGCGCCGCGACATGGGGCGGCTCGGCATCGCGCGCTCGCCCGACGTGCACGAACCCGAGGACAACATTGCCAGCCTCTGCGAGATGATGGCCGGGCTGATCCGCGGCCGCTTCGGCCAGCCGGCGGGGCTGGCCACGCAGCGCGAGTTCTTCGCGGCGCACCTGGCGCCCTGGGCGGGGCACTTCTTCGGCGACCTCGAGAGCGCCAAGGGGTCGGTCTTCTACGCGCCGGTCGGCGCGATCGGGCGAGCCTTCGTCGAGATCGAGCGCGAGGCGTTCCGCATGGGCGCCTGACGGTGCCTCGGGGGCGGGCGGTGACGCCCGCGCCGGTTGCGCCGCATGGGGGCGGCATTGGGAATGGGGGAGTGACGCGATGAGCACTGGGACGGGCGACGAGAAGGCGGCCAGCCGCCGCGATTTCCTCAGGCTCGCCGTGGCCGGGGCGCCGGCTGCCGCCGTGGCGGCGGTCGCGGCGCCGGCGGCAGCGGCGGAGGGGGCGGCCGAGCCGGCCGGGGCCGGCCTGCGCGAGACGGAGCACAGCAGGAAATATTACGACTCGGCACGCTTCTGACGCGGGGGCCGGGCGGGTGGCGGTGACGCCACCGGCCCGGAGCGCGCCGGGAGCGGACTGACGTTTTCCGCCGTGGGCGGACCGTCGTTTGGGGAGGGAGACAGGGAATGCTCAGGAAGAAGACCGAGGCGGCAGGGCGCCCACGGAACGAGTCCATCCTGGCGTCGATCACCGCGGCGCGCGTCGACCGGCGCGCGTTCCTGCGCGGCTCGGGGCTGGCGATCGGCGGGCTGGCGGCGATCGCCGCGACCGGGGGGACGGTGACGCGCGCCAACGCGGCCGGCGCCGCGAGCGGCGCGGTCGAGATCCGCAAGTCGGTCTGCACGCACTGCTCGGTCGGCTGCACCGTGCTGGCCGAGGTGCAGGACGGCGTCTGGACCGGGCAGGAGCCCGGCTGGGACAGCCCGTTCAACCTGGGCGCGCACTGCGCCAAGGGCGCCAGCGTGCGCGAGCACGCGCATGGCGAGCGGCGGCTGAAATACCCGATGAAGCTGGTCGACGGCAAATACCAGCGCATCAGCTGGGAAGACGCCATCAACGAGATCGGCGACAAGATGCTCGAGATCCGCGAGCAGAACGGTCCCGACAGCGTCTACTGGCTGGGCTCGGCCAAGCACTCGAACGAGCAGGCCTACCTGTTCCGCAAGTTCGCGGCCTACTGGGGGTCGAACAACGTCGACCACCAGGCGCGGATCTGCCACTCGACGACGGTCGCAGGTGTCGCGAACACCTGGGGCTACGGCGCGATGACGAACAGCTACAACGACATCCACAACAGCCGCGCGATCTTCCTGATCGGCGGCAACCCGGCCGAGGCGCACCCGGTCTCGATGATGCACCTCCTGAAGGCCAAGGAGGAGAACAACGCCGACCTGATCGTCTGCGACCCGCGCTTCACGCGCACCGCGGCGCATGCCGACGAGTATGTCCGCTTCCGCTCGGGCACCGACGTCGCGCTGATCTGGGGCGTGCTCTGGCACATCTTCCAGAACGGCTGGGAGGACAAGGAGTACATCCGCACCCGCGTCTGGGGCATGGACCAGGTGCAGGCCGAGGTCGCGCGCTGGACGCCGGAGGAGGTCGAGCGCGTCACCGGCGTGCCCGGCAGCCAGCTGCAGCGCGTCGCCCGCACCCTGGCGAACAACCGCCCGGCGACGCTGATCTGGTGCATGGGCGGCACCCAGCACCACAGCGGCAACAACAACACCCGCGCCTACTGCGCGCTGCAGCTCGCGCTCGGCAACATCGGCATGGCGGGCGGCGGGGCCAACATCTTCCGCGGCCATGACAACGTGCAGGGCGCGACCGACCTGGGCGTGCTTGCCGACACGCTGCCCGGCTATTACGGGCTGGCGCCGGGCTCGTGGGCGCACTGGGCGCGCGTCTGGGACGAGGAGCTGGACTGGCTGAAGGGCCGCTTCGCCACCATGCCGGGCGCCGGCAAGGACGGCGCCGACCGGCTGATGATGAACGAGAGCGGCATCACGGTCAGCCGCTGGATCGACGGCGTGCTGGAGGACAAGGAGAACATCGACCAGCCGGACAACCTGCGGGCGATGGTGTTCTGGGGCCACGCGCCGAACAGCCAGACGCGCGGGCCCGAGATGAAGACCGCGATGGAGAAGCTGGACCTGCTGGTCGTGGTCGATCCCTACCCGACGGTCAGCGCGGTCATGCACGACCGGACCGACGGGGTCTACCTGCTGCCGGCCTCGACGCAGTTCGAGACCTACGGATCGGTGACCGCGTCGAACCGCTCGCTGCAATGGCGCGACAAGGTGTTCGAGCCGCTGTTCGAGAGCCTGCCCGACCACGTCATCATGGCGAAGTTCGCCGACAAGTTCGGCTTTGCCGACCGGATCTTCCGCAACATCGCGCGGGACGACAAGGGCGAGCCGAGCGTCGAGGACCTGACGCGCGAGTTCAACCGCGGCATGTGGACGGTCGGCTATACCGGCCAGAGCCCCGAGCGGCTGAAGACGCACATGGCCAACCAGCACACCTTCGACCGGACGACGCTGCGCGCGCTGGGCGGGCCGGCCGACGGCGATTATTACGGCCTGCCCTGGCCGTGCTGGGGCACCGCCGAGATGGGGCATCCGGGCTCGGCCAACCTCTACGACATCTCGATCCCGGTGGCGGAGGGCGGCATGGGCTTCCGCGCCCGCTTCGGCGTCGAGCGGGACGGGCAGAACCTGCTGGCCGAGGGCGTCTACCCGGTCGGCTCGGAGATCCAGGACGGGTATCCCGAGTTCACCATGAAGATGCTGACCGAGCTCGGCTGGGACGGCGACCTGACGGAGGAGGAGCGGGCGGCGATCGAGAAGGTTGCCGGATCGAACGACCCGGAGAAGGTCGGCGGCGTCAACTGGAAGACCGACCTGTCGGGCGGCATCCAGCGCGTCGCGATCAAGCATGGCTGCGCCCCCTACGGCAACGCCAAGGCGCGCACCGTGGTCTGGAACTTCCCCGACCCGGTGCCGGTGCATCGCGAGCCGCTCTACACGCCGCGGCGCGACCTTGTGGCGGACTACCCGACCTATGACGACCGCAAGTCCTGGCGCGTGCCGACGCTCTATGCCTCGATCCAGAACAAGGACTTCTCCAAGGACTACCCGATCATCCTGACCTCGGGCCGGCTGGTCGAGTACGAGGGCGGCGGCGACGAGACGCGGTCGAACCCGTGGCTGGCCGAGTTGCAGCAGGAGATGTTCGTCGAGATGAACCCCTACGATGCCAACACGCTGGGCATCAGGGACGGCGAGCAGGTCTGGGTCGAGGGGCCGGAGGGCGGCAAGGTCAAGGTCGCCGCGATGGTCACCGACCGGGTCGGGCGCGGCGTCGCGTTCATGCCCTTCCACTTCGGCGGGCACTTCCAGGGCAAGGACCTGCGGGACAAGTATCCCTCGGGCGCCGACCCCATCGTGCTGGGCGAGGCGAGCAACACCGCGCAGACCTATGGCTACGACTCGGTCACCCAGATGCAGGAGACCAAGGCCACGCTCTGCAAGATCATGAAGTCCTGAGGGGGGATCGAATGGCACGCGCAAAGTTTCTCTGCGACGCAGAGCGGTGCATCGAGTGCAACGCCTGCGTCACCGCCTGCAAGAACGAGCACGAGGTGCCTTGGGGCATCAACCGGCGCCGGGTCGTGACGATCAACGACGGCAAGCCCGGCGAGCGGACGATCTCGGTCGCCTGCATGCACTGCTCGGACGCGCCCTGCATGGCGGTCTGCCCGGTCGACTGCTTCTACCAGACCGATGACGGCGTCGTCCTGCACTCGAAGGACCTCTGCATCGGCTGCGGCTACTGCTTCTACGCCTGCCCGTTCGGCGCGCCGCAGTACCCGCAGGCGGGCAATTTCGGCAGCCGCGGCAAGATGGACAAGTGCACCTTCTGCAATGGCGGGCCGGAGGAGGACATGTCGGCGGCCGAGTTCCAGAAATACGGCCGGAACCGGATCGCCGAGGGCAAGCTGCCGATCTGCGCCGAGATGTGCTCGACCAAGGCGCTGCTGGCCGGCGACGGCGACGAGGTGTCGAAGATCTACCGCGAGCGCGTCGTCGCCCGCGGCTTCGGCTCGGGCGCCTGGGGCTGGGGCACCGCCTACAGCCAGAAGGGCAGCTGATTGGTGGGGTAGAACCCCACCGGCGAGGCCTTGCCGATGCGCGGGGCGGGGGGTTCCCCCGCCTTCGGTGCAGTTCCGGCCGCCCGGCAACCCGGGCGGTCTTACCGTTCAGTCCGCATTGGAGAAGACCGATGCGCCGTCCCGTCGCCATCGCCGCCGCGGCCCTGGTCCTGGCCGTCCTGATCCTGGCCGGGTCGGCCCTGCAGCTGACGCTGACCGTCGGCGAGGCGGTCGCGCAGTCGTCGGTCAGGCCGCCGGACAATGCCGTCAACCTGGGCTCGTCGCCCGAGAGCGTGCTGCCCGGCGGCTCGGTCCGGCCGCCCGCGCCGCCGAGCGTGCCGGTGCCGATGCAGCCCGGCGTCGCGCGGAGCGGTGGGCTGGTGCCGGCGCCGGCTGCCGCGGAGGGGCAGGGGCCGCTGGGAGCGCAGGGGGCGAACTCGGTCTCGGACTTCTGGGCGGCGATGCGGCGCGGCGACCACGCGACGGTGTCGATCCCCGACCAGAAGGCCGCCGTGCTGGTCCAGGATGACGGCATGCGCTGGCTGCGCTGGCGCGCAAAGGGCGGGCCGCTGCAGAAATGGGGCGGCTATGCGCTGGCCGGCACGGTCGGGCTGCTGGCGCTGTTCTTCCTGCTGCGCGGCCGCATCCGCATCGAGCACGGCAAGTCCGGCGTCATGATCGAGCGCTTCAAGGGCTACGAGCGGTTCGCGCACTGGCTGCTGGCGGTCTCGTTCATCCTGCTGGCGCTCTCGGGGCTGAACCTGCTCTACGGCAGGGACTACGTGCTGCCGGTGATCGGCAAGGCGAACTTCGCTGCCGTGACCTGGGCCGGCAAGTGGCTGCACAACAACATGGCCTGGGGCTTCATGCTGGGGCTGGCGATGGTCTTTGTGCTGTGGGTCGCGCACAACATCCCGGGCCTGATCGACCTGAAGTGGCTGGCGCGCGGCGGCGGGCTGTTCACCAAGGGCTCGCACCCGCCGGCGCGCAAGTTCAATGCCGGGCAGAAGCTGGTCTTCTGGGCGGTGATCCTGACGGGGGTGTCGATCTCGCTGAGCGGCATCTCGCTGCTGTTTCCCTACCAGGCGCCGCTGTTCGCCAAGACCTTCGCCGTCCTGAACGACTGGGGCGTCTCGGACGTTGTCATGGGCGGGCCGCTGCCGGCCCGGCTGAGCGCAGTCCAGGAAATGCACTACGCAGAGATCTGGCACAGCATCATCGCCTTCGCGATGGCCGTCGTGGTGCTGGCGCACATCTATATCGGCACGATCGGCATGGAGGGCGCCTTCTCGGCGATGGGCAGCGGGCGGGTCGACCTCAACTGGGCCGAGGAGCACCACTCGCTGTGGGTCGCCGAGCAGGAGGCGCGCCAGCCGGGCGCCGGGCACGGCGCCACGACGCCGGCGGAATGACAGCGCGTGGCGGCGGCGGCAAGTCGGCGCTGGCAGTCCGCTGCGGGGCGCGCGGGCGCGTGGCTGGCGCTGCTGCTCGGCGCGCCTGCCGGGGCCGATGACGGGTTCGCGCGTTTGCAGGGGCATGGCGGGCCGGTGATGGCGATCGCCGTCTCGCCGGACGGGGCGCGCACGCTGACGGGCAGCTTCGATTACTCGGTCGGGCTCTGGTCGCTGGGCGATGCGCGGCTGGTGCGCTGGCTCGAGGGCCACCGGGCGGCCGTCGACGCGGTCGCCTTCCTGCCGGACGGGCGCCGCGCGCTGTCGGCGGGCGACGACTTCGACATGATCCTCTGGGATCTGCAGACGGGCGAGCGGCTGCGCACCTTCGCCGGGCACCGTGGCAAGATCGCGGACATCGCCGTCAGCCCGGACGGGCGGTGGGCGGCGACGAGCGGCTGGGACGGCTGGATCGGCCTCTGGGACCTGGATGGCGACGCGCCGGTGCGCTGGCTGAAGGGCCATGACGGCTATGTCAACGACGCGGTGTTCTCGGCCGACGGGGCCTGGCTCTACAGCGCCAGCCAGGACGGCACGGTGCGGCGCTGGGACCTCGCCGCTGGCGTGCAGGAGCGGGTGCTGGTCCGGCACGGGTTCGGCGTCAACCGGCTGGCGCTGAACGAGGCGGCCGGCTGGCTGGCCTATGGCGCGGTCGACGGGGCGGTGCGGGCACTGGACCTGGACAGCGGCGCGGAGATCGCCGACCTGACGACCGACCGCCGGCCGATCCTGGCGCTGGCCTCCGGCCCGGACGGGCGGCTGCTGGCCGTCGGCGACGGCGAGGGCTACGTCACGATCATCGACACCGCGACATGGGCGATCGAGCGCGACTTTCATGCCGCGGTGCGCGGGCCGATCTGGGCGCTGGCATGGACGCCCGACGGCAAGCGGCTGGTCTCGGGCGGGATCGACGACGCTGCCGCGATCTGGCCGGTCGCCGCCTCCTCCGACGCGGTCGAGGGCGTGCTGGCGAGCGCCGGGCGCAGCTTTCTGCGCGACCCCGCCCGGATGTCGAACGGCGAGCGCCAGTTCGCGCGCAAGTGCAGCGTCTGCCACACGCTGACGCCGGACGGCGCGCGCCGGGCCGGGCCGACGCTGTGGCGGCTGTTCGGCCGGCCGGCGGGCAGCGTCGCGGGCTACAGCTACTCGGACGCGCTGGCCGGCAGCGGCATCGTCTGGGACGAGACGACCATCGACCGGCTGTTCGCCGAGGGCCCGGCGCATTTCACGCCCGGCTCGAAGATGCCGATGCAGCGGATCACCGGGCCGCAGGACCGCCGCGACCTGATCGACTTTCTCGCAACGAACACCGGGCCAGCGGCGCCCGCCCGATCGGAGGTCACGAAATGAAAGCCTTTCTCGCCGCCCTGGTCGCGCTGGCCGTCATCGCGGTCGGGGCCAACGAGTTGCTGACCCATGCCGGCTTTTCCTCGGCCGAGGTCTACAGCCGCGACAGCGTCAGGCTAGGGCAGTAGCGGGGCGGGGAGAGCGGGCCGGGCCGGGAGGGGGCATCCGGCGCGCGGCAACGCCTGGTACCAATGAAGTTATTCCGAACCCATCGTCATCTACCGGCCTGACCGGACGATTTCCCCCCGGGAGATGCCCGGTCGAGCCGGGCATGACGGAGGTCCGGTCGGTCAGCCCGGGTATCAGTTGATCATCACGATCCCGCCCTTGAGCGTCAGCATCGCGCCGCCCTCGACCTTGGCGCTGATGCCGCCCTTGGCGTCGAGCGTCATCGAGGCGTCGAGCTTGATCGTCATCGCCTTGATGGTGATGCCCATCGGGTCGATCTTGATGGACGAGCCGCCGACCTTGATCTCGTAGGACTGCATCGCCTGGACCTTGCCCTTGCCGGCGTTCATCTTGGTCGTCTGGTTGCCCAGCTTCAGGGTCGTCGTCTGGTTGCCCGTGTCGATGTTGGTCGTCTGGTTGCCCTTCTTGATCTCGTGAACGTCGTTGCCGTCGGTGATGGTGCGCTTGTCGTCCATCTTGATGGACGTCGTGCGCTTGCCTTCCTTGACAGTCAGCGTCTCGTCGCCCTTCTCGAGCGTCGTCTTGCGGTGGCCGTTCTTGGTGATCGCCTTGCCGTACTTGTCCTTGGTGCCGGGCGCGCCCTTGAGCGTGACGGTCTCGTCGCCGCCGGTCAGCTCGAAGGTGCGGCTGCCGCCGATCGTCTCGGTCTGGTTGTTGCCGATGGTGATGTCGTCGTCATGCTCGATCTCCATCAGCCGGTCGCGCTCGGCGTGGATGTAGATCTCCTCGTCGTCCTTCTTGTCCTCGAAGCGCAACTCGTTGAAATGATCGCCGCCGTGCCGCCCTTGCTGCTCTGCGACTTGATCGTGCTCTGGGTCTTGTCGTCGGGAAAGTTGATCGGCGGCTTGTTGTTGCCGTTGTAGACGGTGCCGGTGACCAGCGGGCGGTCGGGATCGCCCTCGATGAACTCGACCACCGCCTCCATGCCGACGCGCGGGATCCAGACGCTGCCCCATTGCGCGCCGGCCCAGATCTGCGCGACGCGGACGCGGCACGAGGCCTGGCTGTCCTCCTTCACGTCGTTCCAGTGGAACCGCACCAGGATGCGCCCCTGGTCGTCGACGTCGATCTCCTCGTCGTCGGGCGCGCTCTTGTCCTTGATGACCAGCGCGGTCTGCGCGCCGTAGATGCGGGGCCAGGGCGTCTTCAGCGGTGTCTTGTACGCCTTGTCCGCCTCGGCCAGCTCGTACTCGCCCTCGTACTGGTCGGTGTCGGGCTCGGCCGCGCGCTCGCGCATCTCGGGCGTCGTTGCGAAGCCGGTATTTTCGTTGTCGGCCGTCGTCGTCCGAAAGTGCTGCACGAACAGCGAGTGCCGCGCGGCGACGGCGACGTGCCGGTCGTTCTCGGCATCGACAGGGTGATCGGCGAGCGTGAAGACGCCGCCCGCATGGATCAGCGGCGCCTGGCCGAAGGCGAACTTGCGCTCGGCGTCGGCACGCTCGGCGTCGACCAGCACGTCGGCCAGCGTCTGGCCGAGGCCGGCGTCGTAGTGCCCGGCCGGGTAGCGGTACTTGCTCTGCTTGTTGTAGCCGTGCGCCGGGGTGTCCTTGGCGTTGCCGGTCTTCTCGAGCGCGGTGTTCGGCTTCTCGTAGTTATAGTCGTCGACATCGACGATCGCGGTCCGCAGCCGGTTGTCGGTCTGCCAGTCGAACAGCCTGTCCTCGCGCTTGCCGATCAGGGTGTCCGGCTGGTAGCGCAGCGCGGCGTACCCCTCGATGTTCGGCAACGCCGTCTGGGTGTCGACGATCACCAGCATGTGACGGCTGTCTGACATCTGAAAGAAAAAGAACAGGCCGAACTTTTCCATGAGACGCGATATGAAGTCGTATGTCGTCTCCTGATACTGAACACAGTAGGCGATCGGGTCGTAATTCTTCTGCAGCTGGAACTCTACGTCAGAAAAGCCACGCGTACTGAAAATGTTGGCAATGATGTCCTTGACCGACTGGTCGTGAAAGATCTCGCTGCGGGTCTCTCGCGTCAGAAGCCAGGTCCATGGCCGCAGGACGAGCTGGTAATACATGTACTCGCCGCGCCAGCCGCGAAAGCGGATCTCGGTGCACAGGCCGTGGAAGCTGCGCGTCGAGCCGTCGCCGGCGTCCAGATCGACATGGCAGGGCTTGCCGATTATGTCCTTGGGGTCGACGGCGTCCTCGTCCGTATTCAACAGACAGGCAAGGCGCCATTCGAAATTCTCGCTGATTGCTTCGGTGCCGTCCAACTTTATCAGGACGAGAACGTCCTTGCCGAGGGGGGTGGTCAGCCGCGCAAACCTATCGCTTTGCGTGAGTTGTTCCGGCATCGGACTGGATCTCGCGATTTGCAAAGGGCTAAAGCATTGCTTGACACTACACTTCGTAAATCGGACAATCCAGACCTGATTTTCGTATTGACCGGGGGCGTTAGCACCATGTTTTACCGCCTGATTCTCGCTGCCGCCATTGCCTGCGCGCCGCTCGCCGCGATGGCACAGGCGCAATACAGCGCGGCCGACGTTATCGGACATTTCAAGCAGCCCGCTGCCGAGGCGGCGGCGCCGAATTGCCCGGAAGGGTCGATCTGCTTGCCCAAGCAGCGCACGCGCGCCGTCTGCATCGGCACGGGCAGCGCCTGCGCCGGCCAGGCCGCTGCCGCGCCGGCCGAGCCGAGCGGCTTTGACCTGCTGATCACCTTCGATCTCGGCTCGGACCGGCTGAGCCAGCAGGCCCAGGCCAACCTGCGCGAATTCGCCAAGGCGATGAGCGACCCCGCGCTGAAGGACACGCAGTTCAATGTCGACGGGCACACGGACGCGCGCGGGTCGGACAGGCTGAACAACGAGCTGTCCGAGCGCCGCGCCGAGGTCGTCGTGCAGTTCCTCAAGGAACTCGGCATCGACGAATCCCGGCTGCAGCCGCATGGCTACGGCAAGTCGCGGCCGCGCGCCGACGACCCGTTCGCCGCTATCAACCGGCGCGTCGAGGCGACGATCCGGACCCGCTGAGCACGGTGCGCCGCGGGGGCGCGCGCCAGCGCGCCGGCGAGGGCCGATTTGCTAAGGTGCGTTGTCAGGAGCAGCGCCGAACAATTTGAATCTCGGTAGACTTTCGGGCATAACGACCGCTTGTGGCGTTGCGCTCGGGGGGGGCTTCATGCGGGGGGGGGCGGTGGGAACCCGGCGCGTGGTTCTTGGGGTGCTAGCCTTTATTTTTTTTGATCCCGACCTTGTTGCGGCGCAGGCGCCCGGTTCATTGGGGCGGATCGCGCCCAGTCGCGAGGAACTCCGGCAGCAGCTGAAACCGGGGGTGACGCCGCCCGGGCCGGCCTCCGGCGTCGAGGTCGAGGAGAGCGAGCCCGCTGCCGTCCCGCTGGACGAGACCTCGGCCTACTCCTTCGTCCTGCGCGGGCTGGAGATTGCCAACTCGACCGTCTACGAGGACGCCGATCTCCAGGGCATCTACGAGCCGTTCCTCGATACCGAGGTGACGATCGGCGGGCTGCGCGAGATCGCAAACCGGATCGAGCGGCGATATCGCGACGACGGCTATGTCGCGACCCGGGTGATCATTCCGGCGCAGGCCATCAAGAACGGCGCCGTGCGCCTCGAGGTCTTCGAGGGCAAGATCATCCACTACGAGATCAACGGCGAAATCGGCCCCGTCAAGAAGCAGATCGCCGGGCTGCTCGACAACCTGCTGACCGACGAACCGGCGCGCTGGAGCGAGCTGGAACGCTACCTGCTGCTGGCGCGCGACCTGCCGGGCATCTCGCTGACCGGCACGCTGCGCCCGGCCGGAGAGACGTCGCCGGGCGGCGTCATCCTGGTCGTCGATACTGCGCGCAAGCCGGTCGACGGCTTTGCCAGCCTGCAGAACCGGAACGCGCAGCCGACGGGCGCCTTTACCGTCTCGGGCGGCGTGGCGTTCAACTCGAACACCGAGTTCGCCGAGCGACTGGGAGCCGTCGCGCTGCTGGCGCTGGAGTTTCCCGAGCAGATCAGCGGCTTTTTCTCTTACGACCAGGGCCTGGGCGACGAGGGACTGCGCTTCCAGCTGTCGGGCATCTTCGGCTTCTCGGAGCCGACCGATGAGCTGAGCTCGCTCGACCTGATTTCGGACACCACCATCCTCACCGCAGAGCTGGAATACCCGATCGTCCGCTCGCGCGGGTTCAGCCTGTGGACGCGCGGCGGGTTCGAATACGAGGACCAGCGCGTCTCGATCGGCAAGGCTCACACCGAGTTGTTCGATGACCAGGTGCGGGTCCTTTACGGCGGCGCCCGGATCGTCGCGCTGCCGCCGCTGGGGGGTGTCACCCAGTTTGACGTGGAGGTGCGGCAGGGGCTGGAAGATTTCGGCGCCTCCGCCGCGTCCAAGCCGGACGCCAGCGAGAACTTTACGCTGGTCCGGGCACAGGCCAGCCACCTCCAGCCGATCCCGCCCTTCTTCGAGATCTATCTCGAGGCGCACGCCCAGCGGTCCAGCGAACCGCTGCCGGCGGTGGAGGAGATGTCGCTGGGCGAGCTGACCACCGGCCGCGGCTTCGAGCCCGGAGCCCTGAGCGGCGACAACGGTCTCGCCGTGCGGGGTGAACTCCGCTACTTTCCACCGGGCCTCGATGCCTGGTGGCTGCAGGATTTCTCGGTCTTTGCCTTTTACGACTATGGCATGATCGACGATTTCGGCAATCCGACCGGAGTCCCCCAAGGTTACGAACAACTGGCGTCGGGCGGTTTCGGTGTGCGGTTCCAGGCACTCGAAACGGTGTTCGGCGAATTCTACTATGCCCAGCCGGTGACGCGTTCGCTGTCGTCTTCTGCCCGCAGGCCGGACGGTGGCGTCAAGTTCACACTGACGAAATTCTTCTAGACGGCGCCGGCCAATCGCCCGCCGTATTAATGTTGCTATTTGTGCGGAGTGTGTCCGCAGCCAGGCGGGCCGTTCGCGCTGGGGGTGATGCCGACATGATCAGCGGCGAGTATAGAACGCTTTCGCGGTTCGAGCGGCGCACGGCGCGGTTCCGGTCTTTCCTTCTGGGGCGCACCGCGATCTGTAGCGCGCTGTCGCTGGGCATCGCCACGGGCATCGCGCCTCGCGCGGCCAAGGCGGGGCCGCAGGACACGGTCGTGGTCGGCGGTGCGGTCGACATACTGCAGAGCGGCACGCACACCGAGTTCACGCAGCACACGCAGACGGCGATCCTCAACCACTCCTCCTTCGACATCAAAGCGAATAAATCGGTCAACTTCTCGCAGCCGAACGCCGGCTCGCTGGCGGTGAACCGCATCGTCGGCACCGACCTGCCGACCAGTATCGCCGGCAGGCTGACGGCCAACGGCAATGTCTGGGTGCTGAACCCCTCGGGCGTCGCCGTGCAGGGAACGGCGCAGGTCAATGTCGGCGGCCTGGTGGCGACGACCGCCTCGATCAGCGACGAGGCCATCATGGCCGGCCAGCGCAGCTTTGCCGGCGCGCCGGACGGCTCGGCCGTGACCAATGCCGGCTCGATCACCGCGGGCGGGGGCAGCGTCGTGCTCGTTGCGCCCGTGGTCGCCAACACCGGCACGATCACCGCGGAGGGTTCGGACGTGGCGCTGGGCGCCGGCTCGGGCTTCACCGTCGATTTCAACGGTGACGGGCTGACCCGGTTCGAGGTCACGCCCGGCAACGGGGTCAGCCTGTCCAACACCGGCACGATTTCGGCCGAGGGGGGCGCCGCCTACCTTTCGGCGGCCTCGGCCGAGGCGATACAGACGTCGGTCGTGTCGATCGGCGGCAAGGTCGAAGCGACGCGGATCGAGAAGAAGGGCGGCGTCATCATCATCTCAGGCGGCGACCACGGCGTCACCGAGGTTTCGGGCGCGGTCGACGCCAGCCAGTCCGAGGGCGATGGCGGGCGCATCGTCGTCATGGGCGACCTGGTCGACGTGAAGGGCACCGCGGTGATCGACGCCTCGGGCGCCGGGGGTGGCGGCGAGGTGGAGATCGGCGGCGCCTTCCAGGGCGGCGCGATCGAGTCCCGCGTCGAGTCCCGCGTCGTGGCCCGCGCCGGCGCACCGGCGACGACGCCGCTGCCGACCGCGAAGCGGACCGTGGTGCGCGCTGGCGCGCGGATCGTGGCCGATGCGGGAGTTGTGGGCGACGGCGGCGACATCACCGTCTGGTCGGACCGGTCGACCGGCTTTCGCGGCGCGATCTCGGCCAGGGGCGGCGCCGAGGGCGGCGATGGCGGCAGGGCGGAGGTCTCGGGCAAGACGAGCCTGGCCTTCGACGGCGACGTCGATCTGTCGGCGCCGGCCGGCCGGATCGGCACGCTGCTGCTGGACCCGCAGGACATCACGATCGCGAACAACGATGCCGCGAACGGCGACGACCAGGTCACTGGCGACGACGAGATCGCCTTCGACGACAATCCCGGCAACAATTTCACGATCTCGGACGAGGCGCTCGAGCGCGCGGTCGCCGACATCCTGCTGCAGGCGACGCGCGATATCTTCGTGAACCACGACGTCGACGCGTCGGCGAACCTGACTTTCGAGGCCGGTCGCAACATCACGCTGGACAACAGCACCGCGCTGGCGACGACGGGCAACCTGACGCTCACCGCCGACGCCGCCTTCACCGGGCTGCCCTCGGACGGGTCGGGCTCGATCGTCTTTTCGCCGAACGCCTCGCTGAGCGGCGCCAATGTTTCGCTGACGACGGGTGCGGCCGTCCTGGTGCGCGACATCACGGCGAGCACGCTGTCGGTCACGACCTCGAACGACGCGATCAACCAGAACGGCTCGCTGACCGTGACCGGCACGTCAACCTTCAATGCCGGCACGGGCGCGATAACGCTCGAGGACAACGGCAACGACTTCACGGGTGCCGTCTCCGCCGCCGGCGGCAACATCTCGGTGCGGGACAGGAATTCGATCGTGCTGGGGGACATCGACGCGTCCGGCACGCTGAAGGTTCGGGCCGCCGAGGACATCACCGACAGCGGCGCCGCCGTTGCGGGCGCCGGCATCGACGTGACCGGCGCGACGACGCTGCTGCCGGGGACCGGGGCCGGCCACGAGATCGTCCTCGACGATGCCGTCAACGATTTCGGCGGCACGGTCCTGGTCACCGGCACGCCCGACGCCATCACGATCAGCGACGCGAACACGCTGACGGTTGGCACCATGAGCGCGGACAACGCGATCACGCTGGGTGCGGCGACGACGATCGACATCGTCGGCGCGCTGAACGCGCCCGACGTCACTCTGCGCAACCTCGCGACCGATCACGGCATCGGCGTCGGCACGGCGAGTGTCGACGGGTTCCAGATCTCGGATGCGGAGCTCGAACTCGATCACCGGCGACGTTACCTTCGACGCGGACGGCGACATCGCCGCCGACGGCGTCAGCACGACAAAGAACGTCCTGCTGGACAGCTCGGGCGGGGCCGTCTCGTTCGGCGGGGCGGGGTCGAGCTTTGGCGGAACCCTGACGGTCGACGCGGGTGGCGCGGTCAGCCAGACCGGCGCCATCAGCGTCACCGGGGCCACCGACATCAACGCCGCGGGCCATGCCGTCACGCTGGACGCAGCGACGAACACCTTCTCGGCGCGCGTCGACGTGGCGGGCACCGGCGTCAGCCTGGCCGATGCCGGCGGCCTGACGCTGGGCGACATCGATGCGACGGGCAACCTGACGGTCACGGCCGGCTCCATCGCCGACAGCGGCGCGTCCGCCGAGAACGACGGCGTGAACGTTACGGGCACCACGAGCCTGACGGCGACGACGACGATCACACTGAACGATGCGGTCAACGACTTCACCGGCGCGGTGAGCGCATCCGGAACGTCGGTCAGCCTGCACGACGCCAACGCCATCGAGCTGGGCGCGATTTCGGCGATCGGGCTGACGGTCCAGGCCGGCGGCGACGTGACCCAGTCGGGGGCGGTGTCCGTGACGGGCAACACCACGGTCACGAGCACGGACGGCGGGATCACCCTCGACGACGCCACAAACGACTTTGCCGACATCGCGATCCTGGGGTTGGCAAGCTTCAGCGCCGCGACGGACAAGACCATCATCGTCAGGGATGCCGACGGCATCGCGTTCGACACGGTCACTGCGCAGCGGTTCGAGCTGTCGGCCGACAATGCCTTCGACGCCAGCTTCGTCTCGACGCTGAAGTCGCTGCTGCTCGAAGACACGAGCGGCAGCCCGCTGACGGTCGGGCGGGATATCGGCGAACTGGACCCGGTGACGCTGGGCGTCGACGACCTGACGCTGGTCACCGCCGGAGGCATCACGATCGACGGGCTGGACCTGTCGACCCTGGCGCTGACGCTGGACGCCGGCGGCGCGGTGGTGTTCTCGGACGCCGGCCCGGCGCTGGTCGGCGCGAACCTGGCGAGCCTGACGGTGCAGAACGCCGAACTCGGTGACCCAGAGCGCGGCCGTGCGGGTCAGCGGCGGGACCTCGATCATCTCTGCCGGCGCCGTGACGCTGAACGGCGCCAACGATTTCTCGAGCATCGGCGTCAGCGCGGGCGGGCAGGACGTCGTCCTGAACAACTCCGACGCGATCGTGCTGGACGGCGTCACCTCGGGCACGTTGACCGTGACCGCGGGCGGCCCGATCACGCAGAGCGCGGCGCTCTCGGTCAGCGGCAATGCCGCCTTTGACGCGGGCCCGGACGACATCACGCTGGAAGACGATCTGAACGACCTTGCCGATATCGGCGACGGGGTCGTCGACCTGACGGGCGGCGCGGTGTCGATCGTCGACAACGACACGATCGCGCTGGGCGCAGTGTCGGCGACCGGATTCTCGCTGACGGCCGACGACGTCGATATCGCCACCTCGGTCGACGTCACGAACTCGGTCACGTTCACGAACGGATCGGCCGGCGACGTCAACCTGGGCGGCGCCGTGGGCGGCGAGTTCAGCCTGGACGACACCGAGCTCGGCCTGATGAATGCCGGAGCGCTGAAGGTCGACAGCAAGGGGCAGGCCATCAGCGTCGCGGGCGTCAACGCCAGCGGCCTGGATCTCGAACTGGCCGGCGGCGCCGGGGCGGTGACCTTCGAGAGCGCGGCGTCGACGCTGAGCGGCCTGACGGTGACGAGCTCGGCCTCGATCGGCCAGGATGCCGCCGGGACGCTGAGCGTCTCGGGCAACACCGACCTGACGTCGGACGGCGATATCGCGCTGACCGCGAACAATGATTTTGATTCGGTCGATGCCGACGGCGGTGCGGTCTCGCTGGTCGACGTGACCGGCGTCACATTGGGGACGGTGGTCGGCGACAGCCTCGCCGTGACGTCCGACGACGTCGACATCGCGACCTCGGTCAGCGTCACCGGGGTCGCCGGCTTTACCAGCACGTCCGGCACGGCGATGAACTTCGGCGCCACGCCTGCGGGTCAGTGGGGGCTGAGCGACGCCGACCTGGGCAACATCGCTGTCGGCAGCGTCGCCGCGACCAGTAATGACCAGTCCTTCGTTTTGACAGGCGTCACGCAGCTGGACGCCAGCCTGACCGTCAACGCCGGCGCCGGCACCGTCGCCTTCAACGGCGCCAACTCCGCGCTGGCCAGCCTGACGGTCGTCAGCTCGGGTCAGATCAGCCAGAACGCGACGGGCGGCCTGACCGTCACCGGCGATGCCGACCTGACGTCGGCCGGCAACATCTCGCTGATCGCGACGGACAACGACTTCGCTACCAGTTCGCTGATCGTCGATGCCGGCGGCAACCTGAGCGTGACCGAGACGAACGGCTTCGCATTCGGCGATACGACGGTCACCGGCAACATGACCGTCGATGTCGGCGGCGACCTGACGCAGTCGGGCGGCGCGGTCCGCGTTGGCGGCGACACGTCGATCGATGCGCACGGCAATGCCGTGTCGCTGACGGCGGCTGGCAACGACTTTTCCGAGGTCGGCGCGGGCGTGGTCGATATCTCGGGCGGCGCGGTCACGCTGGTCGACGCGGGCTCGGTCGCGCTGCGCACCATCACGGCCACCGGCCTTGACCTGACGACCGACGACGTCGCGATCGTCGGCACGCTGTCGGCCACCGGCCGCGCCTCGTTTGCCAACGGCGCCTGCGACGAGATCGCGCTCGGCATCTCCGACGCCGACAACGCCACCTTCGACGTTTCGGCGGCCGAGATCGACCGCATCGTCGCGAGCGAGATCAGGTTTTCCACCGCCGGTAACGGCGGCGCCGGGATTTCGGTGCAGGGCGTCTTGATGGCGGAGTCGCTGACGCTCGCGGCCGGCACCGACGGCGTCGCCTTCCGGTCGGCGGGCAGTTCGGTCGGCGGCAACCTGAGCATCACGGCGGGAGACGCGGTCATCCAGGATTTCGGCGGCTCGATCACGGTGGTGGGCGCGACCAGCATCGACACCTCGACCGAGGACCCCGGCGGGTTCGCCGACATCCTGCTGTTCGGCGCGGCAAACGATTTCGTCGGCAGCTTCACGGCCGAGGGCGCCGACATCGGCGTGTCGGACAGGAACGCGATCCTGCTCGACGACATCACCGCGCATCCGGCCGGGGGAACGTTCGCCCCGGTGTTCCTCCCGTCCGGCGCCGGCGACCTGACGATCCTCGCAGGCGGCGCTATCACGCAGGCGAGCGGGACAAGGATCGACGCGCCGGGCAGCAGCAACATCCGCTCCACTGCCGGGCCGATCACGCTGACGGAGTTGCGCAACGATTTCGCGGACGAGCTGAACGGCACCTCCAGCACGGTCTCGGTGAACGCGACCGGCGATGTCTGGGTTTTCGATGTCGATTCCATCGCGCTCGGCGCGTCGTCGGGCCCCGGTTTTGCCCTGACCTCGACCGACGTCTCCATCGCCGGCACACTGGCCTTCGGCACCATCTCGCTGACCAACGAGGCAGGGAACGCGGTCGTCTTCGGCAGCGCCGCGAACGATGGCGACGTGGACGCCTACGACGTCACGGATGCCGACGTCGCCTTCATCCAGGCCGGCCAGCTAAGCGTCGTGACCGCCGCGGGCGGCATCGGTGTCGAAGGCGCCTTGCTGGACACCGAGAGCCTGATCCTCAACTCAGGCACCGGTGCGACCAGCTTCTCGATCGGAACGACAATGGTTGCCGGCGACCTGACGGTCACGGCCGGCACCCGCATCGACCAGACCGTGCAGGGCGCCGTCGAGGTGGCCGGCAGGACCAGCCTGACCGCAGGCGGGGCGATTTCGCTGGGCACCGCCTCGAACAACTTCAACTCGGATGCCCTGGTCGACGCGACGGACGAGGTCGACGCAACGGGCACGGACATCGTCCTGAACGACGTCTCGGCGATCAGGCTGGGCGAGGTCGGGGCGACGGGCGATCTTTCGGTGACGGCCGGCGGCTCGGTCACCGAC
This sequence comes from uncultured Alphaproteobacteria bacterium, assembly GCA_963721105.1. Classification (GTDB taxonomy): domain Bacteria; phylum Pseudomonadota; class Alphaproteobacteria; order Rhodobacterales; family Rhodobacteraceae; genus Thermohalobaculum. Next base: position 147,186 of record CAVRHY010000012.1, on the reverse strand, counting down.
AACGATGGCGAGGCGATCGTGGTCGGCGGCGACACGACCGTGCTGGCAGTCGACGACGACGATGCAGACAACTACTTTGACATCCGGTTCGACAATCCCGCCCTGCACGATTTCAACACCGTCGACCTGACCGGCGAGGGCATCGTGCTCGTCGATGTCGACGACCTGGCGATCGCCTCGATCAAGGCGCACAGCGACGGCGAGGCCGACGCCACGGTGCCGGACAGCGGGCGCGGACAGGGCAGCATCGCCCTGGTCGTGAACTCGGGCGACTTCGTCTTCGCCCCGGAAGTCGATGCACTGGGCAACGGCGTCCCGCTGCAGGCGGATGGCGACATCTCGCTGGCGGCGCTGGACGGCTCGTTCGGGGTGCGCTCGCGGGGCGCCGTCACGAGGCAGAGATTGCAGGACGGCCTGACCTTCCGCAGCACCGCGGGCAACATCCTGCTCGACCTGAAGAGCGGCTTCGAGGTCACCGACGTGATCGGGCCGGGCCCGTTCACGCTTGACGCAGCGTCGGGCAGCTCGAAACTGATCATCCGTGGCATCGACCCCGAGCATACGGAGTTCTTCGGGATCGGCACCGGGCAGTTCCTTGGCTCCGCCCGGCCGCCTGCCGCCGGCTTCAATCCGCTGTTCGACACGACGGTCAAGGGCGATGCGCAGATATTCAAAGTGACGGGCAACTTCGCCATGACCGCCGTTAATCCGCTGCTCGTCCGCTTCCAGAACACGTCGAACGTCCCCAACGAGGGCGACGGCACGACGGTGGAGGGCACGACAACCCTGTCCGGTCCGTTTGCCGGCCTGTCGATGTTCGGCACGTTCAACGGTGCGTCCGGGACTGTCGCCTCGCTCCGGGGCTTCGTGGACGGCGGCGGGTTCACCATATCGAACGGGAACACGGTGAACGGCTGCGTCATCCTGCTGCCCTCCGCCTGTCAGCCGCTCGGCTCGCTGACGCTGTCCCTGAACTTCCCCGACGGGCTGCTGCTCGGCATCAAGTTCATCGATCCGGACGAGGACCTGGACGATCCGTTCACCAACCGCGGCGACGAGGAGGAGTGGGAGTGATCGCTGGCTCCGCTGCACGCCGGCCGGCAGCGGCCGCCTCGGCCCTGGCGGTGCTTTTCGTCGTGGGCGTGCTGACCTCGTGCGGGCTGGACCCGAAAAGCTCGTCCATCTCGCCGGAGCGGCGGAGCGAACTGCAGGCCGTCGCCGACAAGGCGTCGCGTTTCTCGGAGCTCGAGCAGCAGGCCTACCAGCGCAACACGCTGCTGCAGTTCTCGGCGGCCGAACAGGACTATCGCGAAACGCTGAGCCTGGCGCGCGAGCTGTTCCCGACCGATCCGGCGCGCGCTTCCTACCTCCGTTTGCACCTGGCGTTGAACAAGAGCAATCTCGGGCAGTTCGAGTCGGCCGAAAGCCTGTTCGATCGGTCGCGCCAGATCGTCGAGGAGCTGGGCCTGCCCTCGGAGCGGGCGAAGCCCGATCTTTTCTACGCCCAGCACCAGATGAACCTGAAGCAGTTCGCCAAGGCCGAGGAGATCGCGGGGCGGGCCGAGGCGACGCTGGACGCGCTGATCCCGACGCTGGGAGACGGCCGCGGCAATCTGGACAAGGTCGGGCTGGTACGGCGGAATGACGGCGCGCTGCTGCTGGACCAGCCGCGGGCAAACATCGCCAATGCCCGTCTTTCCCGCGACACCAGCGTCGAGGGGGCGGGCAAACCGCTGACCGATCGCGAGCGCCTGCAGCTGCAGCGCGTCCAGGCGCTCTACATCATCGCGCGGGCGATGCGGGCGCAGGGCAAGTCCGAGGATAAAATCGCGGAACTCGTCGCGCGTTCCGAGACGGACCTGGCCGACGTGCCAGAATCATATGGCCGCTGGCTGCGCGCCGAAATCGCCTCGCTGCGCGCCGACCGGCTGAGCGAGCAGGGCAAGAAGGATCAGGCAGTGAAGGAGATCGAGGACGCCATCGAGCTCCTGACGCAAATACGAGACGGGTTCGCGGCCCGAGGCCCTGCTGCTCTTCAAGGAAGGCGAGCTGCTGATCGAGACCGGCCACGGCCGGGGGGGCAGGCGAGGCCTTTCGCAAGGCGCTCGAGATCCTCCGCAATGACGCGCAGGGCATCGAGGTCGAGCAGGCGAGCTCGGTCATCGACCAGCTGCTCGAGGACGCCCAGTCGGGCGACGTCGAGGCGAGGAACCAGTTGTTCCTGCTGATGCAGAAGGTGCGCTCGTCGGCGACGGCGCAGACGGTGGCGCAGCTCTCGGCGCGGCTTTCCTCGGGCGACGACGCCCGCGCCCGGGCGATCCGCGAGCTGCAGGACCTCGAGCGCGAGCAGAACGTGCTCGCGGCGCGCTTCGACCGGCTCGAGGGCGATCCGAACGCCGACCTGCACTACAAGCGCGTCACCGAGGCCAAGCTGAACGAGGTGCGCAGCAAGATCGCGGCGCACCGCGCGAACCTGGGCGATATAGCGCCCAACTACGACCAGCTGATCGATGCCGCCATTCCCCTGAAGGCCGCGCAGGCCGCGCTGGCCGACGGCGAGGTGATGGCGGTGATCCAGCTGGGCGCCGACACGGGGCTGGTGGCCGTCATCACCAATCTCAGCTTCGATGCCTACCAGATCCCGCTGAGCATCACCTCGGCCGAGGAGGGGGTCCGCGTGCTGCGCCAGGCGATGGACGGCGATTTCCTTGTCGCCTTCGACGTCGCGCGCAGCAATGATCTCTACAAGACGCCGTTCAGGCCGGTGAAGTCGAAGATCGACGCCGCCGGGCACCTGATCGTCGTGCCGACCGGCCCGCTGCTGAGTCTTCCGTTTGATGTTCTGGTAACCGAGCCTTACGAGAGTGACGTCGAGATCGTCGGGACCGACCCGGCCAGCGGCTATTTCGACTATTCCAAGGTCAAGTTCCTGGGCAAGCAGACCGGTATCACCACGGGGGTCTCGATCTCGTCGTTCTTCCTCGGCAGGAAGACGCCCGGTTCCGACGCGCCCGAGCCCTTCATCGGCTTCGGCAATTTCAGCCGGTTCGGCGACGATTCGTCCGTCGTGGCGGAGATCGTCGACAACCACGGCCTGCCCGAGAGCTGCAAGTCCTCGATCCGGGCGCTGGGGCTCTTGAACGAGCTGGCGGGCACGGCCGACGAGCTGCAGAAGATCCAGACCATCCTCGGCGTCCCGGACAAGGACATCGTCACCGGCCAGGCGTTCAACGACACCGCGGTGAAGAGCATGGACCTGTCCAGGTTCCGTGTTCTCCATTTCGCGACGCACGGGCTGCTGGCGCAGGATCCGGAATGCCTGCCCGAGCCGGGCCTCGTCACCTCGCTGGGCGACAAGGGCGACGGGCTGCTCGAGGCCAGCGAGATCGTCGACCTCGACCTGAATGCCGAGCTGGTCGTGATGTCTGCCTGCGACACGGGCGCCGGGGCGGGGCAGGCGGCGACCGAGCTGATCGGCTTTCGCGGCGCCGGTGGCAGCTATGCCGCTGGCGGCGAAAGCCTGAACGGGCTGGCGCGCAGCTTCTTCTTCGCCGGGGCGCGGAACGTCATGTCGACGCACTGGTCGGTCGACGACCGCTCGACCCAGGAGCTGTTGAGCGGCTTCTACGGGGCGATCGCCGGCAAGGACGATCCCTCGACCGCCGAGGCGCTGCGGGTCAGCGAGACGAAGATGATCGACGGCGGCGAGCTGTCGCATCCCTTCTTCTGGGCCCCGTTTGCGATCATCGGCGACGGGGCGCGCAGGCTGCGCATCGACACCGAGGGCAAGGCGGCGACGCCGTCCGCTTCGGCCGAACCCGAGTTTGCCCCGGTCTCGGCGGCGCAGCCGAGCGGCGCATGACAGCGACCGCCCAAGAGGACAAGTGACATGGCAACGATCGACCTTGCGACGATCACGGAGCCGTTAAGCGAGGAGCAGCCCTGCGGGCCGGATCTCGACGCCGAGTTCGACATGGACTTCATGAACTTCGTCGCCGAGATCGACGGGACGATCCCGACGCGCTTCTTTGGCTGGGACCCTGCGACGCTGGACTTCAAGAAGTACTACGAGCTGATCGGCGATTTCCTGGCGCGGTCGCGGGACATCCGCATCCTTGTCCCGTTCGCCAAGCTCAGGATCCTGCAATCGGACATCGCCGGGTTCACGGAGGTACTCGAGGCCATCCACCGCCTGCTGAAGGAGCGGTGGAGCGAGGTCCACCCGCAGCCCGCCGAGTTCCTGGACCTGAGCATGGGCCAGCTGTCGACGCTGGACGACATGCCGAACGTCGTGCTGCCGCTGCAGCACGCGACGATCGTGCGATCTCGCCGCGCCGGAGCGATCACGCTGCGCAAGTGGCAGCTTGCCAAGGGCGAGGTGAATGCGCGCGAGGGCGAGGAGACGATCGACCTCGACACGCTCTCGGGCGGGCTGGCCGAAGCCGATGCGGACGAGCTGAACCGTGTCCGCGAGACGCTGGTGCGCGCCCGCGACGCCATCACCGGCATCCGGACCGTGTGCATGCAGGAGGGCGGCTTTGACAGCGCGCCGGCGTTCGAGCGCCTGCCGGCCGCGCTGAACGGCGCCATCGAGATGATCGAGACCGCCACCGGTGGCGGCGCCGAGGCCGAAGAGCAGGCCGAGGGGGCCGTCGAGGCCGAGGGTGCGACCGGCTCGGTGGTCCTCCGGCTGCCGGCCGGCGCCGTGGCGAACCGCGAGGAAGCGATCGAGGCGATGCACGTCGCGGCGCGCTACTTCGCCCTGAGAGAGCCGTCCAGCCCGGTGCCGCTGCTTCTGCGCGAGGCAGAGGCAGCCTCGGCGAAGAGCTTTTTCGAGCTCGTCACCGATCTCGTTCCCGAGACGGCTGCCAGCGCCTTCTTCTCGCTCGGCAAGGAGCCGTGGTTCGACGTCTATCTCTCGACGCTGGACGAGCGCAACCCGGCGCCCGACTACGCGTCGGAGGTGCCGGAGGCCGAGGCAGCCGAGGATGCCGGGCTGGGCGACGACGATGCTGCCGGGGACGACGAGCGGCACCGCCGGGGACGACGAGACCGCTGCGGTCGGCCACGACGGGCCTGTCGAGGACAGCGCTGGCGCCGGCGAGGCCGCGGCGGAGGAGCCGGACGGCGACGCGTCGGTCAAAACGAACGAGGCGGACGTCGAGGTTGCTGAGGAGCCCGCGGCCGCCCCGCCGGCGGCCGAGCCGGAAGCGCTGGCGGAGCCTGGCCCGCCCGGGTCGAAATACGTGGCAAATTCCCGTCCCGAAGCGGTCGCGCTCCTCGAGAAGGTGCTGGCGTACTACCGCGTCGCGGAGCCGACGAGCCCCGTACCGCTGCTCCTCGAACGCGCAATCGACCTGTCCTCGAAAAGCTTCATCGAGCTTCTCGCCAAGGTTCTTCCGGAGGGTTCGCTGAGAAAACGGCAGGAGTAACCGGGCAGCTCCGGACTCCGCCGGCGGGCCGGTTTGCGCTTGCTTTTCCGGCGGGTTTCCGGCGTGATGCACGCAGGGGTGGCGACAGGCGATTGGCATAATCCGGATCGTGCATCCAGGGGAGAATGATGATGGCTGATACGGGCCAGAAGTTCATCCGGCGCAACCGGATGCCGCGCGTGCATATTGCGTATGACGATCCATACAACGCCGACAAGAAGATCGAAATCCCGTTCGTCATGGGGGTCATGGCAGATCTGTCGGGCAACGATGCGGGGGTCGAGAAGGAAGAGGTCGCCGAGCGGGAATTCCTTGAATTCGACATGGATAATTTCGACGAGCGCATGTCGAAGATCGAGCCGGGGCTGGCGTTCAGCGTCGATAACAAGATCGGCGGCGAGGGCGGGAAGCTCTCGGTCAACCTGCGGTTCAAGAAGATGGACGATTTTAACCCCGCGGCGATCGCCCGGCAGGTCGAGCCGGTGGCGAAGCTGCTCGAGGCGCGCGAGGCGCTGGCGAACCTGACGCGCTACATGGACGGCAAGGTCGCCGCCGAGGACAAGCTGAAGCAGCTCCTGAACGATCCGGATCTGATGAAGGCGCTGAAGGAAAAGCGCGACGCCGCGGAGGCGGCGGCCGACGACAGCGGCAACGCGTAGCTCTCGATAGGGGTTTGAACCATGAGCACTGAAGCGGAAGCCGCCGGCGCAGCCGGTGCAACCGAGACGCAATCGCCCGACGAGTTCGCCGATCTGCTGAAGCAGAGCTTCAAGCCGCGTACCGAGCGAGCGGCCAGCGACGTCGACAATGCCATCGGCATCCTCGTTCGCGAGGCGCTGTCGGATGCCAATGTCGTCAAGGAAGATGTCCTTGACACGATCGAGGAGATGATCGCCCGGCTCGACGAGAAGCTCTCGGCGCAGGTCAACGCGATCATGCACCACGAGGCGTTCCAAAAGCTCGAGAGCGCCTGGCGCGGCCTGCATCACGTCGTGATGGGATCCGAGACGGACTCGACGCTGAAGATCCGCGTCATGAACGTCGGCAAGGCCGAGCTCTTCAAGACGCTGAAGTCCTATCCCGGGCCAGCGCTGGGACCAGTCGCCGATCTTCAAGAAGATGTACGAGCACGAGTTCGGCCAGCTCGGCGGCGAGCCATATGGCTCGTTGGTCATGGATTACTACTTCGACCACTCGCCGATGGACGTGCAGTTGCTGCGCGACATGTCCAAGGTCTGCGGCGCCTGCCACGCGCCGATGTTCACTGGCGTCGCGCCCAAGCTGCTGGGCATGGACGACTGGTCCGAGATCAACAACCCGCGCGACCTGTCGAAGATCTTCGACACGCCGGAATACGCCGCCTGGAAGACGCTGCGCGACAGCGAGGACAGCCGCTATATCGGTCTCTGCATGCCGCGCACGCTGGCGCGCGTGCCGTTTGGCGCCAAGACCCAGCCGGTCGAGGAATTCGGCTTCGAGGAGGAGGTCGACGGCCACGACGGCGCCAAGTACGCTTGGATCAACGCCGCCTACTCGATGGCCGTCAACGTCAACCGGGCCTTCAAGGAGTTCGGCTGGTGCACGCGCATCCGCGGCGTCACCTCGGGCGGCGAGGTCGAGAACCTGCCGACGCACACCTTCAAGACCGATGACGGCGGCGTCGACATGAAGTGCCCGACCGAGGTGGCGATCCCGGACCGGCGCGAGGCCGAACTGGCCAAGTCGGGCCTGATCCCGCTGATCCACCGCAAGAACACCGACAAGGCGGCCTTTATCGGCGCCCAGTCGCTGTTCAAGCCGCGGGTTTTCGAGGGACCGATGGGCGTCGACGCGACTGCGGCCGACAACCTGTCGGCGCGGCTGCCGTACATGTTCGCGACCTGCCGGTTCGCGCACTACCTGAAGTGCATGATCCGCGACGCGGTCGGCTCGTTCAAGGAGAAGCGCGACCTCGAGGTCTGGCTGCAGGACTGGATCAACAACTACGTCGACGGCAACCCCGAGGGGTCCAGCCAGGAGACGAAGTCGCGCAAGCCGCTGGCCGACGCGAAGGTCGAGATCCGCGAGAACGAGGAGAACCCGGGCTACTACTACGCCAGGTTCATGCTGCGCCCGCACTACCAGCTCGAGGGCGTCGACGTCGGCCTCAGCCTGGTGTCACGGATGCCCGGCGGCGCCTGACAAGCACAGGCCAGAGGGCGCCGCGTGGCGCCCTCTTTTTTTGCAATGTAACGAACGATACTGTTATTTAGTCGAGTTAATCGGCACACGAGAATTATTTGTTAGGCCATTTGAAGAAGGCCAGCTGACTATAATCTCAACCAATGGAGGAGTTCCATGGCAGTAGACATGTTTCTTAAGCTGTCCAACGGTCTGGACGGCGAGGCTCGCGACAAGGCCCGGAAGAACCAGATCGACGTTCTGGCCTGGTCCTGGGGCATGAGCCAGAGCGGCACGACCCATGTCGGCGGCGGCGGCGGTGCCGGCAAGGCCAGCTTTCAGGACATCAGCGTGACCAAGTGGGTCGACAAGGTATCGGCAAAGTTGATGCAGGCCTGCGCCAAGGGCACGCATATCGATGATGGTGAACTGGTCGTCCGCAAGGCCGGCGACAACCCGCTCGAGTACATCAAGATCGAGATCGAAGACATTCTCGTCACATCTGTTTCGACCGGCGGATCGGGCGGCGAGGATCGTCTGACCGAGAACGTTTCGCTGAACTTTGCGAAATTCAAGGTGTCGTATCAGGAGCAGGACGACAAGGGCGCCAAGAAGGGCGGCGCTGTCGAGTTCGGCTGGAACATCGCCGAGAACGCGACCGCGTGATCGGACGGCTCCGAGGGGCCGGCACACGAGATCGGCCCGGGAGAGCGACGGGTCGCGGCGCAGGCGCCGCAGACCGCCAACTCCCCCGGGCCTCCGGCGTCGAGCCGGGGCGGACAGATCAACGTCGCCCACCGGTTTCGCCGGCAGCCCTGATGGAGAGCCTTTGTGGCCGTAGACATCTTCCTCAAGCTCAATGGCATCACCGGCGAGGCGAGGGACAAGGTCCACGCCGGCGAGATCGACGTGCTCGCCTGGTCCTGGGGCATGACCCTGAAGATGAACCGAGGCGGCGGCGGCCCGGCCACGGCCCCGGATGTCGAGCAGATCCACATAACCAAGTACGTCGACCGCGCCTCTCCCGCGCTGATGACAGCGCTCCTGCGGGCGAACCCGATCACTACGGCGACGCTGGTCTGCCGCAAGGCGGGTGGCGACAAGCCGCTGGAATATCTCAAGATCATCATGTCGGACGTTCTTGTCACGACCGTCCGCCCGACCGGGATGGGTGACGATGACCGCTTTACCGAGCAGGTGTCGTTCGATTTCGGCAAGGTGATGATGAGTTATCAGGAGCAGGACGATCGCGGCATCGCCCAGGGCGGCACCGTCGAGTTCGAGTATGACCTGAAGAACAACAGCAAGACCAACAGAAGATAGACCGCACCGGCGCGCAGCCGCGCTGGGCGTCTGGGACGGATCGAGATTTTCGGGGGAAGAATGGCCGATGCACTCTCGCTGCTGAAGGAAGGCGACCTCGACGCCGCGCTGGCGCAGGCCAAGGGCGCCGTGCGCGACCAGCCCGGCGACCCCGAGGCGCGCGCCCGGCTGTTCCAGGTGTTCTGCCTGAACGGCGAGTGGGACCGCGCCGAGGCGCAGCTCGAGGCGCTGCTGACGTCTTCCTCGGTACAGGCGCCGATCTGGAAGCAGTTCCAGATGCTGATGCGGCTCGAGCGACAGCGGCGCGAGGCGCACGAGACGGCGACCGCCCCGGCGATCGTCGGCGACCCGCAGGACTGGATGGCTCCTTTCGCCAAGTCCTTCGAGTTGCATCAATCGGGCGACGTGGCGGGCGGCGCGGCGCTGCGCGAGACGGCGCTGGCCGAGGCGCCGACCACGCCGGGCGAATGCGACGGCGTCGGGTTCGACTGGCTGATGGACGGCGACGGCCGGTACGGCCCGATGCTCGAGGCGTTCCTGCCGACCGAGGGCGACTATTGCTGGGTGCCGTTCTCGGCGCTGACATCGCTGAGGATCGAGAAGCCGAGCCAGCTGAACCATTTCGTATGGGCGCCGGCGCATTTCACCTGGTCCGACGGCCGGGTGCTGCACGGCTTCGTGCCGACGCGCTATTTCGGGTCCGAAAGCTCGGGCAACCGCTCGCATGCGCTGGCCCGCGGCACGGACTGGAGCGATGCCGGCTCGGAGGTCTTCACAGGGCTCGGCCAGCGCGTGCTGTTGAGCGCCGATGACGATTTTCCGCTTCTGGAGATCCGGGAAGCGCGGTTTCGCGTCTGAGTAAGGGTGAGGCATGGCGAGGACCAAGGCCAACGAGCGGCTGCGTGCCCCGCTGATGTACGCCTTCCGCAGCGCCGCTGCGGCGGGCGACGCCAGGAAGCATCTCGACATCCGCACCGACCAGGGCGAGCGGGTGATCTCGTCCCGCCGCAGCACCGGGGAACGTCGCCGCAGCCTGTCGGACAGCGTGCTCAAGGCGCTGCTGGCCGAGGATCTGGCCGCCCTCCTGAACACGATCGACCTCGAATCCTCGGCACCGGAGCTGATTGAGGATCTGCCCAATGTCAGGGACTCGATCCTGAACTACGGGATGCGCGACCTTTCGGACAAGACGACCGACGAGACCACCAGGCTCGACGGCATCCGGCACGAGCTGGAACTTGCACTGAAGCGGTTCGAGCCGCGCCTGTTGTCGCGCACCCTGCGCGTCGAGCGCGATATCGAGAACGAGACGCACCTCGCGATCCGGTTCATCGTGCGCTGCGACATGCGCGCCGACCCGGTGCCGACATCGGTCGAGTTCGTCACCGAGGTCGAGCTCGACTCGGGCGAAATCAAGATCGAACGCAGCTGAGCGCGACCGGGACGACCATATGAACCGCGAATTCATGGAGCTTTACAACCGGGAGCTCGCGCTGTTCTACGAGCACGCGGAGGAGTTCGCCGAGGAGTATCCCGGCGTTGCCGAGCGCCTGGGGGCGATGACCCAGGACAGCCCAGACCCGATGATCGGCGCGCTGCTGGAAGGCGCGGCCTTCCTGGCGACGCGCGTCCAGCTCAAGCTGAAGCACGAGTTCTCGACCTTCACGGACAACCTGCTCGAGCAGCTCGTACCGAATTTTCTCGCGCCGATCCCTTCGGTCCTGCGCGCGCAGGTGATGCCCGAGTTCGGCGACGAGGCGCTGCGCGACGGCGTCTTTCTCAAGCGCGGCGCGTATTTCGATGCCGCCTATCGCGAGCGCGACCGCTCGCTGGCCTGCCGCTATCGCCTGGTCAGCGAGATCGGGCTCTTTCCACTCACCATCACAAAGGCCGAATACATCGGCGCCGTGGCGCCGCTGGAGGCGCTGGGCCTGACGGTCCCGCAAGACGGCATGGCCGGGATGCGGCTGAGCTTCCGCGTCCGCTCGACGAGGAATCTCGACGCCGAGCCGGCGCTGGAGCTGACCGCGGACAAGCCGAACACCTGGGCCAGGGGGCTGAAGATCCCGGCGCTGATGGTCCACCTGCTGGGCCCGGAGGCCGAGGCCGTCGCCGTCTACGAGCAGATCTTCGGCCACACCGTCCAGGTCGCGCTACGCTGGCAAGATCACGATCAGAAATGGCGCACAAAGGTGCTGCCGCGCGACGCGATCGAGCAGATCGGCTTCGGCGACGACGAGGCGCTCTACCCGGTCGACCACCGCGTTTTCCGCGGCTTCGACTACATTCGTGACTACTTCACTTTTCCGCAAGCCTTTCTTGGGTTCCGGATTCGTGACTTCGGCAGGTATCTCAAGGACGTCGCCTCGCCGCTATTCGAGTTGGTCTTCGTCTTTGACGACGTGGCGCCCCGTCTTGGCGCGTCCATCGAGGCAGATGCCTTCGGCCTGTTCTGTGCGCCCGCCATCAACCTGTTCGAGAAGACCTGCGACCGCATCTTCCTCAAGGCGAACGACTACGAGTACCAGATCGTGCCCGAGCGGACGCGCTATCTCGAGTTCGAGCCGCATCGCGTGCTCTCGGTCGCGGCGCACCGTTCGGGTCAGTCGGATCGGATCCCCGTGCACCCGCTCTACAGCGCGCCCGAGGATCAGACGGTGCATTCCTCCGCGCTGTTCTACTCGATCCGGCGCCTGCAGCGCCGGCGCACCAGCGACGAGAACAAATACGGGCTGCGTTCGGACTATATCGGCACGGACATGTTCCTGACCCTGGTCGGGCACGAGCGCGCGGCCGACCGCGGGGAGGAGATCGCCGAGCTGTCGGTGCGTGCGCTCTGCTCGAACCGGCACCTGCCCGAGCACCTGCCGGTCGGCGAGACCGGCGCCGATTTCATCTTCCTCGACAACGATCAGGTCAAGGTCAGGGCCGTCGGCCAGCCGACCCGCCCGCGCGAGCCGTTGATCAACGGCATTGCGGACCGGACGCGTCCGAACTTTACCGGCGAGAACGCCTGGCGTCTGATCAACATGCTCGCGCTGAACCATTTGGGGCTGGTCCAGACGCGCGCCGGCAAGGACGCGCGGGCGATCAAGGACATCCTGATGCTGTTCGCCGACCTCTCCGACAACGTCACCGAGCGCCGCATCCGCGGCATTCGCTCGGTCGAGAGCCGGCCGGTAAGCCGGCGCGTCCGCGCGTTGAACGGCGTCGCGGCAGCGCGCGGGCTCGAAATCACCATCACCGTCGAGGACAAGGCGTTCGAGGGCTCGGGCGTCTTCCTGCTGGGCGCCGTCCTCGACCGCTTCTTCGCCGAGTATGTCGGCCTGAACCAGTTCACCCAGACCGTCGTGCGCACGCCCGAGCGCAAGGAGATCATGCGCTGGCCGCCTCGCCTCGGGCGGAGGCAGGTGCTGTGAGCGCCGGGCGCAATACCGGCTGGCGCAGGTGATGGCCGAGCAGCCCTGGGCGCATGATTTCTTCTGGGCGCTCAACCGGCACGAGGCACTGAGCGCTGACCGGCCGCGCATCGGCGACAGCTCGGCGCGGCGCGAGGAATATCTCGACCTCGGGCAGGTGCCGTTCCTGGACTTCCCGGCCTCGGGCGTCGCCAGCTATCAGCCGAAGACCGAGCGTGACAAGGCGCGGATGCGGGTCAAGTTCCTGGGCCTTCTCGGCCCGATGGGACCGCTGCCCTCATCGATCACCGAGGAGGCGCTGAAATGGTTCTCGCGCCACGACGATGCCTTCGTCCGCTTTCTCGACATCTTCAATAACCGCTTCCTGCAGCTCTTCTTTCGCGCGCATTCCGACTCGCGTCCCGCCTCGCACCGGCTGCGCCCGGGCGACGACCGGTTCCGTGACTATGTCGGCGCGGCGATGGGCATCGGCGGCCCGAGCTGGCGCGACCTCGACAGCATTCCCGACCTGCAGAAATGCGGGTTCGCCGGGCTCCTGTCGGCGCGCACCGTCAGCGCCTCGCGCATCGAGACGCTGGTCAGCGGGCATTTTCGGCATACCGTCCGAGGTCGAGCAGTTCGTCGGCGCCTTCCTGCCGCTCGCGCCCGACGAGCAGACCCGGCTGGGCACCGCGCATGCCGGGCTGGGGCAGGGGGCGATGCTGGGGCGCGGCATGCTGGTCGTCGATACCAAGTTCCGGCTCAGGCTCTTTCCCGGCACGCTGGCACGCTACGAGCGCTTCCTCCCGAACGGCGCGTGGTTCAGGCGCCTCGTCGACGCCGTGTCGAACGCCGTCGGGCAGGAGTACGAATGGGACATCGAGCTGGTCCTGCCGGACCACGAGCCGCGACCGGCCGAGCTCGGACGCTATGGCCGGCTGGGCTGGACCGGCTGGATGCGGCCGCCGGGCGGCGGCGGTGCCGGCGTCGACCTGCGCACGCGGTTCTCGCCATCCGGCGAACATGCTGTCACTATGACGCCCTGAACGGCGTCTGGGAGGGGGTCCTTAAATGACCGACATCAGTCTCGAAACCGTTACCGGCAAGCTCAATCGCCTCGGCTACGACTGCTTCATCCAGGCGCTGCGCCAGGCCAAGGGCGCGGGCAACGCGAACATCGAGCTGGCGCACTGGTTCCTGCACGTGCTGCAGAAGGACCGCTCGGACCTCTCGCTGACCTGCGACCACTACAAGCTGGACCGCGGCAAGCTGATGTCCGACCTGCAGGGCGTCGTCGACGGCTTCAAGAAGAACGTCACCGAGATGCCCCAGGTGTCGGAGCAGATCGTCGACGCGCTCGAACGCGGCTGGTTCTATGCGACCCTGTTCTTCGGCGAGATGCAGATCCGCACCGGCCATGTCCTGATGGGCATGCTGAAGGACATGAAGCTGAACCGCACGCTGAAGAACCTCAGCGCCGAGTTCGGCAAGCTGAACCCCGACGCGCTGGCCTCCGAGTACCGTACCATCTGGGCCGAGAGCGACGAGGAGTCGCTGCGCCCGATGGACGGCTCCAGCATCGGCCAGGGCGGCACCGACGCGGCGCAGGGCCCGACCGGCACCACGGCGCTCGACAAGTTCTGCGTCGATTTCACCGCCAACGCCAAGACCATGGACCCGATCGTCGGCCGCGACGAGGAGATCCGCCAGATCATCGACATCCTGCAGCGCCGCCGCCAGAACAACCCGATCATCACGGGCGAGGCGGGGGTCGGCAAGACGGCGGTCGTCGAGGGCTTCGCGCAGAAGATCGTCAAGGGCGAGGTGCCGCCCTCGCTGCAGGGCGTCCGCCTGCTGGCGCTCGACATCGGCCTGCTGCAGGCCGGCGCCTCGATGAAGGGCGAGTTCGAGCAGCGGCTCCGCAGCGTCATCGACGAGGTGCAGGGCAGCCCGACGCCCATCATCATGTTCATCGACGAGGCGCACACGCTGATCGGCGCCGGGGGCGCTGCCGGCACCGGCGACGCCGCCAACCTGCTGAAGCCGGCGCTGGCGCGCGGCAAGCTGCGCACCATCGCCGCGACGACCTGGATGGAGTACCAGAAGTACTTCGAGAAGGACCCGGCGCTGACCCGGCGCTTCCAGGTCATCAACGTCGACGAGCCGTCGATCGACAAGTGCTGCTACATGCTGCGCGGCATGATCGGCGTCATGGAGGCGCATCACGGGGTCAAGGTCGCCGACGAGGCGATCGTCGCCGCCGCGGCGCTCTCCGCCCGCTACATCCCGGCGCGCCAGCTGCCGGACAAGGCGGTCAGCCTGCTCGACACCGCCTGCGCCCGCGTCGCCATCAGCCAGGTGGCCGTGCCGGCCGTCGTCGAGGACACGCGAAAGCTGATCGAGTCGCGCGAGATCGAGAAGCAGTCGAAGGAGAGCGAGCGCAGCCTCGGCACCGCCGACGAGAACCGCATCGCCGAGCTCGAGATCGAGCTGGTGACGCTGCGCGGCAAGCTGGCCGAGCTCGAGGAGGAGTGGGCGAAGGAGCGCGCACTCGTCGAGGAGATCCAGGCGCTCCGCAAGCAGCTCGGCGCCGCCATGATCCCGGCCCCCGCGATGGACGCAAAGATCCTCGAAGGCGCCGGCGGCCGGTGATGCTCGGCGGCGGCTCGGTCGCCGCCCCCGGCGGCTGAGGCGCCGATCGCCGAGCATGGACGTGCGCGAGCAGGCTGACGACAAAGGTCGGCGAACTCGACCGGATCCATCCCGACAAGCGGATGATCTACGCCCATGTCGACGAGCAGTCGGTGGCGACGATCATTTCGGACTGGACCGGCATCCCGGCCGGCCGGATGGTCGCCGACGAGGTGCAGCAGATCCTGAACCTCGCCGGCATCGTCGGCCAGCGCGTCGTCGGCCAGAAGCACGGCATCGAGATGATCGCCCGGCGCATCCAGACAAATCGCGCCAAGCTCGACAACCCGAACAAGCCGATCGGCGTCTTCATGCTCTGCGGCCCCTCCGGCGTCGGCAAGACCGAGACCGCGCTGGCGCTCGCCGAGGCCATCTATGGCGGCGAGCAGAACATGATCACGATCAACATGTCCGAGTTCCAGGAGGCGCACACCGTCAGCTCGCTGAAGGGCGCGCCTCCGGGCTATGTCGGCTATGGCGAGGGCGGCAAGCTGACCGAGGCGGTGCGCCGCAAGCCGTACTCGGTCGTCCTGCTCGACGAGGTCGAGAAGGCGCACCCGGACGTGCACGAGCTGTTCTTCCAGGTCTTCGACAAGGGCCAGATGGAGGACGGCACCGGCCGCAAGATCGACTTCAAGAACACGCTTATCATCCTGACCTCGAACGTCGGCACCGACCTGATCATGGAGCTGACCAAGGACCCGGAGCTGGCGCCCGAGCCGGAAAAGCTGGCCGACGCGCTGAAGCCCGAGCTCCTCAAGGTGTTCCCGGCGGCGCTGCTCGGCCGGATCGTGACGCATCCCGTACTACCCGCTGACCGACGAGGACATGGGCCGGCATCGCCCGGCTGCAGCTCGGCCGCATCGCCAGGCGCATGACCGAGCAGCACGACGCCGCCTTCCGTTATGGCGACGAGGTCGTCGACGAGATCGTCCGGCGCTGCAACGACCCGGCATCGGGCGGCCGCATGATTGACAATATCATCACCAATACCATGCTGCCGGCGATTTCGCTGGAGATCCTCAACCGGTCGCTGATCGGCGAGGAGATCACCGAGGCCGAGGTTGGCGTGGTCGAGCAGGACTTCGTGTACGCGGTGCGGTAAGACTTCGCTCGATCCGGCGGCCGGTCCGCCGATGCCGCACCGAGGCAGGGCTGGCGTGGCAGGGTAGGCGCGGATCGCGCCGCGTTGATGATCGCGCCGACCAGCTACAAAGAATGGTGAGTGTATGGCGAACCGAATCCGGTTCACGACGGCGGCACAGGTCGTGGAAGCATTCCCTGCGGCGGCCGGTGATCTCGGCGAGATGCCGGCCGACGTGTCGCCGCTCGACCACCTGGCCGCGCTGGAGGCCGGCGAAGATCCCAATCCGGCCGTGATATTCGCCGCGCTGGCGCTGCCCAAGCGCGAGTCGGTCTGGTGGGGCTGCCTGGCGTTGCGCGGCATGGGCGCGGCCGACGGGACAACACGCGAGGGCCTGCGGCTGGCCGAGGCCTGGGTGCGCAATCCCGAGGAGGACGAGCGCCGGGCGGCCGGCGAGTTCGCCGAGGCGGAGTTCTTCGAGGGGGCTGGCGCCTGGATCGCGTTCGCCGCCTTCACGACCAGCGGCTCGCTGGCACCCGCCGGCCTGCAGGCCGTGCCGCCATCGCCCGAGATCTCGGGCAAGTGCGTCGCCATGGCCGTGATGCTCGCGACCGCGGACGAGGACGCGTTGGAGCGGATCGCGAACATGCGCACCGCCGTCGAGAGCGCCCGGGACTTCGCCACCGGCGGCGACGGCACCGGGCCGTGGACCCGGCGCGCCGAGCAGCGCCGGGCGAAAGTCTCGGCCACGGCGGAGTGACCCGGCCGTGGCCGTGCCATTGACCCGGTCCGCATCGTCGCGCACAGTGGTTTCCGGCCCGAATAAGCCTTGTGAGTGAGTGAATTGCCACTTCTCCTTCGCATCGACAATGTTGCCAGCCTGCCCGATGGCGGGCCCGTGACATACGAGGTCAACCGGCGCGGGCTCGACATCGGCCGCGACCCCTATCTCGACTGGACGCTGCCTGACCCCGAGCGCTTCATCTCGGGCAAGCATTGCGAGATCCGCTACCGAGATGGCGGCTACTGGCTGCACGACGTCTCGACGAACGGGACATCGGTCAACGGGCGCGGCGGCCGGCTGACCGAGCCGCACCGGCTGCGAGGACGGCGACCGCATCCACATCGGCAGCTACATCGTCGCAGTCGAGCTTCAGGGCGAGGACGCGCAGCCCGCCGCCGCACCACCCGCGGCCGGCGAGGCTACCGGTGGGGCCACTGGCGGGGCCGATCCCTGGGGCGGCGTCGCCGAGGCGGCCGAGACGGTCGACCGGCGCGATTTCGCCAACCAGGCGCGCGCCGACTCCGGCCCGGGCGCGTCGCGCGGGCCGGCCGACCTGGCCGAGGAGAACATTTCCTGGGGCGTCGGCGAGGTTTCGCAGAGCGCCCCGGCGACGGACGACGACATCTGGGGCGCGCCGCCGCCGCCGGCCGACGAAGGCGGCGCCTCCGCGACCGACTGGGGCTGGACGCCGCCGGCCGCGTCGGGGACGCCGGGCGGGCGCAGCGATGCCATCGACCCGGACTGGCGGGCCGAGCTGGCGCGTCAGAAGCCCCGACAGGCTGGCCCGGCCGCGTCCGGACCCGCTGCATCGCAGCCGGTGCAGGCGGCACCCGGGCCGAAGCCCGATGCCGCCTCGGCGCCCGCCGCCGACACGCGCACGCCGCCGCCCGAGAAGCCGGCCGCCGAAACGCCGGCCCCGGCAGCGGAGCCGCCGCCGCCCGAAACGCCCGCGACCGCAGCGGTGTCACCCGCTGTCGAGCCGCCAGCTGCCGAACCGCCAGCTGCCGAACTGCCCGCCGCCGAACCACCTGCCGCTGAACCCCATTCGCCTCCGAACCGCCTGCCGCTGAGGCACCTGCATCAACGCCATCCGTCTCCGCGCTGCCTGTTGCCGAGCCGCCTGTTGCCGAGCCGACGGTGCCCGAGCCGACCGGGGGCGAGCCGTCTGGGGCCGAGCCGTCGCCGGTATCCGGCCGCCCGGCGCCTCGGGCCGACCCTTTCGCGGCCGGCGGGGCGCCCGAGCCGTCAGGCGGGCCGGATATCCCGCAGGGCGCTGCGGCGCCGTCGTCGCCGGCGTCAGACTCGGATCGGCCGGCGCCGGAGAGCGACCCGTTTTCGGATCTGGCCGGCGCCGAGGCATCCGGGGCAGTGCCCGCGACCGAGCCGGGCCGCCCGTCGGTGCCCCCGCCATCCACCCCGCCGCCATCCACCCCGCCGCAATCCGCGAGTCGAGTCCGCGGCGCCCGGACCCGCTGCAGCGCAACAGCCGGCCGCGCCGGCGCCAGCCGCTGCCGGTCTCGCGAGCCGCTGGGCCGGCGGAGACGATGCCGCCCCGCAGGCGCAGGCAGCGACGCAAGCGGCGCCGGAAGTTGCGGCTGGGCCGGCCGGACAGGACGCCGGTTTCATCGCCGCCTTCGAGCGTGGCGCGGGCATGCCAGCGGGCGCTGTCACGGACCGCACCGGCGAGGCGTTCGCCGAGGAACTCGGCGCGCTCCTCAAGCTGGTGACGCAGAACCTCCAGGCGATGCTGGCCGCGCGAGCCGAGACCAAGAGCGCCATGCGCTCGTCCGAGCGCACGATGATCGGCGCGCTCGAGAACAACCCGCTGAAGTTCTCGCCGACGCCCGAGGACGCGCTGCGCATCATGTTCGGCGCGAAGAGCCGCAGCTACCTCGACGCCACGCAGACGGTCGACTCGAGCTTCAAGGATCTCCAGAAGCACCAGATGCAGACCTTCGGCGCGATGCAGCAGGCGCTGCAGGCGCTGATCGAGGATCTCGATCCCAAGAGCATCGAGGCGGCGACGTCCCGGGACGGCGGGCTGGCCGGTATCGTCGGCTCGCGCCGGGCCAAGTTCTGGGACACCTATGTCGAACGCTTCAGCGCCAAGTCGGGGCGTCACGAACGCGGCATGATCGACGCTTTCATGATATTGTTCGCGGAGATGTACGACCGGCAGCGCTGAGAGTTCGGCCGCCATTCACCGCGCATTGCGGAGTTTCGGGGCTCGGGGTCGCCGCGGCGGCGGGCCAGGGAAGGGGAAGAGAATGATGTTCGTGTTGACCAGGCGGTCCGTGATCGCGGTCGCGGCTTCGGCCGCGCTTTCCGCGCTGCTGGCGTCGTGCGCGCCGCCGCCGAGCCGCCGCCGGACCCGACCGTGGCCCAGGTCAACATCGTCGCGTCGGACGACGCCAACCCCGACCCCACCGGCCGGGCCAGCCCGACCGTCGTGCTCGTCTACGCGCTGCAGCCCGGCGCGCCCTTCAACATCGGCGACTACGACGCGCTGACCGGGGGAGAGATGGGTGATCTGAGCGAATCCATGAAGCGCATCGCCCGTTTCGTGATCCTGCCCGGGCGCGAGACCGAAGAAGGTCTTCGAGCTGCCCGACGGCACCGCGGGCGTCGGGATCGCCGCCGCCTATCGCGACGTCGACACTGCGAAATGGCGCGTCCAGAAGGACGTGGCGCCGCACGCTGTGACGATCCTGAACGCCACGATCGGGTCGAACGAGGTGACGCTGGAATAGCGTCGTGACGGGACAGGAAGCGATGATCGCCCGCCGACGCGCGGAGACGGCTGCATGAGCTGGAACAGCAAGGTTGCCTGGACCGAGGGCCTGTTCCTGCGCCCGCAGCATTTCCAGCAGCAGGACCGCTATCACGAGCACAACCTGACCGCGCGGGTCGGGCGGATCACGCCTTACCCCTGGGGCGTGACGGCGCTCGAGATCGACCAGGACCTGGCGCAGCAGGGAAAGTTCGCGGTGCGCCGCTGTGCCGGCATCATGCCGGACGGGCTGCCCTTCGACATTCCCGACCACGCGCCGCTGCCCGAGCCGCTCGAGCTGAACGAGCGCCTGTCGAACACGATCGTCGGCCTCTCGGTGCCGGCGATCGCCAAGAACTCGCGCGAGGTCGACTTTCCCGAAGCCGACAGCGCGTCGCGCTTCTGGCGGGGCGCCGGCCCGGTCATCGACTCCGCCGCGGCGACCCGCGGCGAGGAGGAGCTGGACCTCGCCCACCCGCGCCTGTCCTACGCGGTGCTCGACGGCTCGAAGAGCGGCTTCACGCAGATCGGCCTCGCCCGCGTCGTCGAGATCCAGGACAAGACCATCGTCTTCGACGGCCGCTACCTGCCGCCGGCGCTGGTCACGCACGCGCATGCCGGGTTCAACGGCATCGTCGACCGCGTGATCGGCTGGATCGAGACCAAGCTGGAAGAGCTCGCCCGCTACGCCGCCGACCCGACCTCGGGCGGCGGCCTGCAATACGCCGACTACTTCATCCTGCAGGTGCTGAACCGCGAGATCCCGGTGCTCCGCCACATGCGCGGCTCGCAATACGTCCACCCCGAGCGGCTTTACGAGCGGCTGGTCAGCCTGGCCGGAGAGCTCGCCACCTTCGCGAGCGCGAAGCGGATGGCGAACCGCTACGATGCCTATGACCACGACGACCTGCTGACGACCTTCCACCCGGTGCTGCGCGACCTGCAGTCGGCGCTGAGCGCCCGGATGGAGCGCCGCGCCGTCCGGCTCGAGCTGATCGAGCGGGCGCAGAACGCCTATGTCTCGCCGATCCGCGATCGGGCGATCTTCCAGAACGCGACCTTCATCCTCGAGGTCGCCTCCAGCCGGCCGCTGACCGAGATCCAGGCCAGCTTCCCGCAGCTCTTCAAGGTCGGCCCGTCGACCAAGATGCAGGACATCGTGCACGCCCAGCTGCCGGGCGTGCCGCTGGTCCACACGCCGACGCCGCCGCGCCAGATCCGGGCGCTGACCGACCATGTCTATTTCCGCCTCGACAGGCAGACGCCGCTCTGGGCCGAGTTCAGCCAGGCGCCTGCCGTCGGCATGCACTTCTCGGGTGACTGGCCTGACCTCAAGCTCGAGTTCTGGGCGGTCAGGGAGGACGTGAAATGAGCAACGACCCGTTCGATCCCTTCGGCCAGAACGAACGCACCATCATCCGGCCGCAGCCGGGCGGCCGCCCGGTGGCGCCCCAGCCCGGCGGCGCCCGCGGCGCCACCCCGCCGCCGCAGCCAGGCGCCGCGCCCGGCCGCCAGCCCGTGCAGGCGCCGACCGGCCGCCCGGTCGAGACCGTCAGGACGCCGGGCGCGAACCCGCTGATCGTCGCCGCAGGTCCGCTGCTGGATCTGCTGGGGCGGCTGCGCAACGCCATGACGCAGGCGAAGTTCGCCGACCTCAAGGCGTCGGTCAGCCGCTCCATCGAGGGCTTCGAGAAGGCCGCGACCGATGCCGGCGCCTATCCCGAGCAGCTCAAGACGGCGAAGTACGCGCTCTGCGCGACGGCCGACGACATCGTGCAGAACCTGCCCGGCGACGACCGGCACATCTGGACGCAGGACCCGATGCTGGGCCGCTATTTCGGCGAGCGCATCGGCGGCACGCGGTTCTTCGACAACCTCCAGGAGGCGATGAAGAACCCGAGCGCGAACTACGACCTGCTCGAGCTGAAATACGCCTGCCTCGCGCTCGGCTTCGAGGGCATGCACCGCGCCTCGCCGCAGGGCCAGTCGGCGCTGCAGACGATCCGGCGCGACGTCTACCAGGCGCTGCGCGGCGTCACGCATGGCGGCGGCTGGGCGCTGTCGCCGAACTGGAAGGGCATGGATGTCGGCCGCAAGACCATCGGCCGGCAGATCCCGTTCTGGGCGGTCGCCGCGGTCGCGGCGCTGCTTGCTGGTCGGCGTCTTCTTCGGCCTGCGCATGTCGCTGGCCAGCGGCAGCCAGCGGCTCGCCAGCGAGATCCAGGCGATCCACCCCGAAGGCGATGTCGAGATCGTCCGCGCCGCCTACGCCGCGGCGCCGCCGCCCCCGCCACCCCCGCCGCCGGTCGAGTCCGTGGACAACGGGCAGCTCGAGCGCATCCGCGAGGCGCTGGCGCCCGAGATCGGCAAGGAGCTGGTCAGCGCCGACTACCTGGACGCCAACTTCATCATCGTGCGCATGTCGAACCAGCTCCTGTTCCCCTCGGGCAAGGCCGAGGTCGGCAAGGACTTCGACGCGCTGGCAAAGCGAATCGGGGAGGTCTTCGCGCAGGAATCCGAGTTGCTGCGCCAGAAGGGCTTCAAGCTCGGCCGCGTCGTCGCGCTCGGCCATTCCGACGCCCAGCCGCTCAGCCCGACCTCGCGCTGGGGCTCGAACCAGGAGCTTTCCAAGGCCCGGGCCGACTCCGTGCTGAACGCCATCCTGCCCTACGCGCCGCCCGACATGCGCACGCAGGTCGAGGGCCGTGGCGCCGACGACCCGGTCTGCACCCCGGCCGAGGACCGAAACTGCTGGCCGCAGAACCGCCGCGTCGAGCTGCTGGTCGAGCGGACGCAGTAGCGCCGGGGCGAGGTACCAAGGACGAATGTCATGAGCATCCTGAAAACCGTCTTCACCGTCCTCGGGCTGGTCGCGCTCAGCCTCGTCGTGTGGTTCGTCGGGCCGCTCGCCGGTTATGGCACCGTCTATCCCCTGGACGGCGCCATCACCCGCAGCGTCATCATCGCGGTGATCTGGCTGGTCGCCGCCGCTGTCTGGGGGATGCACGAGATGCGCCGGCGCAAGCGCGCCGCGGGGCATCGAGCAGAGCATCACCGAGACCGCCGCCGACGATACGCCTATCCTGCGCGAGAAGATGCAGGACGCCATGTCGACGCTGAAGAAGTCGTCGAAGCGCGGCGGCATGGCGTATCTCTACGACCTGCCCTGGTACGTCATCATCGGCCCGCCGGGCTCGGGCAAGACGACGGCGCTGGTCAATTCGGGCCTCAAGTTCCCGCTGGCGGGTCCGGGCGGTGCGGCTGCGATCGCCGGCGTCGGCGGCACCCGGCACTGCGACTGGTGGTTCACCGAGGAGGCGGTGATGATCGACACCGCCGGGCGCTACACGACGCAGGATTCCGATGCCGAGGCGGACAAGCGCAGCTGGACCGGCTTCCTCGACATGATGGCCGAGAACCGGCCGGCCCAGCCGATCAACGGCGTGCTGGTCTGCATCTCGGTCGAGGACATCATGACGCTGGGGCCGGCCGAGCTGGACGCGCATGCCGGCGCGATCCGTCGGCGCCTGGACGAGCTGCACAACCGGCTGAAGATCAGCTTCCCCGTCTACGTCATGCTGACCAAGATGGACCTGGTCGCCGGCTTCATGGAGTTCTTCGGCGATCTCACGCCCGAGCAGCGGGAGATGGTCTGGGGCATGACCTTCAAGCCCAAGGACCGCAACGACAACATGGTCGCGACCTTCCCCGAGGAGTTCGACGACCTGATGATGGCGCTGTCGGACCAGATGACCGACCGCCTGCAGATGGAGCCGGACGCCCGCGCCCGCAGCCGCATCTTCGGCTTCCCGACGCAGATGGCCTCGCTGAAGGCGCCGATCAACGAGTTCCTGGTGAAGGTGTTCGAGCCGTCGCGCTACCAGACCGAGGCGGCGCTGCGCGGCGTCTACTTCACCTCCGGCACGCAGGAAGGCACGCCGATCGACCGGGTGCTGGGCGCGCTCGGCCGCAATTTCGGCGCCCAGGGCGGCGTCGCGATGGCCTTCTCCGGCCAGGGCAAGAGCTTCTTCCTGACCGACCTGCTGCAGCGGGTGGTGTTCGCCGAATCCGGCTGGGTCTCGACCAATATCGGCCATGTCCGGCGCAACTTCCTGCTGCGCGCCGGCGCCTACGCGGCGCTGTTCCTGCTCGTCGCCGGCGTCGGCGGCGCCTGGGGCTACAGCTACATGCGCAACGCGGCGCTCGAGGACCAGATCGACCATGCCGTCGACGAGTACCGCGAGCTGGCCGCCAGCCAGATCAACGAGACCAAGGTCGCCGACGGCGACCTGCATACCGTGCTCCAGCCCCTCGACAAGCTGCGCTACATGCCGCTCGGCTATGCCTCGCTCGACGACAGCGCGCCGGTTTCCGAGAGCCTCGGCCTCGGCCAGCACGAGCGGCTGCGCGCCGCCAATGTCGGCGCCTATCGCGACGCGCTCGACCGGCTGTTCCTGCCGCGGCTGATCTTCCGGCTCGAGCAACTGCTCGAGAAGAACATCCAGAACACTGCCTTCGTCTACGAGGGCCTCAAGGTCTACCTGATGCTGGGCGGCCAGGCGCGCATGGACGAGGACCTGGTGCGCACCTGGATGGCGCGCGACTGGGCGAACCTCTACCCGGGCGCCGGCAACGCCAAGGGCCGGGAGCGGCTGATGGCCCACCTGGACGCGGCGCTCGAGCGGCCGTCGTCCAAGGTCGGGCTGAACGGCCCGCTCGTGCAGGAGGCGCAGCGCACGCTGGCCCGCATGCCGGTGGCCGACCGCGCCTACACGCTGATGAAGACCCGCGCCGAGGGGCAGGGATATCCCGAGTGGAACGCCGCGACCCGGGGCGGCCCGGATTCGACGCTGGTCTTCGAGACCCGCGATGGCCGCGCCCTCTCCGAGGTCGCGGTGCCCGGGTTCTTCACCTGGGCCGGCTTCCACGACGGCGTGCTGGCGCAGATGGAGCCGATGGTCGAGCGCGCCCGCAGCGAGCGCTGGGTGCTGGGCGATGTCGGCGAGCAGTCCGCCATCGAGGCGCAGTTCGCGACCATCCGCCAGGACATCATGAACCGCTACCGGGCGGAGTTCATCGAGGCCTGGGACAACCAGCTTGCGCGGCTGAAGATCGCCTCCGTCGGCGGCGGCAGCGACCTGCGCGTGATGAGCGCGCTGGCCGCCCCGACCTCGCCGCTCAAGCAGCTTTTGATCTCGATGACCAAGGAGACCAAGCTCACGGCGATGCCGGAGGGCGCCGAGGCCGGGTCCGGCGCCGATGCCAGCAAGCTCTCGAACGCGCTCGAGACCAAGGGCGTGCAGAAGGCCACGGCGGCCGGCGGCCAGGTCGGCACGGCGCTGGCGCTGACCGCGCTCGACCAGCAGGGCGGGAACGCCGGCGCGGCGCCGCGTCGTCAACTACGGCGAGGACATCGAGGCGCACTTCAAGCCGCTGCACGAGTTCGCCACCGCTGCCACCGCCGGCGGCCCGGCGCCCGTCGACGCGCTGATCGCCCGCTTCAACAACCTCTACCAGGCGCTCAACCTCATGCAGGCCGGCGGCGCGGCCAAGGAGCAGGCCGTGCAGACCATGCAGGCCGAGATCCTGGCCATGAAGGCCGACGCGGCGCGCCAGCCGGGGCTGGTCGTCAACATGACCGAGGGCACGATCGAGGCGCTGGGCGGCATCGCGCTCGGCTCGTCCAAGGCCCAGCTCAACCAGTCGCTGGGCGACCAGGTAACCGCCCAGTGCGAGCAGGTCGTCGACAACCGATACCCGTTCTTCCCGAGTGCATCGCGCGAGGTGCCGCTGGCCGATTTCGCCCGGCTGTTCGGGCCGAACGGGATCATTAACACCTTCTTCCAGCAGAAGCTGGCCAGCATGGTCGACCAGTCCGGCCCGTCCTGGCGCTGGCGCGGCGATACCGAGCTGTCGCGGACGCTGTCGCCGACGGCGCTGCGCCAGTTCCAGCGTGCCGCCCAGATCCGCGACGCCTTCTTCGCCAGCGGCGGCGCCATGCCAGCGGTCGCCTTCGACGTGACCCCGGTGACGCTCAGCCCGGACGCCTACACCGTGACCTTCGACGTCGACGGCCAGCAGCTCGTCTACGACCACCGCGCCGCACGGGCGGTCTTGATGAACTGGCCCGGACCCGGCGGCGGACGGGTCGAGGTGGCGGTCACGCCCGAGCTGCCGGGCCAGCAGAGCCGCGTCAGTGAATCCGGCATCTGGGGCCTCTTCAAGATGGTGCGCAAGGGCGCGGCGCTCGACCAGGGTGACCGCATCGCCGTTGACTTCACGATCGGCGGTCGCGACGCCTCGTTCACGATCCGGCCCTCCTCGGTGCTGAACCCGTTCACGCTGTCGGCGCTGACCGAGTTCCGCTGCCCGCGCGGGTTGTGAGGGAGGGCCGGCGAGCATGGGGGTCGGCGTCTTCGGCAAGCTTCCGGCGCGGCGCGACTACGTGCAGCACGGCGTCGACCGGCGCCTGATGGCGGCGCTCGACCCTTGGCTGCAGCAGGCCATGCAGGACAGCCGCCGCGCGCTTGGCCAGGGGTGGGTGGATGCCTGGCTGCAGGCGCCGATCTGGCGCTTCTGGCTGGGTCGGCGCGTCGCCGGGGTGACGGCGCTCGGCGCCATGATGCCCTCGGTCGACGGCGTCGGCCGCTATTTCCCGCTTGCGATCCTCGGCACGGTCGATGCCGACCTCCCGCCGCCTGAGAGGCACGAGCAGGCCGCATGGTTCGACGCCGCCGAGGCGCTGATGCTCGACGCGCTGTCCGAGGGCGGCACCTACGAAGACCTGCTGGCCGGCCTCGCCGCGCTGCCGGCGCCGGCCACGACGGCGCCGGCCGCTGATGAGGTCGTGCCCGTCGGCACCGGGGTGGACGTTCCGGGCCTTTTTGCCGCGCTCCGCGACGGCATGATCAACGAGTTCTACGACCGCTTCAGCTGTTGGTGGGTTCCGTCGCCGGATGACGGCGCGACCCCGCCCAGGGCCTTGATCCGCCGCGGCCTGCCCTCGCCCGAGGAGTTCGCCGCCATGATCGAACCGGACCGGCAGGCCGCGCTGACCCCTGCCCTGGGGGAGAGCTGATGCGGGCGCATTTCAGTATCGAAAGCGAGGCGGCGACCGATGTCGGCCGCGTCCGAGAGGTCAACGAGGACAGCTTTCTCGCCCGGCCGGACCTCGGCCTCTGGCTGGTCGCCGACGGCATGGGCGGCCACGACGCCGGCGACTTCGCCAGCCAGACCGTGGTGCGCGAGCTCGGCACGCTGCAGCCTGCGACGACGGCACCCGAGCTCCTGACCGCGCTCGAGCAGAAGGTCATCGACGCCAACGCCATCCTGCGCGCCGCGGCGCGCGGCCGCGGCGAGCGCGCGATGATCGGCTGCACGCTGGCGTCGCTCGTCATCTTCGACGGTGCCTATGCCTGCGTCTGGTCGGGCGATAGCCGCGTCTACCTGGTGCGCCACGACGTCATCGCCCAGGTAACACGCGACCATACCGAGGCGCAGGAGCTGATCGACCGCGGCACGCTGACGCCCGAGGAGGCGCAGAGCTGGCCGCGGCGCAACGTCATCACGCGCGCCATCGGCGTCTTCGACGAGCCCGAGCTCGACATGGTGCAGGGCCGGATCGAGGACGGCGACATCTTCGTCATCTGCTCGGACGGGCTGACGGCGCACGTCGCCGATGACGAGATCGGCCGCATGGCCAGCCTCCGGCCCCTCGGCCGCGC
This sequence comes from uncultured Alphaproteobacteria bacterium, assembly GCA_963721105.1. Lineage (GTDB taxonomy): Bacteria > Pseudomonadota > Alphaproteobacteria > Rhodobacterales > Rhodobacteraceae > Thermohalobaculum. The sequence goes on along the minus strand of CAVRHY010000012.1, from coordinate 119,820 downwards.
CGTCGAACAATTGATTGCCACGACGCTCGAGCGCGGGGCAAAAGACAACGTGACCGTCGTGACGGTGTCCTGCCGCGAGGTGACGGCGGTCCGGCCGGCACTTCAGGGGAGTGCCGTACAGCCGGGGGCGGGTCAGCCGGGCGCGGCGCGGGCATATCGGGGTGAGTCATGACGCTTGTCGACGGGGGCGGGGTCCCGGCGGGAACCCAGCTCAATGGCATCTACGAGATCGAGAAGCGCCTCGCCATCGGCGGCATGGGCGAGGTCTATATCGGCCGCGTGATCCAGACCGGCGACAAGGTCGCCATCAAGATGATCCTGCCCGAGCACGCGAACAACGAGATCATCCTCGACCTGTTCCGCAAGGAGGCCTCGACGCTGCACAACCTCTACCACGAGGCGATCGTGCGCTACTATGTCTTCTCGGTCGACCCTACGCTGAACCGGCCGTACCTCTCGATGGAGTTCGCGTCGGGCCCGTCACTCGCCGACAGGCTGCGTGAGGCGCCGCTCAAGGAGGAGCGCATGACCGTGCTCCGCCAGCGCGTCGCCGGCGGACTGCACGCCGCGCACAAGCTGGGCGTCATCCACCGCGACATCTCGCCCGACAACATCATCCTCGTCGACGGCGAGGTCGGGAAGGCCAAGATCATCGATTTCGGCATCGCCAAATCGACGGCGACGAACGAGGGCACGCTGATCGGCTCGGGCTTCGCCGGCAAGCTGAAATACGTGTCGCCCGAGCAGCTCGGCCTCGCCGGCGGCGAGGTGACGGGCAAGTCCGACATCTACTCGCTGGGCCTCGTCTTCGCCGAGGCGGCGATCGGCACGGCCCTGCCGATGGGCGGCAGCCAGGTCGAGGTGATCGAGAAACGCCGGACGGTGCCCGATCTGTCCGAGGTCCCTGAATGGATCCGGCCGCTGATCGAGTCGATGGTCCAGCCGGACCCGGCCGACCGGCCCGCTGACATGCAGGCGGTCGCCGACTGGACCGCCCCGGGCGCCGCGCCCAAGGGCGGCGCCGCCGGCAAGCCCGCCGCCGCGCCCCCACCGTCCGCCGCGCCCGCCGCTGCTGCGGCCGGCCCGGTGCATCCGCGCGAACGCCGGCGGCAGTCGGGCGGCGCCGCGGAGGGGACCCGCAAGGGCCCGCCATGGCTCTGGATCGGCGCCGGCGGGATCGGCCTCGCCGTCGCGGCGGCCGCGGCCGTCTTGCTGATCGGCGGCGACGATGTCGGCGCGCCCGGCGCCAGGCCGGCAGACAGTGCAGCGACCGGCGCGGCGCTGAACCCCACCGGCGAGAACACCGCCCGGGCCGGGCTGGCGGCGCCCGCCGACTCCGTCGTCGCCCCGGCGGCGCAGGCCGGCGAGCGCTACTCCTGGACCTCGCCGCCCTTCACCTATGACGGCGACCCGACCGACCTGGTCTTTGCCCCCGACGGGACGCTGCCCTCCGGCCTCACGCTCGGCGATGCGCCGGACGGCGGCGCCCGGCTGTCCGGCACGCCGACCAGGCCCGGCCAATACGACTTCGGGGTCGTTGCCGCCTCTCCGGCGGGGCAGACCGCGCGCATGACCATAAGCCTCGCGGTCGAGCGGGGCGGCCAGATCGCCCTGGCGACCCCGGCGGCACCGGCCGCGCCCGCGGGCTCCCTGACGGCGCCGCCCTCGACGGATTCGGGCGCATCGACTCTCGGGGGTGCCTCGGGCGGCGCCAAACCGCCGCCCGCAGGCAACGCCCCGACGCTTGCCCCGGCGACCGGCAGCGGCAGCGCGCCGACCCTGCCGCCCGCCGACGCCGACCCGACAGCCGGCTCGGTCGAGCCGCGTGTCGCGACCGGCGTGCCGGGCGGGCTGTTGGCCCCGGTGACCGGCGGCGCCTCCGGCGGCGTTCTTTCCGGCGCGACCGGCAGCGAGCCGACGCTCGGCCAGACCGACGCGCCGACGCTGGCGCCCTCGGCGGGTGGCGGCGGCCTGCCCATCGTCCCGCCGGTCGACAAGGACCCGACAGCCGACGCGCCCGAGCCATCGGTCGCCACGGGTCCGTCCGGCGGCCTGAACGCCCCGTCGCTTGAGGGCGGTCCGGCGACACTGCACACGCAGACCGGCGGCGGCGACCTGCCGCTGCCACGGACGGGGGGCGCGGGCGCAGCCGCAGCAGCCGTCCGGCGGCGGGGCATCCTCCGACAGCCCGGTGATCGCCAGCATCCCGTCGCCGCAGAACCAGCCCCCGACGATCGAGAGCGCCTCGCCCGGGCCGCTGTCCATCGCGCAGGGCCAGCCGGTGAACGTGCGGCTCGGTTCGTTCTTCGACGAGAAAGGACCCTCGGCCATGACGCTGAAGGTCGAGGGCATGATGCCGAACGGGTTGACCGTCCGGTTGGCCGAGGGCGGGGTGGCCCAGCTTTACGGCACGCCGGCCGAGTTCGGCGACTACCAGATCCGCGTCGCCGCCATCGACCCGGAGGGGCTGGTCAGCCAGCCGATCCCGGTCTCGCTGACGATTGCGCCGCCGGTCGAGAACAAGGCCATGCGCGACTACATCATCGGCTACAACGGCGGCGACTGCTTCCTGTCTCGGCCGCTCGACCTCGGCCCTCGGCTGGCGCAGATCGAGGTTTTCGCCGCCCAGGACAAGGTCCAGCCGGTCATCGACTTCGATTCCGCCTTCAAGCGCGACATGGGCTTCGAGGCGAACATCGGAATGCGCCCGATCACCGAGCAGCAATGCCCGCTGATCCACGCGCTCGACCAGATCGGGCCACAGGCGCTGGACAATTCGTTGGTCATCGACCTCGACCGCGACGAACTGACCGCGGGCGACAAGCTGAGGGGCAAGATCGAGGGCGGGCAGGGGGCACGCCTGTTCCTCTACGACCACCTGGGCGGCGTCACGGACCTGTCGAAATATGTGGAAACCCGCGATGGCGAGACCGGCTTCTCGGTCCCGGTCACGGCGCACGGCCCGCAGATCCTGATTGCCGCCCGGCCGCGCGACGACGCGGACGGCGCGGCTTCGGAGAACCTTGACGCGCTGCTCGGCGCGGCGCAGCGCGGCCAGGCATCGCTCGCCCTCAGCTTCTTCATCATGAAATAGCGGCCGGGCGGCCCGCATCGGCCCGACGCACGCCCGGCTCCCGGGCGCACGTGCCGAGTGTTGCCGCTACTCGATCTTGCAGGCGTCGCGTGGGCTGCGGGGCGGCCTGGCGCACAGCGCACGTGCCGTAGCGTAGGCGCCGGCGACCTTGGCGACATAGTCGCGGGTCTCGTTGTAGGGCGGCACGCCGGCATACTGGTCAACCGCGCCCTCGCCGGCATTGTAGCCGGCCAGCGCCAGCACCGCGTCGTCCTTGAACCGGCGCAGCAGCCAGTCCAGGTACGCCGCCCCGCCCCGGATGTTCTGCGACGGCGCATAGGCGTCCGAGACGCCAAACCGCGCCGCCGTCCCCGGCATCAGCTGCATCAGCCCGCCCGCGCCCTTGGGGCTGCGCGCCCCGGCATTGCCGCCGGATTCGACCTCGATTACCGCGATCAGCAGCGGCAGCGAGACGCTCAGCCGCTTTGCCTCGCGCTCGAGATACGGCCCGTAGGTCTCGAGGATCTTCTTCGCAGTGATGCGCGAACCGAAGATCGGCTTGCCCCTGGCCCGGCCGCTCTCGATGACGGTCAGCACCTCGGCCCACCGCGCCGAATGGGCGTCCGAGCGCGCCGCCGAGATCTCGTTCCAGAACCACTTGAACGCCTCGGGGCCATAGCGCCGCCCCTTGGATTTCATCGTCGACGGCAGCGACGGGTCCATCAGCCGCTTGCGCGCCATCAGCCGACCCATGGGCGGCGACAGCAACTTCGAGGCTATCTGAAAACTCTGCGCTGTCGCCGATGCGGGTGGTGCCCCGACGGCGACGATCAGGCACATGAAAGTGAAAAAGAATAATCTGCCGAGCATGTATTTGGACCCAGTCCACCATCCCGTCGTCGATGTCGCCGGGTAGCGCCATGCCGTCCGCCGCGCCGCCGGGACCGTTGCCAGTCTAGCACGGAGGCCGAGCGGGGTGGAACCCGACCGGGCCGCCAATGTCATCGTTGCGCGGGCAATAACGCAGGCGATCCCCGCCCCGCCCCCGCGGGGCACTCACCCGGGCGCCCGCGCGCCGCCGCCAGCGCCCGCTCGGACCGTGCCCAATTCGCGGCAGCTCCGCGTCACCCAGCGCCCGCGAATCGTGCCGCCATGGCCTCGCGCTTGTCCTCGTCGATCTTGGCGAACAGGTTGTCGGGCACGGTGAAGGCGTGCCCGGCGACCAGCGCCTGCATGGCGGCGGTGACGTCCTCGGGCCAGTCCAGCGCCTGGTCCTCGATGCCCAGCGCGCGCAGCATGGTGTCCGAGGCATCCGGCACGAATGGCCGCGACAGGATGGCATAGAGCCGCACCAGGTTCAGCCCGCAGCGGATGATGCCGCCTGCCTTCGCCGGGTCCTCCTTGACCACCGCCCAGGGCGCGGCACGCTGCAGGTACTCGTTGCCCTCGACCCAGATGGCGCGCAGCTCGGCCGCCGCGCGGCGGATCTCCACCGCCTCCCAGTGCGCGGTGTAGGCGGCGACGCGGCGCGCCAGCGAGCGGGTCAGCGCCTCCTCGGCCGGGCCGTATGGCCCCTCCGGCACCGTCTCGCCGAACTTCGAGCGGCAGAACTTGGTTACGCGGCTGACGAAGTTGCCCAGCACGTCGGCCAGGTCCTTGTTCACGCCCGTCTGGAAGCCTGCCCAGGTAAAGTCGCTGTCCGCCGTCTCGGGGATGTTCGACAGCAGCCACCACCGCCAGTAGTCGCTGGGCAGAACGTCCAGCGCGTCGTCCATGAAGACGCCGCGGTGCTGAGAGGTCGAAAACTTGCCGCCCTCGTAAGTCAGCCAGTTGGTCGACTTGATGAAGTCGACCAGCTTCCACGGTTCGGCGCCGTCATAGTTGGCGCCCATGATCGTCACGGGAAAGCTCAGCGTGTGAAACGGCACATTGTCCTTGCCCATGAACTGGACATAGCGCACGTCGCCCGCGCCCTTGTCCTCGCGCCACCAGCGCTGCCACGCCGCGTCGCCCAGGCCGTTCGCGTCGGCCCATTCGGCAGTAGCGCCGATATATTCGATGGGCGCGTCGAACCAGACGTAGAAGACCTTGCCCTCCATGCCCGGCCACGGCTCGGTGCCGCGCCGGACGGGGATGCCCCAGTCCAGGTCGCGGGTGATGCCGCGGTCGCGCAGCCCTTCGCCCTCGTCCAGCCATTTCCGCGCGATCGACGACGACAGGATCGGCCAGTCGGTCTGCGCGTTGATCCACTCGCGAAGCCGGTCGCGCATCAGGGACTGGCGCAGGTACAGGTGCTTCGTCTCGCGCACCTCCAGCTCGGTCGAGCCCGAGATCGCCGAGCGCGGGTCGATCAGGTCGGTCGGGTCCAGCTGCTTGGTGCAGTTCTCGCACTGGTCGCCGCGGGCGCGCTCGTAGCCGCAGTTCGGGCAGGTGCCCTCGATGTAGCGGTCGGGCAGGAACCGGCCGTCGGCGATCGAGTAGACCTGCTTCTCCGAGACCTCCTCGATCAACCCGGCATCGGCCAGCCGGCCGGCGAAGTGCTGGGTCAGCGCGTGGTTGCGCTGCGAGGACGACCGGCCGAACCACTCGAAGTCCAGCCGGAAGCCGTCGGCCAGGTCCTTCTGCACCTGCCACATCTCGGCGCAATACTCGGCGACCGGCTTGCCTTCCTTGGCGGCGGCCAGCTCGGCCGGCGTGCCGTGCTCGTCAGTGGCGCAGATCAGCATGACCTCGTGCCCGCGGGCTCGCATGAAGCGGGCATAGGCGTCCGAGGGCAGCTGACTGCCGATCAGGTTGCCGAGATGCTTGACCCCGTTGATGTAGGGCAGGGCCGAGGTGATCAGGATGCGAGCCATTCGGGTCTCCGCTGGGACGCGGCTCTCATAGCGCCGGCGGGCGGGTCCGTCACCCCTGCCTGCGCGCCTGTCGCCGCTTGTGCCGCGGGCGGTTGCACTGCACCATGCCGGCGGGGCAGAGCGGTCGCGAACAGGGCAGGAAATGGCATCCGATCCCTTGCTGGTGGATGCGGCAGTGTATCTCGGCGCGGCGGTCGTGGCCGTGCCGCTGTTCAAGCGCCTGCGAACTCGGCTCGATCGTCGGCTATCTCGTCGCCGGTGCCGTCATCGGTCCTTCGGGCGCCGGGCTGATCGACGATGCGACGAGCGCGATGCACTTCGCCGAGTTCGGCGTGGTGCTGCTGCTGTTCGTCATCGGTCTCGAGCTGCAGCCGGCGCGGCTGTGGCGCCTGCGGGCCGAGATCTTCGGGCTCGGGCTCGTGCAGGTCTTGCTGACGGGCTGCGTGCTGGCGGCGCTGATCAGCTGGCAGGGCTGGCTGTCAACCAACGCGGCGATCGCGGTCGGCGGGGCGCTGGCGTTGTCCTCGACGGCTTTCGCGGTGCAGATCCTGCGCGAGCGCGGCGACCTGACAAAGCGCCATGGCGACCGGGCGTTCTCGATCCTGTTATTCCAGGACCTGGCCATCGTGCCGCTGCTGGCGCTGGTCTCGATCCTGTCGCCCTGGGGTGGGCAGGGCGGCGACGGTGATGTCCTGACAAGGGCCGGCGTGGCGGTGGGCGCCATCGCGGCGCTGATCGTCGTCGGCCGCTTCATGCTGCGACCTCTGTTCCACGTCATCGCGGCGACCAGGTCCGACGAGATATTCACCGCCGCGGCGCTGCTGGTGGTGATCGGCGCCGCGATTGCCATGCAGATCGCCGGGCTGTCGATGGCGATGGGCGCGTTCCTGGCCGGCGTGCTTCTGGCCGAGAGTGAGTTTCGCCACCAGCTCGAGACCGATATCGAGCCGTTCCGCGGCCTGTTCCTGGGCCTGCTGTTCATCGCGGTCGGCATGAGCGTCGCCTGGCCGCTGGTGCTGCAATACTGGCCGGCGGTGATCTTCGGCGCGCTCGGCCTTTTCGTGCTGAAGGCAGCGATCATCTGGGCGCTCTGCCGCGTGTTCCGGTCGCCTGGCTCCGACGCGCTGCGTATCGGTGCGGTGCTGGGGCAGGGCGGCGAGTTCGGCTTCGTGCTGTTCACCGTGGCAATGACCTCGGGGGTGCTGATCCAGCGCGATGCCTACATTCTGACCGCCATCGTCACGTTCAGCATGGCGCTGACGCCGTTCGCCGTGATGCTGACCGACTGGGTCCTGCGCCGCCGCGGCGCACCGGACATGACCGGCGTCGAGCATGTCGGCGACGCCCCCCGCGACGCGGTGGGATCGGTGATCGTGGTCGGCTTCGGCCGCTTCGGCCAGATCGTCGCCCGTGTGCTCAGGCTGCGCGGCTACACGGTGACGCTGGTCGACTCCAGCCCCGAGCGCATTCGCATCGCGCGGACCTTCGGCGACAAGGTGTTCTTTGGCGACATTCGCCGAGGCGACATCCTCAGGATTGCCGGCGCCGACCGGGCGCGCGCGGTCTTCCTCTGCGCCGATGACCCGGACGCGATCAGCCATGCGGTGCGTGCGCTGCGCTGGCGGTTTCCGCATGTCCTGATCTTGGCCCGCGCGACCGACCGCGTCGCCGAGCTGGAGCTGTTGAAGGCCGGCGCCGACGTCGCCGTGCGCGAGACCTTCGAGTCGAGCATCGCGATGGCGCGCCGGGCGCTGGACGAGTTCGGCGACGGCGGCGCCGCCGACGACGTCATCGACGAGTTCCGCCGCCGGGACGCCGAGCTGCTGCGCCTGCAGAGCGAATTCGGCGCCGAACGCGGCTACCAAAAGATGCGCGAGCGGTTTGACCTGAAGGACGGTTAGGGGGGCGGCGGGCCCCGCCTTGGCCCGCTCGCCTCGGTCTGAACGGCGCCTTCCCTTTCAGCGCAGGCAGGGCGGGGTTCCACCTTGCCACTGCTCCGATCGCCAGCAAACAGGCCGGGCCGGGCCAAGGGCCAAACTCTCGAAGGCGAACGCCGCGCCCGCACGGGCACCCACCCGATTGCAGTCGGGGCACAACGGAACAAATGCCTCACACCTAGTCAACATGCTCGGAGACATAAGCGAATTCAGATGGTTAGGCATAGTCCTGCATATGAGGCCAAGGGTTCCGGCGTGCGACGGCCCCGGCCGGCGGGGCGCCGAACCCGGCCTTCAGCCTGCCAGCGCCGCCACCACGCGCGCCCAGGAGCGGGCGCCCTTGTGAAAGCTCGTCAGCTCGTACTTCTCGTTCGGCGAGTGGATCCGGTCGTCGTCGTTGCCAAAGCCGATCAGCAGCGAGTCCATGCCCAGCCGGTCCTTCAGCAGCCCCACCACCGGGATCGAGCCGCCGCAGCCGATGAACGCCGCCTCGCGCCCCCACTCCTCCGACAGCGCGCGGCGCGCCTTCTCGAAGGCCGGGTCCTCCAGCGGCATGACGGTCGCGTGCCCGCCGCCGCGCGCCTTGAACTCGGCCGTGCAGTCGGCCGGCAGGCGGTCGCGGACGAAGGCGCGGAACGCCTCGCGGACGCGCTCGGGGTCCTGGTCACCGACCAGCCGGAAGCTGATCTTGGCGTTCGCCTCGGCCGGGATGACGGTCTTGAAGCCGGCGCCGGTATAGCCGCCCCAGATGCCGTTGACCTCGGCCGTCGGCCGCGCCCAGAGCTGCTCGAGCGCCGAGTAGCCGCGCTCGCCCGCCGGCTCGGCCAGCCCGACGGCGCCCAGGAAATCCTCGTGCCGGAAGGGCAGCTTCTCCCACTGCGCCTTGATGGCGGGGTCCAGCTCGGGCACGCCGTCGTAGAAGCCGGGGATCGTGACGCGCCCGTCATCGGCGTGGATGTCGGCCAGGATGCGCGTCAGCACGTGGATCGGGTTCGCCGCCGCGCCGCCATACATGCCAGAGTGCAGGTCGCGCGAGGCGGCATGCACCGTCACCTGGTCGGCAACGTTTCCGCGCAGCATGGTGGTGATCGCCGGCGTCCGCGGGTCGAACATGCCGGTGTCGCAGATCAGCGCGATGCCGGCCGCCAGCTCGTCGCGGTTGGCCTCCAGGAAGGGCGGCAGGCTCTCGCCGCCCGACTCCTCCTCGCCCTCCAGCAGGATGGTGACGCGGCAGGGCAGGGCGCCGGCCACCGCCTTCCACGCGCGGCACGCCTCGACGAAGGTCATCAGCTGGCCCTTGTCGTCGGCGGCGCCGCGGCCGTGGATATAGCGGCTGCCGTCCTCGCGCGAGCGGATCTCGGGGGCGAACGGCTCACCCTCCCACAGCTCGATCGGGTCGACCGGCTGCACGTCGTAATGGCCGTAGAACAGCAGGTGCGGCGCGTTCTCGTCCCTCCCGGCATGGTGGCCGACGACGATCGGGTGGCCCTGCGTGTCGGCGACGCGCGCCTCGAAGCCGATCGCGCCGAGGTCCCCCGCCAACCACTCGGCGGCCTTGCGGCACTCGGGCGCGTAGGCCGGGTCGGTCGAGACGGACTGGAAGCGCACCAGCCGGAACAGCCGCTCCAGCGCGTTGTCGAGGTCGGAATCGAGATGCGCGAGGACGGCGTCGGTGCTGGTCGGCGTCATGGGGCGGGCTCCGCTCTGGTTTCGCGTGCCAGTGTCTAGCAGCGCCGCCGTGGCCTGTCAGGTCACTTCGCGGGCGCTGCGTTGTCCGCCTTGCCGGGGTCGGGTTCGTCTGGCGACAGTACCGCGACGGTGCCGGTCAGGACCTGCTGCAGGATCTCCCTGAACAGGTCGCGTGACAGCTCGGCCATGCTGGCGGCGGCCGCGTCGCGGCTGGCCACGTACTTGTCGGCATAGGGCGAATCGGCGCCAAGCTCGACCAGAGACGCCATCTCGGCATCGGTCAGCAGCGGCTCCCAGGCCAGCGCCATATTGCGCGCCCACTGGTCGCCGTATTGCCGGACCGCCTCGTCGATCTCGGCGTCGAACGCGATGGCGACCGCCTTGCTGTCGAACTCGGCAAGCGCCCGCATCGCTTCGTTGTGGGCGCCGATACGCGACAGCATCCCCGACAGGTGGTCGTCGGAAAACTGCTCGACAAAGGCCAGCGCGGCCGGGCCGGGCTCGCCCGTCTGGGGTGCTGCCTGGCCTTCCGTCGGCGCAGCAGCCTGCTCTGCCGTCTGAGCAGCGGCGGGCGCCACGGCCAGCAGCCCGGCGACCAGCCCGGCGGTCAGCCCCGCAGGAAATTTATGCACGAATCCATCCTCCCCCAAGAACGCGCGAGCCGTCCGGCTCGTAGAACACGCAGGCCTGGCCCGGTGCAACGCCCTCCTCGGGCGCCAGGAGCGCAACCTCGGCGCCGTCGTGCCGCGGCCTGATGCGGGCTGGTGCCGGCGGCCGCGTGGAGCGCACCTTGACCAACGCCTCGTGACCCTCCTCCGGCGCCGCCTCGAAGGCGTCGTCGCCCAGCCAGTTGATGCCGCCGACGCGGATCGTGCGGGTCGCCAGCGCCGCTCGCGGGCCGACGACGACGCGCCGCTCCGCCGGGTCGAGCCGCACGACGTAGAGCGGGTCGCCGCCGCCCAGGCCCAGGCCGCGGCGCTGGCCGACCGTGTAGTGGATGATGCCGCGGTGCTCGCCCAGAACTCGGCCGGAGATATCGACGATCTCGCCCGGCTCGGCGGCGCCGGGGCGCAGCTTTTCGATGACGGCGGCATAGCCGCCCTGCGGCACGAAGCAGATGTCCTGGCTGTCCGGCTTGTCGGCAACGGCGAGCCCGTGCCGCGCCGCCAGCGCCCGCGTCTCGGCCTTCGAGCGCAGATGGCCGAGGGGAAAGCGCAGGAAGTCGAGCTGCTCTCGCGTCGTCGCGAACAGGAAATAGGACTGGTCGCGCACCGTGTCGGCGGCGCGGTGCAACTCGGGGCCCGCGAGGCCCTCGCGGCGGCGGATGTAGTGGCCGGTGGCCAGGCAGTCGGCGTCCAGCTCGCGCGCTGTGGCCAGCAGGTCGCGGAACTTGACCGTCTGGTTGCAGCGGACGCAGGGAATCGGCGTGGCGCCGGCCAGGTACTGGTCGGCGAATTCTTCGACGACCTCGGCGCGAAAGCGATCCTCGTAGTCCAGCACGTAGTGTGGAAAGCCCAGCGTCTCGGCGACCCGGCGCGCGTCGGCGATATCGCGCCCGGCGCAGCAGGCGCCCGGCCGGCCGGTCGCCCCGCCATGGTCGTAGAGCTGCAGCGTGATGCCCACGATGTCGTAGCCCTCGGCCGCCAGCATCGCCGCGACCGTCGAGCTGTCCACGCCGCCCGACATCGCAACGACCACCCGTGTCATTCCGGGCGGCCTGGCGATCCCCAGCGAGTTCATCTGCGTCATTACGAAACCGATCCGGCGGCAACTGACCCGATATGGAAACCTGCGCGCGCTTCATTTCCCTTTAAGGGCAGCGACATAGGGTCCCGCACACGGTGTGGGAACCGGAGAGAGGACAAGATGGACGCGGTTAACGGCGAGCATCGGCTCGACAGCAACGGGCACGATCGCACCGAGTTAGACAGCAACGAGCGTGACAGCAACGGGGCGGATCGAAGCGGGCTGGATGGCGGGAAACGCGCCGGAGACGGCGAACCCTTCGTGGTCGGGCCGGATGGCGAGCGCATGACGCGGGCGGACCTGCCCGACGCGGACACGCGCCGATGGGTGCCGCGCCGCAAGGCGCGCGTCGTGGCAGCCGTGGAAGGCGGGCTGATCGCGCGCGAATGGGCGCTCGAGCGGTACCGGCTGACGGCCGAGGAATTCGACAGCTGGAAGGCGGCGATGTCGCGGTCCGGCATGCGGGGACTCTGCGTGACCAAGCTCGGCAGGGGGCGCGGCGCCGCGAAGTGAGCTTTTGCATATTCGGCGACGATTGGTAACACTCCGTTTACGCGTTCGTATTAACCATTGCGTCGGTTACCTCGTCTGGGTTCGAACGGAGTACGACATGCGCATCCTGATGATCGAGGACGATCCCTCGACCGCCGACAGCATCGAATTAATGCTGCGCCAGGCCGATCTCAACACGTATGTGACGGACAGCGGCGAGGAAGGACTCGAGCTTGCGAAGCTCTACGATTACGACCTGATCATCCTCGACCTGTCGCTGCCCGACATGGATGGCTACGAGGTGCTGCGCAAGCTGCGCGTGGGCCGGATCGAGACGCCGACGCTGATCCTGACGGGCCTGGACGGGCTCGACAACAAGATCAAGGGCTTCGGCCTCGGTGCCGACGACTACCTGACCAAGCCCTTCAACCGCGAGGAGCTTGTGGCGCGCATCCACGCGATCATCCGCCGATCGAAGGGCCACGCCCAGTCGATCATCAAGACCGGCAAGATCGCCGTGAACCTCGACGCCAAGACGGTCGAGGTCGACGGCCACCCGGTGCACCTGACGGGCAAGGAGTACCAGATGCTCGAGCTCCTCTCGCTCAGAAAGGGCTCGACGCTGACCAAGGAGATGTTCCTCAATCACCTCTACGGCGGCATGGACGAGCCCGAGGTCAAGATCATCGACGTCTTCATCTGCAAGCTGCGCAAGAAGCTGGCGCTGGCGACCGGGGGCGCGAACTACATCGAGACCGTCTGGGGCCGCGGCTACGTGCTGCGCGACCCGGTCAGGGAGGCCGTCGCGTAAGCTCGGACTCCGGCGCACCGACGCAAGGCGGCCACGGGGAAGGGCTCGTTTCAGCCATCTCGTCGATCAGCCGAGCAGCAGCACCGAGTTCCCGACCCCAGCCGACCCGCGCCGTCTCGCCCTGGCGCAGGATGCGGCGGCCTGCGGTGTTGCGCATCGAGACGGTCGCCGGTTTCTCGGCGCCGGGCAGGCGGATCGAGTAGTAGGTCATGTCGCCGTAGTATTCGGTGTCGGCAACCTCGCCCGACACCTCGTGCTCGGCGCTGTCGGTGTCTTCCAGCAAAATGGTCATCATCTCGGGCCGGATGCCAACGCTGCCGGCGGCGCCGTTGACGCCGCCCGGCGCCTGGTCGCGCGGGATCTCGACCGGGCCCAGGCCGGCGATGTCGAGGGCGATCGTGCCGTTCGCCTCGCCCGAGACGCGCGCCTTGAAGAAGTTCATCACGCCGATGAAGGAAGCGACGCGGCGGCTGAGCGGGCGGCGGTAGAGCGCCTCGGGGCTGTCGAGCTGGGCGATCTGGCCGTCGAACATGACGGCGACGCGGTCGGACATGATCAGCGCCTCCTCCTGGTCGTGCGTGACCAGGATGAAGGTGATCCCGACATGGCGCTGCAGCTGGCGCAGTTCGATCTGCATCTGCTGGCGCAGCTTCTTGTCCAGCGCCGAGAGCGGCTCGTCCAGCAGCAGCACGCGCGGCCGCATGACGAGCGCCCGGGCCAGGGCCACGCGCTGGCGCTGCCCGCCGGACAGGGCGCTGGAGGCGCGCTTCTCGTAGCCGGCCAGGTCGACCATCTCGAGCGCATCGCGGATGCGCGTCTTCGCCTCGTCGCCCTTCACGCCGATCTTGCGCAGGCCGTAGCCGACGTTCGCAGCGACGTCGAGGTGCGGGAAAATGGCGTAGCTCTGGAACACCATGTTGGTCGGCCGGTGGTTCGCCGGGACGCCCGTCATGTCCCGCCCGTCGATCCGGATGGCGCCGCGCGTCGGCTCCTCGAAGCCGGCGATGCAGCGCAAGAGCGTGGTCTTGCCGCAGCCCGAAGGCCCGAGCAGCGAAAAGAACTCGCCCTCGCCGATCTCGGCGGTCACGCCGTCCAGCGCCATGACCTCGTCGAACCGCTTCTCGACCCCTTCCAGCGAGATCAGCGCCTTGCGTCCGTTCATATCCAGTTCGCCTCGGTTCCGGTGGTGCGCGCCGAGCGGCGGCGGAAGAACTCCGCGGCGCTCAACAGCACCAGCGACAGCAACAGCAGGATGGAGCCCAGCGCCATGACGCTCGGCAGCTTGGAGGTAAAGCGGAGCTGGCTCCAGATATAGACCGGCATCGTCGCATCGGTGCCGGTCAGGAAGAAGGCGATCATGAACTCGTCCAGCGAGATCGTGAACGAGATCAGCATGCTGGCGATGATCCCCGGCGCCACCAGCGGCAGCGTCACTCGCCAGAACGTGCCGAGGCGGTTCTCGCCGAGGTCGAGCGACGCCTCCTCGAGGCTGCGGTCGAGCGCCAGGAAGGCCGAGGTCAGGATCGCCACCGCGAAGGGCGTGCAGATCAGCACGTGCCCCAGCACCACCGTCCAGAGCGACAGCGAGAAGCCGAGCTGGATCAGCACGATCAGCAGCGAGACGGCGATGATGATCTCGGGCAGCACCAGCGGCAGCATGATCAACGCCATGATCGGCCGCTCGCCCGGGAAGGTGAACCGGGCCGAGGCGCGCGCCGCGAAGATGCCCAGCGTCGTCGCCAGGATCGAGACGGCGACCGCCACCTGCAGGCTGTTCCATACCGACTGGTGCAGCGGCTCGGTCGCCCAGAGCTGCTGGAAGGCCGTCGTGGTGAAGCCCTTCAGCGGGAAGGCGATGATCGAGCTGTCGTTGAAGGCAAAGACCGGCAGCAGCAGCACCGGCCCGTAGAGGAAGCACAGGTAGGCGATGGCATAGGCGCGCAGCCCGCCCGAGCGCGACCGCGCGCTCATGCCCGCGGCCCCGAGAACCGCCGGCCGAGAATGACGAGCAGCACCGAGATCGCGGCCACGATCAGCATGGCCGAGACCGCCAGCGCGGCGCCCAGCGGCGCGTTGTTCGCCTTGCCGAACTGCACCTGGATCATGTTGGCGATCATCAGCCCGTTCGTGCCGCCGACCAGCTTTGGCGTCACGTAGTCGCCGACGGTCGGAATGAAGACGATCAGCGCAGCTGCCAGCACGCCCGGCATCGATAGCGGCAGCGTCACCCGCCGGAAGCGGCGGAACGGCCCGTCGCCCAGGTCCTCGGCAGCTTCCAGCAGCGCGTGGTCGATCTTCGAGAGCGAGACGTAGATCGGCAGGATCGCGAAGGGCGCCCAGGCGTGGATCAGCGTCAGCACGACCGAGTTCGCCGAGTAGAGGATGAAGGTCAGCGGGTGATCGGTGATGCCGAGGCCCATCAGCGTCGAGTTGACGACGCCGTTGTAGCCGAGGATCACCTTCCAGACGAAGACGCGCAGCAGGTAGCTTGTCCAGAACGGGATGGTGATCAGGAAGAGCCAGAGCGCACGGTTCTTCTGCACGCCGAAGGCCACGAAGTAGGCGACGGGGTAGGCCAGCAGCACGGTGAAGAAGGTCGTCAGGCCCGAGATGATCAGCGAGCGGATCATCAGCAGCCGGTAGAGCGGGTCGGTCCATGCCTCGGCATAGTTCTTCAGCGTGAAGGTGCGGTCGAGATCGAGGTAGTTCTGCGTCCAGAAGCTGAGCAGCACCATCAGCGTCAGCGGCGCGGCCAGCAGCACAACGGCGTAGAGAAAGGTCGGGCTGACCATTGTCAGGCCCTTGCCGGCGTCGCCGTTGCGCCAGCGGCGGACCCGCTCGGTCCAGCCGGGCCTCGGTGCCCGGTCGGCGCGGGGGTGTTCGCCGATGGCGGCGGAGGCGGGGGCGGGCTCGGCCTGGCTCACCTCGGCAGATCCGGCCTGGCGTGCGACGCGGTCATGCGGAGCGGCGCATTCGCTCGTTCAGCTCGGCCAGCGTGCCGGGCTTCGGGCGCTCGTCGAGGGTCATGACCGGCAGCACGGCGCGCAGGTGGTCGTGATAGCTGCGCACGCCGTATTCAAGGTCGGACAGCATGATGCCCTCGTAGGCCGAGGATTTCGTCGCCTCGCAGGACCAGATTGTCAGCTGCTGGTCCTCCTCGGAGGTCACGGTGTCGATCCGGCCGGAGAGGTAGCGCGCGGCGCGCCAGGCCCTGTCCTCGTCGGGGCGCCGCCAGATGGCGCCACGCAGGCGCGAGCGGTCCACGGCAAGCGGCACTTCCTGGTAGAACATCACCGAGTTCAGGATAGAGCGAAATCACCTGGTTCGGGAAGATGCCGATATAGAGCCACGCCCGGCGGTGGCTCTCGGGCAGCCAGTGCGCGTCGGGCAGGATCGACTTGTAGGCGCGGACCGACCAGATGCGGCCGGGGCCCGCGTTGAAGTTGGCGAACGACCGCGAGGTGCCGTTGCGGAACGCCTCGTCGTAGTAGTAGCGGCCGTAGAGCTCCTGCAGGCCGGGATGCGCCATCGCGACGTGATATCCCTCGTTGTCGACATCGCGAACCGATTTCCAGTTGACCGGGGTCTCGCCGCCCCAGTCGATCGGCTCGGTGGCGACGAGGTTTTCGATGCCGTAGGGCGCGACCTCCTCCTCGTGGCGCGCCAGGAGGTCGGCGACCGAGGGCTGTGGGCCGGGCTTGAAGCGCACGAAGATGATGCCGTGCCAGATCTCCATCTCGAGCCGCTTCAGCCCCCATTCGTCGGCGTCGAGCTCGGGCAGGGTCTTGGGCTGGGCGACGCCGCGCAGCTTGCCCTGCAGGTCGTAGGTCCAGCCGTGGAAGGGGCAGATGATGACGTTCTTGATGTTGCCGCGGTCCTCCTTGACGACGCGGCTGCCGCGGTGGCGGCAGAGATTGTGGAAGGCGCGTACGACGTTGTCGCGGCCGCGAACCACCAGCGCCCGCTCGCCGACCGAGTCGAAGCAGACGAAGTCGCCCGGCTCGGGCAGGTCGTTGACGTGAGCGACGATCTGCCAGTGCCGGCGGAACAGGTGCTCGGATTCCAGCTCGAGCAGCTCGTCGCTGAAATAGGTCCAGGCGGGCAAGCCGCGCCGGTCCCAGTCGTTCGGAACTTCCTTTCGCGCGGCGCCGCCGGCTCTCGAATCGGGGGTCTCGAGCGGCATGGGTGAACCTCAATTTGTCTGACCGCTCAAATAAAAATGATCCCAGGCCAGAATGCAAGCCGCTTGTCGGGCGGGTGCGAGGATGCATGTGGAACGGACGTCGGAGCGATGCGCTGCGGGAAGGAAGCTGCGCATGGAAGCGCCATATCGAAGCAACGGCTGCCGGTATGGCTGCATTGCCGGGGATCCGGGCTGTGCATCGGCGGCAGCGCTTTCGACGATCCGTTCGGCCAGGATCCGTTGGAAATTATCGATAATGCGATGCGCTCGCCGGGGGCGGGCCCCGGGTCGCGTCAGGCGGCTCAGCGCTCGACCGGCTCGGGGAATGGCGCCTGAGGCTACCCTCTCGGCGGCGGGTCGGGCCCCAGTCCATGCGGGACGGGGGCCTGGTCGGGACAGGATGGGCGCGGCCGGCTAGGGGCGGCGCTTGGCGCGCGGCGCTCGGCGCCCATATGTTCAGGAGTGTCGGGCGCGCGGGTGCGTCGCCCGCGTCAGGGTTTTGCCGCACGAGGGTTCATGGACCAGCCGGTCGCCGCCACCGCCATCCCTTTCGACAACAGCTATGCCCGGCTGCCGGACCGGTTCTTTGCGCGCGTCCAGCCGGCGCCGGTCGGCGCGCCCCGGCTGATCCGCCTCAACCACGCGCTGGCGGCCGAGCTGGGGGTGGATGCCGACCGGCTTGCCTCGCCCGAGGGCGTCGCGGTGCTGGCCGGCAACCGCACGCCCGAGGGCGCCGAGCCGCTGGCGCAGGCCTATGCCGGGCACCAGTTCGGCGGCTGGGTGCCGCAGCTGGGCGATGGCCGGGCGGTGCTGCTGGGCGAGGTCGTCGACCGAGCCGGGCGGCGGCGCGACATCCAGCTGAAGGGCGCGGGCCGGACGCCGTTCTCACGGGGCGGCGACGGGCGCGCGCCGCTGGGGCCGGTGCTGCGCGAATATATCGTCAGCGAGGCGATGGCCGCGCTGGGCGTGCCGACGACGCGCGCGCTGGCTGCCGTCGAGACCGGCGAGGAGGTGGTGCGCGAGGCGGTCCTGCCCGGCGCCGTGCTGACCCGCGTGGCCGATAGCCATATCCGCGTCGGCACATTCCAGTTCTTCGCCGCGCGCGACGATACCGACGCGTTGCGCCACCTTGCCGACCACGCGATCGCGCGGCACTATCCGCAGGCTGCCGCCGCCGAGAGCCCGTACCTCGCGCTTCTGGAGGGCGTGATCGCGCGGCAGGCGCGGCTGGTCGCGCTGTGGATGGGGCTGGGCTTCATCCACGGCGTGATGAACACCGACAACATGGCCGTGTCGGGCGAGACCATCGATTACGGGCCCTGCGCCTTCATGGACTCGTTTCATCCGGGCAGGGTGTACAGCTCGATCGACCATGGCGGGCGGTATGCCTTTGCCAACCAGCCGCGCATTGCGCAGTGGAACCTGGCACAGCTGGCGCAGTCGCTGCTGCCGCTCTTGCCCGGCAGCCGCGACGAGGCAGTTGCCGCCGCGCAGGCGGCGATCGACCGTTACCCGGAGCTGTGGCGGGAGGAATGGCTGGGCGTGATGCGGGCGAAGCTGGGCCTGGCGACCGCGCGCGCGGGCGACGAGGCGTTGATCGAAGACTTGCTGGCGCGCATGGCGGCGAACGAGGCCGACTTCACGATGACGTTCCGACGCCTGGCCGATGTCGTGACCGGGAGCGGCGATGGGCCGCGCGAGCTCTTCGCCGACCCGTCGGCCCTGGACGGCTGGGTCGATGACTGGCGACAGAGGCTGGCCGTCGAGACATGCGTGCCGGAGGAGGCGCGCGCGCGCCTGCTGGCCGCCAACCCGCTCTACATCCCGCGCAATCACCTGGTGGAGGAGGCGATCAAGGCCGCGCATGGCGGTGACTACGCTCCATTCGAGGTGCTGCTCGAGGTGCTTTCGGCGCCGTTCCACGATCGGCCGGAGCGCGCCCGCCATGCCGAGCCGCCGCGGCCCGAGCAGGTCGTGCACCGGACGTTCTGCGGCACCTGATCGGCGCGCGGGGCGAGCCACGCGGATCGAGTCGTCATTCCCGCGGAAGCGGGAATCCCTCGCAAGCAGATCTCCGCCTTCGCGGGGATGACGGCGGCGGGGGAATCGGGCGGGGGGGCGAGCGGATCGGGCCAGCAGATCGGGCTCCGCGCTAGCGCGCGCCCCAGCCGCTGAGGACGACCGCGACGGTGCGGCGCACGATGTACCAGTCGGTCCGGTAGCCGACGCTTTCGAGGTAGCGCAGGTCGTAGCGGGTTTTCGTCACGGTCGCCTCGATCCCCTCGGCATAGCCGCCGTCGACCTGCGCCAGCCCGGTGATGCCCGGGCGAACCAGGTGGCGCTGCCGGTAGCCGGGGATGGTCTCGATATAGTGGATGGCGTGGTCCCAGTAGTCGGGTCGCGGACCGATGACGCTCATCTCGCCGATCAGGACGTTGGCGAACTGTGGGAGTTCGTCGAACCGCGTGCGCCGGAGGAAACGGCCGAGCGGCGTGATGCGGTTGGTCTCGAGCGGGTCGTTCGGGCCGCGCGACATGGCCGCCGTGTCCATGGTTCGGAACTTCAGCGCCCGGAACGGCTTGCAGCGCCGGCCCATGCGCTTTTGCGGATAGAACAGCGGTCCCCGGTTCCAGACGGGATTGAGGGCCAGCAGGAGCAAGGAGGCGAACACGACGACGGGCAGCGCGGCCAGCGCGACGCAGATGTCAAAGCCGCGCTTGCCGACAAGATAGCGACGCGCCACCGGGCGACGGCGGCGATACCGCGCAGAGGGCGCAAAATCCGGCGCTGTGACGGAAATCTCGGTGTCCCCTGGTCGCAGCGGACGGGTCATCGGCTGTCAGGTGCGTTTAGCAACGGTTACCGCCGAGGCAAGCCAGGCCGCTGGTTTCGTCCGGAACATACCATATGTCTGTGCGATGCACGCAACATGATCGACGGCACCCCGCCGTGACACGGCCTCCGGCGCGCCGGAGGCGCAGCGCGCCTGAGCCGCCGGCCGCCGCGCGCTGGAAGTCGGCGGGCGGCCCAAGTCGCGCTCGGACCGCCCGCCGGAACACCTCAGATCCCCGACACCCTGGTGATGACGCTGCCGAACAGCGTCGGCAGGGCCTGCGAGAGCACGCGGCTCCAGGCCGTGATCGGCTGTTCGGCGACGAACACCACATCGCCCGGATGGACCTCGAACATCGACGCCAGCGTCAGGTTGGCCGCGTTGCTGGCGTTCAGGTGGTAGGCGAGGACGC
The DNA here is from genome assembly GCA_963721105.1 of uncultured Alphaproteobacteria bacterium. Classification (GTDB taxonomy): domain Bacteria; phylum Pseudomonadota; class Alphaproteobacteria; order Rhodobacterales; family Rhodobacteraceae; genus Thermohalobaculum. The sequence continues at coordinate 99,789 of CAVRHY010000012.1, read as the reverse complement.
TGCCGGCCTCGTCGGGATTGGGCGGCCGGCGCAGCACGTAGATCTCGCCGTAGTCGCCGAAGTTGATGTTGATGCCGCGGCCGCCCTCGGCATACAGCATGTCGGCCAGCGAGGCCGTGCGCTCGAAGGGCAGGGCCACGCGCTGCGGCACCCCGACCTCGCCCGCGACATAGGCGTAGCCGCGATCGACGGCGCCGAGCTCGACGCGGTCGAGGAAGAGCTGGCGTTCGGCGTTCATGCGGCTCAGCGCGTTCGCCTCGAGCTGGGCCTGCGCCTGCTGCGCCTGGAGCTGGAAAAGCACTCCCTGCTGCTGCTCACCGCGAACCGCAAGCTGCTCCTGGAAGCGGTTGCGGGCGCGCTCCTCGTGGAACTGGGATTCGACGTAGATGCTGTCGCCGTCGCGCAGCAGGATCTGGCGGATGGCGGGGTCGTCGATGAAACGCTGCGCGCCGATCTGGTAACTTTCGCCGTTGCGCGAGAGGATGATCCTGGCGACCTTCGGGTCCACCACGGCGAGGCCGCCGGCGGCGCTGATCGCCTCGTGCAGGTAGAGCGGCTTCAGCGTTATCGGCACCAGGCTGGGCTGACCTACCTCGCCGCCGATGGCGACGCGCTGCGAGTTGAACTCCGAGATCTCCAGCGAGAAGGACGGGTCGATGCCGGCGCTCACCAGCGCCTGGAAGATCGCCGCCTCGGCGTCCTGCATCGTCATGCCGGCGACGCGCACGCGCCCGGCGTCGGGGATGGCGATGGCGCCGTCGTCCTGGACGACGAAGCCCTGGCGCTTGGACTGTGCCGTGATCAGCCCTGGCAGCTGGTCGAGCGTCGCGCCGGCCGAGTTGACGGACAGGAGCAGGACGTCGGCGACGCCGATCGTATAGGGCTTTGGCGCCTCGGGCGGCGGCAGCCTGTCGGGGATCCTGCCGGGGCGCGCGCCCGGCTGCGACGGCGGTGCCGGAATCGGCGAGAGATGCGGCATCGCGACCGCGGACGCGATGGCCCCCTGGTAGCTGCCCGGCTGAAAGCCCAGGGGCAGCCGGGCCGGGATGTTCGGCATCAGGTTGGCCTTCAGCGTCGTCTCGTAAGTCATCGGGACGACATCGACGGCGAGATCGGTTCCCTTGCCGAGATACGATCCGTCGCTGACGGATGGCGAGGTGTAGAAGACGCCACAACCGGATAGACCGATCGCGGCGAGGGCACCGGCAAGTGCCCCCAGCATCTGTCCCCGAGGCATGGTTTCCCCCTGCTCCGCACCTGCCCTTGTTGTTCGGACGTGATTACCACTGCGGAGTCCGGCGGGAAAGGCGTAAGTTCCCGCGGGCCGGCGGGGTATGCCCGGTGCGTGCGGGGTGTTGCGGACCGCGCCCGAGGAAGCGCCGGAGGATCCGGCGCGGCGTCCTGATGGAGGGAGCGGGCTAGCGGAAGGCCTGCAGCGTGCCGTCGTCGCTCAGCACGTAGACCGTGCCGTTGGCGACAACCGGCCCGGTCGTCGATCCGCCGGCGAGCCGGACCGTCTGGCCCTGGGCGCCGGTCGCCGGGTCGAAGGACAGCATGTTGCCGCGCGAGTCCGTGACAAGGACCTGGCCGCCGACCAGCACGGGGCCGGAATAGGCGATCGGGGTCTCGCGGCTGTCCGGGTAGCGGAAGGCCGGCAGCTCGGTCCGCCAGATCGTCTGGCCGTTCTCGAGCGAGAGCCGGGTCAGCGCGGAATCGTCCGTCACCATGAAGACCGATGCGCCGGCCGCCCAGATCGGGCCGACGGCGCCGATCGAGCGCGTCCAGCCGCGCGCCCCGGTCTGGCCGTCGACCGCCACGGTGCGGCCCGACTGGTTGGCGGCGACGACCGCGCGCCCGGCGATCACCGGATCCCCCGTCACGTCCGCGATGGCCGAGCGGGCGAGGCCGCGCCGGGCGCCGCCCAGCACTGCGCTCCAGACCCGCCGGCCGGTGCTGAGCTGGGCGCCGACGACCTCGCCCGAGGCGAAGGGCACGACGGCCAGATCGCCCGAGAGCGCCGGGCTGGCGCCGCCCAGCAGGCCGGCATCCGACGAGACGCCGTCGATGCGCCAGACCACCTCGCCGGTGCGCGCCGACAGGCCGAGCGCCTGGTTGTCGCGCGTGACGGCGACGACAAAGCCGTCCGACACGGCGGGCGCCGCGCGGAACGGCGCGCCGGCGCGCTGGCGCCAGACGATCTGGCCCGAGCTCGCGTCGACCGAGAGCACCTCGCCGAAGCCGGTCGTGGCGTAGATGAACTGGCCGTCACTGGCGAGACCGCCGCCGAAGCCCTCGCTGCCGGCCTCGTTGTCGGGCGCCAGGCTTGTGCGCCAGGAAGGCGAGCCCGAGCCCGCGTCGAAGGCGCTGAGCCGGGCGTACGCGTCGAGCGTGTAGACCCGCCCGCCGGTGACGATCGGCGCGCCGGTGATCCGCGCGCTGCCGCCGCCGCTGCCTGCGTCGGCGCGCCAGGCCAGCGTCGGCGCCGACGGCCCGGCCAGGTGCCCGCTGGCGTGGCTCGAGCGGCCGTTGGTCTGCGTCCAGTCCTGGTTGGCGGTCGGGCCGGGCAGCGGCTCGGCCGTCCCGACATAGCCCGCCTCGCTGCGGGCGATCTGGTCGCGGATGTGGATGCGCTCGCCGCTCAGCTTTTCCTTGTCGCTGCTGAACAGCCCGCACCCGGCGATGCCCGCCGCCATCGCGACCGTCATGGCCAGCGCCGCCGCCTGCCGCATCCTGCGTGTCTTCATCGTCTTCCGTCCCCGCTGTCGGGCCGCGTGTCATTGCCGCGGCCCTTCTCTGGCCCGTCCCCCGGCCGCACTGTCCTTTCGGCCCGTGTCTGAGCCCGCGGCGGCCCTGTCAGCCGGCCTGTTCTGGCGGCTCGGCCGCGACGGACATCATTTCGCGCGCGCGGATCCGCATGTTCTGCGTTGCCGCCTGGTCGGCCAGGATCACCTCGAGCTCGGCGCGCGCGGCCGCGCGGTCGCCGGCCTTGAGGTGCAGCGCAGCGGCCAGCTCGCGCGCGAGCAGCGCGTAGGGCGCGCCCGGCTGCATCAGCGGCTGGAGTTCCGCCAGCGCGGCCTTCGGGTCGGCGGCGGTGGCCGCCTCGAGCCGGATCGCCTGCAGCAGCGCCATCTGGCGATAGGCCGGCGCCAGCTCGCCGCGGGCGGCGATGCTGCGATAGGCCTCGGCCGCGATCGCGCTCTCGCCCTGTCTGGCCAGGGCGGCGGCGACGGCGAATTCCGGGACAAGCTGCGCCGGCGCCTTCATCTGCTCGGCCAGCTTCTGCTGCGCCTGGAGCGACCCTGGCTCGGCGGCCAGCAGCGCGCCGCCGCGTGCCTCGGCCTGGGCGTGCTGGCGCGTCTGCATCCAGGACCAGGCTGCCGTCGCGGCGACGACCAGCACGATGCCGGCCAGCACGAACGGCCCCCATTTCTTCCAGAGCGCGAACATCCGATCCTGGCGGACCTCCTCGGTCACCTCCTGGATAAAGCTGTCGTGCTCGCTCACGCGCGTCTCCCGTTTGTTGCGCGGCAATACCTATCGCCGCGCGGGCCGAAGCGAAAGGGCTTTCCCGCGCGGCGCCGGCCGTCCTAGCGTCGGCATGAAGGCAAAGCGGGGAGTTTCATGCCAGGACCGATGCACGGGGTGCGGATCGTCGACCTGACGCAGATGATCTCGGGGCCGCTTGGCTCGATGATGCTGGCCGACCAGGGTGCGGACGTCGTCAAGGTCGAGCCGCCGACGGGCGACAACACGCGCGCGGTTGCCACCGAGCGGGGCGGCATGACGGCGAGTTTTCTCAACAACAACAGGAACAAGCGCTCGGTCGTGCTGGACCTGAAGCGGGATGGTGGGCGGGCGGCGCTGTTGCGGCTGTTCGCGGGCGCCGACGTCGTGATGCAGAACTTCCGCCCCGGCGTCGCCGATCGCCTCGGCATCGGCTACGAGGCGGCGCGGGCGGTGCGGCCGGACGTGGTCTACGTCTCGATCTGCGGCTTCGGCGAGACGGGGCCCTATGCGCACAAGCCCGTGTTCGACCCGCTGGTGCAGTCGCTGTCGGGGCTGACGACGGTGCAGGCGGCCTCGGACGAGCGGCGGCCGGCGCTGGTCAGGACGATCCTGCCGGACAAGCTGACAGGCTTTGCGGTCGCGCAGGCGATCGCCGCGGCGCTGTTCGCGCGGTCGCGGACGGGCGAGGGGCAGCATATCCGGATCTCGATGCTGGACACGGTCATCGCCTTCCTGTGGTCCTCGGACATGGGCAACCACACCTTTGTCGGGCACGAGAAGGAGGTGGAGACTTCGCAGAGCTATATCGACCTGATCTACCAGACGCTCGACGGCTATATCTCGGTCGCGGCCTTCCGGCGGCGCGACTGGGAGAAACTGGCCGACGCGGTCGGGCGGCCCGAGTGGAAGGACGACCCGCGCTTCCTGACCTCGGCCGGACTGGAGATCCACAAGTCCGAGCGGCTGGAGATGACGCAGGAAGCGCTCGAGGGCCGCACCACGGCCGAGTGGATCGAGCGGCTGGAGGCGCATGACGTGCCCTGCGCGCCGGTGCTGACGCGGCGCGACATGATCCGCCACCCGCAGATCGAGGCAAACGCGCTTATCGTCGAGCACGACCATCCGGTCGCCGGCCGCCTGCGCCAGACCCGGCCGCCGGCGCGCTTCGAGGGGACGCCGGCCGAGTACCGGATGGGCGGCGCCGGCGCTGGGCCAGCACACGCGCGAGGTACTGGGCGAGGCGGGGTTCTCGGCGGCCGAGATCGAGGCGATGCTGGCCGACGGCGCCGCCGTGCAGGCGTCCTGAACGATGGTCTCAAGCGTGAGATCGTCGTCAAGTCTCTGCATCCATTTAGGAATGAATATTGACTTGGATTCCCCTCGCCCTTTTCTGCCCGGCACCGCCGCGGACCACGAGACTGGAGGAAGCCCCATGATCGACTTCTACTATTGGCCGACGCCGAATGGCTGGAAGGTCGCCATCCTGCTGGAGGAGCTGGGTGCCGCCTACCGGATGATCCCGGTCAACATTTCGAAGGGCGAGCAGTTCGACCCGGCGTTCCTGGCGATCAGCCCGAACAACCGGATGCCCGCCATCGTCGACCACGACCCCGGGCCGGAGTTCGGCGGCGAGCCCCTCGGCGTCTTCGAATCCGGCGCCATCATGTGGTACCTGGCCGAGAAATCCGACCGCTTCCTGCCGGCCGACCGGCGGCTGCGCAAGGAGGCGATGGAATGGGTGTTCTGGCAGGTCGGCGGGCTGGGGCCGATGGCCGGTCAGCTCAGCCACTTTGTCAACTATGCCCGAGAAGAAGATGCTGCATACGGTAAAAAACGCTATGCGGGCGAGTATGACCGGCTGCTGGGCGTGCTCGACCGGCGGCTGGAGGGCCGCGACTGGATCGTCGGAGACGATTATTCCATTGCCGACATGATCTGCTGGCCCTGGGTGTTGATCGCCAGGCCGCTGGGTGCATCGCTGGAGCCGTTCGCGCACCTCTCGGCCTGGCGCGCCCGCGTCAAGGAGCGCCCGGCGGTGCAGCGGGCCGTCGACCTCGGCAAGGAGCTTCGCCGGTCGGCCCCGCCCGACGAGGCGGAGCGCAGGCTGCTGTTCGAGCAGAGCTCGGCGCATCTCCAGCGCAACGGTTGACCGGCTGACGTCTTCGTCACCGGCCGGCGCCCTTTCCGGATCGGCGCCCGCGCCCTATTTTACGCAAACGTCAACGCCGGATCGCCAGAGACGAACGCCGGACGGGGAGAGACCGCGCGTTCTGGTCATGGGGACTGGCGCGAGCTAAGGGTAATCATGCGTCTGATACCGCTTTTTACGGCGCTGTTGATCGCCGCCGGTCTTTATTACTGGTTCGGGCTGCGGCACGACCCGGCCGGCGACGCCATGGCCGTTCGCACCGACGCCGCCGCCGCCAGTTCCCCCGCCGATGCCGCCGCGCCTCCCGAGGCGCCGGTGCAGGTTGTGGTGCTGCCCAGCAAGGCGCAGCAGACGAGCGCCGAGCTGACGCTGCGCGGCCGGACCGAGGCCGACCGCAGCGTCGAGGTCTCGGCCGAGACGACGGGGCGCGTGGTCTCGCAGCCGATCCGCCGCGGCGCGACCGTGGAGGAGGGGCAGGTGCTGTGCCGGCTGGACCCCGGCACGCGCGATGCCGAGCTGGCCGAGGCAGAGGCGTCCGTGGAAGAGATGCAGGTGCAGGCGTCCGGCTCGGCCAAGCTGGCCAAGAAGGGCTATGCCGCCGAGACGGAGCTGAAGCAGAACCAGGCGCAGCTGCGCGCCGCGCAGGCCCGGCTGGACAAGGTGCGCGCCGATATCTCGAAGCTGGAGATCCGCGCGCCCTTCGCCGGCGTGCTGGAGACCGACACGGCCGAGCTCGGCACCCTGCTGATCCCGGGCGCGCTCTGCGCCGAGGTGGTCGATCTCGATCCGGTGACGGTCGAATCCTACGTCGCCGAGCAGGAGGTCGACGCGCTGAGGGTCGGCCAACCCGCGGAGGTGCACCTGGTCAATGGCAGGACGGTCGAGGGCAAGGTGACCTTCATCAGCCGCGAGGGCGACGAGAAGACCCGGACCTTCAACGTCGAGGTGACGATCCCTAACCCCGCCGACGACCCCGAGGGAGCGATCCGCGCCGGGGTGACGGCCGAGGTCTCGGTCAGGCTGCCGCCGCAGACCGCGCACCTGCTGCCGCAGACCGCGCTGACGCTGGACGATGACGGCCGGCTGGGCGTGCGCGTCGCCGAGGACGGCATCGCGACCTTCTACCCCGTCACCATCTTGCGCGAGACGCCGGACGGCATCTGGGTCGGCGGCCTTCCGGCAGAGGCCGACGTCATCATCATCGGCCAGGAGTTCGTCCGCGACGGGCGCCCGGTCGTCGCGACCCCGGCCAGCCAATCCGCCATAGCCGGCACCGTTAAATGACGCGCCTCGTCACATGGTGCACCGAGCACGCGCGGATGGTGATGGCCTTCATCGTCATCTCGATCGCGGCCGGCATTTTCAGCTATTTCACGCTGCCCAAGGAGGGCGCGCCGAACATCGACGTGCCCGTGCTCTACGTCTCGGTGCCGCTGCCGGGCGTCTCGGCGGCGGATTCCGAGCGGCTGATGGTCAAGCCGCTCGAGACGCACATGCGCGGGCTGGAGGGGCTGAAGAAGATGACCGGCGTCGCCTCGGAGGGGCACGCCGGCATGCTGCTGGAATTCCGCTTCGGCTGGGACAAGCAGGCGACGCTGGCCGAGGTGCGCGACAAGCTGAACCAGGCCGAGTCCGAGTTCCCGGCCGATGCCAAGCAGGCGACGATCACCGAGGTCAACCTCTCGGAGTTCCCGGTGCTGGTCGTCTCGCTGTCGGGCGCGGTGCCCGAGCGCACGCTGCTGCGCCTGGCCAAGGATCTGAGCCGCGCCATCGAGAGCGACCCGCGCGTGCTGGAGGCCAAGCTGACCGGCCAGCGAGAGGAGATGCTGGAGGTCCTGATCGACCCGCTGAAGCTCGAGGCGATGGACGTCACCGCCGAGGAGGTTCTGAACGTCGTCCGGCGCAACAACATGCTGGTCGCCGCCGGCAGCGTCGAGAGCGACACCGCGCAGTTCTCGGTCAAGGTGCCCGGCGCCTTCGACGACGCGCGCGACGTCTACGACATCCCCGTCAAGGTGAACGGCGACCGTGTGGTCAAGCTGCGCGACGTCGCCGAGATCCGCCGCACCTTCGAGGACCCGGCCGGCGAGGCGCGCTATAACGGCGAGAAGTCGATTTCGATTCAGGTCTCGAAGCGCGTCGGCGAGAACATCATCGAGACCGTCGACGCCGCCCGCGCCATCGTCGATGCCGAGGTCGCCCAGTGGCCGGCGCCGCTGCGCCAGGCGGTGCGCGTCGACGCGTCGATGGACGAGTTGGTCAACGTGCGCGACATGGTCGGCCAGCTCGAGGGCTCGGTCCTGACGGCGATCGTCATGGTCATGATGGTCGTTCTGGCGACGCTGGGCTTCCGCTCGGCCATCCTGGTCGGGCTGTCGATCCCGTGTTCGTTCCTGCTCAGCTTCGCGCTGATGTCGGCCTTCGAACTGCCGATCAACAACATGGTGATGTTCGGGCTGATCCTGGCCGTCGGCATGCTGGTCGACGGCGCCATCGTCGTCGTCGAGTACGCCGACAAGGAGATCCAGGGCGGCACCGGGCCGATGCGCGCCTACGCGGCGGCCGCCAAGCGGATGTTCTGGCCGATCATCTCGTCGACCGCGACGACGCTGTGCGCCTTCTTGCCGATGCTGTTCTGGCCGGGCATGGCCGGCCAGTTCATGGGGCAGCTGCCGATCACGCTGATCTTCGTGCTGTCGGCCTCGCTGATCGTCGCGCTGATCTACGTGCCGGTGCTGGGCGGCGTCGCCGGGCGCGTCACCCGGGCGCTGTCGCGGCTGGTGCCGCGGCGCTTCCAGAGCCCGGCGCGGCCGGTCATCGAGGCGAGCCATCGCCGCGGCTGGTTCGGCCACGCGATCGCGGCAATCACGATGAACCCGGTCGGGCCGTTTCTGGCGATTGGCGCGGCGGTAATCTTCATGGCCGGGACCGTGATGTTCTACGGCGCGCACAGCAACGGCACCGAGTTCTTCGTCAAGACCGACCCTGAGCGCGCCATCGTCTACGTGCGCGCCCGCGGCAACGTCTCGGTGGCCGAGGCCGACCGCATGGTCCGCGCGGTCGAGGACCGCATCCGGCCGATCGAGGGCGTCGAGTCGGTCTTCGCCTTCTCCGGCATCGGCGGGCTGGCCAACAAGGGCGGCAACGAGGGGCCGACCGACTCGGTCGGCCAGGTGCAGGTCGAATTGAAACCCTGGGACGAGCGCCGCCCGGGCGACGAGATCCTTGCGGAGATCGAGAAGCGCGTCGCCGACATGCCGGGCATTGTCGCCGAGCTGGCGACCCAGCAGGACGGGCCGCAGCAGGGCAAGCCGCTGCAGCTCGAGCTGACCTCGCCGAGCTGGGACGACCTGAACCGCGCCGCCGAGATCGCGCGGGCGAAGTTCGAGGCGACGCCGGGGCTGGTCAACATCGACGACACCCGTCCGCTGCCAGGCATCGACTGGGAGATCACCGTCGACCGCGAGACCGCCGGGCGCTACGGCGCCGACGTGGCCACCGTCGGCCCGCTGGTGCAGCTGGTGACCCGCGGCGCGATCCTCGGCACTTACCGCCCGGACGACAGCGACGACGAGCTGGACATCCGCCTGCGCTTTCCCGAGCAGGACCGCGTGCTCTCGACGCTGGACGAGCTGAAGGTGCCGACGGCGCGCGGGCAGGTGCCGCTGTCGGCCTTCATCACGCGCAAGCCCGTGCCCCAGCTCGACCAGATCAACCGGCGCGACGGCGAGCGGTTCTTCCTGGTGCGCGCCGGAGTGGCCGAGGGCGTGTCGGAGATTGCGAAGATCGACGATATCGAGAAGTGGATCGCCGCCGATCGCCCGTTCCCGGCCTCGGTCAAGGCGCGCTTCACCGGCGACCGCGAGGAGCAGGCCGAGAGCGAGTCCTTCCTGATGTACGCCTTCATGGGCGCGCTGGGGCTGATGTTCGTGATCCTGCTCGCGCAGTTCAACTCGTTCTACAACTCGGTGCTGGTGCTGACCGCCGTCATCATGTCGGTGACGGGCGTGCTGATCGGGATGCTGGTCATGGGGCAGACCTTCTCGATCATCATGACGGGCGTCGGCATCGTCGCGCTGGCCGGCATCGTCGTGAACAACAACATCGTGCTGATCGACACCTTCCAGGAGTTCTCGCGCACGCAGCCGCCGCTCGAGGCCATCGTGCGGACGGCCGAGGCGCGCATCCGGCCGGTGCTGCTGACGACGATCACGACGATGGCGGGGCTGTTGCCGATGGTGTTCGCCACCAGCCTGGACTTCGCCGAAGGACGGATCGCTCAGGGCGCACCGTCGGCGCTGCTGTGGACGCAGCTTGCGACGGCGGTCGTGTTCGGACTGGGCGTTGCGACGTTCCTGACGCTGGTCGTGACGCCGGCGGCGCTCGCGGCGCGGGTCTGGGCCGGGCGGGGGTTCGTCGAGGCGGCGGCCTGGCTGCGAGGCCGCGGCGGCGCCCGGGCCGCCGACCGGCGGCTGGCGCGCGCCTTCCGCCGGCAACGCGCGACCGACATCGTCTGGGAAGAGCCGGGCGAGCCGCGCCGGCCCGGGATCGTGCGCGCCGCCGAGTAGGGCGGCGAGTGGGGCGGTCGGGGGCGGGCCAGGGGCGCGCGGCGCATGGCGGCGGTAGCCCTCACGCCGATTCTGCGCGGCCTCGGATTGACGGGGAGCCGCGTTTCGCTCTGGCCCGCGTTCCGGCGCCCCCGCTTTCCGCTCTGGCTTGCGCTCGCCTGGCGATGCGCCGATCATGCCGCGAGGGAAGGCGCGGGCGGCCGATGCGCGCCGTCGCGGGGAAGGGGACGCTGTGCGGGGAATGACTGCCTTCGACGTCGCGCTGTTTTTGCGCCGGCGAGCAGGGCGGCCCGGCGCCGGGGACGTCGCGCAGCCGCTCACGGACGAGACCGCCCGGCGGCGCCTGCGCCGCTGCGTGGCCGGCACCTGGGGCGCCATCCTGACCGTCGCGCTGCTCGCGGCCGCGCCGGTGCAGGCGAAAACCCGGGCGCTGGTGATCGGCATCGACAACTACGCGCACGTGCCGACGCTCTCGGGCGCCGTGAACGACGCGCGCGACATGGCGAAGACGCTGCAGGATGGCGGCGCCGAAGTGGTGCTGCTGCTCGATGCCGATGCGAGCCGCGCGCGCATCATGCGAGAATGGGCGGCGATCGCGCATTCCGTCGGGTCCGGCGACAGCGTCGTCCTGACCTATGCCGGGCACGGCGTGCAGATGCCCGAGGCGCTGCCCGGCGACGAGGCCGACGGCATGGACGAGGTCTTCATCCTGCAGGGCTTCGCGACGGAGGGTCCGGCCTTGGGCGAGCGCATCCGCGACAACGACGTCGCCGCGATGCTGGCCCAGATCCCGCGCGAAGTGCCGGTGCTGCTGGTCGCCGAACTCGTGCCACAGCGGGACGATGACGCGATCGGTCGACCCGCGCGGCAGCCTGGGCCACAGCCGCTATGTTCCCGTCGGCCCGGTAACGGGGCCGGACCCGCTGCCGCCGCCGGCGGCGGCGACGCGCTCGTTGGAGCTGACGGATTTCCCGAACGTCGTCTTCGCCCATGCCGCCCGCGACGAGGAGCAGACGCCGGAAATCGAGATCGACGGCGCCTGGCGCGGTGCGCTGAGCTGGAGCGTCGCGCGGGCGCTGGAAGGGCAGAAGACGCGCCCGGGCGAGACGCTGACCGAGTTTCGCGATTTCGTCGTCGAGCAGGTGCGGGCGCTGTCGGGCTCGCGCCAGACGCCGGGCGTGCTGGTCCCGCAAGCCCTCGGCAATGACGCGGCGCGGCAGACGCTGGCGGCGCTGCTGGGCGAGGCGCCCGCCCCGGCGGCGGGGGCCGCGCCGGCGTCGCAAGGGCGCGAGCTGGTGCTGGCCCCGCCGCCCCGGCTGTTCGTCAGCGGGGCGGCCGGCGCGGAGGCCGTGTCGCTTGCCGGGGCCGAGATCGCCGGATCGGAGGAGACGGCGCGCCTGCTCTGGGACACCGAGCGGGGCGAGCTGGTCGACCGGGCGACGGCCGATGTCATCGCCGAGGTCGGCCCCGAGCTTGGCGGCGCGACCGCCGTCGAGCAGGCGGTGGCCAAGTGGCGCGCCGTGCAGCCGCTGCTGCGCTGGGCACCGAAGCGGCCGCTGGAGCTGCGCGTCGAGCCGGACGACCGACGCTATCGGCTGGGCGACAGCATCTGGATCACCGCGACGCGGCCCGACGAGGCGTATCGCTACCTGATGATCGTCAACCTTGCGAGCACGGGCGAGGTGCAGATGATCTTTCCGTCGACCGCCCACATCGCGCAGGACCTCGACGAGTTCGTGCCCGGCTTGCCCGAGCGGCGCCTGGGGCCGGCGCCCGTCACGCTGCCGGTAGGCGCCGACCACGTGGTCGCGCTTGCCAGCCGGACGCGCCTGGACGGGCTGCGGGACGCGATCGGCCGGATCGACGGGCTGCGCGAGCCGGAGAAGCTGTTGCGGGCGCTGGAGGACTACGCCGGCGATCCCGCCGAGGTTCGCGTCGGCGTGCTGCCGATCTTCACCCGGCGCTGACCGGCGTTGCCAGCCACAGCCCGGCCTTGCTACGCTGTCGCGCGGGAAGGGAGCCGGCCGCGCCGGGAGGGGGAGCGATGCGACGCATGACGATCGGCCCGGCAATCTGCCTGGGCCTGCTGATCGCGCCGGCGGTGGCGACCGCGGCGCCGGCCGCGCTCGTCCTCGACGCCAGCGGCCGGGTCACGCCCGCGGTCGGCCTCTTCGACGAGGTCGATGCCGGCACCCGCCTGGTGCTCGACCCCGGCGCGACACTGACGCTGGAGCATTACGCGGCCTGCGAGGCCGTCATGGTGACGGGCGGCGCGGTCAGCGTCGGGCCCGATCGCATCGGCGTCGAGGGCGGCGTCGTCGACCGGCGCCCGGTCCCCTGCGCCGCGGTCATCGCGGTCGAGGGCGAGATGGTCAACGCCGGCGTGATCCTGCGCAGCGTGGTGGCGCCGGAGCCGGCGGTGCCCGTCGCGCTCGCGCCGACGATCGTCGTCGGCGGCGACAGCACGGGCATCGACAAGCTGCGGATCGAGCGCGGCGGGCGCGAGGTCGCCACGCTACCGGTCCGGGCGGGGCGCGTGGACTGGCCGCAGGGCGGGCTGTTCCTGACGGACGGCGCGCGCTACCGGCTTATGCTGCTCGGCGGGCCGGGCGGGCGCTGGGTCGACGTCGTCGCCGGCCGCGACGGGCCGGAGCGCATCGTGCTGCGGCCGTCTTTGGACTGAACGGCCGCAGGCCGACGGTTCACCCGGCGGGCGGGGCGCAGCAGACCTGCTCCCAGTGCACGCGCGTCTTGAGCGTGCCGAAATGCTGGAAGACGTCCTGCGCGACCTCGAAGGCGGCCTTCGTGATCTCGACATGCGGCGTCCAGCAGCCGAGCTTCTGGTAGGTGCCGATGCAGTCGGCCAGCACCGCCTCGTCGGTCTTCGGGAAATATTCCTTCTCGGCGCGGGCGATCTCGGCCGCCGGCGTCTCGTTCATCCAGACGCGCGCCTTGCGGTAGGCGCGGGTAAAGGCGCGGGCCTCGTCGGTCTTGAGCCAGGCCGGGGTCGCTGCCAGCGACGAAAAAGCGTTCGGCCCGATCTTCGGACCCACCTGCGCGACGATGTGGCCGACCCCGTCGGCCTCGAGTTGCTGCGGGAACGGCCCCTGCTGCTGGACATAGGCGCCCTGACCGGCGCGGAAGGCCGCGTCCATTTCGGCTGCGCTGCCGGGATTGACGGGCTTGATGCGGTCAAAGTCGATGCCGGCCTTGTGGCAGGCGTACTTGAACATCGCCAGCGGCTGGCCGCCGCCGAACAGCACGACCTCCGAGCCTTCCAGCTTTTTCCACGAGAAATCCGGGTCCGGCTCGCGGCCGGTCAGGAAGAAGCCGTCCATCTCGTTGATCTGGGCGAAGTGCAGCACCGGGTTCGGCTCGCCCTTCTGCGCCAGCGCGAAGCCCTGGCTGGGGGCGGACTGGCAGACATCCGCCTCGCCGGCCTCGACCGTCTTGATCGCCGAGACGCCCTTGGGCGAGACGGACCAGTCCGGCTCGAGGCCTTCCTCCTTCAGGAAGCCGCCCGCCATGGTCGCGATCAACGGCGAGTAGAATGCCGAGAACAGCGTGAACTGGATGCGGATTTTCGCCATGTCGTGTCTCTCCCGTCGCATATTTCGCGCGACGTTAGCGACCGGGCGCGCGCACTGGCCATCCCCCTCCTGATCGTTGGCGGCCCATCCGGCGCCGGGCCGGGCGGCCCGCCTTGCTCGGACGTCGAGGAGGCTCTCGATCGGTTCGCAGGCCGCCCTGCTCGACGACGTAGGCCAGCCCCACGCGCGGCTAGAGGCGAGCCAGAGGCCGAGGTCGTCGTCGGACGGGTCGGCCGCGTGCGTGCCGTGGTCGAAGCCAGCCGCAAGCGGCTCGCCGGTCAACTCCTCCCAGCTGCAATCCGGCGCTTCGGTCTCGAAGAACTCGATGGTGTCGACGGCCGCGTTGGCGGCGCCCGCTGGCAAACTCGGCATGATACTCTTCCTTCCAGTGAAACTCCCGCGCAGCCCCCAGGAGGCGGCGGGTGACGTATGCAACGCGAACAGTTAGGTTTTCCCTACCGAAGGGGCACGCAGCCGTGCCGCGCGCGCGGGAAAAGCCGCCGCGCAGCGATGGCCGGGCGGCGGCTTCTAGGGTAAACTCCGGCGGGGTCGGATCAGATCTCGGTGAAGCTCCCCGCCTCCATCTTCTTCACCTTGCGGCTGGTTACGCCGATCTCCTTCAGCCGGCCGCGAAAGACCTTCATGTGCGCCGAGGCGGCGTGGTCGGCGAGGTGCTTGTCCAATTCCCACTCCTCGTAGACGCGGTAGATCTCGGGCTTCTCGACGTCGCGGTAGAAGCGGTAGTGGTGGCAGCCCGCCTCCTTGTTGCTCTCGTTCATCATGTCGATCATGGCGGCGCGGACGGCGTCGTCCTTGCCCTCCGTGAAGCGGAACTCTCCGGTGACGACGATCAAGGCTCTCTCCCTCGGCAATGGCGGGCGGACCTTGGCAGGGGCGCATTGATCTTTCAAGCGGCCGGGGCTACCTCGGCGGCAACCATCAGATAACGGGCTAGGAGAATGATTATGGCGGTCAGGGTCGGCATCAACGGCTTCGGGCGGATCGGGCGCAACGTGCTGCGCGCCATCGTCGAGAGCGGGCGCACCGATATCGAGGTCGTGGCGATCAACGACCTCGGCCCCGTCGAGACGAACGCGCACCTGCTGCGCTATGACAGCGTGCACGGCCGCTTTCCGCACACGGTCACCGTCGACGGCGACACGCATCGACGCCGGCCGCGGGCCGATCCGCGTGACCGCCGAGCGCGACCCGGCCAAGCTGCCCTGGAAGGACGTCGACATCGCGCTGGAGTGCACCGGCATCTTCACCGCCAAGGACAAGGCCAGCCTGCACCTGCAGAACGGCTCGAAGCGCGTGCTGGTCTCGGCGCCGGCCTCAGGGGCCGACAAGACGATCGTCTACGGCGTCAACCACGAGAGCCTGACGGCCGACGACAAGGTGGTGTCGAACGCCTCCTGCACGACGAACTGCCTCGCGCCGGTGGCCAAGGTGATGCACGACAGCTTCGGCATCGAGAAGGGCTACATGACGACGATCCACAGCTACACCGGCGACCAGCCGACGCTGGACACGATGCACAAGGACCTCTACCGCGCCCGCGCCGCGGCGATGTCGATGATCCCGACCTCGACGGGGGCCGCGAAGGCGGTCGGCCTGGTGCTGCCGGAGCTGGACGGCAAGCTGGACGGCAGCGCGATCCGCGTGCCGACGCCGAACGTCTCGGTGGTGGACCTCAAGTTCGTCTCGGCGAAGAAGACCGACGCCGACGAGGTCAACGCCGCCGCCGAGCGCGCCGCCGGACAGGCGCTGAAGGGGATCCTCGCCTACTCGACCGAGCCGCTGGTCTCGATCGACCTGAACCACGACGCGCACTCGTCGACCTTCGCGGCGCCGCAGACCAAGGTGCTGGAGGGCAACCTCGTGCGCGTGCTGGCCTGGTACGACAACGAGTGGGGCTTCTCGAACCGGATGGCCGACACCGCCGTCGCGATGGGCAAGCTGCTCTAGGGCAGGTCCAGGGCGCCCCCGTGATCGACCTCGACCCGCCGCTCCGGATCGCCCGCGCCGACGACGCGCCGGTGCTGGCGCGGCTGGTCAACTATGCCGGCGACGGCTTGCCCGAGCATCTCTGGACGGGCATGGCCGAGCCCGGCGAGGACCCGTGGGAAGTCGGCCGGCGGCGCCAGGCGGCAAAGGCCGACGAAGGCCAGATCGTCGTCATCGACGAGGGCGACGGGCCGGTGGCGGGGCTGACGGGCTACGTCATCGGCGCCGGGCCGGAGCCTCTCGACGGTATCCCGGCGTTGTTCCGGCCGCTGCAGGAGCTGGAGAACCTGGCGCTGCAGAGCTGGTACGTGAACGTCCTCGCGGCGCTGCCGGAAGCGCGCGGCCGTGGCCACGGCACGCGCCTGCTGGACACCGCCGAGGCGATCGCGCGCGACGCCGGGCTGCGGCGGCTCAGCATCATCGTCGCCGACGCCAATGCCGGCGCGCGCCGGCTCTACGAGCGCCAAGGCTATGTCGAGACCGCCCGCAGGCCGATGGTCAAGGACGGCTGGCAGGGCGACGGCGCCGAGTGGGTGCTGCTGCTCAAGGACATCTGAGCGCGCTCGCGGGCGCGCCGACGGGAGCGGGATGAGCGACGATCACGACCACAGCCACGGGCACGACCACGACCACGCCGGCCCGGGCAAGGAGCGGCGGCTCGCCATCGTCGCGCTGCTGACCGGCGGGTTCATGCTCGCCGAGGTGGTGGGCGGCATCGCTGTCCGGCTCGCTGGCGCTGCTGGCCGATGCCGGGCACATGCTGACCGACTTCGCCTCGCTGGCGCTGGCCTGGGGCGCGGCGCACCTGGCGACGCGGCCGGCGGACTGGAAGCGCACATACGGATACGACCGCTTCTCGGTGCTGGCGGCCTTCGTCAACGGCGTCGCGCTGCTGGGCATCGCGGTCTGGATCGTCGTCGAGGCGATCGGCCGGTTCATGGACCCGGTGGCGGTGGCGGGCACGACGATGCTGGTCATCGCCATGCTGGGACTGGTCGTGAACATCGTCGGCGTTCTTCGTGCTGCACGGCGGCGACCACGAGCACGACCTGAACATCCGCGGCGCGCTGCTGCACGTGATGGGCGACCTCCTCGGCTCGGTCGCGGCCATCGTTGCGGCGGTCGTCATCATGCTGACCGGCTGGTTCCCGATCGACCCGCTGCTCTCGATCCTGGTCGTCGTGCTGATCGTCTTCGCCGGCTGGCGGGTCGTGATGCAGTCCGGGCATATCCTGCTCGAGGCGACGCCGGCCGGCCAGGACCCGCGCGCGATCGCCTCGGACCTGGCCGAACTCGACGGCGTCGAGGATGTTCATCACGTGCATGTCTGGTCGATCAGCGAGACGCGGCCGATGATCACGCTGCAGGCGCGGCTGGGGCGGGGCGCCGACCCGACCGCCGCCCGGCGGGCCATCCGGCAGCGGCTCGAACTCGCAGCACGGGATCGGCCACGCCACCATCGAAGTCGAACATGAAACCCCGGAGGGCGGGACGCCCCGGGAAGGAGCGATGCCCCAATGACATTCCGGACGCTTGACGACCTGGACATCGACGGCAAGCGCGTGCTTGTGCGCGTCGACATCAACGTGCCGGTGCGCGACGGCCGCGTCACCGACCGCACCCGCATGGAGGCGATCCGGCCGACTATCCGCGACATCGTCGCCCGGGGCGGCCGGCCGGTCCTGCTGGCGCATTTCGGACGGCCGAAGGGCGAGGTGGTGCCCGAGCTGTCGCTCGAGCCGCTGGCCGGCCCTCTGTCCGAGGTGCTGGGGCTGCCGGTCGATTTCTTCCCCGACTGCATCGGCGAGGAGGCCGAGGCGGCGACCGAGGCGCTGCCGCAGGGTCGCGTGCTGCTGATGGAGAACACGCGCTTTCACCCGGGCGAGGAGGAGAACGACGAGGATTTCGCCGACGGCCTGTCGCGGCTGGGCGATGTCTATGTCAACGACGCCTTCTCGGCGGCGCACCGGGCGCACGCCTCGACCGAAGGGGTGGCGCACGGCCTGCCCTCGGCCGCCGGACGGCTGATGGAGGCGGAGCTCTGCGCGCTCGAGGGCGCGCTGACCAGCCCGCAGCGGCCGGTCGTGGCGGTCGTCGGCGGGGCCAAGGTCTCGAGCAAGCTGGACCTGCTGGGCAACCTGATCCTGAAGGTCGACCAGCTCGTCATCGGTGGCGGCATGGCGAACACCTTCCTTGCCGCGCGCGGCTTCGAGATCGGCACGTCGCTGGCCGAGCGTGACATGGCCGACACCGCGCGCGAGATCGAGGCGAAGGCCGAGGGTCGCGGCTGCCGCATCATCCTGCCGACCGACGTCGTCGTCGCCGGCGCGCTGCGCGAGGGCGTCGAGACGCGCGTCGTTGCCGCCAATGCCTGCCCGCCGGACATGATGATCCTCGACGCCGGACCCGAGAGCATCGCCGCGATCTGCAAGCGCTTCGAGCGCGCCAAGACCGTCGTCTGGAACGGCCCCCTCGGCGCCTTCGAGACGCCGCCCTTCGACGCCGCCACCACGGCCTGCGCGCGGAAGGCGGCCGAGCTGACCCAGGCCGGCAAGCTCTTGTCCGTCGCGGGCGGCGGCGACACCGTCTCGGCGCTGCACCGGGCGGGCGTGGCCGAGCAGTTCAGCTATGTCTCGACGGCCGGCGGTGCGTTCCTGGAATGGCTCGAGGGCAAGGAGCTGCCGGGGGTCGCCGCGCTCGGCTGACCTGCCGGTCCGGCGGCGCGGCACTTCCCCGCCGGGAATTTCGCGGGGAATTCACGGTCTGGCGACTGGCGGCCTCTGGTCAGACCCGGTGCTGTTCGTGCTACTCTGGTGCGGCATCCGGTCAGGAGAACCTCATGAAGTCTATGCATCCCAGATTTGCCGCGCTGGCGATTACCGCCGTCGCGGCCTCCGCGGTCGTCGCGCCCGCCGTCGTGACCCCAGCGGTCGCGGCGCCCGTCGTCGCCACGCAGGACACCACGATCGCCTCGGTCGTGCAGATGATCCAGCGCATGGCCCTCCAGTACGGCGTGATGCTCGCGCGGTCCTTCGTCGACCTGACCTATGACAACATCGCCGTCGAGCCCGGCACGGGCGACATCATCCTGACCGGGTTGCGCATCTATCCCGACCTGGCATGGGATGCCGAGGGCGCCTGCGAAATCACTGTCGACCGGCTGGCCATTGCGGACGCCAACGGGTTCGACACGCTTGGCAGCGCAATGTCGATGGATGGCGTGACCGTGCCGCCGGCCTGTCTGCAGCCCGACGCCGCCGACACGCTGGCGGGCTTTGGCTACGAGGGGCTGACGATCGACAGCGCCGCCATCGACGTCGACTACGACATCCCCAGCTCGTCGGCGAACCTCGTCGTATCGGCCGCGGTCGCGGACGCGGCGGACATCAGCCTGACAGCGCATTTCGACTATGTCTGGTTCCGCGTGCCGGCCACCGACGGCAGCGATCCCGAGGCCGCCGCAGCCGACACGGTGCCCGTCGCTCGGCTCGGCTCGGCCGAGCTGGTGGTCGAGAACCGCGGCCTCTGGCAGGCGCTTGAGCCCATGCTGACGCAGCAGATGGGTGACCTCTCGGCCATCCCGCAGATGGTGCAGATGATGGTCGGCGGCGCGCTCAGCCAGGGCGGCGAGCGCACCCCGACGCCCCAGGAGACCGCCTTCGTCGACCAGCTTACCTCGGAGATCGCCCGCTTCATCGAGAAGAAGGACCGTCTGGTCCTCACCGTCGCGCCCGAGGATGGCAGCGTGCTGCTGACGCAGGAGCTGCTGAGCTCGCCCGACGCGCTGATCGCGGCGCTCGATCCGGTCGTCTCGTCCGTGCCGGCCGCCTATCGCGACATGATCGCGCCGGCCGACCTGGCCGCGGCGCTCGGCGGCGGCGGGACGCTGGACGACGAGACCCGGCTGCGCGTCGGCGAGGCGCTGATCACCGGCGTCGGCGCGCCGCGCAGCGTCGAGACCGGCCGGACGCTGCTGGCGCCGCTGGCGGACGCTTGGGACGGGCGCGCGGCGCTGCTGTCGGCCGAGGCGGATCGCCAGGCCGGCGATGACCAGGCTGCCTACGCGATGACGCTGCGCGCCATGGCCGGCGGCGAGACCGGGGCGGTTGGGCTGGCCGACAAACTGGAGGCCGGGCTGCCGCTGGTCGTGGTGCTTTCGGCGCAGGCCGAGGCGGCGTCCGGCTGGCCGGATGCCGACCAGGCCGGCGCCGACGCCGACATGCTGGTGGGCGATGCCGACATCGCGGGCATGCGCCGTCGCGCGCAGGCGGCGGCAACCGGGCACGACCGGCCGCGCGACTATGCCGAGGCGTACTATTGGGCCTCGCTGGCCGCGGCCGCCGGCGACCGCGGCGCCGCGGCGCTGCGCGACCGACTGGATACCCGGTTCGCCGGGCAGGACGGCTGGCGCGAGGCGGCGGCGACCGAAGCCGGGAAGGCGCTGGAGACCTGGACGGGCGGGCTGGCCGAGACCCTGGCCTCGCGCGTGCAGTAGGCCGGGCAGCCGCGAGGGTTTCGACGGCGGTCGGGCCCGGCTTGACCGCTTCGCGCGGCCCCTGCAATAGGGGCCGCAACGCACAGCAAGACGCGAGAGGGAACGCGATGAAGGCGACCAGAGCCGTCCAGAGGATCCTGGGGAACTACGAGTCCGACAATGCGGGCGTGAAGGGCAATCTCTGCCGCATCCTGATGGAGGGCAAGCTCGGCGGCACCGGCAAGCTGGTCATCCTGCCGGTCGACCAGGGCTTCGAGCACGGACCGGCGCGGTCCTTCGCGCCGAACCCGCCGGCCTATGACCCGCACTACCACTACCAGTTGGCGATCGACGCCGGGCTGAACGCCTACGCGGCCCCGCTGGGGATGCTCGAGGCGGGCGCCGACACCTTCGCCGGGCAGATCCCGACGATCCTGAAGGCGAACTCGGCGAATTCGCTGATCCCGGACGCGGCGCCCAAGGACCAGGCGATCACCGCCTCGGTCGACGACGCGCTGCGGCTGGGCTGCGCCGCGATCGGCTTCACGATCTACCCCGGCTCGTCGGCCGGGCTCGACATGTTCGAGGAGATCGCCGAAATGCGGAACGAGGCGGCCTCGGTCGGTCTTGCCACAGTGATCTGGTCCTATCCGCGCGGCGAGGCGCTCTCGAAGGACGGCGAGACCGCCATCGATATCGGCGCCTACGCGACGCAGATCGCGGCGCTGCTGGGCGCGCATATCATCAAGGTGAAGCTGTCGACCGACCATCTGGAGCTGAAGGAGGCCAAGAAGGTCTACCAGGACCAGAAGATCGACATCTCGACGCAGGCGGCGCGGGTTGCCGACTGCGTGCGCGCCGCGTTTAACGGGCGGCGGATCATCGTCTTCTCGGGGGGCGCCAAGTCGAGCGAGGACTCTGTCTACGACAACGCCCGCGCCATCCGCGACGGCGGCGGGAACGGCTCGATCATCGGCCGCAACACCTTCCAGCGCCCGCGCGACGAAGCGCTGACGATGCTGGCCAAGCTGGTCGACATCTACAAGGGCCGCGAGTAGCGGCACGGGGCGGAGCAGGGCGGCCGGTTCCGGGCCGCCCTGCCTCGGCCCACCCCGGCGGCAGGAACCTCGCGTGATTGACGAGGACCCAGGCCTTCGCGGGGGCGACGAGTTTTCCTGCCGCGCACGCCCGTTCTTGCCGAGCTGCTTACTTGCCGTTCGCCGCGCCGCCGTCATTCCCGCGCAGGCGGGAATCCCCCGCCTTCGCGGATCAAACCCGGTCGCCGCGGCGCTACAGCCAGTCCTGCAGGATCGGTATGAGCGGCAGATCGGCCGGCGGCATCGGATAGTCGCGCAGTCGCTGCGGGCGGACCCAGGCGAGGCGCTGGCCCTCGCGGCCCTGGGCCGTGCCCTGCCACTTGCGGCAGGCAAAAAGCGGCATCAGCAGGTGGAAGTCGTCATAGGCGTGGCTGGCGAAGGTCAGGGGCGCGAGGCAGCTTTTCCATGTGTCGATCCCCAGCTCCTCGTGCAGCTCGCGGATCAGGCACGCCTCGGGCGTCTCGCCCGCCTCGACCTTGCCGCCGGGGAACTCCCAGAGCCCGGCCATCGAGCGGCCCTCGGGGCGCTCGGCCAGCAGGACGCGGCCGTCGGGGTCGATCAGCGCGACGGCGGCGACAAGGACCAGCGTCATCGCAGGGCAGGGGGCGCGGCCCGCCGCGCGGCACCGGCCCGCGCCGGGCGGGGCGGGATCGCCGAGCCGGGCCACGCCGACGGGCGCGGATCGCGGCGGCGCGGCCGGGCCTTTGCAACGACCGCTTCGTGCATCGGCCTCAGGACCGGTAGTCCGCGTTGATGCTGATGTAGCCGTGCGTCAGGTCGCAGGTCCAGACGGTCGCCCGGCCGTTGCCGATGCCGACATCGACCGCGATCTCCAGCTCGGCCCGCTTCATGTAGGCGGCGCCGTCGGCCTCGGTGTAGCCGGGCGAGACCCAGCCGTTCTCGGCCACCAGGATGTCGCCGAAGCGGATGGTCAGCCGGTCGCGGTCGGCCTTCTCGCCGGCCTTGCCGACGGCCATGACGATGCGGCCCCAGTTGGCGTCCTCCCCGGCCAGCGCCGTCTTGACCAGCGGCGAGTTGGCGATGCTCAGCCCGATCCGCCGCGCCGCGCCGTCGTCCTCGGCGCCAGTCACGGTGATCGCCGCGAACTTGCTGGCGCCCTCGCCGTCCTTGACGACCTGGATCGCCAGGTCGCGCAGCACGCCGCCCAGCGCCTCGCGGAAGGCGGGGTAGCGCGGGTCGCTGTCCGCCTCGATCGGCGCCATGCCCGAGGCGCCCGTCGCGCCGACCAGCAGCGTGTCCGAGGTCGAGGTGTCGCTGTCGACCGTCGTCGCGTTGAAGGTCTGGTCGGCCAGCTCGCCCAGCGTCCGCTGCAGCAGCGGCCGGGCGATCGCGGCATCGGTGAAGACGAAGCTCAGCATCGTCGCCATGTCGGGCGCGATCATGCCCGAGCCCTTGGCGAAGCCGGCGATATTCACCGTCGCGCCGTCCAGCGCCAGCGTCGCCCCGGCACCCTTGGCGAAGGTGTCGGTCGTCATGATGGCGCGTGCCGCCGCCTCGACCGCATCGGGCGACAGCCCGTCGCAAAGCTCGGCCATCTTGGCCGTCACCTTGTCGGCCGGCAGCGGCTCGCCGATCACGCCGGTCGAGGCCATGAAGACGTTGCCCGCGGGCATGCCCAGCGCCTCGCCGCAGGCGGCCGTGACGCGCGCGACCGCCTCGACGCCGGCGCCGCCGGTGAAGGCGTTGGCGTTGCCGGCATTGGCGACGATCGCCAGTCCCTCCGTCCGCGCCGCCGTCGCCGAGCGCCCGCAGCCGCGCCTCGCACCACAGCACCGGGGCGGCGCGCGTCGCCGAGCGCGTGAAGACGCCCGCCATCACCGAGCCGGGCGCCAGGTGCGCCAGCATCACGTCCGTCCGCCCGGTGCGGTAGCGCACCGCGGCGACGGCCGAGGCGAAGCGGACGCCCGCGACGGCGGGCAGCGCGGGAAAGCCCGCCGGCGCGAAGGGCGAGGGCGCGAGGCCCTGGCCCAGCGCCTTGCGATGCGCCGCGATCTCGCGCTCCAGCCGGTCGATCTCGGCCTTCTTCCGCGCGATCTCGGCCGCGTGGTCGGTCGTACCGCCCGCCGTCATCGAACCAGCCGTCATCGGACTACTCGGCCACCAGGTCGTCCTGGCGGATCGCCGCCGGCGGCACCGCCTGGTCGGGGTGCTGGATGTCGGCGCCCTTGCGCACATCGGCCAGCACGGCCGACTGGGCGCTCTTGGTCAGCCCCTCGACGATCTGGTCGCGCACGTCGTCCAGCGCCGGCTTCGGCTGCTCGCGCTTCTCGAAGACCTTGATGATGTGCCAGCCGAAGGGCGACTTGACGGGGTCCGAGATCGTGCCCGGCTCCATCGCGAACGCGGCGTCGGCAAACTCGGGCACCATCTGGTCGTGCACGAACCATCCCAGGTCGCCGCCGCGGCTGGAGGTGCCGTCGGTGCCGTACTGCGCCGCCAGCGCGGCGAAGTCGCCGCCGTCGTCCAGCTTTTTCTTGATCTCCTTCGCCGTCGCCTCGTCCTCGACCAGGATGTGCGCGGCATGCACCTCCTCGACCGGCGCGGCGGTGGCGATGCCCTGCTGGTAGGCGGCCTCGACCGCCTCGGGGCTGATCCGGTCGCCCATCTGCTGTTCCATGTAGGCGTTGGCCAGCACGGCGCGCGCCTGGTTCTTCAGCGCGATCTGCACGGACGGCTTCTGGTCGAGCCCGGCCTTGCGGGCCGCGTCCTCGAGCAGCATCTGGTTGGTGAGCTGGTCGACCAGCGCGCCCATCAGCACCTCGTCGGGAAGCTGCTGATACTCATCGGGCAGGGTGGTGCGGGCGACGATCAGCTCGCCCAGCGTTATCTCCTTGCCGTCGACGGTGGCGACGACGGTGCTGGCGGTCAGGCCCGCGGTCGCGTCGGCGGCGGCCTTGTCCTGCCCCGCCTGCGCCTCGCCCGCCGGCGCCTGGCCAGCGGTCTGTTCTGCGTTCTGACCCGCGCTCTGGCCCGCGTTCTGGTCGGCAGGCTGCTGCGCGGAGTTCTGCCCGGCGGTCCCGCCGGACGTCTGGGCGACGGCGAAGCCGCCCGTCAGAAGGGCTGCGGCACAGGCGCCCACAAGGGCCTTCGCGAACACTGACTGCACTGGATTCTCCTCGGTCGGATAAGGCTGCGGCGGCCCCGGCGTTGACACCCCGGGCCGCCGCCAATACATCACACGCCGATCGTCGCGCGGCGCGCGGGCCACCTTTACGCGGTGAAATCTGGCCCGACAAGCTGGCGCACGGAAATTTCATGCCGATGGCGTTGGCGCTTTCCACGGCCTTCGCCGCGGGTCGCTCCGGCCCGGCCGGCCAGAGGAGAACGTGGCCCGATGCTCGGATTCGACTCGATCGCCCGCAAGGTCTTCGGCACCGCCAACGACCGCAAGGTCAAGGGGGCGCAGAAGACCGTCGACGCGGTCAACGCGCTGGAACCGCAGATGGAGGCGCTGCGCGACGACGAGCTGGCCGCGAAGACCGGCGAGCTGCGCGACCGGCTGGCGAACGGCGCAACGCTGGACGAGCTGCTGCCCGAGGCGTTCGCCGTCGTCCGCGAGGCGGCGAAGCGGACGCTGGGGATGCGCCCCTTCGACGTCCAGATCATCGGCGGGCTGATCCTGCACGAGGGCAAGATCGCCGAGATGAAGACCGGCGAGGGCAAGACGCTGGTCGCCACCATGCCGGTCTATCTCAACGCGCTCGAGGGCAAGGGCGTCCACGTCGTCACCGTCAACGACTACCTCGCCCGCCGCGACGCCGAGTGGATGGGCGCGATCTACCGTTTCCTGGGCATGACCGTCGGCGTGATCGTTCCGGGGCTGGACGACGCGGCGCGCCGCGCGGCCTATGCCTGCGACGTCACCTACGGCACGAACAACGAGCTGGGCTTCGACTACCTGCGCGACAACATGAAGTACGAGCTCGCGCAGATGACGCAGCGCGGCCACCGCTTTGCGATCGTCGACGAGGTCGACTCGATCCTGATCGACGAGGCGCGCACGCCGCTGATCATCTCTGGCCCGCTGCAGGACCAGTCCGAGATGTACATCGCCGTCGACAAGGTCATCCCCGAGCTCGAGCACGACCACTACGACATCGACGAGAAGCAGCGCAGCGTCGTGCTGACCGAGGACGGCAACGAGTTCATCGAGCAGAAGCTGATCAAGTACGGGCTGATGGAGGAGGGCTCGAGCCTCTACGACCCGCAGAACGTCAGCCACGTGCACCACGTCAACCAGGCGTTGCGGGCGCACAAGCTGTTCCAGCGCGACAAGGACTATATCGTCAAGAGCGACAAGGTCATCATCATCGACGAGTTCACCGGTCGCATGATGGACGGCCGGCGCTATGGCGACGGCCTGCACCAGGCGCTCGAGGCCAAGGAGCACGTCAAGATCGAGCCCGAGAACCAGACGCTGGCCTCGGTGACCTTCCAGAACTACTTCCGCCTCTACGACAAGCTCGCGGGCATGACCGGCACGGCCCTGACCGAGGCCGCCGAGTTCATGGACATCTACGGCCTCGACGTCGTCGAGATCCCGACGAACCTGCCCGTCGTCCGACAGGACGACGACGACCAGGTCTTCCGCACCGGGGCCGAGAAGGACGGGGCGGTCGTCGAGGCGATCCGGGACGGGCAGAAGCGCGGCCAGCCGATCCTCGTCGGCACGACCTCGATCGAGAAGTCCGAGCTCCTGTCGGCGCTGCTCAAGAAGGCCGGGGTCGAGCACTCGGTACTGAACGCCCGCTACCACGAGCAGGAGGCGCACATCGTCGCCCAGGCGGGCCATCCGGGCCGCGTGACGATCGCGACGAACATGGCCGGCCGCGGTACCGACATCAAGCTGGGCGGCAATGCCGAGTTCCGCATCGCCGACGAGACGCAGGGGCTCGAGGGCGAGGCGCTGGCCGAGGCCAGGCGGCGCATCGAGGCCGAGGTCGAGGAGGGCAGGCAGAAGGCGCTCGCGGCCGGCGGGCTCTGGGTGCTGGCCACCGAGCGCCACGAGAGCCGGCGCATCGACAACCAGCTGCGCGGCCGCTCGGGCCGGCAGGGCGACCCGGGGCGGTCGTCGTTCTTCCTGTCGCTGCAGGACGACCTGATGCGGATCTTCGGCTCCGACCGCATCGACGGCATGCTGCAACGCCTGGGTCTCGAGGAGGGCGAGGCCATCGTCCACCCGTGGGTCAACAAGGCCATCGAGAAGGCGCAGGGCAAGGTCGAGGCGCGCAACTTCGACATCCGCAAGAACCTGCTGAAGTTCGACGACGTCATGAACGACCAGCGCAAGGCGATCTTCAGCCAGCGCCGCGAGTTCATGGAGGCCGCGGACCTCAGCGAGTTCGATCCGCGACATGCGCCACCAGGTCATCGACGACATGGTCGACGCCTGCATCCCCAAGCGCGCCTACCACGAGCAGTGGCTGGTCGACGATCTGCACCAGCGCGTCGCCGAGACGCTGGGTCACGAGTTCCCCGTCAGGGAATGGGCGGCCGAGGAAGGCGTCGACGACGACGCCATCCGCGAGCGTCTCTACGACGCGACCGACCGGCTCTATGCCGAGAAGGAAGACAAGGCCGGCGCCGAGACCATGCGCAATGTCGAGAAGCAGCTTCTGCTGCAGGTCCTCGACAAGCACTGGCGCGAGCACCTCGTGCTTCTCGACCACCTGCGCTCGGTCATCCACCTGCGCGGCTATGCCCAGCGCGACCCGCTGAACGAGTACAAGTCCGAAGCCTTCCAGCTGTTCGGCGCGCTGCTGGCGGCGCTACGCGTCGAGGTGACGCGGCAGCTTGGCCACATCCGCATCCTTTCCGAGGAGGAGCAGGCCGAGCGCCAGCGCATGATGGCCGAGGTCGAGACGCGGATGCGCCAGCAGATGGCGCAGCAGGCCGCGGCCCAGGAGAACGCGCGCGCCGTCGGCGCCGCGGCGATGGCCGGGCCGGTGCCCGCGGCGCCCGCGCCGGGCGCCCGCTCGCAGCCGATGACCGCAGGCGCCCAGCCGGGAGCGGAGCAGCAGGTCGCCGAGCTCGATCCCGCCGACCCGGAGACCTGGGGAAAGGTGGGCCGCAACGCGCCGTGCCCTTGCGGCTCGGGCAAGAAGTTCAAGCACTGCCACGGCCGGACCGCCGCCTGACGGCGGCCCTGCCGGACCGCTCTCTGCGATCCGGTTTTCCGCCAGCCCGTTTCCGGGCTTGGCTCGGCCGCCGGCCGCGCGGGGGTCGAATGCGGCATTCTGGCGCATTGGCGCGGATTCGTGCGGCCGGCCGGGTGCGTCGGCTTGCGATCAGATCCTCGCCTGCAAGGCGTTTGCAGAATGCAATGCAATTTGCGCCGCCGATTCGCCATATTGTCAGTGTCCCCTTAGGGATACGGTCACGCCGACTGGTATTTGTGTCGGCTGCCGCGCTGACTACCGGATGTTGCCAGTCCCCGCCGACTGAGCTACTCGGGGTTTTGGAGGGTGGATGTTTCAAGACGACCGGATGATCCCCGTCCTGACCGCGATGGTGCTGATGGTCGTCATCGGCTCCTTCCTTCAGCGCGTCGACGTCGTCAACCGGTTCCTCGGCGGCAATTCCGCGCCCGTGATCGAACTGCGCGACGACGAGGTCGCGGCACCGTCCAGCACGCTGCTGCGCATCGACGTGTTCGCCAATGACGACGGCGTCACGGACGAAATGCGCCGTCGCCTCTCGGTGATCACCGCGCCGAAATGCGGCCGGCTCTTTGTCCGCGACGGCCTGCTCGAGTACATGGCCGACGCGGGCTGCGAAGGGCTCCAGACCATCCGGTACACCTTCGGGGGGGCAAAGGCGGACCAGGTCGCGACCGTGACGGCGCGCATCCGCGCCCCGGCGGGCGCGGGCGGCAACGCTCCCGCCTTGCCCGCCGCGCCGGAACCCGCCATCGCCGCGGCCTCGCCGCCCATGCCTGCCACGGCGGCCCCCGTCGCTCGCGCGCCGCAAATCGCTTCCGCGGACGCGCCGGCGCTCCCGCCGGTCCCTGCATCGGGCGGGGCGGCCGACGCGGGGCCGGACCTGGCCCCCGTGGCGTCGCTGGTCGCACCATCGGACGACGCAATGTTTTCCGGCGGGACCGCGACGAGCCGGGCGGGCCGCGATGCGGACCTGCCGGCGCACATCGCTCTCTCCTCTCCGGCCGGCGCGGTCGAGGTGATGCCGTTGCCGGTGGCCGTGGCCCCGGCGCCGATCGTGGCCGACGCATCGTCAGAGCATGCGCCGCCGGAGCTGGCGGCCGCCGCGCAGACGCGCCGGGCGCTGACGGACCCGGTCGCGGCGATGCCTGCGGCGGCCTGGCCAGCGGGCGCTTCGTCATCTATCGCCGGCGATGCGAAGACCGTCGCGCTCGCCGACCCCGAGGTCGGCCGGGCCGCGCTTGCGACCGCTGCGCCCGACGGGCCAGCGGCGATGGACACGAGCGACGACACCCGCGTCGCGTTGGCCGGGACTGGAGCCGAGCCCGCGGCGTGGCTGCGCCATGAGGTGCACGGCCCGACGCGCGGCGTCTCGCTTGCTCCGGGCGCGGCGGTTGGCTTCGGCCCGGCCTCGGCCGCCAAGTTGGCGGCGCTGTCCGGCGCGCTGTCGGCGGAGCCTGCCGGCACACCGATTGCGGCAATGCCGCCGGCCCCCGGCGCGGCGCCTGCGCTTGCGACGGCCATGCCGCGCGGGACGCCAGCCGGGCTGGCGGGCTTGCCCGAAGCGGAGCTGCCCGACGCGGACACGCCCAGCGCGGACCTGCCCGGTGCGGCCACGCGGGTGGCGGCCCTGCCGGACATTTCGGCAGCCGCCCGCGCGGCGGCGCCGGCCGTGCCGCCGCGCGCGGCCGTCACCATCGCCGCGCTGGGCAAGCCGTTCGCCGCGGAACCGGACCTCGTCGCGGCACTCGCCGCGGCACCGCTTCCTGCCGGCGCGGCGCTGCCCGGGCGCAGCCTGCGCGGAGCCGCTCCGGGCGGCCCGCCCGCCCTGCCGGCGCCATCGCCGGGCCTGCCCCGACACGGGCTTCCCGGTAGCGCGCATTCCGTCCTTGCGCTCGCCGACACGGCGACGGCGGCCGACGACAGCCCCCGGCCGGTTCCGAATCCAGAGGCGGCCGGCCCGGCCTTCCTGCTGGCCGTCTTCGGGCGCGGCGAAGCGGTCGCCGCAAACGAGGCCGCCACCGCTTCCAATCCGATCGCCGAGCAGGGCATTCCCGGCGGCACGGCAAAGCCGGCCGTCGAAACCCGCCTCGCCGCGCTGGCGCCGATGCGCTCGGCGCCTGCCGCACCCGGCCTGTCGCCCGCGCCCGGCCCGGCGCTGGACGCGCTGCCGGTCGATCGCATGGTCATCGTGCCGACGCCGAGGCCCGTTTGGCTGGCCACCGGGACCGACGTCCGGACCGCGTCGCTCGCCCCGACCGTGGATCTGCCGGCAGCCGGCGGCGCAGGGCCCGTGCCGGCACCGCGCCCCGACGCGGACGCCGTCTCCGCGGTGCCCTGCACGACCCCGCCGGCGATGACGCTCGAAGTGGACAACGCTGCCGAGACCATCGTCGGTGTCGACGCGCCCTGCCATGCCGCCACGGTCGCCGACCTGAGCTATTCCGGCCTGCGGCTGGCCGTTCCGCTGGACGGCAACGGCCGGGGCGTGGTCAGGGTGCAGGGCTTCGAGCCGAACTCGCCGGCGCTGCTGACCTTCGGCGACGGCTCGTCGATCGACTTCGACCTGCCGTTCAAGAACGTCGACCGGATCTCCCGCGTCGCGCTGGCCTGGGACGCGCCCGTCGAGCTGGAACTGAACGCGCTGGAATACGGCGCCGCCCCGGGGACGCCCGGCCACGTCCGCCCGGGCCTCGCGCGCAGCTTCGACGAGGTGCGGCGCAGCGGCGGCGGCTACCTGACGGTCTGGCACCCGGTCGGCGGTCATGGCCAGAGCGTGCAGATCTACTCGTGGTACCACCGCAACGGCGAGACAGCCGGGGTCATCAAGCTGCTGCTCGACTTCGTAAGCCGCGACCGCGACCGGCTGGCCGCGACCTGCGGCGACGGCCCGGCCGCCGCGCCGCAGTTCGTCGTCCTGCGCTCGGACGCCGGCCGCCCCGAGCGGCCCGTGATCCGCCAGCTTGCGCCGCTCGATTGCGGCCGGGTCGCCCAGCAAGGACGCGACAACCGCTTGATCTCCGGCGCGCTAGACGATTTGGTGATCATGAGCAGGTGAAGCCGGCAGCAATGTCCGGCAATCCCGCGTGAATTCGGGGGGGACGCCAGGATGAAGGCCGGAGCCGGAGTGTTCGTCGCCGCAGCCAAGGCAGCCGTGGTCACCGTCGTGCTGACCGCGGGACTGTTGGCAACCGCCAACGCGCAGACCGTCGGGGCGCAGACCGCCGGGGCGGAGGCGACGACCGGCCAGGCAGCGGATCAGGGGGCGGCCGGGCCCGCCGACCGCACCGTGACGCTGAAATCCTTCGACGGATCGACCCAGCTCCGCGGTACGCTGACCGGCTTCGACGGCTCGACCTTCACCATCGATACCGTGCTGGGCACGCTGGAGGTCGATGCTCTGAAGGTCGACTGCGAGGGCGAGGCCTGCCCGCAGAACATGATGTTCGGTGCCGCCTTCGGCATCGACGGCTCGCGCACGATCGGCGCCAAGCTGATGCCCGCGCTGATCCAGGGCTATGCCGACAGCATGGACGCCACCATGGTTGCCGAGATCGGCCCGGACCCGGACGCGCTGATGCTGCGCATCGTCCACCCGAACGGGCGCGAGATGGCGGCCATCGACGTCCGCGAGGAGGGCACTGCCGAAGGCTTTCGCGCGATGGCCGACAATGATGCGGCGATCGCCATGGCGTCGCGCCGGGCGCGCGACCGCGACATCGACTTGCTGCGCCCCGCCGGCATCGACGATCTGCGCGACACCGACAACGAGCACGTCCTCGCGCTCGACGGGGTGGTTGCGATCACGCATCCGGGCAACCCGATCCGCTCGATCTCGATGGACGAGCTGGCGCTGATATTCTCGGGCCAGCTGACCGACTGGTCGCAGCTCGGCGGCCCGCCCGGGCCGGTCGACGTCTACGCGCGCGAGGATGGGTCGGGCACCATCGAGGCCTTCGCCGCCCAGGTGCTGGCGCCGCGTGGCCTGGCAATGGCGCCTGCGGTGAAGCGCTTCGACAGTGACATCGAGGTTGCTGACGGCGTCGCCGCCGACCCGGCCGGCATCGGGCTGACCGCGATCGCCTACCAGCGGGCTGCCAAGGCGCTGCCGATCCGCCAGGCCTGCGGCCTCCTTTCGTATCCGACGACCTTCGCCATGAAGGCCGAGGAGTACCCGCTGATCAGCCGCCTCTACCTCTACACGCCGCCGACGGGCATGCCGGCGCACGCCAAGCAGCTTGTCGACTTCGCGCTGTCGGACGCGGCCCAGCCGCTGATCGCCGAGACCGGCTTCGTCGACCAGCGCATCGAGAGCAGGGCGCTCGACCAGCAGGGCGCGCGCCTGGTGCACGGCGTCGCCGGCGAAGAGGAGTTCTCGCTGGACCTGATGCGCGGGATGCTGCGCGAGCTGGACGACGCGACGCGGCTGTCGGTGACTTTCCGCTTCACCACTGGCTCCAGCGAGCTGACGCCGAAATCGCGCCTCGACGCCCGCAAGCTGGCCGAGGAGCTGTCTCGCGGCGTCTATGCCGGGCGCGACATCCTGCTCGTCGGCTTCACG
The DNA here is from genome assembly GCA_963721105.1 of uncultured Alphaproteobacteria bacterium. Lineage (GTDB taxonomy): Bacteria > Pseudomonadota > Alphaproteobacteria > Rhodobacterales > Rhodobacteraceae > Thermohalobaculum. The sequence goes on along the minus strand of CAVRHY010000012.1, from coordinate 67,657 downwards.
GATTCGATCGGCAAGTTCGACCTGAACCGCTGGTTGTCGGTCAAGCGCGCCGAGACCGTCGAGCAGGAGCTGCGCGCCACCCTGCCGCCGGGCGCGCTCGACCAGGCGGGGATCGTCGTCATGGGCTATGGCGAGCTGACGCCCGTCGGCTGCAACGACTCGCTGGAGGGACGCACGGCCAATCGCCGGGTCGAGGTGTGGATCCGGAACCGGCGTTGACCGTCCAGGGGCGGCCGGGGCCGGTCGCAACCGGTCGCGCGCGGCCTGTGCCCCCGTGCTGCCTCAGGCCTCGCCCGGCCGCGCCACCGCGGCGCGATACAGGTGCCAGGTCGCGTGCCCCAGCACGGGCATGACGACGATCAGCCCCAGGAACAGCGGGATCGAGCCCAGCACCAGCCCGGCGGCGACGATGAAGCCCCAGGTCAGCACGGTCCTGGGGTTCTCGGCCATGACGCGCAGCGAGGTCACGACCGCGACGCGCAATCCGACGTCCTGGTCCAGCAGCAGCGGGAAGGACACCAGGCTGACCGCCAGCACGACCAGCGCAAAGAGGAACCCGATCGCGCAGCCGGCGACCGTCATGACCCAGCCCGGGCCGGTGAACAGGATCTCGCGCAGGAACTCGCCCAGCGAGGCGGCCGGCAGCGGCCCCAGAGTGGCGCTCCAGATGCCCCAGGCGGCAATCATCCAGAGGACGAAGACGCCGAACAGCGCCAGCCCCAGCAGGAAGATCGCCCCGAACGAGGGCGAACCCAGCACGCCCAGCGCGTCGGTCCAGCCGACCGCCTCGCCGCGCTCGCGGCCCCGGCTCATCTCGTAGAGCCCGACCGCCGCCACCGGCCCGACCAGCGCGAAGCCCGAGACCGCCGGGAACAGCAGTGGCAGCAGGTCGTAGCCGAAGAACGCCCAGACCAGCACGGCGCCGGCCAGCGGATAGACGATGCAGATGAAGGCGACATCGCTGCGGCAGGCCATGAAATCGTCGAAGCCGAGGCGCAGCGCCCGGCGCAGATCGTCGACGTCGATCCGCCGCACCCGCGGTTCCTCGGCCTCGGCCCCGTGCACCGCGCGGTTGATCGAGGCGATATGCTCCGTCACGGCGCCCAGTTGCCCGGCGCTCCATTCGACCGGATTGCGTATGGTGGACATGCTTCCTCCGCAGGCTTCTGGCCGCGGCCCGGCAGCGATCCCTTGATGGCGATCGGCGAGGTGTCGAGGCGTCGGCCGGGATCGGGCCGCGATGTCTTCTTACATGCGACATTCTAGCACAGGCCGGCAATGCCGTCGCGGTCAAATCCGCGCGATCCCCCGGCGGTGGGCTAGCCGGCCGTCGACCTCTCGCGCCCCGTCCCGCCCCGCCTTCGCCCAACGCCGATCGCCGCCGCCGGTTGTCGCCCGCCGCGGCGGAGGCGGCCGGCGCCGGGCTTGACCCCGCCCGGCGCGGTCCGCAAAACCGGACCATGCAGGACCTTGGGGAATGGGACTATGTCATCGTCGGCGCCGGCACGGCGGGGTGCCTGCTGGCAAACCGCCTCAGTGCCGACCCGAAGAACCGGGTGCTGCTGCTCGAGGCCGGCGGCTCGGACAACTACCACTGGATCCACATCCCCGTCGGCTACCTCTACTGCATCGGCAACCCGCGCACGGACTGGTGCTTCAGGACCGATCCCGTGCCCGGGCTGAACGGCCGGTCGATCCTCTACCCGCGGGGCAAGGTGCTGGGCGGGTGCTCGTCGATCAACGGCATGATCTACATGCGCGGCCAGAGCCACGACTATGACCGCTGGCGCCAGATGGGCTGCACCGGCTGGGGCTGGGACGACGTGCTGCCCTATTTCCTGCGCCACGAGGACCACTACATGGGCGCCGGGTTCGGCGGCGGCGGGCTGCACGGGCAGGGCGGCGAGTGGCGCATCGAGGCGCCGCGCGTGCGCTGGGACATCCTCGACGCCTTCCGCAACGCCTGCGAGCAGGTCGGCATCCCCAAGGTCGAGGACTTCAACGGCGGCGACAATGCCGGCTCGGCCTATTTCCACGTCACCCAGCGCTCCGGCTTTCGCTGGAACACGGCGCGGGCCTTCCTGAAACCCGCGCGCAAGCGGCCGAACCTGCGTGTCGTCACGCAGGCGCATGCGACGCGCATCCTGGTCGGGCCGGGCAGGGCGACCGGGCTCGAGCTGACCGTCGGCGGCGCCCCGGCCCGCGCGCGCGTCGCCGGAGAGCTGGTGCTCGCTGCCGGCGCCATCGGCTCGCCGCAGCTTCTGCAGCTTTCGGGCATCGGCCCGGGCGGCCTGCTGCAGGGCCTTGGCATCGAGACGGTGCTGGATGCGCCGGAGGTCGGGCAGAACCTGCAGGATCACCTGCAGCTCCGCTGCATCTACCGGGTGCAGGGCACGAGGACGCTGAACCAGACCGCCGGCACGATGCTCGGCAAGGCACTGATCGCCGCCGAATACGCGCTCAGGCGCACCGGGCCGATGTCGATGGCGCCCAGCCAGGTCGGCGTCTTCGCCCGCTCGGACGACAGCTTCGAGACGCCGAACCTGGAATACCACGTCCAGCCGCTGTCGCTCGACGCCTTCGGCCAGCCGCTGCACGCCTTCCCGGCGATCACCGCCAGCGTCTGCAACCTGCGGCCCGAGAGCCGGGGCGAGGTCGCCATCACCGCGCCCGACCCGTTCGCCGCCCCGGCGATCCGGCCGAACTACCTGTCGACGCCGGGCGACCGCCGCGTCGCCGCCGACTCCATCCGCCTGACCCGGCGCATCGTCGCCGCGCCCGCGATGGCGCGCTATCGACCGGAGGAATACCTGCCCGGCGAGTCGGTCGAGGACCAGGAGGCGCTGGAGGAGGCCGCAGGCCGCATCGGCACGACGATCTTCCACCCGGTCGCCACCTGCCGCATGGGCGCAGACGCGCGCGCCGTCGTCGATCCGCGCCTGCGCCTGAACGGCCTGGCCGGGCTGCGCGTCGTCGACGCCTCGGTGATGCCGGCCATCACCTCGGGCAACACCAACGCGCCGGTGCTGATGATCGCCGAGAAGGCGGCGGCGATGATCCTCGAGGACGCAAGCGGCGGCCGGGGTGCGACAACGCGTGCTGCAACGATGCGACCGTTCCATCGGTTCTGAGGTATCATGAGAATAATATCGGTCATCATCAGCCTGGCCCTGCTCCTGCTGATCGCAGCGGCGGTCTTCACCGGCTTCGGCTTCTACAATGTCGCCGCCAACCGCCCGGACTATCCCGCGGTTGCCTGGTGGGTTGCCAAGACGATGGACAGTTCGGTGCAGCGGCACGCGGACAACTCGGTGCCCTTTCCCCCGGCGCTCGACGACCCGCAGATGATCCAGGCGGGCGCCAAGAGCTATGTCGAGGAGGGCTGCGTCGACTGCCATGGCGGCGTCGGCGTGAAGCCGGCCGAATTCACCAAGGGCATGAACCCGGAGCCGCCGGAGCTGGTCGAGACGGCCGCCGAGTGGGACGACCGCGAGCTCTTCTGGATCGTGCAGAACGGCATCCGCATGACCGCCATGCCCGCCTTCGGCGCGTCGCACGACCCGCAGTCGCTCTGGTCGATCGTCTCGTTCGTTCGCGAGCTGCCGAAGATGAGCGAGGAGGATTTCAAGAAGCTGGTCCCCTCCATCGCCGGGCATCTCGACCGCCAGGGCGAGGATGAGGGAAAGAGCGCCGAAGCCGGCGGCAACGAGGCGGCTAGCCAGGCCTCCGGCGATGCCGACCGAGGCCGCGCCTGCCGAGTCGCTGGCCGCCGAGCCGCAGCAGCCCGCGAAGACCGGCACAGGCGGCTGACGCCGGCCGCCTTGGGCATGTCGCCCAGCCGGAGCGTGCGGGTCAGGTCTCGCAACCCAGCCTGCAAATCCGCTACGGCCGAATTTTTTACCGTTGGACGGACCCTCTTTCGGCGGCCGCTCCGCCGAGATCGACTTAACGACACATTAGGCAAGGATTCTTGCCGACGAATGCAGATTGCCGAACAGATTGTCGAACTCCGCGGCCCACCGAGAGGCCGCGAAGCTCAGTTCCTGAGGGGCGTCGTCAGAGGCTGATGATGGTCGTCCCCGTCGTCTTGCGCGAGTTCAGGTCCTCGTGCGCCTGGCGGATGTCGTCCAGCGCATAGGTCTGGTTGATATCGATCTTCACCTTGCCCGAGCCGACCATCTCGAACAGGTCGTCCGCCCGCTGCTGGCAGAGCTCGCGCGTGCGGATATAGGTGAACAGCGTCGGCCGCGTCAGGTAGATCGAACCCTTGCCGGCCAGCACTTGCGGATCGACCGGATCTGGTTTTCCGCTGGCATTTCCGAAGGTTACCATGATCCCCAGCGGCTTGAGGCAGTTCAGCGAGCCCTCCCAGGTCGCCTTGCCGACCGAGTCGTAGACGACCTCGACACCCTCGCCGTTGGTCAGCTCCTTGACCCGCGCGACGAAGTCGTCCGAGTTGTAGTTGATGCACTCGGCGGCACCGTGCTCCAGCGCCAGCTTGCACTTCTCGTCCGAGCCCGCCGTGCCGATCAGGCGCACGCCCATCGCCTTGGCCCACTGGCAGGCGATCAGCCCGACGCCCCCGGCGGCGGCGTGGAACAGCACCGTCTCGCCGCCCTTCAGCCGCCCGGTCGAGCGCAGAAGATACTGCGTTGTCAGGCCCTTGAGCATCATCGCCGCGCCCGTCTCGAAGCTGATCGCGTCCGGCAGCTTGCAGACGTGCATGGCGTTCATCACGCGCGCCTCGCAATAGCTGCCCGGCGGCGGCGAGGCATAGGCGGCGCGGTCCCCTGCCTTCAGGTGCGTGACGCCCTCGCCGACGGCCTCGACGACGCCCGAGCCCTCCATGCCCAGCGGGTGCGGCAGCTTCAGCGGATAGACGCCCGAGCGCTGGTAGATGTCGATGAAGTTCAGCCCGCAGAACTTGTGCCGGATGCGGATCTGGCCGGGGCCGGGCTCGCCGACCGGCAGGTCGACGATCTCCATCTTCTCCGGCCCGCCGAACTCGCTGATCTGTACCGTTTTCGCCATCTCATCCCTCCCGTTTCTGCATCACAAGCGTGCATCTGCCGCGGTTCACCGTCTCGCCCGTCTGGTTGGCCACGTCCAGCGCGAAGGCGACTCGCCCGCGCGGCGCGCTCGGGTGCGGCGAGACGGACGCGACCTCCGCCGTCACCCGCACCGTGTCGCCGATCCTGACCGGCGCCAGGAACTCCCATTCCAGCGACTTCAGCGCGACGACGGTGCCGTCGATCAGGTCGTGACTGCGCAGCATCCCCCAGGCGAGGCCCGGGAACAGCGTGCCATGCGCGATCCGGCCGCCATGCAGGGGGGCGGCGACGGTTTTGTCGACATGCACCGGGTTCCAGTCGCCGGTCAGCGCCGCGAAGGCGACGATGTCGGCCTCGCCGATGGTCCGCCCGTGCGTCTGAAAGCGGTCGCCGACCCGGAATTCCTCGAACCAGCGGCCCATTGCACGCGGTCAGACGTGGCTCGGCGCGACGCAGGTCGCCTGCAGCCCGCCATCGACGACCAGCTCGGTCGCAGTGATGTACTTTGCCTCGTCCGAGGCGAGGAAGGCGACCGCGTGCGCCACGTCCCAGCCGTCGCCCATGTGCCCCATCGGCACCTGCCGGTTCCGCGCCTCGACGAGCTTTTCGACGTCCCCGCCCGAGCGCTGCCCGGCCAGCCGGACCGACACCAGCGGCGTGTTCATCAGCCCAGGGATCACGGTGTTCACGCGGACATGGTTCGGCGCGTACTTCACGGCCGTCACCTGGCCCATCTTGATCAGCCCCGCCTTCGACGCCGCGTAGGCCACGCAGTCCGGCCCGAAGAACCGCAGCGCCGCGATGGAGGCCAGGTTGACGATCGCCCCGCCGCCCTGCTCGACCATGACGGGCACGACGCGCTTCATCGTCTCGAAGACGTAGTCGATATTGGTCAGGAACTGCCGGTCCCAAGCCTCTGATTCCAATGAGACGATGTCCCCCGGCACCGATCCGCCGACATTGTTGACCAGGATGTCGATCCGGCCGAATGTGCTGGCGGCAGGCGGCGACGGCGGCGTCGATCTCGTCGTCCTTGGTGATGTCGCAGATCCGCGTGACCATCTCGCCATGCTCGGCGACCATCTCGGCCGTCCGCGCCAGCGCTGCCCTTGTCGACATCGGTGCCGAAGACCTGCGCGCCCTCGCGCAGCATCACCGCCGCCGTGGCGCGGCCGTTGCCCCAGCCCTCGCCGACCGAGCCGGCGCCGAAAATCAGCGCCGCCTTGCCCTGCAGCCGTCCCGTCATGGTGTCCCTCCCGGATTTGCGGGCAGACTATCCGGTGGGCGATGGCGGGCAAATGGAAAGCGCATCGCAAGGAGGATAGTGTCCGGCGGGCCAGCCCCGGGGGAGAGCCGAATGTCCGACCACATCCGCACCAGCCGTGACGGCGGGGTGCTGACCGTCACGATCGACAACGAGCGGCGCCGGAACGCGCTCAGCACCGCCTCGCTGGAGCACATCGACGCGCTGGCCGACGAGATCGCAGCCAGCGACGACGTCCGCGCCGTCATCCTGACCGGCGCCGGCGACAAGGCGTTCACCAGCGGCTTCGACCTGACCGAGCTGACGGAGTTCACCCCCGAAAGCTTCCTCTGGTCGCATTTCACCGAGGTCTTCGAGAAATGGGCGCGCCTGCCCGTTCCGGTGATCGGTGCGCTGAACGGGGCCTGCATGGGCGGCGGCGTCCACGTCGCGGTCTCGTGCGACGCGCTGGTCGCGGTGCCGGGGGTGCGGTTCATGGTGCCGGCGGCGCGGTTTGGCTTCATCTACTCGCCGGCCTCGATCCGCCGGATCGCCGCGGCGCTGGGGCCGGGCAGGGCGGCGCAGGTGCTCTACCTGAACCAGGAACTGACGGCCGAGGACCTGACCGCCACCGGGTTCGTGTTGCGCATCGTCCAGCCCGACGGATTGATGGACGCCGCGCGCGCCCTGGCCGGGCAGGTCGCCGGGCTCGCGCCCTTCGCGGTCGCCGGCATGAAGGAGATGATCCGCGAGGCGCCCTCGCCCGAGCGGGTCGACGAGCTCGTCCACCGCTGCGCCTGGTCCGAGGACGTGCGCGAGGGGCTGTCGGCGCTCCGCGAGAAGCGCACGCCCGTCTTCCGCAAGCGCTGAGCCCGTCATCGGCCAGCGCCGAGACCGGGTGCCGCCCGGCTCAGGCGGCGCTGAGCTGGCGCTCGGCAAAGCCGCGGACGTGCTCGAGCAGCGTGTCGCGCAACCGCTCGACCTTTTCGGTGCCGCCCGGAAGCTGCACGGCGAAGCCGATCGCCAGAGTCGTCCGCTCGCGCGGCAGCGGCAGCAGGGTCGCCACCGAGGCGCTGCCCTTGACGAACTGGCTGGACGAGAAGAACCAGCCCTGCTGGCGGCCGAGCGCGACGCGGCGCAGCACCTCGGCCTCGCTGAACCGCTCCTCGCCAGGCTCCAGACGCTCGGCGTTGTAGCGGCGTACCATCCGGCCGATGTCGGCATCAGGCTTGCGCGTCAGCAGCATCGTCCCGAGCCCGGAGCGGTGCAGCGGCCGGCGCAGCCCGGGGTGCAGCGCAAACCGCAGCGTCGAGGGCGAGACGACGACGGACATGTACTGCAGGAACAGCCCGTTCTCGGCCCCGATCAGCACGGTTTCGCCGGTCGTCTCGTGCAGGCTCTGCGCCAGGGTGTGGATGCGCGCGATCGTGTCGGTCGATCCCAGCACCCAGTTCCCCAGAAAGGCCAGCCGCACCGAGGGCCGATAGCGCCGCGTCTGCGCGTCGTATTCCACGAAGCCCTTGGCCACGAGGCTCTTGATCAGCGTCGACATGGATGACTGCGGAATCTGCAGGATGTCGACCAGCTCGGATATGGTCAACGAGCGACGCTCGGCTTCGAACGCCTCGAAGATGTCCAGCACTCGGACAGCCGATTTCACCATCTTGTCAGTCACGGGAGTGGTCCCCACAGGCCGGCTCGGGAATTGGATCACATTCGTGATAGGGGCAGCGGCCACTGTCATGCAACCGAAAACCGTGGTGCCAGATTCAGGCAGTGATGGGCGGGGAGGGCCCTCGGCGGGGATTGCGTTGCCCGTTCGGTCGCGCTCGGCTACGACTGCGACAATCGAACGGAGGGGCACATGAAGAGCATTCTGGTCACGGGCGCAGGCACGGGCATCGGGCGGGCGACTGCGCTGGCCTTCCTGGGCGCGGGATGGGGCGTGGCGCTGGTCGGCCGCCGCCGCGAGGCGCTGGAAGAGACGATCTCGCTGTCCGACGCCGCCGACCGCGCGCTGGTGCTGCCGGCCGACATCACCGACGACGAGGCGGTCGAGAGCGCCTTCGCGGCGACGGTCGAGCGCTTCGACCGGCTGGACGCGCTGTTCAACAATGCAGGCGCAGGCACGCCGGCGAAGACCATCGATGAGATGGCGATCGATGACTGGCGCAAGGTCGTCGAGGTCAACCTGAACGGCGCCTTCTACTGCGCCCGCGCCGCCTTCAAGCAGATGCGCGCGCAGAGCCCGCAGGGCGGGCGGATCATCAACAACGGCTCGATCTCGGCGCACGTGCCGCGGCCCGGCAGCGCGCCCTACACCGCGACCAAGCACGCGATCACCGGCTTGACGCGGACGATCTCGCTGGACGGGCGGCCCTTCGACATCGCCTGCGGCCAGATCGACATCGGCAACGCCGAGACGCCGATGACCGAGCGGATGACCAAGGGCGTCGCCCAGGCGGACGGCTCGACCGCCGTCGAGCCGCGCATGGATGTCGCGCACGTCGCGCAGGCCGTGCTGCAGATGGCCGAGTTCCCGCTGGAGACGAACGTGCAGTTCATCACCATCATGGCCACCAAGATGCCCTTCATCGGGCGCGGCTAGCCGGCCTCTCGCCACCCGTTCCGGCAGGCGGGGCGGCGGCAGGCCGGGCAGGGGCGTTGCGGCTCGGCGGGGGGTCGCGTAAACCCGCGCCGACCCATCCCGCGCGAGAGGACCTGCAATGACCCGCGACATCGTCATCCTGGACGGCGCCCGCACCGCCATCGGCACCTTTGGCGGCACGCTGGCCGGCACGCCGCCCATCCATCTGGCCGCGCATGTCGGCAAGGCGGCGATCGAGCGAGCCGGAGTCGAGCCGGGGCAGATCGGCCATGTCGTCTTCGGCCATGTCATCAATACCGAGCCGCGCGACATGTATCTCAGCCGCGTCGCGGCGATCGAGACCGGAATCCCCGACACCACCCCGGCGATGAACGTCAACCGTCTCTGCGGTTCGGGCGCGCAGGCGATCGTGTCCTGCTTCCAGTCGCTGGCGATGGGGGACGCGGACTTCGCGCTGGCCGGCGGCGCCGAGTCGATGTCGCGCAGCCCCCATTCCATGCAGACCGCCCGGTTCGGCCAGAAGATGGGCGACACGAAGATGATCGACATGATGATCGGCGCGCTGGAATGCCCCTTCGGCACCGGCCACATGGGCGTGACCGCCGAGAACGTCGCCGCCGAGCACCAGATCACGCGCGAGCAGCAAGACGCCTTCGCGCTGGAAAGCCAGAACCGCACCAGGAAGGCGCAGGAGGCGGGCTATTTCGCCGGCCAGATCGCCCCGATCACGATCAGGACCCGCAAGGGCGAGATCGTCTTCGACCGCGACGAGCACCCCAAGTCGACGACCGCCGAGGCGCTGGCGGCGCTACGCCCGGTGTTCCGCAAGGACGGCACGGTGACGGCTGGCAACGCCTCGGGCATCAACGACGGCGCGGCGGCTCTGGTGCTGGCCGAGGCCGGTGCCGCGGGCAAGGCGGGCGCGAAGGTGCGGGCGCGGATCGTCGGCTACGCCCATGCGGGCGTGCGGCCCGAGGTGATGGGCCTCGGCCCGATCCCCGCCGTGCAGAAGCTGCTGGAGCGCACCGGGCTCAACGCCGACGATTTCGACGTGATCGAGTCGAACGAGGCCTTCGCCGCGCAGGCCTGCGCGGTCAACAAGGGGCTGGGGCTGGACCCGGCGAAAGTAAACCCGAACGGCGGCGCCATCGCCCTCGGCCACCCGGTCGGCGCGACGGGGGCGATTATCACGCTGAAATGCCTGGCCGAACTCGAGCGGACGGGCGGCAAGCTCGGCCTCGTCACCATGTGCATCGGCGGCGGCCAGGGCATCGCGCTGGCAATCGAGCGCGCCTGACGCCGTTCGCGACCGGGAGGAAGCCCGGCGGACGGAAATGGAAAGGGCGGGCCAATTGGCCCGCCCTTCGCCGTTACGGCAGGTCAGCCCTGCCTGCGACAGCACTGGCTTGTCAGCCGCCCATGCCTTCCGGGCAGGTCGTGTCGGCTGCCGAAAAGCCGCCGACCATGTTAGGGCCCGCGTCCAGCACCGCCGAGCGAACCTCGTCGCCGTTCGAAGCGCTGCGGACAAGCTGCGCCGCGTTCTGCTGGTCGTCCGGCGACAGCTTCTCGGTCAGGACCTTGCCGTAGCATTCCGCCCGGGCCTGCTCCATGCCAAGGTTCTCGAACGCGGTGGCGATCTCGGTGCCGGCGTCGCCGGCGCCCGATGCGCTGGACGACGCCGTCGGGGCCGAGCCGCCGCTGGCACTGGCTTGGCTGTTGGCCTGCGTCTGCTCCTTGTTCCAGGCAGAATCCTGCAGCTGGTTCCACTCGGTCGCCTGCGCCGTGGCGAATGCGGACGTGCCCATCAGGGCAGCGATGGCGAGCGCGCGCGTTCCGCGCCTGAAAATTCCGGTCATCTGGTCTTCCTCTCGTATACGTGATGACACTGCTGAGCAGTGTTTCGCTGTGGTGAACGCAGTCGCGCCGTTCGCGATCCATCGCCCGCAATCACGAGGGATCGAGGCCGACGATGGCGTTCTGCGGGATGCGTGCAGCGCACCCGCAGCCACAACCTCACGCGTCGTCACCCGCGCCGATTGCGCCGCAAACGGCGTGAAAGGGTCGCGCGCCGGCCGACCCGGTCAGAACTGGTCGAGCAGGCGCTCGAAATAGTCGAGCTCGATCCTGGGCCGCGAGGCCTCCGCGGCCCGCCGGCGAAGCTCGCGCATCAGCTCGCGGGCACGGTCGGCCTGGGCCTGGTCCGGCACCTTGGTCGAGCGGCCGTCCAGCGCGCCATAGCTCGAGGTCGGCCTGTCGAACGGGTCGTTGCGGCTCTGGTCGCGCCCCTGGCCGCGGCCCTCGCGGTTGCCGCTGGCCTGCGCGTCGCCCTGGCCCTGCTGCATCTCCTGCGCCAGCGCGTCGGCGCCCTCGTTCAACCGCTCGAGCGCGTCCATCTGGTTGCGCACGGCATCGGAATTGGCGCCGGCCTGAAGGTTCGAGCCCGCCTCGCCCATCGACCGGGCCGCCTCCTCCAGCGCGCGGCGCGCCGCCTCGCCGCCATTGCCGAGCCCGTGCGACAGCTCCTCGAGCTGCCGGCGCAGCGCCTCTTGCTCGCCGGCCAGGCCGCCCTGGCCCGACTGGCCCTGCTGCGAGCCCTGGCCTCGGCCCCGGTCGCCCTGCCGGCCCTGGCCCTGCTGGCCATGCTCGTCGCCGCGGCCCTGGCCCTCGCCCCAGCCGGGCTGCTGCTGTCCCTGCTGGCCCGGCTGTTGCCCGCGCTGGCCCTGCTGGCCCTGGCCAAGCTGCTGCTCGCGCCGGCGCTGGCGCAGTTCGTCGAAGGTGCGGTCGGACAGGTCGCGCTGCTGCTGGATCATCTCCTGCAGCTCCTGCATCGTCTGCTGGCCCTGTCCCTGCTGGCCCTGCGCCGCCTGCATGTTCTCGAGCATCTGCTGAAGCTGCGAGAGCATGTCGCGCGCCTGGTCGCGCATGCCGCTCTCGGCCTGCTGCTGCATCCGGTCCAGCATCTCCTGCAGGTCCTGCTGGCTGAGCATCCGGTTGGGATCCATCGGCTGCTGCGCGCCGAGTTCCGGTTCTGCTGCCCCTGCTGGGCAAGCTGCTGGAGGTACTGGTCCAGCGCGGCGCGCAGCTCCTCCATCGCCTTGCGGACATCCTCGTCCGAGCCGTTCTCGAGGGCATCGCGCAGCTTGTCCTGAGCCGTGCGCAGGCGCTCGAGCGCCGCCGAGAGGTCGCCGTCCTCGAGTGCCAGCGCGGCGGCCCAGAGCAGCTCGACGATGTCCGGCGCGACCTCGGGCACCGTTTCGGTGCCGATCCCGCGCGCCAGCCGCCGGATGGCGGAGCGGACGGTCAGGAAGACGCCGGTATTGTCGTCGAAGATCTCTTCGGGCCGGCGCGTGACGGCCTGCAGCACGTCCAGCACACGGAACGAGCGGGCGTAGTCGAGCGCCAGGTCCCGGCGCTGCTCGACCAGCGCGCGCGCCAGCGGGTGCTGGAAGCGGCGGTCGGGAATGGTGACGCGCACCGGCTCGGTCGACGTCACCTGGCCGGCGCCGTCCTCGGCATAGAGGCGCAGCATGACCTCGGCCCCCGCCCACGGGTGCGAGGTCAGGTCGCGGATCGCGTGGTCGGCAACCTCGTTCGTCTTGCCGGAGATTGGGAGCGGCAGCCCGAAGCTGATGACCGGCAGCGGCAGGCCGCGCGCGGCCGCCGGGTCGTGGCCCTCGGGCGCCATCTCGGCCCAGGCCGAGACGACGCCGTAATCGTCGCTGGCGGTGAAGGCGAGGTCGAGCGAGCGGGTCAGCGTCACCGTCGGCTCGCCGTCCAGCGCGATGGCGGGTGGCGCGTCGGGGACCATGTCGATCGGCCAGCGGGCAAGCTCGCCATCCGGGCCGGCGACAGCGATCTCGCCGGACGAGGCCAGAACGCCGCGCGCCTCGGCCAGCCCGCCGCCGAGCGTGCGGAAGGTGTCGAGACCGGCGATCTCGCCGCCCTCGAGCGTCGGCATGTCGCCGGCATCGGTGACGCGGATTGTGATCTCGGACCCCTGCGGCAGGCGGATCGGGACGGCGGGGGTGCCGCCGGCCGCCGTGGTGCCCGCCGCAGCATCCGCCGTCCTGCCCTGCGCGCGCGTCAGGTAGACGGTGGCGAGGCCGGTATAGGCGGGCGGCACGGCCCACGCCTCGGCAGTCGCCACGCGGTCGGGCAGGGCGGCGGCGTGCGGCCCCATCGGTGCCGGATCGGCGATCGTGGCGATGCGCCCGGCCCAGTCGCCGCCGGTGCCGATCAGGCCGGCGATCAGCAGCGCCGGCGCGAACAGCCGCAGCGCCCAGCGATCGCGCGAGGCGAGCCTCAGGTCGGGCCAGCCGGCGGTCAGCCGCGCGGCCGCGGCGGCGGCGCGCTGGCGGTGAGTGCGCCAGACGGACTCGGTCGGGCCCGAGCCGCGCCCGACGGCCAGTTCGTCGGCCAGCGTCGCCAGCGGACGGCGCGGGTCGGTGGAGTCGAGGCGGTCGCGCACGACGGCCTCGTCCGGCCGTCGGAAGCGGGCGCCGCCGATGACCAGCGCGGCGACCAGCGCGAGCGAGGAAGGCGCCCAGCAGGATGCGATGCCCGGTCGCGCCGGCGGCAGTAAAGGCGCCGAGCAGCGCCAGCGCGCCGGCGAGGCAGATGATGACGAAGACCGGCCAGAAGGCGCGCGCGACCTGCTCGGCCCAGAGAGCCCAGCGGGTCAGCCGGAGCTGGCGGCGCAGCCGCCGCATCTCTGCCCCGCGCAGCCTGCCGGTCTGGAAAAAGGTCATCGCAACCTGTCCTGTCCCGGGCCTACGCGCCCGGCGCACTCAACCAGGGCGGCAGGCTATCACGCGCCAGCATTTCTTCATATGTGGGACGCGCGCGGACGACGGCAAATTGATCGCCGGTGACCATGACCTCGGGCACCAGCGGGCGGGCGTTGTACTCGGAGGCCATCACCGCGCCATAGGCGCCGGCCGAGCGGAAGGCGACAAGATCGCCGGGACCCAGCGGCGGCAGCGGCCGGGCTCGGGCGAAGGTGTCGCCGGTCTCGCAGACGGGGCCGACGACGTCGACCTCGGCTATCGGCGCCTGGGGGTCCGGCTCGGCCAAGGGCACGATGTCATGCCAGGCGTCGTACATCGCCGGGCGGACCAGGTCGTTCATCGCCGCGTCGAGGATCAGGAAATCGCGGCCCTCGCCATGCTTGGCGTAGATGACGCGGCTCAGCAGGATCCCGGCATTGCCGGCGATCAGCCGGCCCGGCTCGACCTCGATCTCCGCGTCCAGCTCGCCGACCGTGCGCCGGATAAGCGCGCCATAGTCGAAGGGCAGCGGCGGCGCGTCATTGGCGTGGCGGTAGGGGATGCCCAGCCCGCCGCCGAGGTCGATGCGGCGGATGTCGTGCCCGTCGGCGCGGAGCGCGCGGGTCAGCTCGGCGGCCTTGCGGAAGGCCGCCTCGAACGGCGCGAGCTGCGTCAGCTGGCTGCCGATGTGCATGTCGACGCCGACGATGCGGATGCCGGGCAGCCGCGCCGCGTGGGCGTAGACTTCGCGGGCGCGCGAGATCGGGATGCCGAACTTGTTCTCCGACTTGCCGGTGGCGATCTTCGCGTGTGTCTGCGCGTCGACGTCCGGGTTGACGCGGATCGTGACGGGGGCGGTCGCCCCCATGCCGGCGGCTAGGCCGCTGATGGCCGCGAGCTCGGGCTCGCTCTCGACGTTGAACTGGCGGATGCCGTGCTCGAGGCCGAAGCGGATCTCCGCCTCGGTCTTGCCGACGCCCGAGAAGACGATGCGCTCCGGGGCCACGCCGGCGGCCAGCGCCCGGCGCATCTCGCCCTCCGAGACGACGTCCATTCCGGCGCCCAGCCGCGCCAGCGTGGCAAGGACGGCGAGGTTGCCGTTCGCCTTCACGGCGTAGCAGATCAGGTGAGGCAGGCCGGCCAGCGCTTCCTCGAGCACGCGGTAATGCCGCTCGAGCGTCGCTGTCGAGTAGACATAGGCCGGCGTGCCGACGGCCCGCGCAATCGTGGTCAGGGGCACGTCCTCGGCATGCAGGATGCCGTCCTGGTAGGTGAAATGGTCCATCGGGGCTCCGTCAGCATGTCCGGCGGCGCGCGCCGGGGGGGCCGGGCAGCCTTGGCCGAAGTCCCGCTCGTCGCGCGAACGCGAGATGCGGTCGCATGTGTGTCAGGGCTGCACGGCCGCCTTCTTCGGCTCCTCGCCGGGGCGGATCGGGTCACCCCGCTTGCCACAGGCCGAGACCGCCAGCAGCGAGGCGAGAAGGAGCAGGCTCAGCAGGCGCAGCAGCGTCATGGCGTTTCCTTCAGTCGTTCGCGCCAGCCGGCGACCTGTTCGCGCACGCGGGCGGGGGCGGTGCCGCCGAACGACGTCCGGCTGGCGACGGAGGCCTCGACGGTGAGGACGGAGTAGAGGTCGTCGGTGATGCGTCCGTCGACCGTCTGCATTTCTTCAATCGGCAATTCGGCGAGGCCGCAGCCGCGCTCCTCGGCCAGCCGGACGAGGCGGCCGGTGACGTGGTGCGCCTCGCGAAAGGGCAGGCCGGCGGCGCGGACCAGCCAGTCGGCCAGGTCGGTGGCGGTCGAGAAGCCGTGCCCGGCAGCGGCGGCCAGCGCCTGGCCGTTCGGCTTCATGTCGCGCACCATGCCTTCGGTTGCGGCCAGCATCAGGCCGATCGTGTCGGCGGCGTCGAAGATGGCCTCCTTGTCCTCCTGCATGTCCTTTGCATAGGACAGCGCCAGCCCCTTCATCACCGTCGCCAGCCCGACGAAGTGCCCCAGCACCCGCCCGGTCTTGCCACGCACCAGCTCGGCCGCGTCCGGGTTCTTCTTCTGCGGCATGATCGAGCTGCCGGTGGTGTAGGCGTCGCTGAGCACCACGAAGCGGAACTGCGCCGAGGCCCAGAGCACCAGTTCCTCGGCCAGACGCGACAGGTTCGTGGCGCAGATGCTGGCCGCCGCGATGAACTCCAGCGCGAAATCCTTGGAACTCACCGCGTCGATCGAGTTCCGCATCGGCCGGTCGAACCCCAGCGCCCGCGCCGTCGCCTCGCGGTCGACCGGGAACGAGGTGCCGGCCAGCGCCGCCGCCCCCAGCGGGCTTTCGTTCATCCGGGCGCGGGCGTCGCGGAACCGGCCGCGGTCGCGGCCCAGCATCTCGGCATAGGCCAGCATGTGGTGGCCCCAGGTCACGGGCTGCGCCGTCTGCAGGTGCGTGAAGTCCGGGCATCACGAGGTCAGCCCCGGCCTCGGCCTGGTCGACGAAGGCGGCGATCAGCCGGCCGAGCGCTGCGTCGACCTCGTCGCAGCGGGCGCGCACCCAGAGCCGGATGTCGACCGCCGCCTGGTCGTTGCGCGAGCGCGCGGTATGCAGTCGCTTGGCGGGCTCGCCGACCAGCTCGATCAGCCGCGCCTCGATGTTCATGTGGATGTCTTCGAGGGCGCGGGAGAAGGCGAACTCGCCGCGCTCCAGCTCTCCCGCCACCTGGTCGAGGCCGCGGTGGATCGCGTCGCGGTCGGCCTCGCCGATGATGCCCTGCGCCGCCAGCATTGCCGAGTGGGCGCGGCTGCCCGCGATGTCCTCGGCCGCCATCCGGCGGTCGAAGTCGATCGAGGCGTTGATGGCCTCCATCACCGCCGAGGGGCCGGCGGCAAAGCGGCCTCCCCACATCGTGTTCGCGATTGTGTTCCCGGCGGGGTTTCCGTCGGCGCCGCGCTGGCTATGGTCCGTCATTCTCTGTCCAATTCACGGGCCGACTTACAGGAGACCCGGAGATGCGCTCGTCCCTCCGCGCCGGCTTCGGCGCCCTGCTATACGGCCTCGCGGCGCTCGGGGCAAATGCCGCGGGCGCAGGCCTGTCCGGCGACGATCTGGCGGTGCTGGACGCGTTGCGCGAAGGCGAGATGGAGAAGCTCGTGCTGCACGAGACCCCGGCGCCGCCCATCGACGTGCCCTTCGCCGATGTCGAGGGCAACGAGGTGCGCCTGTCCGATTTCGCCGGCAAGGTCGTGCTCCTGAACCTCTGGGCGACGTGGTGCCCGCCCTGCCGGTCCGAGATGCCGTCGCTCGACCGGCTGGCCGGCGCGATGGCGGGGCCGGACTTCGCGGTCGTGGCGCTCTCGACCGACCGCGGCGGGCCGGCGCGCATCCGCAAGTTCTTCGACGACACGGGGGTCGAGCACCTCGGCGTCTACCAGGACGCGCGCATGCAATTGGCGCGCGAGGCCGGGGCGATCGGCCTGCCGGTGACGCTGCTGCTCGACCGCCAGGGCCGCGAGGTGGGGCGCGTCACGGGCGATGCCAAGTGGGACAGCCCCGAGGCAAAGGCGCTGCTGCAACGTTTCATCGACCTGACGGGCGCCCCCGCGACCGAGAAGGCCGAGTCGGCGCCGGGCGCCGGGGCGACAACGGCCGACGCCTCCTAGAACGCCCGCGCAGCCGCGCGTTATCGGCTGCCGGTCACGCCGCCGCGGCCAGGGTCGCGTCGAGTGCCCCCGACAGCTTGTCGACGATCTCCGCGACTTGGCTGTTGTCGATGATGAAGGGCGGCGCCAGCAGGACGTGGTCGCCGTGCTGGCCGTCGATGGTGCCGCTCATCGGGTAGATCATCAGCCCGTCGGCGAAGGCGCGCTTCTTCAGCTTCGCGGCGATGCCCTTCTTCGGGTCGAACGCGGCCTTCGTCTCGCGGTCCTCGACGATCTCGATGCCGCGAAACAGGCCCCGCCCGCGGATGTCGCCGACATGGGGGTGCTGGCCCAGGCGCGCCTCCAGCGCCTGCTGCAGAGCCTCGCCCTGCGCGCGGACATTGGCCAGGAGGTCGCGGTTCTCGATCTCGTCCATCACCGCGATTCCTGCAGCGCAGGCAGTCGGATGGCCCATGTAGGTGTGGCCGTGCTGGAAGAATCCCGACCCGTTCTCGATCGTCTCGAAGATCGCCTTCGAGCACAGCATGGCGCCGATCGGCTGGATGCCCGCGCCCAGCCCCTTGGCGATGCAGACGATGTCGGGCGCGATGCCCTCCTGCTCCGAGGCGAAGAGCGTGCCCGTGCGGCCCATGCCGCACATCACCTCGTCGAGGATCAGGAGCACGCCGTGGCGGTCGCAGATCTCGCGGATGCGCCTGAAATAGCCCGGCGGCGCGGCGACGGCGCCCATCGTGGCGCCGACCACCGGCTCGGCGATGAAGGCCGAGACCGTCTCGGGGCCCAGGTCCCGGATGCGCGCCTCCAGCGCGTTGGCGACGCGCAGCCCGTAATCCTCGGGGCTCTCCCCTTCCTCGCCCCAGCGCCAGTAGTGCGCCGGATCGATGTGGCTCATGGCGGGCGACAGCAGCGGCTCGAACTGCGTGCGCCGCCAGCGGTTTCCGCCGGCCGACAGCGCCCCCAGCGTGTTGCCGTGATAGCTCTGCCAGCGGGCGATCACATGGCGGCGCGCGGAATCGCCCCGCTCGACATGATACTGCCGGGCCAGCTTCAGAGCCGCCTCAATGGCTTCCGAGCCGCCGCTGAGGAAATAGACGCGGTCGATCCCCTGCGGCGCCTTGGCGATCAGGCGGTCGGCCAGGCGCTCGGACGGCTCCGAGGTGAAGAAGCTGGAATGCGCGTAGGCGATGCGGTCGAGCTGCGCCTTCACCGCGTCCAGCACCGGCCGGGCCGAGTGGCCGAGGCACGAGACGGCAGCGCCGCCCGAGGCGTCGAGATAGCGCTTGCCCTCCGCGTCGATCAGGTAGGGGCCGTCGCCGCCGGCGACGGTCGGCATCTGCGCCTTGGTGTGGCGGTGAAAGACGTGGGACATGGCGGCCTCCTGGCTTGTCGGCCCGAGCCTGTCCGGCATCGCGCGCGATGGCAAGCGGCCGAATTGCCGGCACGATTGCTTTTCGGCTGCCCCTGCCGCAGAGTTTTTCGCGAGGGGGGTGCCGTGACGCGCAGGCTCGCCGCCATTCTGGCCGCCGACATCTCCGGCTATTCCCGCCTGATGGGCGCGGACGAGACCGGGACCTTGGCGGCGTTGCGGCAGTTGCGGGTCGAGCTCTTCGGCCCGGCGGTCGCCGGTCATCGCGGCGAGGTCGTCAAGAACATGGGCGACGGCTGGCTCGTCGAATTCGCCAGCGCCGTCGAGGCAGTGACCTGCGCCATGCAGGTGCAGGACCGTCTCGCCGGGCACCCGACCGTCAGGCTGCGGATCGGCGTGCATATCGGCGACGTCATGCACGAGGACGAGGACATCTTCGGCGACGGCGTGAACGTCGCGGCACGGCTCGAGGCGCTGGCCGAGCCCGGCGCCATCGCGATCTCCGATGCGACGCTCTCGAGCCTCGACGGAACGTTGACGCCCTCGTTCGACGATGCCGGCGAGCATGTGCTCAAGAACATCTCGCGGCCGGTGCGGGTCTGGAAGCGCGCGGCTTCGGGTCCGGTTGCCGTCCGCCCTGGCGCGCTCGGCACGGTCAATGGGTCCTCCGGCTTTCCGAAACTGGCGATCGCTCCGGTCGCCACGCCCGATCCGCGGGCCGAGATCGGAGCCCTGGCCGATTCCCTGACCAGCGACATCGGCGACTTTCTGGGCGCCGTGCGGTGGCTCGAGACGGGGATCGCCGAGACGCCTGCGCCGGACGCCTACGTGCTCCGGGTCGCGCTTCGCGGGCGGGGCGAGCGGCTGCGGCTGGAGGCCCGCGTCTTCGACCGAGACGCCGGGCATCTGTGGAGCGGCAAGTTCGACGGCGAGCTCTCGGACAGCTTCGACTGGCAGGACCGGACCGCCGAGGAGGTGTGTTCGAGCGTGGTGACCGCGATTTTGGACGCCCAGGGCGACCGCCTGGCGCAGATTTCACCCGACGCGCTGACCGCCGGGCAATGCCTGCTGAGCGGGCTGATGCGGTACCACCTGATATCCGAACAGGCTGTCACGGGCGCGCTCGAGCGCTATGCCATGGCGATCGAGAAGGACCCGACTCTGGCCGACGCCTATGCCGAGGCGATCCTGGCGACGCTGGCGGGTCTGACCGTCAGGTACCCCATCGCGCGCTACTACTACGAGAGCCATCTCGCGGACTGGGTCACGCAGGCAAAGGCGCTGGCGGGACACAGCGTGCTGCTCGACCTTGCCCTCGCGCTGGCGGATTTCGAGACCGAGCGTGACTGTCGCGCGCTGCGCATCGCTGTCGGCAACGCGCTGCGCCGGGCGCCATTCGATGGTCATGTGCTGGTCTTCGGCGGATGGAGCTATGTCTGGTCCGGCGACGCGGCGGCCGGGCTCGACTGCTTCCGCAAGTTCACGCGGTTCGGGAGCGTCCATCCCTATGCCGTCGCGGCGCTGGGCGGCGCGTCGACCGCGGCGCTGCAGACGGGGGACTACCGGATGGCCATCCGCTATGCCGAGCAGGGATTGCAGCTCTCCAATACCTACCCGACTCTCTTTGCCGTCCTTGCGGCGGCGCGGGCGCTGCAGGGCGGCGTGGAGGAGGCGAAGGAGCCTCTCGCATCATTCCGCGAGCTGCTTCCCGATCACACCATCACGTCGTGGAAGACCATCACCGATTATGGCGGTTCCGAGGGCGGCGCACGCTACTTCGAGGGTCTTCGGCTCGCGGGGCTGCCGGAGTGACCGGCGGCGCTGGACGGGTCCGCCGCGCGCGGTTATATGCGCCCGCATGATGTGGTCCGCCCTCATCCTGATTACCGGCCCGGCCCGCTGACGCGGCGCCGGGACGAAGGTGGCCGCGCTCTGCCCACCGCCCATTCCTGATTACCGATTGCGAGGTGCGCGATGAGCGATGCCGCCGATACGACTGGCACGACGGCCGACTACAAGTCGACGCTGGCCCTGCCGAAAACCGATTTCCCGATGCGCGCCGGCCTGCCGCAGCGCGAGCCGGAATGGCTCGCCCGCTGGGAGAATCTGCGCATCTACGACCGGCTGCGCGAGAAGACCGGCCGGCCGGCCTACGAGCTGCATGACGGGCCGCCCTATGCCAATGGCAACCTGCATATCGGGCACGCGCTGAACAAGGTGCTGAAGGACTTCGTCGTCCGCTCGCAGCAGATGCTGGGCCACGACAGCCGCTACGTGCCCGGCTGGGACTGCCACGGCCTGCCGATCGAGTGGAAGATCGAGGAGGAGTACCGGGCGAAGGGCAAGAACAAGGACGAGGTCCCGATCAACGATCTGCGCGCCCAGTGCCGGGCCTTCGCCGAGAAATGGGTCGACATCCAGCGCGAGGAGTTCAAGCGCCTCGGCGTCATCGGCGACTGGGAGCACCCCTACCTGACGATGAGCTTCGACGCCGAGGCGGTGATCGCCGAGGAGTTCATGAAGTTCATCGCCAACGGCACGCTCTACCAGGGGTCAAAGCCGGTGATGTGGTCGGTGGTCGAGAAGACCGCGCTGGCCGAGGCCGAGGTCGAATACCACGACCACCAGAGCCACACGGTCTGGGTGAAGTTTCCTTTGGTTGTCAGGCGCTAGCAGGGTCGATCTCGCGCGAATGCCGCGGGTCGTCATCTGGACCACCACCCCCTGGACGATCCCGCAGAACCGGGCGGTCAGCTTCAACCCGGACATCGCCTACGGCCTCTATCGCGTGACCGCGGCGCCGGAAGGCAACTGGGCGCGGACGGGCGACCTGTACCTGCTGGCCGACAAGCTGGCCGGCGAGGTCATGGACAAGGCCAAGGTCGAGAGCTGGGAGAAGGTGCGGGCGGTCGGCACCGACGAGCTGTCGGCGCTCACCTGCGCGCACCCGTTCCGCGGCCTCGACGGCGCGAACGGCGAGTGGGATTACGACGTGCCGATGCTGCCCGGCGACCACGTCACCGACGAGGCCGGCACGGGCTTTGTCCACACGGCGCCCAGCCACGGCGCCGACGACTTCGAGGTCGGGCGCAAGCACGGCCTGCCGATGACGCACAACGTGCTGGAGGACGGCAGCTTCCGCGCCGACCTGCCGTTCTTCGGCGGGGCCGTGATCTTCGACGACGAAGGGCAAGGAGAAGGACGCCAACAAGCGCGTCATCGACAAGCTGGCGCGAGGTCGGCGCGCTGATCGCGCGCGGGCGGCTGACGCACAGCTACCCGCATTCCTGGCGGTCAAAGGCGCCGCTGATCTTCCGCAACACGCCGCAGTGGTTCGTCGCCATCGACAAGACGCTTGACGACGGCATGGGGCAATACGGCGACACGATCCGCAGCCGTGCGCTGACCTCGATCGACGAGCTGGTGACCTGGACGCCGCCCTCGGGCCGCAACCGGCTGCACGCCATGATCGAGCAGCGGCCTGACTGGGTTCTCTCGCGTCAGCGTGCCTGGGGCGTGCCGCTGGCCTGCTTCGCGCGCGGCACGGGCGATGCGGTCGAGATCCTGAAGAACGACGAGGTGAACCGCCGCATCGTCGCCGCCTTCCGCGAGGAAGGGTCCGATGCCTGGTTCGCCGAGGGCGCGAAGGAGCGGTTCCTGGGCAATGTCGCGGGCGTGAACCCGGACGAGTGGCGGCAGGTCACCGACATCCTCGACGTCTGGTTCGACTCGGGCTCGACGCACGCCTTCGCGCTCCGCGACCGCGAGGGCGCGAAATGGCCGGCTTCGCTGTACCTTGAAGGGCACCGACCAGCACCGGGGCTGGTTCCACTCGTCGCTCCTGCAGGCCTGCGGCACGCGCGGGCGGGCGCCTTACGAGGGCGTGCTGACGCACGGCTTCGCGCTGGACGAGCAGGGCCGCAAGATGTCCAAGGCGCTGGGCAACGGCGTCGCGCCTCAGGACGTGATGAAGCAGTACGGCGCCGACATCCTGCGCCTCTGGGTGGCGCAGTCGGATTACACGATCGACCTGCGCATCGGTCCCGAGATCCTCAAGGGCGCGGCCGACAGCTATCGGCGGCTACGCAACACGTTCCGCTACATGCTGGGCGCGCTGGGGCAGGGCGAGCATCCCGAGGTCGCGCCGGGCGAGGTGCCGGAGCTCGAGCGCTGGGTGCTGCATCGGCTGGCCGAGCTCGACGGCCAGGTGCGCGCCAGCTACGCGGCCTATGACTTCCAGGATGTCTACCAGCGCCTGTTCCAGTTCTGCACGACCGACCTCTCGTCGCACTGGTTCGATATCCGCAAGGACGCGCTCTACTGCGACGGGCCGGACAGCCCACGGCGGCGGGCGTGCCTGTGGGCGATGGGCCAGGTGTTCGAGCGGCTGACGACCTGGCTGGCGCCAATTCTCCCTTTCACGATGGAGGAGGTCTGGCTGAACCGGCACCCGGGCGACGAGAGCTCGGTGCATCTGCAGGACTTCCCCGCCACGCCCGAGGACTGGTTGAATGCGGCGCTGGCTGGAAAGTGGGCCGCGATCTGGCGCATCCGCCGCGTCGTCACCGGCGCGCTGGAAGTCGAGCGACGCGAGAAGCGGATCGGTGCGAGCCTCGAGGCCGCGCCGGTTGTCCATGTCGAGGGCGCGGAGTTCGCGGGAGATCCTGGCGACGGTCGATTTCGCCGATCTCTGCATCGTCTCGCAGATCACCGTGACGGGCGATCCGGCGCCGGCCGACGCCTTCCGGCTTGACGACGTGCCGGGCGTTGCGGTGGTGTCGCGCATGGCTCCGGGCGAGAAGTGCCAGCGCTGCTGGAAGATCACGCCCGAGGTCGGCAGGCAGCCCGATCCGAACCTCTGCGAGCGGTGCCAGGCGGTGGTGCACGGGTAAAGATTGCCGTGCGCCACAGCGGAATCCCGGCGCAGCACCACGTCCGCGGCGGGAGGCGCGCACGGGGAGGACGGGTTGCCGAGGCGGGCGTTCACGTGCACCCGACGCAGCGCAGCGGTGCGCTGTTCGCACCGCCATGGGTGGTGCGGCGAGAGACGGGGCAAGCCGCCCCGCGCGGACGGGGCAGGGCGAACACGATATGCCCCCTGCGACCACATGGCAGGGGAGCCCGCGACAGCTTGCCGGGCGGTGGCGCGGCGCGTATGAGCCGCGGGCAATGAATGCGTCCGCCCTGATCCGTATCGTCCTGCTCGTCGCGGTGGCCGTGTTCGCTGCCGACCAGCTGTCGAAATGGTGGGTGCTCGAGGGGTTGGGCCTGCGAGAGCGGCTGGTCATTCCGGTCGCGTCTCCCTACCTCACCTTCCGCATGGCCTGGAACACGGGCATGAATTTCGGCCTGTTCGGTGGCGGCCCGGACGCGGCGCGGTGGGTGCTGATCGGCATCAGCGTCGTCGTCTCGGCGGTGCTGATCTGGTGGGTGCTGCGGCGGCGGAGCAGCTCGCTTGCGCTGGGCGCGGGCCTGGTGCTGGGGGGCGCGCTCGGAAACGCTGCCGACCGGCTGCTGCACGGCGCGGTGGCGGACTTCCTGAACACCAGCTGCTGCGGTATCGACAACCCGTTCAGCTTTAACATCGCGGACATCGCGATCTTCGCAGGCGCGGTGTGGATCGCCTTCAAGGCGTAATGGAGCGTAACGCCTCGTGAGCGGTACGGGCTGACGCGACTACTGGCCCGGGATTGCACCGGGAAGGACGCCGGTCCAGTATGCACCGGACGAGCATCGGAGACCAAGCATGACGCGCGAGAAACTGACGCGCAAGCGACCGGGACAGGCCGGCGTGAGGATGACGGCGGCCGCGACCGCGGCGATCGCCCTGCTCGCGCTGGCCGGGTGCGACCGGATCGGCAACCCGATCCAGGCGCTGACCTCAAAGCCGGCCGCCCCCGACGAATTCCAGGTCATCACGCGCCGGCCGCTGCAGATGCCGCCGTCGGTGGCCCTGCCGGTGCCGCAGCCGGGCGCCCGCTCACCGCTGGACCCCGATCCGAACCGCGATGCCGTCGTCGCGCTGCTGGGCAGCGACACGCGCACGGTCGGTTCCGGGTTCGGAGCGGGGCCCAGCGCGGGCGAGCAGGCGCTGCTCTCGGCCGCCGACACCGCCGCCAGCGAGCCGGAGATCCGCACCACGCTGGCGACCGAGCGCGACAACCCCCGCAGCAACGAACCCTACGAGCCGCCGACGATCTGGGAACTGTTCGGCGGCGGCAGTCCGGCCAAGCCGAAGGACGCCATCGACCCGGCCGCCGAGGCGCGCCGGCTGCAGATCGAGGGCGTTGCCGCGGCGCCGATCGACCCCAGGGAAGTGCCGCCGGCCGACGAGGAGGCAGCCGTCGAGCCCTCGCCCTACCCGACGACCATGGGCGGCCCGCCGCGGAACAAACTTCCGTCATCAGGGCCGAAGCCGGCCTACTGACGGCAGGCACGATGGGCTATATCGGCCGCGATCGCGGGATCGGGAGTACTGTTATGAAGCTGAAGACGCTGGGCGCGGCGATCGTGCTGGCGTTGCCGGTGCCGGCCATCGCCGCGCCGCCGGTGACGACCTTCACGCTGGACAATGGCCTGGAGGCCGTGGTGGTCGAGGACCACCGGGCGCCGGTGGTCACGCATATGGTCTGGTACCGCGTCGGCTCGGCCGACGAGAAGCTTGGCAAGTCCGGCATCGCGCATTTCCTCGAGCACCTGATGTTCAAGGGCACCGACGAGATCCCGGACGGCGCCTTCTCGAAGATCGTCGCGGCCGAGGGCGGCGAGGACAACGCCTTCACCACCTACGACTACACGGCCTATTTCCAGCGCATCGCCGACGACCGGTTGGGCAAGGTGATGGAGATGGAAGCCGACCGGATGCGCGACCTCCGCCTGACCGAGCAGAACGTCGAGACCGAGCGCGACGTCATCATTGAAGAGCGCAACATGCGCACCGACAACTCGCCGGACTCGCTGTTCTCGGAACAGATGCGGGCGGCGCAGTTCCTGAACAACCATTACGGCATCCCCGTCATTGGCTGGCGCCAGGAGATGGAAAAGCTGAGCCGCACCGACGCGCTCGACTGGTACCAACGCTACTACGCGCCGGACAACGCCGTTCTGGTCGTCGCCGGGGACGTGACGCCGGATGAGGTGAAGCGTCTCGCCGAGGAGCATTATGGCCCGCTGAAACCCTCGAACAACCCGCCGGACGCCCGCCCGCAGGAGCCGCCGCAGCTCGCGGCGCGACAGCTCGAGATGAGCGACCCGCGTGTCGGCCAGGACTACCTGATGCGAACCTACCTGGCCCCGGCTTACGACCCGGAGAAGCCGGAGAAGTCGGCGGCGCTCGACTTGCTGGCGCATATCCTGGGGAGCGGCACCGGCTCGCGGTTGGCGCAGAGCCTGCAGATCGACAAGGGGATCGCGATCGACAGCGGCGCCTGGTACAGTCCGGATGCCCGTAACGACACCACCTTTGGCGTCTACGGCGTGCCGGCCGAGGGCCATACGCTGGACGAGGTCGAGGCCGGAATCGACGGCGAGCTCGCTCGCATGGCCGACAAGGGGCCGACCGAGGACGAGCTGGCCCGCGCCAAGCGCGTGACCCGCGCCAGCCGCATCTTCGCCGAGGACAGCCAGTCGGGGCTGGCGCGCATCTACGGCGCGGCGCTGGCAATGGGCTTCAGCGTCGACGACGTGCAGAACTGGACGGCGGTGATCGACCAGGTGACGGCCGAGCAGGTGCGCCAGGCGGCGCAGAGCCTGAATCCGCGCCAGTCGGTGACGGGCCGGCTGACCCGTGACGGAGTGAAGAGCTGATGACCATGCGTTCCGTGATCGGCGCCCGTGCCCTGATCGGCGCAGGGCGCGCTGGGCTCTGACTGCTGACGGCCCTGCCGGCCGTTCGGCGAAGGTCGACATCCAGCAGCTGACGAGCCCGGGCGGCCAGGACTTCTGGCTGGTCGAGGAGCACTCGATCCCGATCGTCTCGCTGGAGATGGGATTCCGCGGCGGCAGCCGGCTGGACCCGGCCGACAAGGCGGGCGTGGCGAACTTTACCATGTCGCTGATGAACGAGGGCGCGGGCGAACTGGACGCCACCGCCTTCGCCAACCGGGCCGACGACATCTCGGCCCGGCTGGGCTTCGGCTCGGGCCGAGATTCGGCCAGCGTCAGCGCAGCCTTCCTGACCGAGACGCTGGACGAGAGCGTCGACCTGCTGGCGACGGCGCTGAGCGATCCACGCTTTGATCCCGAGCCGGTGGCGCGTGTCCGCGGCCAGATCCTGTCGGGCATCGCCCAGGACGCGACCGACCCGGACGCCATCGCCAGCAAGGCGTGGTTCGCCGAGGCCTACCCGGACGATCCCTATGGGACGCCCCAGTCGGGCACGGCGGAGACCGTCAAGTCGATCACCGTCGACGACCTGCGTGCCGCCAAGGACCGGCTGCTGACCCGCAGCAACGTCAAGATCGCCGTCGTCGGCGACATCGGCCCCAAGCGCGCCGGCGAGATGATCGACGAGCTGATGGCCGGCCTGCCGAAGGGCGAGTCCGGGCCCGTCGAGCAGGTCGACAATGTGCCGCCGCCGGGCGTCACCGTGATCGACCAGGACGTGCCGCAGTCGGTGGCGATCTTCGGGCGCACCGGCGTGCCGCGCGACGACCCCGATTTCTTCCCGGCCTATGTGATGAACTACATCCTGGGCGGCGGCGGGCTGAGCTCGCGGCTGACCGAGGAGGTGCGCGAGAAGCGCGGGCTGGCCTATTCGGTCTACTCGTACCTGGCCGACCTGGACGCGGCCGACCTCTACATGGGCGGCGTGCAGACGGCGAACGAGCGGATCGCAGAGAGCCTGGACGTGATCCGCGACGAGTGGACGAAGATGGCGAAGAACGGCGTCACCGCCGACGAGCTGGAGAAGGCCAAGACCTACCTGACGGGTTCGTTCCCGCTGCGCTTCGACTCGAACGCCAAGATCGCGAACTACCTGGTCTTCGTTCAGATGGAGGACCTCGGCGCCGACTACATCAACAAGCGCAACGACCTGATCGAGGCGGTGACGCTGGAGGACGTGCAGCGCGTCGCCAGGCGGCTGCTCGACCCGGACTCGCTGTCCTTCGTGGTGGTAGGCAAGCCGGTCGGGCTCTGATACCCGGCGCGTCGGACCCGCGGGACGGGTGCGCCACGGGCGCGCCGATTCATGCTAGCATGAATCGGCGCGCAACCCCGCCGGCCAGCGAGCGGGGCACCGCCGCGGTCGAGGCGGTCATGCATCCGGGAAACCTGGAAAGGGAGATCGGACGCATGATCATGAGAATATTCCAGGTCACGACCAGGCCCGGCAAGGAGGCCGAGTTCGGCCAATTCTTCCACGAGACGGCGATCCCGCTGATGAAGGGGACGAAGGGCATCGTCACGGTGCTGCCCGGGGCGCCGCGGTCCGACAGCCCGCGCAAGTTCAGCTTCGTGATGGTGTGGCGCGACCTCGAGTCGCTCGAGGCCTTCGTCGGCGGCGACCATCGGACGCCGCATGTGGACCCGGCCGAGGAGGCGCTGGTCGAGTCCCGGTCGATCGAGCACTACGAACTGGTCGAGGCCTGACGCCGCCGGGGCGGGCGCGCCCGCGAAGGGGCGGGGCCGCGTCAGGCGTTCTTGTCGATCAGCTTCAGCACCCAGTCGCGGGCCGAGCCGTAGCCGTCGGCGACGTTGCCGCGCACGCCGTCGACGGTGCGGACGTACTCGTCCAGCATCGGCTGTGTGCCGGGCATCCGGGCGACGATCTGCGGCTGCAGCATGTAAAGCGCCGTCATCGCCGCTGCAATCATCACGACCAGCAGGAAGCCCGTCAGGAAGGCGCCCGAGCCGACGTCGCGGGCGCGCTTCTGGCGTTGCGAGCGCCGGTCGTGCCGGCGGCGCAGGCGCTCGACGTCCGTCTGCTTCCTGTCGGCCTCGCGGTCGTGCATCGCCATGCGCCGGCGCAGCGGGTCGGTGTCGTCCGACCCGTCGTCTTCGAGGGCGAGTGGCGCAGGACGCCGGTGGGCCTCCCCCGCCGGCGATTGGGCGTGGTGCGCCTCGGCCGTGCCCTGTCCGGTACGCGCCCTGCGCGCGTCGCCGCCGGTCTGCGGTCCCGGCGGAACGCGCGTTCGGTCGTCATCATCCGGTACCAGCGCCGCGGCGGCGCGCTCCTCGGACTGGACTTCGGCCAGCATCTCGCGGATCTCGGCCAGTTGTTCGCTGCGCGACGGCTCGGGGCCGTGCGCCGGCTCGGCCGCGCGCGGTGGCGGCGCGGGTGGCCCCGACATCGGCCCCGAAGATGGACCGGGGGATGCTGCCGGGGCCTCAGCCTCGGAAGCGGCGAATGTGGACGAGTTGCGGCCCGGTCGTGGCGGCGAATGAAAGTCGATTCCCGCCGAGGCGGTCGTCGGTGGCGCTGCCGACGAGCCCAGGACCAGCGGCGGGAAGGCGTGCCAGCTGTGGCCGCAGTTCATGCAGCTGACTTGCCGCCCCTTCTCGCCGATCGAGGTCTCCGGCACCTGGTAGCGCGCCTCGCACGAGGGGCAGATCAACTCCATCACTCTAATGCCTCCAGCGTCACCCGCGCGCGGGCGCTCCCCGGCCAATCTATAGCGCGTGATTCCCGTCGCGCCAACGGGCGCTATCGCCGATCCGTCGGTCCGACGGACGGTGTTGTCTATCTGTTGCGCCGACCGGCGCTGTCGTCGACCCGTTGCGCCAACCGGCGCTATTGCTGGCCCGGCCCTGCTCTGCGATGCTCGGCCTCGAAACCGGGGGACAGCGCGGGCCACGTGATCCTGCTCGACAAGGTATCGTTCGGCTATGACGGCCGCGAGACGCTGAGCGAGGTCTCGGCCGAGATCGCGCCGGGCAGCTTTCATTTCCTGACGGGGCCGTCGGGCGCCGGCAAGACGACACTGATGAAACTGCTTTACATCGAGCACCTGCCGACGCGCGGCCGGTACCAGCTCTTCGGCGACGATCCGGTCGGGATGGCTCCGAACATGGTGGCGCGGACGCGCCGGCGGATCGGCGTGATCTTCCAGGACTTCCGGCTGCTCGACCACCTCAACGTTATCGACAACATCGCGCTGCCGTTGGTCGCCGCCGGGCTGGCGGTCGCCGAGCATGCGGACGACATCATGGACCTGGTAACCTGGGTGGGGCTGGAGCAGCGCGCCGGCGCGCTGCCGCCGCAGCTTTCGGCCGGCGAGAAGCAGCGCGCGGCGATTGCGCGGGCGGTGATCAACGCGCCCGACCTGATCCTGGCCGACGAGCCGACCGGCAACATCGACCCCGAGATGGGCGGGCGCATCCTGCGGCTCCTGATCGAGCTGAACCGGCTGGGAAAGACGGTGGTGCTGGCGACGCACGACCTCGGCCTGATCCGCAGCGCAAAGGGCGCCGTCGACGCGCGCATCCTGCGGCTGGCCGACGGGAACCTGGCGCAGGGGGTGCCGCTGTGAACGGTCCCCCAGTCGACCGATTCGGGGAGTTCCCAGTCGTCCGCGCCGCGGCGAGGCCGCGGCTGATGCCCGATTCCGGGTGGCCGGCGGCACTGACCACCTGTGTCGCGGCAGCGATGTGCTTTCTTGCTGTGCTGACGCTGGCGGCCGGGCTGGCGGCGGTCAAGCTGGCCGACGAGTGGCGCGCCGACCTGGCGGGCGTCGCCACGGTGCGCGTCTCGCCGGGCGGGACCGATGTCGAGGCGCGCGTTGCCGCCGTCACCGAGGTGCTGCGCACGACGCCCGGCATCGCCCGGGCGCGGGTGCTCAGCGACGACGAGCAGGCGGCGCTGCTGGCGCCCTGGCTGGGGGACGCGGCCAGCATGGCCGACCTGCCGGCGCCGCGGCTGATCGACATCACGCTCGACGGCGCCGGCCCGAACGCGGAG
Organism: uncultured Alphaproteobacteria bacterium; assembly: GCA_963721105.1. GTDB lineage: Bacteria > Pseudomonadota > Alphaproteobacteria > Rhodobacterales > Rhodobacteraceae > Thermohalobaculum. The sequence goes on along the minus strand of CAVRHY010000012.1, from coordinate 37,082 downwards.
GCGCTGCAGAAGCGGCTGGACCTGACTGTCGAGGGCGCCGTCTACGACGACCACGCCGCCTGGCGCGAGCCTCTGGCGCGCTCCGCCCGGGCGCTGACGCGGCTGGCCTTCGGCGCGACGGCGCTGGTGCTGCTGACGGCCGGCGCGACGGTCGCCTACGCGGCGCGGGCGACGCTGGCGGCGAACCGGCCGGTGATCGAGGTCGTCCGGCTGATCGGTGGCGAGGACCGCTTCATCTCGGCCGCCTTCGTGCGCCGGCTGGCGCGCCGTGCGGCGATCGGCGGCTTCGCTGGCGCGGCGGTCGGCTGTGGCGCGCTGGCGCTGTTGCCCTCGATCGACGCCGAGGCGGGGCTGGGACTGTCGCTGGGGCCGGGTGCCCGGGGCTGGGCGCTGCTGGGCTTGGGGCTGCCGCTGGCGGCGACGGCCATCGCATGGATCGCGGCGCGCGGCGCCGTCAGGCTGGCGTTGCGGCGGATGCCGTGACGGAGGCGGACGCGGTGGGCGCGGCGCCGCCGAAGGGGCACGAATTCGTCCGGGCAGGCCGTGCGCTCGGTCGTCTTCATCGTCGTGATGTACGCGTTGCTGCTGGGGATGGGGCTGGTGGCGCTGCCCTCCGCGATATTCTCCCGACGCGCCGCGCTCGGCTGGTGCAAACGGTTCTGCCGCTGGACGCTGTGGCTGCTGCGCGTGATGTGCGGCACGCGCTACGAAATCCGCGGGCCCGTGCCGGACCGGCCCTGCATCGTCGCGGCGAAGCACCAGTCCTTTCTTGACGTGATCCTGCTGACGGTCTCGCTGCCGCAGCCGCGCTTCGTCATGAAACGCGAGCTGCTGTGGGTGCCGGTCCTGGGCTATTTCGCCCGGCGGATCGGTTGCGTCGCCATCGACCGCAAGGCCGGCGGCGAAGCGGTGCGCGGCATGGTCGCCGGCATCCGCGAACTGGCGCACGAGGGCGGGCAGGTCATCATCTTTCCGCAGGGCACGCGCGTCGCGCCCGGGCTGCGGGTGCCTTATCGCGGCGGGGTGATCAGGCTCTACGCGGCCTTCGGGTTGCCGATCGCGCTGGCCGCGGTGAACACCGGCTGGTTCTGGCCGCGCACCGGCACCCGGCGCACGCCCGGCACCGCCGTCGTCGACTACCTGGGAACCGTCCCGCCCGGCGAGCCGACCGAGGGGCTTCTGGCGCGGATAGAGCGGGAGATCGAGGCGGGATCGGACCGCCTCGCGCGCGAGGCGGCAGCCAGCCACAGGGCGCGGTCGCATCGCGCCTGAGGGGCGATCCGCCGTCCTGCGGCGCCGGAGGGGAGCGAACGCCCGGGCACTTTGCAGCAGGCGAAATACCCGACCTCCGGGTTACCGCCCCCGGCCCAGCACCGCCACGGCCACCTTGCGGCCATCGCCATAGGCGCGCAACGCGAAGCCGAGCGCCGTCAGGTCCCGGCCGAGCAGGCGTTGCGCATAGCCGGCGTCGCCCGTCCAGAAGTCAAGGAAGTAACCGATATCCGACTGGTCCGGCCGCGACCCGCAGCCGCCGCAGCTCCCGGCCAGCACAGACAGCGAGCGCCAGTCGTCCTTCGCCTCCGTCGGCAGCGCGGCGATCAGGCCGCCCCGCGGCTTCAGGTCGATTTCGTCGGTTGCCGACTGCGGCAGCAGCCTGGCCGCCAGCGCCGACAGCGCCGGGTCGACGACAAGCGCCGGCAGGGATTGCGCCCGGCGTTTCGCGTTCAGGGCCTCCATGAAGGCCGGTGCGGCCGCGTCGGGCGACAGCGGGGCCGCCGCCCGACCCTCGCCTGCGTTCCGTGGCGACACCGGGGCCGGCGAAGGTCTGGACGGCGTAGAGCGGCCCGTTCTCGCTGGCAGCGATGCCGAAGCCGAACTTGGCGATACCGGGCCGCAGGATATTCTCGCGATGGTGCGGGCTGTCCATCCAGCCTTGTTGGAGACGCTTTACCCGCCCCGCGTCCGGCGCGCCGGCGCAGGGCGAGCAGGTGGCGATGTTCTCCTCGACCAGTTGCCATTGGTCGCCGCCGCGGGCGAGGTAGCGGTCCTGCACGTCCTTCCCCTCGGGCGAGACGTGGCTGTAGTAGCCGCGCTTCAGCATGTCCTCTGCATGCGCCTGCGCCGCGTCGTCCAGAGGCCCCGAGAGCGTCAGCGGGCCGAGGCCATTCTGGCGCCGCGCATGGTTGACCAGCGCCAGCGCCTGCTGGCGCAGGGCGGCGAGGCTGCCGGTCTGCGTTGCCTCGGCGCGCATGAGCGGCGCCAGCAGCAGGAGCAGGAACAGGCAGGCGATCAGCCGGAGCGGTCGGTGAGGGGCGACAATCCGGGGCATGCGACGACAACGCGCCGGGGCGCCAGATTGCTCCGTCACCGTCAGGTCCGAGAGACCGTTACCCGGCGGCGTCCGCCCCGAATGGATGCTCCCGGCAGAGCTTTCACAGCGCGACGAGAGCGGCGGCGACGCGGCGCGCCTCGGTCAGAAGGACGTTGTAGGTTCGGCACGCGGAGGCGGTCGACATGGCCTCGACGCCGATGCCCGCCTCGTCCAGTGCGGCGCGGAGCGCGCGGGAGAGGGGGGCGATGTCGGCGCCCATGCCGACGAGCACCACGTCCACAGGATCAGCCGCAGCCAGCACCGGGGCGAGACTGTCGACCGAGGGTGGCCCGGCGAGCGGGCGGATGCCCGAAGGCAGAAGCAGCAGCGAGCCCTCGTGCCATTCGCCGGCGATGCGGAATCCGCCGGGGCCGTAGCCATCGACCGGGCGCTGGCCCTCGTACTCGATTTCGGTCATGCGCATCGGTGCCTCCGTTGTCGAAGCGGGCCGGCGCCCCGTAGCCCCGCGAGGAAGCAGCCAGGCCCTGGGCCGCGCATGGCCTGGCTCTCGCGCGACCGGACGGCCGGAAGCGCCGGCTCAGACCTGGGCACCGCCGAACTTGACGCCGGCCTTGGCCTCGGTCGTGGGCGTCCAGTCCCGCTTGACGCCCATGTAGACCAGCAGCGGCGTCGCGATGAAGTTGGTCGAATAGGTGCCGACGATCACGCCCCAGATCATCGCGAATGTGAAGCCGGCGATAACCTCAGGCCCCAGGAACCACAGGCCCATCAGCGCGATCAGCGTCGTCGCCGAGGTCATGATCGTGCGGGCCAGCGTCTCGTTGATGCTGAGGTCGATCAGGTCCGGCAGCGCCATCGTCTTGAACTTGCGCAGGTTCTCGCGCACGCGGTCGAAGACGACGACCGTGTCGTTCAGCGAATAGCCGATGATGGTCAGCAGCGCGGCGATGATCGACAGGTTGAACTCGATCTGCAGGATCGAGAAGATGCCGATCGTCAGCGCCACGTCGTGCACCAGCGTGGCGACGGCGGCGATGCCGAACTGCCATTCGAAGCGCAACCAGATGTAGATCAGGATCGCGGCGACCGCGAGCACGACGGCGTAGATGCCGGACATCAGCAACTCGGACGAGACGGACGGGCCGACGACCTCGATGCGCCGCACCTCGGTGCCGGGGAAGGCCTTCTCCAGCGCCGCGCCGACCGCCTGTGCGCTCGCGTTCTGCTCGTCGCCGGTGCCGACGACTGGCACGCGCAGCAGCACGTCGTTGTCGGCGCCGAAGCTCTGCACCTGTACGTCGCCAAAGCCGAGGCCGTTTGCCGTCTTCCGGATCGCGCCGATATCCGCCGGTCCGGAGGTCCCGATCTCGACGAGCGAGCCGCCCTGGAAATCGATGCCGTAGTTCAGCCCGACGGTCGGGATCAACGCCGCCGCGCCGAGGATGGCGACGACCGAGCCGGCCAGGAAGGGGATGCGCCACCTCATGACCTTCAGGTGCGTCTCGTCGGGAACGTACTTGATGCGCTCGACCTGCAGCGTCTTGGGTCGGCGGCGTTGCAGCCAGATCGAGACCATCAGCCGGGTCACGATCACGGCCGTGAAGACCGAGGTGACGAGGCCGACCGTCAGCGTGACGGCGAAGCCCTTGATCGGGCCCGAGCCCATGGCGAACAGGATCACGGCGGCGATCAGCGTGGTGATGTTGGCGTCCATGATCGCCGAGAAAGCCTGGCGATAGCCGGTCTCGATCGCTTGGGTGACGCCGCGGGCGCGCCTCAGCTCCTCGCGTATTCGCTCGTAGATCAGCACGTTGGCGTCGACCGCCATGCCGATCGTCAGCACGATGCCGGCGATGCCGGGCAATGTCAGCGTCGCGCCGATCAGCGAGAGCATCGCGAACATCATGATGATGTTCAGGATCAGCGCGATGTTCGCGAACAGGCCGAAGATCCGGTAACTGAGCGCCATGAAGATCAGCACCGCGACCGCGGAGACGATCGAGGCGACGGTGCCCGACTTGATCGAATCGGCGCCGAGGTCCGGGCCGACCGTGCGCTGCTCGAGCACCTTGATCGAGGCGGGCAGGGCGCCGGCGCGCAGCAGGATTGCGAGCTGGGTCGCGCTGTCGACCGTGAAGTTGCCCTCGATATAGCCCGAGCCGCCCGGGATCATGCCGCGGATCACGGGGGCCGTGATGACCTTCTCGTCCAGCACGGCGGCGAACCGGCTGCCGATATGGCTGGCCGTCCAGTCGGCGAAGGTGCGCGCGCCGGCCGTGTCGAGGCGAAAGTTGACCACGGGCAGCCCGCTCTGCTGCGCAAAACCCAACTGGGCGTCGGTCAGGTTCTCTCCGGTCAGGATCGAGGTGCGGTCGAGCAGGTAGGGCTGCCCCGCCTCGTCCTGCATGACGATCTGGTTCGGGCCGGGATTGCGGGCCTCGCCGCCGGCCGCGATTACGTCGTGGAACGACAGCTTGGCGGTCTTGCCGATGATATCGAGCAACTCCTGCGAGCTGCCGAGGCCGGGCACCTGGATCAGGATTCGCCTTTCGCCCTGGCGCTGGATCACGGGTTCGCGCGTGCCGGTCTCGTCGATACGCCGGCGCATGATCTCGAGCGACTGGGAGAGGGTCCGGTCGGTGATTTCCGTGCGGCCGATCTGGGAAAGCGCGACGGTGTATCCGCCGGGGACCTGCCTGACATCGAGGTCGCGCCCGCCGGTGCCGCCGCCCAGCGAGAAGCCGCCGGTCGGTCGCGACAGGCCGTTCAGAATCTCGCCGGCGCGGGCCATGTCGGCCGGATCGGTGATCTCGACGGTGATGCGGCCGTCCTGCAGCGTGATCTTGCGGTCGATGCCGGCCTCGCGCAGGTCGTCGAAGATCTCGCGGCGAAGGCCCTGCAGCCGCTCGTTGAAGACCTCCTCGACCTGGACGTCGACCAGCAGGTGCACGCCTCCGCGCAGGTCCAGCCCCAGGTTGACGACGCTCTGCGGCATCCAGCCGGGCCAGCCATCGGCCTGCTTCTGCAGCGTCGCCAGGTCTGGCTGGCCCTTGCCGCCATAGCGGCCGGCCTCGATCACCGCCTCGGCGCGGGCCGCGGTGTCGGCGCGTTCGTACCAGACGTTCGGCAGGGCGAAGATGATGCCGGCGAGGCAGATCGCGAAGATCGCGATCTTCTTCCACGGGGCGAAGTACAGCATGGGGAACGCCCCTCTTGACGGTTACCTGGCGGGTTCGGTGCGGGAGAGGACCGCCGTGATCGTCGAGCGGTAGACGCGGACTCTGGTGTTTTCGGCGATCTCGACCTCGATCTCCTCGCCTTCCTTGACGCGGGTTACCTTGCCGAGAATGCCGCCGCCGGTGACCACCTGGTCGCCCCGCTTCAGCCCCTCGACCATCGCCTTATGCTCCTTGGCGCGCTTTTGCTGCGGCCGGATGAGCAGGAAATAGAAGATGACGAAGATCAGGATCAGCGGCACGAGCGAGGTGACGAAGCCGGCGGCGTCGCCGCCTCCGATGGCCTGGGCGTAGGCGGGAGTGATCAGCATTCGGTCTCTCAGCTCTCTGGCGATTGCTCCGGGGCCGCTGCCCGGACGCTGCGGCGTATATACGGGGCACGCTGCCCGATGCAAGCAAGCCCGGCCGGGGCGGACCGTCGCATTGGCACGTGGACGGGTCAGGGCGTGATGATCTGCGCCAGAGCGTTATCGCGACCACCGCGGCAGTGACGAGGCCGTATGTGACCCTACCCGCCGCGCTGCCGGCAACGAAGCCGGCGACTGAGGGCGCGCCGGTCGGCCCGGCGCGCCGGCATGAGGGAACGCCGACCGGCCGGGCATCCCGGCCGGCTTCGGGTCAGCCGCCAGCCAGGCTGTCGATCAGCGCGTCGACGTTCCTGTCGCGGCGCTGAAACATCGAGGCGATCTCCTCGCGCTGCGTGGTCGCCATCGAGACGCCCTCGATGATGATGTCGATCACCTGGACCTTGCCGCCTCGGTCGCTGACCAGCCACTGGACGTCTACCGGCTGGCCGCCCGCCTGTCGGATCGGGCTCTGCACCAGGAACCCCTTCTGGCCGGCGTCGACGACCTTGCCGATGTAGATATCGGGATTCCCGGAATACTCGCTGAAGCGCTTGGCGTAAGCGTTTGCAACGTAATGGGAAAAGGCGTCAACGAAGCGCTGCTGCTGCTCCGGCGACATCTCGCGCCAGACGCGGCCGGCCGAGAACTGCGCGATTTGCGGCAGGTTGCCACGGGTCTCCATGATCCGGCGCAATTCGGGCGCACGGCTTGCGGCACTGCCCGGCTGCTTGAGCAGAGAGACCAGCTCGTTGACCGTGGTCTCGACGTGCTGCTTTGCCTGATCGGCCGTCATCGCCCATGCCGGAGACGCGATAAGGGACATCAGGAACAGGGCCGCGCCGGCAACTCCACCTGCCAGCAGGCCGCGTCGGTTCACTCGCATAAGACTCTCCATTCTGTCGATCCGGCCGCCCGGGGCGGGCGGATCACTCACCGTGCACACCCTGGGAAGTCGGGGGCCCGGCCGATGATATAGGGCGGCGGCAGCGATGGCGGAACCGCCCGGCTGCCGGAAGGCGTCACGCAGGCGGATCGGCGCGCGATTCTGCTTGATAAACGTATCCTGCCAGCTGCTCCGTCGCGGGCGCGCCGATCCGACTCGGCGGTCCCGGACAGCGCCGGCCGCGCAGGCGCCGCCGCGCCGACACGTCGCAGAGGCGGAACTTCGACCGCGCTCGCCGGAACGGCCCGCAAACTCCTGTTGAAAATAAGGAAGCGGCGATTGTGCGCCGTGCCGGGCCCGCTGCCCCGAAATCGGCGAATTCCGCTGCCAACACCCTCATTCCGTGTTAACCGTTTCTGCCGACAATCGCGGCGTGCAGACAGACTGGCGAGGCCCTACGTGCCCGAAGTAAAATACGAAAAAGGCTTGGCCGAGTTGCGGGCCGCAATGATCAGGTGTCGGTCGCACCTTATTTCGGTCGCCGTCTTCAGCGTCTTTGTTAACCTGCTGATGCTGACGGGACCGCTCTTCATGCTGCAGGTCTACGACCGCGTGCTGGCCAGCCGGTCGGAGGAGACGCTGGTCGCGCTGCTGATGCTCGTCACCGGCCTGTTCCTGATCTACGGTCTGCTCGAATACGCCCGCGGCCGCGTGCTGGCGCGGGCCGGCGCGCGCTTCCAGTCGCAGCTCGACGTGCGCGTTTTCGAGGCGGTGCTGCGTCGCTCGGTGGCGCCGGCCGACCGGGCGCGGCCGAACACCTCGGCGCGCGACCTCGAGGCCGTGCGGTCGCTCCTGTCGGGCCCGGCGCCCTTCGCGCTGTTCGACATCCCATGGACGCCGATCTTCCTGGCGGCGATCTTCCTCTTCCACCCGATCCTGGGCTGCATCGCGCTGGGCGGCGGCGCCATCCTGGTCGTGCTGACCCTGCTCAACCAGGTCCGCTCGCGCCGGCCCAACGCCGAGAGCCAGGCTGCCGGCAACGAGGCCGAGAACTTCGGCGAGGCGCTGCGCCAGAACGCCGAGGTCGTGCAGGGCCTCGGCATGCGCGGCATCGGCATGGCGCGCTGGCAGACGCTGCGCCAGAACTCGCTGGAACGCCAGATCGTCGCCTCGGACCGGATTGCCGGATTCTCGTCGGCCTCGAAGGCGCTGCGCTTCTATCTGCAGAGCTTCATGCTGGCGGCCGGCGCCTGGCTGGTGCTGCAGCAGGAGATGTCGGCCGGCATGATGATCGCCGGTTCGATCCTGATGGGCCGCGCGCTGTCGCCGATCGAGCAGGCCATTGCCCAGTGGGGGCTGTTCCAGCGCGCGATGCGCGGCTGGAAGTCGCTGAGCGAGGTGCTCGAGAAGACCCAGCCCGAGGCGTATCGCACACAGCTGCCGGCGCCCAAGGGCTATGTCGACGTGCGCAGCGTGGCGGTCGTGGCGCCCGGAGACCAGGTGCCCGTGCTGCGCGCCATCACCTTTTCGGTCGGGCCGGGGCAGGCGCTGGGCGTGATCGGCCCGTCCGGCGCCGGCAAGACGACGCTGGCCAAGGTGCTGACCGGCATCTGGCCACCCGCTGCCGGCAAGGTCCGCATCGACGGCGCGACGCTGGACCAGTGGCCGGCGGACGTGCTGGGCCGGTATGTCGGCTATCTGCCGCAGGAGATCGGCCTGCTATCCGGCACGGTCGCCCAGAATATCAGCCGGCTCGATCCCAAACCGGATGCGCAGAAGATCGTCGAGGCCGCCCAGCGCGCCGGCGCGCACGAGTTGCTGCTGAGCCTGCCGAAGGGTTACGACACCGAGATCGGCGCCGGCGGCCAGCGTCTCAGCGGCGGCCAGCGCCAGCGCGTGGCGCTGGCCCGGGCGCTCTACGGGGACCCGTCGCTCCTGATCCTGGACGAGCCGAACGCCAACCTCGACGCTCAGGGCGAACAGGCGCTGGTTGACGCCATCCGCGACGCGAAGGGCCGCGGCAGCACGGTCATCATCATGGCGCACCGGCCCAGCGCCATCGCCGCCTGCGACTACCTGCTGATGATCGACCGCGGCGCCCAGGTCGAGTTCGGCCCGCGCGACGAGGTGCTGAAGAAGCGCACCCGCAACTATCCCCAGCTGGTTGCCCGGCAGGGCGCGCCCACGACGCCCGGCGCCCAGGTCGCGCAGGCGTCCCAGGCGCTGACGGACAGGAGGAGGCAGACGACGCCGGGGCGCCAAGGGCGCTCGCCGGCGCACAGCCGGCCGTTGCCATCGTTGGAGACAAGTCGTGACCGTTGAGCCCCCCCGGCTTCCCCGCCCGGCTCGGTGCGGCGTCTGGCGCCGACCGCTGGAGCGGCCGCGGATTCATCCTGTTCGGCCTTGCCTGTGTCATGCTGTTGGTCGGCGGGCTCGGCACCTGGTCGGCGACGGCGTCGCTGTCCGGCGCGGTCATCGCGCGCGGCCAGCTTCGCGTCCAGAGCAACCGGCAGGTCGTCCAGCACCCGGACGGCGGCGTCGTCGGCGAGATCATGGTCGAGGACGGCGACAGGGTGCAGGCCGGCGACGTGCTGCTGCGCCTCGACGATACGTTGCTGCGGTCCGACATTTCCGGGCTCGAGAGCCAGCTCTACGAAATCATCGCCCGGCGCGGCCGGCTCGAGGCCGAGCAGTCCGGCGCCGACACGCTGCAGTTCGACCCCGAGCTGCTGAAGGCCGCCGCCGACAACCCGGATGTCGCCAAGCTGATCGAGGGCCAGCGCTCCCTGTTCGCCGCCAAGCGCGAGTCGAATGCCAAGGAACAGTCCGCGCTGGACGAGCGCAAGTTGCAGCTCCGCGACCAGATCAAGGGCTCCGAGGCGCAGCTGACCGCCATGCGCCGCCAGTCCGAGCTGATCCAGGAGGAGCTGACGGACCAGCAGACCCTGTTGGCGAAGGGCTTGGCACAGGCCAGCCGTGTCCTGTCGCTCCAGCGCGAGGCGGCGCGCCTCGACGGACAGGCCGGCGAGCTGATTGCCCAGGCCGCCCAGCTGAAGGGGCAGATCTCCGAGATCGAGATCACCCAGCTGCAGAAGACCGCCAAGCTCCGCGAGGATGCGATCTCGGAACTTCGCGAAATCGGCTTCCGCGAACTCGAGCTCAAGCAGAAGCGGCTGTCGCTGCGCGAGCAACTCTCGCGCCTCGACATCCGCGCGCCGCGCTCGGGCATCGTGATCGACATGGTCGTCCACGCGCTGCACAGCGTTGTCCGCGCCGCCGAGCCGATCCTCTACATCGTGCCGACCGACACCGACCTGGTCGTCGACGCCCACGTCGAGCCGACGCATGTTGACGAGGTCTGGCAGGGTCAGGACGCGGTGCTGCGCTTCTCGGCTTTCAACAGCCGCGTGACGCCCGAGATCTTCGGCACGGTCACGACGGTCTCGCCCGACGTCATCCAGGACGAGGCGACCCGGCAGGTCTACTACAAGGCCGAGATCGCGCTGAAGGATGGCGAGCTGGCCAAGCTGGAGGACCAGACGCTGGTGCCCGGCATGCCGGTCGAGGTCTTCATCCAGACCGGCGAGCGCTCGCCGCTGAACTACATGCTCAAGCCCGTCACCGACTATTTCAACCGGGCAATGCGCGAGCAGTAGCCGCCACGCCGTCCGCGGGACCCCTCTGGTGCACCGCGGGCGGCCCCCACCCTCGGTGCCCGCGGCGCGACCGTGTGTCGCCACCGGGCCGGATCGCCTGAGGGGCGAACGGCTTCCGAGGGTGCCGCCGCAAGGCGGAACCAGAAATGCGCAGGCGGGGCGCTCGCGCGATCGCAGGACGGTTGCTCCGCCCACCTCGCAACCGATGATCGGGGCGTGTCGACCGCCCGGCGCTCACCCGTTGCCGTAAACCGATCGTCGTATCCTGGGCCGCCCACGCTTGACCGCTACCGCCGGCCGCCCACATCCAGTCAGGGCACGGGCGGCGAGGTCGGTATGGATGGTGGTGCGGTTGTCGAGATTCGGGTCGTCGGCGAGATCACCGAGATCCCGGCGGCCGACTGGGACGCCTGCGCCGCGCCCGAGGCAGCCGATGGTGGGCGGCCCGACTATCCCTTCCTGACCCACCGCTTCCTGGCCGCGCTTGAAGAGAGCAAGTCGGCCACCCGGCGCACCGGCTGGGCGCCGCACCATCTGGTCGCTACCGTGGACGGCGCGGTCGCCGGGGTCATGCCGCTCTATCTGAAAAGCCACAGCCAGGGGGAATACGTCTTCGACCATAGCTGGGCGCACGCCTTCGAGCGCGCCGGGGGCGATTACTACCCCAAGCTCCAGGCCTCGGTGCCGTTCACGCCGGCGACTGGGCCGCGCCTGCTGGCCCGCCCGGACGGCCCGGTCTCGCCCGAGATCGCCCGAGGCGCGCTGCTGCAGGGCGCCGTCCAGCTGGCCGAGCGGCATGGCATCTCGTCCGTCCACATCACCTTCTGCACCGAGGACGAGTGGCGCTTCGGCGGCGAGGCCGGTTTCCTGCAGCGCACCGACCAGCAGTTCCACTGGATGAACCGCGGCTACGGGACCTTCGACGACTTCCTGGGCGCGCTCGCCTCGCGCAAGCGCAAGACCCTGCGCAAGGAACGCGCCGAGGCCGTCGCCGCCGGCATCGACATCGAGTGGATCAGCGGCGCCGACCTGACCGAGGAGCACTGGGACGCGTTCTGGACATTCTACCAGGACACCGGCGCGCGCAAATGGGGCACGCCCTACCTGACGCGGGCGTTCTTCCGGTTGGCGCACGAGCGCTTCCCCCAGGATATCCTGCTGGTCATGGCGCGCCGCGGCGGGCGATGGGTGGCAGGTGCGCTGAACCTGATCGGGCGCGAGACGCTGTTCGGCCGCTACTGGGGCTGCGTCGAGGACCACCCCTGCCTGCATTTCGAGGTCTGCTACTACCAGGCCATCGACTACGCCATCCGCCATGGCATGGCCCGCGTCGAGGCCGGCGCCCAGGGTGCCCACAAGCTGGCACGCGGCTACGAGCCTGTGACGACGCACAGCCTGCACTGGATCACCGACCCGAACTTCCGCCGCGCCGTCTCGCAATACCTCGAGAGCGAGCGCGACGCCGTGGCATTCGAGAACGCCGCGCTGGCCGAGCGGACGCCGTTCAGGAAGTCGTAGGGCGGGCGACAACCCACCGGTCGCGGCACCGCCGGCGCGCAAGCGGCGGGGCGTAGGGTGGGCCCCTGGCCCACCCTACGTCGACCTGTCCGGCGGTGCGCGGGGCGGCGCTGCCCCGGCGCCGGTCAGACCTGCTTCAGCAGATCCTCGGCCGAGGTCTTCTCCATCGCGCCGGGCTGGTCCTCGATGTTCAGTGCCTTGACCGTGCCGTCCTCGACCAGCGCCGAAAACCGCTTGAACCGGGTGCCGAGTCCGCGCGCCGAGGCGTCGAAGTCGAGGCCCATGGCCTTCGCCAGCTCGGCATTCGAGTCGCCCATGCAGCGGATGCCCGCGCCGGTCGCGCCCGTGACCTGGCCCCATTCCTTCATCACGAAGGGGTCGTTCACCGAGACGCAGACGATCTGGTCGACGCCCTTGGCGCGCAGCGCGTCGGCGTTCTGCACAAAGGTCGGCATGTGCTTCTGGTGGCAGGTCGGCGTGTAGGCGCCGGGCACGCCGAAGAGCGCGACCTTCTTGCCGGCGAAGACGTCGGCGCCGGCGACCGGCGCGGGGCCGGAGTCGCCGACCTCGAACAGCGTGGCGGACGGGATCTTGTCTCCGACGTTGATCGGCATGGCTGAAGCTCCTTTGGTTGCTATTTCGGCCCCATGCGGATGGCGCCGTCGAGGCGGATGACCTCGCCGTTCAGATAGCCGGTCTCTGCGATGAAGCAGACCAGGCGCGCGTATTCGTCGGGGTCGCCGAGGCGCGGCGGGAAGGGCACCTGGGCGGCCAGGCTGTCCTGCACCTCCTGCGCCAGCCCGCGCAGCATCGGTGTGCCGAAGATGCCGGGCGCGATGGTGACGACGCGGATGCCGTTGCGCGCCAGGTCGCGGGCGGCCGGCAGCGTCAGCGCCGCGACGCCGCCCTTGGACGAGGCGTAGGCGGCCTGGCCGATCTGTCCGTCGAAGGCGGCGACCGAGGCGGTGTTGACGACGACGCCGCGGCTGCCGTCCTCGTCCAGCGGCTCGGCCTGGGACATCGCCCAGGCCGCGCGGGACATGACGCGCATGGTGCCGATCAGATTGATCTGGATGACCTGCTCGTAATGCTTCATGTCGATCGGGCCGTCGCGGCCGATCGTCTTCTGCGGCGTGCCGACGCCGGCGCAGTTGACGACGATGCGCGGCGCGCCGTGCGCCTCGACGGCGCGCGCGATGGCGGCCTCGACGCTGTCGGTCGAGGTTACGTCGGTCTCGACAAAGACGCCGCCGAGGTCGCGCGCGACCTCCTCGCCGCGCTTCGAGAGGTCGAGCAGGGCCACCTTCGCCCCGCGCGCGGCCAGTGCCCGCGCCGTCGCCTCGCCAAGCCCGCTTGCGCCGCCGGTGATGATGGCCGGCGTGTCGGCTCCGATCTTCATGCGCGTTCTCCTGTCGTCCGGCGCCTCACTTAGCCGGGCGCCGGGGGCGCGCCAAGGGGCGGCGCGTCATCACTCGCGAAATCATCCACGAAAATCAGGACGCGGGTCTCGCCATAGCTGCGGTCGTCGGCCTGCGTCAGGCCGGGCAGGGCAGGGGTTTCCTCTCCGGCCGCGGTCTCCAGCACGACGACGGCGCCCGGCGCGATCCAGCCGCCGGCGCGCGCCGAGGTCAGCGCCGCCGGGCCGAGCTCGCGGCCATAGGGCGGGTCGGCGAAGACCAGGTCGTAGGGCTCGCCCCGGCAGGGGCCCAGCTTCGTCGCGTCGCGCCGCCACAGCTTGGTCTGGCCGGTCAGGCGCAGCCGCTCGACGTTCTCGTGGATCAGCGCGCGCGAGGCGGGATGGTCCTCGACGAAGACGGCAAAGAGGGCGCCGCGCGAAATCGCCTCGAGCCCCAACGCGCCGGTGCCGGCGAAGAGGTCGAGGACGCGCCGGCCCTCGGGCGGCGCCGGCTCGCCATAGCTGCCATGCGCCAGCAGGTTGAACACGGACTCGCGTACCCGGTCCGAGGTCGGCCGCAGATGGCCGTGCCCCGCGGCCGAGCCGGCCGTGGCGCCGGGGGCGGACAGCCGCGTGCCGCGAAACCGCCCGCCGATGATGCGCATGGGGTCAGGCGTTCACGTCGACGACGACGCGCCCCTTGACCTGGCCCTTTATGATGTCCTTGCCGAGCTTGGGCAGGTCGGCCAGCGTCGCGGTCGAGACCATCTCGTCCAGCTTGTCCATCGGCAGGTCGCGGGCGATGCGGCCCCAGGCCTCGATCCGGTTGTCGCGGGGCTGCATGACCGAGTCGATGCCCAGCAGGTTCACGCCGCGCAGCAGGAAGGGCACGACGGTCGCCGGCACCTTGGCGCCGCCCGCAAGGCCGACGGCGGCGACGGAGCAGCCGTACTTCATCTGCGTCAGCACGCGCGCCAGCATGTCGCCCCCGACCGCGTCGATGCAACCCGCCCACGTCTCGGAGTCGAGCGGGCGCGAGGGCGCCTCGGCCAGATCCGCGCGCGGCACGATGCGCGAGGCGCCGAGGCTTTTCAGATAGTCCGACTGCTCGGGCCGACCCGTCACCGCCGCCACCTCATGCCCCAGCTTGGCCAGGATCGCGGTGGCGACCGAGCCGACGCCGCCGGCAGCCCCGGTCACCAGCACCGGTCCGTGGCCGGGCTTCAACCCGTGCCGCTCCAGCGCCATCACCGCGAGCATGGCGGTGAAGCCGGCCGTGCCGACCGCCATGGCGTGGCGCGCGTCCAGGCCGTCAGGCAGCTTGACCAGCCAGTCGGATTTCACCCGCGCCTTCGTCGCGTAGCCGCCCCAGTGCGCCTCGCCGACGCGCCAGCCCGTCAGCACGACCTTGTCGCCTGCCTTGAAGGCGGCGCTGTCCGACGCCTCGACCGTGCCGGCAAAGTCGATTCCCGGCACGTGCGGGTACTTGCGGACCAGCCCGCCCTGGCCATGCAGGCAGAGCCCGTCCTTGTAGTTCAGCGTCGAGTATTCGACCGCGACGGTGACATCGGCTTCCGGCAGCCGGTCGTCCTCGAGATCCCGGACCTGCTGGGTGACGGTTCCGTCCTCGGCCTTGTCGACGACCAGCGCGCGAAAGGTCATGGGCGTTTTCTCCGCTATTGCGAGTGGGGATGAGTTGCGTTGACAACTGGCAGAGAACCGAAATGATGGCAACCCGTCCGCGGTCCGGCCCGGGCAGGCCCATGCGACGGAGTCCCATGCGACGGATGCTTCAGCGATGAGCGGCCCGGCGGCGCGGCTGGCGGCGGTGCGGCTGATCGGCGACCCGCGTAGCGTGACGGTGGCGGTGGTGGCGCTGGTCTCGGCCGGGCTCTGGCTGGCGCTGTGGCAGGGCACGGGCGGCATGGCGCAGATGCCGACGGCGCCCGGCGGTGCGATGCCGGGAATGCCCGGGACGCCGGCGCCCGACTGGTCGGCCGCGACCATCGGCGGGACGGCGGCGATGTGGCTGCTGATGATGGCGGCGATGATGCTGCCGGCGATGGCGCCGATGCTGGCCGTCTACACCGGGCTGGCGGCCAGGGAGGACCACGGCGCCGCGCTGGCGCTGCGCGTCGCGCTGCTCGCGCTCGGCTACTTCCTGCTCTGGGCCGTGTTCTCGGTCGCCGCCGCGCTGGGCCAGCTCGCGCTGCGCGAGAGCGCGTATTTCACGATGGGCGGCACGCTGGCGACGCCGCTCGCCGCCGGCGTCCTGCTGACGATCGCCGGGGCCTGGCAGTTCACGCCCGTCAAGGACCTCTGCCTGCGGCACTGCCGGCACCCGCTGCACTACCTGATGCAGCACTGGCGCGAGGGCACGCGCGGCGCCTTTCCGCTGGGTGCGCGGCACGGCGTCTACTGCTTTGGTTGCTGCGTGGCCTTCATGGGGCTGATGTTCGTCTTCGGCGCGATGAACGTCTTGTGGATGGCGGCAATTGCGGCCTACTTCCTTGCCGAGAAGATCCTGCCGCGCGAGCGGCTGTGGACCCGGGCTTCCGGCGCGCTGCTGCTGGCGGCCGGGGCGGCGATGCTGATGCGAGAGGGGCTCTGATGGCGCGCAAGGAAAAAGCGAAGGCGGAGCCTGCCGAGTCGCGAGAAAAGCCCGACCGGCTGAAGGCGTCGCCGATTTCCGCCAAGGTGGCGCAGTCGCAGCCCGCGCGCGCGGCGGCGCCCGGCGACTGGGCCATCGAGGGCGAGCTGGCGCTGAACTGCTCGTGCGAGGTGTTCTGCCCCTGCGTCGTCTCGCTGGGCAAGCACCCGCCGACCAACGGCTATTGCCAGGCCTGGGTCGGCATCCGCATCGACGAGGGACATGCCGACGGCACGCCGCTGGGCGGGGTCAACGTCGCGATGCTGCTCGACATCCCCGGCCGGATGGCCGAGGGCGGCTGGTCCGTCGCGCTCTATGTCGACGAGGGCGCCAGCGACGCGCAGGTGGCGGCGCTGGAATACATCCTGTCGGGCCAGGCCGGCGGCACGACGGGCCTGTTCCGCCTGCTGGTCGCCAACTTCCTGGGCACCCGCCGCGTGCCCGTCACCTACACCACCGAGGACGGGGTGCGCACTCTGCAGGCCGGACGCGCCATCCTCGGCTCGATCGCGCCGATCGACGGGGCCGAGCCCGGCCAGCAGGTCACCATCGAGAACACCTCGTACTGGATGGGCACGCCGGTCGTCATCGCCCGCGGGCTGCGCTCGAAGCTGCGCGATTTCGGCCGGGTCTGGACCTTCGACGACCGTTCGGCCGAGCTCTGCACGATCCGCTGGAGCGGCGCGTGACGCTGCCCCGCCCGCCGCAGTCCGCGCTGCCGGGCGAGCGCCTGCCCGGCATCGGCCACAACCAGGGCCCGCCCATCGAGCCCGGCCGAAGCTGGCGCGCGCATTGCTGGCGGACCGCGCGGCGCGAGTTGCTGCCGAAGCTGCCGCTCGAGGTCATTCGGCGCCGCGTCGCTCGGGCGCGGCAGCTTGGGCTGGCCTACCCGCAATACGCCTCGATCCTGCTGGGCACCGGGCGCGACATCACCGCCTTCCTGTTCACCTCTGACGGCCTTGGCCTGCGGCTGGAGCGCGAGCTTCGCCTGCCGGGAACGGTTGCCGACAAGCTGATGGCGCTGGAGAAATGCGACCGGCTGATGATGGCCGAGCCCGGCATCGACCTGTCGGCGCTTGACCGCGGCCTTGCCGCCCGGCGCCTGACCTTCGCGGCGCTGGCCGCGGCGCCGCAACGGAACGCGGCCTGGGCCGAGGGCAGGGCGGCGGTGCGCGCCATGCTCGACCCGCGCCGCCTGCCGGGCGACGCGGTCGTCATGGTCGGCACCTCGCCCGAGCAGCGCGGCTGGGCCGACGCCGCCCGGCTTGCCAGCTTCCTGCCCGCCGAGCGCTACTTCGCGGGCTGAGGGCCGGTCTCGGCGGCAGCGCCGCGCCATCTTGCCGTTCGCCCTGCGATGGACGAAAAGCCCCGGACGGGCGCGCGGCAAGCCGGAGGGGACATGAAGGACATACTGGAACAGCTCGAGACGCGCCGCGCCGAGGCCCGGCTGGGCGGCGGCCAGCGCCGCATCGAGGCGCAGCATTCGAAGGGCAAGCTGACGGCGCGCGAGCGCATCGAGCTGTTGCTCGACGAGGGCAGCTTCGAGGAATTCGACATGTTCGTCAGCCACCGCTGCACCGATTTCGGCATGGCCGAGCAGCGGCACTACGGCGATGGCGTCGTCACCGGCTGGGGCACCGTCAGCGGTCGTCAGGTCTATGTCTTCAGTCAGGACTTCACCGTCTTCGGCGGCTCGCTGTCGGAAACCCACGCGCAGAAGATCTGCAAGATCATGGACATGGCCATGAAGGTCGGCGCGCCCGTGATCGGCCTGAACGATTCGGGCGGCGCCCGCATCCAGGAGGGCGTCTCGTCGCTGGCCGGCTATGCCGATGTCTTCCAGCGCAACATCATGGCCTCGGGCGTCGTGCCGCAGATCAGCGTCATCATGGGGCCCTGCGCCGGCGGCGCCGTCTACTCGCCGGCCATGACCGACTTCATCTTCATGGTGCGCGACACCTCATACATGTTCGTCACCGGCCCCGACGTCGTGAAGACGGTCACGAACGAGAAGGTCACCGCCGAGGAGCTGGGCGGGGCTCGCACGCACACGCAGAAGTCCTCGGTCGCCGATGGTGCGTTCGAGAACGACGTCGAGGCGCTGGCCGAGACGCGCCGGCTGATCGACTTCCTGCCGCTCTCGAACCGCGCCGACCTGCCCGTCCGCCCGTTCTTCGACGACCCGGAGCGCATCGAGCCCTCGCTCGACACGCTGATCCCGGCCAACCCGAACCAGCCCTACGACATCGCAGAGCTGATCCGGAAGGTCGCCGACGAGGGCGATTTCTTCGAGATCCAGGCGGCCTTCGCGCGCAACATCGTCACCGGCTTCATCCGGCTTGAAGGCCGCCCCGTCGGCGTCGTCGCCAACCAGCCAATGGTGCTGGCCGGCTGCCTCGACATCGATTCCAGCCGCAAGGCGGCGCGCTTCGTGCGGTTCTGCGACTGCTTCAACATCCCGATCCTGACCTTCGTGGACGTGCCCGGCTTCCTGCCCGGCACGGGGCAGGAGCATGGCGGCGTCATCAAGCACGGCGCCAAGCTGCTGTTCGCCTATGGCGAGGCGACGGTGCCCAAGGTCACCGTCATCACGCGCAAGGCCTATGGCGGCGCCTACGACGTCATGAGCTCGAAGCACCTGCGCGGCGACTTCAACTACGCCTGGCCGACCGCCGAGATTGCCGTGATGGGCGCCAAGGGAGCCGTCGAGATCCTCTACCGCTCCGAGCTGGGCCAGCCGGATAAGATCGCCGCCCGCACGAAGGATTACGAGGACCGCTTCGCCAACCCCTTCGTCGCCGCCGAGAAGGGATTCGTCGACGAGGTCATCCTTCCGCACTCCACCCGCCGCCGGGTGGTGCGGGCGTTCGCCGCGCTGCGCAACAAGACCCTCGAGAACCCGTGGAAGAAGCACGACAACATTCCGCTCTGAGGTCTGCTTCCTGCCGCCGGCGGATCGGCGAGCATGCCTTGCTGGCGGTATGCACGGCTGGGTGATGCGATCCCGGCACAGCGCCGCATCCGGCGCCTCGCCTCGCCCGAGATCGACGAGGGTCCTCCCATCGTCGACCGTCCCGAAGGCCGCAAGGCACCCGGCGCCGTCCCGCCCGGCGCCCGATCCGCGGCACGGACGTCGCGGACGGCTCGGCAGAGGGCCGGCCGGTGTGCTATGATCCCGGCGGCCGGGGGGCCGGGGAGAAAACCGATGAGAGGCTTCGTGACATTCCTTGCGGCCGCCGCGATCGCTGCGCCGGCAATGGCGTTCGACCTGCAGGTCGGCCAGCAACTGACCGTCGAGGGGCACCCGCTGGCGGTCGACCAGATCGAGTTCAAGGCCGAGGCGGGCGAGGCCACCAAGCTGCAGGTCGCGCTCGACATCCTGCCGCCGGGCACCGAGCTCGACGACGCGGCGCACGCTGCCGTCAGCCAGGCGCTCTGCCGGCGGGTCGCCGGCGCGCCGCTGGTCGTGCTCGGCATCCCGGTCGAAGAGATCGAGATCCTGCTCTGGGTCGTCACCATCGACGGCTATTCGACTTCGCGCAACGGGCTCTGGCCGACGACCTGCTGAGCGCGCCGGAACGCCGGAGATCCTATTAGCAAATTCTTTCGCGCCGTTTTCTCCACCCGCCGCCACCCGCCGCCGTGGAGCTGGCTCCACCTGCGATTAACCCTCCGTGGAGCCTGTTGACCCGCTCCCGGCGAAACCGGATTCACGAACTCGCCCGACGGTGTTACCTTGTCCCGGCCCGGCGTGGGGACCGGGCGCGGAGAGGGGCGACGATGCGCACCGCGACGATCCTCGCGGCCGGGCTGCTGCCCTGCCTGCTGGCCGGCTGCGACAAGGCCGAGGGCCGGCCGTTCGACGCCGGCGACGGGCTGACCCTGATGCTGCTGTCGATCGAGGCCGAGACCAAGGAAGCCGTCAATGGCCGCACCGTCGGCTATCTCGTCGCGACCTTCGAGGAGCCCGAGGGGATGCAGAGCGCCGAGCACCGTCCGCTGGCGGAACGGCTGTGCCCGCGCGTGCTGGCCGAGGCCGGCGCCCCCGAGGAGGTCGACGGCGCCCGGCTCGAGACCGTGCTGATCAAGTACCGCGACAAGGGCCGCACGTTCCTGGGCATCAGCTTCGGCTCGTCGCGGAACTACTGGGTCGAGCTGAGCCGCGGCGAATGCCTGGTCCGGAGCTGAGATGGCCGGCCCGCTGTTTCACATGGTCGCCGGCGGCCCGCGCCCGGTCGCGCCGTTCAGCCATGCCGTCGAGCATGACGGCTGGGTCTTTCTGACCGGCCAGATGCCGACCGACCCGGCCGCGCCCGACGCCGCTCTGCCGGAGGGAATCGAGGCGCAGACCCGGCGGGTGATGGAGAACCTGGCGCTGGTGCTGGGGGGAATTGGCCTCGACCTTTCGGACGTGCTCCAGTGCCGGTGCTACCTCACCGAGTTCGAGCGCGACTACGCTGCCTTCAACGAGGTCTACCAGAGCTATTTCCCACCCGACCGGCGGCCGGCGCGGACGACCGTCGGGAGTCACGGCGCTGGCCGTCGGCGCACTGGTCGAGATCGACTTGGTGGCGCGCCGCGCCCCCTGACGAAAGGCGAAGCCATGAAGCGGCGAGCGGACCCGTATCGGCTGGTAAAGTACGTGGCGCTGGGCGCCGGCGAGGGCATCTTCGCCGGCTGGCTGCTGCTGATGATCGTCGTCAAGCTGGACGTGATGGGCCTCGGCGATCTCATCGACCGGTCGGCCGATGGCGCGCTGGCGCTGCTCGTGATGCTCGGCTTCTTCGGCATCACCTTCGGTATGGTCGGGGTCGCCTGGCGGGTGATGGTGCTGTTGCCGGACGAGAAGGGCTGAGCAGGTCGGAGGGAGGCAGCGCGGCAGGCCACGGATAAACAGATAGGAAACGGTCGGGGGGCAGCATCCGGACGTCGGCGGCGGGCGGCCCTAAGGGCGGGGCCGCGCGGTCGATGCATTGGGTCGGAGCCCGACCGTCATTTTCGCGAGAATCGCGCGGGCGCGACCAGAACGTGGCCCGAGATTGTCGCGGTGCCGGCGCGCCCGGTGCCCGACGCGTTCAGCCGAAACAACGGGGAGGAAAGCCATGGCAGGCTTCAAATACGTGCCGGGCCGGGACGGCGAGCAGCACGTCCAGAAGGTGCAATTCTTTAGGGTGAAGTCGGTCAACAACAAGACGATCACCATCCATCTGGCAGGAAAGCACGGCGGGCGCTTCAACAACTTCGGCTTCAAGCACATCCTGTTCCCGTCGAAGAAGGCGGTCCCGACGCCGCTGGCCCAGAAGGCGCTGAACAAGGCCGAGCGACGCGCTGACACCGACGCCGCCGGCATCGCGAACCAGTACCGGAGCGGCTGGGCGCGGCAGGCCTGGGGCCAGCCATCGCGCGAGCACGAAGACGACACCCATGGCGAGGGCGTCACCAAATATGGCAAGAAGATAGGCGCCTCGACGATCAACACCTATCTCGACACCACGCAACTGCCGTTTGACGAAGCGCTGGTCGCCTTCGCCAAGGGCTGCGACGGGGCGTTCAAGGGCGAGACCGGAAAGGACGCGCAGAAGGATGTCGAGTTCGTCTTCAGGACGGCGGCGGTCTGCGGAGTCGCTGCGGACGGCACCACGGCCGCTCCGTCGACCCGGATGAAGGTCACGGTCATCCGGACCGCGCAGGACGCCTATCAACTGCTGCATCTCGTGGCCTGAGGGGAGGAGGCGCCCCTCTCCGATCGGGATTGACTTGCCGGGGCGGCGGCCGGACCAAGATGTGTCACCAGACAGGAGAGGGCGTGATGAACAAGATGTGGAAGGGGCAGGCGTTCACGATCTGCCATGCAGATGACGGCCGCTTCGAGGGACAGGGGCTGCGCGCCTTTTTCGAATACCGCCAGCTCGGCATCGCCGAGGCGACCGGCGGGCGCTACGGCGCGAATGTCATCCGCGCCGTTCCGGGCCGGCACTCCGAGGCGCAGTGGCATACGCACGAGCTTGATTTCCAGATGGTCTACGTGACTCGCGGCTGGGTTGCCTTCGAGTACGAGGGGCAGGGCGAGCACATCCTCCGCGAGGGCAGTTGCGTGCTGCAGCCGCCCGGTATCCGCCACCGCGAGGTGCGGCATTCGGACGATCTGGAGCTGATCGAGATCACCTCTCCGGCCGAGTTCCAGACCGATACTGCCTGACGCAGACCGCGGACCGTGCCGGCGTCCGTTGCGCGCCGGCCACAGCCGGAAAATCTCCGGATTGCCCCGCCGGCAAAGCCGACGGAGCCCTTCAACCAGAGCGTTTCACTCGCCAGCGAAACGCAATTGGCGGAGGTTTCTCATGCGTGGTTTCACGATGGCGGCTCTCGGGCTGGTGCTGGTGCTCGGCGCCTGCGGATATTCGACGACCGACCGGGCGCTCAGCGGTGCCGCGCTCGGCGCGGGTGCTGGCGCGGCCGGCGCGGCGATCACCGGCAACGACGCGCTGACCGGCGCGGCGATCGGCGGCGCACTGGGCGCCGCGGCCGGCGGGCTGACCAGCTCCGACGACATCAACCTCGGCGACCCGATCTGGCGCCGCCGCTACTGAGCGGCGGCGAACCGGACGGCCGGGCGTCATCCCGCCTGGCCGGCCCGGGGCTTCGTACTGGGCGACGACCCCGCGGATGTCGCGGGTTTTTCATCGGATTGATATCGCCTGCGACACCTTGCCTCCGGCATCGAGGCAGAAACTGGAGGCAGGCCTGTACTTCAAAGCCTCTGCCGCCTTCGGGCTTCTCGCGGCGCTGACGGCCTGCGGCAGCACTCCGGCCGTCGGCGCCCTGGCCGGTGGCGCGATCGGCGCGGCGACAGGCGCGCTGACAGAGCAGGGCGACCGCGATCTGGGCAAGCCCGTCTACGACAGCTGGTGAGTGCAGCCAGAGCCAGACTGCTGGTTGCGGCCCGCCCTCTGGTATTCACCGCCCCGCCTGTCTAATCATCGCCCCGATCGCGCGGACGCGCGAGCAATGCGAAGGGCGGTGCCATGTTCCAGAAGATTCTCATCGCCAACCGCGGCGAGATCGCCTGCCGGGTGATAAAGACCGCCCGACGCATGGGGATCGCGACCGTCGCGGTCTACTCCGACGCCGACCGCAACGCGCTGCATGTCGAGATGGCCGACGAGGCCGTCCACATCGGCCCGCCGCCGGCCTCGCAGTCCTACCTGCTGATCGAGCGCATCGTCGAGGCATGTCGCCAGACGGGCGCCGAGGCCGTGCACCCCGGCTACGGATTTCTCTCGGAGCGCCCCGCCTTCGCCCAGGCGCTGGCCGACGCCGGCATCGCCTTCATCGGCCCGCCGGTCGGTGCCATCGAGGCGATGGGCGACAAGATCACCTCCAAGAAGCTCGCCGCCGAGGCCGGCGTCTCGACCGTGCCCGGCTACATGGGGATCATCGCCGATGCCGAGGAGGCGGTGAAGATCGCCGCCGACATCGGCTATCCGGTGATGATCAAGGCGTCGGCCGGCGGCGGCGGCAAGGGAATGCGCATCGCCTGGACCGACGCCGAGGTCCGCGACGGCTTCCGCTCGTCGCAGAACGAGGCGCGCTCCAGCTTCGGCGACGACCGCATCTTCATCGAGAAGTTCGTCACCCAGCCGCGCCATATCGAGATCCAGGTCCTTGGCGACAGCCATGGCAACTGCATCTACCTGGGCGAGCGGGAATGCTCGATCCAGCGGCGCAACCAGAAGGTCATCGAGGAGGCGCCCTCGCCCTTCCTCGACGAGGCGACGCGCCGCGCCATGGGCGAGCAGGCGGTGGCGCTGGCCAAGGCCGTCGACTACGCCTCGGCCGGCACGGTCGAGTTCATCGTCGACGCCGAGCGCAACTTCTACTTCCTCGAGATGAATACCCGGCTGCAGGTCGAGCACCCGGTCACCGAGCTGATCACCGGCATCGACCTTGTCGAGCAGATGATCCGCGTCGCCGCCGGCGAAAAGCTGGCGCTGACCCAGGACGACGTGACCCTGACCGGCTGGGCCATCGAGAGCCGGCTCTACGCCGAGGACCCCTACCGCAACTTCCTGCCCTCGATCGGCCGCCTGACCCGCTATCGCCCGCCCGCCGAGGAGGCCGACGAGACGCACGCCGTCCGCAACGACACCGGCGTCTTCGAGGGTGGCGAAATCAGCATGTTCTACGACCCGATGATCGCCAAGCTCTGCTCCTGGGGTCCCGACCGCGATGCCGCCATCGAGACCATGCGCACCGCGCTCGACGAATTCGAGGTCGAGGGCATCGGCCACAACCTGCCCTTCCTCAGCGCCGTGATGGACCACCCGCGCTTCGCCTCGGGCGACATCTCGACGGCCTTCATCGCCGAGGAATATCCGGAGGGCTTTGCCGGCGCGGCCCTGCCTCCCGACGTGATCCGCCGTCTCGCCGCCGGCGCGGCCGCGATGCGCGTCGTCGCGGCGCGGCGCGAGGGCCGCATCAGCGGCACCTTCAACCGTCGCGAGCGCCCGCCGTCCCGCAACTGGGTCGTCGCGATCGCCGGCGAGACCTTCGCCCTGACCGCCGAGCGCGCCGTGCTGGGCCATGTCCGCACCGAGGAGGGCGGCGAGCTTAGCCTGACCGTCAAGGGCCGCGACCCGCGCCGCCCGCAGCTGCTGGTGCACGGCCAGGGCAGGGTCGACATCACCTTCGAAGACGGCACAGAGATGGCCGTCGAGGGCGACTGGACGCCTGGCGACCGGCTGACCACGGCGACAATCGACGGCGTGCGCATGTCCGTGAAGGTCACCCCCGTCACCGAGGGCTACCGCATTCGCTATCGCGGCGCTGACCTGGCCGTGAAGGTCCGCACCCCGCGCGCCGCCGAGCTGGCCGCACTGATGCCCGAGAAGGCGCCTGCCGATACCTCGAAGATGCTGCTCTGCCCGATGCCGGGGCTGGTCGTCTCGATCACGGTGGAGGAGGGCGACGAGGTCTTCGAGGGCCAGCCGCTCGCCACCGTCGAGGCGATGAAGATGGAGAATGTGCTGCGCGCCGAGCGCAAGGCCGTGGTCAGGAAGATCAACGCCGCCCCCGGCGCCAGCCTGGCGGTCGACGAGGTCATCATGGAGTTCGAGTGACGCTCAGTAGCCCGGATCAGGACCGGTTCGGACCGGTGATCGGTGACGTGATTGATCCCGCCTTCGGATCCGGCGCGTGACCCGAGGATGCGCCGAAGCCATTTCATCCCTATAATCTCCTACTGACAATCCAGGAGGGTGCCGTCGTGACAGACAGGTTTCAAGACTGGAAGAAGCTGGCCACGCGCGAGCTGAAGACCCGCACGCCCGACGACCTGGTCTGGGAGACGCCCGAGGGCATTGCCGTCAAGCCGGTCTACACGGAAGCGGACCTCGAGAACCTCCAGCACCTCGGCACGCTGCCGGGCGAGCCGCCCTTCGTGCGAGGGCCGAAGGCGACGATGTATGCCGGCCGGCCGTGGACGATCCGGCAATATGCCGGCTTCTCGACCGCCGAGGCGTCGAACGCCTTCTACCGCAACGCGCTGAAGGGCGGGCAGCAGGGCGTCAGCGTCGCCTTCGACCTCGCCACCCATCGCGGCTATGACAGCGACCACCCGCGCGTCGAGGGCGATGTCGGCAAGGCCGGCGTCGCGATCGACTCCGTCGAGGATATGAAGATCCTGTTCGACGGCATCCCGCTGGCAGGATGTCAGCGTCTCGATGACGATGAACGGCGCGGTGATCCCGGTGCTGGCGTCGTTCATCGTCGCCGGCGAGGAGCAGGGCGTCGGGCGCGACAAGCTGTCGGGGACCATCCAGAACGACATCCTCAAGGAGTTCATGGTCCGCAACACCTACATCTACCCGCCCGAGCCCTAGCATGCGGATCGTCGCCGACATCATCGCCTACACGGCTACCGAGATGCCGCGCTTCAACTCGATCTCGATCAGCGGCTACCACATGCAGGAGGCTGGCGCGAACCTGGTGCAGGAGCTCGCCTTCACGCTGGCCGACGGGCGTGAGTACGTGAAGACGGCGCTGGCCCGCGGCATGGACGTCGACGCCTTTGCCGGGCGGCTGTCGTTCTTTTTCTGCATCGGCATGAACTTCTTCATGGAGGCCGCCAAGCTGCGCGCCGCGCGGCTGCTCTGGCACCGGATCATGTCCGAGTTCGAGCCGAAGAAGCAGCAATCCCTGATGCTGCGCACGCATTGCCAGACCTCGGGCGTCAGCCTGGCGGAGCAGGACCCCTACAACAACGTCGTCCGCACCGCCTACGAGGCGATGTCGGCCGTGCTGGGCGGCACGCAGTCGCTGCACACCAACAGCTTCGACGAGGCGATCGGCCTGCCGACCGAGCATTCCTCGCGCATCGCGCGCAACACGCAGCTGATCCTGCAGCACGAGACGGGGCTGACCAACGTCGTCGATCCGCTGGCCGGCAGCTACTACGTCGAGGCGCTGACCGACAGCATGGCGCGCGAGGCGTGGAAGCTGATCGAGGAGGTCGACGCGCTCGGCGGCATGACCGAGGCCGTGCAGTCCGGTATGCCCAAGCTGCGCATCGAGGAGGCCGCCGCCCGAAAGCAGGCCCGCATCGACCGCGGCGAGGAAGTCATCGTCGGCGTCAACCGATTCCGGCGCGACAAGGAGGACCTGATCGACCTGCTGGACGTCGACAACGTCAAGGTCCGCGCCAGCCAGGTCGCCCGGCTGGAGAAGATACGCGCCAGCCGCGACCAGGCCGCCTGCGACGCCGCGCTGAAGGCGCTGGAGGACGGCGCGGCCGGCGACGGCAACCTCCTGGCGCTGGCCATCGAGGCGGCGCGCGCCCGGGCCACCGTCGGCGAGATCTCGGACGCGATGGAGCGCGTCTTCGGCCGCCACCGGGCCGAGGTTAAGACGCTCTCGGGCGTCTACGGCGCGGCCTATGAGGGCGATGAGGGCTTCGATCGCATCCGGAACGAGGTCGCGGCGTTCGCCGAGACCGAGGGCCGGCGCCCGCGCATGCTGGTCGTCAAGATGGGCCAGGACGGCCACGACCGCGGCGCCAAGGTGATCGCCACCGCCTTCGCCGATATCGGCTTCGACGTCGATGTCGGCCCGCTCTTCCAGACGCCCGCCGAGGCGGCGCAGGACGCGATCGACAACGACGTCCACGTCGTCGGCATCTCCAGTCGCAGGCGGCGGGGCATCGCACGCTGGCCCCGCAACTGGTCGAGGCGCTGCGCGCGCAGGGGGCCGAGGACATCCTGGTCGTCTGCGGCGGCGTCATCCCGCAGCAGGACCACGAGTTCCTGCACGCGCACGGCGTCAAGGCGATCTTCGGCCCGGGCACCAACATCCCGGAGGCCGCTTCCCGCATCATGGGCCTCATCGAGGCGCAGCGCAGGCCGGAGGCGGCAGAGTAGCCGTCTCCGCCTGCAAAGGCGCCGAGGCAGGTAACGCCAACGAAATATCGCTTAACGGCTGGATGAATGCCTCTGTGTCAAGAACTTAGGGACGGTCTCACGCGTGAGGCCGGCCTTTCGGGTTTAGCTGGGCGAGGCCGCGCGCCGTCGGAACACCACTGGCGCGCCGCCGGAAAACCGTGCGAGACTGACGCCAAAGGGCCGCCAGGGGGAATGGCGGCACGGGAGGGGAGGGGCTTCGCCATGACCGATCACACCGCCGCCGAGCAGGCAATGAAGGAGGCGGCGCTTCGCTATCACGAGGTGCCGACGCCCGGAAAGCTCGCCATCCGCGTCACCAAGCCGATGGCCACCGCGCGCGATCTCAGCCTGGCCTACAGCCCCGGCGTCGCCGAGGCGTGCATGGAGATCCACCGCGACGAGTCCAAATCCTTCGCCTATACCGGCCGGGGCAACCGCGTCGCTGTCATCTCGAACGGCACCGCGGTGCTGGGCCTCGGCGACATCGGCGCGGCCGCGTCCAAGCCGGTGATGGAGGGCAAGGTCGCGCTCTTCAAGAAGTTCGCCGACATCGACGGCTACGACATCGAGGTCAACGAGACCGACCCGAAGAAGCTCGCCGAGATCGTCATCGCGCTGGAGCCGACCTTCGGCGCCGTCAACCTCGAGGATATCGGCGCCCCGGAATGCTTCGAGGTCGAGCGCATCTGCAAGGAGCGGATGGGCATCCCGGTCTTCCACGACGACCAGCATGGCACCGCCATCGTCGTCGCCGCCGGCGCCATCAACGCGATGCACATCGCCGGCAAGAAGTTCGAGGACATCAAGCTGGTCTCGACCGGCGGCGGCGCCGCCGGCATCGCCTGCCTGCAGCTGCTGCTGGACCTGGGCGTGCGTCGCGAGAACGTCTGGCTCTGTGACCGCACCGGGCTGGTGCATGAGGGCCGCAACAACATCGACGCCACCAAGCGCCGCTTTGCCCAGCCGTCGCAGGAAGGCACGCCGCAGCTCGCCGACGTGATCGGCGAGGCGGACATGTTCCTCGGCCTGTCGGGCCCCGGCGCGCTGTCGCCCGAGATGGTCAGGGCGATGGCCAAGGATCCGGTGATCATGGCGCTGGCCAACCCGACGCCCGAGATCATGCCGCACGAGGCCAAGGCGGTGCGCGAGGACGCCATCATCTGCACCGGCCGCTCGGATTATCCGAACCAGATCAACAACGTGCTCTGCTTTCCCTTCATCTTCCGCGGCGCGCTGGACGTGCGCGCGACGCAGATCAACGAGGAGATGAAGGTCGCCGCCGCGCACGCGCTGGCCGACCTCGCGCGCAAGACCTCGTCGGCCGAGGCGGCGCTCGCCTACCAGGGCGAGTTGATGGTCTTCGGCCGCGACTACGTGATTCCCAAGCCCTTCGACCCGCGGCTGATCTCGACCGTCGCCACGGCTGTCGCGAAGGCGGCGATGGAAAGCGGCGTTGCCCAGATCAAAATCGACCTGAAGGAGTATCGGACAAAGCTCGAGGGCAGCGTCTTCCGCACCTCGATGCTGATGCGCCCGGTGTTCGAGGCCGCCCGCCAGGGCAGCCGCCGTCTGATCTTCGCCGAGGGCGAGGACATGCGGGTGCTGCGCGCCGCCCAGTCCATCATCGAGGAGGGCGTCGACAACCCGATCCTGATCGGCCGGCCCGACGTCATCGTCAGCCGGATCGAGCGCGAGGCGCTGCCGATCCGACCGGGCCGGGACTTCGAGATCATCGACCCGAACGACGATCCGCGCTATCGCGACTACTGGGAGATGCTGCACGGCCTGCTGGCGCGCCAGGGTGTCACGCCGGACACGGCGCGCACGATCATGCGCACGAACACCACCGCCATAGCCTGCATCGCCGTCCGGCGCGGCGACGCCGATAGCATGATCTGCGGCACGGCCGGCCAGTACCGCTGGCACCTGGGCTGGGTCGAGCGCGTCCTCGGCGGCATGGACGACGGCGACGGCGGCATGCTCAGGCCCGTCGGCGCGCTTTCGCCCGTTCTGCTGGACCAGGGCGTCATCTTCATCGCCGACAGCCAGGTCAACGTCGACCCGACGCCCGAGCAGGTCGCCGAGGTCTGCGTCGGCGCCGCCCGCCACATCCGGCGCTTTGGCCTGAAGCCCAAGATCGCGCTGCTCAGCCACTCGGTCTTCGGCAGCCTGCAGACCGAGTCGGGCCGCAAGATGCGCCGCGCGCTGGAAATCCTCGACGCCGGGGGAGCCGACTTCGAATACGAGGGCGAGATGCACGCCGACCACGCGCTGAACCCCGAGCTGCGCGAGCGGGTCTTTCCGAACTCGCGGCTGACGGGGGCGGCGAACTGCCTGGTCTTCGCCAATGTCGACGCGGCGTCGGGCTCGCGCAACATCCTCAAGCAGCTGACCGGCGGCCTCGAGATCGGGCCGATCCTGATGGGCATGGGCAACAAGGCGCACATCGTCAGTAACTCGGTGACGCCGCGTGGCCTCTTGAACATCGCGGCGCTGGCGGGCACGCCGGTCGCGAACTACGGCTGACGGGAGAGGCGGGCGTGACAAGCTATCGCGAAGTATACGAGGGGTGGAAAGCCGATCCGGAGGGATTCTGGATGCAGGCCGCCGAGGCGATTGACTGGACGAAGAAGCCGACGAAGGCGCTGGACGACAGCAATCCGCCCTTCTACCGCTGGTTCGCCGACGGCGAGGCCAACACCTGCTGGAATGCACTCGACCGCCATGTCGAGGCGGGCAGGGGCGATCAGCCGGCGATCATCTACGACAGCCCGATCACCGGCGCGAAGCGCTCGATCAGCTATGCCGACCTGCTCGACCAGACGGCACGCTTCGCCGGCGCGCTGAAGGCGCAGGGCATCGCCAAGGGCGACCGGGTCATCATCTACATGCCCATGGTGCCCGAGACCGTGGTGGCGATGCTGGCCTGCGCCCGGCTCGGCGCCATCCACTCGGTCGTCTTCGGCGGTTTCGCAGCGCACGAGCTGGCCGTCCGCATCGACGACGCGCAGCCCAAGGCCATCCTTTCTGCCTCGTGCGGCATCGAGCCGGGGCGCGTCGTTGCCTACAAGCCACTGCTCGACCGGGCGATCGAGCAGGCGAAGCACAAGGTCGATTTCTGCGTCGTCCTGCAGCGCGAGCAGAAGACCTGCGACCTGATCGAGGGCCGCGATCACGACTGGCAGGCCTTCCAGCAGGACGCCGAGCCGGCCGACTGCGTGCCCGTCGGCGGCGCCGAGCCGCTCTACATCCTCTATACCTCGGGCACGACCGGCCAGCCAAAGGGCGTGATCCGACCGAGCGGCGGCCACATGGTGGCGCTCTACTGGACGATGAAGAACGTCTACGGCATGCAGCCCGGCGAGGCGTACTGGGCAGCCTCGGACGTCGGCTGGGTGGTCGGCCACTCCTACATCGTCTACGCGCCGCTGCTCTACGGCTGCACGTCGATCCTGTTCGAAGGCAAGCCCGTCGGCACGCCCGACGCCGGCACCTTCTGGCGCATCATCTCGGAGCACAAGGTCAAGGCGCTCTTCACCGCGCCGACCGCTTTTCGCGCGATCAAGCGCGAGGATCCGACGGGCGAGTTCGTCCGCAAGTACGACCTCTCGGATTTCCGCACCCTGTTCCTTGCCGGCGAGCGCGCCGACCCCGCCACGATAGAATGGGCGCAGGAGCAGTTGAATGTCCCGGTGCTGGACCACTGGTGGCAGACGGAGACGGGATATGCCATCGCCGCCAACCCGGCAGGTATCGAGTTGATGCCCGTCAAGCTCGGCTCGCCCTCGGTCCCGATGCCGGGCTATGACGTGCAGGTGCTGGACGAGGGCGGAAGCCCTGTCGCGCCCGGCACGCTCGGCGCCATCGCGGTGAAGATGCCGCTGCCGCCGGGCTGCCTGCCGACTTTGTGGAACGCGGACGACCGCTTCGTCCGCGCCTACCTGTCGCACTTCCCGGGCTACTACGAGACGGGCGACGCGGGGATGCTGGACGAGGACGGCTATCTCTACATCATGGCGCGCACCGACGACGTCATCAACGTCGCCGGCCATCGGCTCTCGACCGGCGCGATGGAGGAGGTGCTGGCCGGCCACCCGGACGTCGCCGAATGCGCCGTCATCGGCATCACCGACCAGCTCAAGGGGCAGGTGCCCATGGGGTTCCTCTGCCTGAACAAGGGCTGCAACCGGCCGCACGAGGAGATCGTGCGAGAATGCATCCAGCGTGTCCGCGACGAGATCGGCCCCGTCGCCGCCTTCCGGCACGCCGTCGTGGTCGATCGGCTGCCCAAGACGCGCTCTGGCAAGATCCTGCGCAGGACAATGGTGCAGATCGCCGACGGCGAGAACCCGAAGGTGCCGGCCACCATCGACGATCCTGCCATCCTCGACGAGATCGGCTCGGCGCTGAAGGGTCTCGGCTTCCCGGCCGGGGCCTGACGCCGCCCGCGCGCCGGGGGGGGCCGCCGGCGCCCGCCCGCCTGGTCGACTTTCATGCTCCGCTCGGGACCGCCCCTCTGCCGTAATTTCGCCTTTGCGTTGCGCAACTGTTTGCTCCGGCGGAACAGTCCGCGACAGAACGGGCAAGACGGGTGTTTTCATGAGCCTTGTCGGCATGTCGGTCCTGCTGGCCGAGGACAACCCGACGAACCAGATGGTGGCGAGCCATATGCTCGAGAGCCTGGGCGCCGAGGTGACGATCGCATCGGACGGGCTCGAGGCGCTCGAGATGCTGGGCGAGAAGAGCTTCGACGTCGCGCTGGTCGACATCGAGATGCCGCGCATCTCGGGGATCGACCTTATCCGCCAGCTCCGCGCCGATCCGGGTCCGGTCGCGCGGATGCCGATGATCGCGCTGACCGCCTACGTCATGCGCGAGCACCGCGCCGCGATCGAGGACGCCGGTGCCGATGGCATCATCGCCAAGCCGATCGTCTCGATCGCGAAGTTCGGCGGTGAGATCCTTGCTCATGTCCGCCAGCGCCACGCCCGCAACCCGCCACCCGATCCTGCGGCCGATCCGTCCGCCGATGGGGCAGGCGGTCTGGAGCCCGAGCAGCCAGATTTCGACTGCGCGATCTTCGAATCTCTCTGCGGATCATTCGAGGCGGACGGACGCCGGGAGCTGGTCCGGCGCGTCGGCGACGACATCGGCGAGGCCTGCGAGGCGGTGGCCGGCGCGGTCCAGATCCGCGACTTCGACGCCCTCAGGATCGCCACCCATCCGCTGATGGCGGTGGCCGGGGTGATCGGCGCGCTGCGGCTCCGGTCGCTGGCCACACGCCTTAATTCCGCCGGACACGCGGGGGACGATAGCACGCTCGACGATGACGGGTCCGAGTTGCTGTTCGAGGCAGAGCGCGTCCTGCAGTTCGTGTGCCAAAGTCATGAGGAGACGGTGCGATGACAATCGAGTTCTCGGACCCGGTCCTCCTCGTCGAGGACACGCCGTCGCTCTCGATGGTCTACCAGTCGGTGCTCGAGCGCGCCGGCCTGACGGTGAAGGCGGTCTTCGGCGCGCGCGAGGCCATGGCCGAGTTCAACCGCAAGGCCAGCCGCATCGTGCTCTTGGATCTGATGTTGCCGGACGGCAACGGGCTCGACGTGCTGCGCGAGATGCATGCCCGCAGCCCCGAGACGAAGATCCTCGTCATCACCGCCAACGGCTCGATCAACCGCGCCGTCGAGGCGATGCGAGGCGGCGCGTCCGATTTCCTGGTCAAGCCGTTCGACGACCGCCGGCTGATCGGCGCAGTCAAGAGCGCGGTCCGCTCGCTGGAGATCGAGGCGAACGAGACGCATGACGGACCGCCGTCCGCGGGTGAGCCGGCCGAGATGCGCGGCTTCGTCGGCTCGTCGGCTCGGATGCGCCAGATCTACTCGATGATCCGCAACATCGGTCGGTCGACCGCGACGGTCTTCATCACCGGCGAGAGCGGCACCGGCAAGGAAATCGCCGCGCATGCCATTCACAACCAGTCGATCCGCCGCACCGGTCCGTTCATCGCGATCAACTGCGGCGCGATTCCGCGCGACCTGCTTGAATCCGAGGTGTTCGGCCACCTGAAGGGCTCGTTCACAGGCGCCATCGCCGACAAGCCCGGCGCCGCCGCGGCGGCCGACGGCGGCACGCTGTTCCTCGACGAGGTCTGCGAGATGGACCTGGCGCTGCAGACCAAGCTGCTGCGCTTCCTGCAGACCTCGATGATACAGCCAGTCGGCGCCGTCGAGCCGCGCAAGGTCGACGTGCGCATCGTCTGCGCGACGAACCGCGAGCCGGCGGCCGAGGTCGCCGCCGGCCGCTTCCGCGAGGACCTGTTCTACCGGCTCCACGTCGTGCCCATCGTCATGCCACCGCTGCGCGACCGTGGCGACGACGTGCTTGAGATCGCCGAGGTGCTGCTCGCCCGCTTCGCCCGCGAGGAGGGCAAGTCCTTCACGCGCTTCAGCGCCCCGGTTCGCGACGCGCTGCGCGGCTATTCCTGGCCGGGCAACGTCCGTCAGGTGGAGAACGTGCTGCGCAACGCCATCGTGCTGAACGAGGGCGAGGAGCTGACGCTCGACATGCTTCCGCATGCGATCTGGCCGTCGCACCGCGCCGCCGCCTCCCTGCCTGCTAGCCCCACGATACAGCTTTCCGGCGGCACCGCCGAAACTGCGGGATCCGCCGGACCTGCGGCGCCGGTCGGCAACGTCACCTTTGGCCGCTTCGGCGGCGCCGGACATGGTGCGCGCGGGCCGGAGCTTGAGCCGCGCGAGATGCTACGCGGCCTGGTCGGCTCAACCCTGGCGGACCTCGAGCGCGAGTTCATCGAGGTGACGATCTGCGAATGCGACGGCTCGATTCCCCGCGCCGCGCGCATTCTCGATGTCAGCCCGTCGACGCTTTACCGCAAGCGCGAGGCTTGGGAGCGCTCTGCCTCGTGATCTTGCCCACTGACAGGGCGCGGGAAGCGCCCTGCGGTCCTGCTGCCCACATGGATGCGCTTGAAGTGCGGTGGCGCCGAGGCACCGACTTCGGCCGAGCACGCGGGCCATGCCTGATAGCGCGCGATTTTCGGGCAATGCGCTTCGTCGATCCGTGAATTTGGATGCCTGGAGAGGCAGGACGGGACGTCCGGCCGGGCACGAGCGTCGGTGAGTCGCTTCTCTGCCGAGTAAGCTGGCGGTCGCTTCGCGATCCTTGTCCCGCTCCAGGAAATGGCTGTGGATCGGCGTGGAATGTTGACCCCCTGAGCGACCGGATCGGCGTCCAAAACTGACCCCCCTGTCGCGCGTGATGCGGACACTGCCCGTCCAAGAATCGGGACGGGTACGGGTGATGGGGGATGAAGGGCGTGGACACGATCGCGCGGGTTCGCCGCGAGTACTTCGTGCGAGGTCGGCCGATCAAGGAGATCGCCCGCGAGTTGCACATCTCGCGGAACACGGTGCGCAAGATCGTGCGGAGCGGAGAGACGGCGTTCGCCTATGAACGCAGTGTCCAGCCACAGCCGCGGCTCAGCCGGTGGTGTGAAGATCTGGACCGGATGCTGTCGGCGAACGCTGCTCGTGCAAGCCGCGAGCGGCTGACGCTGATCCGGATCTTCGAGGAGTTGCGGGGGCTCGGCTATCAGGGCGGCTACGATGCCGTTCGCCGGTATGCGGCTTCGTGGCGGCGTCGCGAGAGCGAAGCGACGGCGGCCGCATTTGTGCCGCTGAGCTTCGCGCCGGGCGAGGCATATCAGTTCGACTGGAGCCATGAGGTCGTGCTGATCAACGGCACGACGGTCACCGTGAAGGTGGCGCACGTCCGGCTCTGCCACAGCCGGATGCTGTTCGTGCGGGCCTATCCTCGCGAGACGCAGGAGATGGTGTTCGACGCCCACGACCGGGCGTTCGCCTTCTTCCGGGGCGCCTGCACGCGCGGGATCTACGACAACATGAAGACGGCGGTCGACGCGATCCTCGTCGGGAAGGAGCGCGCCTACAATCGCCGCTTCCAGCAGATGTGCAGCCATTACCTTGTCGACCCGGTCGCCTGCACCCCGGCCTCGGGCTGGGAGAAGGGCCAGGTCGAGAACCAGGTCGGCGTCGTCCGGCAGCGCTTCTTCGCACCGCGGCTGCGCGTGAAGAGCTATGACGAGCTGAACGCCTGGCTGCTCGACCGCTGCGTCGCCTGGGCGAAGGCGCAGCCGCATCCCGAGGTCCGCGACAGGACGATCTGGGAGATGTTCGAGACCGAGCGGCCGAGCTTGGTGCCCTATGCCGGACCCTTCGACGGCTTCCACTCGGTGCCGGCCTCGCCGTCGAAGACCTGCCTCGTGCGCTTCGACAACAACAAGTACTCGGTCCTGGCGAGCGCCGTCGGCCGGCCGGTGGAGCTCCGCGCCTATGCCGACCGTATCGAGCTGCGCCAGGACGGGCGGATCGTCGGGTCCCACCGGCGCGCCTTTGGACGCGGCGAGACCGTCTACAACCCATGGCACTACGTTCCGGTGCTCGCCCGCAAGCCCGGCGCTCTCCGGAATGGCGCGCCGTTCAAGGACTGGGTGCTGCCGGCCGCGATCGAGCGAGTGCGCCGGAAGCTGCGTGCCGCGCCCGACGGCGACCGCCAGATGGTCGAGATCCTCGGCGCGGTGCTCTCGGATGGCCTGCCTGCCGTCGACGCCGCCTGCGCCGAGGCGCTGAGCGAAGGCGTCCACTCCGCCGACATCATCCTGAACATCCTGGCCCGCCAACGCGATCCCGGACCGCCGGTGACGATCATGACACCCGAGGCGCTGCAGCTGCGGCACGAGCCCGCCGCCGACTGCGCCCGCTATGACAGCCTGAGGAGGGCGATCTGATGGAGCGCAGTGAGATACTGGAAGCCATGGGCGGCCTGAAGCTCTTCGGCATGCGGGCCGCCTATGACGAGATCGTTGCCACGGCCGTAAAGCGGCAGCACGAGCCGCATCGGGTGATCGGCGACCTGCTCGCGGCCGAGATCTCGGAGAAGCAGGCGCGCTCGATCAAGTACCAGATCACCATCGCCAAGCTGCCGCTCGCCAAGGACATCGAGGAGTTCGTCTTCGACGAGACGCCGATCAACGAGACGCTGGTCCGCGATCTCGCTGCCGGTGACTTCCTCGACCACCAGCGCAATGTCGTGCTGGTCGGCGGCACCGGGACCGGCAAGACCCACCTCGCCGTCGGTGTCGCCCGCGCCTGCATCCGGAATGGCGCGAGGGGCCGCTTCTTCAACGTCGTCGACCTCGTGAACAAGCTCGAGGCCGAGGCGCGCGCCGGTCGACAGGGCCGCACGGCCGATCATCTCGGCCGGCTCGACCTCGTCGTCCTCGACGAACTCGGCTATCTGCCGTTCGCCCAGGCTGGTGGCCAGCTCCTGTTCCACCTTGTCAGCCGGCTCTACGAGCAGACCTCCATCATCGTCACCACGAACCTCGCCTTCGGCGAATGGCCGGCCGTCTTCGGCGACCCGAAGATGACCACCGCGCTCCTCGATCGGCTCACCCACCACTGCGAAATCGTCGAAACCGGCAACGAGAGCTGGCGCTTCAAGAACCGCGTCTGATCCCTGCCGCTCTGACCGGAGCCGAGGGGGGTCAATTTTGGACGCCGATCGAGGGTCAGTTTTCAACGCCGATT